>CP148074.1:1200000-2400000 GCA_037482215.1 Pseudomonas mendocina
TGAGGCATACAAAGTCCTGTGACTGTGGTCCTCGCGACTCGTCGGAAATTTCTGATGTAGCAGTGCTGGCTCTGTAAGATGCCCGCTTTTTTAACGCGCTGGCCGTTCCGGGCTGGTGGCTTGCATTACCTGAGGTTGTCTATGTCGTTGCAAGTTCTGTGGGTTATGATCCAAGGGTATGCGGCCCAATGGCTCAATGGTCTGGCATTATTTTTTGCACTTGCAGGTTCTTGGTTGGCGATTGCAACACGTGCACGTGTACAGCGTGCTGGTCTGGCTGAGCAGGTTACGTTGCAGGCTTGGTCGGGTGATGACCCCACGCAGCGCCTGAATCGCTTCTTTTATTGTTTTGCCTTCGCCACGCTGATGCTCGCCCTGATGCTTTCATGGGTCAGCACTTCGTTGTAGGTGTAAAGCGTGTGGATTTGGCCAGTCAGCCCTTACTGGCAGGCAAACAAAAACGGCAGCCTTTAGAGCTGCCGTTTTTTATGAGCGAATAAGGCGGGGCTTAAAGAGCTAGGCCTGCCTTGATCCGATACTGATTACGCACCGGTGTCGCGTATTGCAGAACAAGGTAAGGCTGTTGTTCTGCCGGGCAGCTGTCCAGGCGCCGTTTCCATTCGGCTTCGGCTTTTTCCAACTCTTGCGCTGGGAACAGCTCGCTGGCCGCCGGGACATTGAGTGCAGGGTCCCGTTCTGCCCACATGGCGTACGCCAGGTAGTGCACCGGGAACAGCCGATAACCCGTCAGAATCTCACGGTCCACCTCAGTGGCGAGCAATTTGCTGTCCTCAAGGTTATGACGGGCCTGCTCGTTGAAATGGATGTGAACGCGTCCTTTATAGCCGGTAATGCCTTGGGCGATGCTCAAGTCGTCTTCGCCCTGGGCCTTGGTATAACTGCCGGTTGTGGCGCGGATATAGAGTTCGCGGGCCTTGGCCAGATCGCAAGGATCATATTCGTAACTGATGGACACCGGGATCAGCCTAAGGCTGTCGATCACCTCTGCAAACGGCTCATCCTTACGGCTCATGTGGAACATCTTAAGGATCGCAGAGTCGGTGCGGTCGTCGCCGTCTTTTGCGCGTCCTTCAGCCTGAGCAATCCAGATCGACTGGCCGTCGTTGAGTATCGAGTGATTGATATAGGCTGAAAGCAGTTGATACGCCGCGAGCTTTTCACGTCGCCCAGTGAGGGAACGGTGGACGATAAAGCTTTTATTCAGGCGCATCAGGTCGCTGACAAAAGGCTTTTGCAGCAGGTTATCACCGATGGCAATGCGGGGTGTCTCTAAGCCAGCATGGTAGACGGCGTAATTAACGAAAGCCGGATCCATGACAATATCGCGATGGTTAGCAAGGAACAGATACGCCTTGCCCTTTTGCAGGTGCTCAATGCCGGTATAGGTCACACCATCTGTGGCGCGCTCAATCGTGCGGTCAACGTAACCTTCAACATGCACCTGCAAATCCGCGACGCTGTGTACGTCACGGAACTTGGCGCGCAAACGGTAAGCAATCAGTGGCTTGAGCAGCCAGCCCAGAGAGCTTGCCAGGCGCGGGAAACGAAACTGGGTCAGAATGTTTAAAAATGCATCGTCTGACAAAAGACGTGCGAGTACAGCAGGTACCTCTGCATCGGCATAAGGTCGGATGGCATCAAATTCGCCCATCATCATCTCTTGTTGTGGGTGACTGTAAAGCGGCACTGTCTGGAGACGGCAGCTGCGTGGAGCTGGCATGCGCATTAAACCAAGGACAGAACCCGATGGTCCCATTATACGCGTAACTTTTATCTTGGCTGTTAAACAGGTGTTGGATGATGGGAATCTTTGGCTACATGCGTAGCCAAGATGATTCATGGGCCTGATGAGTCGTAGGAGGGGGACATGCAAAGCGTCTACGAACCGCGGGACATGATGGAAGGTGAATTGTTGAGGTCAATGCTGGCCAGTGAGGGTATTGATGCCTATCTGGCTGGGCAGCACTTACTCGGTGCTGTTGGCGAGCTGCCGGTCAGTGGTTTGTTAAGGCTTATGGTGGACGATGCTGATGTCGACCGGGCGCAGACGCTGATTGCTGGTTACAATGCGGCGCAACCTATACCAGATGACGAACCCTTGAACGTGCCAGGCTCGTTATTGTGTTGATCATCGCTCCAATTTTCCGAGTGCTCCGAGTTATTCCATGAGTGGACGATTTGCGCTATTTCGCTGGACACAGGCATTTGCAGCCTTGCCTGGTTTTCCGGCAGATCAAGCACCTCACTGGAATATTTCCCCGCACCATCAGGTTTTGTTGCTGCGTAATGTGGACGGGCAAAGGCAATTGGCGCGGGCACGTTGGGGGCTGACGCCTCCTTGGTTAACAGATATGACCCGTACACCTGCCCATGCCAGGAGTGAGACGTTGGCCAGCCAGCCGATGTTTCGTGATGCATTCCGCCAGCGTCGTGGCTTGATAGCCGCTAATGGTTTCTATGAGTGGCGTGGGTCTGCACGTAAGCGCCCTTACTGGATTACGGCTGAAAGCTCGCTGCTGTATTTTGCAGCGCTTTGGGAGGCCTACCCGGTCGAAGGCCACGTTTATCTCAGTTGCGCGATGATCACGCTACCGGCGGCGAGTTTGCGTCGTCCTGTGATCATGGATGAGGCCGCGCAGGCTCGGTGGCTAGCGGATGATGCGACACCTGAAGAGTTGCAGGCTTTGCTGGATGCACCACAGCCAATTATGCGTGAGCGGGTACTGGCTACGCTGGTGAATGATCCCAAACTCAATGGGCCTGAATGCCTAACACCAGCATAAAATGTGGCGCATATGCAAAGGGCCGGCAGTCTGTTAAGTGCCGGGCCTTTGAGTTTATAACCGCGATCAGACCTTGAACTGATTGATCAGGCGGCGTTGTTGCTCCGCTAGTCGTGTCAGCTCGGCGCTGGCTTGGCTGGCCTCATCAGCTCCGCTGGCCACTTCATTTGCTACCTGACCAATGTTGTTAACGTTGCGGTTGATGTCTTCAGCCACCGCGCTCTGCTCTTCGGCAGCACTGGCGATCTGGGTGTTCATATCGTTGATCACTGAGACCGCCTGGGTGATGGTTTCCAGAGAGTTGGCAGCCTCGTTGGCATGTTCAACGCTGTCGTTGGTTTTGGCCTGGCTCTGCTCCATCACCCGTACAACTTCGCGGGTACCGTTCTGCAACTGCTGGATCATGACCTGAATTTCTTCAGTGGCTTGCTGGGTTTTCTGTGCAAGGTTTCGCACTTCATCTGCCACTACAGCAAAGCCGCGACCCTGTTCGCCGGCTCGTGCCGCTTCAATCGCCGCGTTGAGCGCCAGCAGGTTAGTCTGCTCGGCGATACCACGAATGGCCACAAGGATCGCGTTGATGTTTTCACTGTCTTTGGCCAGCGTTTGCACCACGGTAACGGCGCGACCAATCTCTTCGGCCAGGGCGCCAATAGCGGTCGCAGTTTCTTGCACTGTTTGCTTACCTTGATTGGCAGCAAGGTCGGCGTGATTGGCTGATTCGGCTGCAAATGTGGCATTGCGTGCTACATCTTGCGCGGTCGCTGTCATTTCATGAACGGCGGTGGCAACCAGCTCAATCTCCGCCAGCTGCTTCTGCATTCCCTGATTGGTGCGAATGGCAATGTCAGCAGTGTGCTCGGAAGAGTCACTGACTTTCTGAACAGAACCTACCACTTGAGCAATCATGGTCTGCAGTTTACTGAGGAAAGCATTGAAGCCTTGGGCAATCTGGCCCAGTTCATCTTCGCGATCAACCTTCAGGCGGACAGTCAGATCTCCATCGCCCTTGGCAATATCATCCAGCATGCCGACCATTTGCCGCAGCGGGCGGGCAATGCCGTGGCCTACAAACCAAATGACAACCAGGCCAAGCCCAGCAATCAGAAGGCCGACCAAAGTCATGCCCATGGCATCCGTGTCACGCTGCGTTGCTAGGTCCTTCTGGAGGGCATGCAAGTCAGCCATGACCGTTTTCATCGGGAGGATCAGCATGAGCGTCCAGCGGGTAGATGTTTGCCCTACTGTGAAGTTGTAATACAGCTCAATATGGTGGTTATTGGCATCACTGGTCGTGTCGACGGAATACAGCAGTTTGTTGGATTCGAGCTTGGCGATGTCCCGGGTTTCCTGCTCATCTAGCAGCAAGCTGGCAGGCTCACCTAATTTGTCAGGGTGTTGGGTGGCGGCGACTAGTCGGCCGTTATTGGCGATCAGTGCCATTTCTCCAGCGCCGTCATACAGCTGGTTATCGGCCTGGACGAGTAAGTCCTGAATGAAGTCCAGAGCCAAATCAGCACCGGCAATGCCCATGAATTGGCCCTTCACCAAAATCGGGGAGGTGAAAGACGCAAGCATTGTTGTTTTGCCACCTACCTCATAGGGCGCTGGATCAATCGCGCACTGGCGTTTTTGCTCTTTGGGGCACAGGTAGTACTCGCCCTCGCGCACTCCAGTTGGCAGCAGTTTGTCACTTTCCATCATGCTGATGGCATCTATACCCAGTGAGCCATCCGCATTGCGATACCACCAAGGGAGGAAGCGGCCCGTGCCGTCATAGCCGTTACCCTTCTCACCGGCATAGAGATCATCGCTGCCATCAAAGGCATTGGGCTCCCAGCCGAAATATGAGCCTAGGATTTTCGGGTTCTGTTCTGTGGTTTTGTGTAGCAGGTTGGCCAGTTCTTCCCGGCTAACGTTTATCAGTGCTGAGCCATTGGCATCGGTTTCACCGAGCATGGCGCTCACCCTTGCCAAGTCAGCCGTTATTTGCAGCGGCATCTCCAGCTCGCGCTGGATGTTATTGGCCTGGGCTAGGACCAAGGCCGAGAGGCGTTGTTCCAGCACGTGTTCAAGCAGAGTTTGCGTTCGCTGTTCAACGAGGTTTTGGGTGCGGTTACTTGCAAAGAGCGCGTATAAGACCAGAGCTACCACTACTGCCAGTACGCTGGCTCCAGCAAGTAAAACGACAGAAAACTGAATAGATCTGAATTTCATGATGGCTCCAAACCCGGAGTTAGCCTGAGAGTTGTTTCGGCTGTTCTGGGGAAAACCTTAGATGGAATGTCAACTCGATCACGCCGGACAGTTTTAGCTGTAAATTTTGCTGATTGATAGCGCGTTGACATCATTTGTGTGTCGGTTGCCCCACATATGACGGCGACTTAGCATAGGGGCTTGCCATTCAAGGAGGTCGGTTGATGTTTAAGGCGGGTATTGTGGGCTGCGTAGCAACGGCAGCTTTGCTGGCGGGTTGCCAGGCGGTGAATACCACCAGCGGCGGTGCAGTTGGCGTGGAGCGTAAGCAGTACATGTTCAGCATGCTGTCATCTGCTGAAGTTGATCAGATGTATGCACAGTCGTATCAGCAAACCCTAAATGAAGCATCTGGTAAGGGTGTTCTTGATAACACCAGTGCGAATGCCAAGCGATTGCGGACCATTGCTGATCGTCTGATTAAACAGGCGCCTAACTTCCGGCAAGACGCTGCGCAGTGGGCTTGGGAGGTCAACTTAATCAAAAGCGATGAGCTGAACGCTAATTGTGGCCCCGGCGGAAAAATTATTTTCTACAGCGGCATCATCGAAAAGCTGAACCTCAGCGATGACGAAATCGCCGCAGTCATGGGGCATGAGATTGCCCACGCCTTACGTGAACATGGACGTGAGGCTATGTCCAAGGCCTATGGCATTGAGCTGGGTAAAAAGGGCGCAGGCGCCTTGCTGGGTCTGGGGGCTGATAGCATGGCTCTAGCCGATGCTGCCGTGCAGTACGGTATGACCTTGCCCAATAGTCGTAGCAATGAAAATGAGGCGGACCTGATCGGCCTTGAGCTTGCCGCACGTGCTGGTTACAACCCGAACGCTGCCATCAGCTTGTGGCAGAAGATGTCCACAGCCAATGAGGGGGCGCCGCCAGAGTTCATGAGCACGCACCCGTCGTCATCCAGTCGTATTTCAGCACTGCAGCAGGCAATCCCTAAGGTGATGCCGCTGTACGAACAAGCAAAAAACAACGGCTAAGTAAAAAAGCCCCGGTAACGGGGCTTTTTTAATGCACTTAGGAGCCTGTTATATGATGCCGCTGAGCTTCATGGCTTGGTACGCAGCATAAATTGCCAGAAGGGCAAACGCTGTGGCCGCGAGACGACGGATCAGCGTCAGCGGCAAACGGTCAGCGGCAAAGTTACCAGCCAGCACCACTGGCACGTTGGCAATCAACATACCCAATGTTGTCCCGATCACGACCATCACAAATGATGGGTACTGTGCGGCAAGCATCACCGTCGCTACTTGGGTCTTGTCACCCATTTCAGCCAGGAAGAAAGCAATCAGCGTGGTGAGGAATGGGCCATAGCGTTTCAGGCTCGAGCTTTCATCATCATCCAGCTTGTCCGGCACCAAGGTCCATAAAGCAACGGCGACAAAGCTCGCGGCCAGAATCCAGCTCAGTGTCGCTGCAGAGAAGAAACTGGCGACCCAATTACCAACAGCACCTGCGGCAAAGTGATTCGCCAAGGTGGCAACAATGATGCCGAAGATGATGGGCCAAGGTTTGCGAAAACGGGCGGCAAGCAATAGTGCGAGCAGTTGGGTTTTATCGCCAATTTCAGCCAAGGCGACAATACCAGTAGGTACGAGCAGGGATTCAAGCATCAGGCTTCCTTAGGGGGCGGGTAGACACGGCTATGACACGTACAGCCTCCCCACCCCGGGTAAGGTTGTGCGTGTCATAGGTCTTGTCAAACCACAGGCCCAACTGCGTGGGCTTCGGGTCGTTCGCGCCATGCTCTGCGGAGCAAGTATGTTGACGCGAACCGGGCGAGCGTGGGGCTCGCGGGAGACTACTCCCCTAGGACAGGGCGCATTTTGCCTATGCAATCCAATAAGGGCAAGCCTGAACTATTTATGGGCACGATAGATGCGGAAGCCGTTTTTCTCGGCCAGTGTCTGGCACGGGCCTAGGTGCTGTTCAATCAGTGGCGGATATTTTAGGAAACTGTTGGCGACCAGACGCAGCTCGCCTTTGGCTGTCAGGTGCACCTTGGCCTGACGCAGCAAATGTTCCGTGGCGTGATAATGGGTGTGCACACCTTGATGGAACGGTGGGTTGCTGAGGATGGTGGTGAGATTGTGCGGAGCAGCATCAATGCCGTCACCGGCAATAACATCAGCCTGTAAGCCGTTGGCTGCAAGGGTTAGGCGGCTGCTCTCAACAGCAAAGGCATCCACGTCTAGCAGGGTAATGCGGGATGATGGGTAGCGCCGTTTGAGGCTGGCGCCGAGGACCCCGGCGCCACAGCCAAAGTCAAGAATATGCCCGTCCGGCAAGCCATCCAGATGTTCGAGTAGCAGGGCACTACCAACGTCCAGGCGGCCATGGCTGAATACCCCCGGCAGGGTGAGGACCTTCAGCGGGCCATCGCTCAGCTCCAGCTCGTAGTGCTGGGCCAGGTCGTGCAGTTCGGGCCGAGTAGGAGCGTTTTCGACCTTTACGTGCCAGAGTTGGCAGTGCCGGGCACTATCCAGCTTGCGGGCCTGACCAAACGCGGCCAATTGTTTGGCGGCACGCTCGACACCGGCGCGCTTTTCTCCGACCAGAAACAGATTCAGCCCGTTTAGCTCAGATGCGAGGGTGTTGAGCAGGTATTCGGTCAATTCGCGAGATTTTGGTAGGAACACGACCGCAGCCTGAAAACCGCTGCTGGCGGGTGCTGTACCGAAGTGAGTGCGACCGGGGAAGCGTGTATTGAGTTGCGCAGCGTCGCCTGCATGCCAGCTCCAGCCCTCAGCTTCAGGCAGGTGGCTGAGCAGGTCGTCGGCAGGCAGGCCGGCTAATAACAGCGGGCCTCCGAACAAATCGGCCTGGCGCAACAATACTTCGCTTCGCGGGTCCATAAGCGCTCCTTGGAAAAAGTCGCGTAGCTTAACTGACTACGCGGATGGCTGCGCCGCTGAAATAGGCCTGTGCGTTTTGGCTGAGCTGCTCGACAATACGCTGGCGAGCCTCGCGACTGCCCCAGGCACTGTGTGGAGTGACGATCAGGCGTGGAATATCATCAGCCAGTAGCGGGTTGCCATTGCGTGGCGGTTCCTGAGTCAGTACATCTGTGGCTGCACCGCCGAGGTGGCCACTGCGCAAGGCGTCAGCCAGGGCTTGTTCATTGATTAGCCCCCCACGTGCGGTGTTGACGATCAATGCACCGGGTTTCATCTGGCTTAACTCGGCTGCGCCGATCATGTCCCGGGTATCATCGTTTAGCGGGCAATGCAGGGTCAGAGCATCGACCTGTTGCAGCAGCTCGTTAAGAGGGACGCGGTCCGGGCGGGCTGGGCGGCCTGGGAGTTGCCCCAGTAATACCGTCATACCAAAGGCTTCAGCCAGCTTGGCTACAGCGGCGCCGAGCTCACCATGGCCTAGCAGGCCCAGTTTTTTTCCACTGAGTTCCATAATTGGATAGTCCAGCAGGCAAAACTGTGTAGCTTGTTGCCAGCGTCCGGCGCGGATAGCCTTCTGATAGTCCGGTAAGCTGGTGGCCAGTGTCAGAAGTAGCATCAATGTATGTTGTGCTACCGATGGTGTGCCGTAGCCTTGGCAGTTACACACCGTAATGCCATGGCTGCGAGCAGCAGCCAAGTCTATGGTGTTGGTGCCTGTGGCTGAAACAAGGATTAGTTTCAATTCCGGACACGCAGCGAAGTGTTCGGCACTTAGCTGCACTTTGTTGCTGATCGCAACCTGTGCGCCCTGCAATCGCTCAACGATCTGTTCAGGGCTGCTCTGTGGGTACAGGACTAGTTCGCTAAAGCAGGATTCCAAGCTGCTGAAATCAAGGTCGCCGAGATCAAGAGAGTGGTGATCAAGAAATACCGCTTTTATGCTATGGGTCATCAGCTGCCTCTATCCTGCGTGTTTGAGCGTGAGCTATTGTGTTGAGACTATCAGAAACGGTCGTAATGCGAGGGGCGCATGTACTGGGCAGAATTTTTTACCGTGGCGCTGATTCATCTGCTGGCAGTTGCAAGTCCGGGGCCGGACTTTGCTGTGGTAGTGAAAGAGAGCGTTACCCACGGTCGTAAGGCTGGGAGGTATTGTGCGTGGGGGGTCGGCTGTGGAATTTCCATCCATGTGCTGTATTCGTTGCTGGGGATCGGCCTGATCGTTTCGCAGTCGGTCGTTCTGTTCAATGCCTTGAAATGGCTCGCAGCCGCTTATTTGCTGTATATCGGTATCCGTGCGCTTCAGGCCAAGCCTGCGGCGGGGGACGCTGAGCGTCTGTATGCAGAGGAAGGCGAGCGTTCGCCGCGTGCAGCATTCGTCTCTGGGTTTGTAACCAATGGGTTGAACCCCAAAGTGACGTTGTTCTTCTTGTCACTCTTTACCGTGGTAATTGATCCCCACACCCCGTTGCATATGCAGGCTAGCTACGGTCTGTATTTGGTTTTAGCAACTGCGCTTTGGTTTACCCTGATTGCACAAGTCTTCAGCCATGAGCGAGTGCGCTCCGGCTTTGCTCGCATGGGGCACTGGTTTGATCGGTTGATGGGGGCGGTGCTGGTTGGGCTAGGTATAAAACTGGCATTCACCCAACTAGGGTAGGGTGCACAATGCAAAAGCCCCGCGTCAGCGGGGCTTTCAGTAGGCGAATTATTCGCCTTTGCCTTTCGTGCGCATGGCACGTTGGACTTCACGATCGGCATCACGCTCTTTCATGGTGTGGCGTTTGTCGAAGTCTTTCTTACCTTTAGCCAGTGCGATTTCGCACTTGATCAGGTGGGCTTTCCAGTACAGCGACAGCGCAACGCATGTGTAGCCTTTTTGCTGGACGGCACCAAACAGTTTGTCTAGCTCGCGCTTATTGAGCAGAAGCTTGCGCGTGCGAGTCGGGTCGGCAATCACATGAGTGCTGGCGGTTTTCAGGGGGGTAATATGGCAACCCATCAGCCAGGCTTCGTCGTCTTTAAGCAATACGTAGCTGTCGACCAGTTGAGCCTTGCCAGCGCGCAGACTTTTCACTTCCCAGCCAGACAGGACCAAGCCCGCCTCAAACTTAGATTCGACGAAATAGTCATGCAGCGCCTTTTTGTTCAGCGCGATGGTGCCTTGCGGATGTTTCTTTTGTTTAGCCATAGGGCGCGCATTATAGGGGCTCTGAAGCGACTGCGCTATGTGTCTAGTACCTACTCGCTGATCCGTCTTCCAGATGGAAATG
The DNA here is from genome assembly GCA_037482215.1 of Pseudomonas mendocina. Lineage (NCBI taxonomy): Bacteria > Pseudomonadati > Pseudomonadota > Gammaproteobacteria > Pseudomonadales > Pseudomonadaceae > Ectopseudomonas > Ectopseudomonas mendocina. The sequence continues at coordinate 1,210,237 of CP148074.1, forward strand.
GTTATAGGCGGCACAGCCCGGTATTATTGCGCGTGCTGTGGGATGCAGCTAAGCGCCTCCCTTCCGGAAAGGCGAATGCCTGCTAGAGTCACCAGCATAGTATTATTGTGGTCTGGGCTATCCCGGGCTGTTTTCAGCGGTGCCGCGAGTGGTCGGGCCGCATTGGTTCATTGAATGGTCGAGTTATGAGTACCCATATTCAGCGTTCTGCGCTATTGCCGTATCCGGCTCAGGCGCTGTTCGATCTTGTTAATGATGTGGCCAAGTATCCGGAGTTCTTGCCCTGGTGTTCCGCCAGTGAAGTCATCGAGGTCTCCGAGACTCATATGCGCGCCAGTCTTGAAGTGGCGAAGGGCGGGTTAAGCCAGCGTTTTGTGACTTCAAATACCCTTGAGCCGGGTAAGTCGATTGAGTTGAATTTGGCTGAAGGGCCTTTTACTCAGCTGAACGGTCGCTGGGAATTCAAGGCGTTAGGCGACAAAGCCTGCAAAATCAGCCTCGACCTGCAATTCGACTACGCTGGGTCGTTGGTGCGTGCAACGCTTGGGCCGTTATTCAATCAGGCCGCCAATACCATGGTGGATGCTTTTTGCCAGCGCGCCAAGGAACTCTATGGATAAGCGCACCATCGTGGTCGAGGTCGTCTATGCCTTGGCTGATAAACAAAAGCTTTTAAGCCTGAATGTACCTTACGGTACGACTGTTCGTCAGGCCGCGCTGATGTCTGGAATGGACAGCCATTTCCCTGACCTTGATTTGTTGAACAGTCCGTTGGGGATTTTTGGTAAGGCGGTCACCAAGGCCGACGAGCGAGTGCTGGAAGAGGGAGAACGGGTCGAAATTTATCGCCCTCTTATCGCCGATCCTAAAGAGGTTCGCAAACAGCGGGCTGCAAAAGCTGCGCAGGCCAAAGCCGAAAGTGCTGAATGATTTCGACTGATACAAAAAAGCCCGGTAATGACCGGGCTTTTTTGCGATAGAGATTACTGCGGCGACGGATCCAGAGGTTCTGGTGTCGGCACTGGCACAACTTGAACATCGTCAACTTCGCCCTGGATCTGCTCAAGCAGTGAACCGGGCGCCGGTTTTTCTTCCGTTTGTTGCGGTGCGGCAGTAGTCGGAGTGGTGACATCGCTACTTTCACCCAAGATCGCTTGGTCGCGGCTGACACCCGGCATGAAATCGCCGTTGAGACCAATCAGTTGGTCGTCATTATTGAAGTTCAGGGTGACCCGCTCCTGCAAGCGTTGACCGCCACCAGGCTGGATGCTGTACAGATAATCCCAGCGGTTGCTGTGGAATGTATCGGTGATCAGCGGGTTGCCCATGATAAACCGTACTTGTTTTCGGGTCATTCCTGGACGCAACTGGTCTATCATATCCTGAGTGACGACATTACCCTGTTGGATGTCGATTTTATAAACCCCGGGGAATGAACAACCGGCGAGTGCGAAGAGCCCCGTAAGGGAGAGGCTGGTCAGCAGGAGCTTGGCTTTTTGCATCGGAGGGTGACTTCCACTATCTTGTCTGGGCAACGAATTACCGGATCATACCCGCAATAAAGGAAGCTGCGAAGACGCTTCCTTTGAGAAAGCAAACCATGGTTGAAAATAATGAATTACGCAAGGCGGGCCTGAAGGTCACCTTGCCACGCGTTAAAATCCTGCAAATGCTGGATTCTGCGGGCCAGCGCCATATGAGCGCTGAAGACGTTTACAAGTCTCTGATGGAGGCGGGTGATGATGTCGGCTTGGCGACTGTCTACCGCGTTCTCACGCAGTTTGAGGCTGCTGGGTTAGTCGTGCGTCACAATTTTGATGGCGGTCACGCTGTATTCGAGCTGGCAGACGGTGAGCACCACGACCACATGGTCTGCGTGGAGACGGGCGAAGTGATCGAGTTCATCGACTCGGAAATCGAGCGCCGTCAGCGCGAAATCGTTCGTGAGCACGGTTTTGAGCTGGTTGACCACAATCTGGTGCTTTACGTGCGTAAGAAGATCTGAGCCCAAACGTTGGGCTGTATCTGATCTGAAATAAAGGCGACCTAAGGTCGCCTTTATTGTTTCAACCCTGAGCGCGGCTGACCATTTGCCGGGCGTGGGCGAGAGATTCTTCGGTGAGGTCTACGCCGCCGAGCATGCGGGCTATCTCTTCTACTCGTTGTGCCGGGCTGAGTTTGCTGACCGCTGTGCGGGTTGCGTTGTTCTCGCGAACCTTGTGCACGAACAGGTGTTGGTGGCCTTGCGCAGCGACCTGTGGCAGGTGCGTTACTGTAAGCACCTGGCCACGTTCCCCAAGGCGGCGCAGCAATTGCCCGACGACTTCTGCAGTTGGGCCTCCAATACCCACATCGACCTCATCAAATACCAGTGTCGGCACGCGTGAGGTTTGTGCGGTAATGACCTGAATCGCCAAGCTGATCCGCGAAAGCTCGCCTCCTGAAGCTACTTTGCCCAAAGCCTTCAGGGGCTGACCTGGGTTAGCACTGACCAGGAACTCGATTTGTTCCAGGCCATTCGGATGCGGCTCATCACTGCTGTTAGGGGTAAGTTTGACGTTGAAACGACCGCCCGGCATCCCCAGGCTCTGCATCTCACTTTCCACAGCACTTCCCAGTCGCTGGGCAGCATCATTACGAATGGCACTCAGCTCGGCGGCTTTGTCCTGGTAGTGGCGCGCATATGCGTGCTGTTCTTCGGCAAGTCGCTCGAGGGCTTGGTCGTCAGCGTTGAGGTTTTCCAGTTCTTCAAAGAGCTGCTGTTGCAGGCTGCCCAAGTCGGCCGCTTGAATTCGGTGCTTGCGAGCGAGGGTGTAGATGGTGTCTAGCCGCTCTTCAAGGTATTGCAGGCGCTGAGGGTCTGCATCAAAGTGGTCAAGGAAGCGATTCAGTTCTCCAACTGCTTCTTCAACCTGAATTTGTGCGCTGGCCAGCAAGTTGATCGCTTCATTTAAAGCTCCAGGTTGTCCTTGAAATGCGCTCAGGCGATTCAGGCCGCTGGTCAGTGCGGATAGCACATTGCCGGAGTCACTTTCGCTACACAGCTCGATGACCAAACGACAGGCGCTGAGCAGGCTCTCGGCATTGGTCAGGTTTTTGTGTTCCTGCTCCAGTTGTTCGAGTTCATCTTCGCCTAGGGCAAGGTTTTCCAGCTCTTCAAGTTGATAGCTCAGTAGCTGATGTCTAGCGCGTTGTTCATCGCTCTGGTTGGAGAGTCGCTCCAGCTCGTGGCGCGTCTGTTTCCAGCGTTGAGCGGCAAGCTGTACTTGGCGGGCAAGCTCTTGGCTGCCAGCAAACTCATCCAGCAGACGCCGGTGGGTTTCACTTTTAAGGAGTGATTGGTGTTCATGTTGGCTGTGGATGTCAATGATCAGTTCACCGAGGGCCTTTAGGTCTCCTTGAGGGCATGGACTGCCATTGATGTAGCCGCGAGAGCGACCTTCGCTGGTGATGACGCGGCGCAAAATGCACGGACCATCTGTTTCAAGATCGCGCTCGGCAAGCCATGCGCGGGCTTCAGGAATATCGCTCAGGTCGAAGCTGGCTAGAATGTCGGCCTTGTCTGCGCCGGGGCGAACTACTCCGCTGTCAGCTCGGTCGCCTAGCGTTAGTCCGAGGGCGTCGAGCATGATCGACTTGCCCGCACCGGTTTCACCGCTGATCACGCTCATGCCGGCGTCCAGCTCAAGGTCAAGGTGTTCCACGATGGCATAGTTGTGAACTGACAGGTGGACCAGCATGACAAGGCCTCCAAATTGTTGTCTGGTTATTTATACAGTGCTTTTTGGGTGAAAGACAATCCATTGCGCGACCTTGAAATCGGAAAAAACGTTCCCATATAGGGTGTAAGCAAGTGGGCATGACTCACATCGAACGTTAAGAGGAGATAGGCATGGCTGACGAACAGACCCTGGATACGCAGAACCCTGAAGAGCAACTCGATACTGCACAAGAAACTTCAGGAGATGATCTGGTTGCCCGCGTGCAAACGCTGGAAGAGCAACTGGCTGCTGCGCAGGATCAGTCGCTGCGCATGGCTGCCGACTTGCAGAACGTACGTCGTCGCGCCGAGCAGGATGTCGAAAAGGCGCACAAGTTCGCGCTGGAAAAATTTGCCAATGACTTGCTGCCTGTCGTGGACAGTCTCGAGCGCGGGCTGGAGCTTTCCCGTCCTGATGATGAGTCGATCAAGGCGGTTCGTGAGGGCATGGAGCTGACACTGAAGTTGTTCCTCGACACCCTCAAGCGTTTCAACCTCGAGCAGGTTGATCCGCACGGGGCGCCGTTCAATCCGGAGCACCACCAAGCAATGGCCATGGAAGAGAGCACCCATGTAGAGCCTAACAGTGTGCTCAAGGTGTTCCAGAAAGGCTGGTTGTTGAATGGCCGTCTGCTGCGCCCAGCAATGGTTGTGGTGAGCAAGGCACCTGCAGCTCCTGTGCCTTCGATTGACGAGCAGGCTTGAATTTTTTCCGACTGCCCCCATTAAGCAGTCAAGCGTTTTAGTGCTATCGCGGCTGAAGCTTACAGCGGCGAAATCTTCAAAATTTCGGGAGAGTGAACATGGGTAAAATTATCGGTATTGACTTGGGGACCACCAACTCTTGCGTCTCCATTTTGGAAAACGGTTCGGTAAAAGTTATTGAGAACGCCGAAGGTGCGCGTACTACCCCTTCGATCATTGCGTATGCCAATGACGGTGAAATTCTGGTGGGCCAATCGGCTAAGCGTCAGGCTGTCACCAACCCGCATAACACTCTGTACGCAGTTAAGCGTCTGATCGGTCGTCGTTTTGACGAAGACGTCGTGCAGAAAGATATCAGTCTGGTTCCTTACAAAATCGCCAAGGCCGACAACGGCGACGCTTGGGTTGAAGTTAATGGCCAGAAAATGGCTCCGCCGCAGATCAGCGCCGAAGTCCTGAAGAAAATGAAGAAAACCGCTGAGGATTACCTCGGTGAGGCTGTAACTGAGGCGGTAATCACCGTTCCAGCGTACTTCAACGACAGTCAGCGTCAGGCTACTAAAGACGCCGGCCGTATTGCCGGGCTGGACGTTAAGCGCATCATCAACGAGCCGACTGCTGCTGCTCTGGCTTACGGTATGGACAAGGCTAAGGGCGACCACACTGTCATCGTTTATGACTTGGGTGGCGGTACCTTCGACGTGTCCGTGATCGAAATCGCTGAAGTAGACGGTGAGCATCAGTTTGAAGTGCTGGCCACCAACGGCGACACCTTCTTGGGTGGTGAGGACTTTGATATTCGTCTGATCGACTACCTCGTTGACGAATTCAACAAAGAAACCGGCATGAACCTGAAGGGTGATCCGCTGGCGATGCAGCGTCTGAAAGAAGCTGCTGAAAAGGCCAAGATCGAACTGTCTTCTAGCCAGCAGACTGACGTGAACCTGCCGTATATCACTGCAGATGCCACCGGTCCTAAGCACCTGAGCGTGAAGATTTCGCGCGCCAAGCTGGAATCTCTGGTTGAAGACCTGGTTCAGCGCACCATTGAGCCGTGCAAAATTGCACTGAAAGATGCTGGTATCGACGTTAGTGCAATCAATGACGTGATTCTGGTCGGTGGCCAGACCCGTATGCCGCTGGTGCAGAAGACTGTTAGCGATTTCTTCGGCAAAGATCCGCGTAAAGACGTTAACCCGGACGAAGCTGTGGCCATGGGTGCTGCGATTCAGGGCGCTGTGCTGGCTGGCGACGTAAAAGACGTACTGTTGCTGGACGTTTCCCCACTGACCCTGGGTATCGAAACCATGGGCGGCGTGATGACTGCTCTGATCGAGAAGAACACCACTATCCCGACTAAGAAGTCGCAAGTGTTCTCTACCGCTGATGACAACCAGAGCGCTGTGACTATTCACGTGCTGCAGGGTGAGCGTAAGCAGGCGAGCAGCAACAAGTCCCTGGGTAAATTCGACCTGGCCGAGATTCCGCCGGCTCCGCGTGGTGTTCCGCAGATCGAAGTGACCTTCGACATCGACGCCAACGGTATCCTGCACGTCAGCGCGAAAGACAAGGCGACTGGTAAGTCTCAATCCATCGTGATCAAGGCCAACTCCGGTCTGTCCGAGGAAGAAATCCAGCAAATGGTGCGTGATGCCGAGGCTAATGCCGAGGAAGACCGCAAGTTTGAAGAGCTGGCCGGTGCCCGTAACCAGGGTGATCAGCTGGTACACGCGACTCGCAAGATGGTGACTGAAGCGGGTGATAAGGCAACTGCTGACGAGAAAGCTGCCATCGAAAGCGCAGTCGCTGCGCTGGAAGCGGCTGTGAAGGGCGACGACAAGGCTGAAATCGAAGCCAAGATGACCGCTCTGTCCGAAGTGACTGCACCGCTGGCTCAGAAAATGTACGCCGAACAGCCTCAGGCTGGTGCGCAGGCTGACGCAGGCGAGAAGTCCAAGGATCCGGCTGACGACGTCGTCGACGCCGAGTTCGAAGAGGTCAAGGACAACAAGTAAGCGCAAGCTTATACCGCTCCTGACGGATGCAGCTAAGCCTGCATCCGGCTTGAACCGTCGCGCGGGGGCTTGCTCCCGCGTTGGCGTGTCTGGGGCTGACGAATTCGAGGTGTTGAGGACTTATGGCTAAACGTGATTATTACGAGGTGCTCGGTGTCGAGCGCGGTGCCAGCGAAGCGGAGCTGAAAAAGGCCTACCGTCGCTTGGCCATGAAATATCACCCAGACCGCAACCCGGACGATAAGGACGCAGAAGAGAAGTTCAAGGAAGCCAACGAGGCTTACGAAGTGCTTTCCGATGCGGGCAAGCGTTCGGCCTACGACCAATACGGCCATGCGGGAGTTGACCCGAGCATGGGTGGCGGTGGCGCAGGCGGTTTCGGTGGGGCGAACTTCTCCGATATTTTCGGTGATGTATTCAGTGATTTCTTCGGTGGTGGCGGCCGTGGTGGTCAGCGCGGCGGCCCGCAGCGTGGCAGTGACCTGCGCTACACCCTAGAGCTTGATCTGGAAGAGGCTGTACGTGGCACTACGGTGACCATTCGCGTGCCAACCCTGGTCAACTGTAAGACCTGCGATGGCTCTGGCGCCAAGAAGGGTACGTCCCCCGTGACCTGTACGACCTGTGGTGGTATCGGTCAGGTGCGTATGCAGCAGGGGTTCTTCTCAGTTCAACAGACCTGCCCACGCTGTCATGGTAGCGGCAAGATGATCACTGATCCGTGTGGCAGCTGCCATGGTCAGGGTCGTGTTGAGGAAAGCAAAACGCTGTCGGTCAAAGTGCCGGCAGGTGTTGATACTGGCGACCGTATCCGTCTTTCCGGTGAGGGCGAGGCGGGTGCACACGGTGGGCCATCGGGTGATTTGTACGTTGTAGTCAACGTGCGCGAGCATGCGATCTTCCAGCGTGACGGCAAGCATCTTTATTGCGAAGTGCCTATCAGTTTTGCTGATGCTGCGCTGGGTGGTGAGTTGGAAGTGCCGACACTTGATGGTCGAGTTAAGTTGAAAATTCCAGAAGGCACGCAAACTGGCAAAATGTTCCGCCTGCGCGGCAAGGGCGTGGCCCCTGTGCGTGGTGGTGGTGCGGGTGACCTGATGTGCCGTGTGGCGGTCGAAACCCCAGTTAATCTTGATCGCCGCCAGCGTGAACTGCTTGAAGAGTTCCGCAAAACCCTAGAAGGTGACAGCTCTCACTCGCCTAAGGCCAGTGGTTGGTTTGAAGGTGTGAAGCGCTTCTTCGGCGATCTGTAATCGTGCATGTCAGGCTGCCCGCTAAGGGCAGCCTGACATGGCAGTTTGGAATTGAATCTTATGCAACGTATTGCTGTGATGGGCGCCGCCGGGCGCATGGGTAAGACCCTTATTGAAGCGGTGCAATTGGCTGACTCTGCGAGCCTGACGGCAGCTATTGATCGTGCCGACAGCAGCCTTGTTGGTGCTGATGTTGGTGAGTTGGTTGCCCAGGGCAAGATGGGGGTGCATCTGTCCGGTGACCTGAATGCGGTGCTGGATCAGTTCGATGTGCTGATTGATTTTACTCACCCATCAGTGACCTTGAAGAACCTCGAAATCTGTCGTCAGGCGGGCAAGGCTATGGTGATTGGTACCACCGGTTTTACCCCGCAGGAAAAAGAGTTGCTAGCAGAAGCTGGCAAGCAGATTCCTATCGTGTTTGCGGCAAACTTCAGTGTTGGGGTTAACCTTTGTCTCAAGTTACTCGACACTGCTGCCCGTGTGCTGGGTGATGATGTTGATATTGAGATCATCGAAGCTCATCACCGTCATAAAGTAGACGCTCCGTCCGGTACGGCTTTGCGTATGGGGGAAGTGGTTGCTAACGCCTTAGGGCGCGATTTGCAGAAAGTAGCGGTCTATGGTCGTGAAGGTCAGACTGGGGCTCGTGAACGTGAAACTATCGGTTTTGCGACTGTTCGTGCAGGTGATGTAGTCGGTGATCACACTGTACTGTTTGCTGCAGAAGGTGAGCGAGTCGAAATTACCCACAAGGCATCCAGCCGCATGACCTTTGCCAAGGGAGCTGTGCGAGCGGCACTCTGGCTGCAGTCACGTGAGGCGGGGTTGTACGACATGCAGGATGTTCTGGGGCTTAACTGAGTCATTGTGTCGCACTTGGCGCTTGAGTCTAAGACTTTGGCGTCGCAAAGGTGGACCAAAAAGGCACTTTCCTGTAAGCTTCTCGCTTTAGTGTGTCCACTAAAAGTTACGCAGAATGAATGAATTAAAAAAGCGGGGTGACGGTCGAGACGTCATCCCGCTTTTTTACAATCTGCGTTTGCTTCAAGCATCGATCTACGGGAGGTCTTCTTGAGTAAGCCAGCCATACTCGCCCTTGCTGATGGCAGCATTTTTCGCGGCGAGGCCATCGGAGCCGATGGCCAAACAATTGGAGAGGTGGTGTTTAACACTGCCATGACCGGCTATCAGGAAATCCTGACTGATCCATCCTATGCGCAGCAGATTGTTACGCTGACTTATCCGCACATCGGTAACACCGGCACAACGCCGGAAGACGCCGAGTCTAATCGCGTTTGGGCTGCTGGCCTGATTATTCGCGATCTGCCGCTGATTTCCAGCAGCTGGCGTGATAAGCAGCCGCTGGATGAGTACCTGAAAGAAAATGGCACCGTCGCCATTGCCGGTATCGATACCCGCCGCCTGACCCGCATCCTGCGTGAAAAAGGTTCGCAAAACGGCTGCATTTTGGCTGGTGATGATGCGACTGAAGAAAAAGCGCTGGAGCTGGCACGCAGCTTCCCAGGCCTTAAAGGTATGGATCTGGCCAAGGAAGTGACCTGCTCAGAGCGCTACGAATGGCGTTCCAGCGTATGGAATCTGGAGAGCGACAGCCATCCAGAGATCCCAGCCAATGAGTTGCCTTACCATGTCGTAGCCTATGACTACGGTGTGAAGCTGAACATCCTGCGCATGCTGGTTGCTCGTGGTTGCCGCCTGACCGTGGTTCCTGCGCAAACCCCAGCAAGTGAAGTACTGGCCCTTAACCCGGACGGTGTATTCCTCTCCAACGGCCCAGGCGATCCTGAGCCTTGCGATTACGCGATCAAGGCGATTCAGGAAGTTCTCCAGACCGAGGTTCCGGTATTCGGTATTTGCCTGGGGCATCAATTGCTGGCCCTGGCCTCTGGCGCTAAAACCGTGAAAATGGCTACCGGTCACCATGGTGCCAACCACCCGGTTCAGGACCTGGACACTGGCGTTGTCATGATCACCAGCCAGAACCACGGTTTTGCTGTTGATGAGCCGAGCCTGCCGGCTAACCTGCGCGCCACGCACAAGTCGCTGTTCGACGGCACCCTGCAGGGTATTGAACGTACCGACAAGGTTGCCTTCAGCTTCCAGGGGCACCCAGAGGCGAGCCCAGGCCCGCACGACGTTGCTCCGCTGTTTGACCGTTTTATCGAAGCCATGGCCAAGCGCCGTTAAGCCAGCCGACTGACCCAAGGATTCGAGAGAGAGAAAATGCCAAAACGTACAGACATAAAAAGCATCCTGATCCTCGGCGCTGGCCCGATTGTTATCGGCCAGGCGTGCGAGTTTGATTACTCCGGTGCTCAAGCATGTAAAGCCCTGAAAGAAGAAGGCTACCGCGTCATTCTGGTGAACTCTAACCCAGCCACCATCATGACTGACCCGGCTATGGCTGATGCCACGTATATCGAGCCGATCAAATGGGCCACCGTTGCCAAGATCATTGAGAAAGAGCGCCCAGATGCACTGCTGCCGACCATGGGCGGTCAGACTGCTCTGAACTGCGCACTGGATCTTGAAAAGCACGGCGTGCTGGAAAAATTCGGCGTAGAAATGATCGGTGCCAATGCCGATACCATCGACAAAGCTGAAGACCGTTCGCGCTTCGACAAAGCGATGAAGGACATCGGCTTGGCCTGCCCGCGCTCTGGTATTGCACACAACATGGAAGAAGCTTACGGCGTGCTTGATCAGGTGGGTTTCCCCTGCATCATCCGTCCGTCCTTCACCATGGGCGGCACCGGCGGCGGTATTGCCTACAACCGTGAAGAGTTCGAAGAAATCTGTGCCCGCGGTCTGGACTTGTCGCCAACCAGCGAGCTGCTGATCGACGAATCCCTGATCGGTTGGAAAGAATACGAAATGGAAGTTGTCCGCGACAAAAAGGACAACTGCATCATCGTCTGCTCCATCGAGAACTTCGATCCGATGGGTGTGCACACCGGTGACTCCATCACTGTTGCGCCAGCACAGACGCTGACCGATAAGGAATACCAGATCATGCGTAATGCCTCTTTGGCAGTGCTGCGTGAGATTGGTGTTGAAACTGGCGGCTCCAACGTTCAGTTCGGCATTTGCCCGAACACTGGCCGTATGGTCGTGATCGAAATGAACCCGCGTGTATCTCGCTCTTCGGCTCTGGCCTCCAAAGCGACAGGCTTCCCGATTGCTAAGATCGCCGCCAAGCTGGCTGTAGGTTACACCCTGGATGAGCTGCAGAACGACATCACCGGTGGCCGTACCCCGGCTTCTTTCGAGCCGTCCATCGACTACGTTGTGACCAAGATCCCGCGTTTCGCCTTCGAAAAATTCCCGAAAGCCGACGCTCGCCTGACCACGCAGATGAAATCTGTGGGTGAGGTAATGGCCATCGGTCGCACCTTCCAGGAGTCCCTGCAGAAAGCCCTGCGCGGTCTGGAAGTGGGCGCTGTCGGTTTCGATCCGAAGCTGGATCTGAATGATCCGGAAGCCGAAAGCACCCTGCGTCGCGAACTGACAGTGCCGAGCGCCGAGCGTATCTGGTACGTGGCTGATGCCTTCCGTGCCGGTAAGACTGTTGCTGAAGTCTTTGATCTGACCCGTATCGACGAGTGGTTCCTGGTACAGATCGAAGAGCTGATCAAGATCGAAGAGCAGGTGAAAACCCTGGGCTTGTCGAATATTGATCGCGACCTGATGTTCAAACTCAAGCGCAAAGGCTTCTCCGATGCGCGTCTGGCCAAGTTGCTGGGTGTAACTGAGAAGAACCTGCGCAGCCACCGCCACAAGCTGAAAGTCCTGCCGGTCTACAAGCGTGTGGATACCTGTGCTGCTGAGTTTGCCACCGATACCGCTTACATGTACTCCACCTATGAGGAAGAGTGCGAAGCCAATCCGTCCACCCGCGAGAAGATCATGATCCTCGGTGGTGGCCCGAACCGTATCGGTCAGGGTATCGAGTTCGACTACTGCTGCGTACACGCGGCGCTGGCGATGCGTGAAGACGGGTACGAGACCATCATGGTCAACTGCAACCCGGAAACCGTGTCGACTGACTACGACACATCCGATCGTCTGTACTTCGAGCCAGTGACCCTGGAAGACGTACTGGAAATCGTCCGCGTTGAGCAGCCGAAAGGTGTGATCGTGCAGTACGGCGGTCAGACTCCGCTGAAAATCTGCCGTGCACTGGAAGAGGCGGGCGTACCAATCATCGGTACTTCGCCTGACGCCATCGACCGTGCGGAAGACCGTGAGCGCTTCCAGCAGATGGTGCAGCGCCTTGGTCTGCGTCAGCCGGCTAACGCCACTGCTCGCAGTGAAGACGAAGCTTTGGCACATTCCAAAACCATCGGTTACCCGCTGGTAGTGCGTCCGTCCTATGTGCTTGGCGGTCGTGCTATGGAGATCGTCTATCAGGAAGACGAACTCAAGCGCTATATGCGTGAAGCGGTAAAAGTGTCCAACGACAGCCCGGTGCTGCTGGATCACTTCCTCAACTGCGCCATCGAGGTGGACGTGGATGCGGTGTGTGACGGTGAGACCGTGGTGATCGGTGCGATCATGCAGCACATTGAACAGGCTGGCGTTCACTCAGGTGACTCCGCGTGCTCGCTGCCGCCTTACTCGCTGCCGATGCACATCCAGGACGAGATCCGTGATCAGGTCAAGAAAATGGCCTTGGAGCTTGGTGTTGTCGGTTTGATGAACGTGCAGATGGCCGTTCAGGGTGAGGATATCTTCGTCATCGAAGTGAACCCGCGCGCTTCCCGTACCGTACCGTTCGTGTCTAAGTGCGTCGGTGAGTCCCTGGCGAAAGTGGCTGCCCGTGTTATGGCTGGCAAGTCCTTGAGCGAAGCCGGTTACAACAAAGAAGTGATTCCGCCTTACTTCAGCGTTAAAGAGGCGGTATTCCCGTTTGCCAAGTTCCCGGGTGTTGACCCGATCCTCGGCCCAGAAATGAAGTCCACCGGTGAAGTGATGGGCGTGGGTGATACCTTCGGTGAAGCTTTCGCTAAATCTCAGCTAGGCGCTAGTGAAATCCTGCCGAGCAGCGGCTGTGCTTTCATTAGTGTCCGTGAGGATGACAAGCCGCTGGTTGCACAAGTGGCGCGTGATCTGATTGAGCTGGGCTTCGAAGTGGTCGCCACTTCCGGTACCGCGCGCGTGATCGAAGCGGCAGGCTTGCCGGTGCGTAAGGTCAATAAAGTGACCGAAGGCCGTCCGCATGTCGTCGACATGATCAAGAATGATGAGGTTACACTCATCATCAACACTACGGAGGGTCGTCAGTCGATCGCTGACTCCTTCTCTATTCGTCGTAACGCTCTGCAGCACAAGATTTACTGCACCACCACCATCGCGGCGGGGCAGGCTATCTGTGAGGCGCTGAAGTTCGGTCCGGAGAAGACCGTGCGCCGCCTGCAGGATCTGCACGCAGGAATCAAGGCATGACCAAGTACCCCATGACCGTTCAGGGCGCTCGCGCCCTGGAAGAGGAACTGGCCCATCTGACCAAGGTGGTGCGTCCGCAACTGAGCCAAGCCATTGGTGAGGCTCGGGAGCTGGGTGACCTTAAGGAGAACGCTGAATACCATGCTGCCCGCGAACAGCAGGGCATGGTCGAGGCGCGTATCCGTGATATCGAAGGACGCCTGCAGAACTCGGTGGTGATTGATGTCACCACCATCGAGCACACTGGCAAGGTGATTTTCGGTAGTACGGTTGAGATCGCAAACTGTGAAACCGACGAAACGGTTGTTTACCAGATCGTGGGTGAAGACGAGGCTGAAATTAAGCAGCGTAAGATCTCTGTTACTTCGCCAATTGCTCGTGCCCTGATTGGTAAAAATGAGGGTGATATCGCGCTGGTACAGACGCCAAGTGGTGCAGTCGAGTACGAAATTGTCGAAGTTCGCCATATCTAACTCAGGTATGCGTACTGCAGGATCAATCAGTTGGCTGCTGGCTCAGACGCTCTGGGTCGGTGGCCTCTGGTTGCTGCATTTTCTTGTTCTGCCTGCAATTGCCAAGAGCGGTATGGCGTCCTTGCTGGTTGAGGAGTTGGGATACACGCTTCGACCGCTGGTTGTAGGGCTCAGTGCTGTGTGCGTGCTGATCCAGCTCGTAGTACTGGTACGTGCGCAAGGGTTAGTCAGCCTGCTGCGTGATGTCAGGGGGCAGTTATTGCTGGCAGTAGCCGTTATGGCTGCAAGCTATTTCGTCGCTCAGCAATGGTTTGTGGGCGCGCAGTACTGGCTGATGTTTAGCTATTTAGTCATGGCGTTTGCTGGCTTGATGTTGGTGTTGCAGCCGGTGCCAGGTACGGTAGCGAACTCGCGCTAATGTCTTTGAGTGGCAAGGCTACAATCGTGAGATTGCGCCTTGCTGATGCGGAGGGATCAGGCCTGATAACGCTGAACGTTAGACAGGTTTTTATTCACCTTCGGGTTCTTGCGATAAATCAGAGCCATCTTGCCGATAACCTGTACAAGCTCAGCGTTGCCTGCTTTGCAGAGTTCATTGATGGCAGTAAGGCGATCTTCGCGCTCAATGATGCGCAGTTGAACTTTGATCAGTTCGTGATCACTAAGTGCGCGCTCGAGCTCAGCAAGAACGCCTTCGGTCAAACCGTTATCTGCCACGATCAATACAGGTTTTAGATGGTGGCCGATAGATTTGAATTGTTTCTTCTGCTCTTGAGTGAGCGGCATAATCATGTTCCTGCGTTTAATCTGGTAAAAACAGCAGGTAGTTTACCCGAGCGTCCTCGGGATCGCCCAGCTATTCATGCGTTGCACAGATAGAGGTATTGCGTGGCACGTTCCAAGACCAGTCAGCGTTGGCTGAAAGAACACTTTGATGATCCTTACGTCAAAATGGCGCAAAAGGACGGCTATCGTTCACGTGCAAGTTATAAGTTGCTGGAGATTCAGGAAAAGGATCGCATCCTTCGGCCTGGAATGACCGTGGTAGACCTTGGCGCAGCGCCAGGTGGTTGGTCGCAGGTCACCAGTCGTGTGATCGGCGATAAAGGCTGTCTGATTGCGTCAGATATTTTGGAGATGGACAGCATCCCAGATGTGACCTTTATTCAGGGGGATTTCACGGATGATGAAGTCTTCAATCGTTTGCTTGAGGCGATCGGAGAAAAGCCGGTAGACCTTGTGATTTCCGATATGGCCCCCAATATGAGTGGTGTAAGGGAAGCTGATCAGCCGCGAGCGATGTATCTGTGTGAGTTGGCCCTTGATCTTTCCACCCGTGTTCTGCGTCCGGGCGGTGACTTTTTGATCAAGATTTTCCAAGGTGAAGGCTTTGATCAATATCACAAGCAAGTGAGACAGATGTTCGAGAAGGTTCAGATGCGTAAGCCTCTGTCATCACGGGATAGATCCCGGGAGCAATACCTTCTGGCAAGAGGATTTCGTGGGATGTAACTCGTAGGCGTAAAGACGGTCGAACGAGTAAGTGCTACAAATAGGGTTACAGACAGCATCTGCAAGGTGTGGGTGTTGTGTAGTAAGTTAGGCCGGTAGATAACTGGTCGTCATGCGAAGCGCGCTTCAGCACGGGGCCTGCTTCAGAGGGTAGTTAATTGAACGACATGGCAAAGAATCTGGTCCTGTGGCTGATCATCGCCGCCGTTTTGGTCACGGTGATGAACAATTTCTCCAGCTCCGGGGAATCTAACAAGCTGAATTACTCTGAGTTCATTCAGCAAGTTCAAACCGGTAGCGTTAAGCGCGTGACGGTGGATGGCTTCATCATCAGCGGTACACGCGTAGATGGCTCTGCGTTCGAGACCGTGCGTCCGGCTATTCAGGATAACGGCCTGATCAAAGACCTGATGGACAATAACGTTGAAATCGTTGGTAAGCAGCCTGAACAGCAGAGCATCTGGACTCAGCTGTTGGTGGCCAGCTTCCCGATTCTCGTCATTATCGCTGTGTTCATGTTCTTCATGCGCCAGATGCAGGGTGGTGCAGGTGGTAAAGGCGGCCCGATGAGCTTCGGGAAAAGTAAGGCGCGCCTGTTGTCAGAGGACCAAGTGAAAACCACTTTTGCGGACGTTGCCGGCTGCGACGAGGCAAAAGAGGAAGTCAGCGAGTTGGTAGAGTTTCTGCGCGATCCGGGCAAATTCCAGCGCTTGGGTGGCCGCATCCCGCGTGGCGTATTGATGGTCGGCTCGCCAGGCACGGGTAAAACTTTGTTGGCAAAGGCTGTTGCTGGCGAAGCAAAAGTACCGTTCTTCACCATTTCCGGTTCAGACTTTGTGGAAATGTTTGTGGGTGTCGGTGCTTCCCGTGTGCGTGACATGTTTGATCAGGCAAAAAAACACGCGCCTTGCATCATCTTTATCGATGAAATTGACGCCGTTGGTCGCCATCGTGGTGCTGGCATGGGCGGTGGTCATGATGAGCGTGAGCAGACTCTTAACCAGTTACTGGTGGAGATGGATGGTTTCGAAATGAATGACGGCATTATTGTTATCGCCGCCACTAACCGTCCGGATGTGCTCGATCCAGCGTTACTTCGCCCAGGTCGCTTCGACCGTCAAGTTGTAGTGGGGCTGCCGGATATCCGCGGTCGCGAACAAATCCTCAACGTGCATATCCGTAAAGTGCCTGTGGGTGAAGATGTTGAGCCCGCTGTGATTGCACGTGGTACGCCTGGTTTCTCAGGTGCCGATTTGGCTAACTTGGTGAACGAGGCTTCGCTGTTTGCGGCACGCGCCGGTAAACGCCTCGTTGAAATGAAAGAGTTTGAGCTGGCAAAAGACAAGATCATGATGGGCGCAGAGCGCAAAACCATGGTTATGTCTGATAAGGAAAAGCTCAACACTGCGTACCACGAAGCTGGCCATGCCATCGTCGGTCGCCTGGTGCCTGAGCATGACCCGGTTTATAAAGTGTCCATTATTCCCCGTGGTCGCGCGCTGGGTGTAACCATGTTCCTGCCGGAAGAAGATCGCTACAGCCTCAGCAAGCGCGCACTTACCAGCCAGATTTGCTCACTGTTTGGTGGTCGGATTGCCGAAGAAATGACTTTGGGCTTCGACGGTGTTACTACCGGCGCATCTAACGACATTATGCGTGCCACTCAGTTGGCCAAAAACATGGTCACCAAGTGGGGCTTGTCCGAAAAGCTTGGGCCGCTGATGTATGCCGAGGAGGAGGGGGAGGTCTTCTTGGGGCGCAGCATGGGTAGCCAGCAGAGTAATGTGTCGGCAGAAACGGCCAAAATGATCGACGAAGAAGTTCGTAGCATCATCGATAGCTGCTACGACACAGCCAAACGCCTGCTCGTTGAGAATCGCGATAAGCTGGATGCGATGGCTGAAGCGCTGATGAAGTATGAAACGATTGATACTGAACAGATCGACGACATCATGAATGGAGTGCCGGTACGCGAGCCTAAGGGTTGGCAGGGTGGCAACGGTTCTTCTGGTGGTACGCCATCTGCACCGGTTGAAGCTGTTGAGACTCCTGAGAAGCCTATAGGTGGCCCTGCCGCCGAGCACTAAGGTTAGACATGTCCGTTGCTGTAACTTCCAACCGGCTGCCTTGTGGCAGCCGGTTTCTTGATTTAGGGCGCCCGCATGTAATGGGTATCCTTAATGTCACGCCTGATTCCTTTTCTGACGGTGGCCGCTTTTCACAGATTGATGCGGCATTGCGCCATGCAGAATCGATGTGTCGAGCTGGCGCAACACTGATTGATGTCGGAGGGGAATCGACTCGTCCTGGGGCGCGTCATGTTTCTGCATTAGAAGAGCTTGAGCGCGTTGCGCCAGTGGTGGAGGCTATTGCTGCTGAGCTGGATGTCATTATTTCGGTTGATACGTCCACGCCGGCTGTTATGCGCGAAGCTGCACGACTGGGGGCCGGATTGATCAATGATGTTCGTTCTCTGCAGCGCGATGGTGCACTGGATGCTGTCGCTGATACGGCGCTTCCTGTGTGTCTAATGCATATGCGTGGCGAGCCCGACAGTATGCAGTCCAACCCTCAGTACGCAGATGTGCTGGTTGAGGTTCGTGATTTTTTGTCTGAGCGTATGGCGGCCTGTGCGAAGGCCGGTATTCCGGATGAGCGGATTATTCTTGATCCCGGGTTTGGGTTTGCTAAGACGCTGGAGCACAATCTTTCCCTTTTTAGGCGGATGGACGCTCTGCATGAGCTGGGGCGGCCTCTACTCGTGGGTGTTTCGCGTAAAAGCATGATCGGTAAGGTGCTGGCTAATGAAATTGGCGAGCGTCTTTATGGCAGTCTTGCACTGGCTGCGTTGGCGGTGGCAAAAGGAGCGCACATCATACGGGTGCATGATGTTGCAGAAACAATGGACGTTGTCCGGATGATTGCTGCAGTTCAAGCGGCAGAATAAGAAAGGGGTGGAAAATGGGTAGAAAATATTTTGGAACTGACGGTATTCGTGGTCGCGTCGGTGACTTCCCAATTACTCCTGACTTTATGCTTAAGCTTGGTTGGGCAGCGGGGATGGCGTTCCGCAAACAGGGCAAATGCAGAATTCTAATCGGTAAGGACACCCGTATATCTGGCTATATGTTTGAGTCCGCACTCGAGGCAGGGCTTTCTGCTGCAGGTGCGGATGTAATGCTGTTGGGGCCGATGCCGACTCCAGCGATCGCTTATTTGACACGCACCTTTCATGCTGAGGCGGGTATCGTCATCAGTGCTTCGCACAATCCGCACCACGATAACGGAATCAAATTCTTCTCCGGGCAGGGCACCAAGCTGCCTGATGAAATTGAATTGATGATTGAAGAACTGCTGGATTCGCCGATGACGGTGGTTGAGTCTGAGCAGCTGGGTAAAGTCTCCCGGATTGTGGATGCGGCAGGTCGTTATATCGAGTTCTGTAAAGGGAGTGTACCGACGGGTACCAGCTTTGCTGGGCTGAAGGTTGTTCTAGATTGTGCCAATGGTGCGGCATATAAAGTGGCCCCGAGTGTATTTAGAGAGCTTGGGGCTAGCGTTACTGTTCTTTCCGCCGAGCCAAATGGCCTGAATATCAACGATCGCTGCGGTTCAACACATATTGAAGCGTTACAGTCTGCCGTCCTGGCGCAGCATGCAGATTTAGGGATTGCTTTCGATGGTGATGCTGACCGTGTATTGATGGTTGATCACTCTGGGGCAGTTGTTGATGGGGATGAGCTGCTCTTCATTATTGCGCGCGATATGCATGAGCGCGGAAAGCTTCAGGGTGGGGTCGTCGGTACTTTGATGAGCAATCTTGGCCTCGAATTAGCGTTGGCTGATTTGGGTGTGCCATTTGTTCGCGCCAAGGTTGGAGATCGCTACGTGATTGCTGAGCTGCTTGAGCGTGGTTGGCTGATCGGTGGCGAAAACTCTGGGCATTTGGTTTGCTTCCAGCATACGACCACTGGGGATGCGATTATTGCAGCTCTGCAGGTCCTGATGGCGCTTAAGCGTCGCGGTCAGACACTGGGTGAGGCTCGACTAGGTATGCGTAAGTGTCCGCAGGTGCTAGTGAATGTTCGCTACTCGGGGGCACATGATCCGTTGGAGCATCCGGCGGTTAAGGATGCGAGCGCTCGGGTGACAGACGCCATGGCTGGTAAGGGGCGTGTCTTGTTGCGCAAATCCGGCACGGAGCCGCTGGTTCGAGTAATGGTCGAAGGTGACGATGAAGGGCAGGTGCGTGGTTATGCCGAGAGTCTCGCCAAAGTAGTTACTGATGTATGTGCTTGATTTTACTTGCCAGTTATAAAAGCTTTGAGTAATATCTGCGGCCTCTTTGACCGACGAGGTAAAGCATGCGTCGCCCAATGGTAGCTGGTAACTGGAAAATGTACGGTACCCGCGCTAGCGTCGCAGAGCTGATTGGTGGTCTTAACCAGCAGGCTTTGCCCGCTGGGGTGGATGTAGCAGTGTTTCCTGTATATGTACATCTTGAGCAGGCTCATCATGGGCTTAAAGCTAAGGGTGTTGCAATTGGGGCGCAGAATTGTGCATTCCAATATGAGCAGGGGGCCCTTACTGGCGAGGTCTCCTCGGGTCAGTTGGCGGATCTAGGCTGTGGCTTTGTTCTGGTTGGTCACTCGGAGCGGAGATCTATTCTCGGTGAGAGTGACGAGTTGATCTGCAAGAAGTTTGCAGCAACCCAGGCAGCAGGGCTGGTGCCTGTTCTCTGTGTAGGCGAGACGCTTGATCAGCGTAATGCTGGTGAGACGTTAGCTGTTGTGTCTGCGCAGTTGGAAGCTGTTGTCGGTGTGTTGGGGGTGGGTGTGCTGGCTAATGCAGTCATCGCCTATGAGCCAGTCTGGGCTATTGGGACTGGTCTAACTGCTACACCGCAGCAAGCCCAGGAGGTTCATGCCAATATTCGTTCGCAAATAGCGGCGAGGGATGAAGCTTTAGCGGGTGGTGTGAGAATTCTTTATGGTGGAAGTGTTAAAGCCGCCAATGCTGCCGAACTTTTCGGTATGCCAGATATAGATGGGGGGCTTGTAGGTGGTGCCTCTCTGAATGCGGATGAGTTCGGTGCGATTTGTCGCGCCGCAGGAAGCTAAAAAAAATGCTGGAAACAGTAATTGTTGTTCTTCATCTGCTGGCTGCAATTGGTGTTGTACTGCTGGTTTTGCTGCAGCAGGGTAAGGGTGCTGATGCAGGTGCATCGTTTGGTGCAGGTGCTTCGGCAACTGTGTTTGGTAGCCAAGGTAGCTCTACCTTTTTGAGTCGAGTTACTGCTATACTGGCAACCGCTTTTTTCATTACTAGCTTGGGTTTAGGCTATTTTGCTAAAGAGAAATCTGATGTAATCTCTCAGCAAGGATTACCTGATCCGGCAGTGTTGGAAGTGAAGAAAGAAGCTGCACCGGTTGTTGAGGATGTCCCGGTTCTTGAAGCGCAAAAACCTGCTCAAGAAGCTCAAGATGTACCTCAGTCTGAAGATGCAGGCAGTAAGTAAGGTTTAGGTTTCAAACGATTTTGCCGAGGTGGTGGAATTGGTAGACACGCTACCTTGAGGTGGTAGTGGCCATAGGCTGTAGGGGTTCGAGTCCCCTCCTCGGTACCAATCTACAAGAAGGCCCGCAGTTTGCGGGCCTTCTTGTTACTGGGCTTAGATTGACCCTCCTTTGTCTTGGGTCGTATAATCCCTAAATCAGTTTTAATGTGGGATATGGCAATTTAGGTTGTTCCAAGGGTTTACCCTGAGACTGGATTCCGGTCACCGCATTGAATTGCAAAGGAGCCCCTCGATAGGGGCTTTTTGCTAGCTGAGTCATAGCTTTTCCAGCTTCTATAGCTGGTTTGACGATGGGCGTTTCGCCCATTTTTTATTTTTACAGCATGCGCGAGGGCTTCAAGTGTCGAGCAAGCTAGAACAGTTGCAGGCCATGGTGGCCCCGGTTATCGAAGCACTTGGCTACGAGTGTTGGGGGGTCGAGTTCCTGTCGCAGGGACGACATTCTCTGCTTCGAATTTATATTGATAAACAACCCGATGGCGTGGTTATTGATGATTGCGAGATCGTCAGTCGCCAAGTCAGCGCTGTACTGGATGTAGAGGATCCGATTACCTCTGAGTACACGCTTGAGGTGTCATCGCCAGGCATGGACAGACCACTGTTCACGCTTGAACAGTTTGCTTCCCACGCGGGTGAGCAAGTGAAGATCAAGTTGCGCTCTCCTTTTGAGGGGCGGCGTAACTTCCAGGGGCTTCTTCGTGGTGTCGAAGAGCAGGATGTAGTGGTGCAAGTGGATGACCACGAGTTTCTGTTGCCGATCGAAATGATCGACAAGGCCAACATTATCCCAAGGTTTGACTGAGACGCGGATCCCGCGGATCCAACGGATTGCGAAAGGCGAGGCGTACGATGAGCAAAGAAGTACTGCTGGTTGTTGAGTCGGTATCCAACGAAAAGGGTGTACCGGCAGGCGTTATTTTTGAGGCCCTGGAGCTTGCTCTGGCCACTGCTACAAAGAAGCGTTTTGAGGACGAGGTCGATCTGCGTGTGGTGATCAATCGCCACAATGGTAGCTACGAGACCTTCCGCCGCTGGACAGTAGTGGATGACAGTAATTTTGATGACCCTGCACATCAGGTCACTGTTGATATGCCTCGCGCCATGGAAGCGAAGGCTAAACTGGGGGATGTGCTCGAAGAGCAGATTGAATCCATTGAGTTTGGTCGAATCGCTGCGCAAACCGCTAAGCAAGTGATCGTACAGAAGGTCCGTGAGGCCGAGCGTGCTCAGGTTGTTGACGCCTATCGTGAGCGGCTGGGTGAAATTATCTCCGGGACGGTCAAGAAGGTTACGCGTGATAGCGTAATTGTTGATCTTGGCAACAATGCAGAGGCCTTGCTGGCACGTGAGGACATCATTTCCCGCGAGACCTTCCGTGTTGGTGTACGCCTGCGTGCACTGTTGAAAGAAATTCGTACAGAGAATCGTGGTCCTCAGCTGATCCTTTCCCGTACTGCGCCTGAAATGCTGATTGAGTTGTTCCGCATTGAGGTACCGGAAATTGCTGAAGGCCTGATCGAAGTCATGGGGGCGTCCCGTGACCCGGGTTCGCGGGCCAAATTGGCCGTGCGTTCTAAAGATAAGCGCATCGATCCGCAAGGTGCCTGTATTGGTATGCGTGGTTCCCGCGTGCAAGCCGTTTCCGGTGAGCTGGCGGGTGAGCGTGTAGACATTGTGCTGTGGGATGAAAACCCGGCGCAATTTGTGATCAACGCCATGTCGCCGGCAGAAGTTGCCGCGATCATCGTCGATGAAGATGCCCATGCTATGGACATCGCGGTTGCTGCAGACAACTTAGCCCAGGCCATTGGTCGTGGAGGTCAGAATGTTCGCCTAGCCAGTCAGTTGACTGGCTGGACCCTGAACGTGATGACTGAGGCTGATATTCAGGCTAAGCAGCAGGCAGAAACCGGCGACATCCTTCAGTGCTTCATTGATGAACTCGGGGTGGATGAAGAACTGGCGCAGGTGTTGGTCGAAGAGGGCTTTACTAGCCTGGAAGAAATTGCCTATGTGCCGATGGAAGAAATGCTCAGCATCGACGGTTTCGACGAAGATATCGTGACCGAGCTGCGCGCCCGCGCTAAAGATCGTTTGCTGACTAAAGCCATCGCCAATGAGGAGAAACTGGCAGATGCCCACCCAGCCGACGACTTGCTCGCCCTCGAGGGGATGGATAAGGCACTTGCCCATGAACTGGCGGTGCGCGGCGTAATCAACCGCGAAGACCTGGCCGAGCAGTCTATTGATGATCTGCTCGATATCGAAGGTATCGACGAAGAGCGAGCTGGCAAGTTGATCATGGCCGCTCGAGCCCATTGGTTCGAGTAAGCGCTGTAGCGGCCTGAGGAGAGGAATGCATGACGCAAGTCACGGTTAAAGAACTGGCCCAAGTGGTCAATACTCCGGTTGAGCGTCTGTTGCAGCAAATGAGTGAAGCGGGTTTGCCGCACACTAAAGCTGAACAGACGGTCACCGATAGTGAGAAGCAGGCCTTGTTGGCCCATCTCAAAAGTAGTCATGGTGATAAGGTGGAAGAGCCGCGCAAGATTACCCTGCAGCGCAAAACTACCAGTACGTTACGTGTAGCAGGTAGCAAGACCATCAGTGTTGAAGTGCGCAAGAAAAAGACATTCGTCAAGCGCAGTGCTGAAGAGCTTGAAGCAGAAAAACAGCGTGAGCTGGCCGAGCAGCGTGCCGCTGCTGAAGCCGCTGAAGCAGAACGCGCCCGTATCAAGGCTGAAGAAGAGGCTAAGCGTCGCGAGGCAGAGGAAGCTGAGCGTGCTGCGGCTAAGCAGGCTGAACCAGTTGCGGCTGAGGCTCCAGTTGTTGAGTCCCCAGCTGTTGTTGTGGATGAAGTACCTGAAGTTGTTGCGCCTGTAGTTGAAGAGCGCAAGAAGGATGATTCCCGCCGTGCTGAAAAAGGCCGTAATGACGATGCAGATCGTCGTGGTGGCGAGCGCAAAGCGGCTCAGCATCGTCCTTCGGTTAAAGAAAAGGCGCCAGCTCCGCGCGTAGCCCCACGTACTATCGACGAAGAAAGCGATGGCTTCCGTCGTGGTGGCCGTGGTGGCAAGGCTAAGCTGAAAAAGCGCAACCAACATGGTTTCCAGAACCCAACTGGCCCGATCGTTCGTGACGTGGTGATTGGCGAAACCATTACCGTTGGTGAGTTGGCGCAGCAGATGTCTGTGAAGGCTGCTGAAGTCATCAAGTTCATGTTTAAGCTGGGTACCCCGGTAACCATTAACCAAGTTCTGGATCAGGAAACTGCCCAGTTGGTTGCTGAGGAACTGGGGCACAAGGTCAAGCTGGTTAGCGATAACGTGCTTGAAGAGCAGCTGGCTGAGTCCCTCAAAATTGAGGGTGAGGCTATTGCCCGTGCACCGGTTGTTACCGTTATGGGTCACGTTGACCACGGTAAGACCTCGCTGCTCGACTACATACGTCGTGCCAAGGTAGCTTCCGGTGAGGCTGGTGGTATTACTCAGCACATCGGTGCTTACCACGTAGAAACTGATCGCGGCATGATCACGTTCCTCGACACTCCGGGTCACGCGGCGTTCACCGCTATGCGTGCCCGTGGTGCCAAGGCCACCGACATCGTGATTCTGGTTGTGGCTGCTGACGATGGTGTCATGCCGCAAACTCAAGAAGCGGTACAGCATGCTAAAGCAGCTGGTGTGCCGATCGTTGTTGCAATCAACAAGATCGACAAGCCTGAAGCGAATCCGGACAACATCAAGAACGGCTTGGCGGCCCTTGATGTGATCCCGGAAGAGTGGGGCGGTGATGCGCCATATATCCCTGTCTCTGCTAAGCAGGGTACCGGTATTGATGAACTGCTTGAAGCTGTTCTGCTGCAAGCTGAGGTTCTCGAACTGAAGGCCATGCCATCCATTCCAGGTCGTGGTGTTGTTGTTGAATCACGCCTTGATAAAGGCCGTGGTCCGGTTGCAACCGTGCTGGTACAGGACGGTACTCTGCGCCAGGGTGACATGGTGTTGGTTGGCTCCAACTATGGCCGTATCCGTGCCATGCTGGACGAAAACGGCAAGACCATCAAAGAAGCTGGTCCGTCGATCCCGGTCGAGATCTTGGGTCTTGACGGTACTCCAGATGCTGGTGACGACATGACTGTGGTTGCCGACGAGAAGAAAGCGCGTGAAATCGCTCTGTTCCGTCAAGGCAAGTTCCGCGAGGTCAAGTTGGCCCGTGCGCAGGCTGGCAAGCTTGAGAATATCTTTGAGACCATGGGTCAAGAAGAGAAGAAAACCCTCAACATCGTCCTTAAGGCCGACGTGCGTGGTTCTCTGGAAGCGTTGCAAGGCTCGCTCAGCAATCTGGGTAATGACGAAGTTCAAGTTCGCGTCGTAGCGGGCGGTGTAGGTGGTATCACTGAGTCTGATGCCAACCTGGCTCTGGCTTCGAATGCTGTTCTGTTCGGCTTCAACGTGCGTGCTGATGCAGGTGCTCGTAAGATCGTCGAGCAAGAAGGTCTGGATATGCGTTACTACAACGTAATCTACGACATCATTGAGGACGTGAAGAAAGCCCTCACCGGCATGCTCGGCAGTGATGTTCGCGAGAACATTCTGGGTGTTGCTGAAGTTCGTGACGTATTCCGCTCGCCGAAGTTCGGTGCGATTGCCGGTTGCATGGTGATCGAAGGTACTGTGTACCGTAACCGTCCGATTCGCGTTCTGCGTGAAGACGTGGTGATCTTCGAAGGTGAGCTTGAGTCGCTGCGCCGCTTCAAAGACGATGCTTCCGAAGTCCGTAATGGGATGGAATGTGGTATCGGCGTGAAGAGCTACAATGACGTCAAGGTCGGTGACAAGATCGAAGTCTTCGAGAAAGTCCAGGTGGCTCGCAGCCTGTAAGCTATAGCCGCTCTATGCAGCGCCCGGTCCCGCTTCCGCGAGGCCGGGCGTTTGCCGCTTATAAGTCCACAGCATTTTCAGGCTGTGCGATGAATGAAGGTAATCGAAATGGCCAAAGAATTTAGCCGCGCCCAGCGCATCGGTGATCAAATTCAGCGTGAACTAGCGCAATTGATCCGTATGGAAGTCAAAGACCCACGTCTGGGTGGTCTGGTTACCGTGACCGCTGTTGATGTAAGCCGAGACGGCAGTCATGCCAAGGTCTTTGTGACTGTTATGGGCGGAGAGATTGAGGAGAACCCAGAAGCGCTTGCGCAAAGCATGAAAGTGCTGAATGACGCCAGCGGCTTCCTGCGTATGCAGCTGGGGCGAGTGATGAAGCTCCGTAGCGTGCCGAGTCTGCGTTTTTATTACGACGAAAGCGTTGTCCGTGGTGCTCAGCTTTCGGCTCTTATTGAGCGGGCTGTCAGTGAAGATCGTCAGCATGGCGATGGTGCTGAGTCCAAGGAGTAAGCGGTGGCACAGGTTAAGCGTATTCGCCGTTCTGTTGACGGCATCATTCTTCTCGATAAGCCCCGTGGCTTTAGCTCCAACGCTGCATTGCAAAAAGTACGTTGGTTGCTAAATGCTGAGAAAGCTGGGCACACCGGTAGTCTGGATCCTCTGGCGACAGGTGTGTTGCCATTGTGCTTTGGTGAAGCCACAAAGTTCTCACAGTACCTGTTGGATGCTGACAAGGGCTATGAAACGCTGATGCAGTTAGGTGTCACCACTAATACTGCAGATGCTGAAGGGGAGGTGCTTGAGCGCCGCCCTGTTACCGTTGGTCGCACTGAGATTGAGGCGCTGCTGCCGGGTTTTCGTGGTGAAATCAGTCAGATACCTCCGATGTACTCGGCACTCAAACGCGATGGGCAGCCTCTTTATAAGCTCGCTCGTGCAGGTGAGGTAGTGGAGCGTGAGCCGCGTTCTGTTACTATTAGCCGGCTGGAACTGCTCAGTTGTGAAGGTGACCAGGTTCGTCTGGCTGTAGATTGCAGCAAAGGAACCTACATTCGTACGCTAGTCGAGGACATCGGGCGAGAATTAGGCTGTGGGGCGCATGTAGCAGAGCTGCGTAGAACCAAAGCCGGTCCGTTTGATTTACAGCGCACAGTGACCCTTGAAGAGCTTGAGCGGGTACATGCTGAGGGCGGTAATGAAGCTGTTGATCAGTTTCTGCTCCCTGTAGACAGCGGTTTGCAAGATTGGCCGCTGCTTAGCTTTACAGAACACAGTTCGTTTTACTGGCTGCAAGGCCAGCCAGTTCGCGCTACGGATGCTCCCAAGTATGGGATGGTTCGGGTGCAAGATCATAACGGTCGCTTCCTGGGTATAGGGGAAGTGACTGATGACGGGCGCATTGCGCCACGTCGACTTATTCGGTCTGCATGACCGTTGCGCAGGTTCGGGGTTTCGGCTCCTGCCTGCGGGAATCGAGGGTGGCTGTTAATAGGCACGGTCATCTCTCATTTTTAAACACGGGAAGTAATTCCCGGCCTATTGCAGCTGCTTCGGCAGTTGCTTAACTGAGAGGATTGCCCCATGGCACTCAGCGTTGAAGAAAAAGCCCAGATTGTTAACGATTACAAACAAGCTGAAGGCGACACTGGTAGCCCTGAAGTACAAGTTGCTCTGTTGACTGCAAACATCAACAAGCTGCAAGGTCACTTCAAAGCCAACGGTAAAGATCACCACTCCCGTCGTGGTCTGATCCGCATGGTTAACCAGCGTCGTAAGCTGCTGGACTACCTGAAAGGTAAGGACACCAGCCGTTACAGCGCCCTGATCGGTCGCCTGGGTCTGCGTCGCTAAGCAATGCTTAAGCGTAGCTGACTGCCGAAGCTGGAAGTGGGGAGTGCCCCGCTTCCAGCTTTTGCTTTTTCTGCTTTTGCTGTTTTTGGACGACAGCGGGTCCGACACCCGTAATCGCCCACGAATTCTGTAAGACCCGCAGCGGGTGGTGGCACAGCTGCGGTAGGTAAGAACCGTTTCCCCCAAAGGCAACAAAGAGAAGGAAAAAACCGTGAACCCGGTAATTAAGAAGTTCCAGTTCGGTCAGTCGACCGTTACCCTCGAAACTGGTCGCATCGCCCGTCAGGCATCCGGTGCTGTACTGGTTTCCATTGATGATGACGTGACCGTTCTGGTTGCAGTAACAGGCGCCAAGTCTGCCGACCCAGGTAAAGACTTTTTCCCGCTGTCTGTTCACTATCAGGAAAAGACCTACGCTGCAGGCAAGATCCCAGGTGGTTTCTTCAAGCGTGAGGCTCGTCCTTCTGAAAAAGAAACGCTGACTTCCCGTCTCATCGACCGCCCAATCCGTCCGCTCTTCCCGGAAGGTTTCTACAACGAAGTACAGGTGATCTGTACTGTCGTTTCCACCAGCAAGAAAACTGATCCGGACATCGCTGCGATGATCGGTACATCAGCTGCTCTGGCTATTTCGGGTATTCCATTCAATGGCCCGATCGGTGCAGCACGCGTAGCCTTCCACCCTGAGACAGGCTACCTGCTGAACCCGAATTACGAGCAACTCAAGGCTTCGAGCCTGGACATGGTGGTTGCCGGTACCAAAGATGCGGTACTGATGGTTGAGTCCGAAGCTCAGGAACTCACCGAAGACCAAATGCTGGGCGCTGTTCTGTTTGCCCACGATGAATTCCAAGTTGTGATCGACGCTGTTAACGAGTTGGCTGCCGAGGCGGGTAAACCAACTTGGGATTGGCAACCAGCTGCAGCTAACACTGCACTGCTCGACGCAATTCGTGGCGAGTTCGGCGACGCGATTTCTCAGGCTTACACCATCACCGTCAAGCAAGAGCGTTATGCCCGCCTGGGTGAGCTGCGTGAAGCGGCCGTGGCTAAGCTGTCAGGTGAAGAGGGTCAGCCTTCTGCCGGTGAAGTAAAAGACGCTTTCGGTGAAATCGAATACCGCACTGTTCGTGAGAACATTGTAAATGGCAAGCCACGTATCGATGGCCGTGACACGCGCACTGTCCGTCCTCTGAACATCGAAGTTGGTGTTCTGGACAAGACCCACGGTTCAGCACTGTTTACCCGTGGCGAAACCCAGGCTTTGGTCGTTGCCACATTGGGTACTGCCCGTGATGCACAGCTGCTGGATACCCTTGAAGGTGAGAAGAAAGACAGCTTCATGCTGCACTACAACTTCCCTCCGTATTCGGTGGGTGAGTGTGGTCGTATGGGCGCTACTGGCCGTCGTGAGATCGGTCATGGTCGTCTGGCACGCCGTGGTGTGGCTGCAATGCTGCCTAAGGCTGATGAGTTCCCGTACACCATCCGTGTAGTTTCTGAAATCACTGAGTCCAACGGCTCATCTTCTATGGCCTCTGTTTGCGGTGCATCTCTGGCGCTGATGGATGCAGGCGTACCGATGAAAGCACCGGTTGCGGGTATCGCGATGGGGCTGGTGAAAGAGGGTGAGAAATTCGCCGTTCTGACCGATATTCTGGGTGACGAGGATCACCTGGGCGACATGGACTTCAAAGTAGCCGGTACCGCTAATGGCGTGACTGCACTGCAAATGGATATCAAAATCCAGGGCATTACTGAAGAAATCATGGAAATCGCCTTGGGTCAGGCGCTCGAAGCGCGTCTGAATATCCTCGGTCAGATGAACCAGGTGATCGCTCAGTCCCGTAGCGAGCTGTCAGAAAACGCTCCGACGATGCTGGCGATGAAGATTGACCAAGACAAGATCCGTGATGTGATTGGTAAGGGTGGTGCAACCATTCGTGCCATCTGTGAAGAAACCAAGGCTTCGATTGATATCGAAGATGACGGCTCGATCAAGATCTTCGGTGAAACCAAAGATGCTGCTGAGGCTGCTCGCCAACGCGTTCTCAGCATCACTGCTGAAGCTGAAGTCGGTAAGATCTATGTGGGTAAAGTCGAGCGTATCGTTGATTTCGGCGCGTTCGTAAACATCCTGCCAGGTAAGGACGGTCTGGTGCACATCTCCATGCTGAGCGATGCTCGTGTTGAGAAAGTGACTGACGTGCTTAAAGAAGGTCAAGAAGTTGAAGTATTGGTTCTGGACGTGGACAACCGCGGTCGTATCAAGCTGTCCATCAAAGATGTGGCTGCTGCCAAAGCTTCTGGCGTCTGATCGCGTCTAAACTGGCGATCATAAAAAGAGGGCCCTTGAGGCCCTCTTTTTTTGCTTTTGAATAGGGTATGGCCTAGCAGTGGCACTCGTGCAATCTGCCTGACTAGTTTGTTCAAGCGTGCAGAGTGCAATGTTTGGGTGTTGCATGTTGCTTTACAACCATCTGTTTTTTAAAAGAAAAATATATTCATTTGGTTGGCATGCCACTTGCGATAGAGATTCTGAACTGCCGAATTGGGATTCGGTAGATTGATCAATCCATGCAGGAGGCGACAGTCATGAAATTACCAATCAAACAATACGCAGCCGTTACTATTGCTTCAGGCTTAATAAGCGTGATGTTGGCAGGGCAAGCGATGGCTGAGGGTACACGCGCCGCTCAGCCGGTCATGCTGGCCGCAGAGACGACTTTGAACAAAGCGGAAGACGCAGTGACCGATACCTGGATCACCAGCAAGGTCAAATCGACATTCCTCGCAGATAGCAACCTGAGCGGCATCGATATCAAAGTCGAAACCAATAAAGGTGTGGTTTCTTTGTCTGGCGTTGTGGCAACTTCAGCTGAGCGCGATTTGGCAATCGCTAAGGCTTCTGAAATTAAAGGTGTTAAAGCTGTCGCAGCTGACGCTCTGAAGACCGCAGA
The DNA here is from genome assembly GCA_037482215.1 of Pseudomonas mendocina. Lineage (NCBI taxonomy): Bacteria > Pseudomonadati > Pseudomonadota > Gammaproteobacteria > Pseudomonadales > Pseudomonadaceae > Ectopseudomonas > Ectopseudomonas mendocina. Next base: position 1,240,699 of record CP148074.1, read on the forward strand.
TTAAAAGCAAGAATGAGCCAGGCATACACCTGGCTCTGACCCCCGTTGTAAGTTAGACCGCCTAGCCGGTTCGAATGCCCGCCTCATTTCAAGTTATAAACTCATATAAACAAAAGTGCCTCCATGTGTCCTCTGCGGCAGTCTTAACAGCTGTCGGTGGGCAATTTAGGCGTAAGGGGCTTTATTACAGGCAAAAAAAGACCCGGCAAAGTGCCGGGTCAAAAACCGTGATTAGCCTGATGAGGAGATAACCTGAAGAGTCCGACTGAAGGTCTCTAGAGCTTATCGGCTGATCTCGCGACCAGTTGAGATAATAATAACAATTCTCATTTGCATGTCAACACAAAGTACACACTTTTTTGCGCATTGATTCGTACAGCCCTTTGCGGCGCATGGGAGGGGCTGATGGATGGAGGTGGTTGCGAGCATCTTCCTGCGTGTATTCGCCGATAGTCATAGTTATCAGGCTTTACTGCGTGCAGTGAGATTTTCCAGCTGCTTGTCGAGGTCTGCTTTCTGCTGCGGGGACAGGTCGTTCCAATGAATGTCTTGCAGAGCCCCTTCCATTGCATACAACAGGACTTTTGACGCCCTGAACCCACGTGCACGTACAGCATGATAAGCACTGACGGGGCCGAGTCGACGTAGGTCGTTGGCATTATGGATACCAACGGCGTGCAGCCAAAGGACGGAAGTTTTTCCTAGATTCTTCAAATTGATCAATTCGTCACTCATCTGACATCTCAACAGCAGGACTTATTCTGAATAGGTGTTGGCAAACGCTTTCATTATAAACGATGGTGCCAGAATTGTGGCGTTTTGCCTTTTTTGAAATCCTGTTGCGTGCTGTGTGACGAATTAATGGCGTTTGAATGGCTGATGCGTCCGGTAACGAAGGCGTGTGCCGAAGTTGACTGATATTAGGATCTCGTCTGCAGTCACTGCAGTAGGAAAGTAAGTGCCTAATATCTGTACCTGAGCAAGGCTGGCGCCTTCCAGTAGGCAGGTACGCAGATCAAACCCGCGCAGATCGGCACCGCTGAAATAGGCATTGCTAAAATCGATATTGTTTGGGTTTAGGGAAGGCAGATCCAAGCCTCGAAAGTCATCGTTGCTTAGGTCGACGTTATGGGGGCGCTGCGTGTTGAATGCCCCTAATTCCTCATCACGAATGAGCACATAGAGTTGGCTATTCAATTGCCGTGGTGTACTCATGGGAACTCTCCTAGGAGCCGTCCCCATGAGTATAGAGCTGTAGGTAGAAACTGCCTTATTTACCCTGTCCGTTAAATGCCGGGCAAGCGTTGACGAATCTGGGCTACCAGCTCGTCCAGGCTGTTACTTATATGGGTTTGAACGTTTCGGGATTGTGGCCGTTCTTCGTCGGTCAGAGCTTCCTGGCTAGCTTGCTGAGCGTGAACAACCTCCAGGGTGGCATCGGATGGGTCATTGGCTTCGATCTGGCGTTGCTTGATCCATTCGCTGATAACTTCATCAGGGGCTTGGCATTCAATGATCAGGAAGGGCGCACCGGACGCCTCTGCCACTTTGCAAGCATCTTGACGCTGGGCCAGCTTCAGATAGGTTGCATCAATGACTACTGGAAATCCCGCTTGTAATGCTTTCTGTGCAAGTTGATGCAGGCGTGCGTAAGTGTCAGTGGTGGCCTGATCACTATAAATGCCTGCACCGAGCGTGTCTTTCGCGTCGGCGGGCTGTTCACCAAGTAGGCGCTTACGTTCTACATCTGAACGTAGTCGGATAGCGCCTAGCGCTTCTACTAAACGCATTGCGACGTGGCTTTTGCCAACGCCGGATACGCCGTGGGTGATAGCCAGTACGCGGCTTGGAATAGCGCTGTAGCTTTCAGCCAGGTTGGCGTAGTTGCGGTATTGGCGCAGTGTCACGGCTTTCTGAACGGCATCGGTCTGGTGAGCAAGGCTGAACAGGGCAACTTTGGCCCTGACTAGCGCGCGATAAGCTTTATAGAAGTTCAGCAGCTCCAGGGCGTCGTAATCGCCTGTGTGTTCGAGCCAGGCATTGATGAAGCGCCGGGAATGAGCTTTCAGACCACGATCTTCGAGGTCCATAGCAAGGAAGGCTGCATCCAGTGCAACATCAATTAGGCGGAACTCTTCGTTGAACTCGATGCAGTCGAAGAGCACAACTTCGTTGTTGTGCAGGGTTGCATTACCGAGATGAATATCGCCATGACATTCGCGGATCGAGCCATCGCTGACGCGCTTCTTCAGCGCCGGCAGAAGTCGTTCGTAGTTGTCTTCTGTCCAGCTTTCCAATGCATCCAGTTGTTGCAGGTCGGCCGCATCGCTGAGCATAGGACGGATTTGAGCAAAGTTTTGGCGCATCGGCGCCATGATTGCTTCAGGGCTGCACAGTGGGTGATCAGGGGAGACTGCCGGTGTGCTGCTATGGAATTCGGCGATTTGTCGAGCCAGATCATCGATGTGATTTTCATTCAGCTCGCCACGGGCCTGAACGGCACTCAAGAGCTGGCTTTGCGAGAATTGGCGCATTTTTAGCGCGTATTCGATAGCAACGCCGTCGCCGCCAATGATGGGGTTATCAATGCTGCCTGTAATTGGCAGGACCTCCAGGTAGAGGTCCTTGGTCAGGCGCTGGTTGAGGCGTAGCTCTTCTTTGCAGAAGTGCTGCCGTGCATCCAATGAGGTGAAGTCAAGGAAGCCGAAATTCGCCGGTTTCTTGATTTTGTAAACAAAAGGACCGGTGAGAATAACCCAGGAAATATGGGTCTCGATGACTTGGAACTCTTCAACCGGGTGAGGGTAAAGAGCCGGGTTTTGCAATGAGGCGATCAGTGCTTGACTCACGGTCGATCCTTGGCAATTGCTGATAATAGAACGCCATTATGGCCGTTCGACGCTTGTCTGCAAACATTGGCCTATGCCTGCTGGTCTGAGATCAAAGTGCGTATAATGCCGCGCCATGACACGTACTCGATCTTCCCGTCCCAAATCTAAACGTCGCTCAGGCGGCATGCGCCCTTGGCTTGGCTGGTTTTTAAAACTCGGCTTGGTAGGCTTGGTGGTGCTCGCCGTATTTGCGGTTTATCTCGATGCAGTTGTGCAGGAAAAGTTTTCCGGCAAGCGGTGGACTGTCCCTGCAAAGGTGTATGCCCGACCTCTTGAACTCTTTGTAGGTGAGAAGCTCGCCAAGGATGACTTCCTGAAAGAGTTGGATGCCCTAGGCTACCGGCGCGAAGCATCTGTCTCAGGGCCGGGTGGTGTTTCAGTGGCTGGCAACGCCATTGAATTGCACTCCCGTGGTTTTCAGTTCTATGACGGTATGGAGCCGTCTCAACGTGTGCGAGTTCGTTTTTCAGGCGACTATGTGGCGGGGTTAACTAAGGCTAATGGTGAAAACCTAGCGGTAGCCCGCCTAGAGCCGATGTTGATTGGTGGGCTGTATCCGGCTCATCAGGAAGATCGGCTGTTGATTCAGTTGGATCAGGTACCCCCTTATCTAATCGAAACACTGGTGGCTGTCGAAGACCGGGAGTTCTTCAACCACTTTGGTGTTTCACCCAAGGGAATCGCCCGTGCCATGTGGATTAACGCCACAGCAGGGCAGCTTCGTCAGGGTGGTAGTACCCTGACTCAGCAGTTGGTTAAGAACTTCTACCTGACCAATGAGCGTAGCCTCAGTCGCAAAGCCACAGAAGCCATGATGGCGGTGTTGCTTGAGTTGCATTACGACAAGCGAGAAATTCTTGAGGCCTACTTGAATGAGGTGTTCCTCGGTCAGGACGGGCAACGCGCTGTGCATGGCTTCGGTCTGGCCAGCCAATACTTCTTCAGTCAGCCGTTATCCGAGTTGAAGCTGGATCAGGTTGCGCTGCTCGTTGGTATGGTTAAGGGGCCGACTTACTACAATCCGCGGCGTAATCCAGAGCGCGCGCTTGAACGGCGTAACTTGGTGCTCGACCTTCTGGCTGAGCAGGGCGTTGCCAGCGCTGAAGAGGTCAACGCAGCAAAACAAAAACCGCTGGGCATTACACCCCGTGGCAGCATGGCCGACAGCTCGTTCCCAGCCTTTCTTGATTTGGTCAAGCGTCAGCTACGCGAGGACTATCAGGAGCAGGATCTTACAGAAGAAGGCTTGCGCATCTTTACCAGTTTTGACCCCATTATCCAGCTCAAAGCTGAAGCTGCTCTGGCTGATACGCTTAAGCGTTTGGCCGGTCGCAAAGGTGTCGAGCATGTAGAAGCAGGGATGGTGGTAACAAGCCCAGAGAGTGGTGAAATTCAGGCTGTCATTGGTAGCCGTCAACCGCGCTTCGCAGGCTTCAACCGTGCTTTGGATGCTGTACGGCCGATTGGTTCTTTGATTAAACCTGCAATCTATCTCACGGCACTTGAGCGTCCTAGTCGTTACACCTTAACCAGTTTTGTTGAGGATCAGCCGTTTACTATCAAGTCGGGCGGTCAGTCGTGGACGCCACAGAACTACGACCGCAAGGCGCATGGTTCGATCTTTTTGTATAAGGGGCTGGTCAACTCTTACAACCTTTCTACTGCCCGATTGGGGATGGAGTTGGGTGTTCCTGAGGTGCTGAAAACCCTGGGCCGAATGGGGGCGCAACAGGACTGGCCGGCCTATCCGTCTATGTTGTTGGGTGCCGGGGGCATGAGTCCGATTGGTGTGGCTGGCATGTATCAGACACTGGCTAATGGTGGCTTCAATACGCCTCTGCGTGGTATCCGGAGTGTGTTAACGGCGAATGGTGAACCGCTTAAGCGTTATCCGTTTCAGATTCAGCAACGCTTCGATAGTGGTGCAATCTATTTATTACAGAACGCCATGCGTAAAACCATGTCAGAGGGCACTGGGCGATCGGTATACAACCAATTGCCACGATCTGTAGCGTTGGCGGGTAAAACGGGTACCAGTAACGATTCCCGTGACAGTTGGTTTGCTGGCTTTAGTCAGGATTTGCTCGCAGTGGTTTGGCTTGGTCGTGATGACAACGGTCCGACACTGTTGACCGGTGCAACCGGGGCGCTACAAGTCTGGACAGATTTTATGCGTAGGGCAGACCCACTACCGCTGGATATGCCGCTACCTGATAATGTCGTGATGGCGTGGGTAGATGCAAATACCGGGCAAGGCAGTGATCAAAGTTGCCCAAATGCAGTGCAGATGCCTTACATTCGCGGCAGCCAGCCGCCGGCCGGGCCTGGTTGTGGTATTCAGGCGCCTGTGAATGAGGTAATGGATTGGGTTCGCGGCTGGTTGGACTAAATAGAGAGGATGAGCTGTGAGTAAATGGTTGGTTCCAGTAGTGACGGCCTCGTTGGTTCTGGCGGGCTGTAGCAGTGTCCCGCCCGGATCTATTCCTGTGGTGGATGGAAGTACGCCGGTATCGGGCGCTCAGCGCTCCTCTTCAACGGGTTATACCGCCGCTCAGTCGCAAGCTCAGTCTCAGTCGATACCTGAAGATTCTGGTGTGGTTGTCATGGTGCCAGGTGGCACTAGCACTGCTCCGATTCAGACTTTCCCAGCAGCTACCAGTGGTGCGCCGCTGGATGCGGGTTCAACCACTCAGCCGTGGTCTGCCGGTACATCTGCAGCGCCTGCAAGCAATTACAGCGCGCCTGCGCCGACAGGTATCCCTAGTACGGCACTCGCTGTTGACGAACAGCTTGATGGGCCGGTTCTGGCTTTGTTGACCACCGCTCAGCAGTTGCAAGGCAGTGGTGACCTGGATGGCGCTGCCTCGAACCTTGAGCGTGCTCAGCGTATTGCTCCCCGTGAGCCGCAAGTGCTTTATCACTTGGCGGAGGTTCGGCTAGCGCAGGGTGATGCGGCCCAAGCTGAACAGTTTGCTCGACGTGGACTGAGCTACGCCAATGGGCGTCCGGCTTTGCAGGCCAGCCTATGGAATCTTATCGCCCAAGCCCGCGAACGCCAGGGCGATGCTGCAGGGGCGGCTCAGGCACGTGAACAAGCGCGGGTAAGCTCCTAATGGATCAGCGTATACAGCAAATCACGGATCAGTTGCTGCTCATCGAGCGAGAGTTACGCGTACAGGGCTGGTGGAAAGAGGAGTCTCCTGATGAGGAGGCGCTTGCTAGTCCTGAGCCATTCTGTGTTGATCTCATGGATTTTGATCAGTGGCTACAGTGGATTTTCCTGCCTCGCATGAAGTCAATCATTGAGGCGGGAGAGGCTCTGCCATCGGTATCCGGAATCAAGCCTATGGCAGAGCAGGTATTCATTGAGGAGCCGTCACGCGCGGCGGAGCTGATCCGTCTGCTTGGGGAATTTGATCAGATCATTACAGGCGGGGCTGGCTAACACTGCTTATTTGCAGTGCTCGCCAATTGACTTGCGCAGATCGCTAATGCGGGATTGACGCTCATCTTCACTGAGTCGCTTGATCTCGCCGCCCACATCGATTCGTAGGTGGGGATTATTCTCAAGTTGCGCCAGATTCTGTCGGGCATCCTGGCAGTATTGCTTGCGCTCAGCTTCTTTGGCGGCAACCTCAGCTTTGACCTTCTTGTCGATTTCGGCTTGCTGCGGGTCGGCAATCTCGTCGAATGTCGGCGCCGCTTTGGGTTCGAGCGTAGGCTGTTTAGGCTGTGGCACAGACACATTGATGCTAGTTGACGCCTGCCCTTGGGGTGGTTGTGCGCCGAAGTGGGTTACACCTTGTGCATCCACCCATTTGTAAACCTGTCCGGCCATGACACTGGCGCTCAGACTCAGTAGCAGGCTGCTGACAACAATCATGCGACGCATGGTGATTCCTTAATGATGGCTAGGCTGGCTAGGGTTCAGCTAACTATAACGAAAAACATCATTTCGTCATCATGCGCTGAGTCACTTCAGAATAATTCAGATTTCAGCAAGGATTACTTGACTTGAGTGTGTCGAATCCGAACAATTCTATATTCGCTGTAGTGGAGTCCGCCGCAAGCAGGCTTTAGCTCAGTAGACATGAGGTGCTACCCGCGCCGACCTGTTACACCCGCAACGCGTTACCTCGCGCTGGGTGGGAAAGCTCCGCAACACCTAGGAGCATTCCCAATACTTGCTCAGTAGTAGCTGACGTAGTCGGCGACCACCGTCGCTCATGCTTTGCTGGCAGTAAACCTATCTTGGGCCGTCTCTTTGAGTGAGCGGTTTTCTAGCGTTTTAGAGGTGAACAACGTGGAGCTTTTATCTGGCGCTGAAATGGTCGTCCGCTCGTTGCGTGACGAAGGCGTTAAGTACATCTATGGGTATCCAGGTGGTGCCCTTCTGCATATTTACGACGCTCTGTTCAAACAGGATGAAGTAACTCACATCCTGGTGCGTCACGAGCAGGCTGCTACTCACATGGCTGATGGTTATGCCCGTGCAACCGGTAAAGCCGGTGTTGTACTGGTGACATCTGGCCCGGGTGCGACCAATGCCATCACAGGTATTGCCACTGCCTACATGGATTCCATCCCGATGGTTATCATCTCGGGGCAGGTGAATAGCAGCATGGTGGGTACGGATGCATTCCAGGAAACCGACATGGTCGGTATTTCCCGTCCGATCGTGAAGCACAGCTTCATCATCAAGCATCCTTCGGAAATCCCAGAAGTTATCAAAAAGGCGTTCTATATCGCCCAGTCTGGCCGTCCAGGTCCTGTGGTGATTGATATTCCAAAAGATATGGGTGATCCGACTCAAAAGTTCGAGTACTCGTATCCGAAAAAAGTGAAGCTGCGCTCCTACAGCCCAGCCCTGCGTGGCCATTCAGGTCAGATTCGCAAAGCGGCTGAAATGCTGTTGGCGGCTAAACGCCCGATCATCTACTCCGGTGGCGGCGTGATTATGGGTAATGCTTCTGAGCCGCTGACAGAAGTTGCGCGTATGCTCAATGTACCCGTAACCAACACCCTGATGGGCTTGGGTGGGTATCCGGGTACTGACCGTCAGTTCGTTGGTATGTTGGGGATGCACGGTAGCTACACCGCGAACCTGGCCATGCACCATGCTGATGTTATCTTTGCAGTCGGTGCTCGTTTCGATGACCGTGTAATCAATGGCGAGACAGCGGCCAAGTTCTGCCCGAATGCCAAAATCATTCACGTCGACATTGACCCTGCATCCATTTCCAAAACGGTAAAAGCCGACATTCCAATTGTTGGTCCAGTCGACAGCGTGCTGACCGAGATGGTCGCAATTCTTAAAGAAATCGGTGAAACCCCGAATAAAGAAGTGCAGGCTGCCTGGTGGAAGCAAATTGATGAGTGGCGCGGTGATCGCGGACTGTTCCCTTACAACAAGGGCGATGGCAGCATCATCAAGCCACAAACTGTTATCGAAACACTGTGTGAAGTCACCAACGGCGATGCATTCGTTGCCTCTGATGTTGGTCAGCACCAGATGTTTGCTGCTCAGTACTACCGTTTTAACAAGCCAAACCGCTGGATCAACTCGGGCGGTCTAGGCACCATGGGCTTTGGTTTCCCTGCGGCCATGGGGGTTAAAATGAATTTCCCGGATGCTGACGTAGCCTGTGTGACGGGTGAGGGCAGTATCCAGATGAATATTCAGGAGCTGTCGACTTGCCTGCAATACGATCTGCCGGTCAAGATCATCAACCTGAATAATGGTGCGCTGGGCATGGTTCGCCAATGGCAGGACATGCAATACAACAGCCGTTACTCCCACTCCTACATGGAATCCCTGCCTGACTTCGTCAAGTTGGCTGAGGCTTATGGTCATGTCGGTATCCGTATTACGGATCTGAAAGACCTGAAGCCGAAAATGGAAGAGGCATTTTCTCTGAAAAACCGCTTGGTCTTCCTTGATATCCAAGTAGATACCAGTGAGCACGTCTACCCAATGCAGATTCGCGGCGGAACAATGCGTGACATGTGGCTGAGCAAGACGGAGCGTACCTGATCATGCGACACATTATTTCTCTGCTGCTGGAAAACGAACCAGGTGCGTTGTCTCGTGTTGTGGGGTTGTTCTCCCAGCGTAACTACAACATCGAAAGCCTGACCGTGGCACCGACTGAAGACCCGACGCTGTCGCGTCTGACGCTGACCACTGTTGGTCAAGATGAAGTGATTGAGCAGATCACCAAGAACCTCAATAAGTTGATTGAGGTAGTAAAGCTGGTTGATCTGTCGGAAAGCGCTCACGTTGAACGCGAATTGATGTTGGTAAAAGTTAAGGCCACTGGCGCTCAGCGTGCTGAGGTCAAACGCACTACCGACATCTTTCGTGGACAGATCGTTGATGTGACAAGCAGCGTGTACACCATCCAGTTGGCCGGCACTAGCGACAAGCTGGACAGCTTTATCCAGGCCATCGGCACGACGTCGATTCTGGAAACCGTACGCAGTGGCGTAACGGGCATTGCTCGTGGCGATAAAGTACTTAGCATTTAACCAATTAATGTATGGCTGTAAGGCCAGGTAAGCAGGAGTTTTCCATGAAAGTGTATTACGACAAAGACTGTGACCTCTCGATCATCCAGGGCAAAAAAGTCGCCATCATTGGCTACGGCTCTCAAGGTCACGCTCACGCTTGCAACCTGAAAGATTCAGGCGTGGATGTCGTTGTTGGTCTGCGTGCTGGCTCCACTTCTGTTGCCAAGGCTGAAGCTCATGGCCTGAAAGTAAGCGAAGTTAAAGAAGCTGTTGCTTCTGCTGATGTGGTAATGATCCTGACTCCAGACGAGTTCCAGGGCCGTCTGTACCGTGACGAAATCGAGCCTAACCTGAAAAAAGGCGCAACTCTGGCTTTTGCTCACGGTTTCTCGATCCACTACAACCAGGTCGTGCCACGTGCTGATTTGGACGTAATCATGATCGCGCCGAAAGCTCCGGGTCACACCGTTCGTAGCGAGTTCGTAAAAGGCGGCGGTATTCCTGATCTGATCGCTGTTTATCAGGATGCTTCCGGCAACGCTAAAAACGTTGCTCTGTCCTACGCTTCGGGTGTTGGTGGCGGCCGTACTGGTATCATCGAAACCACCTTCAAAGATGAAACTGAAACTGACCTGTTCGGTGAGCAGGCTGTTCTGTGTGGCGGTTGCGTTGAGCTGGTTAAAGCTGGTTTCGAAACGCTGGTCGACGCTGGTTATGCGCCGGAAATGGCTTACTTCGAGTGCTTGCATGAGCTGAAGCTGATCGTTGACCTCATGTTCGAAGGCGGTATCGCCAACATGAACTACTCGATTTCCAATAACGCTGAGTACGGCGAATACGTAACCGGCCCAGAAGTTATCAACGAACAGTCCCGTGCTGCCATGCGTAACGCTCTGAAGCGTATCCAGAACGGTGAGTACGCGAAGATGTTCATCAGCGAAGGTGCTACCAACTATCCTTCCATGACTGCCTATCGCCGCAACAATGCTGCTCATGGCATTGAAGTTGTGGGTGAGAAACTGCGTGCGATGATGCCTTGGATTGCGGCAAACAAAATCGTAGACAAAACCAAAAACTAATTTTTGGTGCAGTAGAAAAACGCGGCCTAGGCCGCGTTTTTTCATGGTGCGACGTTGCTTCTGGTATAAAGGGCAATACTGTTACGGGCACTGTGATGCGGATGTGTTGTCAGTGCCTGTGGATTTTTAAAATTAGCTGCAAGGTGTAGTTCATGAACGAACGTCCTGATGAGTCGCAGTCTGGTGCCGATGCAGACAGTCTGCTGCCTGTTGATGAGCATATTGAAGAAGGCCATGACGCCGAGGGCCGCAAGGTCCGCCATCGTGGAATCTATTTACTGCCTAACCTGTTTACCACTGCCAACCTCTTTGCCGGTTTTTACGCAATCGTCAACGCCATGAACGGCAACTTCTATGTTGCGGCGGCCGCAGTGTTCGTCGCGATGGTGCTTGATGGTATCGATGGGCGTGTTGCGCGCCTGACCAACACCCAAAGTGCCTTCGGTGCCGAGTATGACTCGCTGTCCGATATGGTGGCGTTTGGTGTCGCTCCGGCATTGCTGGCGTTCGAGTGGGCGCTTGGAAGTTTGGGTAAGGTTGGCTGGATGGTCGCTTTCATCTATGTAGCGGGAGCGGCATTGAGGCTGGCTCGTTTCAATACTCAGATCGGCAGTACTGACAAGCGCTACTTTATTGGTTTGGCCAGTCCGGCTGCTGCGGGAGTTGTTGCGGGTACTGTCTGGGCGTTCAGTGATTTCGGTATCAAGGGCTCCAATATGGCTTTCGTTGTAGCTGTCTTGGTGGCTGCTGCCGGGATGCTCATGGTCAGCAATATTAAGTACAACAGCTTTAAGGATCTGGATCTGAAAGGGCGCGTGCCTTTTGTGGCTATCCTTGTTGTAGTGCTGCTGTTTGCCGTAGTGTTCAGTGATCCGCCACGAATTCTGTTGATCATCTTCTTGGTGTACGCGGTTTCGGGGCCGGTACAATATCTTCTGCGTTTGCGTCGGCACAAAGCGGCCTGATTGTTATTGAGCAGAACTAAAAAGGCCGCTGGAGCGTAAGCTCCAGCGGCCTTTTGCTTTTGAGGTTGAGGGAATTTACGGGTGGTCTCAATTAGTGGTTGACCTTACTGTTTGGCTCTCTATAATGCGCCCCTTCTTCGGCGCTAGCCCTTGATTAAATTTCTTATAAATCAATAAGTTATTAAAATTAAGAGGTTGCAATTCAGCAAAAGCTGAGTAGAATGTGCCGGGCTGGCAGGGTGGTGGTTTGATCCTGTTGGTGGTTTCGGTCAGGTAGATCGAAAGCGGTGAGAAAGGCAGGTTGACAGGGTTTTTAAACGCTGTAGAATTCGCCTCCCGCTGACGAGATGCTGAATGGCGATCGAAAGCGCAAGTGGTTGAAGTTGAAAAGAAATTTTCACAAATCGCTTGACAGAGAAAGAGGCTGCTGTAGAATGCGCGCCTCGGTTGAGACGAAAGACTTAACCAACCGTTCTTTAACAACTGAATCAAGCAATTCGTGTGGGTGCTTGTGAGTTAAGACTGATAGTCAAAAGATTATCAGCATCACAAGTAACACTCGTGAATTCGAGAGTTTTTGCGATTGCTGAGCCAGGTTTAGGGTTTTCTCAAAACCCAAGCAGTATTGAACTGAAGAGTTTGATCATGGCTCAGATTGAACGCTGGCGGCAGGCCTAACACATGCAAGTCGAGCGGATGAAGGGAGCTTGCTCCTGGATTTAGCGGCGGACGGGTGAGTAATGCCTAGGAATCTGCCTGGTGGTGGGGGATAACGTTCCGAAAGGAACGCTAATACCGCATACGTCCTACGGGAGAAAGCGGGGACCTTCGGGCCTCGCGCCATTAGATGAGCCTAGGTCGGATTAGCTAGTTGGTGAGGTAATGGCTCACCAAGGCTACGATCCGTAACTGGTCTGAGAGGATGATCAGTCACACTGGAACTGAGACACGGTCCAGACTCCTACGGGAGGCAGCAGTGGGGAATATTGGACAATGGGCGAAAGCCTGATCCAGCCATGCCGCGTGTGTGAAGAAGGTCTTCGGATTGTAAAGCACTTTAAGTTGGGAGGAAGGGCAGTAAATTAATACTTTGCTGTTTTGACGTTACCGACAGAATAAGCACCGGCTAACTTCGTGCCAGCAGCCGCGGTAATACGAAGGGTGCAAGCGTTAATCGGAATTACTGGGCGTAAAGCGCGCGTAGGTGGTTCGGTAAGATGGAAGTGAAAGCCCCGGGCTCAACCTGGGAACTGCTTTCATAACTGCCGAGCTAGAGTACGGTAGAGGGTAGTGGAATTTCCTGTGTAGCGGTGAAATGCGTAGATATAGGAAGGAACACCAGTGGCGAAGGCGGCTACCTGGACTGATACTGACACTGAGGTGCGAAAGCGTGGGGAGCAAACAGGATTAGATACCCTGGTAGTCCACGCCGTAAACGATGTCAACTAGCCGTTGGAATCCTTGAGATTTTAGTGGCGCAGCTAACGCATTAAGTTGACCGCCTGGGGAGTACGGCCGCAAGGTTAAAACTCAAATGAATTGACGGGGGCCCGCACAAGCGGTGGAGCATGTGGTTTAATTCGAAGCAACGCGAAGAACCTTACCTGGCCTTGACATGCTGAGAACTTTCTAGAGATAGATTGGTGCCTTCGGGAACTCAGACACAGGTGCTGCATGGCTGTCGTCAGCTCGTGTCGTGAGATGTTGGGTTAAGTCCCGTAACGAGCGCAACCCTTGTCCTTAGTTACCAGCACCTCGGGTGGGAACTCTAAGGAGACTGCCGGTGACAAACCGGAGGAAGGTGGGGATGACGTCAAGTCATCATGGCCCTTACGGCCAGGGCTACACACGTGCTACAATGGTCGGTACAAAGGGTTGCCAAGCCGCGAGGTGGAGCTAATCCCATAAAACCGATCGTAGTCCGGATCGCAGTCTGCAACTCGACTGCGTGAAGTCGGAATCGCTAGTAATCGTGAATCAGAATGTCACGGTGAATACGTTCCCGGGCCTTGTACACACCGCCCGTCACACCATGGGAGTGGGTTGCACCAGAAGTAGCTAGTCTAACCTTCGGGAGGACGGTTACCACGGTGTGATTCATGACTGGGGTGAAGTCGTAACAAGGTAGCCGTAGGGGAACCTGCGGCTGGATCACCTCCTTAATCGACGACATCAGCTTTCTCATAAGCTCCCACACGAATTGCTTGATTCATTGCAGAAGACGATTGGGTCTGTAGCTCAGTTGGTTAGAGCGCACCCCTGATAAGGGTGAGGTCGGCAGTTCGAATCTGCCCAGACCCACCAATGTTCATGGGGCGCAGGCTTCAAGACATTGGGGCCATAGCTCAGCTGGGAGAGCGCCTGCCTTGCACGCAGGAGGTCAGCGGTTCGATCCCGCTTGGCTCCACCACTCTCTACTAGAGTTCAGAAATGAACATTTATGCTTAGCATGAAATGTTGATTTCTGGTCTTTGGCTAGAAGAATCGTTCTTTAAAAATTTGGGTATGTGATAGAAGTGACTGACTAATTACTTTCACTGGTGATTAGTTTGGTCAAGGCAAAATTTGTAGTTCTCAATTGCAAATTTTCGGCGAATGTCGTCTTCACGTTTGAGACAGTAACCAGATTGCTTGGGGTTATATGGTCAAGTGAAGAAGCGCATACGGTGGATGCCTTGGCAGTCAGAGGCGATGAAAGACGTTGTAGCCTGCGATAAGCTCCGGGGAGTCGGCAAACAGACTTTGATCCGGAGATCTCTGAATGGGGAACCCACTCAGCATAAGCTGAGTATCTTGCACTGAATACATAGGTGTAAGAGGCGAACCAGGGGAACTGAAACATCTAAGTACCCTGAGGAAAAGAAATCAACCGAGATTCCCTTAGTAGTGGCGAGCGAACGGGGACTAGCCCTTAAGTTGATTTGAGATTAGTAGAAGGCTCTGGAAAGTGCCGCCATAGTGGGTGATAGCCCCGTATACGAAAATCTCTTATCAATGAAATCGAGTAGGACGGAGCACGAGAAACTTTGTCTGAATATGGGGGGACCATCCTCCAAGGCTAAATACTACTGACTGACCGATAGTGAACCAGTACCGTGAGGGAAAGGCGAAAAGAACCCCGGAGAGGGAGTGAAATAGAACCTGAAACCGTATGCGTACAAGCAGTGGGAGCCTACTTTGTTAGGTGACTGCGTACCTTTTGTATAATGGGTCAGCGACTTATATTCAGTGGCAAGCTTAACCGAATAGGGGAGGCGTAGCGAAAGCGAGTCTTAATAGGGCGTTTAGTCGCTGGGTATAGACCCGAAACCGGGCGATCTATCCATGGGCAGGTTGAAGGTTAGGTAACACTGACTGGAGGACCGAACCGACTACCGTTGAAAAGTTAGCGGATGACCTGTGGATCGGAGTGAAAGGCTAATCAAGCTCGGAGATAGCTGGTTCTCCTCGAAAGCTATTTAGGTAGCGCCTCGTGTATCACTGCTGGGGGTAGAGCACTGTTTCGGCTAGGGGTCATCCCGACTTACCAAACCGATGCAAACTCCGAATACCAGCAAGTGTCAGCACGGGAGACACACGGCGGGTGCTAACGTCCGTCGTGAAAAGGGAAACAACCCAGACCGTCAGCTAAGGTCCCAAAGTTATGGTTAAGTGGGAAACGATGTGGGAAGGCTTAGACAGCTAGGAGGTTGGCTTAGAAGCAGCCATCCTTTAAAGAAAGCGTAATAGCTCACTAGTCGAGTCGGCCTGCGCGGAAGATGTAACGGGGCTCAAACCATACACCGAAGCTACGGGTTCAACGTAAGTTGAGCGGTAGAGGAGCGTTCTGTAAGCCTGTGAAGGTGAGTTGAGAAGCTTGCTGGAGGTATCAGAAGTGCGAATGCTGACATGAGTAACGACAATGCGAGTGAAAAACTCGCACGCCGAAAGACCAAGGTTTCCTGCGCAACGTTAATCGACGCAGGGTGAGTCGGCCCCTAAGGCGAGGCAGAAATGCGTAGTCGATGGGAAACGGGTTAATATTCCCGTACTTCTAATTACTGCGATGGAGGGACGGAGAAGGCTAGGCCAGCACGGCGTTGGTTGTCCGTGTTTAAGGTTGTAGGCTGAATGCTTAGGTAAATCCGGGCGTTCAAGGCCGAGAACTGATGACGAGTTATCTTTTAGATGACGAAGTGGTTGATGCCATGCTTCCAGGAAAAGCTTCTAAGCTTCAGGTAATTAGGAACCGTACCCCAAACCGACACAGGTGGTTAGGTAGAGAATACCAAGGCGCTTGAGAGAACTCGGGTGAAGGAACTAGGCAAAATGGCACCGTAACTTCGGGAGAAGGTGCGCCGGTGAGGGTGAAGTATTTACTACGTAAGCCCACGCCGGTCGAAGATACCAGGCCGCTGCGACTGTTTATTAAAAACACAGCACTCTGCAAACACGAAAGTGGACGTATAGGGTGTGACGCCTGCCCGGTGCCGGAAGGTTAATTGATGGGGTTAGCGCAAGCGAAGCTCTTGATCGAAGCCCCGGTAAACGGCGGCCGTAACTATAACGGTCCTAAGGTAGCGAAATTCCTTGTCGGGTAAGTTCCGACCTGCACGAATGGCGTAACGATGGCGGCGCTGTCTCCACCCGAGACTCAGTGAAATTGAAATCGCTGTGAAGATGCAGTGTATCCGCGGCTAGACGGAAAGACCCCGTGAACCTTTACTATAGCTTTGCACTGGACTTTGAGTTTACTTGTGTAGGATAGGTGGGAGGCTTTGAAGCGTGGACGCCAGTTCGCGTGGAGCCATCCTTGAAATACCACCCTGGTAACCTTGAGGTTCTAACTCTGGTCCGTCATCCGGATCGAGGACAGTGTATGGTGGGTAGTTTGACTGGGGCGGTCTCCTCCCAAAGAGTAACGGAGGAGTACGAAGGTGCGCTCAGACCGGTCGGAAATCGGTCGTAGAGTATAAAGGCAAAAGCGCGCTTGACTGCGAGACAGACACGTCGAGCAGGTACGAAAGTAGGTCTTAGTGATCCGGTGGTTCTGTATGGAAGGGCCATCGCTCAACGGATAAAAGGTACTCCGGGGATAACAGGCTGATACCGCCCAAGAGTTCATATCGACGGCGGTGTTTGGCACCTCGATGTCGGCTCATCACATCCTGGGGCTGAAGCCGGTCCCAAGGGTATGGCTGTTCGCCATTTAAAGTGGTACGCGAGCTGGGTTTAGAACGTCGTGAGACAGTTCGGTCCCTATCTGCCGTGGACGTTTGAGATTTGAGAGGGGCTGCTCCTAGTACGAGAGGACCGGAGTGGACGAACCTCTGGTGTTCCGGTTGTCACGCCAGTGGCATTGCCGGGTAGCTATGTTCGGAAGAGATAACCGCTGAAAGCATCTAAGCGGGAAACTTGCCTCAAGATGAGATCTCACTGGAGCCTTGAGCTCCCTAAAGGGCCGTCGAAGACTACGACGTTGATAGGCTGGGTGTGTAAGCGTTGTGAGGCGTTGAGCTAACCAGTACTAATTGCCCGTGAGGCTTGACCATATAACACCCAAACAATTTGTGGTGTCAGACGGTTGAAGTCGACAACAATCCGAAAATTTGCAGAAACTACAAAGCAATCACATACCCAATTCGGGATAGCGCCTTAACCGCGATATCCCAGCTGAATCGCTTGACGACCATAGAGCATTGGAACCACCTGATCCCATCCCGAACTCAGAAGTGAAACGATGCATCGCCGATGGTAGTGTGGAGTTTCTCCATGTGAGAGTAGGTCATCGTCAAGCACCTATACCGAAACCCCCGATCAGGCAACTGATCGGGGTTTCCTATTTGTACAAGCACCATGTTTTGCTAAAGGCAAAACCTAGTGGTTGAGCGTCACTTGTAAGTCATTGAGTAGAAAGAAAAATTCTTCGAAAAATAGCTTGACGCGAAATGAGGCTGCTGTAGAATGCGCGCCTCGGTTGAGACGAAAGACTTAACCAACCGTTCTTTAACAACTGAATCAAGCAATTCTTGTGGGTGCTTGTGAGTTAAGACTGTTAGTCAAATGATTATCAGCATCACAAGTAACACTCGTGAATTCGAGAGTTTTTGCGATTGCTGAGCCAAGTTTAGGGTTTTCTCAAAACCCAAGCAGTATTGAACTGAAGAGTTTGATCATGGCTCAGATTGAACGCTGGCGGCAGGCCTAACACATGCAAGTCGAGCGGATGAAGGGAGCTTGCTCCTGGATTTAGCGGCGGACGGGTGAGTAATGCCTAGGAATCTGCCTGGTGGTGGGGGATAACGTTCCGAAAGGAACGCTAATACCGCATACGTCCTACGGGAGAAAGCGGGGACCTTCGGGCCTCGCGCCATTAGATGAGCCTAGGTCGGATTAGCTAGTTGGTGAGGTAATGGCTCACCAAGGCTACGATCCGTAACTGGTCTGAGAGGATGATCAGTCACACTGGAACTGAGACACGGTCCAGACTCCTACGGGAGGCAGCAGTGGGGAATATTGGACAATGGGCGAAAGCCTGATCCAGCCATGCCGCGTGTGTGAAGAAGGTCTTCGGATTGTAAAGCACTTTAAGTTGGGAGGAAGGGCAGTAAATTAATACTTTGCTGTTTTGACGTTACCGACAGAATAAGCACCGGCTAACTTCGTGCCAGCAGCCGCGGTAATACGAAGGGTGCAAGCGTTAATCGGAATTACTGGGCGTAAAGCGCGCGTAGGTGGTTCGGTAAGATGGAAGTGAAAGCCCCGGGCTCAACCTGGGAACTGCTTTCATAACTGCCGAGCTAGAGTACGGTAGAGGGTAGTGGAATTTCCTGTGTAGCGGTGAAATGCGTAGATATAGGAAGGAACACCAGTGGCGAAGGCGACTACCTGGACTGATACTGACACTGAGGTGCGAAAGCGTGGGGAGCAAACAGGATTAGATACCCTGGTAGTCCACGCCGTAAACGATGTCAACTAGCCGTTGGAATCCTTGAGATTTTAGTGGCGCAGCTAACGCATTAAGTTGACCGCCTGGGGAGTACGGCCGCAAGGTTAAAACTCAAATGAATTGACGGGGGCCCGCACAAGCGGTGGAGCATGTGGTTTAATTCGAAGCAACGCGAAGAACCTTACCTGGCCTTGACATGCTGAGAACTTTCTAGAGATAGATTGGTGCCTTCGGGAACTCAGACACAGGTGCTGCATGGCTGTCGTCAGCTCGTGTCGTGAGATGTTGGGTTAAGTCCCGTAACGAGCGCAACCCTTGTCCTTAGTTACCAGCACCTCGGGTGGGAACTCTAAGGAGACTGCCGGTGACAAACCGGAGGAAGGTGGGGATGACGTCAAGTCATCATGGCCCTTACGGCCAGGGCTACACACGTGCTACAATGGTCGGTACAAAGGGTTGCCAAGCCGCGAGGTGGAGCTAATCCCATAAAACCGATCGTAGTCCGGATCGCAGTCTGCAACTCGACTGCGTGAAGTCGGAATCGCTAGTAATCGTGAATCAGAATGTCACGGTGAATACGTTCCCGGGCCTTGTACACACCGCCCGTCACACCATGGGAGTGGGTTGCACCAGAAGTAGCTAGTCTAACCTTCGGGAGGACGGTTACCACGGTGTGATTCATGACTGGGGTGAAGTCGTAACAAGGTAGCCGTAGGGGAACCTGCGGCTGGATCACCTCCTTAATCGACGACATCAGCTTTCTCATAAGCTCCCACACGAATTGCTTGATTCATTGCAGAAGACGATTGGGTCTGTAGCTCAGTTGGTTAGAGCGCACCCCTGATAAGGGTGAGGTCGGCAGTTCGAATCTGCCCAGACCCACCAATGTTCATGGGGCGCAGGCTTCAAGACATTGGGGCCATAGCTCAGCTGGGAGAGCGCCTGCCTTGCACGCAGGAGGTCAGCGGTTCGATCCCGCTTGGCTCCACCACTCTCTACTAGAGTTCAGAAATGAACATTTATGCTTAGCATGAAATGTTGATTTCTGGTCTTTGGCTAGAAGAATCGTTCTTTAAAAATTTGGGTATGTGATAGAAGTGACTGACTAATTACTTTCACTGGTGATTAGTTTGGTCAAGGCAAAATTTGTAGTTCTCAATTGCAAATTTTCGGCGAATGTCGTCTTCACGTTTGAGACAGTAACCAGATTGCTTGGGGTTATATGGTCAAGTGAAGAAGCGCATACGGTGGATGCCTTGGCAGTCAGAGGCGATGAAAGACGTTGTAGCCTGCGATAAGCTCCGGGGAGTCGGCAAACAGACTTTGATCCGGAGATCTCTGAATGGGGGAACCCACTCAGCATAAGCTGAGTATCTTGCACTGAATACATAGGTGTAAGAGGCGAACCAGGGGAACTGAAACATCTAAGTACCCTGAGGAAAAGAAATCAACCGAGATTCCCTTAGTAGTGGCGAGCGAACGGGGACTAGCCCTTAAGTTGATTTGAGATTAGTAGAAGGCTCTGGAAAGTGCCGCCATAGTGGGTGATAGCCCCGTATACGAAAATCTCTTATCAATGAAATCGAGTAGGACGGAGCACGAGAAACTTTGTCTGAATATGGGGGGACCATCCTCCAAGGCTAAATACTACTGACTGACCGATAGTGAACCAGTACCGTGAGGGAAAGGCGAAAAGAACCCCGGAGAGGGGAGTGAAATAGAACCTGAAACCGTATGCGTACAAGCAGTGGGAGCCTACTTTGTTAGGTGACTGCGTACCTTTTGTATAATGGGTCAGCGACTTATATTCAGTGGCAAGCTTAACCGAATAGGGGAGGCGTAGCGAAAGCGAGTCTTAATAGGGCGTTTAGTCGCTGGGTATAGACCCGAAACCGGGCGATCTATCCATGGGCAGGTTGAAGGTTAGGTAACACTGACTGGAGGACCGAACCGACTACCGTTGAAAAGTTAGCGGATGACCTGTGGATCGGAGTGAAAGGCTAATCAAGCTCGGAGATAGCTGGTTCTCCTCGAAAGCTATTTAGGTAGCGCCTCGTGTATCACTGCTGGGGGTAGAGCACTGTTTCGGCTAGGGGTCATCCCGACTTACCAAACCGATGCAAACTCCGAATACCAGCAAGTGTCAGCACGGGAGACACACGGCGGGTGCTAACGTCCGTCGTGAAAAGGGAAACAACCCAGACCGTCAGCTAAGGTCCCAAAGTTATGGTTAAGTGGGAAACGATGTGGGAAGGCTTAGACAGCTAGGAGGTTGGCTTAGAAGCAGCCATCCTTTAAAGAAAGCGTAATAGCTCACTAGTCGAGTCGGCCTGCGCGGAAGATGTAACGGGGCTCAAACCATACACCGAAGCTACGGGTTCAACGTAAGTTGAGCGGTAGAGGAGCGTTCTGTAAGCCTGTGAAGGTGAGTTGAGAAGCTTGCTGGAGGTATCAGAAGTGCGAATGCTGACATGAGTAACGACAATGCGAGTGAAAAACTCGCACGCCGAAAGACCAAGGTTTCCTGCGCAACGTTAATCGACGCAGGGTGAGTCGGCCCCTAAGGCGAGGCAGAAATGCGTAGTCG
This sequence comes from Pseudomonas mendocina, assembly GCA_037482215.1. Classification (NCBI taxonomy): domain Bacteria; kingdom Pseudomonadati; phylum Pseudomonadota; class Gammaproteobacteria; order Pseudomonadales; family Pseudomonadaceae; genus Ectopseudomonas; species Ectopseudomonas mendocina. The sequence goes on from CP148074.1 coordinate 1,261,659, forward strand.
ATGGGAAACGGGTTAATATTCCCGTACTTCTAATTACTGCGATGGAGGGACGGAGAAGGCTAGGCCAGCACGGCGTTGGTTGTCCGTGTTTAAGGTTGTAGGCTGAATGCTTAGGTAAATCCGGGCGTTCAAGGCCGAGAACTGATGACGAGTTATCTTTTAGATGACGAAGTGGTTGATGCCATGCTTCCAGGAAAAGCTTCTAAGCTTCAGGTAATTAGGAACCGTACCCCAAACCGACACAGGTGGTTAGGTAGAGAATACCAAGGCGCTTGAGAGAACTCGGGTGAAGGAACTAGGCAAAATGGCACCGTAACTTCGGGAGAAGGTGCGCCGGTGAGGGTGAAGTATTTACTACGTAAGCCCACGCCGGTCGAAGATACCAGGCCGCTGCGACTGTTTATTAAAAACACAGCACTCTGCAAACACGAAAGTGGACGTATAGGGTGTGACGCCTGCCCGGTGCCGGAAGGTTAATTGATGGGGTTAGCGCAAGCGAAGCTCTTGATCGAAGCCCCGGTAAACGGCGGCCGTAACTATAACGGTCCTAAGGTAGCGAAATTCCTTGTCGGGTAAGTTCCGACCTGCACGAATGGCGTAACGATGGCGGCGCTGTCTCCACCCGAGACTCAGTGAAATTGAAATCGCTGTGAAGATGCAGTGTATCCGCGGCTAGACGGAAAGACCCCGTGAACCTTTACTATAGCTTTGCACTGGACTTTGAGTTTACTTGTGTAGGATAGGTGGGAGGCTTTGAAGCGTGGACGCCAGTTCGCGTGGAGCCATCCTTGAAATACCACCCTGGTAACCTTGAGGTTCTAACTCTGGTCCGTCATCCGGATCGAGGACAGTGTATGGTGGGTAGTTTGACTGGGGCGGTCTCCTCCCAAAGAGTAACGGAGGAGTACGAAGGTGCGCTCAGACCGGTCGGAAATCGGTCGTAGAGTATAAAGGCAAAAGCGCGCTTGACTGCGAGACAGACACGTCGAGCAGGTACGAAAGTAGGTCTTAGTGATCCGGTGGTTCTGTATGGAAGGGCCATCGCTCAACGGATAAAAGGTACTCCGGGGATAACAGGCTGATACCGCCCAAGAGTTCATATCGACGGCGGTGTTTGGCACCTCGATGTCGGCTCATCACATCCTGGGGCTGAAGCCGGTCCCAAGGGTATGGCTGTTCGCCATTTAAAGTGGTACGCGAGCTGGGTTTAGAACGTCGTGAGACAGTTCGGTCCCTATCTGCCGTGGACGTTTGAGATTTGAGAGGGGCTGCTCCTAGTACGAGAGGACCGGAGTGGACGAACCTCTGGTGTTCCGGTTGTCACGCCAGTGGCATTGCCGGGTAGCTATGTTCGGAAGAGATAACCGCTGAAAGCATCTAAGCGGGAAACTTGCCTCAAGATGAGATCTCACTGGAGCCTTGAGCTCCCTAAAGGGCCGTCGAAGACTACGACGTTGATAGGCTGGGTGTGTAAGCGTTGTGAGGCGTTGAGCTAACCAGTACTAATTGCCCGTGAGGCTTGACCATATAACACCCAAACAATTTGTGGTGTCAGACGGTTGAAGTCGACAACAATCCGAAAATTTGCAGCAACTGCAAAGCAATCACATACCCAATTCGGGATAGCGCTTAACTGCGGTATCCCAGCTGAATCGCTTGACGACCATAGAGCATTGGAACCACCTGATCCCATCCCGAACTCAGAAGTGAAACGATGCATCGCCGATGGTAGTGTGGAGTTTCTCCATGTGAGAGTAGGTCATCGTCAAGCACCTATACCGAAACCCCCGATCAGGTAACTGATCGGGGGTTTTACTTTGTCTGCGAATAAACGCCAACATCTGAAAAAGCTTTTCTGTTCTTCGCAATGACGAGTTCGATGTAATACGTAATAGAGTCGTGCGTTCTAGCATGATCAAATAGGACGTTTGTCTGCTGCTGTATTCAGTTACGACAGGTAATCTGGTCAGTGTGCAGCTATCATAAGGAGCACGCCGTCATTAGAGATTCTTCTATGGCTGATCAGGCAACACCTGAGCCTACTTCAGAGCTTAATCTCAACGAACTAATCGCCTGCCACGAATGTGACCTTTTGCTGCGTAAGCCGCCGTTTGAGGTGGGACAGCGAGTGGAATGTCCGCGCTGTGGTTTCGAGCTGTATACCCATCGTGTCCAGGTTATTAAACGCAGTTTGGCGTTGGTAATCGCTGCGCTTCTGCTGTACGTGCCTGCCAATTTTTTACCGATCATGCAGCTCAGTTTGTTGGGCCAATCTACTCAAGACACCATCTGGTCTGGTGTATTAGGCCTCTATGATAGTGGCATGCGTGAAATTGCGGCTTTGGTCTTCCTCTGCAGCATGGCTATCCCACTGCTTAAGCTGCTCTGTCAGTTTGCGGTGTTGCTAAGCATCCAGCTGGATTTCGGCCGCAGTTACGGACTTCTCTTTTATAGGATTTACCACCAGCTACGTGAGTGGGGGATGCTTGAGGTGTACCTCATGGGCATTTTGGTGGCTATTGTTAAGTTAGTGGATCTTGCAGAGCTAAGTATTGGTTTGGGGCTTGGCTGCTTCGTGGCGCTGTTGTTGGTGCAGATTTGGCTTGAAGTGACAATGTCGCCGCAGCAAATCTGGCAGGCATTGGCTGGGGAGGACTCGCATGCGAGCCATTGATGCAGGGCTGCTTATTTGCCATGAGTGTCACCAGCTTAACCGCCATGATCCTGAGGCGCACCCTCAGCTGTGTACTCGGTGCGGCGCTCATGTGCATGCGCGGCGCCCTAATAGCCTTGTGCGGACATGGGCGCTGCTCATCACCGCGGCTGTGCTGTACATACCAGCGAATCTGTTGCCGATCATGACGGTGAATTCACTGGGCAGTGGCCAGTCAGACACGATCATGTCAGGGGTGCTTGAGTTGGTGCACTTGGGGATGTTCCCTATTGCTGCCGTGGTCTTTATTGCCAGTATCTTGGTGCCTACGTTTAAGTTGGTAGGCATCGCGCTGTTGTTGTATTCGGTTCAGCGTCATCAACCGATGTCCGCACGGCAACGCATCCTTATGTACCGCTTTATCGAGTGGATTGGGCGTTGGTCGATGCTGGATATCTTTGTGATCGCTGTTTTGGTTGCCGTGGTTAATTTCGGCAGCCTCGCCAGTATCTTGCCCGGATACGGTGCAACAGCTTTTGCCAGCGTGGTGGTGCTCACTATGTTGGCTGCTCTTACGTTCGACCCTCGATTGATTTGGGATAACACGGAATTGGATGACCCGCATGAATGATCTACCCATGGCTAAAGCTCGTCCTGCATCAAGTTGGTCGGCTATCTGGATATTGCCGCTGATTGCACTGGCTATCGGTGGGTGGTTGGGCTGGAGGGCCTATAACGACGCGGGCATCATGATTGAGGTGACCTTTCCTACAGGGGAAGGGTTACAAGCAGGTAAGACCGAAGTCATCTACAAAGGGATGTCGGTGGGTAAAGTTGTTGAGCTTGAACTGGATGAAGATGGTAGTCGTCAGGGGGTTCGTGCCACGGTTGAAATGAGTAAGAGCAGTGAAACTCACTTACGTGAAAATACTCAGTTTTGGCTTGTCAAACCAAGGGTTTCACTCGCTGGTATCAGCGGTATTGAGACTTTGATGTCAGGTAACTACATTGCTGTAACTCCAGGTACTGGTGAGTCCAAGCGCAAGTTCACTGCACTGTCAGACGAGCCGCCATTAGCTGATACTGAGCCAGGTTTGCACCTCACACTGAAAGCTGAGCGGCTTGGATCTCTGAACCGTGACAGTCCTGTTTTCTACAAGCAAATACAAGTTGGCCGGGTGAAAAGCTACAGGTTGATGGATGACCATCAGCAGGTTGAAGTGAAAATCTTCATCCAGCCTGAGTACGCTTCCCTAGTTCGTAAACACACACGCTTCTGGAATGCCAGTGGCGTTACTGTGCAGGCGGGCCTGTCAGGCGTCAGCATACGTACGGAGTCGCTGGCCACCATCGTGGCCGGTGGTATTGCGTTTGCCACTCCTGATAACCGTAAGGACAGCCCGGCGACTGATCCTCAGTTCCCGTTCCGTTTATATGACGATTTTGAGGCTGCGCAGGCTGGGATTAAGGTTTCGCTCCAGTTGAGTGATTTTGATGGTCTGGAACCTGGACGCACTCCGGTGATGTACAAGGGTATACAGGTTGGTTTTATGAAAACCTTCAAGATCGACGATAACCTGACCAGTGCCCACGTTGAGTTGCTGCTTGACCCACGTACCGAGGATTACCTCATAGAGGGTACCGAGTTCTGGACCGTAAAACCGTCGATTTCTTTGGCCGGTATTACCGGTCTAGAAGCCCTTGTTAAAGGAAATTACATTGCCGTAAGGCCAGGAAAAAAAGGAGGCGCGGCCCGGCGTGAGTTTGTGGCACGTGCCAAGGCGCCACCGCTCGATCTTTCAGCGCCTGGAATGCACTTGGCTTTATATAGCGACAGTCGGGGTTCGCTGGAGGTAGGAAGCCCGATTTTGTTCCGACAAATCCGAGTCGGCTCAGTGCAGAGTGTTCAGCTTTCTCGTGATAATTCACAGGTGGCTTTCGGTGTTCATATCGAGCCTGAGTATGTGCACTTGATCAACATGAGTACCCGGTTCTGGAATACCAGTGGAATTACCCTCAAGGGTGGTTTATCGGGTGTTGAGGTCAAGGCTGAATCGCTGCAGACATTGTTGGCTGGAGGGATTTCTTTCGACACGCCAGATGCTAAGGCAGCGCCGATCACCAAGCGTGTACAACGTTTCAACCTGTATGAAAGCCAAGACAAAGCTCAGGAGAAGGGTACTGCAGTCACCATCCGCGTACCTGATGGTGACGGGCTTCGTCCTGGGACTGCGATCCGCTACAAAGGGCTTGATGTCGGTAAGGTGGACAAAGTCGAGTTCACCGATGATTTGCAGGCGGTATTGCTGCATGCCCGCATTACGCAGGCTGAGAAGCAGATCACCCAGGCAGGTACCCAGTTCTGGGTTGTTAAGCCTGAGGTGAGCCTGACCCGTGCTGCTAATCTCGGTACCTTAGTAACCGGACAGTATCTTGAGGTGCGCCCAGCTGCACGCCCAGGCCAGGTGCAGACTAAGTTTATTGCGCTGGCTGCGCCTCCAGCGGAGAACGTACGTGAAGAGGGGCTGCGTTTGGTGTTAAGCACTGAGCGTCGTGGTTCGATTAAGCCGGGTGTACTGGTCAGCTACCGGGAGATTCCGGTGGGTAAGGTCACCGGTTACGAACTCGGTCCTACTTCTGATCGTGTGCTGATTCATATCCTGATTGAGCCCCGTTATGCGCCTCTGGTGCGTTCTGGCAGCCGTTTCTGGAATGCCAGTGGCATCGGTGTGGATGCAGGGCTGTTTAAGGGCGTTAAGGTGCGCACTGAGTCCCTTGAAGCGCTGATCGAGGGCGGTATTGCCTTTGCTTCACCGGATAACCCAGATATGGGGGGGCCAGCACTGCCGGGCCAGACATTCGCATTACACGAGGATGTGAATGAGGAGTGGTTGAAGTGGGCACCAAAGATCAAGCTGGATCAGTAATGCCTGCATAACCAAACAGGGCCGCAATTGCGGCCCTGTTTGGTTTCAGCGGTAACACCGGATCAGGCAGGCTCTGCCTCAGCGGTTTGCTCCGGAGTGGTTACGTCGTCGCGACGGCGAATGTATTTCCAGTCCGCCTCGTCGATGTAGATGCCATTCGGGCCGCTGCCGCCTTCCAGGTCGATGGCGACGTGGGCAGAAACCTGCGGTTTCACCGAGGCCAGAATCGGCACGAAGCCCAACTGCAGGCTGGTTTCGATCAGCGCTTGCTGGTTCTTCTCGTCGATATCTGCTGCTTCGTCGAGGTAGTACGGCAGGCGCACTTTACCGGCTTGGTCGCGATCCATCAGGTGCAGCAACAGGTACATGTTGGTCAGCGCCTTGATGGTCATGGTGGTGCCGTTAGAGGCGGCGCCATCAATGTCGGTGTGGATAACCGGCTGACCGTGGACTTTGGTGATTTCGAAGGCCAGCTCGAACAGGTCTTTCAGGCCAAGCTGGTTATGGTTGGCGGCTACAAGGCGGGCCAGGTACTCCTTGGCTTCCTCGTTCTTGCTGTCCTGCTCGCTGCTCTGTTGCAGGTCGAACACAGAGAGGGTTTCGCCTTCTTCGTACTGACCGGCGCTGTGGATGATCTGGTCGATATGACGCAGGGCATCCTTGTTTGGCGCGAGGACGATACGGAAGCTTTCCAGGTTGGAAACCTGCCGTTTGTTGATCTCGCGGTTGAACAGGGCCAACTGGTGTTCCAGGTTGTCGTAGTCGCTGCGGATGTTGCGCAGGGTACGGGCAATGTCAGTGACCGCTGCACGGCGGGCCTTGGCCAGGGTCAGGGCTTCATCCTGACGGTGGGCATAGGCGTTGACCAGCAACTGCAGGCGGCGCTCGACGTCGTCTTCGCTGTCGAACTTGGCCACACCTTTCAGGCGGATCTGTGCGTAGAGCGCTTCGATCTGCCCGTCGATGCGTTGCAGGCCTTGCCATGAGTCTTGGTAGTCATTGAGCAGCGGCAGCAGGTTGTCGAGGCTGTCGTCGACCGGGTCCATATACGGCGTACCGAATGGCAGGTCTTGCGGCAGCAACTGGCGGCGGCGCAGGGCGTCTTCCAGTGTGCGTTCTTTGGCTTCCAGATCGGCCAGTTGGCGGCCCACCAGTTGCAGCTTGGCGGACAGCTGCTGAACGCGCTCGGTAAAGGCATCGGAGGAACGCTTGAGTTCGTCTTGAGCGGCTTCCAGCTCAGCCAGCTGCTCCAGTTTCGAGGGCTCTTCAGCGGTCAGGGTTTGCGATTTGCGGAAGTCTTCCAGCGCCTTCTGTGCATCCAGCACAGCCTGGTACAGCTGCTCGGCTTGGGCCTTGCTGGCGGCACGGTCGGCGGCGACGCTTTGCTGAGTCTTCAGCTGTTTCAGTTCGCGTTCCAGGCGGTCTTTCTGATCGCGCAGGGCGGCGCGGTCAGCTAGGGCTTGCAATGTCGGCGGTTCGATCTGCGAGAGATTGATGGACAGGCCGGGCACTTCAAATTGGTCGCCGTTGAAGCTGTCGAGAATCTGCTCCAGCGACTTAACCCAAGCGCCGTCTTCATCCATCTGGATACCTTTCTCGCCCAGTGGCAGGCTAAATAGCTGGCCGTTGAACAGGCGCATCAGGCGATCCACATCCTGCTGGCTGAACTCCTCACGCAGGCGCGAGTAGCTGTTGTTATCGGCGTGGTCGAGCTGCTGCTTGACCGACTTGAGGCGTTTTTCCAGATCGCGCAGACGCTCGTCGAGGTCTTCGGCAGAGAACTGGCGGGACTGAGCCAGTGCACCGGCGAGTTCGTCGTGGGCATCTTTGGCGGCGAGCAACTGGGCTTCGAGAACCTTAGCGTCCTCAACCAGCGCAAAGCGGTTTTTCAGCACAGCCAGTTCACCCAGCCAGCGCTGGATGTCGCTGATAGCCCGCTCCATGCGCATCAGTTCTTGGGTGCCGCCGCGCTGCTCGTTTTGCAGGCTGTCCTGTTCGTTGCGGTAGTGTTCGGCCTGAATCACCAGCTCTTCACGGCGGGCGCCGGCGTAGTCGTGCCAGGTGCCGAGCAGGGAGTCGAGCAGAGGTGACAGACGATGCAGCTTACCGCGCAGCAGATCACGCTGGGCAACGCCGGAGGACAGCGCCTCAATCAGCGGCCCGGCGGTAACCAGGGCTTGATAGTCCTGTTCCATGCGGCGCACGTCGCGGAAGGCTTCTTCGGTGGCGGCGATGTAGTCGACGCTGCCGGAGCGCAGGCTGTGTTCGAAGGCATCAAGGAACAACTGCTTGAGCTTAGCTGCCGTGATTTCGCGCATGTGCAGCAGGTTGATGAACAGGGCGCGGAAAGTCTTCAGGCTCTGTTCACTGGTGGAACGCAGCGGAATCAGGGTCAGGTCCAGGGGGATGCTGGTGTGACCGCCCACCAGCAGGCGGCGCAGTTCTTCGGGCTTCAGCTCGTAGGCTTTGATGCCTTCGCGCTCAAGGTTGTTGAACAGCTCGCGCTGACGCAGGCAGGTGCCGTTCTTCTGGTAGTGATCCAGATCCAGCGTGCCTTGGTAGGCGAAGAACTGGTGACCGAAACCGCCGCCGGGGCCGCGACCGGCTACTCCGATCACGTGAGGGCCGTGGGGCAGGGCGACTTCGACAAGGATGTAGCTGGTATCGCTGGCGAAGTAGAATTTGCGTGACTGTTCCAGGCTGTATTTGCCGAAGCTCATGTCGGACATGCGCGCCAGAATCGGGAATTGCAGTGCGTTGATCGAGGCGGATTTACCCAGGTTGTTGGCGCCGTACACCGACAACGGGTTTTCCAGCGGGAACAGGCCAAGGCTGTAACCGGCGGTGTTCAACAGGGCAAAACGGCGAATGCCAAAGCGTTCCTGGCTCATACATCATCCTCTTGGGCGGCACGTTCTTCGGCCATGGCGCGGGCCAGAGCGTCTTCTTCGGATTCATCCTCTGGCTCTTCCAGGCGGATGATCTCGTCTTCATCGTCTTCGGTTTGCAGTACAGGTGTCGGCAGCGGCAGGCTGCTGTGCAGGCTGGCGGCCAAGTCACGGTCTTGCTGCACGCTCAGGCACACATCAAGGAAACGGTGCATGGGGGCGAGGAAACGGTACACGCCGTTTTCTTCACCGGCAAAACCGAGCTGGGTCAGGCGGCGCATGACTTTTTCTTCCAGCTCGTCTTGGGTAGTGACTTCGGCCTGCAGGAACAAGTCGCGGTATTTCTCCAGCAGCGGAGGCAGTTCGTCGCGACCAAGGCTGCCGCCATCCAGTACAGACAGCGGGTCGCGCCCCTGATCGGCCAGGTGCTCCACCAGAATGAAGGTAAACAGGGCCAGACGCTGAGCGGTCTTGTTGACCTGAGCACCCATTTGTTCCGGGATGAAGTAATAAAAACCACGGCTGTCGCAGGTCAGTTCATAACCTAGGGCTTTGAACAGCGCTCGGTACTGGTCTTGAAAATTGGTCAGCTGGGTGTACAGCTCGGGGGTGTTACGGCTGATGTGATAGCCCTTGAACAACTCGCGGAAGATAGGGGCGAGGTGGGAGAGTTCTTTCAGGTCGATATTCATTGTGCGGTGTTCCCGGCCGGCTTGATCAGGGCGTATGAGCTCAGGCTGACCTGATGCTCGCGGGTTAGGTAGGTCTTGCGCTCAAGGCGGTCACGCTGGAAGCGGCCGTCGCGGGACAGGCGCGAGAACCAGTAGAGCAGCTCGTCGGTGGCGCCTTCCGGCTCCTGCTCCAGCAGCCAGGTCATCAGATCCGGCAATGGCAGGGCCTGTTCGCAACGTTCGATCATCTCCCGTGCGGTGCGTGGTGCCCTTGGCCCTGGCCCCTTGCGGCTGCCATGGGATTTGGGGAACTGCGCCGGTTTCGGCTCAAAGCGTGCCAAGGCGTAGACGTAAGCTTCAACTTGCGAGGCCGTGCCGAGGAAGGTGCTTTGCGGCCGGGTAAACAATGGCATGGCCGCTTGCGGTACGGCATCCAGGCCTTTTTTGCGGATCACCGACAGGGCCAGTGCGGCGCCACGGGTTACGGCGTTGTGCCGGCGCGCTTCTTCACGCAGCGGCAACAGCAGTTCGCGGGCGCGACGCAGGGTGAGCTGGGCGGTGGTCTGCATTTCCAGAATACGGGCGTGGGTGCGTAGCAGCAGGTCGTCGTCGACCAGTTGGCCGAGGCGCTGCTGTTCGCTGAGCAGACGCAGCAGAACGTGCTCAACGCGGTATACGCCTTGCTCGAAAGCTCCGTCGGCGGCCACCAGCTGGATCATCGGCTCGACGTATTCGTCCCAGGTGGCCAGCACTTCAGCGTAACGCTGACGCAGTGGAATCTGCCGGTCTGAAGTCTTGGCTCGCTCGGCTACAGCGATCAGCGCTTGCTCGTCGTTGTTGAGCTTTTTAAGGACGTCACGCACGCGCATGTCGAGCAGGCGCAGTTGCCGGGCCAGATCAGCCGGGTCACGCACTTCGAAGGCTTCGCGGATGTATTCAGCCAGACGTTCAAGGTGGCGCAGGTAGGCTTCGATCTCCAGGCACAGGCCCAAGCGGTGTTCACGCCGCAGGTAGGAGAGGAAATCGTGGATCTGCGCGTTCAGCTCGAACCGGTTCGGGCTCTTAGCGACCGGCACCAGAATATCCAGACGGATCCACTGGTCGAGCAGGCTGGTGATGTCGGTGGGCGTGCCATCCGGAAGCTGGGCATTCAGCTGGCTGCGCAATTCAATCAGGCTCAGTGTGCCTGTGTCGAAGTGCTCGCAGAGCGGCTCCAGTAACGTCCAGTGTTCGGCAAGGGCGCGCAAAACGCGCTTTGGCTCAATCATTGAATTGGCAGGTTCCAGGCCAGTTAAAGGGAGCGATTGTACTGCATGACGCGCAGCGTTTTTATGCTTGTGTGGATCGTCGATGAACAGCATCTCAATATAGGCATTGGGATGGTTGCTGTGAGTGATTGCATATAGTTGGTTGGTGCGCATGACGACGCGTGATGCTATTGGGTTTTATCCACCCTTGTTTACGAAGTGTTCTACTGGCCAGCGCTTGTATTTAGTGGGAGACAGCCGCCTCGAGATTAGGCGGCTCAGTCCGGAGCGTACCCTCGTTATCCGCCCAATTGGGAGGCACTAGCAACAGAATGAGTTACAGGGGCCACTTATCTCCGCTTATTTGGGATCACTGACAGAACAAACACTGATTGGGCTTCGACAAGTACAGTGTTGTTGAACTCTGAGTTCTGACCAGCGGTAAAGTGCTTAGGTCCGTCAGGTGGTATCTGTCTATCAAGTCGCGTACTTCGGGCGGTCGAATCATCTGGTCTGCTGTCATTCATTGTTCACTGTGCGTGCTCATTCTTGAGGCTAGATACTCTTGATTTTTAGCACGTAAGAGCCAGTTTTCGATGGGGAGGGCATTACCCCTTTCGATAATCGCCCAGCGTAGGCACAATTCGCCTCCATTTTTTTCAGAGGGGTCAGCTTGCTGATTCCTGTTTGCTTACTTTTTGCACGGGCACGCAGATGATCAAAACGCCGTACTACCTCATCGACAAACAGAAACTGCTGGTCAACCTGGAAAAGATCGCCTACGTGCGCGAGAACTCCGGGGCCAAGGCGCTGCTGGCGCTAAAGTGCTTTGCTACTTGGTCGGTATTTGACTTGATGCAGCAATACATGGACGGCACTACGTCGTCGTCGCTGTATGAACTCAAGCTCGGCCGTCAGAAGTTTGCCGGCGAGACTCACGCCTACAGCGTGGCTTGGGCTGATGATGAAATCGAAGAGATGGTCGAGAACTGCGACAAAATCATCTTCAACTCCATCGGCCAGCTGGAGCGTTTTGCCGACAAGACCGAAGGCAAAATTCGCGGCCTGCGCGTCAACCCGCAGGTGAGCAGCTCCGATTACCTGCTGGCTGATCCGGCGCGTCCGTTCAGCCGTCTGGGCGAGTGGGACCCGGCGAAGATTGAAGCGGTGATGGATAAGATCACCGGCTTCATGTTCCACAACAACTGTGAGAACAGCAGCTTTGAGCTGTTCGACAAGATGCTGACCACCATTGAGGAACGCTTCGGCCACCTGCTGGCCAAAGTGAACTGGGTCAGCCTCGGTGGCGGTATTCACTTCACCGGTGAGGGCTACCCGATTGATCAATTCTGCGCGCGCCTGAAAGCCTTCTCCGAGCGCTTTGGTGTGCAGGTGTATCTGGAGCCGGGCGAAGCGGCCATCACCCTCAGCTCATCGCTGGAAGTGACCGTCCTCGACACCCTGTACAACGGCAAGAATCTGGCTGTAGTCGACAGCTCCATCGAAGCACACATGCTCGATCTGCTGATCTACCGCCTCAACGCCAAGATGGAACCCTGCAACGGCGAGCACACTTACATGGTGTGCGGTAAGTCGTGCCTGGCGGGTGACATCTTCGGTGAGTACCAATTCGATCGTCCGCTGGCCATCGGCGATCGGCTGTCGTTTATCGACGCAGCAGGCTACACCATGGTCAAGAAAAACTGGTTCAACGGACTAAAAATGCCAGCCATTGCAGTGCGTCAACTCGACGGGAATGTCGAGCTGGTGCGGGAATTTGGCTTCGACGACTACCTGTCCAGCTTGTCCTGAGCTGGCAGATAAGGAGAGATAGAGAAATTGAAGAAGAACGTTCTTATCATTGGTGCAGGAGGTGTCGCCAAGGTGGTGGCCCACAAGTGTGCGCAACACAACGACGAACTCGGTCGTATCAGTATTGCGTCGCGCAACATCTCCAAATGCCAGGCCATCATCGACAGCGTAAAAGCCAAAGGCAGCCTTAAGCAGCCTGCGGAGATCAAGGCTTATGCCCTCAATGCGCTGGATATCGAAGCTACTAAGGCTTTGATCCGTGAGACTGAATCGCAGATCGTTATCAACGTCGGTTCAGCGTTCCTGAATATGTCCGTACTGCGTGCTTGCTTGGATACCGGCGCTGCGTACCTGGACACCGCTATCCATGAAGAGCCGGGCAAAATCTGTGAGACCCCGCCATGGTATGGCAACTACGAGTGGAAACACCTGCAAGAGTGTAAGGACAAAGGCTTGACGGCCATTCTTGGCGTCGGCTTTGATCCAGGTGTTGTAAACGCCTATGCCGCATTGGCCCAGCAGAAGTACTTCGACAGCATCGAGTCGATCGACATCCTCGACGTTAATGCTGGCAGCCATGGCAAATACTTCGCCACTAACTTCGACCCGGAAATCAACTTCCGTGAATTTACCGGCCAAGTCTGGAGCTGGCAAAACAGCCAGTGGACCAGCAACACAATGTTTGAAGTCAAACGTACCGACGATTTGCCGGTCGTTGGTGTACAGAATTTGTACCTGACAGGGCATGACGAAGTGCACTCCCTGTCGAAACACCTGAACGTGCCGAATGTGCGTTTCTGGATGAGCTTCGGTGAGCACTACATCAACGTGTTCACTGTGCTGAAAAACCTCGGCCTGCTCTCTGAGCAGCCAGTGAAAACCGCCGAAGGGCTGGAAGTGGTGCCGCTGAAAGTGGTGAAGGCTGTTCTGCCTGATCCGGCATCGCTGGCACCGGGTTACACCGGCAAAACCTGCATCGGTGATGTGGTTAAAGGCACTAAAGATGGTCAGCCTGCAGAGCTGTTTATCTACAACGTGGCGGACCACGAAGAAGCCTATGCTGAAACCGACAGCCAGGGCATCTCTTACACCGCAGGCGTTCCGCCAGTTGCAGCCGCGTTGCTGGTAGCCCGTGGTGATTGGGATGTGGCACACATGGCCAACGTTGAGCAACTGCCTGCCGAGCCGTTCCTCAAGCTGTTGGACGTGATGGGCCTGCCAACCCGGATCAAGGACGCCAATGGCGACCGTCCATGGGATCAGCCCGCCTGATCGGCCTGAGTTAATGTCACGTTCAATCGTGACGTAGACTTTCCAGCAACGCCCGCCACTTTGGCGGGCGTTGTCATTTTTGCGTGTGGCAAGTCGGGTGGGGCGGATGTTCGGTGTTACTCGTTAGAGGATAAGCAGAGTTTTATCCTCCCTACTGAACGACGAATCCCGTATGATTCGTAGCGTCAGCGTGTATTCCTAAATTGACGCCTTGGCGAAGGTGCCTCACGACTGTTATCCCGTCGCAACGCTTCCCGCACAGAGCATTTCACGCGACAATCAACGGCTATTGCCAATAGAGCTGAACCGGAGTTCCCGGAGCAGCACGAGAGCCTTCATGAGTCGTAACCACTGCCTCAATCTTGCTGAATATACTGCACACGGCTGTACCGCCGCTGTGCCGCGTATCAGCACACAGAACAAGGTGAGTAAGGTTTGATCAGCGAATTACGCCGCCGTGCTTACCTCAGCGCCATGCAGGTTGCCAGTTGGCTGCCGCGTGTGGAGCTGCCGTTTGCCGCGCCATCTCGCCCTGAACTGCTGCAACCAATGCCTGAGCCGCAAGCGCCGGTGGCTGATGAGCCGGTTGCTGACCCCGTTACCGCCAGTGCGTCTGCTGGTGCAGCCAACGACAGCCAGGCCAGCAGCGAAACCCCGCAAGGGCGCGCGTCGGTTATCGCTGAGGTGCGGGCCAAGATTGAACCGCCCAAGCCCGCTCCAGCGTTGCGCGAAGTGGCTGCTGAGCAGCCTGAAGAATCGCCTGCAAAAGTTGAGCGTGTCGCACCTGTTCCGCCACCGCGTTTCGCCCTGCAACTGATGCGCGTCGGCGCCTGTGCCGTGTTGGTTGAGTTGCCGACGGGCGAGCCGCTGCAAGGTCGCGATCCTGCCTTCCTGCTGCTTAAGGACATGCTCCGCGCTGCCGGATTACAAGACACCCCGAAGCCCATCGGCGAACCAGTGCGGTGGCCATTGCTGGCGCGTGGTCAGTTGGATCAGGGCCCACAAGCTGCGCTGGACTACGTGCAGACCTTCGTTACGGCGCGACTTGAAGAGCAAGAGCCCTGCGTCTGCCTGTGGCTGGTCGGTCTGCCTGCGATGCGCTTCTGTGGCGATGTAAATGAAGACCACTACAACCGTGAGTTGCAGATCGAAGGTCTGGGCGCTGCCTGGGCACTGCCGGGTCTGGAACTGCTGATGGAAGAACCTGAGCGTAAGCGCGAGCTGTGGCATGCCATGCAGCGTGTGCGTCAGCGCTGGATGAGCCAAACCGAATGAGTGATGCAATCAGTTTCCGCCCCATGACCGAGGCGGATCTAGACGCTGTACTGAAGATCGAATACGCCGCTTTCAGCCACCCGTGGACCCGAGGCATCTTCACTGACAGCCTCACCTCATACAGCTGCTGGGTGATGTTTGAAGGCAGTCAGCAAGTAGGTCACGGCGTGATTCAAGTGATTATGGATGAAGCTCATCTGCTCAACATCACGGTGAAAGTCGAAAGCCAGGGCCGCGGCTTGGGTTACAAGTTGCTTGAACACCTGATGAATGAAGCCAAAGCGCAAGGGGCTAAAGACTGCTTCCTTGAGGTTCGTGACAGCAATCAGACGGCCTACCGCTTGTATGAGCGCTATGGCTTTAACGAAGTCGGTCGTCGTCGCGGTTATTACCCTGCGGTCGGCGGCCGTGAAGATGCGCTGGTGATGGTCTGCCCGCTGTTTGATTGAGGTCTGCATGCAACATGCGCTGGCGGAAATATGCTTGTCAAAGCTCAGCGCTATTTCTATTGTGCCCAGCCCAAAAAGGAGCCGGATAATGAGCGATCTGCAACACCTGTTCGACAATAACGCACGCTGGGCTGAGTCGATCAAAGAGGAAGATCCTGACTTCTTCACCAAGCTCGCTCAACAGCAAGTCCCGGAGTATTTGTGGATTGGCTGTTCGGATGCCCGTGTTCCTGCGAATGAGATTGTCGGCCTGCTGCCGGGCGATTTATTCGTGCATCGCAACGTTGCTAACGTGGTGCTGCATACCGACCTGAACTGCCTGTCGGTCATTCAGTACGCGGTCGATGCGCTCAAGGTCAAACATATCCTCGTCACCGGTCATTACGGCTGCGGCGGCGTGCGCGCTTCGATGCAGAACAACCAGCTTGGTTTGATTGACGGCTGGCTGCGCAGCATTCGGGATCTGGCCTACGAGCACCGCGATCACTTAGCTACCTTTGCCACCGAAGAAGAGCGCGTTGATCGCCTCTGTGAGCTGAATGTCATCCAGCAGGTGGCTAATGTCAGCCACACCAGCATCGTCCAGAATGCTTGGCATCGTGGCCAGGATCTGTCGATACATGGCTGCATCTACGGGATCAAGGATGGCCGCTGGAAAAACCTCAATGTGACCGTCTCAGGGATCGAGCAACTCCCCGCGCAATACCGCCTATTGCCGCAATAAACGATCGAGACAATCCATGAATCATTCACGCTCGCTGGCGCTGGCGGGCCTGTTGGTCGCCATTCTGTGTTGGGCGGGTAACTCTCTGGTTGCCCGTGCCTTTGCTGCCGATATCCCGCCGCTGACATTGGCCTTTTGGCGTTGGGTGTTGGCATTCCTCCTGCTGTTTCCGTTTGTGGCATTGCCGGTGTGGAACAACCGTGAACATATCAAGAACGCAGGCTGGCGGTTGTTGGTTATCGCTGTACTGGGCATTACAGGTTACAACTCGTTTCTGTACAGCGCGGCGCATACCACTGCGGCGATCAATATCACCCTGGTTAACACCTGTATCCCGCTGATGACCTTTATTGCCGCTGGCTTGCTGCTCAAGGAATGGCCTGCTCGCCATGCCTGGCTGGGCATGGCGGTGGCGGTCGGCGGGCTGCTGGTGCTGATCAGTAAAGGCGATCCGCAGATGCTGTTGGGGCTGTCTTTCGCGCCGGGGGATCTGATTATGCTGATCGCCGTTGCAGACTGGGCCCTGTATTCAGTGCTGCTGCGGCGCTGGTCGACATTCTTTCAGCCGATACCGCCACTGGCGCTGCTGGGGGTGAGCATTGGTTTGGGGGTGGTGTGTCTGCTGCCGCTGTACCTCTATGAGTACAGCCAGGGCGCACGTTTGACGGTCACGTTGCCGAACCTCAGTGCTATTGCTTACACGGCAGTGTTTGCATCACTGGTGTCCTACTTGGCCTGGAACCATGGGGTGAAGGTGCTGGGGGCTGCAGCCGCCTCTATGACCAGCTACCTGATGCCTGTCTTCACTGCCATTCTCGGCTGGGTTCTGCTGAATGAGCATTTGCAGAGTTTCCATTGGATTGGTGGCGGTCTGATCTTTGGCGGCCTGCTGCTGGCAACGCGTAAGGTCGTTGATTCAGGTCGATAAACGAAAGTGCCTCCCAAAAGGAAGGCACTCACGGGTTTAAAGCATCAGAAGCCCGGTTGGGCGATGCATTCGCCGACCAGCACCAACTCGCCCCATTTCGGGTCAACCACGGTGTCGACATAGGCCAGAGGCATCACCGCAAAGGTGTCGCTCATTTCTTGTTTGCCGAGCACCATGCCGGTGACTTTCCAGATTTCCGCTTGTACAGGCAGGTGGTTCAGGTTTGGATTCAGGATCAGTGCAACCAACCCGCCGCGCTTCATCTGGCCCTGACGCACGCGTTCAGCTTTGTGTACCCGGTAGTTCACGGACATGTCTTCGGCGTTGGGATCAAGCCCCCACTGACGGGTCCAACCTGCGGCAAACTCCGCCACATCAGGCTGCACCAGAATCTCCTCTGCTTCGATTCCAGTAGCCAGGTGCATAAAGTCAAAATGCGTCCAGTTCACCTGCTGGCTGGAAGGAGGCGTGACCTTCCAGTTGCCATAGTGCGCAATCTTCTTCACCGAATTAAAAAACGGCGTGTCGATCTCCCTTAGCCAAGGGTTATAGCCACGGCTTTCGGCGTCAGCCCGAGGGGTGTAGGTAAGCAGCAACATTTTTTCGCTGAACATTCGTTTTATTCCTTATTGATATGCGAATGCAGTGGGATGCAGAAACAATGTTTCGCACGTGTGGCACTGGTATAAACCACGGAGCCTAGTGTGCGCAGATAGTGCTAGAGCAAGAGTTGGGCCAGATGTGGTGGTATGCCTAACCCTTTTGTTAAAAGGGGGTTTGGGTGAATAGCGCTTGTGATGAGGTTCAAAAAACAATAAGGCGTTGCAATATGAAAGTATCAACTTGGTGCGATAGCGCTTGTGGCTATTACTGAGGCTAGCCCCCTCGACTTTCAGCGCCTGTCGAAGAGCTCAAGTGAACCATCACTGTCTTTTATCGTTTGAAGGATGATTTCAGAGCGGATATCCGTGATGCCGCGGGCATGGTTAAGGCTATTTACAATGAAATCAGAGAAGTGTTTCAGATTACGGGCTTTCACCCACAGCACGTAATTGCTATGGCCGGTCACTACACTGGCTTTGGTTACTTCTGGCCAGTTGCTGACTTGCTCTACGAACCGCTCATGCCAGTCAGTATCAATTTTTCCCATCGAAACGTGAACCAAGGCCTCGAGCCCTATGCCCAGTAACTCAGCATTCAAAACCGGGCGGTACGCCAGTATGAAATTTTGCTCTTCGAGCAGTCGAAGTCTACGCAGGCAAGCCGATGGAGAGAGGGCGACCTTTTCTGCAAGCTCTTGGTTAGTGATGCGAGCGTTGCGTTGGAGGTAAAGCAATATGCGTAAGTCGATGGTGTCTAGTTGCATTCGAAGAAAATTCCAATAATTAAGTATTTATTTGAACTATCTGTTAGTTCTTGGTGAATAGTCTTTTATTTAGCACGAAAATTCATTTGATCTTCGTTCATCATTCTTTCGGGTAGAGATTGTCTTTTCCACCAGTTACGTGCTGTGAACTGTTCGGCAAGGACAGGCTGAATTTTCCCTCTACATAATTTCAGATGCCAATTTGGAAATGACTGTGTGGCAAGTACCACTCAGTATCCCTATGCATGAAAGGATTAATCATGAGTACACGAGAGCAGTGTCTTGAGCTTGATGCCCAAGATCCCTTGGCCTCACTGCGTAACGAATTTTCTTTACCTGAGAAATTGATATACCTAGACGGTAATTCTCTTGGCGTTTGTCCGAACGCTGCTTTGGAACGGGTCCATCAAGTTGTAAAAGTTGAATGGGCAGAAGGGTTGGTGACTAGCTGGAACAGTGCTGGCTGGAGGGCATTACCAGAGCGGTTGGGTAATCGCCTGGCGAGTCTGATTGGGGCCGGTGAGAATGAAGTCGTTATCACAGATACGACCTCCACTAATCTCTACAAGGTTCTCGTAGCAGCCTTGCGTGTACAAGCCCAACGGGCACCTGAACGTAAAGTGATCCTTACAGAAAGAAATAACTTTCCTACGGATATATATATTGCCGAGGGGCTTGCCGAGCTGTTGGATCAAGGATACAGCGTACGTTTGGTAGATAGTCCTGATGAGTTACAGCGCGCTGTAGGTGATGACACTGCCGTAGTGATGATCACACAAGTCAATTACAAAACAGGCTATTTGCACAATATGTCTGAGTTGACTCGTCTGTGCCATGAGAAGGGCGCTCTGACCATTTGGGATTTGTGTCATTCGGTAGGTGCGCTCCCCATTGATTTGAAAGCAGCTGGGGCTGATTACGCTATCGGCTGCACATATAAGTACCTCAACGGTGGTCCTGGTGCTCCAGCATTTGTCTGGGTTTCACCTGCGCTCAGGGATATGACTTGGCAACCCCTTTCCGGTTGGTGGGGGCATGCGCGGCAATTTCAGATGGAGTCACATTACGAGCCGGCTCCGGGCATCTCTCGGTATCTCTGCGGCACGCAACCGATGATCTCGATGGCAATGGTTGAGTGTGGTCTGGATGTATTTCACAAGACCAGCATGCAAGCTCTTCGTGAGAAGTCTCTGGCTCTAACTGATCTCTTTATTAAGCAGGTTGAGGCCCGTTGCTCATCACATCCACTGACGTTGATAACACCGCGTGAGCATATTTATCGCGGCAGCCACGTGAGTTTTGAACACCCACATGGTTATTCCGTTATTCAGGCTTTGATAGAGCGCGGTGTGGTCGGTGACTACCGCGAGCCACACATCATGCGCTTTGGCTTCACGCCTCTTTATAGCCGTTTTGTTGATGCTTGGGATGCTGCAGAAATCCTTGGGCAGGTTCTTGATTCGGGTCTATGGCGAGACGAGCGTTTTATGACTCGTAAACAGGTGACCTGAGTGCCTTAAGAGCGGGTTGAATGCGTGTCCCGCTCTCATTCATCGTGCGCAGTTAATTGACGATGCCCATTACAACGACAAGATTCATGAGGCATGACAATGCAAAATAATAAGGACTTTACCGCTATCACGGCGCGTGAACAGGGACTCAAACGGCATTTGACGTCCGCCCAGATGAGTATGATTGCTATCGGTGGCGCTATTGGCACCGGCCTTTTTATGGGCAGTAGTTACGCCATAGGCTTTGCGGGCCCCGGTGTGCTGCTCAGCTATGCAATCGGAGCACTCATCGCCATGCTGCTGATGGGGTGTTTGGCTGAAATGACCATCGCTCATCCGACTTCGGGCTCATTTGGGGCATATGCGGAATTTTATATAAGCCCCTTGGCCGGTTTTCTGGTTCGCTATGCGTACTGGGCGGCTATCGTTTTGGCCATAGGCACCGAAGTTACAGCGATATCTCTTTACATGAAGTACTGGTTTCCTCAGGTGGCTGGTTGGGTTTGGATTCTGCTCTTCTCTTCTTTGCTTATCGCTACGAACGCCATTAGTGTGAAGGCTTTCGGGCACTTTGAGTATGTCTTTTCTGCCGTGAAAATTGGCGCCATTCTGGGGTTTATTATTCTCGGAAGTTGGCTGGTTTTTGGGGCGGATAATCCAGCGTATGGGTTCCACAACTACACGGAACATGGTGGTTTGTTTCCCCATGGATTGTCCGGGGTGTGGATTGCCTTAATTATTGCCCTGTTTAGTTACTTCAGCATTGAAATGATCGCAGTAGCTGCTGGGGAAGCTGAGGATCCTGAAAATGCTGTAAGAAAAGCTTTTCGCGTGACGATGGTACGTTTGCTGTTTTTTTACCTTCTGACATTGATGCTTATTCTTGCCATGATTCCTTGGAACTTAGTTGGTGCTGGCGGTGAAAGTCCCTTTGTTAGGGCGATGCAGCAAGTTGGTATACCTGGCGCCTCGGGAGTGATCAACTTTGTTGTCTTAGTGGCGGCCTTGTCAGCCATGAACAGCCAGCTCTATACCACAACTCGGATGATGTTCAGCCTTTCGCGGGCAGGGCATGCGCCCCGCATGGTGGGGCGACTGAGCCGCTCTGGCGTACCTTTAAACGCATTAGCGTTATCCTGTACGGGTGTGGTTCTGGCGATGCTCATCAGCCTGATGTTTCCCGAGCAATCCTTCATGTTGATGATGTCGATCTCGATTTTCGGGTGCTTATTCGCATGGATGATGATCTTTTTGACTCACTATCGTTTTCGAAGACATCACCAACGTAATGGATTGCCATTGAAGTTTCGTATGTGGGGGTATCCTTGGGGGACATTGTTCGGCCTAGCAATGATTGTGGCGATTCTGTTGGCGACAGTGTTTACACCAGATTTCCGAATGACAATGGTGTTTGGCGTCCCATTTATGTTGTTGTTGGTTCTGGCATATAAGTTTCTTGTTAAACCTTTGCGAGTTGTTGGGGGGTAATTCGAGGTGGGTGTTAACTGATATTTCTAATATAATTCTTTAGGGGGTATAGGTGGTGGTTAGCCGGTTGTTTTGACTGGCTAGCCATTTTTTATTTCTGAAGGTTGATTTTTTATACGATTGATTGATTTTAATAAGCTGGTGCTGGACTTTAGCTATTCGTCGAGGCAGGGCTAAGCTTTCTAATAAGATCGGTTGGTCGTTCGGGAAAGTTTTCGGTCGGAGCGAGGCGCTGTTTTTGATTTTAAAGTAAGCTTGTGAGTTACGGTTGGCGCATTCAAGGTAAGTGAGTGGCGTGCTGTGATTGTGTGGTTATAATTTTATTTTTCTTATATTTGTAGATTTTTTCTAGCGACACTTGCAGCTTTTTTCTATCGAGTTTGTTACCCATGTTGAACAATATTTTAATATCGCTAAGTTGTATAGATAGGGCGCAATGCGTGGCTGTCAGTCCAGATTTGACATGAATAAGACAGATGGTCTGGGTTAACCCGGCGCCGTGGATAGGGCCGGGTTGCGTCGATTACACGTGGTAAAAGTCCAGCACCGAATTAATAGTGTCGTTCAGCAGGACGATATGCTTGCGGGTGATTTTCCAGTGTCCGTCTATAGGGCGCAGGTGGTACGTGGCATAGCCAAAAAAGGTATCTGCCTGGCCCATCCGGTAGTAAAGCGTTTGCCAGTACACCTTGGCTTCCAGCTGCCCGTCGCTGCGTTCACTCAGGCGGACATTGCTGATCTGGTGTAGCGTGCGTGGCATCGGGATGGTCGATGCGGCTTTGCCGGTACGGATACGGAACACGCGATCTTCAAGGCCGGAGCGATTGCTGTAGTAGATCAGTGACATGCCGCGACGTGGGTCGGTGGTGTACTCGTGCTCTGAGTCCCATTGCGGCAGGTGAAACTCACACTGCTCGTCGAACAGATCCAGATACTCATCCCAGTTCTGTGCATCGCACAGCTCAGCTTTGCGGTAGAGGAACTGTTCAATTTCGTACTGAAGTTGCGCATTCATGCCTGCACCTCCTTGAGTTTCAGAGCCTTGGCTTGCAGGCCTTCAAGCAGGAAGCGCTGCCAGTTTTCATGCTGATTGACGTACAGGCCTTCGTGGGTAAATTCGGTGCCGGTCATGACCGGTGAGATACCGAGCACCTGGCTGTTGGGCGTTGCGCCACTGACCCACTTTTCGCTGCCACGGGAAATATCACTCCAGCGTTCAAGTCGTCCCTGAAAGCCGCGCTGTGCTTCACGGAATTCCACCAGGTCGTCGGGCGTACCCATGCCGGAGACGTTGAAGAAGTCCTCGAACTGACGGATACGGCTTTCACGATCCCCATCCGATTCGCCTTTGACGCCGATGCACTGACTGATGATCTCGGTTTTGTTCCACGCCAGCGGGCGTACGATGCGCAGCTGAGAGCTGATCTGGTCCATAAAGAACAGGCTGGGATAGATGTTCAGGTTGCGCAGACGGTGCATCATCCACTCCGCCTTAGCTTGACCGAACTCTTCGGTCAGGCGCGGCATTACCGTGGCATATCCGGGCCGTACAGTGGGGTTGGGCATATCACTGAACAGCACGCTGTGGCCGTTATTGAAGGAGAACCAGCCATCGTCGGTATTGGCGTCGCCCGCCCCGAGTTTGCTGTAGTCCAGCGTGGCACTTGCGCCGCCAGTGGAGGCGTTGATGTGCTGGCGGTGCTGCACAGTGGCCACGTAGTTGTAGTGCACGGTGCTGACGTGATAACCGTCGAGGCCGTTCTCGTTTTGCAGCTTCCAGTTGCCGTCGTAGGTATAGGTGGATTTGCCCGGCAGGACTTCCAGCTCACCGGTGGGCGACTGGGCCACGATCATGTCGAAGAAAACTCTGGCATCGCCGAGGAAGTCTTCCAGCGTGTCCGTCGCTTGATTATCCAAACTGATGAAGACAAACCCCTTGTAGCTGTCGATGCGGGCTTTTTTCAGGCCGTGGGCCGATTTATCGAATGTTTCTGGGTATTCACTCGGCGCCTTCACTTTCAGTAAGCGTCCGTCGTTTTTATAACACCACGCATGAAAAGGGCAGGTGAACATCGACTGGTTGCCTTTGCTTAGTCGCGTCAGTGTGGTGCCTCGATGTTGGCAAGCATTTATCAGGGCGTGCAGGTCACCGTTGGCATCGCGGGTGACGATCATGGGCTGGCGACCGGCGCGCAGCGTAATGAAGTCGTTGGTATTTGGGATTTCGCTCTCATGGCAGGCGTAAATCCAGTTCTTTTCAAAGATCAGTTCCATCTCCAGATCAAATAGATCCGGTTCGGTGAACATGTCTCTGGCAATGCGATACACACCGTCTTCTGGGCGGAAATCCAGGCAGCCACTGATGTAGTCATGCCACTGATCATTACTTTTATTTGTCGTACTCATGACAGCTCCACGTAGGCCAGTTCAGGGTACCCAGCATTAGATGCACCGGCTGAGACTCGGGCTATCCCGAAAGTGGGCGAACTCGCGCCGCTTTTTTTGTGAGGGTAGGTAACGTTTGAGGGGGATTTGAGCGGCTCGGTAACAGCAAGGGCGTGTGCTGACATTTGTTGCTGGTGCAGTGCTATCCACTTATTAAGAGCTTTTTGTCCGAAAATTCTGGCTGCTTTGATCTTTGCTGTTCATTGTCGCGCTATAAGTAATCCAGTAACTCGGAAACTGGGCTGTCTGTCTCTAGCGGATTCATTACCGCTTGTAGCAAGGAAGTCAGGTATTTAGCGGGTTTGAGCGGTGTTCGCGTCTTCTTGCCAAATGGCATGGCGATTGCTGATCCAGTTCAAAAGGCGCCATCAGAGCGCGTAGATAATTCCTTGAGAACCGTGCGATGAGAGTCAAAAACACTTCCCGTTTTCGGGATATTTCTGCTGATCGCTATGACCTTGCCGGTGCGCGATCGTGGATGTCTGATATTTGCGGTCCCCACCGGCTGGATGCTTCACGGCCGGAGCGTATTCAGTTTCATCACTTAGCCAGTGTCCTACCTACCACAGAAACCACGTTGGGCTATGTGGAGTACGGTACGGATGTGCGTATCGGTATTGGTGATGAGTCCCTGCTTAATTGCTACAGCCTCAGCTTGCCGCTGTGTGGTGAACAGGCTCTGAGCAAATCCGGGCAAATGCTGGTTTCAGATCCTGACAAAGGCGTGATCGTTTCTCCGCATGAGGTGCAGTCTCTGGAGATTGCAGGCAACTGCCGCAAGCTGCAGGTCGTCATTCCAAACAGTGCTGTTCAGCGTACGTTGGAGCAACTGCTGCAGCGTCGCCCGGACACCCCGTTGTCCTTCGAACCTGTGATGGATGCGGTTTCCGGTGCAACAGCTTCATGGTGGCGGATGGCTCGCTACATGCTTGATGAGCTGGAGTGGAGTCGAGATTTATATGGGCAGCCGTTCTTTGCCCGTGACATGGAAGCGGTGTTGATTAAGGGCTTATTGCTGGCGCAGTCCCATAATTACTCCGCAGAGCTGCATCAGCGCATGCAGGTCCGCTTGCCTCACTATCTGGAGCGGGCGCGCGAGTTTATTCAGGCCAATGCCCGTGAAGAAGTGTGTCTGGAGGATATCGAGCGTGCGGCAGGCGTTACCCGCTTTAAGTTGTTTGAGGGCTTTCGCAAGTATCTGGGGAAATCACCCATGGCCTACCTCAAGCAGTACCGTCTAGACGCTGTACACCGCGAGCTGCTTGAGGATGGCAGTTTGCGCAATATCTCAGTGATCGCCATGGATTGGGGGTTCAATCACTTGGGCCGTTTCTCCAGCGATTACCGCAAACGGTTCAATGAAACGCCAAGCGCTACGGCTGCCCGTGCATCGGCGCGACGGGCAGTGTACTGAGATGCATGGAGGGGCTAGCAGAGGTTTTTAAACGCCATTACGACTAAACGGATAACACTGCCTATAAAGCGGATATTACTCACATCCTTCGCAGCCTTAGCCTTGGCTCATACCGTTTGAGCCTGCGGATATTCGCTGTCACGCAGCGCTTCGCAATGTATTAGATGCTGAGGTGCTCCCCATGTACAAAATCGCGCTCAACTTTGAAGACGGCGTAACCCGCTTCATTGATGTCGCTCCTGATGAGACCGTTGCCGATGCTGCCTACCGGCAGGGCATCAATATCCCTATCGACTGCCGTGATGGAGCCTGTGGCACCTGTAAATGTCAGGCCGAGTCGGGCCGTTACGATCTTGGCGATGAGTACATTGAGGAGGCCCTGAGCGAGGATGAAGCTGCACGAGGCTTTGTTCTGGCCTGCCAGATGCGCTTGCAAAGTGATTGTGTCATTCGTGTGCCGGCATCCTCGAAAGTCTGTAATACCTCGAAGTCGAGCTTCGAGGCTCGCATCAGTGCGGTCAAGCAACTTTCAGAAAGCGCCATCGCCCTATCGGTTAAGGGGGAGTCATTAACTAAGCTGGCCTTTCTCCCCGGCCAGTACGTCAACTTACAGGTACCCGGTAGCGATCAGACACGCTCTTACTCATTCAGCTCTCTGCCCAAAGACGGCGAAGTCAGCTTTCTGATTCGCAACGTGCCGGGCGGTCTGATGAGCAGTTACCTCACCGGCCAAGCGGCGCAAGGGGATGTGCTCAACATGGACGGGCCGCTGGGCAGTTTCTACTTGCGCGAGATCAAGCGGCCGCTGCTGATGCTCGCCGGTGGTACAGGGCTAGCGCCATTTACCGCCATGCTAGAACAGATCGAAGAGCAGGCTGCAGAACATCCCGTGCACCTGATTTACGGCGTCAGCCATGACTTCGATCTGGTCGAAGTAGACAAGCTGGAGGCGTTTGCCGCACGTATCCCCAACTTCTCCTACCGCGCCTGCGTATCCAGCCCAGACAGCAGTTACCCGAACAAGGGTTATGTCACTCATCACCTTGATCCGCACTACCTCAATGACGGTGATGTAGACGTTTACCTCTGTGGGCCTCCGCCGATGGTCGAGTCTGTCAGCGCCTACCTGCGCGAGAAGGCGATCACCCCGGCGAACTTCTACTACGAAAAGTTCACGCCGAGTCTGCCTTAAGCCCGGCTCAATCACCTGACTGTACACAGCTTCGGCACCTGTCTCGGCAGGCGTTGGGCTAGCCCCTGTTCGCGCCCAAAACAAGGAAGACCTTTATGAGTAGCGCCGTCATTGAATCTCTGCAGTCGATCATCGTCGACCTGCCCACCATTCGCCCCCATAAGCTGGCCATGCACACCATGCAGCAGCAAACCCTGGTCATCCTGCGGCTGCGCTGCTCAGACGGAATTGAGGGAATAGGGGAGGCCACCACCATCGGCGGTCTGGCCTATGGCAACGAGAGTCCGGAAAGCATCAAGGCCAATCTCGATGCGCATTTTGCCCCGCTGCTGGTCGGCCAGGATGCCAGCAACATCAACGCCTGCATGCAGCGTCTGGAAAAGGCCATCAAAGGCAATACCTTCGCCCGTTCAGCGGTTGAAACCGCGTTGCTTGATGCTCAGGGCAAGCGTATGGCCCTGCCTGTTAGCGAGCTGCTGGGCGGGCGAGTGTGTGACAGCTTGGAGGTCGCCTGGACGTTAGCCTCCGGCGACACAGCGCGGGACATAGCCGAAGCCGAGCAGATGCTGGACTTGCGCCGCCACAGAATCTTTAAACTGAAGATCGGCGCTAACCCGCTGGAGCAGGATCTAAAGCATGTTGTCGCCATCAAAAAGGCGTTGGGCGAGCGTGCCAGTGTTCGTGTTGACGTCAACCAGGGTTGGGACGAATCACAGGCCATTCGTGGCTGTCAGGTGCTGGGCGAGAACGGCATCGACCTGATTGAGCAACCCATTTCGCGGATCAACCGTGGCGGCCAGCAGCGCCTGAATCAGCGCAGCCCGGCGCCGATCATGGCTGATGAGTCCATTGAGAGCGTGGCAGATGCCTTCAGCCTTGCCGCAGACGGTGCTGCGAGCATCTTCGCCTTGAAAATCGCCAAGAACGGCGGACCCCGAGCCGTCTTGCGCACAGCTCATATCGCCGAGGCGGCGGGTATTGCCCTGTATGGCGGCACCATGCTTGAAGGCAGCGTCGGCACCCTGGCTTCCGCCCACGCCTTTATCACCCTGGAAAAGCTGGTGTGGGCGACCGAACTGTTCGGCCCGCTGCTGCTGACCGAAGAAATCGTCACCACCCCACCTGTGTACCGCGACTTCCACTTGCACATCCCCCGCACCCCCGGCCTTGGCCTGGAGCTCGACGAAGAGCGCCTGAAGCGCTTCGCCCGCCAGTAAAGGAGAACACCGATGCTCTTTCACGTGAAGATGATTGTGCAGCTGCCCCCGGACATGGACCCGGCCAAAGCCGCGCAGCTTAAAGCCGATGAAAAACAACTCGCCCAGCGCCTCCAGCGAGAGGGCAAGTGGCGCCACTTGTGGCGCATCGCCGGGCAGTACGCCAACTACAGCGTGTTTGACCTCGCCAGTGTCGAGGAGCTGCACGACACCCTCATGCAACTGCCGCTGTTCCCCTACATGCAGATAAGCATCGATGGCCTATGCCGCCATCCCTCCTCAATCCACACCGATGACCGTTGATGGCCCATGCAGAGGTAACACCTATGACACTCAAAATTTCCGATCGTGAAGACATCAAACAGTTTTTCAAAAAAGCGGCTGGTTACGACAGCGAGCAAGGTAATCCACGCGTTAAAGCGCTCATCCACCGCATCCTGATGGCGACCGTAACTATCATCGAAGACCTGGAAGTGACCGATGATGAATTCTGGAAAGCTGTCGATTACCTCAACCGCATGGGGGCCAGTCAGGAGACCGGGCTGCTGGTAGCAGGGCTGGGGCTGGAGCATTTTCTTGATCTACTGCAGGACGCCCGTGATGAGCAGGCGGGTCAAACCGGCGGAACGCCTCGCACAATCGAAGGGCCACTGTATGTGGCGGGCGCCCCGATCACACACGGCCATGCGCGCATGGACGACGGCAGCGAGGCGGGCGTCGCTACTCCCATGTTGCTTCAAGGCCAGGTCGTCGACCTCAATGGCAAGCCTATTTCAGGCGCCACGGTGGACGTGTGGCATGCCAACACCAAGGGGCTGTATTCCTTCTTTGATCAAAGCCAGTCTGAATACAACCTGCGTCGCCGCATCCTGACGGACGCAGACGGCCGCTATAGCGCTCACAGCATCTTGCCCAGCGGCTACGGCTGCCCGCCAGCGGGGACCACTCAGGAGGTGCTCAACCAATTGGGCCGCCACGGTCAGCGTCCGGCCCACATCCACTTCTTTATTTCCGCACCGGGCCACCGCCACCTGACTACTCAGATCAACCTTTCGGGCGATGAGTATCTATGGGATGACTTTGCTTACGCCACCCGCGACGGGCTGATCGGCGAGGTTGAGTTCTCTGAAGGGGACAGCAAGTCTGGGATTGAAGGGCGTCACGCCACAATCAACTTTAATTTCCAGCTACAGCCTGCTGGCAGTGGTGAGGACGAAGCGCGCAGCCATCGTCCCCGCGCCCTGCAAGAGGCTGTCTAAGCCGAGCTAACACCCTGCCATTTGAGGCAGGGTGTTACACCGTCAATACGCGCAAGGCCCACGGGTACGCTTGGCGTTGGGTTTGAGTTTTACGATCAGCTGCACATTGGGCTCATCGCCAACCGTACGGCTGATATGGCCGACCCGATCATCCCCCGGCCGGGCCTTGGCACTGGCATCAGCATTGAACTGCATCTCGCCGGGGCCTTGCGTCAGCACCGTGCCGTCGGTTGTTTCCACCGACCATTTACCCTTGAGCGTGATCACCCACTGCGGGCCGGGCGCGTGATGCCAATCGCCTACATAACCGGGCGGTAAAACCGCATAGGCAAGGCTCTCCACCTCATCCGGCGAAACACCAATCCACTGCGGCGCAGCAGGTGGGGCGTAGCTCTTGAAGTCCAGCCCCTCAATGCTGCACCGGCTGACATGAGTCGCTCCGGTGTCATCCGCCCATACTGTGGCGTAATTGATGGCGGGCTGGTCGGGTTGTTGGGTTGAGTGAACCTCGGCGTTGGCGTGGGTCGCCATACCTGCACAGGCCAATAATGTGGCTGCCATAAATGAGCGTACCCTGCGTGGCTGTATCGTCTTTTCCGTCTGACGCTGCATGAGCGACTCCTTGCTGAAAGCATGGTGGGATGAGAGTAATCGGGCGTTTTCTAAGTCGGGATACCCCTATGGTCAGCAACCAAACCATGGACGCAAAGGAGCAGGCCTATGCGTTAGTCGATGGCCTTGCGGGTAAACTCCCCATCGACCAGACGCAACAGCCCCAGCGGGTTGCTGTTCTGTAAGGCCGCAGGCAGCAGGTCATCCGCGAAGTTTTGGAAACATACAGGGCGTAGGAAACGATCAATGGCTAGCGTGCCGACCGACGTGCCACGCGCATCCGATGTGGCAGGGTAGGGGCCTCCGTGGACCATGGCATCGCTGACTTCCACACCTGTCGGGTAACCGTTGATGAGGAGGCGTCCGGCCTTGTCCTGCAAGTCTTCGAGTAACCAGTTCCAGTTGATTAGCTCTTCTGCTTCCCCCATCACAGTGGCGGTTAATTGGCCGCGCAGGGCAGAGCAGGCGGCGGCCAGTTGCTGTTCATCTTCCACTTCAATCAGGACTGTTGCAGGGCCAAAAATTTCCTCTTGTAGCAACTCATCGCCGTTGAGCAGCAAGCTGATATCCGCTTGAAAGAGCTGTGGTTGGGCTTGATCCGGCCCCTGTGGTGCTCCGGCCAGGTGGTGAATACCGGGATGGTTGAACAACTGCTGAAGCCCTTTGCGGTAATTGGCCAGCGTGCCGTGATTGAGCATGGTCTGTGTGGGTTGATCGGATATCTGCCGTTTGAACTGGTCAATAAATTCGCTAAAAGCTGTGGAGCGCAACCCGATAACCAGGCCGGGTTTGGTGCAGAACTGGCCACACCCCAGTGTGACTGATGCACTTAATTCGCGGGCAATGAGTTCCCCGCGAACCCTGATGGTTTCGGGTAAAACGAATACCGGGTTGATGCTGGACATCTCGGCGAAGACCGGGATCGGTTGCGGCCTAGACGCCGCCAGACGACTCAGGGCGTTGCCGCCTTTGAGCGAGCCGGTAAAACCCACGGCCTGAATCGCCGGATGTTTCACTAGCCACTCACCCACGCCGCCACCATAAATCATGTTGAAGACCCCTCTCGGCATACCGCTGCGTGTTGCGGCCCGGAGAATGGCATCGGCGACCCATTCAGCCGTGGCCATGTGGCCTGTGTGAGCCTTGAATACCACTGGGCAGCCTGCTGCTAGGGCTGATGCTGTATCACCACCGGCTGTGGAGAACGCCAGAGGGAAGTTACTGGCGCCGAATACCGCAACTGGGCCAATACCAATTCGGTACTGACGCAGATCGGCTCTTGGCAGCGGCTGCCTGTCTGGTTGCGCGCGGTCGATGCGGGCAGCGTAAAAATCACCGCGACGCAGTACGTTGGCGAATAGACGCATCTGGTTGCTGGTGCGGCTGCGCTCGCCTTGGATGCGCCCGGCGGGTAGGGCGGTTTCCCGGCAGACGGTGGCGATGAATGCTTCCCCCAAGTCGTCCAGTTCATCTGCGATGGCATCAAGAAACTCGGCTCGGCGCCCAGCGGGTAGGCTGCGGTAAATCGGGAACGCGGCGGCAGCGGCTTTGGCGGCGGCATCCACTTCGGCCTCGGTGGCCTGAGCGAACACTCCTGGCAGCGCTTGACCGGTACTGGCATCAAGGCTTTGCAGGTGCACATTACCCAGCGCCGAACGCTGCCCGCCAATATAGTTGTGACCGAGGATTCGGCTCATCTGAAGCTCCAAAGGTTGATTAATGATCAGGTAATGGCACCGATCTGCCACGGCACGAACTCGTTCTGGCCATAGCCATGCTGCTCGCTTTTGCTGCGTTGCCCGGATGCGATGTCCAGCATCAGCCGATAAATGTGTTCACCGCGTTCCTCGATGGTCATGCTGCCGTCGGCAATGCCGCCACAGTTCACGTCCATGTCTTCTTCCTGGGTTTGCCAGAGACGGGTGTTGGTCGCTAGCTTGATCGAGGGTGACGGCGCACAGCCGTAAGCGGAGCCACGTCCGGTGGTAAAGGCGATCAGATTGGCCCCTCCGGCGACCTGACCGGTAGCGGAAATCGGGTCGTAGCCGGGCGTGTCCATAAACACCAAACCATGGGCGCGTACCGGCTCGGCGTATTGATAGACATCGACCAAGTCGCTGGAGCCTGCCTTAGCCACGGCGCCGAGGGACTTCTCAAGAATGGTGGTCAGGCCGCCCGCTTTGTTACCGGCAGAAGGGTTGTTGTTCAGCTCGGCACCCATGCGTTGGCAGTAGGACTCCCACCAGCGGATGCGCTCGATTAGTTTTTCTCCCACCTGTTGGCTGACGGCGCGGCGCGTCAGCAGATGCTCGGCACCATAAACTTCCGGTGTCTCGGAGAGAATGGCGGTACCTCCAGCCGCCACCAAACGGTCCACGGCATTACCCAGTGCCGGGTTTGCTGTGATGCCGGAGAAACCGTCCGAGCCGCCGCATTGCAGGCCGACGGTGAGGTGGCGAACACTGACGGGCTCGCGCTCGACCTGATTGGCCTCTGCCAGCAGGGTTTTAACCTGGGTGATTCCGCTGGCGATGGTTTTTGAGGTGCCGCCGCTGCCTTGAATGGTAAACGTGCGCAGGTTGTGGCTGCTTTGCAGGCCTTGCGCCGCAAGAAGTTCGGGGATCTGGTTGGTCTCGCAACCCAGGCCGATCATCAGCACGGAATGGAAGTTGGCATGTACCGCATAACCTCCCAGGGTGCGGCGCAGCATTGCTAGCGCCTCGCCGTTGGGGTCCACCGCACAGCCGGTGCCGTGGGTCAGGGCCACTACACCGTCGACATTGGGGTAGTCGGCCAGGACCTCGGGGTGAATATCCCGGCGAAAGTAATCAGCAATGGCACGGGCTACGGTGGCGGAGCAGTTCACCGAGGTCAGAATGCCGATGTAGTTGCGGGTCGCCACTCGGCCATCCGCCCGGACGATTCCCATAAAGCTGTCAGTTGCCGTTGGGTGAGTGCCTTTGGCATCTACTCCAAAGGCATAGTCACGACTGAAGTCGCCCATGCTCAGGTTGTGCACGTGCACATGCTGGCCGACTCCGATGGCTTGGCTGGCAAAGCCGATTATCTGGCCATAACGGCGCAGGGCTTCACCCGCGGCAATGTTCCGTGTGGCGACTTTGTGCCCGGCCGGGATGGCCTCACGGACTTGGAACCCCTCTGGCAGTTGCAGCCCAGGGGGCAGCGCCTGGCGGGCGATTAGCACGTCGTCCAACGGGTTGAGGCGGATCGCGGCTAACGCCACGTTTTCACCGCCAGTCTTAGTGATCAGTTGCATGCTGTTTACCTCTTAAAACAGCGGGGCTCAGGCCAGCCCACGCTCGCGATAGTCGATCAGGCTGGAGAACAACATCAGGCCGAAGGCCATCACCACGAAGAAGATCAGTGCCAGAAAATAGGAGGCGGTGAACTGCACGATCAGGCCGATCAGAATCGGCACGATGACACCCACCATGTTTCCGCAGAAGTTCATGCCGCCGCCGAGCACACCCGCTTTGGACTTGCCGCCAAGGGTTGCAGGCAGGAACCAGTACATCCCGCACCAGCGAATAAAGAACAGCGCCACGCACAGCAGCGTGATGGTCAGGGTGGTGTTGGAGGCATAGGCCACCAACAGGATGCACACCGCGGCCATCGCAGAAGACCCGGCAAACATGCTGCGCATCACCGTATTGGGTTGACCGCCATTGCTACGCCATTTATCAGCGATCCAACCCCCGACCAACTCGCCGATAAACCCGCACATGAAGATCAGAAAGGTCGCACCGCCCATGGCCTTGATATCGAAGCCTTGGGTCTGGTGCAGGTAACTCGGCATCCAGGTCAGCAGGCCGTAGAACACGCTGTTGTAGCAGGCGTAACCGGCGAACATGCATAGCACGGAGCGGCTTTTCAGCAGCTCTTTGAGGACGGCTTTGCGGTTACTCCTGGAGTCGCTTGCCGCCTGATTGGCATCGGTGATGTAGGTCAGCTCGGCTTCATTCACCTGAGGGTGTTCGCTGGGATGGTTGCGGATATACCACCAAGCCCAGATACCTACCGCGACTGTACCAATGCCGGAGATTATGAAAGCCATACGCCAGGAGTCGAACCAAGTAATCAGCCCGGTCACTATGATGGCTCCCAGCGCCGTACCTAGTGGCGCGCCGCCGTCCACCAGGGTGGCACCACGGCCGCGTTCGTTCGGGGTCAGCCAAGATCCATTGAGCTTGGCCCCCGCGGGCATGATCGGCGATTCAGCAACGCCCAGGCCTATGCGCGTTATCAGCAGAGTGATCCAGTTGTGCGCTGCCCCGCCTAACGCCTGAAACGCGCCCCAACTGACGGTAGCCACACCGACGATATGCCGTACGGGCAAGCGATCCAGCAGCATGCCGCTGGGGATTTGCATCAACGCGTACGACCAGAAGAAGGCACTGAGCATCAGGCCTTCAAGCGCAGGTGTTAGCTGAAACTCGCTGGAGATCAGCGGCATTGCGACCGACAGTGATGCGCGGTCAATGTAGTTGATTGCAGCCAACAGCAGCAGGATCAGGAAAATCCGCCATCGCACTGCGCTGGGCTTTGTCGTCGCGGAGGCAGGCACGGTGGATGAAAGGGCAGCGGTATAGGAACTGTTGTTCATGCTCATCTCACTCTTATGATTGTTATGACGCGACGGTGCATTTAGGTGGGCTGCTTGCGGTGTTGAATCAGGATTAGAGAGGTCTTACCGAGCCTGGCTTGAGCGGCGCTTTGGCCCGCCCTACGCTGTTGCGCAGTGGGGCGCCGAACTCTGGTATCTCGATCTCGAATAGGTCACCTTCGACCGTCTTGAACTGGTCAGCAAACGACAGCGTGGCGGTGCCGAAGAAGTGGATATGTACATCACCAGGGCGCAGAAACTGGCTGTACTTGAAATGGTGGAACTCCAGGTTTTCCAGGGAGTGACACATATTGTCCTCACCGCTGAGGAAGGGCTTTTCCCACACCACTGTTTCGTCCCGGCGAATTCGGCTGACACCTTCAAGGTGACGAGGCAGATCGCCAACAAGCAGTTCAGGACCATATGAGCAGTTACGCAGTTTGGAGTGGGCCAGGTACAGGTAGTTGCGGCGTTCCATCAGGTGATCGGAAAACTCATTACCGATCGCGAAACCGAGGCGATAGGGCCGACCCTCTGGGCCGATTACATACAGGCCTGCCAGTTCAGGCTCTTCGCCTGCATCTTCCGCAAATACTGGACTGCTCAATGCTTGTCCGGGACGGACCACACAGCTGCCGTCGCCTTTGTAAAACCACTCAGGCTGAGCGCCTGCTGTACCCGGCGCAGGGCGGCCACCTTCTACACCCCACAGAAACATCTGCGCGGTATCTGTGAGTGGCGCCGTGTCCTCGGTGTTGTGCTGATGCATCTTGTTACGGGTAGAGGCGCTTCCATTATGAGTCAGACCTGTACCGCTGACCAAACAATGGGCTGGGTCCTCATGATCCAGCGGTGGTAGGATGCGTCCTTCAGCCAGTGTGTGGGGATAACTTTCAGTACGGGTGTCCAGCCCGCGAGCTTGAATCTCGTTTTTCAAGTCTCGCTGGTTGCTAACGGCCGCCAGAGCCAGTTCGCGCGTATAGGTGGTGTTGAGGACAGGGTAAAGCAGGTTGTTTTCAACCACCGCCACGCCACGTTGAGCGTTTGCGGTTTCGAACTGGATGAGGCGCATGCTGTCTCCGGGTTGGGCTCATGGAATCGACTTAAGGCACTTTAAAATTCCCCTTTGCCGCTGCCTAATGAGACCTCATACCCTCGCGATAACTTTTGGTGATCCCTTGCTGCCTTCTCTCACCTCTATGGTTTCTCGCCTGCGCCTACGCCAGTTGCAACTGCTGATCAGCCTCGATGAGCTGGGTTCGATCCATAAGGCCGCTGATGCGATGTCCATCACCCAGCCGGGCGCGACCAAAGCCCTGAGTGAGATTGAATCTGCCCTCGGTGCTGTGCTCTTTGTTCGTACCAGTAAAGGGTTAGAGGCCAACGATTTAGGGCGTTGTGTAGTGCGCTATGCGCGCTTGATCAGCACGGACATGGCACACTTGCGCGAAGAAATGCTCAGCATCCTGCAAGGCCACGGCGGGCGCCTATCCGTGGGGACCATCATGGGAGCTGTGCCGATGCTGGTGGACGCCTTGGCGCGGCTGCGGCAGGAACAGCCAGATTTGTCTGTGAGCGTGGTCGAAGACACTAGCGCACGGTTACTCAACTTGCTGGACCAGGGGCGGCTGGATTTGGTCATCTGCCGGACGAGTGTCAGCCGCAGGCCCGATGCCTACGACAGCCGTGGCAACCACCAAGAAGAACTCATACTGGTCGCTAATCCCGGTCACCCGCTTGCAGGCAGTGAAACCCTGGAGTTACGGCAGTTGGTGTCATCACGCTGGATTGTCTTTCCGGTGAACATGCCTCTGCGCCTGACGCTGGAGCGTGAATTTCGCGAGGCTGGCCTGAGCTTCCCGCAGTACCCCATCCAAACCTCTTCAACCTTCACCACCCTGGCCATGCTTCTTCAGGACACAAATCTGGTCGCCCTGATGCCGTGGGATGTCGCTCGGGTGCCCGTCGAGCAAGGGATGCTCATCCAACTCCCGCTACATATCCGGTCCCGTAGCGAGCCCTACGAAATCGTCACCCGCAGAGGCGTTGAGCTCAGCAACATGACGCATGCGCTGATTGAGATATTGATGGGCTAGGGCATTTGTCGCCGGATCATTTGGAGTCAGCACTGCGTTTATCGCCTTTGGCTCAGAGTGGGCATTTGTAGTTCGTCAGTCTGTAAGAGAGTAGCTTTGCGTATTGTGTATACTGCAATCAATGATTTCACTGATTGCTTTGGAGGATTTATGGCGAGCATCACTATTCGGAATCTCGATGATGACCTTAAAGCTCAACTGCGCATTGCAGCTGCCAATCATGGTCGCTCTATGGAAGAAGAGGTGCGTGTGATTTTGCGCAGCGTTTTGACTAAGCCGAACCAAGAGAGTGGTTTGGGAAGTCGTATCAATGCACGTTTTGCTGCATTGGGCGGTGTTGATCTGGAAATTCCAGCACGTACGGATAAGGCCCGGGCCGCGAGTTTTGACGAATGATTTTATTGGATACAAACGTCCTTTCTGAACTTATGCGGGCAAAGCCTGAACCTGCGGTGCTCGATTGGATCAATGCTCAGCCTGTGAGTGAGTTGTTTATCAGTTCGATCAGTGTTGCTGAGGTGCTGTATGGAATCGCCCGGATGCCTGAAGGTAAACGCAAACAGGGCTTTTTCAATATGGCTAAGTTGATGTTCGATCAGGACTTTGCCGGACGGATCGTTTCATTCGATGCGGATGCTGCGGTTTATTACGCGAGCTTGGCAGCAGATAGTGAGGCAAAAGGGAAGGTGGTCGGAATGGCTGACGGACAAATAGCGGCGATTGCTGCTTTGCATGATGCGCGAGTTGCTACGCGCAATGTCCGTCACTTCGACTATTTAGGTGTTCAGGTGGTAAACCCCTGGAACACATAAGACCCGGTAGACAGGCTGTAGTCACTTTGTAGTCACCGGGACAAATAAAAAAGGCTTACCTTTAGGTACGCAATCATTTGAACTCGATTTGTAACTCGCTGTATTAGCAATATTTTTCACGATCAAATATCAGAATGTATACATCCTGGCATACAAGGTACCGGCTGCTTGGGCTGTACCTGAGTCTTTTGACAGGTTGTTTTTGAGTAGCTGTAACGGCGCTATAAAAACGACAAATGGTATTTCCGCCGCTCAGATGCAAGGCAGTGGGCCGGATAGGTCAGTCCATCCGAGCGTAGAACTCGGCGCAGATCTTGCCGTCACACAGCAGGGCGTATCCTTCAACTTCCTGCAGCTGCTGGTAAAAACGCAGCCAGGCATCCTGCAGGTGTCCGAAGGGCAGTGCAGCTCACCGCTGAACCAGTTCGCAACTACCCACTCCGGGTAGCCGGGAAAGAAGTCGTCGAAGGCCGCCTGTGTGTCGTCCTCACAAGTGGCATTGATCGCCATCAGATACAGGTGATCCTGC
Organism: Pseudomonas mendocina; assembly: GCA_037482215.1. Taxonomy (NCBI): domain Bacteria; kingdom Pseudomonadati; phylum Pseudomonadota; class Gammaproteobacteria; order Pseudomonadales; family Pseudomonadaceae; genus Ectopseudomonas; species Ectopseudomonas mendocina. The sequence goes on from CP148074.1 coordinate 1,299,070, forward strand.
TCAATCCGGCATTGAGTGGTATAGCCTCGCCAACACCACTTACCCATATCAGCAAAGCGGCCGGCGTTGTTAGTCGCACTGGTTTGCCTTGGACCATTCATGACCCGGAAGCTGCCTAATGGCAGGCTGGTCAGCGCCATCGTGGCGCCTGCATATTTCAAGCTGTCAGTCAGTTGAGCGTCATTCGCAACTCCTTTTATCCATAAAGCTACAAATCACATCAACCGCTGTTAGTTCAAACCACAGTCGGGAATGACAAGTACTCAACGCATTGATAACCAGTTTTGCCTGCAGGTTAATCCGCGATAGCTGCTAGTGATGGCGTTTCGTACCAATGGCATCCCTAACGCTTGTCGTAATGTTACGTTTGCAGAGGAAAACCATTAGCTTGTAGAAGCCCTTTTTATCGGATTAATCCACTCAATACTCATATATGGATAATGACTTTTGAGCAGCGGCTACCTCCCTCCTGTGAAATTGACCCTCAAAACCGGCACTGAGCCATTCACTGCTGGAGGTCAGCCTGTCGGTCGTGATCTTCAGTCATTCTGGCGCTGGGCCTTCTCGGATGTCCTAAACAATGCGTTACGCGGCGTGCTGGCTGAATACATCGTGGCCAGCGCGCTGGATTGCAATCATGGGGTGAGAACCCAGTGGGATGCCTACGACCTGAAGACGGCATCAGGCATCCGGATAGAAGTGAAGTCCGCTGCCTATTTGCAGTCGTGGGGGCAGAAGGGACTGTCAGCCATTCAGTTTTCCATTGCCCCGGCAGCAGTTTGGGATGCACTGACTCAAAAACGCTCACCAACCAAGGTTCGTGCTGCGCAGGTCTACGTGTTCTGTGTGCTCACCAGTCAGGATAAAGAAGCCGTCAATCCTCTGAATTTGGATCAGTGGGATTTTTATTGCCTGAGCGCCAGTAGCCTGAATGAGCAGGTCGGTGCGCAGCGTCAGATCAGCCTTAAGCGCCTGGAAAGCCTGGGCGCACGGAGGGTCGGCTACTTGGCGCTGGCCGCAACGGTGCAGTCGCTGGCAAACCAAAATCAGTGCTAATAAAGCCGCGAGGGCCTGGCGGGGAAAACTCGGGCTTTTATTGATACTCCGGAGCCTCGCGTGAATACGGATAACCATTCCCAGACTGCCGTTTTTTTATGGTCTATCACAGATTTACTGCGTGCTGACTTCAAACAGTCGCAGTATGGCCGGATCATTCTACCGTTCACCCTGCGCGCCGTATGGAGTGTGTACTGACACCGACTAATAAGGTGGTAATCAGTGTGGGCTACGCCCAGCAGGGCCGCCCAGACAACCAGCGAGAGATGATCATGCTGCGCCGCGCCTCGGGGCAGCAGTTCTTCAGTGCCCCTAAGCTCACCTTAGAAACCCTGTCTGATACGCAAACCTCAATTCGCCAGCGACTCGTTTGATCTGCAAATCGGCATCACTATCGATACGCGCTCTTATGCAGCTTTTGCCGGGCATTTAGAAGGCCTGTGGCGTTAGGGTTTGGGGCAGTTCAAGTTGCTGGCCCGCCCTGGGTGCTTCGAGCCGATTTGGACCATGATGCGTGACGATGTGATGGTCGATCTGCCGGTTGATTCTCTGTTGGGTGAAACTGAGTACAAGCGCTATTACAAGACGTCTCGCGGCTTCTCCGGCAAAAACGTGGAACAGTTCTTGGGAGACTTCGTAAGCCTGCTGGCCAATATTCGTCAGATCAAAACCGACCAGACCGAGCTGACATTTCTGACGTTGGAGCAGATCAACCGGCTGCTGGAAGAGTGTAAGCAGTCAAGCAACAACCACACTTACCCTGTGGCACTGATTTGTCTGGCTACTGGTGCGCGTTGGGATGAAGCAGAGAGCCTGACCCGATCAGCCCTATATGCCGGTAAGGTGCATTTTCACCGAACCAAGAACCGCCAATCTCGTTCGGTCCCGATTCCAAAGGAGGTCGAGGAAGAGGCGCTGAAAGTTGCGATGCCTGGAACAGGCCGTTTGCTTATGTCCTGCCGGGCTGCCTTCCGAGGGGCATATGAACGCTGTGGCTTCAATACACCTGGGCAACTGACCCACATCCTGCGGCACACCTTTGCCAGTCATTACATGATGGGGGGAGGGGACATCCTCGGTTTGCAGCGGATTCTCGGGCATTCATCTATCACTATGACCATGCGCTATGCGCACTTGTCGCCAGACCATCTTGAATCAGCATTACGTTTGTCGCCCCAACAGCAGAGTGGGCACTTGCTCTCTTGAATAACTGTCTGCTTGGTGTAGGATGTTTTTAACGCTTAACGTTAAGGATTAAAGCGTGATCATTAACTTCAAATGCCCAGAGACTCAGGCTCTGTTTGAAACAGGCGATTCTCGGCGGTGGCGAAGTTTTCTGAATGTCGCAACACGCAAGCTGGCCATGTTGCATGCTGCGACGGAGTTAAGGGACTTACGTTCGCCACCGGGTAACCGGCTTGAGGCGTTACAGGGCAACCGTGCTGGCCAATACAGCATCAGGATCAATGATCAGTTTCGTATCTGTTTCGAGTGGACAGAAAGCGGGCCGATTAATGTTGAGATAGTCGATTACCACTAAGGAGGCCATGCCATGACAACTAACGGGATGCGCCCTATTCATCCAGGGGAGATCCTCCGCGAGGAATACCTGGAACCGCTGAGTATAACTCCGGCTGCACTGGCCCGAGCACTGCATGTGTCCGCTCCGACCGTGAATGAGATCGTGCGTGAACGCCGTGGTGTAACTGCGGATATGGCTATCAGGTTGGGGCGTTACTTTGATACGTCAGCGCAATTCTGGATGAACTTACAGCGTGATTATTCACTGGCTGTAGCGCTGGCTGAAAGCTGGCAGGAAATTGAGCAGGATGTGGAACCATTACGCGCCTTCGGATGAGGGCGTGGTCTGGATGTAGTCTGTTTGTAGTCTGCTCGGGCAATAAAAAAGGGCTTACCTTTCGGTAAACCCTTGTTTTATTTGGTGGCTACGCAGGGACTTGAACCCCGGACCCCAGCATTATGAATGCTAGGGTCCGGCAATGCCCTGGCATTTATGATCTTTTATAAGCCTATACATAATAAGGCTTTCAGCCTATCCTCTACCTTGCTGGCTATCACCAAATTCGATCAATTTTGATAGCCCGTGCTAGCCCGGTGATAGCCCGTCGCTAGCCCAATCAATCCTCTGCGATTCTGAGGAGCGGGCATGGTAAAGCTGAGATTCACCAAAACGGCACTGATGGCGGTCGCTCTGCCCGAGGCGGGCAAGCGAGTTGCCGTCTATGACACCGACACCCCAAAGCTCGCCATGCGTATTACCGCAGCAGGTAGCCGCACCTTTTACGTAGTGAAGCGTGCAGGCGCTTCAATGGCATGGGTGAAGCTGGGCACCTTCCCTGAGATGACTGTCGAGCAGGCACGCGGCGAGGCGCAAAAGATCCTTGCCGAGTTCGCCACCGGAGCCAATCCAGCCGCAGCGCGTCGCGCCATTCGAGAGGAGCCGACTTTTTCCGAGGTGTTTGATAAGTTCCTCACCGGCAAGAAAAAGCGTGACGGCACCCCTTTGGCTGAGTCCACCAAGCAGGGTTACCGGGTAGTGCTGCGTGATTACTTAGCGCCTATCAAATCGAAAAAACTTTCCCACATCACGCGCGGCGAAGTGAAGGCGATCCACAGCAAGACCACAAAGATAAGCGCATCCCAGGCTGACCGCGCCCTTGCCGTTGTTTCCTCGGTTTTCAACTTCGCAGCCGACTTGGAGATATTCACCGGCACCAGCCCGACCAGTCGCATTCAGAAGAACCCTGCACCGTCGCGTGACCGCTTTGCTCAAGGAGTTGAACTGCCATACCTGTTCGCCGCAATTGCCGAGTCGAGCTTGCGCGACTTCTTTATGCTGGCGCTGCTGACCGGCGCGCGCCGCGCCAACGTTCAGTCGATGGCCTGGCGTGACATAGATCTAGAGGCCCGTGTCTGGCGTATCGGCATGACCAAGAACGGCACACCGCAGAATGTCACGCTATCGCCTGAAGCCGTGGCAGCTCTGGAAGCCCGCAAGAATACGACAGTCACATCACAGTTCGTTTTCCCAGGCGAGGGTAAGACGGGCCACCTAGTCGAGCCGAAAAAGGCATGGGCTGCCATTCTGCTGCGCGCCAGCTTGCGCCGCTTACTCGATAACTTGGAGCTTGCTGGCAAGCTGACTGCCGAGGAGCGAAAGCAGGCTGGCTATGAGGTGATGACCGCCCCTGCAGCCGCAGCAAAGCGCTATCGAGCCATCGCCGCCGCGCTGGGAATTGACCCGGCAACCTACGACATGACCGACCTACGCATTCACGACTTGCGCCGCACGCTGGGCAGTTGGCAGGCCAAGACAGGCGCCTCGATGGCGATCATTGGAAAGAGCCTCAACCACAAGACCCACCAGGCAACGGCGATCTATGCTCGTCTGGATCTTGATCCAGTGCGGCAGTCCGTCAACACCGCGACGCAAGCCATGCTGGATGCGGCCGGCCTAAAAGGCTCGGCCACGATTATTCAAGGCGACTTCAAGCGAGCATAGGAGACAGGCAGTGAGCACAGCAAACGCAGCGGAATCGGTAGATAAGCAGCTAGAAAAGGCGCATGACAAAATTGAAAAGCTAGAACACGCCCTAGCCGTTGAGCAAGAGCACAACGGGTCGCTCTTGGAGGTCTATCTTGGCCATCTGTTTGAAGAACAAATCCGCGCCACAGATGCAGCGTCTTTTACGCAGAGAGCCAAGGGAAATGACACAACGAGCCTAGATGCAGTTGCGAATGCATGGCGCAGGGCAAACGAAATGCTGCACGAGACTGTTGTAAACGAGTTCCCAAAGGCACAACAGATACTGGCCACTATAGAGAGCTCAGATATTCCTCCGCAGTCTTCTCACTTGCTGCTGATAGGCCTCTTGCTCAAGCTTCTGGAAATTGATCGCGGTAGCAGTAGCGGTTTGCAAAACGAAATCATCGAAAAGGCTGAGGGCCTGCGATTGAGCGTGGTAGGCATAAGCAAAAGCAATATCCAGAAGATGCTCGCGGCCGCCAATAAACAGTGGCAGATTCATAACGACATTTGAAAATTTCATTGCGATCGCAACCTTCCACGCTTTCATCGCAACATCATCGCAGTTCCGTGATTCACTAAATTTTTTGCAGCACTGTGGTCTCGTCGCCTGATGGATTGTTCTTCATCGGCAGCTACGGGGCTAACACACCTGGCCCCGTCACTCTCAACGAGCAAGGGGCTACCTCAATGGACACCACTCACGCAGCAAACATCGAAGTCATCAAGGCCGAGATCCTGGCGCAGTTGAACTTCGACCCCAAACACCCACCAATACATGTCAACGACAAGACGGCAGCAGTCGTGCTTGGCGTTCAGGCAAACACATTAGCGTGCTGGCGCACGGCGGGACGTTACTCACTGCCTTACCTGAAAATTGGAAGGAAAGTGCAGTATCGACTTAATGATCTTGCCGAATTCCTTGCTCGCCGCACCACCTCGTACACAGGGGAGGCCAAGTAATGGACGACTCCCAACTGTTCGACGGCACTGCATTCTACTGGCTGGAAAATGACCCAGCAGCGCATCGGATAAGCCCCGTAGTTTTCCTAGATCGCCTGCCGCCCTGCGCATGCGGCACACCCTCCGACGACGCACTGCTACGTTTCATTTTTGCGCTGCTTGACGGCGGTTTCGCTGGGGTGCGCGAGCTGAAAGGAAACGAGCCCTGCACATCAACAAGCTTTGTACTGACCGACTCAGATCAGACGAATCCCTGGCCACTCAGGCTATGGATTGACCTAGGTAGCATCGAGGGATTAGCAGTCATGGCTTTGCTGCATGAGATCAAAAACGGCACAACCCGATCAGACCGCGACCTGGCAGCGCATGCAATCCATGTCGTTCAAATAGCGTATGCAAATGCCGGCCGAGGAGAGGAGTTCCACTCTGCAGCGCAGCGAGTTTTACAGATGCGCCGCCAAGAGGAGGGGGCGCAATGAGCCAGCCACTCGACGGGACTCAGCAGCAGGCGACGGCGCCAAGGTTCGACTACAGCCAAGTGCCCGAAGCAATGAAGCGCTTGCCACGCTGGATCGGTTTCACCGCCGCAAAGGTGCCTGTGGACCCAACTAAAGGCATTGGAATCAATCATACCGACACAACCCGGCATAAAACCTTTGAGGCAGCGCACGACGGCTATCTTGCCGGCCGCTGCTTCGCCTTGGGCTTCAGCATCGTGGAGGATGACTGCATCTGCTGCGTTGACTTGGACAAGGTGCGCGGCAACCCTGAGCGCGAGCAGCGTGCAGCCGAAATCCTGCAAAAAATGCCCGGCTGGGTTGAACGCAGTATGAGCGACACAGGCCTGCACATCTGGGGCTATGGCTCGGGCAAGTTTTTCAAAACGGTAGATGGCCTTGAGTTCTACACCAGCAAGCGCGCCATACTGATTACCGGCAAGGTAATGCCACAGTCGAAGGCTGCAGGTTTGGTTGATCTGCACGCTGGTAGCCAATGGTTAGCGGCGACCTTCAACTGCAAAGCGGCACCAACGGCACAGCAATTCGGCCAACTGGGACCACTCCCACCCCATTTGCACCTAGTCGGCTCAACCGAGTTGAACGTCGAGGCCGCTGGCGTCCTGACTGCCGGCAGCAGCGATGAACCAGAACGAATCCGCAGCGCCCTTGCCGTGCTGCCTGCCGATGACTATGACGCATGGTGGCAGACGGGGCTGGCCCTTTACCGATCCACGCTTGAACCTCAACAGGCTTACACAATCTGGCTGGATTGGTCGGCAACCAGCACCGAGAAATTCAGCGAACAGGTTTGCCAGGATAAATGGGCCAGCTTCGCGACCTCAGGCCAACCAGCGTCAGCAATCACACTAGGCACAATATTTCACCGCGCCAAACAGTCCGGTTGGACAGATGCCGCCCATGCTGCGCACCCATGGCGCACCCCGGATACCCTGCTTACTGAGCCACAGCCTGCGCCCTATCCAACAGCGAGCTTGCCAACGCTAATGCGTGAGGCAGTTAAAGCCATTGCTTTCCACGTTGCCGCGCCCGAAGCCCTGGCCGCGCAGTGCGTAATAGCGGCAGCGGCATACCTGGCTCAAACGCGGGTCAACGCGCCGCATATTCATTACCCCGATGGCATGCCTTGTTCGCTCTATCAGATGGCGCTGGCCGACTCTGGCGACCGTAAGAGCGCGTGCTACCGTCTGGCCTTCAAGCCGCTGATGGAAGCAGAGCGACAGGAGCGCGACCGGTACGCCGCTATCGAGGCAGAGCACAACCTCCGGGCAAGCCTGCTGAAAGGCAAAGCCCTGCAGGATTTTGAGAACAACAACCGGCTGCCAGCCAACCCGCGCACCATGTACACCGATTCAACCTTTGAGAAAATCGCCAAGGACTTTGTGGCAGGTATGCCGTCCGCATCCTGGGCAACCGATGAAGGTGGCAGGGTGCTAGGCGGTCACAGCATGCAGGCTGAAACTCGGGCGGCTACCCTGGGTGGACTGGTCAAGCTGTACGACGATGGAACGGTGGAACGCGACCGAGCCGGAGAGAGTGGCGGCATTGCCTATGATCGCCGATTCACCATGCACTTGATGGCTCAGGCCGTGACCGTCAGGGATGCGCTTAATGACCCGCTGCTGCAGGGGCAAGGCTTCCTGCCGCGCTTCTTGTTGACCTCGGCACCTTCGCTTGCCGGCACCCGATTTATCAGCGCCGAGACGCTGCAAAACTCGGCCTATAGAAATCCCGCCATCCAGCGTTACTGGCAGCGCGTAAAGGAGATTGCTGCAACGCCCCGATACGTTGCCGAGATGGGCGCAGTTCGCCCGCCCGTGATTGCACTGGCGGCGGACGCGCTGAACGTCTGGCTGGATTTTTACAACAGGGTAGAAGCTGAGCAGAGCCGGGGCGGTGAATATGCCGGCCCCATCAAACCCTTTGCCAGCCGTGGCGGCGAAAATGCCCGCAGGGTTGCGGCAGTCTTTGCCCTGTTTATTGGCGAGCAGGAGATAAGCGGCCCAACCATGACTGCTGCCTGTGAAGTAGTCGAGCACTCGCTGGGCGAGTGGGCGCGCTGGCTGGGCGGCAGTGGTGCGGAAACCCGAGACAACAGGGACGCACTCGATTTGCTGGCCTGGCTCAAAGCAAAGGGGCTTGAATCACTTCATCGCGACAAGCTGGGCACCAGCGGCCCCGTTCGCGGTAGAGCCAAACAGCGTGACAAGTTGTTGGGTATCCTTCTTGAAGCAGGCTGGATGCGCAGTGCGGACGGGCGGAATTTTGAAGTTAATCCACACCCCCTTGCAGATTGTGCAGAAAGTGCTGAAAGGCCCATTACACCGGGGGCAAGCAGTGCAGACCCCGTGCAGATCACTGCAGAGAAAGGCTAGCGCATGCAGACCTTCGCCAAGCCCAGTCAACAATCTGCACGCTTCTGCAATCAGTCTGCAGCCCGAGGTCCAGCAGTTACGGGGATTTCAGCGGAATCTGCACGGTCTGCAGTAGTCGGCAGGCATTCAACGCTCAGGCCTGGATGTGGCCACAAACTCAAGCGCTACCTGTAACCACCACCTGCAAATAATGATTTTGGAAGGAGCAAAGCCGTGTCTGCATACACCTCAAGACTGCTAAAGCAGATAGCCGCTCAGCACATGCAACAAAAACCAGCACCCAGCCAGGCAGAGACGTTCAGGGAAAAACACGATGCTTGGTTTGCCAGCCTGCCCCCGGCATCCAAGCACCGGCACTGGTCAATAGACGAGATAGCCAGTGCATTGCAGATCGCGTCCCGCGAACTGAGCCAGACCCTGCTGGACGCAGGCTGGCTGCGCAAACGAGTATGGTTTGAAAGGAGCAAGGGGCAGGGGCGGTATCTGAGGGTTTGGCTTCCACCAAAATAGTTCAGATATTTGTCGAGGGTTCAAACACTTTTGAGTTTCATTTTAGCAAATTTTATTGCATCTATTCTTTTGGAAAAGTAATGGTTGAGAAACCTATATTTTCCGCCCTCAAATATTATTCCATACCTTTCCATTACCTTCTGATCGGGATCTAAACCGCAATCCGGATATCCACAAATTTCTAAATCAAACCTTATTGTTCTTCCGCAGTAGCAGCAAGTTTTCATTTCTATGGGCGCGTTGCGGCGTGCTGCGGGGGCTGGATGCAAATTATCTTGCATGTCGTCATAAATTTCCTTGGCAAGGCCTGTAAGAGGTTTTTTATCATCCCTCGCTGAGTCTGATGCCAAAGACACCCTAGTGCCTGCAGGAAGGCGTTTGAGTAAGGCTGCATCCGAGTCATTTTGACTGTGGGCAAAGTAGTTTTTAGAAGTTGAATCAGGATAACCACTTAAAACGCCATCTTGAACTATACTTTCGGCAACTTGACGTGATGCTTTTCTTACTTCCGGATCAAACGGTATAGTAAATTCATAGATGTCTAAGAATCTTATAATGCCGTTAGCAAGTAAGAATTTAAATTCTGGATGCGGCGAGTGAAACGTCCAGTTCACCAAGGAAGTAAGCCACGCATCCTCAAGTCTAAAATATTGATTCTTGATCAAGCTGGATGCGAAGATTGATATTTGACCGTTATCCCCTGGATTCATTTTAGTAGCGTCAAACCACTTTCCGGCAATCTTAGCAAAAGTGGTTTTTTCTTTAATCCATCCAAGCATCTAATCGCTCCATATTAAAAATTTAGTGTGGGATTCAGACGGAAATTTCTATCTGGCGGACATGCCAATTCTGAAAATCTAGCTCAGCCTTGCCTACGCCAGCTTTTCTCAGCCATTTGGCACACGAGTCAATCGAGCGCCATTCATCATCTCTATCCTCTTGGGGGAAAAGCTCGGCCTGATCAGGTATCGACACCCCTATGCGCTCGCAATGCTGACGAATCAGCACCTCGACCAGATTGGCAATGCTTCGATGCTCTTGGGCTGCCGCGATCCGTGCAGCCTCTTTCAATACCGGATCAATGCGCAGATTCAGTGTTGCCGTTTTCATTGAAAGCCTCGTTACACGATGTAATCACAATGTAACGCAGTTTGCGTTATCGGCAAGTGGTTTCCCCGGAGTGATTTCGTAAGCAGACAAGCGGACAGATTGATACAGCCGAAAAATTTTCTTGGTGAATTGTGCGAGCAAGGGATAAGGGATGCCCCTGAATTGCAATGGCCCCCCAGCGCCCTGCAGGGCTGGGGAATGATTCTTTGAGGCTAGGGCTGAGCCGTATAGGCCTTGATGAATTAGCGCGAGACTTGGCTGCTTAGCGTTGAGATGGCGCGTGATGCGCCGGGAGGAGGGGTTGCAGATATTCGGCTAGATTTCTCGGCAGTGCTAGCCCGGTGATAGCCCGCTAAAACAAAAAAGGGCTTACCTTTCGGTAAACCCTTGTTTTGTTTGGTGGCTACGCAGGGACTTGAACCCCGGACCCCAGCATTATGAATGCTATGCTCTAACCAACTGAGCTACGTAGCCGAGTGGCGCGCATTTTCCTTATCTGGAGGGGGGCTGTCAACAGTCTTTTGCGATTTTTTTTACGGCTAATCAATTGCTTAGCAAATCAGGGGTTGGAAGCTGCGGCCAGCCAGCCTCTATCAACCTCTGTTACCGCTAAAGGATTCCATCCGGGCCCGGACGTAAGACTGGGCAGTGGTCCTTTATTAAATTGGTTCCAAACCCTTATGGAGCCATCACTATGCTAGCCCCCACTGTCAGCCTCTGGATGGATCAGGCCGAGCACTTGCGTGTAGCGCGTAAGAGGGTGGAAGGGCCTCATGATGTGGATGTGGCGATTATTGGTGCAGGTTATACGGGGCTGTGGACGGCTTGGTACCTGAAGCAGCATTCGCCTGCGCTGAATATTGCGATTTTCGAGGCGCGGCATGTTGGCTATGGTGCGTCGGGGCGCAATGGCGGCTGGTTGTTGGGGCGGATTCTCGGAGAGGAGAAGATGCTGGCAGGCTGGTCAGAACCTGAGCGTAGTGCCTTGATGACGGAGCTGAAGGGCATTCCGGACAGGGTGGCGCAGGTGCTGGTGCAGGAGGGCATCGACTGTGGCTACCGCAAGGGCGGTGTGTTGACCTGTGCGGCTCGCTACCCTGAGCAGCAACAATGGCTGCTGGACGATTTAAAGGCTCTTTATGCTCACGGACACAGTGAGGAGGATTACCGCCTGCTCAGCGCCCACGAGTTGAGCCAGCAGCTGCGCATGCATCAGGTATACGGCGCGATTTATTCACCGCATTGCGCGACGATTCACCCAGCCAAGCTGGCCCTGGGGCTGGCGGCCAGTCTTGAGCGTAAGGGCGTGCGTATCTTTGAGAACAGCCGGGTCGAGGCGTGGGGCAAGGGCGTTCTGACGGTTGCCGGGCATCCGGTTTCGGCACGGTGGGTCGTGCCGTGTGTGGAGGGTTATGCGGCTGAAAGTAAAGCGCTGCGTCCCTATCAGTTGACGGTGCAAAGTCTGCAGATTGCCACTGAGCCACTCAGCGCGTCGCAGTGGGATGAAATCGGTCTGTATAACGGCCAGGCGGCCCATGAGTGCAGTCGGCAGGTCACGTATTTTCATCGCAGTGCTGATGATCGCTTGGTGTTTGGCGCCCGGGGCAGTTATCGCTTTGGCGGCAAGTTGCGGGAGCAATTTCAGTTAACTGAGGCTGAGCTGAGTTTTCGTCGCAACTTGATGTTGGAGCTATTTCCGCAGCTGGCGAAAACCCCGATCAGCCATGGCTGGGGCGGCAATCTGGGGATGACCCGGAATTTCCGCCCCTACATGCTCTGTGATGAGGCCAGTGGCGTGGCTTGTGCCGGTGGTTACGGTGGCGAGGGTGTTGGTGCCAGCTACCTGGCTGGGCGCACGCTGGCTGATTTGATCCTTAAACGCGATACGTTAATCAGCCGCGCTCCCTGGGTTGTGCGTAATCAGAGCTTGCGTAAGGCATTGCGCAGCTGGGAGCCGGAGCCTTTTCGTTGGCTGGGTTATAGCGCGGTGATCGCGGCATTCAGTTATGAGGATGCAGTATTGGCTGATCCGCGTAGCTCGGCGTTGCGGCGCAAACTCAGTAGCGCCGCAGCCGTGGGCATCAGCCGGTTGATGTCGCCGGAGTTCAAGGTGGGCTGAGGGTCAGTTGCCGCGCTTGCTGCTGATCTTGCTCAGGCGGCCGCCTTCGAATTGCAGGAAGTGGTACATGCCGTTACGCGGGCCATACGTCCATTCTTCCACTTTAACTTCGGTCCGAAAGCCATACTCGTCACTGATTTCCTTGTAGCCCACGTGGTCTTGGCTGACTGGTTCGCCGCATTGATTAAAGACTTTGGCCGTTGAGTCGCCAAGGCTCACCAAGCCGCTGTTGCAGCGAAAAGTCGATGATGCCTGTGCGGCCAACGGCAGGCAAAGCAACAGGGTGCAGAGCAGGCGTTTCATGTTCAGTTCTCCAACTGCTAGCGGCTGCGTTTGCGTTCGATGTTGCGCAGCCGTGATCCTTCAAAGGTGAGGATGGTGAGCATGCCGTTATCCGGGCCGTACACCCACTCTTCAATGGGCGATTCGCGTCTATCGTAATTGCCGAGGGTGTAGCCGACCACATCACGGTAAGCCGGCTTTCCGCATTTTTTCTCGACTTCAAAACGGCGGTCGCCGACGCTGATCAACTGGCTGCCACAGCGCAAGGTGTCGGCCTGCGCCGATGTTGCGCTGGCGGCGGCCAGCAGCAACATCAGCCCGCAAGACTTATTCACTGTCCAGATGCAGCGAAGTGGAAACACTGCCATCGCTGTTGGCCTCGGTTTGGCTTGATTCAATAATCAGCAGGCGCGTATCCGGCAGGCCGCCGCGTTCTACCAGGTAGTCCTTGATTGCAGAAGAACGAGCGACGCCCAGCTGGCGTAGCAGCGTCTGGTTCTGTGCCCAAGATTGCACTACGGCATCACGCATTTTGGCGATGCGCTCTTCATCTGGCAGTTCTTTCCACTCAGCTGGCGGTTGCTGCTTAAGACGGTTGCGGTAGATGCCTTCAAGGAGCACTTCTTTGTCGTCTTCATCCACGACGAGTTCACGTGCACTGGCCGGGACCTTGTCACCACGGCGCTGGAGCATTTTGTACCAGGTGTTCTGGTATTCACGCTCAAGACGGGCAGAAGCAACCAGTGGGCCGTCAGTGCTGGCAGAGCTCTTGCCTTCGATTTCCAAGCGCAGTGCAGGGCGCTCTTTGAGGGCGCTGGCAAGGGTGTCGAGGGACTTCTGTGCGCTGCCATCCAGCTCGGTGCTACCGGCGGCAAAGTTAACGCTGCCAAGGTCAACGTCGTTACCACCCGCTACCAGCCCGCCAATGAATTTAAACGGCGCTTGAGCAGCACGTAGCACTAAGTTGCGCAGGGTCTGCCAGACAATGGGCATCACGCTGAACTCGGGGTTGTTCAGGTCGCCTGTCACCGGCAGGGAGATTTCGATATTGCCTTTGGTGTCTTTGAGCAAAGCGACGGCCAGGCGGATCGGCAGGTCCATGGCGTCCTTGCTTTCGACTTTATCGCCAAGCTGGAGGTTTTCCAGCAGCAGCTTGTTCTCGGCGTTCAGTTTGCCTTGCTCAATCTGGTAGTGCAGATCCAGGTTCAGACGGCCTTTGCGGATGCTGAGCCCGGCGAACTTGCCAGAGTAGGGCGTCAGGTTAGCCAGCTCGACGTTTTTGAAGTTGGTGGCGATATCCAGGCTGTTCATCGGGTCAAATGGCGTCAGTTTGCCCTTGATGGTCACCGGCGCGTACTTGTCGACCTTACCCTTGATATCCACAGCGGCGGCTTTAGGACTTTGATTGTCGAGGGTGCCGATCTGGCCGTTCATTTGGCCGATGGCTGTGGCGAAGTTAGGTTGCAGGCTGAAGTCGGCAAAGTTGGCCGAACCGTCCTGGATGCTGATCCCCCCTATGCGGATCGGCATCGGCTTTTCTGCGCTGGCTTTGTTGCTCGCAGGTGCTGGTGCAGAGCCGGAGCCTTTTTGCTCGACGACCAACTCGCTGAGGTTGGTGGTCATGTCTTCATTAATGATGAAACGCACGTAGGGTTGTTGCAGCTTGATCTGGTTGATGACCAAACCTTTACCGTGTTGGTAATTGATACCATCCACTTGCACTTGGCGCCACTTCAGCAGGTCGCGGTCCTTCAGGGTATCGAGGGTGTGCAGTTGGTTGATCTGAGCCTGGCCATCTACACTGAACGCCAACGGATCGGTGCTTTGCAGAGTGGCGTTGAGGTCGCTGCTGAGCATGCCGCTGCGCAGCTCAAGGTGGACAAATGGACTGATGTAAGACTGGGCCACACGCAGGTCAATATCGCGGGTGCTGACTTTGAGTTTGGCGGTGGTTGGGGTGAGCTGTACCTGACCTTCAGCGTTTAGTTTGCCGGTCTTGTTGACGCCGGTGTCGATCTTGAGGCCGAAAGGCGAGGTGCCAAGGCTGTCGAAGTCGGTGATGTCGATGTTCAGCGGGTACAGGTCTACAGCGGTTTTCGCACCATCAGCGCGGTCAGCCAAGTGCACGTTGTAGTCGCGCATCTGCACGTCTCGCAGGATGACTTGCCAAGGCTTTGCAGGCTCGTTGGTAGCCGGTTCAGCAGGGGCTTGTGATGCTTCTGTTTGAGCGGTGGCCGTGGCGTCGGCGTTAACCGGTTCGGTTGCTTCACTTGCCTCGGTTTTGGCTGCCGGTTTTGCGGCGGGTTTGGCGGGCTGGCTGGCGAACAGTTTCTGCCAATCCAGCTGGCCATCGGCCTCGCGGGCAGCCCAGGTTTCTAGTTTGTTACTGCGGATTTTGCCGAGGATGACTTGCTGCTTCGCCAGATCAACACTGGCTTCGCTGACCTCAAGGCTTTGCAGGCGCACAAGAGGTTTGTCAGCCGGGCTCTTGATGGCAAAGGAGCTTACTTTTACCTGAGTGTTATTCAGCAGTAATTCGGTGCCTTTAGACAGATCCAGGGTGTAGTCGCTGCTCAGGTCTACCGAGCCGTCCTCAAGGACAAGCGGTACAGCGTCACGCACGTAGGGCCATACACCTTTAAGTTTGCCGTCGGTGATTTTCAGGTTACCGCTGGATTTAAATGGCACCAGACTCAGAGTGCCGGACCAGTCGATTTGTCCACCATAAGGGCCGCGGGCAACCAGATTCATTTCAGCGTTGTCGTCTGGCAGGGTGCTGAGGTTGAACAGCTCGAAGCTCAGGTCGTCGTAGAGAAATTCGATGGGCTCACTGGGGCGTAGGTCTTGGAAGTGCAAGTTGCCGGTGGTGAGTTTGATACGCTCGATGCGCATCGGGAAAGGCTCGCTGGGCTCTTGAGGCTCAGTGTTTTCACTCGGCGGAATATTGAACAGCTTAGTCAGGTTCAGTGTGCCGTCTTTGTCGAACAGCACTTCTGTTTTCGGGCTGTCCAACTCAATGTTGGCGAGGTGCAAGAAACGCTTCCAGGCGCTGTCCAGTTGCAGGTCAGCGTACAGGCGCTCGAAGGCCACTTGCTGCTTGTCCGCTTCGCCTATGTTGAGCCCCCAAACAGTCAGTTCGAGGGTAAAGGGATTGAGCTGGATGCGCTGTATTGATGCCGGTACAGCGGCGTATTCAGCCAGTTGCTGATTGGCGATGCGCAATGCAATACCAGGCAGAATCAGAAACCCCAGCAGGCTGTATAAACCGACTGCGATGGCGAGGGCGCTGGCGGCGCGTTTCAATCCTTTTGGCATAAGACGTCGTCACTCCTGTACTAAACCTGCACGGAGTATGGCACGACCTCTGCCAGATGTGATGCCCCAATTTATTGGGGTATTCGGTGCGGATGGGTTCAGAATTTAAGAATCAGTGTCTTCAGCGGCGGCTGACCGTCCAGGGATGGGAAGTCACTGGCCGGGGCAATAACCTGCCATTCCCGCACAGGGCGGCCGAGTTTTTCTGCGCAGCGCAGTACTTGCGTGCGCCACTCATCCATAGGCACTTTTGCCAAGTTGTTGCAGCAGATCAGTACGCCGTCCTCGGCGGTGGCGAGGATGGCTGGTTTGAGCAGGCTTTGATAGTCGCGCAGTAAGTCGACAGTACCGAATGCACTCTTGGCCCAGGCTGGCGGATCAAGGAACACCAAGTCGAATTGGCGGGCTGCAAGACGTGGGTAATGCGGCAGCTTTTGTCCACGCCGTGCATTGATCGGCAGATCGGCCAATTGGCGAATCGCTGGGAAGTAATCGGACTGGATAAACTGCATCGCAGGCAACTCGGGGTTGAGCTGGCCGTTCTCTTTGCCCACAGCCAGATTGCCCTCGGCGAAGTCCAGATTGACCACCTCACGGGCACCGCCTGCCGCAGCACTTAAGCCGACGCCACAGGTGTAAGCGAATAGGTTGAGTACGGATTTGCCCGCGCTGTTTTGCTTGACCCAGCCTCGGGCATTACGCAGGTCGAGAAACAGTAGGGGGTCTTGCCCTGCGTGACGGCCACGCACGCGGTAATTCAGGCCCCACTCATGGCCGATCATATCGTCCAGTGCCGCTGGCTCAGGCTGGTAGACGCTGTCCGTGCGGTCGATACGGGAGTTGCTGCGCGAGCGGTCGTTATAGACCAGCAGCAGTGGCAGGTCGAGGTGCTGGCGGCAGGTTTCAGCAATCAGGCTGAGTTCGTCATTGGAGATGCTTTGGTGGAAGCTCTGCACCATCAGTTGCGGGCCGTAGCGGTCAACGGTTAGCCCACCTGCACCCTCCTGGCTACCGTGGAACAGGCGGTAGCAGTCGGTACCTTGTGCGTGCAGCTCACCCAGCAGGTTGTCACGATTATGCAGGGCGGCGCGCAGCGCCTGATTCAAGGAAGACATGCGAGGCGCCTTGGACTGGAAAAGGAGAGGTGGGTAAGTTTATCAGAGTGCCGGCTGTGTGGACTGAGATGCGGGCTGTTTCGAGTCAGGCGCGGACTGTCTATAACGCTCAGCAATGAGCAAATAAAAAATGCCGGCACTTAAGGCCGGCATTTTTGCGACTGGGCTTGATTAGCGCTCAATCGCCAGTGCTACGCCCTGACCACCGCCGATGCAGAGGGTGGCCAGACCCTTCTTGGCGTCGCGTTTGATCATCTCGTGCAGCAAGGAGACCAGAATACGGCAGCCCGAACCGCCAATCGGGTGGCCCAGGGCAATGGCGCCGCCGTTGACGTTGACCTTGCTGGCATCCCAGTTCAGTTCTTTGCCTACAGCCAGCGCTTGAGCCGCGAAGGCTTCGTTGGCTTCGATCAGGTCCAGATCGCTCAGTTGCCATCCAGCTTTGCTCAGGCAGCGCTGCGTAGCGCCAACCGGGCCTATGCCCATGATGGCTGGGTCGACACCGGCATTGGCGTAGCTGGCGATTTTAGCCAGGACTGGCAGACCCAACTCAGCGGCTTTACTGGCGCTCATCAGCAGTACGGCGGCGGCGCCGTCGTTCAGGCTAGAGGCGTTACCGGCAGTGACGGTACCGTCCTTTTTGAAGGCTGGTTTGAGCTTGCTCAGGGACTCTGCGGTGGTACCTGCGCGTGGTTGCTCATCGGTGGCGAAAGCAACAGGGTCGCCCTTACGCTGTGGAATCATGATCGGGGTGATTTCATCAGCAAAGCGACCCGCTTCGATGGCGGCTACGGCTTTCTGCTGAGAAGCAGCAGCGAAGGCGTCTTGTTCTTCGCGGCTGATGCTGTACTTGTCCACCAGGTTCTCGGCAGTGATGCCCATGTGGTAGTCGTTAAAGGCATCCCACAGGCCATCGGTGATCATGGTGTCGATCACTTTAGCGTGGCCCATGCGCAGACCGGTGCGGGCGCCCGGCATGACGTAGGGTGACAAGCTCATGTTTTCCATGCCGCCTGCAATTACTACGTCCGCGTCGCCACAGCGAATGGCTTGGGCCGCTAGATGAAGGGCTTTCAGACCTGAGCCGCAGACCTTGTTCAGGGTCAGGGCCGGGACGGCATGGGGCAGACCTGCGAGGATGGCCGCTTGGCGCGCCGGGTTTTGGCCCGAACCAGCCGTCAGTACCTGGCCGAGGATCACTTCGTCTACCTGTGCGCCGTCCAGCTTGGTTTGTTCCAGCAGGCGACGGATCACCGTAGCTCCCAGCTCTGGCGCAGGGATGTTCGCCAAGGAACCTTGAAAGCTACCAATAGCAGTTCGTGTGGCAGCAACGATAACGACGTCTTGCATAACGCAATCCTTACAGTGAAATGCGCCCCCAGGCGCGAAAGACAACTATGTTGGCATATGGGTTTGGCCAGCAGCCAGCATTTGATGGCTAACTTAAGTCGTAAGCGGCCATGCCCATGCGAGTTCGTGCACGGTGAATAGCGCCACTGCGAACGGCCCAGCGCAGTATTGGCGCCAAGCGGTTCACACCTGCTTGGATAAGGCGGCTGCGGGTCGGACTGATCTGCTGGTCGAGCATAGATTGTGCCCAAGCGGGCAACAGGTCGATACCTGCTTGCATGAACAGTTTGCCCATTGGTGCAGCCAGTGCACTGGGTGCCGGTGCATTGAGCAAAATGCGCAGAATCTCCAGAGAACGCTCATCGCATAGCAATTCGCTGCGCATGCGGCTCAGATAATCCTCAATTTCCCGGCGCGAACGGGGTATGTCGGTGGCACCGAGGCGTTCGGCAACCAGCGCGATTTCAGCGTAGTAGCGGTCTTGGTCAGCACCGGACAAGTGTGGGTTACGGTACCGCAGGTGCGCTTGCAGAAAGCTGTATACCTCGGCCACGTGCACCCAGGTTAGCAGGGTAGGATCACTGGCCGCGTAGGGCCGGCCATCCGGTGCGGTGCCGGTAACACGCAGGTGAATGGTCTTCACCTTGTCGATCAGCCAGTCTGCATCTGCGCGGGCGGCGAATGTGGTGCCAGAGACAAACTGGCCGGTACGGCGCAAGCGGCCGATCAAGTCTTCGCGGAAGTTGGAGTGATCCCAAACACCCGCCAGAGCCAGTGGGTGTAAGGCTTGTAAGAGCAGGGCGCTGATGCCGCCGATTAGCATGCTGGAAAAGTCGCCGTGGACTTTCCAGCACACTGAGTCCGGCCCGAACAGGCCCGGATCACCCTTAGGGTTTTCGAAATCTATTTGCCCCAGTGCAACACCGCTGAGGCTTAACACTTGGCTTTCGATACGGCGGCGTAGCACTTCCATTCCAAACAGACTCGATCAACCACCGGGGCTACCCGGCATGTTTTAGCGGTTCAGGCGTTGTTCTATCAGGCTGTCGACGACACTTGGGTCAGCCAGGGTCGAGGTATCACCCATGTTTTCCAACTCGTTACAGGCGATCTTACGCAGGATGCGGCGCATGATCTTGCCCGAACGAGTCTTCGGTAGACCGGGGGCACATTGGATCAGTTCAGGCTTGGCGAAACTGCCGATTTCTTTACCCACCAACGTGAGTAGCTCTTTCTTCAGTTCATCGGTCAGCTCTACACCTTTCATCGGGGTGATAAACGCGTAGATACCTTGGCCTTTAAGGTCATGGGGATAGCCGACCACTGCCGCTTCTGCAACAGCATCGTGCAGGACCAGTGCACTCTCGACCTCGGCGGTACCAATGCGGTGGCCGGAGACGTTGATCACATCATCCACCCGACCGGTGATCCAGTAATAACCATCCTCATCACGACGAGCACCATCACCGCTGAAGTAGTAGCCAGGGTAAGGCTTCAGGTAGGTGTCGATCATGCGCTGGTGGTCACCGAACACGCTGCGAATCTGACTTGGCCAGCTGCTCTTGATCGCCAGTACACCCGCACCTGGCCCTTCTATTTCCTTGCCTTGTTCGTCAAGCAGTACAGGGTGCACGCCGAAGAATGGTCGGGTTGCTGAGCCGGGTTTGAGGTCGGTTGCGCCGGGCAGTGGGGTGATCAGAATGGCGCCGGTTTCAGTTTGCCACCAGGTGTCCACAATCGGGCAGCGGCATTCGCCGACCACGTGGTAATACCATTCCCAGGCTTCTGGGTTGATCGGTTCACCGACGCTGCCGAGCAAACGCAGGCTCTTGCGTGAGCTGCTCTCGACAGGTGCGGTGCCTTCGCGCATCAGGGCGCGCAGGGCTGTTGGGGCGGTGTAGAAAATATTAACGTGGTGCTTGTCGATCACTTCCCAGAAGCGCGAAGCGCTTGGGTAGTTCGGCACACCTTCAAAAATCAGGCTGGTAGCACCGTTGGCCAGTGGTCCGTAGACGATGTAGCTGTGGCCGGTGACCCAGCCGACGTCAGCCGTACACCAGTACACGTCACCTTCGTGATAGTCGAACACGTACTTGTGTGTCATGGCAGCCATCAGCAGGTAGCCACCGGTGGTGTGCAGCACACCCTTGGGCTTGCCGGTGGAGCCGGAGGTATAGAGGATGAAGAGCGGGTCTTCGCTGTCCATCGGCTCTGGCGGGCAGTCATCAGACGCAGTGCTCAGCGCTTGGTGGTACCAGATGTCACGGCCTTCGACCCAGTCGACCTGGCCCTTGGTGCGCTCGACCACAACAACGGTGGAGACGTCCGGGCAGCTCAGCAGGGCCTTGTCGATATTGGCCTTGAGCGGGATATGTTTACCGCCGCGTACGCCTTCATCGGCGGTGATCACTGTGCGGCAGTCAGCGTCCAGAATGCGGTCACGCAAGGCGTCTGGAGAGAACCCACCAAACACGACCGAGTGCACTGCACCGATGCGGGCACAGGCGAGCATGGCGTAGGTGGCTTCCGGGATCATGGGCATGTAAATGCACACGCGATCACCTTTTTTTACGCCACGGCTTTTCAGCACATTGGCCAGGCGGCTGACGTTGTGGTGCAGTTTTTTGTAGGTGATATGCGCTGATTCGCTGGGGTTGTCGCCTTCCCAGATAAAGGCGATTTGATCGCCGCGCTTTTCAAGGTGGCGGTCGATGCAGTTGTAGCTGACGTTGAGTTGGCCGCCTTTGAACCAGGCACCGTTACCTTGCAGCAGGTCGCCGCTGCGCACGCTGTCCCACGGTTTGTACCAGTTGAGAAAGCTTGAGGCTTGTTCGGCCCAGAATGAGTCGGGTTGCTCGATGGATTGTTGGTATAGGCGCAGGTAGTCATCGTTGTTCAGATGGGCACGCTGGCGCACGGCAGCAGTCACAGGGTGACGGGTTATCTCGAACATGGCGGTGTCCTTATTGTTGTGTTCCGCGATGTTCGTTAGGGTGAACCAAGCGAATGCTTGGTTCAAGCCCTGAGTGATAGCTGCTTGAGAGCTACCTCGTCGTTAACCGCGATGGCGATCACGGAAGTGGTCAATCAGCCCTTGTGTGGAGGCATCGCTGGCCGGTTGATCGAGCTGGCCGGTGAGACGCTGATAGACCCCTTTGCCCAGCTCTTTACCCAATTCCACGCCCCATTGGTCAAAAGCATTGATGCCCCAAATAGCGCTCTGCACAAACACTTTGTGCTCGTACAGCGCCACCAGGGCACCGAGGTTGGACGGGTCAATCCGGTTGAGAACCAACATATTGTTCGGACGGTTACCCGGAATCACCTTATGCGGTGCCAAACGTTGCACTTCGGCTTCGTCCATACCCTGGTCGCGTAATTCCTTTTCCGCCTCTTCACGGGTTTTACCGTGCATCAGCGCTTGGCTTTGCGACAGGCAGTTGGCGAATAGCCACTGGTGGTGGTCGGCCAGCGGGTTGAAACTGTTGACCGGTACCAGGAAATCAGCCGGTATCAGTTCTGTGCCCTGGTGCAGCAACTGGTGGTAGGCGTGCTGGCCGTTACAGCCCACGCCACCCCAGATCACCGGGCCTGTACTGAAGTCGACAGGCGTACCGTCTTGTCGCACGGACTTACCGTTGGACTCCATATCCAGCTGTTGCAGATGTTTGGTGAAGTTACGCAAGTAGTGGTCGTAGGGCAGAATCGCCTGACTCTTAGCGCCCCAGAAGTTGCCGTACCAAATACCGAGCAAGGCCATCAGCACCGGCATGTTTTGTTCCAGCGGCGCCTGAGTGAAGTGCTGGTCCATTGCGTAAGCGCCAGCGAGCAGCTCTTTAAAGTTGGCAATGCCGATCGCCAGAGCAATCGGCAGGCCGATGGCGGACCACAGCGAGTAGCGTCCGCCTACCCAATCCCACATCGGGAAGATGTTCTTGGCTTTGATGCCAAACTGAATGGCCGCCTCGGGGTTACTGGTAACCGCGATGAAGTGCTTATACAGCTCGTTTTCCGGGCCGCCCAAGGCCAGATACCAGTCCCGAGCTGCCAGTGCGTTTTTCAGCGTTTCCAGCGTGCCGAAGGACTTGGAGGACACGATAAATAGCGTGGTTTCCGGGTTAAGCACGGCAGTCAGTTCACGGAATTCGCTGCCGTCGATATTCGCCAGGTAATGGCAGCGAACGCCTCGCTGGGTAAAGGGGCGCAGTGCCTCAGAGACCAACTCTGGTCCTAGGAAGGAGCCGCCGATGCCGATATTCACCACATCAGTAATGGGTTTATCGGTGTAGCCGCGCCACAAGCCGCTATGAATCTGGGTAACCAGCTCGGTCATTTGGTTCAGCACACGGTGAACCTGAGGGATCAAATCGACGCCATCCAGTTCCAGCTTGCGGCCAATTGGGCTGCGTAGGGCTGTATGCAGAGCTGCACGGTGCTCTGTGCTGTTGACCTGCTCGCCGTTAAACAGCCGCGCGATAGAGTCTTTAAGCCCGGCTTCTTCGGCCAGCTGGATCAGCAGTTGAACCGTGGTGTCATCAATCAGGTTCTTTGAATAGTCGAGCAGCAGGCCGCACTGATTCAGAGAAAAGCGTGAGAAACGTTGAGGGTCATTGGCGAATGCCTCACGCATGCTGAAAGCGTTCATCCGCGCACGGTGCTCCCCAAGTGCTTGCCATGCCGGTAAGCGGGTAACGTCATGCGGCTGTTGGTAATAAGCCATGGGGCTAGTTCCTTGTCCTGGCGTGCAATGTCTGCAAAAAGGCCCGGACATGTGGTCCGGGCCTCCGAGTTTAACTGTAGCTGAGAGCCTGTAATAGCCTGTCAGTTTCGTCTATTGGACGGTGCGGCTGAGGTCGACAGTCAGGTTATCGATCAGACGCGTCTTACCCAAATAGGTGGCCAGCAGAATGACCAGTTGCTGGTCATCTGCAGTGGCAGGCTTCAGTGTTGTTGCCTCACAGATTTGCAGGTAGTCCGGGCGGAAACCGGCTGCGCTGTGTTTGGCTTGGGTCTCTTGGATCAGTTTTGCGTAGTCACGCTCACCCGCTTGAATGGCCTCAGCCATTTCACATAGTGTCCGGTATAACAGCGGTGCTTTCGCGCGCTCTTCCGGGCTGAGGTAGCCGTTGCGTGAAGACAGCGCCAAACCATCTTCGGCACGCACGGTTGGCTCCCCGAAAATCTGAATAGGCATGTTCATGTCACGAACTAGGGTGCGGATCACAGCCAGTTGCTGAAAATCCTTCTGCCCGAAGAAGGCCAGATCAGGTTGCACCATGTTGAACAGTTTGCTCACAACAGTCGCTACACCTTCGAAGTGACCAGGTCGGCTCTGGCCGCACAAGCCCTCCGAGACGCCGGGTACGCTGACACGGGTTTGGTTGCCCATGCCTTGTGGGTACATTTCATCCACATCTGGGGTGAACAGCAGGTGGCAGCCAGCGTTGACGAGTTTTTCCTGATCGGCGATCAGGGTACGCGGGTAGGCGTCCAGGTCTTCGCTGGGGCCGAATTGCAGGGGGTTCACGAAGATACTGGCGACAACGAAATCAGCCCGCTGCACAGCTTTTTCGACCAGCGCGATGTGACCTTCATGGAGGTTGCCCATGGTTGGTACTAAGGCGATTTGCTTGCCTTCGGCGCGTGCCTGAGCAACAGCGGCGCGTAATTCACGCACGCTTTTTACTGTATTCATGCAGAAAACCCGTGTTCGGCTGCAGGGAAACTTTGATCTTTGACGGCTTTTACGTAAGCACTAATCGCAGCGCCTATGGTGCCTTGGCCGTGCATGAAGTCCTTGACGAACTTAGGCGTGCGGCCACTTAGGGACAGACCCAGCATGTCGTGCAGTACCAAAACCTGGCCATCGGTTCCAGCGCCTGCACCGATGCCGATAACTGGAATTTTAACGGCCTGGCTGATCTCAGCGGCTAACTCAGTTGGCACACATTCCAACAGCAGCATCGCGGCCCCAGCTTGCTCCAAGGCCATGGCATCAGCGCGCATTTGGCGTGCTTGAGCCTCCTGGCGGCCTTGCACCTTGTAACCACCCAGGATGTTGACCGCTTGAGGGGTAAGACCCAAGTGAGCGCAAACAGGAATACCGCGCTCAGCCAGCAGGCGAATGGGCTCGGCAAGCCAGGCAGCACCTTCCAGTTTGACCATGTGTGCGCCAGCGCGCATCAATGCGGCGCTGTTCTCGAGTGCCTGTTCGGTGGTTGCATAAGCCATAAAGGGCAGGTCGGTGAGGATCAGGGCTCCCTTGTTACCGCGCTTTACGCTGGCCGTGTGGTAGGCCATGTCATCTACGGTGACTGGCAATGTGCTGTCATGGCCTTGCAAGACCATGCCGAGGGAGTCACCCACCAACAGTACGTCTACTCCGGCTTCGCAGGCGGCGTGAGCAAACGTGGCGTCATAGCAGGTCAACATGGCGATTTTTTCGCCGCTCTGCTTGAGGCTTTGCAGGGTGGTCAGGGTTACATCAGGCATGAAAACTGTCCTCGTTCAGGCATTCAGTCAGCAGTCGCTATGCTTCAAATTGGCCTGCATGGGCCTCTTTTTGTGCCAGTTAAGTGCAACGGGACGCCTATAGTCCTGATGGGGGCACAGTAAGTCAATTGCGAGTGTTACCGGCTTGTTACTGCGTTACCCGCTACACACTGGGTACTGCTGTTGCTGATTACTGACATAGTAAGCGTTACGTCCGCGTGTGGCGGTCACGTTGTTAAAAGGTACTGAAACTAGCTTTGTGGGCCTGAGTTCAGTCGTTCCAGCCCCTCAAAAGGGCAGGCTGCAAGGAGTTCTGCCAGGGCGCGCCCGTCTGGCAGATGTAACTGTGGGGCCAACTCCGCCAGTGGATACAAGACAAATGCACGGGCATGCATATGGTAGTGCGGTACCACCAAGCGCGCCTCGTTCAGTTGGCGCTGGCCAAATAGCAAAATATCCAAATCCAGTGTACGGGGCCCCCAGCGTTCGGCTTTGCGCACGCGGCCCTGATTTTGCTCAATACCTTGCAGGGCATCGAGCAATTGCAGCGGGCTCAGTTCAGTGTCGAGGGCCGCAACGGCGTTAACGTAGCGCGGCTGGTCTGCCGGGCCGAGCGGATCACTTATATAAAAGGAGGATTGCCCGCTCAGGGTGGTTTGCGGCAGCTCGGCCAGAGCAGCCAGCGCACTGCGCAGCTGCTCTAACGGGGTTTCCAGGTTGCTGCCCAGACCGATATAAACGCGTTCCATCATTCGCCGCTGCTGGTGCTGTTATCGCTGGCTGGATTGCGCTTGCGCTTGTTGTTACTGCGCTTGCGTTTGCGTGGGCCGCTGGCGGATTCGTCTTTGCTGCTCAGGTCGCGAATCATGTTGCGGCGTTCGCTATCACTGACATCTTGATAGCGGGTCCACCAGTCACCTAAGCCGCCAGTTTGTTCCCCGGCGCTCTCGCGCAGCAGCAGGAAGTCATAGCCAGCGCGGAAACGTGGGTTTTCCAAAAGCAGGTCGGCGCGCTTGCCGGAGCGACGTGGCAGGCGCTCTTGCATATCCCAGATTTCACGGATCGGGATTGTGAAGCGCTTGGGTACCGCGAGGCGCTTGCACTGTTCGTTGATCAGTTCGTGTGCGGCCTCCTGCATGGCCGGAATTGGCGGCATGCCACGTTCTTGTAGTTTCAGGACGCGGGCGGGCAGGGCGGGCCACAACAGGGCGGCCAACAGGAATGCAGGGGTAACGGTTTTACCTTGCTGAATACGCAGGTCTGTGTTGTCCAGTGCATTGCGGATCAGCTGATCTGTGTATTCCGGGTTGTGTCGCAAGGCTTCGGCACTGGCTGGGAACAGTTGGGCGAACAGGCCGTAGTCCACCAGCAGGTCATAGGTGTAAACGGCATAACCGGCCAGGAACAGTTTGAGTACTTCATCAAACAGGCGCGCCGCAGGGATTTCGCCCAGCATTGGCGCAAGCTTGTAGATGGGAGCAGCTGTGTGCTTTTCGATGTCGAAATCGAGCTTGGCAGCAAAACGCACCGCTCGCAGCATGCGCACCGGGTCTTCTTGGTAACGCTGGGTTGGGTCACCAATCAGGCGGATCAAATGGTTACGAATGTCGTGCACGCCATTGGCGTAATCCAAAATGCGCTCGGTGCTCGGGTCGTAATACAGGGCGTTGATGGTGAAGTCGCGACGCTGTGCGTCGTCTTCCAGTGTGCCGTATACGTTGTCACGCAGGATGCGGCCGCTCTCGTTGCGTTGGGCAAGGTTACTGTTTTCTTCTTCCGCATCATGGTTTGCACGGAAGGTTGCTACTTCAATAATTTCACGGCCGAAGTGCACATGAACCAGCCGGAAGCGGCGGCCAATGATGCGGGCGTTACGGAACTCCGCACGCACTTGCTCCGGGGTAGCACTGGTGGCGACATCGAAATCTTTAGGCTCAATATCCAGCAACAAGTCGCGCACGCAGCCGCCGACCAAATAGGCCTGATAGCCCGCATTTTGCAGACGTTCCACGACGCTGATGGCGTAACGGCTGATTTCACCACGTTCGATCGGGTGCTGGCTGCGGTTCAGCACTTCGGGCGAACTGTGAGTGGCTTTGCCACGGCGCAATGGCGTACGAAAAGATTTGAACAGCTTTTTCAGCATGGGAGGCACTGTTTGACGGATTGACTGGCCAGAGTATAAGCCGGCCGCAGGATTGGCGCGGATTCTAGCACTGAGTCGGGGATTGATACAGAAATTGGCTGGAGAGAGGAGCGAGAGGGGAAGGCTAGGAAGCTACTGGGGGAGCCGAAGCTCCCCCCCAAATTGGTGCGTGCTCTTTTTTTATTATTATTTCGGGCTTGTTGTTTTTGTTCAGTTACCCGTTCCATCCGGTCAAGGATGTTTATGAAAATTCCCAAGTTGGGAATCAGGAGCAAACGGATTGCTTTGGATGCTGACATTGCTTTGATCACAGAGTGATCCAACCGGTTCGGGCGCTGCATTGGTGCAGTTTTATTGTTCTCTGCCCGGTTCTGGGGCGAACCCCAAAGGCATATCCTTTCCAAAAGAATCAGTTAGCTGCGCCTCCACGTTGTTGTTTTTGTTGTCTTGGAGTCGATGTCTCTTATTTTTATTATTTTTTTGCTGCTTATTATTGTTGTTGTGCCAGATATAAAGCATGTGTCGTGCCAACTTTTCAAAATCCTTATAAATCAAGGCTTTGAGAGTTTTGCTTGCGAGCGTTAGGCATAAAAAAACCGGGCTCTCGTTACCATTAGACCCGGTTTTTGTTACGAACCATGTAGCAGGTAACAGATTGGGGAACCTCCCCACACCGAGGTTGTCACCTCCGTGCTACCGCTGTTACGCCCACTTATCAGAGCGCTACCCTTGGTTCTGTGTATAGCTGTGTTACTTCTTAATCAGCGGCAATGGTTGGCTTACGGCGTGGAATACCCAAGCGCTGGCGTCGTTCCCACAGGCATTTGCGGCTGATACCCAGCTTGCGTGCCAGTTCTGTCTCAGTCATGTGGTCTTGGTGCTCCAAGACGAAGTGCTGGAAGTAATCCTCCAGTGACAGATCTTCGGTCGGCTCGTTGGCGTCGTGCCCAATACCCGTGCTCTGAGACTGAGGCAGGTTGAACTCGTATTCGAGGTCATCCAGCTCAATATCAATGCCTAACAGCTCGGCTGAAATGACGTTGCCTTCACAGAGAATGACTGAGCGTTCGATGGCGTTTTCTAATTCGCGCACGTTACCTGGCCACGGGTACTGACGAATGGCTTGCTCGGCACTTGCCGCAAAGCTCATTTCGCCCCGGCCTTGGCGGGCGCTCTGGCGCTGCAAGAATACGCGGGCAATTTCCAGCACGTCATCGTCGCGCTCGCGCAGTGCTGGCAGCTTCAGGGCGATTACGTGCAGGCGATAATAAAGGTCTTCACGGAATTGTCCGGTTTTAGAAAGTGTTTTCAGGTCGCGGTGGGTGGCAGCGATCAGGCGTACATCGACTTTTTGTGACTGTACGGAGCCGACCCGGCGAATCTCGCCTTCTTGCAGTACGCGCAACAGTCGGGCCTGGGCCTCCAGCGGCAGCTCGCCGATTTCATCGAGGAACAGGGTGCCGCCGTCTGCCGCTTCTACCAAGCCTGTGCGGCTGGCGCTGGCACCGGTAAAGGCGCCTTTCTCATGGCCGAACAGTTCAGACTCGATCAATGTTTCCGGGATGGCAGCACAGTTAACCGAGATCAACGGCGCCTTGGCCCGGCGAGACAGGTTGTGCAAAGCACGGGCGACCAATTCTTTACCCGTACCCGACTCGCCTTGAATCAGTACGTTGGAATCAGTTGGAGCTACCTTACGGATTTTTCCGTAAAGGTCCTGCATGGCGGGGCAGGAACCGATGATGCCGATTTCACCTTGGGCATTTTCCGCAGGTTTGTCTGCTGATACCCGAGCGCTTGGGGGAGTAGGCGCCACCGAGTCGCTTTGAGCCTGCTGGTGATCGCGAAGGATTCGCGCCACGGCTTGCAGCATTTCGTCGTGATCGAACGGTTTGGCAATGTAGTCCACTGCCCCCATCTTCATGGAGTCGACCGCAGAGCGCAGGCTGGCGTAACTGGTCATGATCAGTACGGGAGTGCCTTGTGCCAGTTTAATCATCTCGGTGCCTGGGGCTCCGGGCAGGCGCAAGTCGCTGACGATAAGGTCAAAACTGGGAATACTGAAGCGCTCCTGAGCCTCCTGTACGGAGCCAGCTTCGCTGACTTCGTACTGGTTGCGCTCAAGCAGACGGCGCAAAGCAGAGCGGATGATGGTTTCGTCTTCGACGATCAGAATATGCGGCATCAATACGGTCTCTCGACTTTCTAAGCCCGCCGCAGCGCAATAATCGCTTGCTGCAAGGCTCTTCAGTAACGGTTTAAGTCGCCAGGGACGTCGCCTCGATATGGCGCGGTAATGTAACCCGAATACGGGTTCCGCGTTCCTTTTCGAGGTCTATCGGGCTATCGATTGTTATTTGTCCATAATGCTCTTCCACGATCGAATAGACCAGTGCCAAGCCTAATCCGGTCCCCTTCCCAGGGTCCTTGGTCGTGAGGAAAGGCTCGAAGACTCTGCTTTGGATGGCCTTGGGGATACCGCTGCCTTCGTCTTCAACTATCAGATCAACGGTATGTTCTGAAGCTTCGCTGCGAACACGCACCGCGTTGTTGGCTTCTGAGGCATCTCTAGAGTTGGAGAGCAGGTTGATCAGTACCTGCGCCAGCCGTTGCGGATCACCGACCACCCAATGTTCGGGATCGCACAGGTTGTAGAACTGGACTTCAATGCTGCGGCGATTTAAGGACAACAGTCCAATGGCGTCCTGTGCGACCTGGGATAGATTGACGGGCTCTTCAGCATTTTGATGAGTACCGGAGTGGGCAAAGCTCATCAGGGATTGCACGATGCGGGAGACGCGCTTGGTCTGCTCAAGAATTTGCTGGCTGATTTCCGTCAGCTCGCTATCGTCCTCGCGCTCCTCACGTAAGTTCTGTGCCAGGCAGGCGATACCGGTAATCGGGTTACCGATTTCGTGGGCGACCCCGGCGGCCAGTCGGCCAATGGAAGCCAGGCGTTCGGAGTGAATCAGCTTGTCTTCCAGTAATTGGGTTTCGGTGAGGTCTTCGACCAGTAACACTAAGCCACTGTTACCGGGCGCCAGCGGTTCATCAATGGCCGCTTTATGCAGGTTGAACCAGCGGGTTTGACCGGCCAGTGGCAGGCTTTGTTTGTGCAGGTGCTCGTCGGGCACCTCGATAAAGCGCTCCAGCAAGCTGCGCCAAGGTTCGCTCAAGGTGTTAAGGCGCGATCCCACCACGCGCATGGCCGGGATATCGGTCAGCTCTTCCATCGCCCGGTTCCACATGAGGATTTCATGATCCTTGGCCAACGAGCACACGCCCATTGGCAGCTCTTGCAACGTTTGGCGGTGGTAACGACGCAGGGTATCGAGTTCAGCGGCCAGGCCCGTCAGGCGTGACTGATAATCCTCAAGCCTGCTTTCAATAAAGTGGATGTCCTCACTGACGTACGTTTCACTCGTGGCCTTATAAGGCAGGAACGTTTCTACTATTTCCTGCGCGACGCTGGGGCCCATTAGCCCGGACAGGTTCGCCTCAATGCGGTCGCGCAGGCGGCGCAACGCATAAGGGCGGCTTTCATCAAATGGCAGGTGCAGGTCGCGCAGGGCTTGCTCCACTTCACGCTGTGCAGTTTTGGCGCCCAGTGGCTTGGCCAGTTGCTCGGCAAATTCTTGCGGTGAAACGGCGATCAATTCACGTCGTTGAGGACGGCGGACGTTATCCACAGCACAGGCTTCGGCTGCGCTTTTCTCTTCCGGGCTAACCTCTGTGAACAACGACACCAAGGTGAACACCAAGACGTTAGCGGCAAGCGAGGCAATTGCAGCTAGGTGCCAGCTGCTGTCGTCCATGACATAAACCAGGTTCAGCCATGGGATGTAGATGCCTTGGATGTTACCCAGCATCGGTAACAGCATGGCTACCGTCCATACGCTGAAACCAGCTAGCAGCCCTCCAACGAAACCACGGCGATTGGCGCTGGGCCAATACAGTACCGAGAGGACACCGGGCAGAAACTGCAACGTACCCACAAAAGCGACGATGCCGAGATTGGCCAGGTCTTGTTCTGCTCCCAGCAGCACATAGAAGCCGTATCCGGCCATGATGATGAGGAGGATCAGGGCGCGTCGTGTCCATTTCAGCCAGCGATAGATGTTGCCCTGAGCTGGTGGCTGATACAGCGGTAACACCACATGGTTAAGCACCATGCCAGACAGCGCCAATGTGGTGACAATGATTAGCCCGCTCGACGCTGAGAGACCGCCGACGTAGGCCAGCAGAGTCAGTGCAGGGTTCTCGGCAGCAAGGCCAAGGCCGAGGGTGAAGTACTCAGGGTTGGTGGTTGCGCCGATCTTCAGGCTTGACCAAAGAATCAGCGGAATGGCCAAACTCATCAGCAGCAGGAACAGTGGCAATCCCCAACTGGCA
This sequence comes from Pseudomonas mendocina, assembly GCA_037482215.1. NCBI lineage: Bacteria > Pseudomonadati > Pseudomonadota > Gammaproteobacteria > Pseudomonadales > Pseudomonadaceae > Ectopseudomonas > Ectopseudomonas mendocina. The sequence continues at coordinate 1,330,360 of CP148074.1, forward strand.
CTGACCATGGCCCGAGGGTTGAGGTTTTCGGTAAAGGTCATGTGGTACATGTGGGGCATGACTACCGCCGAAGCAAAGAACACCAGCAACAGGGTGCGCCAGGGGCCTTCTTGAAGAGGCGTGTGCAGGCCGCTGAGGGACGCCTGGTTCTGCACCAACCAGCGTTGCAGATCTTGCGGACCGTCGAAAACCACATAGAGGGCATACAGGCCGATGATGCCGATGGCGACGAGCTTGACCACCGACTCGAAAGCCATGGCAAAGACCAAGCCTTCATGTTTTTCACGGGTGGCGATATGGCGCGAGCCAAACAGAATGGTGAACAGAATGATCAGGCCGCAGAACGCCAATGCAACTCGGTCGTGAATGGGCGCGCGGGTAAGTGTACTGATGCTGTCCGCCACCGACTGAATCTGTAAGGCCAGCAGTGGCAGTACGCCAACCAGCATGAAAACCGTGGTGAGTGCGCCAGCCCAAGTACTGCGGAAGCGGAATGCGAACAGATCAGCCAGTGATGACAGCTGGTAGGCTCGGGTGATGCGCAGAATCGGGTAGAGCAGCACGGGGGCCAGCAAAAAGGCACCGGACACGCCGAGGAAACAGGCCAGGAATCCATAGCCATATTGGTACGCCAACCCGACGGTGCCGTAGTAAGCCCATGCACTTGCGTAGACCCCCAGCGACAAGGTGTAGACCAGAGGGTGGCGCACAACCCAGCGAGGAATCAGGTTTCGCTCACTAATCCACGCCACGCCGAATAGAACCAATAGGTACGCGGCGCTGATCAGAATCAGTTGGCCCAGGCTAAAAGTTGTCGGCATCAGCTCAACTCGGCAGGTGGCAGGCGATTACAGAAGGGGTGGGCACGTACAGGTCAGATCTCATCGGTGTCCCTTTGGCTTTGCAGGATAAAGGTCACGACGATGAGGATCAGCCACAGCAGATACGGGCGATACCAGGCTCCGTTGGGATCAACCCACCAGTCCATGATGGCTGGGGAGAACAGATAGATTCCCACAACCAGAATCAGCACCAGGCGATAGATATACATGCCGCTTCTCGCTACCAAAGTCTGTCGATGGTAACGGAAGCGCATCGGTCTGCGTAGATTGACAACGCCGGTTGTTAGATGGGACGAGTGTGCCCGGCGTATGCGTCATACGCCGGGAGGCGTGGGATCAGCTTGCGGCTTTAGTCGGTTTAACGGCGCGCCAGAGGCGGCTGAGGATGCTGAAGGCCAGCAGGGCGAGCGCTCCGGCGATGACACCGGCAATCAGATTGAGCAGTGTTGGTGTTACCAGTGCGAATGTGCTGCTGTGCTGCGCAACACTTTGAGTAACGCCCTCAATCCAGTGGTGGGCCGCTGGAATGCCGTGAGTGAGGATGCCACCGCCCACCATAAACATCGCCGCGGTGCCCACAACTGACAGGGTTTTCATCAGGTAGGGTGCAGTGATCAGCAAGCCACGACCCAAAGCATTCAGCAGTGTGCTGTCTTTACGCTGGGTCAGGTACAGGCCCGCGTCATCCATTTTTACGATGGCCGCGACCAAACCATAGACGCCAATGGTCATGGCAATTGCGACTGTAGCGAGTACGGCAGCCTGTTTGCTGAATGTGGCGGCTGCGACCGTGCCCAGAGCGATGGCGATAATTTCAGCGGAAAGAATAAAGTCCGTGCGAATGGCGCCTTTTACCTTCTCTTTCTCAAACGCGAGCATGTCCACTTCAGGATTTGCAACGGCCTGCATGCGCTCTTCGTGGCGGCTGGCGTCGTCATCCTTGGAGTGCAAGAACTTGTGGGCCAGCTTCTCGAACCCTTCAAAGCACAGGTAAAGGCCGCCAATCATCAGCAGTGGGGTGACCGCCCACGGAATAAAGGCGCTGATGAGCAACGCTGCGGGCACCAGAATCAGCTTGTTTTTGAACGAGCCCTTAGCAACCGCCCACACCACAGGCAGCTCGCGGTCGGCGCGAACGCCGCTGACCTGCTGTGCATTGAGGGCCAAGTCATCCCCTAGTACGCCTGCCGTTTTCTTGGCAGCGACTTTGGTCATGACCGCAATGTCATCCAAGACAGCGGCAATATCATCTAGCAGTGTTAACAGGCTTGCACCGGCCATCATTTCTATCCTTGGGCATGGGCTGAAGGGGCTGCTTCAAAGAAGTGGAGTACACTTTTAAAACAGTCTTAAACAGGCAAAACACTACCGACCCAGCAATGCGTTGGGGGCGGTTTTGCCGCTTTATACGTGAGTTAGCACGTATCAGCTATAGCTTAGGAATGCGGCGGGTGCATCTGGTCAGGTTCTGGAAAACACGCGCACAAATGCCTGCGATGTCGGTTTTAAGCCGTCGCCCGGCAAAGGGTGTGTTCAGGCAGAGCCTAGATCAGTCGTTGCCTTTACCTGCTCCGCTTGTATAAGCGGCAAGAAGGCTACGTAACAGATCCAGGAAAGACATGATGGGTATCTCAAATTTCAGGAGCGCAAATCATACGCCTGTTTGAGGCGTGAAGGTTTCTGTTTCTGCTGGCCGGTGCATGAGCTTTTGCTGAAATCTGTGCGGCAGCCAGAAAAAGCAGCTGTTGGGTCAGGGTTTTGCACAAAGATTGTGGAGTGAGGTGTGGATAAGTTGGTTACAAGCTTCTGAAGGCATAGTGCTGTAGGCCCTGCAGCGGGTTGTACGGTTTTTGAGCGATTTTTGCTTTTCCACAGCGATGGGCTATTTAGCTGATTTACGCGAAGATTTTGTTCACAGAAAACTTGTCCACGGGAGTTGTGGGTATTCCTGTTGATAAAAGCTGTATGGGTGTCTGAGGGTGAGAATAAACCTACTCTCCAGCAAAGTGGTTGTTTTTTGATCAGGTACATTGGCCCCGTAAAAGCACCCAGCAGCAGTCCTTTGCGTCAAGTGCAAATCTAATAAATTCAAGGTATTAGACGGCTTGTTCCGCACGCTGAATGTTTTATCCCTGATTTCTGTGGAGCGACCTGTGGATAAGCTGAGCGGTAGTGGCCACAGGCTACAGAGGACGGGGGATGCAGAGGATTGATCGTAATTTGTTCAGTGGTGAGTGGCGGGCGTACCTCGCGATACGCCCGTCATTTCAGCCTGCCAGCAGCCAAGCACCACTGAGTGCAGTGACTGCACCCAGAATGCGGACCAAAGGTGCGGCCGCTTGAGGCAACAGGCGAACCAGCAGGTAACCACAGCCGTGCAGTGCAGCCGTCGCCGCAACAAAACCTATGGCATAGCCCCATGGGCTGCTGGCATCAGGTAGTTCCAGACCGTGTGCAACACCGTGGGTGAGGGCGAAGAGAGCTGTCAGGCTTAGGGCAATTGCCATTGGCAGCCGAATTGCTACGGCAACCAGTAAGCCGAATGCCAGAACGGAGGCGGCAATGCCGGTTTCCATCAAGGGAATCTCAACTCCGGCAAAGCCCAGCAAACCGCCCACCAGCATGCTGCAGACAAACGTCAGGGGCAGGGCCCAGCGTGCCGCACCGCTCTGCTGAGCAGCCCAAAGGCCGACAGCCAGCATCGCCAGCAAGTGGTCGAGGCCGAACAGTGGATGCGTAAGCCCTGCCAGCAGCCCGGCGTGTTGTTCATGGCCAGGATGGGCAAAGGCCAACGCCGGGCTGAGTAAGAGGGTAAGGCCGAGAAGGGATGTGCTGCGTTTCATGGGGTAGTTCCTTGTGGAGGCGGTATGGGGCATCAGGCGGCAGTCAACATGCCGTGGCGTTCGATAAAGGTGATGATTTCGTCCAGGCCTTGGCCGACCTTTTGATTGCTGAAAACAAACGGTTTGTCGCCACGCATTTTCAGGGTGTCGCGCTGCATGACTTCCAGTGAGGCGCCGACAATGGGGGCGAGGTCGACCTTGTTGATAACCAGCAGGTCGGATTTGCAAATGCCCGGCCCGCCTTTACGTGGCAGCTTGTCCCCGGCTGACACGTCGATCACATAAATAGTCAGGTCGGACAGTTCCGGGCTGAAGGTGGCGGAAAGGTTGTCACCACCGGACTCGACGATGATCAGATCCAGCCCCGGAAAGCGGCGGTTGAGCTGGTCGACTGCTTCCAGGTTGATCGAAGCATCTTCGCGGATGGCTGTGTGCGGGCAACCGCCGGTTTCCACGCCAATAATGCGTTCCGGGGCGAGGGCTTCGTTGCGCACCAGAAACTGGGCATCTTCCTGGGTATAAATGTCGTTGGTGACCACGGCCAGGTTATAGCGGTCACGCAGGGCCAAGCACAGGGCCAGGGTCAGGGCGGTTTTACCTGAGCCGACTGGACCACCGATGCCGACGCGTAGAGGTTGGCTGTTCATGTGGGGTGTCTTCCTTATATCAAGAGCGGAATAGGCGACTGTATTGGCGTTCGTGCGCCATGCTGGTCAGGGCCAGGCCGAAGGCGGCGCTACCCCAGTGTGCTTCAGGTAGTGCGCTGGCCTGCTGGCGGGCCTGATCAAGCAGGGGAATCAGTTGTGAGGTCAGAACCTGAGCGGCCTGCTGACCCAGCGGCAGGGTTTTCATCAGCACTGCCAGCTGGTTTTCCAGCCAGCCCCATAGCCAGGCCGCCAAGGCGTTTTGCGGGCTGATCTGCCACGCGCGGGCCGCCAGAGCCCATGCCACGGCTTGGCCCGGTTGCGGGAGTGCGGCAAATACAGTGCGGGCGGCTTCATCCAGCTCGGGCAAACCGCGCAGAAGTTGCTCCAGTGAGTAGCCGATCTGCCGGCTTTCCAGATGCAGTTCACGGGTTTCTCGGCTGGCCCGGTGTTGTTCGGCCAGTTGTAGTAAGCGTGGCCAGTTTTGCTCAGCAGCAGCTTGGCAGTGAGCCAGCAGCAGGGGCGCTTCAAAGCGGGCAAGGTTGAGTAACAACTGATCGCTGATCCAGCGGCGTGCGCTGTCAGTGTCCTTGACCTGGCCGTTATCCACAGCCATTTCCAGACCCTGCGAATAGCTGTAGCCACCAATCGGCAGCTGTGGGCTGGACAGGCGCAGTAACTGCCAGGCGCTGTGGATGTCGCTCACTTACGCGCACCGAACTGATGCAGGCGTGGTGCATAACTGAATTCAGCGTCACCCGCATGGGAGTGGTGATGGCCGCCGCCATAAGCCCCTTGTTCAGGTTGGTAGGGCGCTTCGATCAGCGTGACCGTGGCACCAAGCTGTTCGAGCATGGCTTTGAGCACGTAGTCATCGGGTAGACGCAACCAGCCATCGCCCAATTGCAGGGCAACGTGACGGTTGCCCAGGTGGTAGGCCGCTCGCATTAATTCAAACGGGCTGGCGCAGGTGACGTGGAGCAGGGTTTCCGGGCGGGCGACGACTTTCACGATGCGCCCGTCTTGGGCTTGCAGGCATTCGCCGTCGTGCAGTGCGGGCTGGCCGCGCTCAAGGAACAGGCCGGCATCTTCTCCGCTGCTTGTATAGCAGCGCAGGCGGCTTTTGCTGCGGGCCTCAAAGGTCAGTTCGAGTTCCGCATCCCAGTGTGCCTGGGGGGGAATGCGTGTGTGTATCACCAACATGGGGCATGTGTCCGGCAGGTTATTACCGGTTACAGAGCAAGGGGCTTGCCAAGCAGGCTAATGCTCAGTGCTTTCGGGCTATGCCGCGATGTAGAGCGCCTGCTTCATGCTGGTGCATGTTTCATGCTTGGGCGTTGGGGCGGGTTGTGCTTTATTTTGGTGCGATATCGCTGCCGTGTGTCAGGCCCTGCCAATGTTTGGCGCCAATAAAGATGAAACGCAGTTGTTCGGTCATCTTGGTTTCCGGGTTGGCATAGTGAGCCAGCGGACTGGATGGCGGGTCGATCAGCTCTGGCAGGGTAGCAAAAACACTCTTCACGACCAGGTCGGAGAGCATGATCTGCGCGGCCTGATCGAGGTGTTCCAGTTTGGCCATGGTGGCAAGATCGGCTGCCAAATCCAGAGCGATCCGCTCACGCAGCGCGGCCAAGGCCTTACGGATTGCAACAGAACCGCCAAATTGTTCGCGGGCCAGGAACAGGAACTGGGAGCGATTGGCAGACACCGCATCGAGAAAGATATGCACAGAAGCGTCAATGACACCATTGAGCTGAAAGCGGTGATGGCGCACCTGGCGGATGGCTTCGCTGAACGTCTCACCGACTTCTTCCACCAATGCCAGGCCAAGCTCATCCATATCCGCAAAGTGCCGGTAGAACCCGGTTGGGACAATGCCGGCAGTCCGCGTCACTTCGCGCAGACTCAGGCTGCAAAAGCCACGACCACTGTCCATTAGGGTGTGCGCCGCATCCATCAGGGCGTGGCGGGTTTGCAGTTTTTGTCGGGCACGGGGCAGGTCAGAGTTCACGCTTCCTGACTCTTTAGCTGGTATACGGGTTGGCACTCTAACAAAGGCACTTCGTCTGCGTCGAACGGTTAAGGCTTGCCGGGATGACGGCTGAACACGCACGTCATGTAACGGTTACTGAAACCATAGCGCAGCATGGAGTACAGGCGGCTGAACAGATACAGCGGATGGCGCTGGTAATACTTGAGCACAGCGTTGCCGACACCTTCAGAACGGTGTTGTTTCTGCTGATCAGGCCGCTTTGAAAAAAGCCCTTTGAATTGCCACCACTGGATCTGCTCTAACTGCTCGCCCGGCTGCATCGAATAGGGGCGGAACAGTGCATGAAAGCTGCGCGTGCTGAAATCGTGCAGGTGGTGTGGGTTGCCATCCAGCGTTGGGGTGATCGGCACCGAGGCAATCAGTTTGCCGTTCGGGGCAAGTAGACGGTTGATATTGTCCGCCAGCGCCTTTGGATCGGGCAGGTGCTCGATGGTCTCCAGGCTGACAATGCAGTCGAACGGCTGTTCGCTGCTGAACTGTTCGGCGTTGGCGCAGATATAGGTCAGGTTGGGCAATTGATAGTGGGCGCGGGCGTAGGCGATGGCGTCAGGGTCGATATCGACGCCAGTGATGTGCTTATCCGGGTTCAGTTCAGCCAGACGCGCACTGCCATAACCGCAGCCGCAAGCCATATCCAGAATGCGCTGCCCGGTGAGTTGCTCAGATGCAAATTCGTAGCGCTGCATGTGAATGTGCAGGCTGTTCTGATCGTCCGTGTTTTGCAGATCCAAATCCTTTGGATAAATACGTTCGATGGTGTGCATGGCGCCGCCGTTAACAATAAGTCTGGTGACTATATGTCAGCGTTCCCATGATCCCCAACAGTCAAGTACGTTTGTGCTCAAATTATTGAGAAGGTCTAGCGCAGGCGCTCGTGTTTTAAGCATCTACCCAGAGGCTGTCTTCTTTTATCTGCACATCCAGTTTTTGTAGAGCGTCCCCTTCGCAAGGGCCGGAGATGCATTCGCCGTTTTCGATCAGAAACAATGCGCCGTGACTGGAGCAGCGGATCAAGTTATTACTCTCATCGAGAAACTGATCGGATTGCCATTCGAGGGGGATTTCCCGGTGCGGGCACCAGTTGCGGTAGGCGTAAAACTGATCGTGCTTACGTATTACAAACACTTTGATTCCGGCGACGGTAAAACCGCGGCTTTGACCTTCTTTGAGCTCATCAAGAGCACAGACCCTAAACATGACATCCACCTCCGCAAACAGGCCGGCATTATGCCGGTCTGCTGCGTAAGTGGAAGGGCTCAGTACTGCCAGGAAGCGGAAACTCGGAAGTTACGTCCGACTTCGCTGTAGTAGTCATTCGGCTGTGCCAGCTGGCCAGTGGGCACGTCCAGTGCGTTCCAGTATTTCTTGTCGAAGGCGTTGAACAGACCCGCTTGCAGCTTCACGCCGTCCAACGCTTTGGGCTGCCAATACGCGGTCAGATCGACCACGCCGTAACCCGGTGCCTGGAAGTCGTTGTCGGTTTCCACCTTGTTACGTGCTGTGGCGGTGCGCAGCATCAGGTCGCCGCCATACTGTTCCTGCTCGTAGCTGAGACCGAACAGACCGGTGATTGGCGCTACGGTGTTCAGACGCTGGTTGGTGTTGCGGTCTTCACCATTGGCCCAAGCCACGGAGCCCCAGAGTTTCCAGTTCGGCATAAAGGCCCAGTGTGCGGCCAGCTCGGCGCCGTAAATCTCGACTTTTGCGCGGTTGCCGGCTCGGGTTACACCCATTGGATAGTCGGATGAATTAAGGCCTAGATTGGCGAGGTCTTCAGCGGAGGCGGTCAGGTTACCGTCGATAAAATTTTTGTAGTGGTTATCAAACAGGCTGATCGAGCCGCCCAGCTGTTTGTCACCCAGTTCCGCACCGATCTCGTAGCCGTTGCTCTCTTCCGGTTTGAGATCGGCATTGCCCAGGCGCAGGTAGCTGCCTTCCGCGCCATAGTTCATGTACAGCTCGGTGGCGTCCGGGGCACGGAAACCTTGCGACCACTGTGCGTAGAGTTTGGCTTTCTCCGCCACTTTCCAGGTGGCCAGCAGGCTGCCGGAGAGCTTGTGGTCTGTGGAGGTGCTGAGGGTCTGGTTGTTACTCGGGTTGACGTTGTTGTTAAACGCGCCAGTGGCTTGCGGGTCTTGCTTGTAGTGGTCGTAACGCAAGCCGGGAGTCAGTGTTACCGCGCCATCCAGGAAGCTGATTTGGTTATTGGCGTAGAGCGCCCATTGCGTTGATTCAGCCTTTGGCATGTCTGCCTGATTGGTATGCAAAAAGTCGCAAGAGGCAGGGCCCATGTACATCGGGTTGGAGGCGCTGATGGAGAAGCCTGGGCAGTTGTCGTAGCCCTTGGAGTTTTGCTCAGTATTGATGCGGTACAGCTCGCCGCCGAGGGTCAGCTTGTTGTCCAACCCCGCTAGGTTGTGGCCGATGCCGACATTACCTGAAACGCCGTACAACTCCTTCTCGATCTGGTTGTTACGGCCGTAAGGCCCGCTGGGATATTTGTACGGGTTGCCGGGCAGGCCGAAACGCTGGAACAGTCGGTCTGGCGCGCCGCCGCGGGCGTCCATGCTGCGCATGCCGTCCTGATCATCCTTGCGATCGAGTTTTTGCCAGTAGGCGATGACGTTAGCTGTGTCGATCAGGTTGTTTTCATCTTCGCTGATAAAACTGTAATCCACAGACACCCGCTGGCGATGGCTCAGTTCATTGGTGCTGTTCTGGCCGATCAGGTAGGTGCTGCCTTGGCCGACGCGGTTGTCGACATCGCGGTTACGTTCAAAAAACTCACCGGTAAAACCCACTTTATGACCGCCATCGAAACGTTGTTGCAGCTTGAACAGGACGTTCTTCTGGTCAGTGTCGGCCGGGTTGGCCTCTGTACGTTGGCTGCCGTAGAGGTTGTCGCTGCCTGCGGTTTCCAGCTCGTGGCCTTGACGTTTACCGGCTTGCAGCAGCCAGTAGGTGTTTTGCACGCGCCCCGCGATAGCTGCATTGAGCCCCCAGCTTTCGTCACCACTGTCGTAGTCGGTTTTTAGCAGGCTGCCGAAGTCTTTGCCCGGCTCCAGCAGGTCTTCCGGGTTGAGGGTGAACAGTTGTACGGAGCCCCCCAGCGCGCCGGAGCCGATTTGGCTGGAGTTGCTGCCACGCACAATATCCACAGCTGACAGCGTATTGAAATCGAACGTATCCAGTCCGCCCTGGGCGCCGCCAGTAGGGCCCTGGCTGCGGGCGCCGTCAGTCATCCATGGCACGCGGATGCCGTCGATGGTGGTCAGTACACGGTCTTTTTCCAGGCCGCGGATGTTGATGCTTTCACTGTTGCGGTTGAAGGCAACGCCCGGTTCGCTGCGCCGGCCCAAATCCTCAAAGCTGCGGATCAAGCGCTTGTCCAAGGTCTCAGCGTCAGTAGTTGTTCGGCTGGGAAGCGGTGTTTCCACCGCGGAGGCGGACACCTTTGTTATCGGCAATGTCTCGGCATCTTCAGCCAGAGCCAGCGATGGGCTCAGCAGTAGCAGTGCCATCCATGGGCGAAGTGCGAAGGGCGGGCGGTTCAGCATGTGAATACTCCATTGCATGCAAGGTTTGGCGATAAAAATCGCGACAAACAGTAATGGGATTGACATGCATGTGCAAATGATTATCAAATAGATTTGCGCTGCGGCTCATTCCCGTCCGCTGCGCCCGATGTGCTCGGACATAACTGCCCCGGTTCCTTACTTAAGGGCCGGGGCAGTGTGTGCGCAAAATTCAGGTGGGTTGCCTCTGGCGGCTCATCAATCCGTGATTGAGAAGGAGCTACACATGGAACATTCGCCATCGCTGAACCGTTCAGTCAGCGCTCTATACCAGGCCTGGCAAATACTGCGTGCCGAGCAGCCACGCTTGCGTGCCCGCGATGCTGCCACGCAGTTGAAGGTCAGTGAGGGTGAGCTGGTTGCCAGCCGCTTAGGTGTCGACGCCGTGCGTCTGCGCCCGGAGTGGGCCCAGCTGCTGCCGGCGTTGGGCGAGTTGGGCTACATCATGGCGCTGACCCGCAATGAACATTGCGTGCACGAACGTAAGGGCTTTTACCGAGATGTGACCGTGACCCCGAACGGGCAAATGGGCTTGGTGGTCAGCCCAGACATCGACTTGCGCCTGTTTCTAGGCGGTTGGGACAGTGTGTTTGCTGTGGATGAGAAAACCCAGAAAGGTGCCCAGCGCAGTATCCAGATTTTCGACCGACAAGGCACTGCGGTGCACAAGGTCTTCCTCACCGAGCAGAGCCATCATCAAGCCTGGGAGGCTTTGATTGAGCGCTTCAAGGATGAGGTGCAAAGCGATGTGCTTAATCTGCAACCGTTGCCGGAAAAGCCAGCTGCGCAAGCGGATGCGGCGATTGATGTGACCAGCCTGCGCACCGGCTGGGCTGAGCTCAAGGACACCCATCATTTCTTCGCCTTACTGAGAAAACATGGCGCTGCCCGTACCCAGGCGCTGCGTCTGGCTGGGCGTCAGTGGGCCGAGCCGCTGGCGCTGGAGGAGCTGCCAAACGTGCTGGAAACGGCTGGCGAGCGCCAGGTGCCGGTGATGGTGTTTGTGGGTAACCAACACTGCATCCAGATTCATACCGGCCCTGTCAGCAACATGCGCTGGCTCGACACTTGGTTCAACGTGATGGCCCCGGAATTCAACCTGCATCTGCAAACCGCGGGTGTGACTGAACTGTGGCGCGTTCGTAAGCCAAGCACCGATGGCGTGATCACCAGTTGGGAGGCTTTTGATGCGGACGGTGAGTTGGTATTGCAGCTCTTTGGTGCGCGTAAGCCAGGTGTACCAGAGCTGGAAACGTGGCGTGCGCTGGCCGAAGAAGCCCCGGCCCTGAGCATCTAAGCCCGTTCAGACGGCTGCGGGTGCAGTCGTCTGTTATTCCGATTGCAGAGAGCAGACATGAAAGCCTTGAATGCAGTAATCGCGGTGTGCGCGAGTGTAATGTTGGCCACTGCGGCCCTGGCGGATGAGCCATTGCCGCAGCGTTGGATCACCGCCGGTGGTTCGTTGAGTGAGTGGGTGGTCGAATTGGGCGGCGAACGTCATCTGGTGGGGGTAGACAGTACCAGCCGCCACCCTGCGTCCCTGACAAAACTGCCAAGCGTGGGCTACCAGCGGCAACTGGCTGCCGAAGGCATTTTGGCGTTGCGCCCCGACGTTGTGCTCGGTACTGAGGAGATGGGCCCGCCGCCTGTGCTGGCGCAACTGCGCAGCGCCGGGGTGAAAGTTCAGTCGCTGTCCTCACAGCCAGAGTTGAACAGCCTGCACGCTAACTTGCAGTATGTTGGTGAGTTGCTCGGTGATAAGGGCCGGGCAGAGCAGGTGTTTAGTGCTTATCAGCAGCGCTTGGCGCAGCAGCAAGCGTGGCTGACCGATGTGCAGAAAAAGCAGTCAGCCCCTGGCGTTGTGATTCTGATCGGGCATGCCGGAGCCAGCCCGATGGCTGGGGGGAGGGATACGGTCGCTGACTGGCTGGTGGCCCATGCAGGTGGGCGTAACCTGGCCACGCACGAAGGTTACAAGGCGCTTTCCACCGAAGCGCTGCTGGGCCTGAACCCGGACGTGGTACTGATCGCAGACCGACAGCTGGCCGGTGAGGCGGCGCAAAAGGCATTGCTCAGCCAGAACCCCGCCCTGGCAGCCACCAAGGCTGCAACTGAAGGGCGCTTGCTGGTGATTGATCCCACTTTGCTGGTAGGCGGGCTCGGGCCACGTTTGCCAGACGCCCTGAGTGAAATCTCAGCGCTGTTTTATCCCGGAACCACGTCAGTCCCGTCAGACGCTAAGTCGGCTTTATGAGTCCATTGATCCGGCCGCGGCTGTTGTTTGTCGCGTTGGCACTGCTGCTATTGGTTTCACTGTGGGCTTCGCTTGCGTTTGGGCCGATCAACCTTGCTCTGTTGGATACGCTCAAGGCTGGCCTTCGTTTATTGGGGCTACCAATAGGCGGGGAGGGATTGGCTCAAGCTGAATTGATTCTGAGTGAGATTCGTCTGCCCAGAACCCTGCTCGGCGTATTGGTGGGGGCAGTGCTGGCGCTGTGTGGCGTGGCCATGCAGGGGCTGTTTCGCAACCCACTGGCGGACCCAGGGCTGATTGGTGTGGCCAGTGGCGCTGCGTTGGGCGCCTCACTGGCGATTGTCGGCGGCGTTACGCTGATCGGTGGTTTGCCTAAAGTGCTTGAGCCGTACCTGCTTTCTCTCTTCGCCTTTATCGGCGGCTTGGGCGTGACGGCACTGGTATACAGCCTGGGGCGTCGCAATGGTGAAACCAATGTGGCGACCATGTTGTTGGCCGGCATTGCTTTTACTGCGCTATCCGGCGCAGTGATCGGGTTGTTCACCTACCTGGCCGACGATGCCACGTTGCGCAGCCTGACCTCTTGGGGACTTGGCAGCTTGAACGGGGCGAGCTACGCCCGATTTTGGCCCCTGCTGATCGTCACTGCGGCAGTTGCACTGTGGCTACCACGCCGGGCCAAAGCGTTGAATGCGCTGTTACTGGGGGAGTCTGAAGCGCGGCATCTGGGCTTTTCGGTGGAGCGGGTCAAGGCTGAACTGGTGTTCTGCACGGCGCTGGGCGTTGGTGCTGCGGTGGCGGCAGCGGGGATGATCGGCTTTATAGGTCTGGTGATTCCCCATTTGGTGCGGCTGATGGTCGGGCCTGATCATCGCGTGCTGTTACCAGCGTCTGCGTTGGCGGGGGCTTGTTTGTTACTGCTGGCGGATCTGATTTCGCGTTTGGCGTTGGCTCCGGCTGAATTGCCGATTGGCATCGTAACGGCTCTGATTGGTGCGCCGTTCTTCCTTTACCTACTTGTGCGGGGGCGAACCTGATGTTGCGGGCAGAGAATCTGGCCGTGCAGCGTGGTTCGACCACGGTGCTGGCAGGCATCAATCTGGAGTTGCGTGCAGGCGAAGTGCTGGGCGTGCTTGGTCCCAACGGTACAGGTAAGAGCACACTGCTCGGCGCGTTGTGTGGTGAACTGAAACCGAGCCACGGGCAGGTGTTGCTGGAGCAACGCCCACTGCACAGCTGGGCCGGTTCGGAGCGGGCCAGACGGCTGGCGGTGTTACCGCAATCGTCCACGCTGAACTTTGCCTTTCGCGTTGAAGAGGTGGTGGGTATGGGACGACTGCCCCACGCCAGTGGCCAGGCGCAGGACGCCGAAATTATCCGGCATGCGCTGGAGGCCGCGGATGTTGCTCACCTGTTCGGGCGCAGCTATCTGGCGCTCTCCGGCGGCGAGCGTCAGCGTGTGCATCTGGCAAGGGTGTTGGCCCAGCTCTGGCCTGCCGGAGCAGAGCAGGTGTTACTGCTGGACGAGCCCACATCGATGCTGGACCCCCTCCATCAGCACACCACCTTGCAGGCTACCCGTGAGTTTGTCGCCAGTGGCGCCAGCGCATTGGTGATCCTGCATGATCTGAATCTGGCTGCCCGTTACTGCGATCGCCTGCTGCTGCTTAATAACGGCCGTCCCCATGCCTTGGGTTGTCCAAACGAGGTACTGAGTGTAGAGGCACTGCAAGCTGTGTTCGGGCTAGAGGTGTTGGTACAACAGCATCCCGAGCGGGGTCACCCATTGATTGTGGCGCGTTGATCCAGCCAATATCCGGCCCATGTAAATGAGCCAATCCTATTGATAAGGGCTAAGTATGCGTATCGCGTTTTTACTGGTGTTAGCACTGTTAACGGCCTGCCAAGCGTCACTGCCGTCTGTGCCGCAGTGGCAGGGCAGTGAAGGTTTGCAGCATGAGCAATTGGGCAAAATTATTGAGCTGCGCACAGGCAACGAGTTGAGCCCGGAGCAACTGCTGGAGCGCCTCGCTGCTGCGCCCAAGGTGCTGGTGGGCGAACGCCATGACAATCCTGATCATCATGCATTGCAGCTCTGGCTGCTGCGGGCACTGGCCACGCAGCGGGATCAGGGCAGCCTGCTGCTGGAAATGCTTACACCGGACCAACAAGGCAAAGTCGATAGCGTCCGCACAGCTGTTGCCCAAGGTAAGGCGCCGGACGACATGATTCGCGCACTGAACTGGCAGCCAGGCTGGCCTTGGTCACTCTACGGCCCGCTGGTGCAATACGCTGTGCGTCAGCCGTATCCGCTGTTGGCGGCCAACCTTGAGCGCAGCGAAGTGATGGATATCTATAAGACCATCCCGACACTGACTGGCGAACACTCAACCCGCGCCAAGGTGCAGGAAGGGCTGTTTAAACAAATCCGCAGTTCCCACTGCAACCTCCTGCCCGAAAGCCAACTCCCGGCCATGCTCGCCGTTCAGCAACAACGCGACCGCCGTATGGCTGAAGCAATGATTGCTGCCCCAGAGCCGAGCATCCTGTTCGCCGGTGCCTACCATGCACGCCGCGACCTCGGAGTACCGCTGCACTTGCGTGATCTTAAGGCTGATAAGGGCTTGCAGGCGCTGATCCTGGCTGATGTCGGCAGCAAGGTTGCGTCTGAGTCGGCGGACTATGTCTGGTATACGGCGGCGCAGCCGGAGGAGGATCACTGCGCTCAGTTTCGTCGATAAAACACAGGCACAAAAAAACCGGCTTTAAGCCGGTTTTTTATTCAGATTCCGTTACCAGAATCTGATTGTTTAGTGGTGCCCCGGGGGAGACTCGAACTCCCACTCCTTTCGAAAACGGATTTTGAATCCGCCGCGTCTACCGATTCCGCCACCGGGGCACAATGGCGGCGCAGTATAGGGATGCGATTCGAGTTGGTCAATGCATTACGTGGCTAGAATTTGTGTTTTCCGGTAAGCTTCGCGGCCCTGCTAGATGATCCCCTGCCTAAACATGCGCGTCGCCGACTTCAATTTCGAGCTTCCAGATTCCCTGATTGCCCGCCACCCACTTGCCGAACGGCGCGCTAGCCGCTTGCTGGTGCTGGATGGTCCAACCGGAGAGCTGGCCCATAAACACTTCGCTGACGTGCTCGATTATCTGCGTCCTGGAGATTTGATGGTGTTTAACAACACCCGTGTGATTCCGGCGCGTTTATTTGGGCAAAAGGCTTCAGGCGGCAAGTTGGAAGTGCTGGTTGAGCGTGTGCTGGACAGCCATCGCGTGCTGGCCCATGTGCGGGCGAGCAAATCCCCTAAGCCCGGCTCAGTCATTTTGATTGATGGCGGTGGCGAGGCGGAGATGGTGGCGCGTCACGATTCGCTGTTCGAGCTGCGCTTCAATGAAGAGGTGCTGCCGCTGTTGGATCGGGTCGGCCACATGCCGCTTCCACCCTACATTGACCGCCCCGACGAAAACGCTGACCGTGAGCGTTACCAGACGGTCTATGCGCAACGTTCTGGAGCGGTGGCTGCGCCCACTGCGGGATTGCATTTTGATGATGAACTGTTGGCTGCACTTGAGGCCAAAGGTGTTCAGCGAGCATTTGTTACATTGCACGTAGGTGCTGGTACTTTCCAGCCGGTGCGGGTTGAGCGCATTGAAGATCACCATATGCACAGTGAGTGGCTCGAAGTTACTCAGGCCGTGGTGGATGCAGTGGCAGCATGCCGCGCCCGTGGTGGTCGGGTGATTGCAGTGGGAACGACCAGTGTGCGTTCACTGGAAACCGCTGCCCGCGATGGGGAGTTAAAGGCGTTCAGTGGTGACACCGATATCTTCATCTACCCCGGTAGGCCGCTGCATGTGGTTGATGCCTTGGTGACCAACTTCCATTTGCCGGAGTCCACCCTGCTGATGCTGGTTTCAGCGTTCGCGGGCTACCCGGAAACCATGGCGGCTTACAAAGCGGCTGTGGATAACCAATACCGATTTTTCAGCTACGGTGATGCTATGTTCATCACCCGTAATCCCGCACCACGCGGGCCAGAGGAACAGCTATGACACGCACCTGTCGCATGTCTTTTGAATTGTTGGCGACTGAGGGCAAGGCCCGTCGTGGTCGTCTGACCTTTCCCCGTGGCGTGGTCGAAACCCCGGCCTTCATGCCGGTTGGTACCTACGGCACCGTAAAGGGCATGCTGCCCCGTGATATTGAAGGCATTGGTGCGCAGATCATTCTGGGTAACACCTTCCACCTGTGGTTGCGCCCTGGTACCGAGGTGATCAAACGTCACGGTGACCTGCACGATTTTATGCAGTGGCAAGGGCCGATCCTGACAGACTCGGGCGGCTTTCAAGTGTTCAGCCTTGGTGCAATGCGCAAAATTAAGGAAGAGGGCGTCTACTTCGCCTCTCCTGTGGATGGCGCCAAAGTATTTATGGGGCCAGAAGAGTCGATGCAGGTTCAGCGTGATCTGGGCTCTGACATTGTGATGATCTTCGACGAGTGCACACCGTATCCCGCTGAGTTTGATGTAGCCAAGCGCTCAATGGAGCTTTCGCTGCGTTGGGCCAAACGCTCGAAAGAGGCCCATGCCGATAACACTGCTGCACTGTTCGGTATTGTTCAGGGTGGTATGCACGAAGAGTTGCGCATGCGCTCTTTGGAAGGCCTGAATGAAATTGGCTTCGACGGATACGCCATTGGTGGTTTGTCCGTCGGTGAGCCGAAAGAAGAAATGATCAAGGTGCTGGATTACTTGCCGCCGCGCCTGCCGAGCGACAAGCCACGTTACCTGATGGGCGTTGGTAAGCCGGAAGACCTGGTAGAAGGCGTGCGCCGCGGTGTAGATATGTTTGACTGCGTGATGCCGACTCGCAATGCTCGCAACGGCCACCTGTTTATTGATACCGGTGTTCTGAAAATTCGCAATGCGGTGCACAAACACGACGATTCACCGCTGGATCCGACCTGTGATTGTTACACCTGCAAACATTTCTCCCGCGCATATCTGCATCATCTTGATAAATGCGGTGAAATGCTCGGTAGCATGCTCAACACCATCCATAACTTGCGCCATTATCAGGTGCTGATGGCTGGTTTGCGTGAGGCAATTCAACAAGGTACATTGGCCGCCTTTGTCGATGCCTTCTACGCCAAGCGGGGCCTTCCAACCCCACCACTGGATTGATTTCTAGACGTATTAAGTCCTTTGCTACAGGAGTGTTACATGAGTTTCTTTATCCCCGCAGCTTACGCTGAAGGTGCTGCTCCGGCTGCTGGTGCTGCCGGTACTGGTTTTGAGTGGGTATTCCTGCTCGGCTTCCTGGTCATCTTTTATCTGATGATCTGGCGCCCACAAGCCAAGCGTGCGAAAGAGCACAAATCCCTGATCGGCGGCCTGCAAAAAGGCGACGAGGTTGTTACCAGCGGCGGTATTGCCGGTAAGGTATCCAAGGTTTCTGATGACTTCGTGGTAATCGAAGTGTCCGACACCGTAGAGCTGAAGATTCAGAAAGTAGCCATCGCAGCATCTCTGCCGAAAGGCACGCTGAAGGCTATCTAAGCGACAGACTTTCACCATCGACGGGGCGCTCATTAGCGCCCCGCTTCATAACGGGCGGTTCCATGCTGAACAAATACCCCTTGTGGAAATACATTCTGATTCTTGCCGTATTGGCAATCGGTCTGATTTATTCCGCACCCAACCTCTATCCGGATGATCCTGCCATTCAGGTCAGTGGCGCCAGTACTGCGCTGAAGGTCGATGAGTCGTCTTTAAGTAAGGCCACCAGCGCCCTTGAAGCCGCCGGCATCGCTGTAAAAGGCAGTGAGGTGAGTGAGCGGGGCGGTCTGCTACGCCTGACGCGTATGGCTGACCAACTGCCAGCTAAGGACATTGTGCGTAAGGCCATGGGCGACGACTATGTCGTGGCACTGAACCTGGCACCTACTACGCCAGACTGGCTGCGCTCTGTAGGCGCCAGCCCAATGAAGCTGGGCCTTGACCTCTCGGGTGGTGTGCACTTCCTGCTTGAAGTGGACATGGAGAAGGCCATCACGGCACGTCTGAAAGTCTACGAAAGTGAAGTTAAAACCCTGCTGCGTAAAGAGCGCGTTCGCTACCGTACCCTGCCAGCGCAGGAAAACGGCTTCCAGCTGGGGTTTGCTGACAGTGACTCGCTCGAAAAGGCGCAGTCGCTGATCCGCAAAGAATTTACCGATTTCGACATGACCACCAATACCCGTGGTGATCAGCAGATCCTTAATCTGGCGCTGACTCAGGCGCGTCTTAGTGAGATTCGCGAATATTCGATCAAGCAGAACCTGACCACCGTTCGTAACCGTGTGAACGAACTGGGCGTGGCTGAGCCGTTGGTTCAGCGTCAGGGTGCTAACCGTATCGTGGTTGAGCTGCCGGGCGTGCAGGACACCGCAGAAGCCAAGCGTATTTTGGGTAAAACGGCCAGCCTTGAGTTCCGCCTTGAGGCTGAGATTGATGCACCGCGTGCTGCCACTGAGTCTTTCGGTTTCCGTCAGGCTGGCCGCCCGCCTGTTGCGTTGGAGCGCAGCCTGATCATCACGGGTGATCAGGTAACGGATGCTCAAGCCAGTTACGACGAAAACGGCCGCCCGCAAGTGAACATCCGTCTGGATGGCCACGGCGGTGAGCTGATGTCCCGTGCGACCCGCAATAATGTGGGCCGCAGCATGGCGGTGATCTTCATTGAGCAGAAGCCGGTTACTCAGTACACCAAGCAGGTTGTTGACGGTGTTGAGCAAGAGGTTGCTGTTCAGTCGTTTAAAGAAGAGAAGCAGATCATCAGCCTGGCAACCATCCAGTCGCCGCTGGGTAGCCAGTTCCGTATTACCGGTCTGGATGGCCAGGGTGAGTCTTCTGAGCTGGCGCTGCTGCTGCGCGCTGGTGGTCTGGCAGCCCCGATGTACTTCGCTGAAGAGCGCACAATCGGCCCAAGCCTGGGTGCTGAGAACATTGCCAAGGGTATCGAGTCCACCTGGTGGGCCATGGTGTTCGTGTCGGTGTTCATTGTGATCATCTACAAGTTCTTCGGCGTGCTGGCTACAGTTGCTCTGGCGTTCAACCTGGCGCTGTTGGTTGGCCTGATGTCAGTAATTGGTGCCACCCTGACCTTGCCAGGTATTGCCGGTATTGTGCTGACGCTGGGTATGGCGGTGGACGCCAACGTACTGATCTACTCACGCATACGTGAAGAACTGAATAATGGTCTGTCGGTGCAGCGTGCGATCCATGAAGGTTTCGATCGTGCCTATACCGCAATTATCGACAGTAACCTGACCACGCTGCTGGTTGGGGGCATTCTGTTCGCGCTGGGCTCCGGTCCGATCAAGGGCTTTGCTGTGACACTGTCGCTGGGGATTCTGACATCCATGTTTACAGCGATCATGTTCACTCGCGGCATGGTCAACCTGATCTTCGGTGGTCGTAACTTCAAGAAACTGTGGATCTGACCAATGGCCATTATCAAATCAACCATTCGTTTCATGGCGATCCGCAATGTTGCGTTCGCCATCACTTTGGTGCTGACCGTTATCGGTCTGGGTGCTTTGTTTGCCAAAGGGCTTAACTTCGGTCTGGACTTTACTGGCGGTACGCTGATTGAGCTCAAATACGAGAAGGCAGCTGATCTTGAGCTGATCAAGCGTGAGCTGGGGCAGGCGGGCTACACCGACGCTGTCGTGCAGAGCTTTGGCGCGACCACTGATGTGCTGGTGCGTATGGCGGGCGACGATCCGCAGCTGGGCACTAAGGTCGCTGAGGCGCTGCGCAAGATTGACCCGGACACCGGCTTTGAAGTTAAGCGTGTGGAGTTCGTAGGCCCGCAGGTGGGTGAGGAGCTGCGTGACCAGGGTGGCCTGGCGGCGCTGCTGGCCTTGGGCGGGATCATGCTCTACTTGGCTTTCCGTTTTCAGTGGAAGTTTGGTGTGGGGGCGGTGGCCTCTCTGGCTCACGATACCGTGATTACGCTGGGTATCCTGGCGTTCTTTGAGATCCCATTCGACCTGACAGTGTTGGCTGCGGTACTGGCGATGATCGGTTACTCGCTGAACGACACGATCATTATCTATGACCGTATCCGTGAGAACTTCCGTGTACTGCGCAAGGCTGACTTGATCGAGAACATCGATATCTCGGTTACTCAGACCCTGTTGCGTACCATGGCTACTTCGTTCTCCACTGCACTGGCGCTGATCGCGTTGCTGGTGTTCGGTGGCGACACCCTGGCTAACTTCGCACTGGCGCTGTTGGTGGGTGTGGTTGTGGGGACTTACTCGTCGGTTTACATCGGAGCAACCGTTCTGGTGTGGTTGAAGCTGCGAGTAGAGGACTTGATCCCGCCTGCGGTGACTGAAGAGGTGGATGATCGTCCTTGATCTAGTACGATCTGTCCGTTTGTCGATAAAAGGCCGGGTAAGTTGTGAACTTGCCCGGTTTTTTTATGCTCAAAGGAACGTGAGCAACCAAGTAGCTCAAGGAGCTTGAGATGAACAAATCAATGTTGGCGGGTGCTGTATTAGGCGCGGTAGGCGTTACGGCCGGTGGTGCTGTTGCTACGTACAACATGGTCAGTGCGCCTGAGTATGCCCAGGTACTGGCTGTGAAACCGGTCATGGAAACCATCAAGACTCCACGCGAGGTCTGCAAAGATGTTGCGGTAACGCGGCAGGCGCCCGTGAAGGATCAGCATCAGATTGCGGGTACTGCGATTGGCGCTGTGGTAGGTGGCTTGTTGGGTAATCAGGTCGGAGGTGGTACTGGCAAGAAGATTGCCACTGTTGCAGGTGCCGTCGGAGGGGGCTACGCAGGTAACAAAGCCCAAGAGCATTTGCAGCAAAAAGATACTTACACAACCACTGAGACCCGTTGCAATACCGTTACGGATACCAGTGAGAAGCTAGTGGGTTACGACGTTAAATATGAGCTGGATGGCAAAGTCGGTCAGGTGCGTATGGCGCAAGACCCAGGACGGCAGATTCCGGTGCGTGATGGGCAGCTTGTGTTGGCCGAGGAAGCGTCGGCCGCAGCAGCTGCGCAGTGAGAGCGTACGCGTCAGGCATAAAAAAGCGCCCGGAAGGGCGCTTTTTTATTGGTCTTTTCAGCGCTTCAGTGAAGCGGAAAGATGCGGCTGAATAGCAGTCAGAACGGCTTTGAAGCACTTGGTGTTACCGGCAACCACTTGGCCTTTTTCCAAGAATTCATGGCCACCGCTGAAGTCACTGACCAAGCCGCCTGCTTCCTGAATCAGCAGTGCACCTGCAGCCATGTCCCACTCGGACAGGCCGAACTCCCAGAAGGCATCGAAGCGACCAGCTGCAACGTAGGCAAGGTCCAGGCTGGCAGCGCCTGCGCGGCGGATGCCTGCGGTTTGGCCAACCAGGGAACGGAACATGCCCAAGTAGTTTTCCAGGTTTTCCATCTGGCTGTCGCGGAACGGGAAACCTGTGCCCAGCAATGCCCCTTCGAGGCTCTTGCGATTGCCTACGCGCAGGCGGCGACCGTTAAGTGCCGCGCCGCGACCACGGCTTGCGGTAAATTCTTCTTGGCGGACGGGGTCGAGCACAACGGCGTGTTCCAGGCGGCCACGGTATTTGCAGGCAATGCTCACCGCGTAGTGGGGGATGCCCCGCAGGAAGTTGGTGGTACCGTCCAGTGGGTCAATGATCCACAGGTAATCAGCGCCGTCACCGCTGCCTTCGCTAAGGCCGCTTTCTTCGCCGAGAATGCCATGATTCGGATAGGCCTTGCGCAGCGCCTGAACAATCAGCTGTTCTGCTGAACGGTCGATTTCGCTGACATAATCTTTGGCTTCTTTCTCGTCGACCGAAATAACGTCCAAGCGTTCGGTTGAGCGGAAAATCATTTCGCCGGCGCTACGGGCTGCGCGCAGCGCGATATTCAGCATGGGCTGCATGGAGGTTCACCTGGGGCTTTAAAGAAAGCCGATCATTCTATCAGAAACGAAACATTAATGAAGTGTGCGCTGTGGCCTGAATGGCGCAAGGTGAGACGGTTCTGTAAGATTTATCGATCTAAACCCTGTCTGTGAGCGTTTGTGGTGCTGGAAAAAATTCGAGTCGTCCTGGTTAATACCAGTCATCCGGGAAATATCGGTGGGGCTGCGCGCGCCATGAAGAACATGGGGCTGTCACGTCTCGTTCTGGTTGATCCGGTTGAGTTTCCAAGCTCGGAGGCGGTGGCCCGGGCTTCGGGGGCTACAGATGTGCTGGACTCTGCGCAGGTCGTGCAGACACTTGAGGAAGCTTTGGTTGGCTGTAATGTGGTGTTGGGTACCAGTGCTCGTGACCGCCGCATTCCCTGGCCTTTGCTCGATCCGCGGGAGTGCGGGGTCACTGCCTGCGAACAGGCGGCTCAGGGGGGTGAGGTGGCTCTGGTGTTCGGGCGTGAGTACGCTGGGCTGACTAATGAAGAGTTACAGCGTTGCCATTATCACGTCCACATTCCGTCTGACCCTGAGTTCAGCTCGCTTAATTTGGCGGCTGCAGTTCAGGTGTTGGCCTATGAAGTGCGCATGGCTTGGCTGGCTGCCAGTAATCAGCCGACTAAGCAGCAGAAATTCGAAGCTACTGCGGTGCAGAGCTCGCAACCGGTAACAGCGGACGAGTTGGAGTCTTTCTATGCGCATCTGGAGCAGGCGTTAATTGAGATTCGCTTTCTGGACCCGGCGAAGCCGCGCCACCTGATGAGTCGCTTACGCAGGCTCTATGGGCGCAGTCAGGTGAGTAAACTTGAGATGAATATTTTGCGTGGAATTCTGACCGAAACGGTCAAGGCTGCGCGGGGTGAGTTGCCTGCTCAGGAGAAAGCAGATGTTTGAACGTATGCGCGAAGATATTCGCAGTGTGTTTCACCGTGATCCGGCTGCACGTAATGCGTTCGAAGTGGTGACCTGTTATCCGGGGTTACATGCGGTCTGGTTACACCGTATCGCCCATGCGCTGTGGACGTCTGGCTGGAAGTGGCTGGCGCGTTTGGTGTCCAATTTCGGGCGTTGGATGACCGGAATTGAGATTCATCCGGGTGCGAAAATTGGTCGTCGTTTCTTCATTGATCACGGCATGGGCATTGTGATCGGTGAGACTGCCGAGATTGGCAATGATGTAACCCTTTACCAAGGGGTTACCCTGGGAGGGACCAGTTGGAACAAGGGTAAGCGCCATCCTACGCTTGAAGATGGCGTGGTCGTCGGGGCGGGTGCCAAGGTCCTTGGTCCTTTTACGGTTGGGGCAGGGGCTAAGATAGGCTCAAATGCTGTGGTGACTAAGGCAGTGCCGGCAGGGGCGACTGCGGTGGGGATACCGGGACGGATCATCGTCAAGGCAGATGATGAGCGGGAGGCTAAGCGTCAGGCAATTGCTGAGAAGTTTGGTTTCGATGCTTATGGTGTTGGTCAGGACATGCCTGACCCTGTGGCGCGTGCCATTGGTCAGTTGTTGGATCACCTGCATGTGGTGGATGAGCGTCTTGAGGGTATGTGTGGCGCGCTGAAATCACTGGGTAGTGACTACTGTGCTGGTGAGTTGCCACAGTTGCGTGACGAAGATTTCGATGGGGTGGTCAAAGAGGTGGCGAAGCCGCAGGTTTGATAGCGTGAGGGCGAGCAACTTGCTATGATGTGCGCCCTCATATGCAACTTAATCCCGACTAGCGTGCTGGGTCTTATAGTTGACTTAAATGCTCGGGAATTGCATAATCGCAGCCTGTTGCGATCACGCGGTAATCCCTCATGCGATTAACCACTAAAGGCCGATACGCCGTCACTGCCATGCTCGATCTGGCGCTGCATGCCCAGCGTGGGCCTGTATCTCTAGCTGACATTTCCGAGCGGCAGGGTATTTCTCTTTCTTATCTGGAGCAGCTGTTTGCCAAGCTTCGCCGTAGCAATCTGGTTTCCAGTGTGCGCGGCCCAGGCGGTGGTTACCAGTTGTCCCGTGATATGCGCGGGATTCAGGTGGCAGAAGTGATTGATGCAGTGAATGAATCGGTCGATGCCACGCGCTGTCAGGGGCAGGGGGATTGCCATGCTGGTGATACCTGTCTGACTCACCACTTGTGGTGCGATCTGAGTCAGCGAATTCATGAGTTTTTGAGTGGCATCAGCCTGGCTGATCTGGTTACTCGTAGTGAAGTGCAGGAAGTAGCTCTGCGTCAGGATCAGCGCCGTTGCAGTAATGGGGCGCCGCACCTGGACAAGATTCAAGCGTCCGCCGTTGATTGAGGGTGGGGCGCAGGCCGACGGGCCAGATACCTGATTAGGAGAAAGTTGATGAAATTGCCGATTTATCTCGATTACTCCGCGACCACTCCGGTTGATCCGCGAGTTGCGCAAAAAATGAGTGACTGCCTGCTGGTTGACGGTAATTTCGGTAACCCAGCGTCCCGTTCCCACGTCTTTGGCTGGAAAGCTGAAGAGGCTGTTGAGAACGCTCGCCGCCAGGTGGCTGAGCTGGTCAATGCTGATCCACGTGAGATCGTCTGGACTTCCGGTGCCACCGAGTCGGACAACCTTGCTATCAAAGGCGTGGCTGAGTTCTACAAGTCCAAAGGTAAGCACCTGATTACCTCCAAAATTGAGCACAAGGCTGTCCTCGACACCATGCGCCAACTGGAGCGTGAAGGGTTTGAAGTGACTTATCTGGACCCGACTGAAGAAGGCCTGATCACCCCAGCGATGATCGAGGCTGCCCTGCGTGAGGACACCATTCTGGTGTCGGTCATGATGGTCAATAACGAAATCGGTAGCGTTAACGATATCGCTGCAATTGGTGAACTGACCCGTGCCCGTGGCGTGTTCTTCCATGTTGATGCTGCTCAGGCGACTGGTAAGGTCGAGATTGACCTCAATACCCTGAAAGTCGATCTGATGTCCTTCTCGGCACACAAAACCTACGGCCCGAAAGGTATCGGTGCTCTGTATGTGCGTCGTAAACCGCGCGTGCGTCTCGAAGCGCAGATCCACGGTGGCGGTCATGAGCGTGGCATGCGTTCAGGCACTCTGGCGACTCACCAAATCGTTGGTATGGGCGAAGCATTCCGCATTGCTAAAGAAGAAATGGTGCAGGAAAACCAGCGCATCAAAGGCCTGCGCGACCGTTTCTACAAGCAGCTTGAAGATCTGGAAGAGCTGTACGTTAACGGCAGTCTGACTTCTGGCGTACCGCACAACCTCAATCTGAGCTTCAACTATGTTGAGGGTGAGTCGCTGATCATGGCGCTCAAAGACCTCGCTGTTTCTTCCGGTTCGGCCTGTACTTCGGCCTCGCTGGAGCCTTCCTACGTGCTGCGTGCGTTGGGGCGTAATGACGAGCTGGCACACAGCTCCATTCGTTTCACCTTCGGCCGCTTTACGACCGAGGAAGAAATTGACTACGCCGCGCAGAAAGTGCGCGAGGCGGTCACCAAGCTGCGCGAGCTTTCGCCGCTGTGGGATATGTTTAAAGAAGGTGTGGACCTGACCAAAGTCGAGTGGGCTGCACACTAAGGCTGCCGGTGAGCAGTCCCTGATGAGAGAGGAATACCAGCATGGCTTACAGTGACAAGGTCATTGACCACTACGAAAACCCCCGCAACGTCGGCAAGATGGATGCGGCTGATCCTGATGTCGGCACCGGCATGGTCGGTGCTCCGGCGTGTGGTGACGTAATGCGTCTGCAGATCAAGGTGAATGAGCAGGGTGTCATTGAAGACGCCAAGTTCAAAACCTACGGTTGCGGTTCCGCAATCGCATCCAGCTCCCTCGCTACCGAGTGGATGAAGGGTAAGACCCTGGATGAGGCAGAAACCATCAAGAACACTGAGTTGGCTGAAGAACTTGCACTGCCGCCAGTGAAGATCCACTGCTCAGTACTCGCTGAAGATGCCATCAAGGCTGCTGTTCGCGATTACAAGCAGAAGAAAGGCCTGCTCTAAGGAGGTAGTCGATGGCTATCAGCATGACTGAAGCGGCTGCTGCCCATGTGCGTCGTTCCCTTGAGGGGCGCGGTAAGGGTGTAGGCATTCGTTTGGGGGTTCGCACAACAGGCTGTTCCGGTTTGGCCTATGTGCTTGAGTTCGTTGACGAAGCCGCCAGCGAAGATCAGGTATACGAAGCCCATGGTGTGAAAGTCGTCATCGACCCTAAGAGCTTGGTTTACCTTGACGGCACAGAGCTGGACTTTGTCAAAGAGGGTTTGAACGAAGGCTTCAAGTTCAATAACCCAAATGTGCGTGGTGAGTGCGGCTGCGGCGAAAGCTTCAATGTCTGAGATTCGTAGCGGCAGCCCGTGCCATTTTGCACTGTTCGACTTGCAACCTGAGTTTAAGCTGGATCTGGATCTGCTCAGCGCCCGCTATCGTGAGATGGCGCGTCATGTTCATCCGGATCGCTTTGCAGATGCATCCGAGCGTGAGCAACGCCTCGCGCTGGAGCGCTCAGCCAGTCTGAACGAAGCCTATCAAGTCCTGAAAAGTGCCCCGCAACGTGCCCGCTATCTGTTGGCGCTTAAAGGCGGTGAGTTACCGCTAGAGGTAACGGTGCACGACCCTGAATTCCTTATGCAGCAAATGCAGTGGCGTGAGGAGCTTGAGGATCTTCAGGACAGCGCTGATATCTCAGGTGTCAGTCAGTTCAAGCGTCGGCTCAAGTCAGCTCAGGACGAGCTCAATGAGCGTTTTGCCGCTTGCTGGGAAGATGCAGCGCAGCGCGAAGAGGCTGAGCGCCTGATGCGCCGTATGCAGTTCCTGGACAAGCTTTCCCACGAGGTGCGCCAGCTGGAAGAGCGCCTCGACGATTAATGCCCCTGCGCCCCGTTGCGCCCCTGATTTAAGCACTGATCAACATGGCCTTACTGCAGATCGCTGAGCCCGGACAAAGCCCAAAACCACACCAGCGCAAGCTCACGGTTGGGATTGATCTTGGGACAACCAATTCTCTTGTTGCCGCTGTGCGCAGCGGTCTGAGCGCGCCACTTGCTGATGCGGATGGGCGGGTCATTCTGCCTTCTGCTGTTCGTTATCACGCTGATCGCGTTGAGGTCGGTGCGCGCGCGAAAGAGGCTGCATCCAGCGATCCGTTCAACACTGTGCTCTCCGTCAAGCGTCTGGTTGGGCGTGGTCTGGCTGATGTTAAGCAGCTGGGCGAGCAGTTGCCGTACCGTTTTGTCGAAGGTGAGTCGCACATGCCTTTTATTGACACGGTGCAGGGCGCAAAGAGTCCGGTTGAGGTTTCTGCTGAAATTCTCAAAGTGCTGCGTCAGCGTGGTGAAGAGGCGCTCGGTGGTGAACTGGTGGGGGCTGTAATCACGGTCCCGGCTTATTTCGATGATGCTCAGCGCCAGGCGACTAAGGATGCTGCGCGACTGGCTGGGCTGACCGTGCTACGACTGCTCAATGAACCCACTGCCGCGGCGGTTGCTTACGGTTTGGATCAAAAAGCCGAAGGTGTTGTGGCGATCTACGACCTGGGTGGTGGAACGTTTGATATTTCCATCCTGCGCCTGACGGGTGGGGTGTTCGAAGTGTTGGCAACCGGTGGGGATACGGCGCTGGGTGGTGATGACTTCGACCACTTGGTCGCAGGCTGGATTGTCGCTCAAGCCGGCCTTTCCACTAATCTCAGCCCGAGTGAGCAGCGTGCCCTGCTAGCCACTGCTTGTGCGGCTAAAGAGGCTCTGACGACAGCAGATTCCACTGAGGTGGCCTATGCCGGTTGGAGTGGTGTGTTGACTCGTGCCCATTTTGATCAGCTGATTGAACCTTTGATCAGTCGCAGTCTTAAAGCGTGTCGCCGTGCGGTGCGTGACGCTGCGATCGAGCTCGAAGATGTCAAAGCTGTTGTCATGGTTGGCGGCTCGACTCGTGTACCGCGTGTGCGTGAAGCGGTGGGTGAGTTGTTCGGTCGCGAACCACTGACGGATATCGATCCGGATCAGGTGGTGGCAGTTGGTGCTGCTATTCAGGCTGATGCCTTGGCGGGTAACCGTCGCGGTGAGGGCGAAGAACTCTTGCTGCTGGACGTAATTCCGCTGTCGCTTGGTCTTGAGACCATGGGCGGATTGATGGAGAAGGTGATTCCGCGCAATACCACCATTCCAGTGGCGCGGGCTCAAGAATTCACCACGTATAAAGATGGCCAAACGGCCATGATGATTCATGTGTTGCAAGGTGAGCGTGAGCTGATCAGCGATTGCCGTTCTTTGGCTCGATTCGAGTTGCGCGGCATTCCACCTATGGTCGCTGGCGCAGCAAAAATCCGGGTTACGTTCCAGGTGGATGCTGATGGTTTGCTCAGTGTCTCGGCCCGTGAGCTAACCTCGGGTGTGGAGTCCAGTATTCAGGTGAAGCCGTCTTACGGCCTGACCGATGGCGAAATTGCCCGCATGTTGCAGGATTCCTTCAGTAATGCCGGTGAAGACAAGGCCGCTCGTGTGCTGCGTGAGCAGCAAGTTGATGCGCAGCGTCTGCTTGAGGCAGTTGAAGGCGCTTTGCAGGTGGATGGTGAGCGCTTGCTGAGTGAAGAAGAGCGCTTAGCCATCGGACTGCAAATGGAGCAGCTGCGTGAATTGATGGCCGGTAACGACGGTTTTGCCATCGAGCAGCAGACTAAGCGCCTGACGCAGGTGACCGATGCCTTTGCGGCTCGTCGCTTGGATGCAACCGTCAAGGCCGCGCTGGCTGGTCGTAATCTAAACGAGATTGAGGAATAAACATGCCCCAGGTCATTTTCCTGCCCCACGCAGTGCTGTGTCCGGAAGGGTTAGTGGTTGAAGTTGAGCCCGGTACATCCATTCTGGATGTGGCGCACGATAACCACATCGAGATTGAAAGTGCCTGTGGCGGCGTATGCGCCTGCACCACCTGCCACTGCATCATCCGCGAGGGCTTCGACTCGTTGAACGAGCTGGATGATCTTGAAGAGGATATGCTGGATAAGGCTTGGGGGCTTGAGGCGCAGTCCCGGTTATCCTGTCAGGCTATCGTCGGAGATGAAGATCTGACTGTTGAGATTCCCAAGTATTCCCTCAATCACGCCGCTGAAGCGCCCCATTGAGTCGAGGAGTTGTGATGAGTCTGAAATGGGTTGATGTGCTGGAAATTGCCATTCAGTTAGCCGATTCCAAACCGGATGTTGATCCGCGCTACGTCAATTTTGTCGATCTGCACAAGTGGGTCGTAGCCTTGCCGGGGTTCGATGACGACCCGCAACGGGCAGGAGAGAAAGTGTTAGAGGCCATTCAGGCCGCCTGGATCGAAGAAGCCGATTGAAGGCTATCTGGCCAGCGACCTACGCTTTTGACATGAACCCGCGTATAATTCGCGGGTTTAATTTTTGCTAAATAACTGTTTTTGGAGTTTCCCATGGCTGTTCAACGTACTTTCTCCATCATCAAGCCGGATGCCGTTGCTAAAAACGTTATCGGT
This sequence comes from Pseudomonas mendocina, assembly GCA_037482215.1. Lineage (NCBI taxonomy): Bacteria > Pseudomonadati > Pseudomonadota > Gammaproteobacteria > Pseudomonadales > Pseudomonadaceae > Ectopseudomonas > Ectopseudomonas mendocina. Next base: position 1,360,030 of record CP148074.1, read on the forward strand.
GAGATCACCAGCCGTTTCGAAAAAGCCGGCCTGCGTGTCGTTGCTTCTAAGATGGTACAGCTGTCCGAGCGCGAAGCTGCTGGTTTCTACGCTGAGCACAGCGAGCGTGGCTTCTTCAAGGACCTGGTTGCATTCATGACTTCCGGCCCGGTTATCGTTCAGGTTCTGGAAGGCGAGAACGCAGTTCTGGCTAACCGTGAGCTGATGGGCGCTACCAACCCGAAAGAAGCAGCTCCAGGCACCATCCGTGCTGATTTCGCTGTTTCCATCGACGAAAACGCTGTTCACGGTTCCGACTCCGAAGCTTCTGCTGCTCGCGAAATCGCTTACTTCTTCTCTGAAACTGAAGTTTGCGCACGCATTCGCTAAGCGAAATGGGTGAGGGTGAGGCCATGACACAATCGACCGGTAAAACAAATCTTCTGGGTTTAACCCAGCAGGAACTGGAGCAATTCTTCGAACAGATCGGGGAAAAGCGCTTCCGTGCCGGTCAGATCATGAAGTGGATTCACCACTTTGGCGTCGATGATTTCGACGCCATGACCAATATCGGCAAAGCTTTGCGCGAAAAGCTCAAAGCTTCTGCTGAAATTCGCGGGCCTGAAGTGGTCAGCGAAGATATTTCGTCCGATGGCACTCGCAAGTGGGTTGTGCGCGTGGCATCAGGCAGTTGCGTTGAAACCGTGTATATCCCGCAGGGATCACGGGGCACGCTTTGTGTGTCATCCCAGGCAGGTTGTGCCCTGGATTGCAGCTTCTGCTCCACGGGTAAGCAGGGATTTAACAGTGACCTGACGTCGGCTGAAATCATCGGTCAAGTCTGGATCGCTAATAAATCCTTTGGCACCGTTCCGGCAAAAATCGACCGTGCTATCACCAACGTGGTGATGATGGGCATGGGGGAGCCGCTGCTTAACTTCGATAACGTTGTCGCCGCCATGAAAATCATGATGGACGACCTCGGTTACGGCATTTCCAAGCGCAAGGTGACTTTGTCGACATCGGGTGTTGTGCCGATGATTGACAAGCTTGCTGAGGTCATCGACGTTTCCCTTGCGCTTTCTCTGCATGCACCAAACGATGAGTTGCGTAATAAGCTGGTACCCATTAACAAGAAGTACCCGCTTGAGATGCTGCTGGCTGCCTGCAAGCGCTACATTTCGCGTTTAGGTGAGAAGCGTGTTCTGACCATCGAGTACACCCTGCTCAAGGACGTAAACGATACCCCGCAGCACGCTGATGAGATGATCGCTCTGCTCAAAGACGTGCCTTGCAAGATCAACCTGATTCCTTTCAACCCGTTTCCTCATTCTGGCTACGAGCGTCCTAGCAATAACGCTATTCGCCGTTTTCAGGACTTGTTACACAAAGCTGGGCACAATGTCACAGTCCGCACCACACGAGGCGAAGATATTGATGCAGCATGTGGGCAACTGGTGGGGCAGGTCATGGACCGTACCCGCCGCAGCGAGCGTTATATTGCTGTTCGTCAGCTGAATAGCGAAACTGACGCCGCGAGTTCTGCTGCCAATCGAACCTGAGGGAGTGCGCTCATGACTTTGCGACCTGCATTTTTGCTGTTGGCCGCCAGTCTGTTGGCCGGTTGTGTCTCAACCGGCGGTAATATTGATCCACTAAAGACCGACAAAGGTCGCGAAGAAGCCAGGGATGCTTACATGCAACTCGGGCTTGGCTATTTGCGCAACGGCGATACTGAGCGTGCCAAGGTGCCGCTCAAGCAAGCGCTGGACTTAGATCCGTCGAGTGCGGATGTGCACGCAACCTTAGGCTTTGTTTTCCAGACGGAGATGGAGCCTGAGCTGGCAGATAGCCATTTTCGCAAAGCCATCTCGCTCAGTGGCGGCGAAGCCCGTATGCTGAACAACTACGGTGGTTTCCTGTTTGAGCAAAAACGTTATAAAGAAGCCCTTGAGGTTTATTTAAAAGCTTCAGAAGACACGCTGTACCCAGAACGCTCTAGGGTTTTCGAAAATCTTGGTCTGACGGCTCAACAATTGAACCAACAGGCTCAAGCGAAGACTTATTTTGAGCGTTCTTTGCGTTTAAATTCCCGTCAGCCACGGGCTTTGCTCGCCATGGCCCAGCTGTCTTTTAACGATAAAGAATATGTGCCCGCCCGCAGCTACTATGAAAGCTATGTAGCGCTGGCTCCACACAATGCGGCAAGCCTGCTGCTGGGTGTCCGCCTCGCTAAGGTGTTTGAGGAGCGCGATCAGGCCGCGAGCCTCGGTTTACAGTTAAAACGACTCTATCCGGCTACCCCGGAATATCAGCAATACCTGTCGGAGCAATGATGAAAACGGCGCAACCAGAAACTGTAGCTGTTTCCCGGGTGAATCCCGGCGAGACCTTGCGCAATGCTCGTGAGGCTCGGGGATGGGCGGTTGCCGAAGTTGCCGCTCAGCTGAATTTGACCACACAGCGTCTTAATGAAATCGAACAAGGCGCTTTTGAAAAAGTCCCGGGGCTGACCTTTGCCCGGGGATATGTACGTACTTATGCCAAACTGCTGGGCCTGGATCAGGCTGAGCTGGTTCGTCAATTTGATGCGTACACCGGATCTACTGCCGCTGAAAGTACTGTTCATAGCTTGGATCGCATTCAAGAGCCGCGAAATATTTCTCAGCGGGTTCTTAAGGTTGTAAGCATTGTTGCGCTGGTGGGGTTGGCTGGTGCGAGCTTTATATGGTGGCAGGACCAGGCTGAACGTCGTGAACAGAGCATTGCAACGACCAGTCTTGAGCACGTTGAAGTAGAGGGTGCGGATGGCACAACTCAGATTCATCCTTTGGACGAGCCAGAAGACCAAGCGGTAGAAGAGGCCCAACAGGAAGCAGAAGCTGATCAGGCCCTGACAGGTGCTGAAGCTAACAAGCCGGAAACTGAGCCGGGGTCTTCAGAGACTACTCCTGCTGCGCAAGCCTCTACTGTGGGCGAGAGCGCTGTAGGTACTGCCGAGGCTTCTGCAGCGCCAGCGCTGCCTTCAGCTACTGAGCCAACAGCGGCCGCTGCGGCTGTTACGCCTGCTGAAACAAGCGTACAAACACCTGCCGCTCCCGTCCAGGCCGGTGAAGGTGAGGCCGTGATTGCACTTACCTTCACTGCTGACTGCTGGATTCAGATTAAAGATGCGACGGGCAAGATCCTTCATGCCTCACTCAAGCGTAAAGGTGAGCGCTATGAGGTTGCCGGTAAGGCACCATTGGAGCTGCGCCTGGGCTATGCGCGCGGTGCCAGTGTTCGTTTGAATGGTGCAGAAGTTGATATTGCGCCCTTTATCTCTGGTGAGACAGCACGACTGAAGTTGGGTGGGCAATAACATGCACGGTGAGTCACCGATCAAGCGCCGCGTTTCGCGCAAAATCTGGGTAGGTTCGGTTCCTGTAGGGGGTGATTCACCCATCTCGGTTCAGAGTATGACCAACAGCGACACCCACGATGTTGCTGCAACAGTTGCCCAAATCCGCCGTCTGGAGGCTGCTGGTGCTGATATCGTTCGGGTTTCTGTCCCGGACATGGATGCGGCTGAAGCATTCGGCCTGATCAAACAGCAGGTGAAGGTGCCGCTGGTAGCTGATATTCACTTCGACTATCAGATTGCCTTGCGTGTGGCTGAGCTTGGCGTCGATTGCCTGCGTATCAATCCCGGTAATATTGGCCGTGAAGATCGGGTGCGCGCTGTGGTTGAGGCTGCTCGTGACAAGGGCATCCCGATTCGCATTGGTGTCAATGCCGGCTCCCTCGAAAAGGATTTGCAGAAAAAGTACGGTGAACCTACGCCTGAAGCGCTGGTAGAGTCCGCTTTGCGACATGTTGAGCATCTGGATCGTCTTAATTTCCCTGATTTCAAAGTCAGCGTTAAAGCTTCAGATGTGTTTATGGCAGTGGAGGCGTATCGCCTCCTGGCCAAACAGATCGAACAACCGTTGCATCTGGGTATTACCGAGGCCGGCGGTTTGCGCTCCGGCACCGTCAAGTCAGCTGTAGGTCTGGGCATGCTGCTTGCTGACGGTATTGGTGACACCATCCGCATTTCGCTGGCGGCTGACCCGGTAGAAGAGGTCAAAGTAGGCTTCGATATCCTCAAATCACTGCGCCTGCGCTCCCGTGGCATCAACTTCATCGCCTGTCCGAGCTGTTCGCGACAGAACTTCGATGTGGTGAAAACCATGAATGAGTTGGAACAGCGGGTCGAAGACCTGTTGGTGCCGATGGATGTTGCCGTGATTGGCTGCGTGGTCAATGGGCCCGGCGAAGCTAAAGAGGCTCATATCGGACTGACTGGTGGTCAGCCAAACCTGATTTATATCGACGGTAAACCGGCGCAGAAGCTGACCAACGACAATCTGGTCGACGAGCTGGAAAAACTGATTCGTGAAAAAGCCGCAGATAAAGCCGCTGCTGATGCTGCTGTTATTGTGCGCAGCTAAGACGCGTTAAGGAATTTAAGTGAGCAAGCCCTTACAAGCCATTCGTGGCATGAACGACATCCTGCCGGATCAAACCCCTCTCTGGCGCTATTTCGAAGGCACTGTGGCCGGTCTGCTGGATGGTTACGGCTATCAGCAAATTCGCATGCCTATCGTTGAGTTCACTGAGCTGTTCAAACGCTCCATTGGTGAAGTCACCGATATCGTAGAAAAAGAGATGTACACCTTTGAGGATCGCAACGGTGACTCTCTGACCCTGCGCCCTGAAGGTACCGCAGCCTGCGTCCGCGCTGTGCTGGAACATGGTTTGGCGGGTGCTGGTCAGCCGCAAAAGCTGTGGTATATCGGCCCGATGTTCCGTCACGAGCGTCCTCAAAAAGGCCGCTATCGCCAGTTCCACCAGATTGGTGTCGAAGTATTCAACATTGACGGCCCGGACATTGATGCCGAGCTGATTCTGTTGACCTGGCGCCTGTGGGGCCTGCTGGGTATCCGTGATTCGGTCAAGCTCGAGCTGAACAGCCTGGGCACCAGTGCAGCCCGTGCGGTGTACCGGGATGCTCTGGTTGAGTTTCTGACGGCCCATGCGGATCAGTTGGATGAAGACAGCCGCCGCCGCATGAACACCAACCCGCTGCGAGTATTAGACAGCAAGTCGCCACAAACCCAGGCAATCTTGGTTAATGCGCCAAAACTGGCGGATTACCTGGATGAGGACTCCCGGGTGCATTTCGAAGGGCTCAAGGCCCGTTTAGACGCGGCTGGCGTGCCATACGAAGTAAATCCCAAACTGGTTCGCGGGCTCGACTACTACAGCAAAACTGTGTTCGAGTGGGTAACTGATCAGTTGGGCTCGCAGGGCACCGTTTGTGCTGGCGGACGCTATGATGGCCTGGTCGAACAGATGGGTGGCAAGCCGACTGCGGGTGTGGGTTTTGCCATGGGTATCGAACGTTTGGTGCTCTTACTCGAAACCTTGGGTAAAGTGCCGGCTGAAATTGCGCGCACAGTTGATGTATATATGTGTGCCTTTGGTGAGCCTGCCGAACTGGCAGCGCTAGCCCTGAGTGAAAAATTGCGTGATCAGGTACCGGGGCTGCGCTTGCAGGTCAACGCCGGTGCAGGAAGTTTCAAAAGCCAGTTCAAAAAGGCCGACAAGAGCGGCGCGCTTTACGCACTGATTCTTGGTGAAGATGAATTGGCTCAGCAAGTTGTAGGTTGTAAGCCGCTACGTGGACAGGGCGAACAACAGAATATTGCCTGGTCGGACTTGGCCGATCATCTGGCGGCTTGTGCCAAACAGGTCTGAACACCTGCTAAAAGATTCAGCGAATAGGAGTGTTGGGGTGGTTTCGCGTACTGACGATGAAGAGTTGGCGGTAATCAAGGATTGGTGGCAGCGTAACGGCAAGCCATTACTGACAGGTGTGATCATTGCTTTGGCCGCTGTGCTGGGTTGGAATGCTTGGCAGAAATACCAAGCGAACCATGCCTATGGCGCCTCTGCGCTGTACCAGCAGCTGCTGGAGGCCGCCCTTGATCCGAGCGGTAAGCCGGATGCAGGTAAGGTTGCTGAGCTGGCCAACACCCTCAAGAAAGAATACTCCGGCACTGCTTATGCTCAGTACGGCAGCCTGTTTGTTGCAAAGGTTGCCGTTGAAGCGGGCAAACTGGACGACGCAGCCAGCGAGTTGCAAGCCGTTGTTGATAAGCCAGCTGATAAGAGCCTAGGCGAAATGGCGCGTCAGCGTCTGGCCCGCGTACTGGCGGCACAAGACAAGGCTGAGGACGCGCTGAAACTGCTCGATGGCGATGCCATTGAAGCATTCTCGTCCAGCCGTGAAGAGTTGAAGGGCGATCTGCTGGTGCAATTGGGTCGCGCAGATGAAGCCCGAGCTGCTTATGAAAAGGCTAAGTCTTCTCTTGCTGATGATGCCGCAGTAGGCGGTTTGCAAATGAAGCTCGACGACCTGGCCAAAGGGGATGCATAACGTGATGCGTTGGAAAAATGCCGCACTGCTGGCCCTGGCTGTAATGGCTGTGGGTTGCAGCAGCAACAGCACCAAGGAACTGCCCCCGGCCGAACTGCCAAAGTTCACTGAAGAAGTGCGTCTAGATAAAGTCTGGAGCCGCTCCATTGGTGAAGGCCAAGGCGAAACCTACAACATGCTGGTTCCAGCCATCGACGGTGAGCAGATCTATGCTGCCGATGTTGAGGGCCTGGTGGTCGCCATGGACCGTATGACCGGCAAGGTGCTTTGGAAAAAAGACCTGGAGATCCCGGTTTCCGGCGCTGTCGGTGCTGGTTATGGTCTGGTGGTTTTAGGCACGCTTAAAGGTGAGATTGTCGCCCTGGATAGCGCTACGGGTGAAGAAAAGTGGCGTTCTCGTGTCACCAGCGAAGTCCTAGCACCCGCTGCTCTGAATGGTGACGTTGTTCTGGTTCAGACTCAGGATGACCGACTGATTGCATTTGATATCCACACGGGCGACCAGCGGTGGATTTTCGAAAACACCCCAGCGGTACTGACGCTGCGCGGTACAGGTAGCCCAGTACTGACTAATCGTCTGGCTGTTGCAGGCCTGTCCACCGGTAAGGTGATTGCGTTAGACGCGCAGCGCGGTGTTCCAGTATGGGAGCAACGCGTTGCGATTCCGCAGGGGCGCTCCGAACTCGAGCGGGTTGTGGATATCGATGGTGGCCTGTTGCTGTCTGCTGGCACCCTGTATGCCGTTAGTTATCAGGGGCGCGTAGCCGCTCTGGACTTTGAAAGCGGCCAGATCCTCTGGCAGCGCGAAGCCTCCAGTTCCGTCGGCGTTGCTCAAGGTTACGGCAGTGTGTATGTCAGCCTGGCCAGCGGTACCGTTGAGGGTATCGACGAGCGCTCTGCATCCGCTCTGTGGAACAACGATGCACTGGCTCGCCGTCAGCTCTCTGCGCCGGAAGTGTTTTCCAGCTATGTTGCCTTTGGTGATCTGGAAGGTTATCTGCACTTGGTCAGCCAAGTGGATGGCCGTTTCGTAGGGCGTACCCGTATCGACAGCGATGGCCTGCGTGCCCGTCCGCTGGTCGTAGGCGATATGCTCTATGCATTCGGCAACAGCGGTAAGCTGGTGGCTCTGACCATCAAGCATTGATCGGCTGGTCCTGGCAGGGTTGGCAGAACGTGTTGTCTGACGGCCCTCCAGGTGTTGAATTACGGCCGCTGCCGCAAGCAGCGGCTTTTGTATTTTCTGAAATAACGAAGTGGAGAGCCGAATGGTTCCCGTAATAGCCCTGGTGGGTCGCCCGAACGTTGGCAAGTCCACCCTGTTTAACCGCTTGACCAAGTCCCGTGACGCTATCGTCGGCGACCTGTCTGGTCTGACCCGAGATCGCCAGTACGGTGAGGCCAAGTGGCAGGGGCGCACCTACATCGTCATCGACACCGGTGGTATTTCCGGGGATGAAGAGGGGATTGACGCCAAGATGGCTGAGCAATCCTTGCAGGCCATTGAAGAGGCGGATGCCGTACTTTTCTTGGTGGATGCCCGTGCGGGTCTGTCTGCATCTGACCAGATGATTGGTGAGCATCTGCGTCGTCGTAACAAGCGCAGTTTCCTGGTGATCAATAAGGTCGATAACCTCGATCCGGATCTGGCTCGTGCCGAGTTCGCCAGCATGGGCATGGGTGAATCCCTGGCCATTGCCGGTGCTCACGGCCGTGGCATTAGCCAGATGCTTGAAGCTGTGCTGGGCACGTTCCCCAAAGATGCTGAAGAACCGGAAGAGGGCGAAGCAGAAGAGGAAGTCCTCGAAGGTCAGGAAGCCAAGCGTATTCCCGGGCCGAGTGAGAAGGACGGCATCAAGCTGGCCATCATCGGTCGTCCCAACGTGGGTAAGTCCACGCTGGTAAACCGTATGTTGGGCGAAGAACGGGTCATCGTGTATGACCAAGCTGGAACGACCCGTGACAGTATCTACATCCCGTTCGAGCGTGATGGTGAAAAATACACCCTGATCGACACGGCGGGCGTGCGTCGCCGTGGCAAGATTTTCGAGGCAGTTGAGAAGTTCTCGGTAGTTAAAACCCTTCAGGCTATTCAAGACTCCAACGTTGTTGTGTTCGTCATGGACGCCCGCGAAGGTGTGGTGGATCACGACTTGAACCTACTGGGTTTTGTCCTGGAAAGCGGTCGCGCTCTGGTTATCGCATTGAACAAATGGGATGGCATGGAGCCGAGCGAACGTGACTACGTTAAGACTGAGCTGGAACGCCGTCTGTTCTTCGTCGACTTTGCTGATATCCACTTTATCTCTGCCCTACACGGTACTGGTGTGGGCAATCTGTACAAGTCGGTGCAGGCATCGTTTAAGTCCGCGATTACCCGCTGGCCGACCAACCGTCTGACTCAGATTCTCGAAGATGCCGTCAGTGACCATGCGCCACCTATGGTCAACAACCGCCGTATCAAGCTGCGTTATGCTCACTTGGGTGGTGCTAACCCGCCGCTGATTGTGATCCACGGTAACCAGGTGGATGCGGTACCGAAGTCATACATTCGTTATCTGGAAAACACCTATCGCCGTGTGCTGAAGCTGGTGGGTACGCCTATTCGCATCGAGTTCAAAGGCAGCGATAACCCGTACGAGGGCAACAAAAACACCCTTACGGACCGCCAGGTGAATAAGAAGCGTCGTTTGATGAGCCACCACAAAAAGGCTGAGAAAAAGCGTAAGGACAAGCGTAAATAACCGACTAGCACTATGTCGGTAGCGCTCTATAAAGGCACCTTCGGGTGCCTTTTGCGCATCTGGCGTATCGGCTATCCTGCTGGCTTGTCAGTATCCAGCGCTGCACTGCTCCGGGGATAAGTCGTAATGATCAACAGCAAGTTGCCGAATGTCGGCACCACCATTTTTACCCGTATGTCTCAGCTCGCTGCGGAAACCGGCGCGCTTAACCTGTCTCAGGGATTTCCAGACTTTGATGGCCCGCAAGGTTTACGCGATGCTGTGGCTGCGCACATTTCAGCAGGCCATAACCAATATGCGCCGATGACGGGCTTGCCCGCTTTACGTGAACAGGTGGCGGCGAAGATCGCCCGCTGCTATGGCGCCACAGTCAGTGCTGACGCTGAAGTTACCATCACGCCGGGTGCGACTGAGGCGATTTTTTGTGCGGTGCAGGCAGTGGTTCACCCTGGCGATGAGGTCATTGTCTTTGATCCTAGCTACGACAGTTATGAGCCTTCAGTCGAGCTGGCTGGGGGACGCTGTGTGCATGTGCCAATGACCTTGCCTGACTTCCGCATTGATTGGCAGAAACTGCAGGATGCCCTTAGCAGCAAAACCCGCATGATCATCATCAACAGCCCGCACAACCCTAGTGGGGCGCTGATCAGCCGTGAAGAACTGGATCAACTGGCTGAGCTGATCCGTGGGCGTGAAATTTACATAATCAGTGATGAAGTGTATGAGCACCTGCTGTTTGATGGTCGCAAGCATGCCAGTGTGCTAGCGCATGAGGAGCTGTATCAGCGGTCCTTTGTGGTCAGCTCATTCGGCAAAACCTACCACGTCACCGGTTGGAAAACCGGTTATGTAGTCGCCCCGCCTGCGCTCAGCGCCGAACTGCGCAAAGTGCATCAGTACGTTAATTTCTGTGGCGTCACTCCGCTGCAATGGGGGCTGGCGGACTATATGGCAGCCCATCCTGAACATGTGGACGAACTGCCAGGCTTCTATCAGGCCAAGCGCGATATCTTCTGCGATTTGCTGGAGGACTCTCGCTTCCGTTTTAGCCGTACACCGGGCACTTATTTTCAGGTGGTCGACTATTCCGCCATCCGTAATGATCTGGATGATGTGGCCATGGCTGAGTGGATGACCCGTGAACACGGTGTGGCGGTTATTCCTGTCTCGGTTTTTTATCAGCAGCCACCCGAAAGTTTGCGTCTTGTACGCCTGTGCTTTGCCAAACGTGAAGAAACCCTACGCCAAGCTGCGGAGAAGCTATGCGCGATTTAAAGGAATTAAGTCAGTTGCCCGACCTAGACGTTGCCCTGATTCAGACGGATCTTGCCTGGCACGACCCGCAGACTAACCGTGAACATTTCTCAGCGCTGTTCGAGCAGGCTAAAGGCGCCGACTTGATACTCCTGCCGGAAATGTTCACCACTGGTTTCAGCATGGAGTCCTCTGCCCTTGCTGAGCCTCAAGACGGCCCTAGCGTGCAATGGTTGCTGCAACAGGCTCAGGCCGTTAATGCGGTGATCATGGGGAGCCTGATTATTCAGGCTGCTGATGGCGGCTACCGTAACCGTTTGATCTGGGCTCGGCCGGATGGCACCTATGCGTACTACGACAAGCGCCACCTGTTTCGCATGGCCGGTGAGCATAAGTATTACAGCGCAGGGGATGAGCAACTGGTGGTGGAACTCAAGGGCTGGAAGGTACGGCCATTGATCTGCTACGACCTGCGCTTCCCTGTGTGGAGCCGCAGTGCGGGTGACACCGATCTACTGATCTACACTGCCAACTGGCCAGCTGCACGAGGTAATCACTGGAACCGCCTGCTCCCTGCTCGGGCCATTGAAAACCTCTGTTACGTCGCTGCCGTCAACCGTGTGGGTACGGACGGCAAAGGCTATTCCTACAGTGGCGACAGCCAGTTGCTTGACTTCCAGGGTGACTACCTGATCGCTCCGGATGCAACCGATGGCGTGCTGCGCAGCACCTTGAGTGCCAAGGCGTTGGCCGAATACCGCGAGCGTTTCCCGGCGTATCTGGATGCTGATAGCTTCACGTTGAGCTAATGCATGAAGTCGGCGGCCTTATAGTCTTCGCTGGAGACAGCGCTTATCGGTTTGTGATGTTTTTATAATCGCGGCCACAAAAAAGGGGACCGAAGTCCCCCTTTTCTTATTTGTAGTACCGTTAGGCGGCTTGTGCCTGGGCCCGGTTCAGTGCGCTGAACAGTGCCCGGAAGCTGGCGGTGGTGATGTTTTCATCAATGCCTACACCATGCAGGGCGCGGCCACCATTTACGCGCAGCTCAATATAAGCTGCGGCTTTGGCGTTAGTACCTGCACCAATGGCGTGTTCAGAGTAGTCCATGATCTCAACCGAGACGGGCAGGCCAGCGACCAGTGCTTCCAGTGGGCCTTTGCCGGTGCCGTGCCAGGTTTGCGTTTCGCCGTTATTGCTAACTTCTACGTCTACTGTGCTGTTACCGTTTTCTTCCTGCAGGCGGTGGCCTTTCAGGGTGTACGGTGTTTCAGCTTTCAGGTATTCGTTGACCAGCAACTCGTAGATCTGACCGGCCGTCATTTCAAGGCCGAGGCGATCCGTCTCTTTCTGGACCACTTGGCTGAACTCGATCTGCATACGGCGTGGCAAGCTGATGCCGTATTCCTGCTCAAGCAGGAAAGTGATGCCGCCTTTGCCCGACTGGCTGTTGACGCGAATAACCGCCTCGTAATCGCGGCCGATATCGGCCGGGTCGATTGGCAGGTATGGCACTTCCCAGATGGCATCCGGCTTCTGTTGGGCAAAGCCTTTACGGATGGCGTCTTGGTGCGAGCCTGAAAACGCGGTATGAACCAGGTCGCCAACATACGGATGACGTGGGTGAACCGGCAGTTGGTTGCAGTCTTCGACGACTTTGCGCACGGCGTCGATGTCGGAGAAGTCCAGTTCAGGATTCACACCTTGGGTGTAGAGGTTCAGCGCCAAGGTCACCAAGCAGACGTTGCCGGTACGCTCGCCGTTACCAAACAGGCAGCCTTCCACACGGTCAGCGCCCGCCATGACTGCAAGCTCGGAAGCAGCAACGCCAGTACCACGGTCGTTGTGGGTGTGCACGCTGATCAACACGCTGTCGCGCTTGTCCACATTGCGGCCAAACCACTCGACCTGATCGGCATAGTTGTTGGGTGTAGCGCACTCAATAGTGGCTGGCAGGTTGAGGATCAGCTTGTTGGCCGGAGTCGGCTGGAACACGTCGATCACAGCGTTGCACACTTCCACCGCGAAGTCGGTTTCAGTGGAGCTGAACACCTCAGGCGAGTACTCGAAGCCCCACTGGGTTTCCGGTGCAGCTTCGGCCAGGCGCTTGATCGTTTTAGCGGCAGCCACCGCAATGGCTTTAACACCGGCTTTGTCTTGGTTAAAGACGATTTTGCGGAAGGCCGGAGCGCAGGCGTTGTAATAGTGAACGATGGCTTTCTTCGCGCCCTTGAGGGACTCGAAGGTGCGTTCGATAAGATCGTCACGGGCCTGAGTCAGTACCTGAATGGTGACGTCATCAGGAATGTGGCCGCCTTCGATCAATTCGCGAACGAAGTCGAAATCTGTTTGCGAAGCAGACGGGAAGCCAACTTCGATCTCTTTCAGACCCACTTGAACCAGGCACTTGAAGAAACGCATTTTCTTCTCGGCGTCCATGGGTTCGATCAGCGATTGGTTACCGTCACGCAGGTCGGTGGACAACCAGATCGGCGCTTTAGTGATGATCTGATCAGGCCAGGTGCGATCCGGGAGGCTGATCGGAGTAAACGGACGGTATTTGCTGGATGGATCTTTAAGCATGCTCATGGCTAATCCTTAAAATCTCGGCGCTTGTGGCGGCCGCTGAACTATTCAGGTAATCGGGTAGATCTGGGGCTGAGAATTAGCCACGCAGTCGCTGGCTTACCAAACATAGATTGGCATGTTGGCGCAGCAGGAAGAGGGTATGAGTGTTTTTCATGGCGCTAACCCTAATCGCTGGGGTTAAAGCTGGCAAGCAATGCTTGAAAATTGGTGAAAAATCTCGATTGAGACATGTTTGCGCAATTTTATAGCAGTTTTTTTGCGGCTTTATTGTCGCAAATTGCGGACGGCTTTTTACGGTAGCCGCCCGCTAAAGCATCAATTGAGGCTTGTTGGGGATAAATGCCCCTTTAGCTCTCGCATATCTGCACCACTAGGTGCTTGGAATACACGCAGTCCAAACTCCGGCAGGATGGCCAATAAATGGTCGAAGATGTCCGACTGGATCGCCTCATACGGCCCCCAGGCCACTGTTGAGGTGAAGCAGTACAGTTCCAGCGGCAAGCCTTCTGCGGTGGGTTGCAACTGGCGGACAAGTTGAGTCATGCCTTGATGAATGCCCTGATGCTGGCGCAAGTAATGCTCAACATAGGCTCGGAACGTGCCGAGGTTTGTTACCCGACGTGTGTTTGCCGGTTCGTTAGCCGCTTCTGCTAACTGACCGTTCCAGCTTTCCAGCTCACTTTTTTTATTGCTCAGGTACTGGCCCAGTAGCAGAAAGTTTTGCAGGCGGGCGATTTCATCTGGGCTGAGGAAGCGTACGCTAGTCTGATCCAGATACAGGCTGCGCTTGATTCGCCGACCACCCGACTCCTGCATGCCGCGCCAGTTTTTGAACGGATCAGTGATCAAGCGTTTGGTGGGTATGGTGGTGATGGTTTTGTCCCAGTTCTGCACCTTGACGGTGTGCAGGGCGATATCGATCACATCACCGTCGGCATTGAGCTGTGGCATCTCAATCCAGTCGCCTACGCGCACCATGTCGCTGGAGGAGATCTGCACGCTGGCCACCAGTGACAGCAGGGTGTCCTGGAAGATCAACATCAGCACCGCAGCCATGGCACCCAGACCGGACAGCAGGATCAGTGGTGAGCGGTCGATCAGGCTGGCGATCATCAGAATCGCTGCAACAGCGAATAGAAGAATCTTGATGACTTGGATGTAGCCTTTGATCGGCTTCAGGTGGGCATTGGGTCTGCGCTCATACAGCGAGTTGATGATCGTCAGAATACCGCTAATGGCCAGCGCGATGGACAGTACGATAAAGGCGCTGCACACGTTCTGGGTGACGGTTACAACGACTTTAGGCAGGTTGGGAATTAGGTTGATCCCGCCGGTGATGATCAGCGCCGGAACAATATTGGCCAGGCGGGAGATCACCCGTGAGTCATAAACCAGCTGGTTCCTGCCGATTGGTGTGCTCTTGAGGGCACGATAGAGGCCGCGCACCAAGATGCGTTTGACGATGAAGTTGCCTACCCAGGCTGCCAGCAACAGCACTGTCAGTGCGGTCAGGGTGTATAGCTCGGGGTATTGCTGAAGCCAGATCAGAGACTCGTTGTACAGTTCTTTCATGCTGCTCGTGTCGCTCCTATTAAAGCGTGAGATCCATTTATACGTATGCCAGATGACTGGTGTGCGAATTTGAACCTCCCACCATAACAAACCGAGCAGGGTTATTGCGTTGAACGAGCCGTCTGTCTGACCAAGGGCTGCCTTTTCAGGGTTTGAATGCGCCGATAAAGATCGCTGGATCAACCCGTGCATCGTTCAGGCTGACGTTCCAGTGCAGATGCGGTCCGGTGGCGCGTCCTGTGGAGCCGACCTTGCCGATAACTCCACTCCGGGCAATTTCATCACCGACTTTCACGTCCACCGCTGACATATGGCAGAACATGCTGATCAGGCCCTGGCCATGATCGAGGAATACAGTGCGGCCATTGAAGAAGTAGTCGCCCACCAGAATCACTTTCCCGGCTGCCGGTGCTTTGATCGGTGTACCTTTGTTGGCGGCGAAGTCCAGTCCGGAATGTGGGTTGCGCTCCTCTCCGTTAAAGAAGCGTCGCAGGCCGAAGGGGCTGGAGAGGGGGCCGTTAACGGGCCGATCAAACAATAAATTGCTTGGTTGACGTGGGCTGAACTGCCGATAGGCGTGAGTCTGCTCCGCTAGCTCGCGCTCAATGCGCCGCAGGTTGTCTGGGTTTGGGTTGACCTGCTGTTTGTTTTTGAGGGTGATGCGCTGTTCGGTGTAATGCTTGCTACCGACCTGAAAGCTCAGCTGCTGGCCGTTGTTCACGCTGATTTGCTGTGTGCTTGGTTTAACACTCAGCGGGATGCCGACAATGGCTATCCAGCGTTGCTGATCTTCATGAATGATCAGTACTGGCTTGCCTTGATAAGTGGCCGTTGGTGCGCTGGGGCTTGAGCCAAGATCCACAACGGCGACCCCACCTGGAACCGGTTTGTTGAGCAGGCGGCTGATAAACCCGTCGGCGTGGGCAGGTAGGGCTAGGGCAAAAAGGACAGCAATAAAACGCATACATCTTCCTGTTGTGGCTGATCCAGCAGCCGGTTTCGATCAGTCCAGCAGCGACAGATTAGCTGGCTGCACGTGGTTGTCTTCGACGCGAACGTCCAGTTCGCCCTTGCCTAGCCGTGCTTTTAAGCGCTGGCCGGGTTGTGTATCCGCTGCATCTCGGATGGCACGCCCTTTGTCATCGAGCAAAATGCTGTATCCGCGACCCAGTGTTGCCAGTGGGCTGACGGCATGCAGGGTTTGCATCTGGCTGGTGAGGCGTAGCTGGCGTGCTCTTAAACCTTCGAACATGCTGCGATGCATACGCTCGGTTAGGGCGTCGAGACGCTGGCCTAGTAACTTCAAGTCCCGTTGCGGGTGCAGGCTTAGCAAGCGGGTTTGTAAGCTGTTGAGGCACTCCCGCTGCCTGCCTGATTGCGTCTGGATGGCCCGGATCAGGCGCATTTCCAGATCATCCACCCGCTGCGCGTGTTGGCGCAGGCGCTCACCGGGGTGGCGCAGGCGGCGCTGCAAACTATCCACGCGCATGCGCTCCCGCTCCAGGCGGTGTTGCATGCGCATGTGCAAGCGACGTTGCAGGGTGTACAGGCGCTGCACCAGTTCGCTGTTATCCGGTGCCAGCAGTTCTGCGGCGGCAGAGGGTGTCGGCGCGCGGACATCGGCAACAAAGTCGGCAATGGATACATCAGTTTCGTGGCCGACAGCGCTGACAATCGGCGTGGCGCAAGCGGCAATGGCACGGGCCACAGGCTCTTCGTTGAAGCACCAGAGGTCTTCCAGCGAGCCGCCGCCACGGGCCAGGATTAGCGCATCAAAGCCTTGTTTGTCAGCCAGTTCGAGTGCGCGAACAATCTGCGCGGTGGCTTCGCGGCCCTGCACAGCGGTGGGAACCAAGTTCAGCTCTACTTGCGGGGCGCGGCGGCGGAACACGCTGATGATGTCGCGGATTACCGCGCCGGTCGGCGAGCTGACAATACCAATGCGTTTGGGGTGAGTCGGCAGGGCAATCTTGCGCTCGTTAGCAAACAGGCCTTCAGCGCTGAGCTTTTCTTTCAGGGCTTCAAATGCCAGCCGCAGCGCGCCGTCACCGGCGGGCTCGACCATGTCCAGAATCAACTGGTAGTCGCCGCGGCCTTCAAACAGCGAAACCTTGCCGCGCACTTTCACCGCCAGCCCATCACGCAGCGCTTGCCGAATACGCAGGGCGTTTTGTCGGAACAGTGCACAGCGCACCTGGGCCTGGCTGTCTTTAAGGGTGAAGTAAACGTGCCCCGACGCAGGTTTGGCCAAGTTGGAGATTTCACCCTCCACCCAGATGTTGCTGAACACATCTTCAAGCAGCAGGCGTGCGCGGCTATTAAGTTGGCTGACGCTGAGTACCTCGCGGTCGAGGTTCAGGCGTTGGAATGGGTCTTTAATCATGTGGGCATAGTAAAGACTTTGCGAAACTGTCCATAGGGTGCAAATTGATTCTTTATCTTGACCGGGCCGTCCAGCTTATTAAGCTGCGCGCCCTTTATCCGAGCAGATCGCGTCATGAAGCAGCAGCAAGCCATCATTGTTCCGCAGATATCCAGCTTCCCCGGCCATGAGGCAGCGGCACTTAAACTGGTGCGTTGGCTGATTCGGCAGAACATTGTAGAGGCTGAGCTAAGCACCTGTGGCCGTACCGGGCGGCACATGGGGTATGGGATCGCCCCCGGGGCTCGCAAGGTGGTTGAACGGCCCGACCTACTGCCGTTTGGTCAGCCGATACACGGTTTGGAAATTATCTACAAACGCTGCATTTATACCCCCACTGAGGGGTTTCTTGAGGAGGCAGGTTGCCCTGAATGCCGTCAAGAAGTCGGTGAGGCTCTGTTTGAAAGTCTGGATGAGTGGTTTCCTGGGCACACCGACAACTTTATCTGCCCCCTTTGTGGGCATGAAGACGACATTAACGGCTTCTTGTTCTTACAACCCTGTGGTTTTTCCAATCTCGGCTTTATCTTCAATAACTGGGCAGAAGCAGGCTTTAAGCCAGAGTTTTTGCAGCAGATCACAGCCGTGTTGGGATTTCCTGTCAGGGTCGTCAGGGTTGGCCTGTAGGGCGCGGTTCGCGGCATCTGAGAATTTCCCCAAAGTAATCGCTACTTTGCGTTGAGCGAAGCGGCAGGTCTGGGTATAATGGCGCGCTTCCAATTTTCCCGTCTGGGAGCCCCCGCCATGCTGCGAATCAGTCAAGAAGCTCTTACCTTCGACGACGTTCTACTTATTCCTGGTTATTCCGAAGTTCTGCCGAAGGATGTCAGCCTCAAAACGCGCCTGACACGTGGCATCGAACTGAATATTCCGCTTCTTTCTGCTGCAATGGACACCGTAACTGAGGCCCGTCTGGCTATTGCCATGGCTCAGGAAGGTGGCATCGGCATCATCCACAAGAACATGACTATTGATCAGCAGGCTGCCGAAGTCCGCAAGGTCAAACGTTATGAGTCTGGTGTGGTGAAAGATCCGATCACCATTGAAGCTGACGCAACTGTGAGTGATCTGTTCGACCTGACCCGTCAGAACAACATCTCCGGCGTGCCAGTCCTGCACCACGGTGATCTGGTGGGCATCGTGACTTCGCGCGATGTGCGTTTCGAAAGCAACATGAACGCCAAAGTACGTGAAGTCATGACGCCGAAAGAGCGTCTGGTCACCGTCAAAGAAGGCGAAGACAAACAAGTCGTGCGCAAGCTGCTGCACAAGCACCGCATTGAGCGCGTTCTGATTGTTGACGATCAATTCCGCCTCAAAGGCATGATGACCGTTAACGATATCGAAAAAGCCAAAGCCTACCCGCTGGCCAGCAAAGACGAGCATGGCCGTCTGCGTGTGGGGGCTGCTGTTGGTACTGGAGCTGACACTGGTGACCGCGTTGCTGCGTTGGTTGCGGCAGGTGTTGACGTGATCATCGTTGATACCGCGCACGGTCACTCCAAAGGCGTAATCGAGCGCGTACGCTGGGTTAAGCAGAACTTCCCAGAGGTTCAGGTGATCGGCGGCAACATCGCCACTGGCGCTGCTGCTCGTGCCCTGGCCGAAGCCGGTGCTGATGGCGTTAAAGTCGGTATTGGCCCAGGTTCTATTTGCACCACCCGCATCGTTGCTGGTGTTGGCGTTCCGCAGATCAGTGCTGTGGCTAACGTTGCAGCGGCACTGGCCGGTACAGGCGTACCGTTGATTGCGGACGGCGGTATCCGTTTCTCCGGTGACCTCTCCAAGGCCATCGCTGCCGGTGCTTCGGCTGTAATGATCGGTTCTATGCTGGCTGGTACTGAAGAAGCACCGGGCGAAGTCGAACTGTTCCAAGGCCGTTCTTATAAGGCGTACCGTGGTATGGGTTCGCTGGGTGCAATGGCGCAGGCGCAAGGTTCGTCTGACCGTTACTTCCAGGATTCATCCGCAGGTGCCGAGAAACTGGTTCCGGAAGGTATTGAAGGCCGAGTGCCGTACAAAGGCGCAATGGGTGCCATCGTGCATCAGCTGATGGGCGGCCTGCGTGCCTCCATGGGCTACACCGGCTGTGCAACCATCGAAGAGATGCGTACCAAGCCAGAGTTTGTACGTATTACCGGTGCTGGTATGGCTGAGTCCCACGTACACGATGTACAGATCACCAAAGAAGCGCCGAACTACCGCGTCGGTTGAAAAAGCGTCGGATAGTGGTTTCGGTTTGCTGCCGAAGCCTCTATCTGGCGACATACAGAATATTGAGTACTCGGGGCTGTCTGATTCAGCCCCTTGTCATTTGTGAATCCCGCTACGAGAGACGGCTATGGCTCATCAAGACATTCACGCTCACCGTATCCTGATTCTGGATTTCGGTTCCCAGTACTCCCAACTGATTGCCCGCCGTGTGCGTGAAATCGGAGTGTATTGCGAGCTGCACCCTTGGGATATGAGCGACGCGGACATCCGTGCCTTCGCACCGCGCGGCATCATCCTGGCCGGTGGCCCGGAGTCGGTGCACGAAGCCAACAGCCCTCGCGCACCGCAGGCCGTGTTTGACCTTAATGTGCCGGTGCTGGGCATCTGCTACGGCATGCAGACCATGTCCGAGCAGCTGGGCGGCAAGGTTGAAGGTTCTGACCTGCGCGAATTCGGCTACGCCCGTGTGGATGTCGTTGGTAAGAGCAAGCTGCTCGACGGCATCGAAGACCACGTGGATACCGATGGCGTGCTGGGCTTGGATGTGTGGATGAGCCACGGTGACAAAGTCACCAAGATTCCAGAAGGCTTCCACATTCTGGCCAGCACCCCGAGCTGCCCGATTGCTGCCATGGCTGACGATTCCCGCCACTACTACGGCGTGCAGTTCCACCCAGAGGTGACCCACACCAAGCAGGGCGGCCGCATTCTGTCCCGTTTTGTGCTGGAAATCAGTGGCTGTGAAGCCCTGTGGACACCGTCCAACATCGTTGAAGACGCCATTCGCCAAGTACGTGAGCAAGTGGGCGATGCTAACGTCCTGCTGGGCCTCTCCGGTGGTGTGGATTCCTCCGTTGTAGCCGCACTGCTGCACAAAGCCATCGGCAGCCAACTGACCTGCGTATTTGTGGATAACGGCCTGCTGCGCCTGCACGAAGGTGATCAGGTTATGGCCATGTTCGCTGAGAACATGGGCGTGAAGGTGATTCGTGCCAACGCCGAAGACAAATTCCTCAGTGCATTGGCTGGCGTCAGTGACCCTGAGCAGAAGCGCAAAATCATCGGCGCCAAGTTCATTGAGGTGTTTGATGAAGAGTCGAGCAAGCTGGAAAACATCCAGTTCCTCGCTCAAGGCACCATCTACCCGGATGTGATCGAGTCCGCTGGCGCTAAAACCGGCAAAGCTCACGTGATCAAGAGCCACCACAACGTGGGTGGTCTGCCTGAAGAGATGAAGCTCAAGTTGGTTGAGCCACTGCGTGAATTGTTCAAAGACGAAGTGCGTAAGATCGGTCTCGAACTGGGCCTGCCGTACGACATGGTCTACCGCCACCCATTCCCAGGCCCGGGCCTGGGCGTGCGCATCCTCGGCGAAGTGAAAAAAGAGTACGCCGACCTGCTGCGTCGTGCGGATCACATCTTCATCGAAGAACTGCGTAACTTCGACTGGTACCACAAAACCAGCCAGGCATTCGTTGTCTTCCAGCCGGTTAAATCTGTGGGTGTGGTCGGTGACGGCCGCCGTTACGCCTGGGTTGTTGCCCTGCGTGCGGTAGAAACCATCGATTTCATGACCGCTCGCTGGGCGCATCTGCCATACGAGCTGCTGGAGAAGGTGTCGAACCGCATCATCAACGAGATTGAGGGCATCTCCCGCGTTACTTACGACGTGTCGAGCAAGCCGCCAGCGACTATTGAGTGGGAATAAATCTCAGGGTGACCTTAAGATTAAAACGGCAGCCAAGTGGCTGCCGTTTTTCTTTAGGTTCAGTGGACGCATTCGGCTTAAGCTCAGGCTGCTGAACGCTCAACTGCATTCCCGAGCTGTATATCACCAGACATATTGCAATCCTACTCGTCCGGACAGGCTGCGGTTGTTGCTGTGATCTAGACCTTGATTGTAGTCGGCTGCTATAAAGGCATTCAGGTTGTTATTGACCTGATGCGTGACGCCAAGCCCGACCTGGGCCCAAGAACCACCCAGATCGTTACTGAGGGTTACGGTGTTTTCCCCGTTGAGTGATGCAAAGGAGGTTTGGGCGTCAGCACCAAAGCTATGCCAGGCGTTAGCTCTGAGCCAAGCGGAGGTTTCCTTTCCGCCTTCACGTTCCCATTGCTTGACCAGCCGACCTCCAAGTCTTCCATAAAGAGCATCGCTGTCTTTGAATTGAATGATACCGTAGGTGTCTCGCTCAGTATCATCAAGCATGACCCGCTGATAGATTAGTTGAGCTTGTGGTTCCAATGTCCAGTTGCCTTTTAGGGCAAACGGGTAGCCGGCTTCGAGTGAGGCCGTGTAACCCCACCCACTGGGTTTGATCTTTTCGTTAGCTGTGGAGCGTGCTTCTATGCCCTCGTAGAGGGTGGCTTGTGCAACAGCGTCGATGTACCAGCGAGATGCGCCGAGTAGCGTCCAGTAGGCACCGAGTGAGTAGCCGTCCATAGTCACTTCACCTGCTCGACCTTGCAAGGCCCCGTCGACATCAGCTTTCGCATGTGAAAGGCCAAGGTAGACACCTCCGATATTGCGCGAGCCGTCATCGTTAAGTTGGCGATGCAAATCCAGACCTAGCTGGAAGCCATAAAAGTCGAAGTCGTAGCGTGCGCCTTTGTCGCTAAAACTTTGATAGCGACTACTTTGATCATTACCGCCGTTTCTGATTTTGCCAGTCTCGCCGAAAACCCGACCCCAGCTGCGTTTTTCTTCCGGACTTTCAGTGGCGCGGGCATAGCCTTGCAATGCGCTGCCCTGGGCAAGAAGCGCATTATCCTCGCCAGCCCGATCATGATAGGTACCCAAAACGCCAAGACCGAGTCGGTGCGCCAGCGCGGGCACGACCATCGCGGTCGGCACCTCGTTACGGTAGTTGGGGACCTCCACCACAGGGGTTGGTGGGGGAGTTGGTGTTTCCGGTGTGGGTTGTTCTGGCGAATTCATATTGAGGTGGCTACGCAGATACCAGTTACCGTCCCCAGTGTCTGAGGCAACACCGCCTTGTTGCAGGGTGTACTCATAGGCACCAGCTGCAATGCGGTTGCCGAGTACGAAGGCACCAGCGGCAGAGCGGGTCGCATCGCGTACCTCGACGAGCTCCATGCCGTTTCCAGACGTCAGCACGCCCATGGTCGCAGGGTTGTAGTCCAGTTGAATCCGCGTAGGACCTCCAGCCCCCAGACGTGTTGAGTCTACGATCAGCATGTCAGCAAAAAGTTTTGTGGGGTCGTTAAGGCTTGCGGAAAGGCCGCCACCTCTTAGCAGCAGTTGGCCTCCTTCAGAGACAAACACGTTTGTTCCTGGAGCGCTTGTCGCACTTGCAGCTCCGGTCATAAGCAGGGTGTTACCAATCTGGGAGCCCCGCAGATCAATAACACCTGCGTTTCGAAACTCTCCAAGGTTGGTCAATTGCGCCTGGACGATGCCGTCACGTTCGATAGCATAGACATCAGCAGGGAGAGAGCGCTTGTCTATGCCAGTGGTAGGTATATAGAAGAATGAGTTGTCGAAAGTCGCAGGTGCTCCTGTTGGGGCGAGACGTACAGTTGCTCCAGCAGAGTTTGTGAAGGTACTGGTACTTGAGCCGAAGTCAGAGACCGCTACACGTTTTGTGTCGCGGACTCCATCCCCATCGGTGTCTGCAAAGTGACGCAGTTCTATGGTTGCGCCATTGTGGTTGTTCAGATTGTTTTGTCCGCCAGGAGAAAGTTCCACGAATCCGCTTAGCAGACCATGGTTATCGATTGTGAGAGAACCTGGCTTGGCAGTTGATCGACCGGTATCGAGAACTGCACGGTCTGATCCGGCATTGATGGTGCCCATATTCAAGAGTGTAGAGCCTGTAGCGGAGCCTAAAACGGCACCTGCTGCAGCGAAATTTGTGGAACTCCCGAGATCGTTGGTGTTCGCCTGCCAGCCACCTGTTATTAATGAGCCGGCCTCTACTGTCAGGCTGGCAGCGTCAGCTTCGCTAATGGCTGCTGCACCGACGCCAAATTCGCCACTAGCATTAAGCCGTCCTTGCGTGATTATTGAGGCGTTCCCGGTGGTTGATGCGTAAGCGCCAACTGACTCTGCTCCGGAAACGATCACACTAGTCCCGGCGCCCATAGTAATGCTGGCATTGGCTGGGCCTGCTGTTGTTGCATAAGCCCCATGTGAAGCATTGCCTGTTGTCGATAGAAGACTACTGTCGAGCACTATCGAGGCACTTCCAGTGCTGGTGCTATTTTCAATCCTAGCAACTAGGGCGTGAGAAGTACCGCCTTCTGTAGATATTTTCGCAGAAGATATAATATGGACATCGCCTAGCCCGCTCTGAATTGCTGAAACTCCGTTTGAGTTATCGCCTTTGGTTAAGATATTGGCGGTATTTGCGGCTCTGACTATGACATCTGCTTGGCTAGAAGTGTTGGCGGCATAAGCCAAGATGGCATCAGAATAGGTTTTGAAGCTTTCCAGTGTTCCTCGGGTCTCAACGAGCGTTTCTCCTAGTCCGTAGTTGAGGCTATAAAGAGCTAGGCTATCTTCGCCATTGATGGATATGTAACCAGTGCTGCCCTGAGTGATACTTACAATTCCGGTACTCGCTGGGTTCCAGGACGTGGCGTTTACCGCAAAGGTACTTGAGTCAGTCAGCTCGATGGTTCCATCGGTAGTGATTTTCACCCCGCCTAAGCCGTGGTTTGTGCCGTACAATCCACCTGTATCAGCTCCCGACGTGGTGATCGTGCTCCCAGAACGTTGCACAATGCTGACGTCATCAACTCCGGCAGCATCGACTAAGGATGCTTGCAATCCCCATTTACCACCGCCAATTTCTTCAAGGTTGCTAGGTATTGCAATGTCAATGTTGGCTCCGGAGTTTATGGACAAAGGGCCTGAACCGATCAAATAGACACCGCCCGGATACTTCCCTTGTGTCTGAATTTTTACGTTGTCGGCAATATTTACCGTAACAGCATCAGAGCTGTTACCTGTAATTTCTATCCCGCGAACGTCAGTTCCCAGTGGACGATCTATCTCGACACCGGACTCGATATTAAGAGTGAACTCATCATTTACCGTATATTTTATGCCCGATGCATAAGGGTTATTTGAAGAGCTACACACTACGGTTGATCCTGTACCGCACTCATCAGCTGAGTATACAGGGTTTTCAAGTAGTGAAAGGGCTAGCGTAGATATGAAAAAATAACGGTATTTGGAAGAGGAGGGCGGGGGGACGATATTTTTTGTGATTTTGATAGTAATCATCGAGTTAACCATCCATGTTGTTTTTGGGTTGAGATGATTCTTTATGTGAGCATAATTTATATGATGTTAATAGGTTTTTTCTAATATTGATATTTCATTAATAATTTGTTCAATATGTTTTATTGTATTTTTTGTTAATTAAAATTTTCAATTTGATAATGGGTGTTTATTTATTTTTTATGTGTTTGCTGTTTAAATAACAAGAAGATCTTTCAGTACAAATTTAAAACTCGAGGCAGCCTGCCTGATTCTGGATTAAGTCCATTCAATTCCCGCAGCTTGTGAGTCGATGTGGATAGATTTGACCGCGTTGCACCAATGAGTGGAGCAATTGAGTGTGAACGTGGTGGTACAACACCATTACGCGGCAGGGCTATTCCTCCCCGAGCAGACGCGCATACAAGACACGGGGGACAGATATGAAATTTTCAGTGGGAGAAAGTAATCCTAAAAGTCTGCTGTTGGCTCAATCGGTCATTGCAACGATTTCGTTTAGCCTCTCTGCAGGTGATAAATAATTCAATCTCTGCGTGGCCGCTGATTGAGACTTATCGCCTCTTCATCCGATTATTTTGTCTCCATCCTGATAAATCAGCACTTCAGGGAAAGAGAGGCACAGTAGGTCGTTATCATTGCTATTCGTACCGTGGATAAAGACGCCATTGAAAACCGAATTACTGACAGGATAAACACTGCGCCATTGTCTAGAGTTCGTTGGTCGCAACAGAAACTGCATAAATCTGTAACAGAAAAATGCCCGCAGTGATGCGGGCATTTTTGTTTCCACTGAAGCTAGGGCCTCCTCAGACCACCGCATTCATCTCTGCCGCACGGCGATACCATTCGGCACTGAGCTTTGGGGTGCGCTTCTGTGTGGCGAAGTCGACGTGCACGAGGCCGAAGCGCACGCTGTAGCCGCCCGTCCATTCCAGATTGTCGAAGGCGCTCCAAGCGAAGTTACCTTTGACGGGCGCGCCTTCAGCAATGGCTCGTTGTAGGTTGGTCATCACGGCACGCAAGTACATCAGGCGGTCGGTATCCAGTACGCGACCGTCTGCGCTCAGGGTGTCGTCGGCGGCGCAGCCGCTTTCGGTGATGTAGATCGCTTTGGGTTTCCAGATCGCATTCACCAGCCTCGGGCCCCAGTACATTACTTCCGGGGAAAAGCTGTGCCAGCGCGAGCCCATGCGCGGGTGTGACAAGGAGGTGGGTATTTCAATAAAACCCTGCTCATTGTCGGCCGCTTCGATGTAATTTTTCGGTACGTAAATATTCACTCCAACAAAGTCCAGTGGGCTGCCTATGGCGCGCATGTCCTCATCGGTAAAACGGGGGGCATCGGCGCCAGCGCTGGCGAGATAGTGTTGGTCATAGCGCCCAGTGAGCATGACATCGAGGAAGCGGTCGTTGTAGCGTTTAGTGGCGATTTCAGCAGCGCGCACATTAGCTGGCGTGTCACTGACCGGGACTCCGGCAAACAGAACATCAGCCGGGCCAATTTGGAGGCCTTTGGGGGCTGCGGCACGCATGGCTTGAACGCTTAAGCCGTGAGCCAGAACAGCATGGTGAGCAACTTGGTTCAGGTCGCGGGTTGAGAGCTTAATTCCCGGCGCCAGCTCAATACGCTGTTCCTTACCCTGAACCATCATGGATGTACCTTGGTGGCCCATGTCCACGAAGTTCTGCAATTCATTCAGGGTGAAAAAGTGCTTAACTCGATCCCCAAGGTGTTTCGCCACAACGGCGGCGTAGTCGGCAAACGCTTTAGCAGTGTCGCGTGATTGCCAGCCCCCTTTTTCTTGAAGGGCTTGCGGTAAATCCCAGTGATAAAGGGTCACAAAGGGTTCGATGCCGGCTTCCAGTTGGGCGTCGACAAGGCGGGAATAAAAGTCCAGACCGGCTTCATTGAGTTTGCCTGTGCCATTCGGGAATAGACGGGGCCAGGAGATAGAAAATCGGTAGGCATTGGCCCCCAGTCCACGAATGATTTGAATGTCTTCACGGTAACGATGGTAATGGTCAATGGCGACATCCCCGGTATCGCCATTAGCCATTTTGCCTGGCGTGTGGGCGTAGACATCCCAGATAGATTGGCCTTTGCCATCTGCATTGGCGGCACCTTCGATTTGGTAGGCTGCAGTGGCAACACCCCAGCGAAAGCCCTTAGGAAACGCGTGGGCGGTGCTGTTCTGAGCAGTAGCACCCGTCGGCTGCGAAGGCTTACCGACTTGCGCGCTGGCCAAGCCTGCCACGCTAGCACCAGCCAAGAAAACAAACGCACGTCTATTCAAGGTCATCGGCGCATCCTCGGTGTTATGCCTGGAGACATACGAAAGATACGTTGGTGCCACTCAATCAGTACAGTCGTGCATCAAATCTAATAGGGGCTTGAGGGCGTGTGATCAGGGGGAAGTCAGGGAGCAATATTTTGGAATGTGCACTGTATTGGTGTTTGAGGCGAGTTCCGCAGAGTTAATACCTTAGATTGTTATGAATAGTGAGTACGTCTGGCTCAGTATTCTTACTAAGCCCCCTAGGGCCAAGACTTCATCAAACAAACAGTTTTATCGCCAAGGAATCCTGCGTTGTTAGGAGTGTCCATACCTCATCTGTGACGGATTGGCGATTGGGTTCCTCGGTGGCGGTGGCTACTCCGTTGTTTAGTCGCAACCTCCGTGCAGATTGGTTTTTGCTGTTATCGCAATGTTTGAGCCGTGCTTGAGCAGGGCTTTGATGGAGGGGGTAACGATGCCGGAAGCAAAGCTGCAAAAGCGAGTTGAAGGGTTGTTGATGGAGGCGGATGTTCTTGTAGGCGGTGACCGCGCGCAGGATATTCAGGTTTACGAGCCGCATTTCTATTCGCGGGTATTGGCCCAGGGCTCCCTCGGGCTGGGTGAGAGCTACATGGATGGCTGGTGGGATGCCAATCAGCTGGATGCCTTTCTGTTCCATCTGGTCAAAGCCCGCCTAGATGACCGCGTGCATGGTAGCGGTGAAGTTTGGGATGCTCTTAAGGCCAAGCTGTTCAACCTGCAAACGGGCAAGGGTAGCTTTGAGGTCGGCAAGCGTCACTACGATCTGGGTAACGACCTGTATCAGGCCATGCTCGGCAAACGTTTGGTCTACAGCTGTGGCTACTGGCGTAACAGCGCTGATCTGGATGCTGCGCAAGAGGCCAAACTTGATCTGATTTGCCGCAAGTTGCAGCTGCGCCCTGGTATGCGTGTGCTGGATATTGGTTGCGGCTGGGGGGAGGCACTGAAGTTTGCCGCTGAGCGTTATGGGGTTGAAGGCGTCGGCATCACCATTTCCCAAGAGCAGGCGGTGTTCGCTCAGGAGCTATGCCAAGGATTGCCCGTTGAAATTCGTTTGCAGGATTACCGTGATCTTAATGAGTCGTTCGACGCGATTTTCTCTATCGGCATGTTCGAACACGTCGGCGTCAAGAATTACCGGGACTACTTCGAAGTAGCGAGGCGATGTTTGCCTGAGCACGGGCTGTTTCTGCTACACAGCATCGGCACTAATGTGAGTAGCGACCACACCGACCCCTGGATTGCCCGCTATATATTCCCCAACTCCATGCTGCCCTCGGCAGCGCAAATAACCTCCGCAATGGAGGGGCTGTTTGTCCTGGAGGACTGGCACAACTTCGGCACTGATTACGACCTGACTTTGCAAGCCTGGCGCGACAATATCGACGCTGCATGGGACAGGCTGGACGCTGGCTATGATGAGCGCTTTCGCCGTATGTGGCATTTCTACTTGGCCGGCTCGATGGCTGCATTTCGCACCCGCCATGCGCAGCTCTGGCAGTTGGTGCTTTCCCCTGAGGGAGTACCGGGCGGGTATGTGGGGCCCCGATAGAGGGGCCGTATACTGTGGCTATTGCCGGTCAGGAAGAACCGGTCTTTCTCGTAGAGGATGCTATGAACAATTTGCGTTTGCCCTATCAAACCCTTTCACCTGAAGCCTACACAGGATTTGGATTCGCCAAACTGGCTCTCGATAAAAGTAGCCTCGGTAAGCCCTTGGTCGAGCTGGTTTACTTGCGTGTATCGCAGATCAATGCTTGTGCTTACTGTCTGGAGTTGCACGCCAATGCCTTACGCAAAGGTGGAATGCCCCAGGTCAAACTAGACAGTCTTGCCGGATGGCGAGTGAGTCATCAGTTTAGTGAGCGGGAGAGAGCGGCGTTGGCTTGGACGGATTCGTTGGTGCATGTTGCCGAGACGCATGCACCAGATAGTGAGTTTGCTCCTTTGAAAAAGCATTTCAGTGATGCTGAGATCGCGGATCTGACTTTCGCTGTTTCATTAATGAGCGCTTTTAACAGGTTGGCCATTGGCATGCGCCAGTGATTGAAATATGCGTTATGCGGCATCCTGACTCGCTGTGAGGGTCGCCAGAAATCACCCTTAAATGAGAAGATAGTGCAATTGAAATGATGCCCTGTTTGAGATGGGCTAAGGACTCAATATGCACATGACTCGCAGACAGATGCTATTTGGGCTCGCAGGCCTTGGTGTTGTAGGGCTGAGCGCCGGTGGTGTGCGCTATTGGTTGGGGCGGCCGGAAAATGTCGCCACCCACGATTACGAACTGATCGCCGCTCCGCTGGATATGGAGTTGGTGCCGGGGCATACCACTCAAGCTTGGGCTTACGGTGGCAAAGCCCCCGGTGTCGAGTTGCGCTGTCGCCAGGGTGAGCGCCTGCGGGTTCGTTTTATCAACAAGCTTGATGTAGAAACCACCATTCATTGGCATGGCATCCGTCTGCCGTTGTCGATGGATGGGGTGCCTTACGTCTCCCAGGCGCCGGTTAAGCCGGGGGAGTATTTCGATTACAACTTCATCACTCCAGATGCCGGCAGCTACTGGTATCACCCCCATACTGCCAGTGGTGAACAGCTGGGACGAGGGTTGGTCGGGCCGCTAATTGTTGAAGAGCGGGAGCCGACGGGCTTTGTCCATGAGCGCACGTTGAGCATCAAAAGCTGGCACGTGGATGAGCAGGGCGCTTTTACTGATTTCAGTGTGCCTCGTGAGGCTGCGCGTGGTGGTACTCCGGGGCGTTTGAGCACGGTTAATGGCGTGCATGCGCCAGTCTTGGAGCTGCCTGCCGGGCAGATCGTGCGACTACGCCTGCTCAATTTGGATAACACGCACACCTACCGCCTCAACCTGCCGGGCGCTGATGCCCGTGTGTATGCGCTGGATGGCAACCCGGTAGAACCCCATGCGTTCCCTAAGGAGTACTGGATCGGGCCCGGTATGCGTATTGATATCGGTCTGAAAGTTCCGGAGGCGGGTAAAGAGCTTCCCTTGCGCAACGGGCCGTTGCGCCTGGCTACGCTGAAATCAGTTGCCAGTCAGGAGGCGTCCGGGACTTGGCCGCCAGCCATTCCTGCAAACCCTGTCGCTGAGCCGGACCTGGCTAATGCACAAACCTTGCGGTTCAACTTTGAATGGGCAGGGGCCGTGTCTGTCGGTTTGGATCAAGGTGGGGCGCACAGCTTTTGGCAGGTTAATGGCCAGGTCTGGGATATTAACGACAAAACCTGCGCCGACCGGCCGATTGCCAAGCTTGAGCTGGGCAAGAGCTATATTTTTGAGCTGCGCAATCTGTCCCAGTACCAGCACCCAATTCATCTGCATGGCATGACCTTTAAAGTCCTCAGCTCTGACCGTAAGAGCATTACGCCATATTTCACTGACACCTATCTGCTGGGTAAGAATGAACGTGCGAAGGTGGCGTTGGTTGCAGATAATCCGGGGGTTTGGATGTTCCACTGTCATGTCATCGACCACATGGAGACCGGTCTAATGGCATCTATCGAGGTCGCTTGATTGTGCGCCAACCCCTGATTATCGACCGTAGCCGTGACCAGCATTTTATGGCTGAAGCACTGGCGTTGGCGGCAAAAGGCGCAGAGCTGGGTGAGGTGCCCGTCGGAGCGGTGCTGGTGCAGGACGGTGAGATTATCGGGCGGGGCTTCAACTGCCCGATCTCAACCCATGATCCCAGTGCCCACGCAGAGATGGTGGCGATTCGTGATGCTGCTGCGCATCTGCAAAACTACCGCCTGCCGGGCTCAACCCTGTACGTAACGCTTGAACCGTGCAGCATGTGTGCTGGCCTGATTGTGCACTCACGGGTGCAGCGAGTGGTGTACGGCGCTACAGAGCCTAAGGCGGGTGTGGTGCAAAGCCGGGGCGAGTTCTTTCAGCAGGGCTTTCTAAATCACCGGGTTTTGGTGGAAGGTGGGTTGATGGCGGCGGAGTGTGGGGCCATTCTCAGCGAGTTTTTTAGGCGCCGCCGCGAGCAGCGCTAAAACGGACCGATTACAGCGGTGGGGACTGCTCGGCAGGCTTGCGTTTGTTGATGCCTGGTACATGCAGATTGCCCTCGGCGATCTGTGAACCTTCCAGTTGCGGCTGAGTCACCCAGGTCAGAATGTCGTAATAACGGCGAATGTTGCGCACGAAATGTACCGGTTCACCGCCACGGGCATAACCATAACGGGTTTTGCTGTACCACTGTT
Source organism: Pseudomonas mendocina (assembly GCA_037482215.1). Classification (NCBI taxonomy): domain Bacteria; kingdom Pseudomonadati; phylum Pseudomonadota; class Gammaproteobacteria; order Pseudomonadales; family Pseudomonadaceae; genus Ectopseudomonas; species Ectopseudomonas mendocina. The sequence goes on from CP148074.1 coordinate 1,391,063, forward strand.
TCTGCGAAAGGCGCGGTAGGATTTTTTGCACGTCCAGCCACTTATCTGGATCAAGGCCTTCGGCCTTGGTCAGCTTGCGGGCGTCATCCAAGTGGCCGCTGCCAATGTTGTAAGCCGCCAGCGCGAAATAGGTGCGATCAGGTTCTTTAATGCTCTCGGGCAGTTGATCACGTACCAGCTTGATGTACTTGGCGCCGCCGTTGATGCTTTGTTTAGGGTCTAGGCGGTTAGAAACCCCCATGGCCTGCGCCGTGCGCAATGTCAGCATCATCAGCCCGCGAACACCGGTTTTTGAGGTGGCAGTAGGCTCCCACAGGGACTCTTGATAGCCCATGGCGGCCAGCATGCGCCAGTCGATTTCGTGGGTCTGGCCAGCTTCTTTAAAGAACTTCTCGTAACGCGGAAGACGCTGTTGCAGGTGTTGAGCGAAGGTATAAGCGCCGACATAACCCAGTACATCGACGTGGCCGTAATAGCGATCCTTGAGGCGTTGCAGGGTGCCATTTGTATTGGCGCGCTCAATGAATGCATTCATTTCATTAAGCAGACTGGCATCGTCCCCCGGTGCAGTGGCCCAAGCCAAGTTCTGTGTGTTTTCCAGATCAAAGGCTACGCGCACATTCGGGAAGTAGACCTGGTTCATGGCCAACTCGTTGGAGTTAATCAGCGTCAGGTCTATCTGCCCTTCGTCGACCATGCGCAGTAGGTCAACAACTTCGACGTCAGAGGACTCTTCATACTTAAGCTCTGGGAATTGCAGTTTCAGCTTGGCCAACTGTTCTGCATGGCTACTGCCTTTGATCACCGTAATTCGCTTGCCCAGCAGGTCTTCAGGGCGGGTAGGGCGACGCTGGCCGTTGCGGTAGACCACCTGTGGGGTGACTTCCATATAAGGCACAGAGAAACGGGCTTGTGTCTGGCGCGCTGGGCTGGCGACCAGACCGGCGGTCGCCAGAGCTGCACCGTTTTCACGGTTCAGGCTGCTGAATATGTCATCCAGGTTATCGGCGGTCTCAATTTGCAGTTTGACGCCTAAATCATCGGCAAAGCGTTTCACCAGCTCGTACTCAAAGCCGGTTTCGCCGTTACGGTCCTGGAAATAGGTGGAAGGGCTATTTCGGGTAATCACCCGCAGTACACCTTCCTCCTTAATACGCTCTAGGGTGCTGGGTGGAGGCTCAGCACAGCCGTTGAGCAGCAGGAGGACCCCGATCGCTGACAGCCAGCTGGCGCAGCGCGTGCGGAATACAGATTGGGAAAACATCGGTGAAGTATACGCAAAGCTTGTCACGCGCCATATATCGACAGGCATCCGTATCTCTGCTACGAACCTTCAGATTAACCCTTGCCTTCACGGGTGCCATCAACGCCTCATTTTAGGCTAGAATGCACGGCCTCAAAGTACACCCCTTCCCAGAGGCTGTCCCCGATGTTGATCCTGCGCGGCGCTCCCGCCCTTTCTGCTTTCCGTCACGGCAAACTGCTTGAGCTGCTGACCAGCAAAGTTCCTGCCGTCACCGGCCTGTATGCCGAATTCGCGCACTTTGCCGATGTTACTGGCGTACTGACTGCCGACGAAGAGCGGGTTCTGGCCCGTTTGCTGAAGTATGGCCCTAGTGTTCCGGTGCAGGAGCCGACTGGCCGCCTGTTTCTGACTATTCCGCGTTTCGGCACGATTTCGCCATGGTCGAGTAAGGCCAGCGACATTGCCCGAAACTGTGGCCTGGCCAAAATCGAGCGTATCGAGCGTGGTCTGGCCTATTACGTGAGTGGCGAGCTGAGCGAGGCTGATGCGCAACTGGTAGCAGAGCTGCTGCATGACCGCATGACTCAGGTTGTTTTGAGCAGCCTGGAAGGCGCCTCGGCGTTGTTCAGCCATGCCCAACCGAAGCCGCTGACGGCAGTTGATGTGCTGGGCGGTGGTCGTGCGGCGCTGGAAAAGGCTAACGCAGATCTGGGTCTGGCACTGGCAGAAGACGAGATCGACTACCTGTTGACCAGCTTCCAGGGACTGGGACGTAACCCACACGACATCGAACTGATGATGTTTGCGCAGGCCAACTCTGAGCACTGTCGCCACAAGATTTTCAACGCCAGCTGGGATATCGATGGTGAAAGCCAGGAGAAGTCCCTGTTCGGCATGATCAAAAACACCTACGAGATGAACCGCGAAGGTGTTCTGTCGGCCTACAAAGATAACGCTTCGGTTATCGTTGGCCACGTTGCTGGTCGTTTCTTCCCGAACCCTGAGACCCGTGAATACGGCGCCACTCAGGAGCCGGTGCACATCCTGATGAAGGTGGAAACCCATAACCACCCAACCGCCATTGCACCATTCCCGGGCGCCTCCACTGGCTCCGGTGGTGAGATCCGCGATGAAGGTGCTACCGGTCGTGGTTCCAAGCCGAAAGCTGGCCTGACAGGTTTCACTGTGTCCAACCTGCAGATTCCGGGTTTCGAGCAGCCTTGGGAAGTGCCGTATGGCAAGCCTGAGCGCATCGTGACCCCGCTGGACATCATGATTGAAGGCCCACTCGGTGGTGCGGCGTTCAACAACGAGTTCGGTCGTCCTGCACTGACGGGTTACTTCCGTACCTTCGAACAGGCAATCCAGACCCCGCGTGGCGAGGAAGTCCGTGGATACCACAAGCCGATCATGCTGGCCGGTGGTATGGGTAACATCCGTGAGGAGCACGTTCAAAAGGGCGAAATCAGCGTCGGCGGCAAGCTCATCGTATTGGGCGGCCCGGCCATGCTGATCGGCCTGGGCGGTGGTGCGGCTTCGTCCATGGCTACTGGTGCCAGCTCTGCGGATCTGGACTTCGCCTCGGTCCAGCGTGAAAACCCTGAAATGGAGCGCCGTTGCCAGGAAGTTATCGACCGTTGCTGGCAGTTGGGCGATAAAAACCCGATCAAGTTTATCCATGACGTGGGCGCCGGTGGTTTGTCCAACGCCTTCCCTGAGTTGGTAAACGATGCCGGTCGCGGTGGCCGTTTTGAACTGCGCAACGTGCCTAACGATGAACCAGGCATGGCCCCGCACGAAATCTGGTGTAACGAATCCCAGGAACGTTATGTCCTGTCGGTTGATGCCGCTGATCTTGAGCGTTTCAAAGCGATCTGTGAGCGTGAGCGTTGCCCGTTTGCCGTGGTAGGTGAAGCCACTGAAGAAGCCCACTTGACCGTTGCTGACAGCCACTTTGGTAATAAGCCCGTGGATATGCCGCTCAATGTGCTGCTGGGCAAACCGCCACGCATGCACCGTTCGGTCACCCGTGAGGCTGAGCTGGGCGATGACTTCCGCGCCTCCAGCGTCGCCATTGATGAGGCCGTTAAGCGCGTTCTGCATCATCCGGCGGTAGCCAGCAAGAGCTTCCTGATCACCATTGGCGACCGTACCATCACAGGTCTGGTTGCCCGTGATCAGATGGTCGGCCCATGGCAAGTGCCTGTGGCTGATTGTGCTGTGACTGCGACCAGCTTTGATGTCTACACCGGCGAGTCCATGGCAATGGGTGAGCGTACACCGCTTGCTCTGTTGGATGCAGCTGCATCGGGTCGTATGGCAATTGGTGAGACCATCACCAACCTGGCAGCTTCGCGTATTGAAAAACTTGGCGACATCAAACTGTCTGCCAACTGGATGGCCGCGGCTGGCCACCCAGGTGAAGATGCTCGTCTGTACGAAACCGTAAAAGCAGTTGGTATGGAGCTGTGTCCGGAGCTGGGAATCACCATCCCGGTGGGCAAAGACTCCATGTCCATGAAGACCCGCTGGCAGGACGAAGGCACTGAGAAGACTGTAACGTCTCCGCTGTCGCTGATCGTGACCGGCTTTGCTCCGGTAAGCGACATTCGCAAGACCCTGACCCCGCAACTGCGCATGGACAAGGGTGATACCGACCTGATCCTGATCGACCTCGGCCGTGGACAGAACCGCATGGGGGCGTCGATCCTCGCGCAGGTGTACGGCAAGATTGCCGACAAGGCGCCGGACGTGGATGACGCAGAAGACCTCAAGGCCTTCTTTGCTGTGATTCAGGGCCTGAATCAGGATGGCCGTATCCTGTCTTATCACGACCGTTCCGACGGCGGCCTGCTGGTCACTGTGCTGGAAATGGCGTTTGCCGGCCATTGTGGTCTCGAACTGGCGCTGGACGCACTGGCGGATGACCGCAACAGTGTGGCCGATGTGCTGTTCAACGAAGAGCTGGGTGCTGTCATCCAGGTTCAGCAGGGCTCCACCGAAGAAGTACTGGCTCAGTTCAGTGCGGCTGGTCTGGGTGACTGTGTGTCTGTGATCGGTAAGCCGGTTAACAGCGACAAGATCAGCATCCGCTTTAATGATCAGCTGGTGTTCAGTGGCGAACGCCGTCTGCTGCACCGTGAGTGGGCGCAGACCAGCTATCAGATTCAGCGTCTGCGTGATAACGCCGAGTGCGCTGATCAGGAATTCGACGTCCTGCTGGATGAAGAAAACCCAGGTCTGACTGCCAAGCTGTCCTTCGATGTAAATCAGGACATCAGCGCGCCATACATCCGCACAGGCGTGCGTCCGAAGATCGCTGTACTGCGCGAGCAGGGTGTTAACGGCCAGGTAGAAATGGCTGCCGCCTTTGACCGCGCGGGTTTCAGTGCCATCGACGTGCACATGAGCGATATCCTCAGCGGTCGCGTTAGCCTGGAAGAGTTCAAGGGGCTGGTGGCGTGCGGTGGCTTCTCCTACGGTGACGTACTGGGGGCCGGTGAAGGCTGGGCCAAGTCCATCCTGTTCAACCGCCGTGCCCGCGACGGCTTCCAAGCGTTCTTTGAACGTAAGGACAGCTTTGCCCTGGGCGTGTGCAACGGTTGCCAGATGATGAGCAACCTCAGTGAGCTGATCCCGGGCACTGAGTTCTGGCCGCACTTTGTCCGTAACCGCTCCGAGCAGTTCGAGGCCCGTGTCGCTATGGTGCAGGTGCAGGAGTCAGCTTCGATCTTCCTGCAGGGTATGGCCGGTTCGCGTATGCCAATCGCCATTGCCCACGGGGAAGGTCATGCTGAATTCGAGAACGAAGAGGCATTACTGGAAGCTGATCTGTCCGGTTGTGTGTCGCTGCGTTTTGTCGACAACCATGGCAAGGTTACTGAAACCTACCCGGCCAACCCTAACGGTTCGCCGCGTGGTATCACTGGCCTGACCAGCCGTGATGGTCGTGTGACTATCATGATGCCGCACCCTGAGCGTGTATTCCGTGCGGTGCAGAACTCTTGGCGTCCAGACGAGTGGCAGGAAGATGCAGGCTGGATGCGCATGTTCCGTAATGCCCGTGTTTGGGTTGACTGAGTAAGGGGCGCGGGCTGTGGATAAGCCTGCGCCGATTTTACCTGAGGTTCGCCAGGTCAAACCTGGCGATACCTTATCGCTTTGCCGCTGCGGGCGTTCTCCCCAGCTTCCCGACTGTCTACAGGCCTGCTCTGACAAGCTGGAATTAACGATTCAGCGTGAACAGCTTCTGCTGTTGTGTCGCTGCGGTCTATCCAAAAGCCTACCTTACTGCGACGGTAGGCATAACCGGCCAGTCGATGGCTTGGGCGCGCGCGTTCAACGGTTTTTCAAGGGGATTTGAGTTCGCTCAGCTGCCTTGTTGTGCGAACTGCTGTTTGAGTGTCGTTCCACCGTGGCCCCAGTTTTCCGTTGGAACTTCTTCGATAACGATATTGGTCCACTCAGGTCTTTTATCCATAACGCGGTCCAGGGTTTCAGTGAATTCTTTAATCACTTGGGCATTTTTGGGGCTTCGGTGGTGCCAGGCGTGAGACGCAGGGTGATGAAAGGCATTTTGGTAATCCTGATGATATGACGATGTTTCTGGGGAGAGATGGCGTCAAGCCTTGTTCATCTTCTGCCCAAGGCAGATGCCACGTTAGAGGTGTACATGTACAAGCTGTGTTTCTATGTGCCTGAAAGCCATCTTGAGTCAGTCAAAGCGGCTGTTTTCAAGGCGGGAGCAGGCCATATCGGTTCATATGACCGTTGCTGTTGGCAAACGCTCGGGCAGGGGCAATTCCGTCCGCTGGACGGTAGCCAGCCATTTATAGGCCAAGCCGGTGAGCTTGAGCAGGTCGCTGAGTGGAAAGTCGAGATGGTTGTGGCGGATGAATACATCCACGACAGCGTAAGGGCGATGAAGGCGGCCCATCCCTACGAAACGCCCGCTTACGAAGTGTGGCGCCTCACGGACATGGTGTTCTGAAGGGCTTCTGAAAAAGTCCGCACGACCGAGTCCTTTATCCGGCCGTGCGGCAAAAAGGCTAACGCGTTGTGAGTGTGTGTAAGGCTTTGCCGAGTGCTGGAGCCTGAGACCCTACGACCAAGTGGCAAATGCCATTGTGCAGGTGGCTGATGCCTGTCATGCCCAAGGCTTTCAACTTGTCTTCATCCAGTTTTGTGGGGGCTTTGAGGGTGGCCCTCAGGCGGGTCATGGCAACGCTTTCGACTTGGATCAGGTTGTCTGAACCCCCTAAGGCGGCTAACCATTTTTCTGCGGTTTCTGGACTGACAGTTGGCTCGTCTTCTTCACGCTCTTCCTGAATGACAGGTTGAGATGCTGCCGGTTGAGTATGGGGTAGCGCGCGGCGAATTTGGTCGGCCATGCTGTCTGCCTGAGGGCCAACCACCACCTGTAGCGCGCCACTTTTGCCAGGTTTGACCACTGCCAGTGCGCCCAAGGCCCGCAATTCAGCCTCAGATGCTTTGTCCCGATCAACCAGTTGCAGGCGCAGGCGGGTGGTACAAGCATCAACTACCAGCAGGTTGTCGCGTCCGCCGAGTGCTTTGATATAAGCAGGCGCACGGTCTTCCAGAGGTGTGCTGGTGCTGCTTTCTTGATCGCTCTTATTGGTTTCTGTGATGACTTCGCGGCCAGGGGTTTTTAGGTCGAAGCGGCGAATAAAGAAGTCGAAGACCAGGTAGTAGATGACCGCGTAAGCGAGCCCCAAGGGAAACAGCATCCAGCCGTTGGTCGACTTGCCCCAGCCCAGCGCCAAGTCAATGGCGCCACCCGAGAAGGTAAAACCAAGACGAATGTTGAGCAGATCGGTTAGGGCCATGGATAAACCGGTCAATACCGCATGGATCAGATACAGCACCGGGGCGAGGAACATAAAGGCGAACTCCACCGGCTCTGTCACACCGGTGAGAAAAGCCGTCAGACCTGCAGACAGCAGCAGACCGCCAGTGAGCTTGCGCCGTTCCGGACGGGCGTTACGGTACATGGCCAGGCAGGCAGCTGGCAGGCCGAACATCATCATCGGGAACATCCCCGTCATGAACTGGCCACCCTTGGGGTCACCGGCAAAGTATCGGGCCAAATCTCCGGTAATCAGTCGCCCGGTTTCAGGATCAGTGAAGCTGCCGAACACGAACCACACCAGATTATTGAGGATGTGGTGGAGTCCGGTCACGATCAGCAGACGGTTGAGTACGCCAAAGGCAAAAGCACCCCAGCTGCCGCTTTCCAGCATCAGTTTGCCCAGCTCATTGATGCCCGCCTGCAACGGCGGCCACACATAACCGAAAATGACACCGAGAATGACGGCGCTGAGCCCCGTGACAATCGGTACAAAGCGGCGCCCACCGAAGAAAGCCAGGTATTCAGGCAACTGAATATCCTTGAATCGGTTGTACAGGGCACCCGCGGTCAGGCCGGTGATAATTCCGGCCAGCACGCCCATGTCGATGCCTGGATCCAGCAGCTTTAATACTGACACCATCACCAGATAGCCGATGGCACCAGCCAAGCCCGCTGTGCCGTTGTTGTCGCGTGCGAACCCGACCGAGATACCAATCGCGAAGATCAATGCCAGGTTGGCAAAGATTGCCTGTCCAGCGTCATGAACCAGTGGAATGTTGAGCAGGTCGGTGTCACCCAGACGTAGTAGCAGCCCTGCGATCGGCAGGATTGCAATGGGGAGCATGAGGGCGCGCCCCAGCCGTTGCAGGTTGTCCATTATTGCAGGCATGGCAATCTCCTTATTGTGTTAAGCCAGTGGCCAGTATTCGCGGCATTTTTCCCGCACAGCTCGGGCGCTACTCAGGTTGAGCAGTTCATGACTGCGTTGGCGGCAATCTGCTGCAGTGAGTTGACGTACACGTTCCTTGATTTCAGGTATCAGGTTGGGGCCGACAGATAGTTCTTCGACACCAAGGCCGATCAACAGCGGTGTTGCGAGCGGGTCAGAGGCCAGTGCGCCACAAACCCCCACCCAGCGACCATGGCGCGCTGCAGATGCACAGGTTTTGGAGATCAGGCGCAGCAGCGCGGGGTGCAGCGCATCAATGCGTTGGGCAAGGCCTGGGTGGCCACGGTCCATAGCTAGGGTGTATTGCGAGAGGTCGTTAGTGCCGATAGAGAAGAAGTCCGCATACTCGGCCAGCTGGTCTGAGAGCAGCGCGGCTGAAGGCACTTCGATCATGACGCCCAGTTCTGGCAGTTGGCGTACACCGAGTTCATCTGCCAGATGGATCAGCCGCTGGCGGATGCTGATGAGTTCTTCCACCTCGCTGACCATAGGCAGCATGATGCGCACGCGTTGGGCTGAGTCGACCTTAAGCAGTGCACGCAGTTGCTGGTCGAGCAGATCCGGTCGAGCCTGTCCCAGGCGGATACCGCGAAGCCCAAGAGCAGGGTTTTCCTCAGTAGGCAGTGGCAGATAGCTCAGGTGCTTGTCACCACCAACGTCGATAGTGCGGATGATGACTTTGCGTTTGCCCATGGCATCCAGCACTGCTTGGTAGGCGGCTTGTTGCTCGCTTTCGTCGGGCGCGTTTTTACGGTCGATAAAGAGGAATTCGGTACGCAGTAACCCCACGCCATCAGCACCGCATTTGTTGGCTTCTTCAGCTTCACGACTGGAGCCAACGTTGGCCGCTACTTCGATATGACGGCCATCGAGGGTAATCGCTTCGCGATGGGCCTCGTTTTGTTGGCGCTGACGGACGATAAGCCGCTGTTGTTGGGCTGCGGCGATCTGTTCCAAGCGCTGTGCATCAGGTTTCAGTTCCAGCAGGCCTTGATCGGCGTTAAGTACAACAACCTGACCGCTGTCTTGTTGTAGCAGCTGCGGGCCGAGTGCAACCAAGCAGGGAATGCCCTTGCCGCGAGCCAGAATGGCCACATGGGATGTTGCACCTCCTTCGGCCATGCAGATACCGGCAATACCAGCATCAACCAGAGGGCCGAGGTCAGATGGGGTGATCTCAGTGGCTGCGACGATGGCGCCAGCCGGTACCTCAAGTGTTGCACTGTCGCTGAGCAGTACCCGCAGGACACGTTTTTTTAAGTCCAGCAGGTCATTGGCGCGCTCCGACAACAGATGGTTGTCGAGGGATTTTAGGATCGAACGCTGCATCTCAATCGCCCGGTCCCAGGCATGGGCGGCATCGACACCTTCGTCGATCAGCAGGTCAGCGGCATCCAGCAGTGTTGGATCTTCCAGTAGGGCGTAATGGGCAGCGAAAATGGCAGACTCATCTGGGTGATCGTGCTCATGGTTCAGGCTTAGGTTGTCCTGAATATCCGCGCGCACTTGCTGCAAGGCCAAGTCCAAGGCCATGTGTTGCTCTTTGGGATCTTGTTTGCCGGTCTCTTCCGGGAGGGTTATATCCCCGAGCAGTGTCAATGGACCACTGACCAGTCCCGGCGAGGCACTGACCCCCGCAAGCGTATCGGCAGGCAATTGCGAAATGGTGCGGGAGGCCGCTGGTAGGCTGCTGGGCGCTGAGGCATGGGCGGTCGGCGTGCTGATGATTTTCTGCATGGCCAGCAAGGCTGCTTGGCAGTCTTGGCCTTGGCAGATGATGAGAACATCATCACCCTCGGCCGCCCCTAAGCCCATGATGCCGACGATGCTTTCAGCCTTGCTTGAGCGCTCGCCGAGGTGAAGTTCAGTCACGCAGCTGAAGTCGGATGCCGTCTGACGCAGCAGTGCGGCAGGACGTGCATGCAGGCCTCCCTGATGGGCGACTATGGCAAGGCCTCTGGCGATCAGGTTTTCTTCGACTTCATCGGCGGAAGCTTTGGCGTTCTGGGTTTCACCGCAAGGGCTAAGTAAAAGCAGGGGTGAACCAATCTTTACGGGTTGTGTTGTCAGAGGGCGTATCTGATAGCCCTCCGTCGCGTTGAGCACCATAACGGTAATTAGGCTTTTGCAACGCAACGCCACGCTGTCCATATCAAAATGCAGCAGGGCCTGGCCTTCAGCGACCTGATCACCTTCTTTAACCAGTGCATCAAAGCCCTCACCGTTGAGCAGAACGGTATCCAGACCGACGTGCATGAGCAGCTCGATTCCCTGCTCAGTGCGCATGCCAATGGCATGTCGGGTTCGGGCCACGTGGGTGATGACGCCTGCACAAGGCGCGAGCAAGCAGTCGTTGGTGGGGTCAATGGCAATGCCTTCGCCCAGGCTGTTGCTGGAAAATACCGGGTCAGGCACACGATTAAGCGGGACGAGGGGGCCGCTAAGCGGTGCCTTGAGGGCCAGATTCTTGTTGTTCATAACGAGGCCTCAATGGGTGCGGGTGACTTTACTCAGGTGTTTCGGGGTGTCCGGGTTCATTCCACGGGCCTCGGCCAGATTGGCGGCCATGACATAGAAGCTTTGGATGGCCAGCAGTGGGTCTAGCAGTGGATGTGCAGCACCGGCCAGCGGTAGGTCGCGCTCGGCGATATCATCCGGTGCGGCCAGCAGCACATTGGCCCCACGTTTGCGCATGTCTTCTGCAAGGGCCAGCAGACCGGCCTGTTCGGGGCCGCGCGGAGCAAAAATAAGCATGGGGTAATGTTCGTCAATCAATGCCATTGGGCCATGGCGAACCTCTGCGCTGCTGAAGGCTTCGGCCTGGATTGAGCAGGTCTCTTTGAATTTCAGGGCAGCTTCCTGGGCGATGGCAAAGCCAGTGCCGCGACCAATGACTAACAGGCGCTGGCTGTCACGCAGGGCTTGCACGGCTGGCGACCAGTCCAGGTCGGCAGCCACCTTCAGATCGGCGCTCAGGCGCTCTCCGGCAGCCAGGAGGTCTTTGTCACCTTTCCAAAAGGCGACTAGACGGGCAACAGCGCTCAAGGTGGCGATAAAACTTTTGGTGGCGGCAACGCTGACTTCAGGGCCTGCACTAAGCGGTACGGTGAACTCGCTTGCAGCTTGCAGCGGGGAGTCGGGTGCATTGACCAACGCTACGCTGAGGGCGCCTCGTTCGCGCAGAGTACGCAGGGTGTCGACAAGGTCAGGGCTCTGCCCTGACTGAGAAAACGCCAATGCTACTTGCCCTGCTACTTGTAGTGGCGAGTTGTGCAGCGTCACCAGTGACATTGGAAGAGAGGTCACCGGAAGCCCCAACAACTGCATACACAGGTATGCAAAGTAGCTGGCTGCATGGTCGGAGCTACCACGGGCGACGGTTACCACCACATTGGGGGCGGCTGCTCTGAGGCGCTCGGCCAGTGTGGGCAGGATCGGGTCAATTTCCTGAAGCTGGTGGTTGACGACGTCCGCACAGGAGAGGGCTTCTTTAAGCATGAGAGAGGTCAATGGGTGGCTCCTTCCACGAATACAGCTTGTAGGTGTAGTTGTTTGTCTAGTTGAACGATGTCGGCCCAGGCACCATGGCTCAGGCGGCCACGGTCGGTTATGCCGAGGTAGTCGGCGGGGAATTGCGAGAGACGTTGTGAGGCTTCTTGCAGCGGCAGGCCGATCTTGACCAGATTGCGCAGGGCCTGGTCCATGGTCAGTGTGCTGCCGGCCAGAGTGCCGTCTTGCAGGCGCACGCCTCCGAGACATTTGTGCACGGTATGGCTGCCGAGTTTGTATTCGCCGTCCGGCATTCCGGCAGCGGCTGTTGAGTCGGTCACGCAGTAGAGACAGGGGATCGAACGCAGTGCTACACGAATGGCGCCGGGGTGCACATGCAAGAGATCGGGAATCAGCTCAGCGTAGCGGGCATGGGCCAATGCTGCCCCAACAATGCCGGGCTCGCGGTGGTGCAGGGCACTCATGGCGTTGTACAGATGAGTGAAACTGGTCGCACCCGCTTCCAACGCTGCGACGCCATCCTCATAGCTGCCCAGGGTGTGGCCGACTTGCAGGCGCACGCCTCGCTTTGCCAACTCCTTGATCAGCGGCAGGTGACCGGCAATTTCCGGGGCAATGGTAATGACACGGATGGGTGCCCTTTGCAGCAGGTCGTCGACCTCTTCGAGCAGTGCCACATGGGCAAAGTCGGGCTGCGCACCCAATTTGCCTGAGTTGATGTAAGGCCCTTCAAGGTGCACACCCAGTACACGCGCGCCGCCGTTTAGTGGGCGCCTGCAAAATTCTCCAAGCTCGCTGAGCACACCGGAGATTTCAGACCGTGGTGCCGTCATGGTGGTGGCGAGCAGGGAGGTGGTGCCAAAGCGGCGATGGGTGCGGGTAATGGTATTGAAGGCATCACTGCCTTCCATAATGTCTCGGCCGCCACCGCCATGAACGTGCAGGTCGATAAAACCGGGCAGCAGATAAGGCGCGTCGTTTTCGTCCGGATTGCAGGGTGTGCCCTCTATGCGTTCGATACGGCCATCTGCGATATGCAGGCGACCGGATATCCAGCCATCGGGGGTAAGTATGTTGCCTTCAAGCATAACGGCTCCGGTGGGTCTCAGCGCCGCAGCTCAGCGACGAAATCGTAGTAATCGTTACGGCAATAGGTTTCGGTCAGCTCAATTGGCGTGTTGTCTTCGAGAAAGCCTGTGCGGGTCATCAGTAGCATGGCTGTCCCTGGTTCGATGCCGACTAAGCGGGCGTCTGTCGCCGAGGCGTTGATTGCACTGACATGTTGCAGTGCGCGTACAACAGGGCGGCCGATACCGTCTAGGTATTCATACAGTGAGTCACCAATTGCCTCGGGGTCGGGCAGTAGGCGCGCCGGGATGGTGCTGAGCTCAATAGCCATAACCACACCATCGGCTTTACGCAGGCGCTTCATGCGCACCACTTTTTCCGTTGGTGACAGGCTAAGGCGGATCAGCTCGGTGTGGCTGGGGTGATCGAGGCTGCGTTTGATCCAGGCTGAACTGGGCTTAAACCCTTTGCGCCGAAGCATTTCGCTGAAGCTGGTCAAGCGCGACAGCGGCTGCTCCATGCGTGGGGTGATGTAGGTCCCGGATCCTTGATTGCGGCGGATCAAGCCTTGCTCAAAGAGTACTTCCATCGCTTTGCGGGCGGTTACCCGGGAAATACCGAGTGCTTCGCTCAAATTGCGCTCTGATGGCAGGGCTTCTTCAGCTTTCCACTGGCCTGCATGGATGGCGTTCTCAATGTTACGTGCGAGTTGTAGGTAGAGCGGCGTGTGGTGGGTTTCGTCCGGACGCAGCGTCATTAACAGATCAATCGCATGCTTCATGGTTAGGCCTGTTGGGTGTAATGAATGTAAGCAATCCGCTGAAAGTAATACCACTCAAATACCAGGTCAATGCCAATTCTTTTAACTGAATGATCTTGGAATGAGTGTGCGTGAAGTGCGTCTCGTTTTTGGCTCGAGAGGCTCTATATCAAGTAGTTGAGCAGAAAAAGAAAACGCTGCCAGGCGTAAGCGTGGCAGCGTTTAAAAAGAGGGAGAAAAGTAGACGGGTGGTATCTAAGCGGACTGGTGTGGCTTATGGCCTTATTTCAATAAGCGTGCCGTCTTTAACCAAGTTCCAGACTTCACGCATGTCGGTGTTTTTCATGGCGATGCAGCCTTCAGTCCAGTCCAATGTGTGGAAGTACCACTCTGGATATTCTTCATCCAGTGGCGTGCCGTGGATCATGATCATGCCACCGGGGGATACGCCCTTGCTGCGGGCTTGGGCTAAGTCGCGAGCATTGGGGTAGGAGATGTGCATGGATAAGTTGAAGTTGTCGCTGGGTTTGCGCCAGTCGATCCAGTAAAAGCCTTCGGGCGTACGCATGTCGCCTTCGCGCTGCTTGGCTCCAACCGGCTGTTTACCCAATGAGATTCGATAGCTTTTGAGGGTATTCCCCCGGCTAATCAGGTGAAGTTTACGCTCGGACTTGACCACCAGAACCTTGTCGATGATTGAGCCGTTGAGGGTGGGGGTGCTATTGGCCTGAACAGTCAGGCAGAGGCTCATACAGATAAGTGCGAACAACCAGCGCATTATAGGTTCCGTGGTTCAGAGTGATTTCTTGTAGTGTCCGCTTGGTGCAGCTAGTGGTTCATTACGGACTGGAAAGTGATGATGGTGTCGATCAGAAAAGTAGCATTCTAAGGTACGGCCAATGGTCGGAAAAGCCAGCTCTGACCAGGGGATTTCATGCTCTTGAAATAGCTTTACCTCAAGGCTTTCTTCGCCTGCACGGAAGTCCAGATCAACTAATTCGGCCCGAAATAGCATGTACACCTGATTGATATGAGGCAAATCGAACAAGGTGTAGAGATTTAGGTTGCGTACTCTTGCGCAGGCTTCTTCGTGAGTTTCCCTTGCAGCGGCTTGCTCCAGTGTCTCTCCGTTTTCCATAAAACCGGCAGGCAGTGTCCAGAAGCCAAGGCGGGGCTCAATAGCTCGACGACATAACAGTACTTGCCCCTCCCAGATGGGCAGGCATCCGGCAATGATACGTGGATTCTGGTAATAGATGCTGCCGCATTGGCCGCATACGTGGCGCAGGCGATTATCACCGGCAGGTATAACCTGCTTGATGCTACCTCCGCAGTGGCTGCAATAATTCATGCCGGATCCTCGACTTGCTTGAGAAATATCTTGGCGCGGGAGCATTGCCTCGGCAAGAGGTCGTTTTCTGCTGTAAATGACATGTACGATGGTGCTCAAAATGTGCTCAGGGGTGGGCCATACTTGGGTTTCATGCCATTATCCTTGCCGTCAAAAAAGCTGAGATTCTCCATGCTGGATGATTTGCTTCATCGTTTGCGCAACTACAACCCACATTTACTGCCCTTCAACGAGAATTATCCCGAGGCTGCGGTGCTGGTTCCTATCACTCGCAGTGATGATCCAGAGGTTGTGCTGACCCTGCGTGCCAGTGGCTTGTCGACCCACAGTGGTGAGGTGGCATTTCCGGGTGGGCGGCGTGACCCTGAAGATCAGGATTTGATTCAAACTGCGCTTCGTGAGGCTCAAGAGGAAATCGGCTTACCACCAGGCCTGGTGGAGATGGTCGCACCGTTGAGTTCGTTGGTGTCCAGGCATGGCATTCAGGTCACGCCTTATGTCGGTGTGGTGCCGGATTTTGTCGAATACGAACCCAACGATGGGGAAATTGCTGCTGTGTTCGCGGTGCCGCTGAGCTTCTTTCGCACAGATCCGCGTGAGACCACTCATCGCATTGATTACCTGGGGAACAGTTGGTATGTGCCGAGCTACCGCTTCGGTGAGTATAAAATATGGGGTTTGACTGCGATCATGGTGGTCGAACTGGTCAATCTGGCTTTTGATGACGTGTATATCGACCTGCATCAGCCGCCGGAACACTTCATCAAGCTGTCCTAAGAGGCAGCCAAGGAACATCAAATGAAATACCGCCTGGGACAGTCCCTTGTTGAGACCCATCCGGATAGCTGGGTCGCACCTAATGCCACATTGGTGGGCAAGGTCAAGCTGGAGCAGGGAGCGAGCGTCTGGTTTAACGCCGTACTGCGTGGGGATAACGAGCTTATCCACATCGGTGAAAACAGCAATGTGCAAGACGGCAGTGTGATGCACACCGATATGGGCTTTCCGCTGACGTTAGGGAAGGGGGTCACCATTGGCCATAAGGCCATGCTGCATGGCTGTACCGTGGGTGATTACAGCTTGATTGGCATTAATGCAGTCGTCCTTAATGGTGCGAAAATCGGCAAACATTGCATCATCGGCGCCAACACGCTGATTGCAGAGGGCAAGGAAATTCCGGATGGCTCTCTGGTCGTCGGCTCGCCGGGCAAGGTGGTGCGTGAGCTGAACGATGCGCAAAAGAAAATGCTGGAAGCCAGTGCTGCCCATTACGTACATAACGCCCAGCGCTATGCCCGGGATTTGGCTGAGCAGGGCGAGTGATGGAGCAAGAACGTCCCGTGACTTCACCCTGTGTGTATGTTTGCGCACTGGATGATCATGATATCTGTACCGGCTGCCAGCGTACGGCCGCCGAGATTACCCAATGGAACCGTATGGGCAATGATGAGCGTAGGGCCGTGCTGCAGCGCTGCCATGAACGTGCCAAAGCCCAGGGCATCCTGCTTTAACCTGTTTACTTATTGATCTGCTGAGGAATATCCATGTCCCGTATTGGAACCCCGTTGTCCCCAAGTGCAACCCGCGTGCTGCTGTGCGGTTCGGGTGAGTTGGGCAAGGAAGTGGTGATTGAACTTCAACGCCTAGGGGTGGAAGTGATTGCGGTTGACCGTTATGCCAATGCACCGGCCATGCAGGTTGCTCACCGCAGCCACGTAATCAACATGCTGGACGGCGATGCTCTGCGTGCCGTGATTGAGCAGGAAAAGCCGCATTACATCGTTCCCGAGATCGAAGCGATCGCCACTGCTACGCTGGTTGAGCTGGAAAACGAAGGCTACACGGTGATTCCAAGTGCCCGTGCCGCTCAATTGACCATGAACCGTGAAGGCATTCGTCGTCTGGCGGCTGAGGAGTTGGGGCTGCCGACTTCGCCTTATCGTTTTGCCGATTCCTTCGATGAGTGTAAGGCTGCGGTCGAGGCCATTGGTTTCCCTTGTCTGATCAAGCCAATCATGAGCTCCTCCGGCAAGGGTCAGTCAGTTCTGAAGAGCATTGATGACCTGCAAACTGCTTGGGATTATGCACAGGCGGGCGGTCGTGCTGGTAAGGGCCGGGTGATCGTTGAAGGTTTTATCGATTTTGATTACGAGATCGCGCTGTTGACTGTGCGTCACGGCAGTGGCACCAGCTTCTGTGCGCCAGTAGGCCATCGCCAAGTTAAGGGTGACTATCAGGAGTCCTGGCAGCCGCAACCCATGAGCCCGAAAGCGCAGGCAGAAGCTGAGCGTATTGCCCTGGCGGTAACCGGTGCGTTGGGTGGCCGTGGTCTGTTCGGCGTTGAACTGTTCGTTAAAGGCGATCAGGTCTGGTTCTGCGAAATTTCTCCGCGGCCGCACGACACTGGCCTGGTGACCCTGATTTCTCAGGACTTGTCCGAGTTCGCCCTGCATGCCCGCGCCATTCTCGGTCTGCCGATTCCGGTGATCCGCCAGTTTGGCCCGTCTGCCTCGGCAGTGGTGCTGGTTGAGGGTGAGTCTAAGCAGGTTAGTTTCGGTAATCTTGGGGCGGCACTGGCCGAGCCAGACACCATGCTGCGTCTGTTCGGTAAGCCGGAAGTCAGCGGTCAGCGACGTATGGGCGTTGCACTGGCTCGTGATGAGTCGCTGGAAGCGGCTCGCGCCAAGGCTACTCGCGCCGCTCAGGCGGTTAACGTCGAGCTGTAAGTCTCAAGCATCCTTCTGTGCGAGCGTATGCTTGGTGGGTAAAGTTGCTGGTGCTGGCTCCGCTGGCTCTTCCTTTAGCCGTCTATACGCGTCGCACGGCACTGCGCCTGCCGCCTGCTGAAGGGCCGCAGGCCGGTGTAGCCGGTGTTGATAAGGGCGGCGTGCCTTTGCGCCTGCTGGTGCTGGGGGAGTCGACCGTGGCCGGAGTCGGTGTAACTGACTCCGGTGCAGCGCTGGCTGCCCAGCTCGCGCAAGCACTGGTGGAGCGTACCCAGCGTCCTGTCCAGTGGCGCGCCTGCGGTGAAAATGGAGTTACCGTGGCGCAGGCCCGCTTACGTCTACTGCCGGATGTGCTGGATCAGTCTTTTGATCTGGCGCTTTTGGTCTTCGGTGTGAATGACACCACTCACCTTACATCCCTGAAGCGCTGGGCTTCAGAGCAGGCTGCAATGGTTGAATCCATACAGGCTCGCGGAATTCGAGTAGCTGCCAGTGGTGTCCCACCGTTGCAGCATTTTCGTGCATTACCTGGTTTGTTGAGGTACTTGCTTGGCGAGCGTGGTGCCCTGCTAGATGTTGCGCTTAAGCAGCGATCTGTTGCGATCGGTGTACAGCATGTACCAATTGAACTGGAGTTCTCAGCGGCGTATCTGGCTGAAGATGGCTATCATCCCTCAGCGCTGGGTTATCGAGTTTGGGCACAGCGCCTAGCGGAGCGATTACTGCTGTAAAGCGGTGCTTGAGGAGAAGAGGGCAGGCAATGCCCACCCTTCAAAATCAGACGTGCAGGATAAATTCGCGAACCAGTTTGCTGCCGAAATAGGCCAGCATCAGAAGGCAGAAGCCGATCAGTGTCCAGCGGATGGCTTTATGACCACGCCAGCCCAGTTGGTGGCGTCCCCACAGCAATACCGCGAACAGAACCCAGGCGAAACAAGAGAAAAACGTCTTGTGTGCTAAGTGTTGGGCAAACAAATCGCTGACAAACAGTGCGCCCGACAGCAACGACAAAGACAGCAGAATCCAGCCCGCCCACAAGAAGCCAAACAATAAGCTTTCCATGGTTTGCAAGGGAGGGAAGTTCTTGATCAGGCGCGACGGGTGCTTGTGCTTGAGTTGGTAGTCTTGCAACAGCACCAATAGCGATTGGAACACCGCTATGGTGAGCAATCCGTAAGCAGTGATCGAAAGAAGAATGTGGGCGAGAATTCCGGGTTCTTCATCAATCAATTGGCTGGTGCCTGCAGGCATAAATTGCGCTGCGACTACCGTTACCGCGCCCAGAGGGAACATAAGAACCAGGAGGTTCTCTACCGGGATTCTGGCGCACGCTAATAGGGTAATGGTGATCATGGATGCAGCTATCAGGCTTGCTGCATTGAAAAAATCCAGCGACAAACTGTTGCCGCTGAACATCTGCATGCAAAGGCTGCCAGCGTGCAGCAGCAGCGCCAAGATGCCGACCGCAATCAGCAGGGTTTTATTGACCGGCTTGCCCTGTTTCAGGTGCAGGCCCTGGTAAACAGTTGCGCCAGCGTAAAGGCAGGCAGAGACGAGGCTAGGAAGCAGGGAATCCATAAATCTTAATCTGGCAAACCTGAAAAGAATCAGTGTGGCATACAACCCAAGTCTCACGAAAGCGTCAGGCGGTGTCCGATGTCACGAGTCTTCGCTATAATCCGCGACCTGTTGCAAGCCCACCCTCGGCTCCGGAGAGTCTGAAAGGAACGCGCATGTTCGAAAATTTAACTGACCGCCTCTCGCAGACCCTGCGAAATGTAACTGGTAAAGCCAAGCTCAGCGAAGACAACATCAAGGATACCTTGCGCGAAGTGCGTATGGCCTTGCTGGAAGCTGACGTTGCGTTGCCGGTGGTCAAGGACTTTGTAAATAAGGTCAAAGAGCGTGCCGTCGGCACCGAGGTGTCGAAAAGTCTGACTCCTGGTCAGGCCTTTGTGAAGATTGTTCGTGCCGAGCTCGAAGAGCTGATGGGCGCGGCCAACGAAGACCTGGCTTTGAATGCTGCTCCTCCTGCCGTCGTGCTGATGGCGGGTCTGCAAGGTGCGGGTAAAACCACGACAGTGGGCAAGCTGGCGCGCTTCCTTAAAGAGCGCAAAAAGAAATCTGTGATGGTGGTGTCTGCTGACGTTTACCGTCCTGCAGCGATCAAACAGCTTGAGACCCTGGCGGGTGAAGTGGGGGTCACTTTCTTCCCTTCAGATATCTCCCAGAAGCCAGTGGCCATTGCTGAAGCGGCAATCCGTGAAGCCAAGCTCAAATTCATTGATGTAGTGTTGGTCGATACGGCCGGTCGTCTGGCTATTGATGCCGACATGATGGCCGAGATTCAGGCGTTGCATGCCGCTATTAAACCGGTAGAAACCTTGTTCGTGGTCGATGCCATGACCGGTCAGGATGCCGCCAATACGGCTAAGGCGTTTAACGATGCTCTGCCACTCACCGGTGTAGTGCTGACTAAGGTCGATGGTGATGCTCGTGGTGGTGCTGCGCTGTCTGTGCGTCACATCACGGGTAAGCCAATCAAGTTCATCGGTATGGGGGAGAAGACCGAAGCGCTTGATCCGTTCCACCCGGATCGCGTTGCCTCCCGCATCCTGGGCATGGGTGATGTGCTCAGTCTGATTGAGCAGGCTGAGCAAACGCTGGACCGCGAAAAGGCTGAGAAGCTCACTAAAAAGCTGAAGAAAGGGAAGGGCTTTGACCTTGAAGACTTCCGCGATCAGCTTCAGCAGATGAAAAACATGGGCGGCCTCGGCGGCCTCATGGATAAGTTGCCCCAGTTGGGTGGCGTGAATCTGGCGCAGATGGGCAACGCTCAGGGTGCGGCAGAGAAACAGTTCAAACAAATGGAAGCCATCATCAACTCGATGACGCCTGCTGAGCGTCGTGATCCCGATATGATCAGCGGCTCGCGCAAGCGCCGTATTGCGATGGGGTCGGGTACTCAGGTGCAGGACATCGGCCGCTTGATCAAGCAGCACAAGCAGATGCAAAAGATGATGAAGAAATTCACTGCTAAAGGTGGCATGGCCAAAATGATGCGCGGCATGGCTGGGATGATGCCGGGCGGTATGCCCAAGTTGTAACTGGCAGTAATAAAGGCTGCGGTTGTGATGTGGTGCACGCCACATTGCGGCTGGAGCCTGCATATACCGGTGCTTTGAAAAAGAGATTTGCAAAAGCCCGGATAATCCTTAGAATATGTGGCCTTTCGGGCCTAGCGCCCTATGCTTGCATTTTTGTTTTGCAGCAACGACTACAGGAACGAAGTTCAATGGTAACCATCCGTCTTGCCCGTGGCGGCTCTAAAAAGCGCCCATTTTACCACCTGACCGTGACCAACAGCCGCAATGCGCGCGATGGTCGCTTCGTAGAGCGCATCGGTTTCTTCAATCCGATCGCTTCGGGTGCAGAAGTTAAGCTGTCCGTAAACCAAGAGCGCGCTGCATACTGGCTGAGCCAGGGTGCACAGCCGTCTGAGCGTGTTGCTCAGCTGCTGAAGGAAGCTGCTAAGGCTGCTGCCTAAGCATTATGAGCATGACGCCAGCTCCCGCTGAGGAACTCGTAGTCCTTGGCAAGATTGTTTCGGTGTATGGCGTGAAAGGTGGCGTGAAGGTGTATTCCTTTACCGAACCTTTGACTAACGTGCTCAGTTACCCTCGCTGGACGCTTAGGCGTGAAGGCGAGGTTAAGCAAGTTGAGTTGGCCAGTGGACGTTTGCACGGCAAAGTCCTGGTAGCCACGCTGAAGGGCCTTGATGATCGCGAAGTCGCTCGTACTTTCGCTGGATTCGAGATTTGTGTGCCCCGCAGCGAGCTGCCAGATCTGAGTGATGGCGACTACTACTGGTATCAGTTGGAAGGTCTGAAGGTCATTAACCAAGACGGGCAGTTGCTCGGCAAGGTTGATCATCTGTTCGAGACTGGCGCCAACGATGTAATGGTGGTCAAACCTTGCATCGACAGCCTGGATGACCGAGAGCGCTTACTGCCCTATACCGAGCAGTGTGTGTTGTCGATTGACCTGAGCGCTGGCGAAATGCGAGTTGACTGGGATGTGGACTTCTAAGCCTGATGGCCAATCTGCGCGTTGAAGTCATTACGCTGTTCCCGGAAATGTTTGCCGCTATTAGTGAATATGGCATCACCAGCCGGGCGGTGAAGCAGGATCTGTTACAACTGACCTGCTGGAATCCGCGCAGCTACACCACTGACCGTCATCACACCGTGGATGACAGGCCTTTTGGTGGTGGCCCTGGGATGGTGATGAAGATCAAGCCACTTGAAGATGCTCTGCTTGACGCAAAGCAGGCTGCAGGTGGTGCGGCAAAGGTGATTTACCTGTCGCCGCAAGGTCGCCAGCTGACACAGTCAGCCGTACGTGAACTGGCTAATGAGAGTGCTTTGATTCTCATTGCAGGACGCTACGAAGGCATTGATGAGCGTTTCATTGAGACGTACGTCGATGAAGAATGGTCGATTGGGGATTACGTCCTGTCCGGCGGTGAGCTTCCGGCCATGGTCCTGATCGACGCGGTAACGCGCCTATTGCCTGGTGCATTGGGTCATGCCGATTCAGCCGAGGAGGACTCCTTTACGGATGGACTGCTCGACTGCCCGCACTACACCCGACCTGAGGTGTACGAGGGAAAACGTGTTCCTCAAGTGTTGCTTAGTGGCAACCATGAACACATCCGGCGCTGGCGTCTACAGCAGTCCTTAGGTAGGACCTGGGAGCGTCGCGCTGATCTTCTGGATAGCCGCTCGCTTTCTGGAGAAGAGAAGAAGCTGCTGGAGGAATACATCCGCCAGCGGGACGATAGTTAACGTATCGATGACCGGCTAAGGCCTGTCTTAGGAGCGCAGCATGACCAACAAGATCATTCAGCAGATCGAAGCTGAACAGATGAACAAAGAAATCCCGGCTTTTGCTCCGGGTGACACCGTAATCGTTCAGGTTAAAGTGAAAGAAGGCGACCGTCAGCGTCTGCAGGCTTTCGAAGGTGTTGTTATCGCTAAGCGTAACCGTGGTCTGAACAGTGCTTTCACTGTTCGTAAGATCTCCAACGGTGTTGGCGTTGAGCGTACTTTCCAGACTTACAGCCCGCTGGTTGACAGCCTGACTGTTAAGCGTCGCGGTGACGTGCGTAAAGCTAAGCTTTACTACCTGCGTGACCTGTCTGGTAAGGCAGCTCGCATTAAGGAAAAACTGAACTAAGTTCAGTGTTCCAACAAAAAGCAGCCTACGGGCTGCTTTTTGCGTTTTAGAGCAGTTAAAAAATCGGGTTCTACTTGGCTTCTGAGAAGTTGATCGCATAAGAAGACAGGCCGTCCCGGTATCTCCCCATCAGGTGCAATGTAATGACTCCAAGAGAGCAGGAAATCCAGCGTCGTAGTGCGCTTAGTGAAACACGTGTGACCAAGGCTGTGTTTCCACCTACAACCAACCACCACAACACTCTATTTGGTGGTACCGCACTTGCGTGGATGGATGAGGTTTCATTCATTACGGCAACGCGCTTCTGCCGCCTGCCTCTGGTGACGGTTTCCTCTGATCGCATCGACTTTAAGCACGCGATCCCCGCAGGCTCGATTGTTGAGTTGATCGGCAGAGTGGTATCAGTAGGTAACACCAGTCTCAAGGTAGAGGTTGAGGTGTACGTGGAAAGCATGAGTTGTGATGAGCGCGAACGAGCAATTCACGGAATCTTCAGTTTTGTCGCTATTGACGAAAACAAGCGTCCGGTACCTGTGCTGCCCGAGTGATTTCGCAGCGCATTCTTATCGGTTCAAGCTGATTTTCAGTGAGGCCTGCGAGAGATCGATATCCTGCAGCCTTAGATTGCCGAAGGGTTGGCTATAGTTGGCGCCCGCCACGCGGATATTGTCGAACTTTAATTCCCCAATTGAGCTGGGCAGGCGGACACTCACTGAGCCGTCGGCATTCACTGTCGATATCAGCTTACTGACGTCGTACTGAACATCCTTCATAGAGACTTCAGGCTCCAGGTTGTTCAGTACGGGCATCACTAATGTGCTCAGTTTTTTTACGGTGCTGAGGCCGCTTCCGCTTTCTGCTTGTAATAGCAGTCCTTGAAGAGCGTCGTTAAAGCCCTGTGCACTGATTTCGCTCATTTCAAAATCATTCAGTGGGCGCATGTCACCTGTGGGGGCCTGTTGGCTAAAGGCGCTTTGCGTATCAGTCGTACCAGCAAATACGATCTGGAATGGGGAGAGCAAGGCGGCAACGAGGGTCGCGCGCTAAGCGCAAATTGGTCTGTTTGCTCAGGGCTTTCTTGAGCTGCCGTTCTGTCAGAAGGCCTTGTTCAATCAGAATCTCACCGAGTCGCTTTTGGCTTGTGAGTCGAATGTTGATAGCAGCATCCAGCTGTTGGCGACTGATTAAT
Organism: Pseudomonas mendocina; assembly: GCA_037482215.1. NCBI lineage: Bacteria > Pseudomonadati > Pseudomonadota > Gammaproteobacteria > Pseudomonadales > Pseudomonadaceae > Ectopseudomonas > Ectopseudomonas mendocina. The sequence continues at coordinate 1,414,969 of CP148074.1, forward strand.
CCCTTATTGATTAAGATTTGGCCGAGACGTGAATGTTGGTGGCCGGACATCGTGGTCGCCCCGTTGTGCGATGGTGGCATGATGAAGGCATGGTCTCTGGCATTAGGTTTGTCACCGATCCAAGGATAGGTGTCGGCGGACTTTTGGCTAAAAACTTACCTTTTGTCAGGTTTTTATAACGGCAGTTAACCCGCCGCACTGGAATGTCTTGGCGGGCTATTAGAAACTGTTGGGCCTGAAACCAGAGTTTACCCCATGCCAGCAATTGATCACCCCCTTATAGAGCGCTTTCTTGAGGCCTTATGGCTTGAGAAAGGGCTATCAGCCCATACGCGTGCTGCTTATCGGAGTGATCTGGTTCTGTTTAACGGATGGCTGGAAGGGCGTGGGGTTGAGCTTAAGACTGCGGGGCGTGACGTGATCCTTGATCATCTCGCTTGGCGCATGAATGAAGGCTATAAGGCGAGGTCCACCGCGCGTTTATTATCGGGACTGCGTGGTTTTTACCGTTACCTACTGCGTGAGCAAATCATTTCTACTGATCCTACGCTGCAGGTGGAGTTGCCACAGTTAGGCCGACCACTGCCCAAGTCGCTGTCTGAAGCTGATGTTGAAGCGTTGCTGGCGGCACCTGATCTGGACGATCCGATTGGTATGCGCGACAGGGCCATGCTTGAGGTGCTTTATGCCTGTGGCTTGCGTGTCAGTGAGTTAATTGCTCTGACGTTTGAACAGGTGAATCTACGGCAAGGTGTACTGCGGGTGTTTGGCAAAGGTAGTAAGGAGCGCCTGGTGCCGCTGGGGGAGGAGGCGATTAACTGGATTGAGCGCTACTGCCGCGAGGCTCGGCCGTTCCTGTTGGATGGCAAACCCAGTGATGTGCTTTTCCCAAGTCTTCGCGGGGAGCAGATGACCCGGCAGACGTTCTGGCACCGAATTAAACACCAAGCCAGCGTTGCTGGGATTAGCAAGAGTCTGTCTCCGCACACGCTTCGTCATGCTTTTGCGACACACTTGCTCAATCATGGGGCAGACCTGCGTGTGGTGCAGATGCTGTTAGGACACAGCGATTTGTCCACCACACAGATCTATACCCACATTGCCCGTGCCCGTTTACAGGAACTACACGCGCAGCATCACCCGAGAGGATGATGTTGCCGTTTGTGTAGCCGTTATCGGCCTCGCTTGGCTTCTATGGTAGGCTGTAAAAATTTTCGAATGACTGACTGCGACAGGAGTTTTTATGTTCTCAAACCGCATTATTCTGGCAATAGCTCTGGGGCTTGCCAGTAGTGTTTCTGTCGCGGCAACACCTGATGAAGCAATTCGTCAGACGCTCAAAGCGCTCGACCCGAATCTGCCAGTAGAGGCCATTGCCGAGAGCCCGATGAAAGGTGTTTACCAAGTCGAGTTGGCGGGTGGGCGGCAGCTCTACACCAGCGCGGATGGCCAGTTCCTGCTGCAAGGCTATATGTACCAATTTAAGGACGGCAAAGCAGTCAATCTGACTGAGGCCGCGGAAAGCCGTGGCATTGCCAAGCAAATTGATGCAATTCCAGCGGCAGAAATGGTGGTTTTCCCGGCCAAAGAGGCCAAGACTCACATCACGGTATTTACCGATACGGATTGCGGCTATTGCCAGAAGCTGCACTCGGAAGTGCCTGAGCTGAATCGCCTGGGTGTAGAGGTGCGTTATGTAGCCTTCCCGCGTCAGGGCATGGGCAGCGAAGCCGCTAAGGAACTGGTAAGTGTCTGGTGCTCCAAGGACCGCCAGGCAGCAATGAACCTGGCTAAGACTCGCCAGCCTGTGCCAGCAGCCACCTGTGATAACCCGGTTGCCAAGCAGTACGAATTGGGGCAAATGGTTGGCGTTACCGGTACTCCGGCGATTGTGCTGGCAAACGGCCGACTGATTCCGGGCTATCAGCCTGCGCCTCAATTGGCCAAGGTGGCGATTGAAGCCACTAACTAGGCCGTGATGTCGATTGACTAATAAACAGCCGCTTCGTAATGTGCGGCTCTTTTTCTACGGCCGGAGCTTGCTCCGGCCGTTTTATGCAGTGCGGATGGGGAGTTCAGTGTGAAACCGGTCAAAGTAGGCATCTGTGGGTTAGGCACCGTCGGTGGCGGTACCTTTAATGTGCTCAAACGCAACGCCGAGGAAATTGCTCGCCGTGCAGGGCGCGGTATTGAAGTGGTGCATATTGCTATGCGCTCTCAAAACCCTCAGTGCGATATTACCGGCACGGCAACAACCCAAGACGTGTTCGAGGTGGTTAACAACCCCGACGTCGAGATTGTTGTCGAATTGATTGGTGGTTACACCATCGCCAAAGATCTGGTTATCAAAGCCATCGAAAATGGCAAGCATGTCGTGACTGCCAACAAGGCCCTGATTGCTGTGCATGGCAATGAGATCTTCGCTTTAGCTCGCGAAAAGGGTGTGATCGTAGCCTTTGAGGCCGCTGTTGCCGGTGGCATACCCGTGATCAAGGCGATCCGTGAAGGTCTGGCTGCCAACCGCATCAATTGGCTGGCTGGCATTATCAACGGTACGGGCAACTTTATCCTCAGTGAAATGCGTGAGAAGGGCCGCACCTTTGACGACGTGCTGGCTGAAGCTCAGGCGCTGGGTTATGCCGAAGCAGATCCGACGTTTGACGTTGAAGGCATCGATGCCGCACACAAGCTGACCATCCTGGCTTCTATTGCGTTTGGTATTCCGCTGCAGTTTGAAAAGGCTTACACCGAAGGCATCACTAAGCTGACCACTGCTGATGTTAATTATGCAGAAGCGCTGGGCTATCGCATCAAGCACCTTGGCGTGGCGCGCCGCACCGAGGCAGGTATCGAGCTGCGTGTTCACCCGACGCTGATCCCGGCTGACCGTCTGATCGCCAATGTAAACGGTGTGATGAATGCCGTGATGGTTAATGGTGATGCAGCAGGCAGCACACTGTTCTACGGCGCTGGTGCCGGTATGGAGCCCACTGCATCGGCGGTTGTGGCTGATCTGGTGGATGTGGTGCGGGTGATGACTTCCGACCCGACCAATCGCGTCCCGCACCTGGCCTTCCAGCCCGATGCACTGTCTGATCATCCGATCCTGCCAATCGAAGCCTGCGAAAGCGCGTACTATCTGCGTATTCATGCCAAGGACCGTCCGGGCGTACTGGCTCAGGTGGCAAGCATCATGTCGGCTCGTGGCATCAACATCGAGTCGATCATGCAGAAAGAAGTTGAGGAACAAGACGGCCTGGTGCCGATGATTCTGGTTACTCACCGCGTAGTGGAAGCGCAGATCAATGAAGCCATCGGTGCCCTTGAGGCGCTGGATGACGTTGTGGGCAGTGTTGTGCGCATCCGCGTAGAGCAGCTCGGTTAATTACCCGATAGCCGCAGGTATTAACACCTGCGGTTTAAAGTTTCGAATCAAAGGTTTGCTTCTATGCGTTATATCAGTACCCGTGGTCAGGCCCCGGCCCTGAACTTTGAAGACGTGCTGCTGGCTGGTCTGGCCAGCGATGGCGGCCTGTATGTGCCGGAAAATCTGCCGCGCTTTACTCAGGAAGAGATCGCTTCCTGGGCTGGCCTGCCGTACCACGAGCTGGCTTTCCGTGTGATGCGTCCGTTTGTTGAGGGCAGCATCCCGGACGCTGACTTCAAGAAAATCCTCGAAGAAACCTACGCAGTATTTGCTCACAACGCTGTGGCGCCGCTGCGTCAGTTGAATGGCAATGAGTGGGTACTGGAGTTGTTCCACGGCCCGACTCTGGCGTTCAAAGACTTTGCCCTGCAACTGCTCGGCCGTCTGCTGGATTACGTGCTGGCCAAGCGCAACGAGCGCGTGGTGATCATGGGGGCTACTTCCGGTGATACCGGCTCGGCGGCGATTGAAGGCTGCAAGGCGTGCGAGAACGTCGACATTTTCATCATGCACCCGCACAACCGTGTGTCTGAGGTGCAGCGCCGCCAGATGACCACGATTCTGGGTGACAACATCCACAACATCGCCATTGAAGGCAACTTCGATGATTGCCAGGAAATGGTCAAGGCCAGCTTTGCTGACCAAGGCTTCCTGAAGGGCACGCGTCTGGTGGCAGTGAACTCGATCAACTGGGCGCGGATCATGGCCCAGATCGTTTACTACTTCCACGCTGCGCTGCAACTGGGTGGCCCAGCGCGTTCCATCGCGTTCTCGGTGCCTACCGGTAACTTCGGTGACATCTTCGCCGGTTACCTGGCGCGCAACATGGGCTTGCCGATCAGCCAGCTGATCGTTGCCACCAACCGCAACGACATCCTGCACCGCTTCATGAGCGGTAATCAGTATGTGAAGGAAACCCTGCACCCGACGCTGTCGCCGTCGATGGACATCATGGTTTCGTCCAACTTCGAGCGTCTGCTGTTCGACCTGCACGGTCGCAACGGTGCTGCTATCGCTGATCTGATGAACACCTTCAAGCAAGGCGGCGGCTTCAGCGTTGAACAAGACCGTTGGACAGAAGCGCGCAAGCTGTTCGATTCCCTTGCCGTCAACGATGAGCAGACTTGTGAGACCATTGCTCAGGTCTACAAAGAGTGTGGTGAGCTGCTTGATCCGCATACCGCCATTGGCGTACGCGCTGCCCGTGAATGCCGCCGTAGCATGGCTACACCGATGGTGACGCTGGGTACTGCGCATCCGGTTAAGTTCCCGGAAGCGGTGGAGAAGGCCGGTGTTGGCCAAGCGCCTGCACTGCCTGCGCACCTGACTGACCTGTTCCAGCGTGAAGAGCGTTGCACGGTATTGGCGAACGACCTGAAAGCAGTTCAGAGTTTTGTTGCTCAGCACGGCAATCGTGGTAAGCCGCTCTAAGCCGCGTTAAAAATAAAGGCCGGTTGCCGCAAGGGACCGGCCTTTTTTGTGTCTGCGATTTTTAGCAGGAAGTCTGCAACGCCACTGCATGTTCGTAGTGCAGAGGGCCGTGTTGTTCTTGGGCTTCGTAGGTGGCGAAGTGTATGTCCCGCACTGTCACGCGCAGCGGCGTTTCAGGTATCTGCTGTAAGCGCTCGATAACGTGTTGCCGTGGCAGGCTTTTGCGGTACAGGCCTAGGGTCAGGTGGGGAATGTAATCCGTCTGGCGGATTTCATCACTCAGATTATCCAGCGAGTCTCTTATGGCTTGCAGGTGTCGGCCGGGATCCGTGATGCGCAAATAGGCGGCACTGCTGAAGCTATCAGCACCGCCGATTTCCAGGTCGAATGCAGTGTGCTGAAGCTGGTTCAGCACACTGCGTTGTGCGTTTAGCTGATGGTGTGTGAAGTCGTCATCATGCAGCTGTTTGTCGGCCATAAAACCGCAGACGAACAGCGTGATGTGGGCCTGGCGCTGGCCGTTTGGATGCAGCCAGTCGCCAAGAATTGCCCGCGCCTGTTGCATGCGGGCAAGCACGTCTTGCGCGTCAATTCGGATGACCCAGGCAGCATAGCGCCTGCGCCCCTTATGCCACTCAGGGTAATCCCGCAGTTCGCAGGCAAGGGTGTGCTGCCAGTTGTGCGGCATCAGATTGCGCCGCTGTTTTTCAACTGGCTGATCTGCTCCGGGCTGTAACCCAGTTGGCTGAGGATGCTGTTGTTGTGCTCACCTAACTCAGGTCCGATCCACTCAACTTCACCTGGCGTATCACTGAGCTTGGGCACGATACCTGGCATCTTGAAGGGCTTGCCGTCCGGCAGCTTGCTCGACAGCAGCATGTCCCGCGCTAGAAATTGCGGGTCACTGAACATGTCTTCAACGCTGTAGATGCGACTGGCTGGAACCTCAGCTTGTTGTAGCGTGGTCATAACGTGTTCCAGTGGCAGGCTGTTGACCCAGCGATCAATCACGCCGTAAAGCTCGTCGCGACGTTTGTCGCGACCGTCGTTACTGGCTAGGTCAGGTGCCTCTGCCAAGTCGCGGCGGTCAATGGCCAGCATAAAACGCTTAAAGATGGCATCACCATTGGCGCCGATCTGCACATGCTTGCCGTCGGCACTGGTGTGGATGGAGGAGGGGGTGATGCCGGGCATGATGTTGCCGGTGCGTTCGCGGATGAAACCCATCACGTCGAACTCCGGGACCATGGATTCCATCATGGCGAAAATGGCTTCGTAGAGCGCCACATCCACCACTTGGCCTTTACCGCCGTTGACTTCACGCTGCCTGAGCGCCATCAGTGCACCAATTACACCCCAGAGTGAGGCGATGGAATCACCGATAGAAATACCGGTGCGCACAGGTGGGCGATCCTCGAAACCGGTGATGTAACGCAAGCCCCCCATGGACTCACCAACAGCGCCGAAGCCAGGCTGATCCTTCATTGGGCCTGTCTGACCAAAACCTGAAAGGCGAACCATGATCAGATTCGGGTTCAGTTCATGGAGCACGTCCCAGCCTAAGCCGAGTTTTTCCAGTACGCCGGGGCGGAAGTTTTCGATCAGGATGTCTGCTTCTGCGAGCAGCTTTTTCAAAATTTCCCGGCCGGATTCATGTTTGAGATTAAGCGTGAGGGATTGCTTATTACGCGCCTGAACGAACCACCAAAGCGACGTCCCCTCATAGATTTTGCGCCACTTGCGCAGTGGGTCACCGCCATCTGGGGACTCGACCTTGATCACTTCGGCGCCGAATTCGGCACAGATGCGCGAGGCAAACGGCCCGGCGATCAAGGTGCCCAGCTCAATCACTTTAAGGCCGGCGAGTGGTTTGTTAAGCGTTGCCATCATGACTCCGGTGAAAGTGGCTTTTAATCATTATGCCACTGCCCAAGAGCCTGCTGACGGAAATGCATGTAGGCGAAAAAACGGGCGCAGGATGGCGCCCGTGAATACGTGCAGCAGTTATAGGCGTGTAGGGGGTTATTTACAGGCTCCCTCGTTACGCCAAACCTTGCCGCTGCTTTCGTCGCCAGTGAATGCCGGGTTGCCCGGCTCGTTACCCTGGGTCCACCAGCGAGCGCTGTAGACGTTTCCCTTGTGGCTGACTTTATTGCCTGCCAGGTATGAGGCACTGGCACTCCACGGGCTTTGGCAAGTGCTGCTCGGGGTTCCCGGCTGGGCTTGAATCTTCACGCTGTGCTCTTGGACTACGGTCTGTTGGCCGTTACTGACTTCGAGCTTGAAGCGGTAGCTGGTGTCTTGCGTCACCGTTGGCGCGGTGAAGCTCAGCTGCTCGCTGCTGGCCTTGAAGTTCAAGGTTGGTGACACACTCCAGCGATAGCTTAGGGATTTATCGGCCGGGGCACTGAGGGTTACCTGCTCGCCTGATTTGGCCAGTGTGGTACCGGATATTTTCATTGTTGGCACCGGAGTGGCTGTATTGCTGCCGCTGCTTGTACTGCTGCATGGGCCTAGGTCTTTCCAGGCTTTGCCGCTGCCATCAGCCCCGGTATAAGCCGGGTTGCCCGGCTCTTGGCCCTGAGTCCACCAGCGCGCCATGTATTGGCGGCCTTTATGCTGAACTTTGTCGTTCTGCGAATAGGCCTTTTTAGTATCCCACTGAGGGCTGCAAGTGGCGGCTGTTGCGGTCGCTTTGACCAAAACGTGATGGCTCGCGGTGCTGATCTTCTTGCCGTTGTTCAGGTGCAAGGTGAAGTGGTAGTGAGTGTCGGCGGCGACTTTGGGGGCAACGAAGCTTAGGAGCGGTCCATCAGTCTCGAAGTCCAATTTGGGTGTAACTTGCCAAGCATAATCCAGGGCATAGCCCTTGGGGTCACTGGATTTTGAGGCGTCCAGTTGCACTTTTTGGCCTGCGTTTGCGGCTGTACTGCCTTCGATTACGGCTACAGGTGACGGGGCGTTTTCCGCAGGTTTAACTGCTGTCGACTTAACCTCGTTACTGGCATTGAATTCGCCTTCTGCGGCCAGTGTCCACGGGCCTTCTGCCGAGTTTCCGGTGAAAACCTGATAAGCCTTGATGTTGCCGTTTTGGCCCTGATCTTGGCGTGGCAGGTAGTGCAGTTGGGAAAACTGCGACTCCTGGCCCAGGTCAATGATCAGTTGATGCGGATACTTGGCTTCAGGTGCTGTACTCCAGTAGGACTTGGTATTGCCGTCGAGAATATTGCCAACGGGGAAATTGGCTGCTGCGCTGGTGGCGGAGTGAATCTGCCAGTTACGTGGCAGTGATTTTCCTCGGGCGTCGGCCAGATGCAGTTCAGCAATGCTGGCGGTTGGTGTGCCATCAATGGATGAGTTGGCAACAAAGCGAATGTAGCGGGCCTTTGCGGTTTCTTCTTTCTGCGCGAAGGCATAAGCCTCGACGATAAGGTTTTCGGCTCGGGTGTCTTTCTCGGCCTGTAGTGAGAGATACCAGCGGCCGGCTGCTGGATTATTGACTGATAGTGAAGCGATTCGGCTGTTGTGGGAAACGTAGTCGTAGTCAGTACTGGTCGGTGGCTGATCTTTCTTCAGGTGAAATTGAACATTCTTTTGCGATTCATAGCCTTCTCCCGGCACTGCAGTGAAGAGCAGGCGCTGAGTGCCAACGGGTATGTCCAGCGGGAAATAACGTATCTCGTTTTTGGCAAGACTCAGTGCTTCAGCTACAAGTCTGGTCGGTTGCTCGCCGTTCATGGGCACCACAGCAGGTGCATAGGCGGACATTTTTGCTGCATTCTCTCGCCATACACGGGCCATGTTTGCAGTCTGCGCATTACCAATGGCTACGCCTTGCGAGTCTGTTAGGTCCGGGTTGGAGTAGTACGGGATCTGATTACCGCAAAGAATTGTTTTAACCCTGCCGTTATTGTGGCCAAAGCGATAGCTTGAGCCGTCCGAGCAATGGTTACCGCCAATGTTGTGTGCAATCTCATGACGGAACACGGTCGGTCCGCTGATCTGGTTAAGGGTGTAGACTCCATTTACGTAACCCCAGCCTGCTGCTGTGTCTTCGCCTGATACGCCGCGCACAAAGCTGGCCACGATATCAGGGCTGTATTGTTTGATGCCTTCGGCGAAACGTTCTTTGACCTGCGCAAGTGCAGGGGTGGTGATTGCTGTGTCTTCGGCAACGACTTGAACGCCTACCAGACGCACACGAACGCCTCTAATTTGGGATTGCAGGATGGCCCGGTTGATTGAGATGACCTGGCCTAATGCATATGCCTCAGGATCGCCAATGTATTGCGCAGATTTCTTGGAAAAGCCTGCCAGCAAATCGATGACAATATCTCCGCTGGCATTACGCTCAAGCTGCAGGCTGCGCAGGCCTGTGCTGGATTCCTGTTGCAGGGGGGCGGGCGAGGTGAGGCCTTCGATAGAGTCTTCACTGTGTTCGCTGAGGGGGACGCCGTCATGGCGCAGTAGGGTCTGCTGGCCACCTTTCTCGCCGCGGATAATGGCGTTGGCCTGAGGTATCAGTGCAACGAAGCTGCCATCAGGACGACTGGCAATGATGAAGTCATCCTCTGCTTGTCCCGCGCGGGTGCGGGCCATGGTCTTACCAACCATCACTTTCAGATCACCGAAGCTCTCTTCTTGGGCTGGTTCAATACTGTGGATATTAAGGCCCGTCTGTTGGCGCAGTTGGTCGGTGGCAATCTCACCGGCGTTACGCGCTTTGGGGTTAAGCGCTTTAAGGTTGAGAAAGTGACCGCTCAAGGCACTTTGCTCGTGGGCTACAGGCTGAGGTGCTGGCGCGGTGTGGGCGTGCAGGTCAGTGCACAGAGGCAGCAAAAGTGCTGCGGCGAGCCCGGTGCGATGAAGGTGGGTGGCGCGTGCTAGGGCGCTCTTTTTAAAACGGTGCATAGCAATTCCTGTTGCAGGCAGCCGCAGGCCTGCCGATCGCAATCGACAAGTGAAAGGCTGCTGGGTATTGGGTTGGAAGGTGCCGGCGCGGGCATCTTAGGTAGGGGAGGAGGCTGTGTATATCGACTGCGGCGCTTTTAGTATCTGTCCTATGAAGGCCGCTCGAGTGCAATGATTGGTCGCCTGTTCAGCCATTGGCGATGCCATCCGGCACCTGTGTGGTATTTCGCGGTAAACTTGCTCCCCTTATCTGAACTACCAAGAAGCCCTGTCCATGGCCCTGCCGTCTACCACCTACAAAATCGAATTGAACCTGACCGACATGGATCGCAACGTTTATGAAAACCTGCGATTCACTGTTGCCCGTCATCCTTCTGAAACTGAGGAGCGGCTGGCAGCGCGCTTGGTGGCCTATGCGCTGTTCTATCACGAGCAGTTGGCGTTCGGCCGTGGTCTGTCCGATGTGGATGAGCCCGCATTGTGGGAGAAGAGCCTGGACGATCGCGTGCTGCACTGGATTGAGGTCGGGCAGCCAGACAGCGAGCGCATGACCTGGTGCTCCCGCCGCACTGAGAAGTTCAGCCTGGTGGCTTACGGCAATCTGCGTGTCTGGCAAACCAAGGAGCTGGACCCCGTGCGTAGCCTGAAGAACATCAATGTGGTTGCATTGGGACAGGAAGCGTTGGCTGCAATTGCTGAGGATATGCCGCGTTCCCTGAGCTGGAGCGTAATGATCAGTGATGGTGAGATGTTTATCACTGACGAGCGCGGTCAGCATGAGTTGCCGCTGGAATGGCTGATCGGCGAACGCTGATGCTGTTGTAACGTCACTTGAGTGCAGGGCCCGGCTACGAGCTGGGCGCTTGTACCAATCTGTTTTGCTCCCTCCGGAATGCCCATGCGTATCGAACACCGCCCTCTGCCTGCCGAATTGCCCGATCTGGGGCCATTGCCTCCACTCCTTACCCGTCTGTATGCCGCCCGTGGGGTGAAGTCTGTCGATGAGTTGGATAAAGGCTTGGCGCGGCTGATCCCCTATCAGCAACTCAAAGGTATCGATGCTGCTGTTGATCTGCTGGTGCATGCCTTGGAGCAGGGGCAGCGGATGTTGATCGTTGGTGACTTTGACGCCGATGGTGCAACCGCCAGTACGGTGGGGGTACTGGGGCTGCGCATGTTAGGTGCTGCCCATGTGGATTATCTGGTGCCCAACCGATTTGAATACGGTTATGGCCTTACCCCTGAGATTGTTGCAGTCGCTCTGGAGCGCCAGCCTGATCTACTGATCACGGTGGATAACGGTATTTCCAGCGTAGAAGGTGTGGCCGCAGCTAAGGCAGCGGGCCTGACTGTACTGGTTACCGACCACCATTTGCCGGGGCCGGAGTTGCCTGCGGCAGATGCCATCGTAAACCCCAACCAGCCTGGATGCAGCTTCCCCAGTAAGTCACTGGCCGGTGTCGGGGTAATGTTTTATGTGCTCCTAGCTTTGCGTGCACGTTTGCGTACGACGGGCTGGTTCAATAACGGCCGAGCTGAGCCCAATTTGGGTGAGCTTCTGGATTTGGTCGCTCTCGGCAGTGTGGCAGATGTTGTACCGCTGGATGCCAACAACCGCATTTTTGTGCATCAGGGCTTGGCGCGAATTCGAGCTGGGCGGGCACGCCCGGGCTTGCGAGCGATTCTCGAAGTCGCAGGCCGTGACCATCGCCGTATTACTTCTACAGACCTGGGATTTATTCTTGGCCCCCGCTTGAACGCTGCGGGGCGTCTGGATGACATGGCGCTGGGTATCGAGTGCTTACTTTGCGAAGACCCGGATTTGGCCCGTGATATGGCCGTGCAGCTGGATCAACTCAACCAGGACCGTAAGGCCATTGAGCAGGGCATGCAGCGCGAAGCATTGGCCCAACTTAAAGACTTGCCGTTGGATGACATGCCGTTTGGGCTATGTCTGTTCGAGGCGGATTGGCACCAGGGAGTGATCGGGATTTTGGCATCACGCATGCGTGAGCGGTATCACCGGCCAACTATCGCCTTTGCCGATGCCGGTAATGGTGAGCTGAAAGGATCGGCCCGCTCGGTGCCGGGCTTCCATATCCGTGATGCGCTGGATGCAGTTGCGGCGCGGCACCCCCAACTGATTAGCAAATTTGGCGGCCATGCGATGGCGGCTGGCCTGTCCCTGCCAGCCTCGCATTTTGGCGCTTTTGCAGTCGCCTTCGATGCAGAGGTTCGCCGACAGCTGACAGAGGATGACCTGACTGGTCGCTTGCTTTCTGACGGCACGCTGTCCATTAACGAATTCCATTTGCCCTTAGCCAAAGAATTGCGCAACGCCGGGCCTTGGGGACAGCATTTTCCAGAACCTTTGTTTCATGGTGTGTTCCAGCTGGTGCAGCAGCGCATTGTCGGTGAGCGCCACCTTAAGGTGGTGCTTAAGACGGAATGTGGAAGCCTACAGCTGGATGGCATTGCCTTCGGCGTAGATCGTGATGTCTGGCCGAACCCCAATGTGCGCTGGGTAGAGCTGGCCTACAAACTGGATGTGAACGAGTTTCGTGGTCAAGAGACCGTACAACTGATGATTGCTCACATCAGTCCTCGTTAACCGTTGGAAAACTTCGCTTAGAAGCAATTGCGAGGGCCTGCAATTTTTAGAATCACACTGTCATCTAAGTCAAGAAACTTGAGTGACTACAATGGCTCTAGTGTACGTAGAGACTCATAGAGAGAACGTGTGATGAATACTCGTGGATTGCTTGATCAGTTATTGAAATCTGGCCAAGACCTGCTGCAAAAGAAAGGGGCTGGTGGATCAGGTGGCCTGAGCGGTGGATTGGCCGGTGGGCTAGGTGGCGCATTGGGCAGTGTGCTCGGCAACTCCGGCAAAAGCGATTTGGGCTCCGTGCTGAAAGGGGCGGGCGGTGGTGCGCTTGCAGCGGGTGCATTGGGTATGCTGCTGGGCAACAAGAGCGCCCGCAAAGTTGGTGGTAAGGCGCTGACCTATGGTGGTCTCGCTGCGTTGGGTGTCGTGGCGTATAAGGCGTACAGCAACTGGCAGGCAAAGCAGTCTGTAGCTCAACCCATTGACCTGCAAACGGTTGACCGCATTGCCGCACCCCAAGTTGAGGAACACAGCCAGGCCATTCTTCGGGCGTTGGTCGGTGCTGCCAAGGCAGATGGGCATGTTGATGCTCGTGAACGCCAACTGATCGAAGGGGAATTCAGTCGTCTGACCGGCGACGCAGAATTACAGCACTGGCTTCAAACCGAATTAAACAAACCGCTTGACCCCGCAGAGATCGCCCGCGCCGCGCGCACGCCAGAAATTGCTGCAGAAATGTATGTGGCTAGCGTCCTGATGGTAGATGAAGAGCACTTTATGGAGCGCGCCTATTTGGATGAACTGGCGCGTCAACTCAAGCTCGATCCAGCGCTTAAAAGTGAGCTAGAGGCACAGGTGCGCCAGGAGCTGGTCGCAGGCTGATTGTTTAGGGCTGGCGACCAGCAACAAGGGTCGCCAGTTGCTTAAGCAGGCTGCTCGCAATGGAAGACGACGCAGTTTCTCCCCGCTTTTTTAGCTCGGTAAAGTGCCTGATCGGCCAGTTCGAGTGTGTCATCTAGCTGCTGGCTGTCCACCGGCCAAATAGCGGCACCAATGCTGCACCCTATTTGTACCGTCTGCTCTTCAAGATCGATTGGTAGACGCAGTGCCTGTAAAGCTCGCTCGGCCACCATGTGAGCTTGCTCCAGGGCGGTGCTGGCAGGTACCTGAATCACCATCAGGAACTCGTCCCCTCCCTGGCGTGCGACCAGATCGCCTTCGCGCAGGCAGCCCCGCAGGCGTACAGCAACCTCTTTAAGTAATTCGTCGCCCGCTGCGTGACCGTATTGATCGTTAACCGGTTTGAAACCATCCAAGTCCATATAAAAAACGACCAGACTGCTTTGGCCAGTCATGCACAGTTGCTGGGCTTTGGCCAGATAACCTTCCAAGGCAATGCGGTTTGGTAAGCCTGTCAGTGCATCGTGATGAGCCAGATCCTGCATGGCGCCTAAGGCGGTTTGCTGCAGGCGTAGGCTTTCGACCAAGTGGCGAATGGACTGACTCAGCGTCACAATCTCGCTGGTTCCCTTGAGGTCTGGAATCACGCTGACCTTGCCAGCGCTTAAACGGTCTGCTGCTTTTGCAATACGGCGCAGTGGGCGGGTGAAATACCCGGCCAGGAACCAACCCAGTAGCGCAAATAGCACCGCCAGCAGGCCGCCCCAAAGCCAAATGTTGCGAGTCATCTCACGGGCGGGGTCATAGGCCTGATTGAGTGGCTGGCGGGCGATCACTGTCCAGCCCAAACCTTCAAAGTTTCTGTAGCCCTTGCTGGACGCCACTCCTGTCAGGTACTCCTGACCATCTGGCCACTTCTGAGTAAACCATTGCGGTTGGGAGATTGGGGTGGATTGCATGCCCGATAAAACCAGTGGTTGGCCGATCATCTCCTGTGGCCCCAGCAGTACCGTTCCATCCTTGCTAAGAATGAAAAATTCAACATTGCGCGTTTTTTGAATGGGCTCAAGGATGGCAAGGCGCACTTCGTTGGCCCATGCCCAGGACAGATGGGCGGCGAGAACACCTATAAATTGTCCATCTTTGTCATGTACCGGCATGCTGATGTCAACAAACTTCATGGCCTCACCCGTGGGGTTAGGCAGCAGTTTGGCCAGCAGAACCGCCTCATGGACGTCACCGATGAATACGCCGTTCAGTGCCTCCAGATAAACCGGGCGTTGGGCAATACTGACACCCTCAAGCACACGATTGCTGGAGGCCAAGACCAACCCTTGCGCATTGGTAAAGCCGATCCAGGCAATTCTGGGGAAGTTCTCTTTGAGCTGATCCAGAAGAGTGCGTACCTGGGCGATATCGTCAGGCCGTTTGAGCACTTCAAGATTGCTGATGACGCTGAGCATGGAAGCGCGCACTTGCATGTCGATGTCCAGGCGCTCAACCATGGTATTTGCGACTTCTGCCAGGTTTTGCCCCACCCGTTGCTCAATGCGTTTGCTCGCATCCTGTTCAATGATGGAACCGAGTAACCAGCTCAAGCTGACGACCAGTAACGCAATGATGAGGGCAAAGCGGGTACGCAGACTGTGCGAACGGAACATGGCACGACAACTCTTATAAACAATGGCAATAGTCTGTGGCCATTATAGAACGGCAGGTGGACGTTTGTGCTCGGTTGTCGGTCGATTCCTACTGCAGGGTAGTGGGTTTTGCCGGTATAATCATCGGCTTTTCGAAAGTTTGACCAGCGAGTGCTGCCAGCCATGGAAATCAACCCGATCCTTAATAGCATCAAGGACCTGTCCGAGCGCACCCAGACCATTCGGGGGTATCTTTGACTACGATCATAAGAATGATCGTCTAGTTGAAGTAAACCGCGAACTCGAAGACCCCAACGTCTGGAACAACCCTGAATACGCCCAGAACCTGGGGCGCGAGCGTGCCCAGTTGGCACTGATCGTTGAAACCATCGATGACCTCACCGGCAGCTTGGCAGATTCCCGCGATCTGCTCGACATGGCCGTTGAAGAGAACGATGAGGGTGCCGTTAACGACATCGTTACTGAAATCGACCGCTTGCGTGAAATTCTCGAGAATCTCGAGTTCCGCCGTATGTTCAGTGGCGAGATGGACGAAAACAACGCGTACCTGGATATCCAGGCCGGCTCCGGCGGTACTGAGGCTCAGGACTGGGCCAACATGCTCCTGCGCATGTACCTGCGTTGGGCTGATAAGCGTGGTTTCGACGCTACCATCATGGAACTCTCCGAGGGTGAAGTGGCGGGCATTAAGGGCGCTACAGTGCACATCAAGGGTGAGTATGCCTTTGGCTGGCTGCGTACAGAGATCGGTGTGCACCGCTTGGTGCGTAAGAGCCCGTTCGACTCTGGCAACCGCCGTCACACCTCGTTTACTGCAGTGTTCGTCTCGCCTGAGATCGATGACAACATCGAAATCGAGATCAACCCCTCTGATCTGCGTATTGATACTTATCGTTCCTCCGGTGCCGGTGGACAGCACGTAAACACCACAGACTCTGCGGTGCGTATTACACACGTCCCGACCAATACCGTGGTCAGCTGCCAGAACGAGCGCTCCCAGCACGCCAACAAGGACACCGCCATGAAAATGCTGCGGGCCAAGTTGTATGAGCTTGAGATGCAAAAGCGTAACGCCGCCTCCCAAGCACTTGAGGACAGTAAGTCCGATATCGGCTGGGGACACCAGATTCGCTCCTACGTACTCGACGCCTCGCGCATCAAAGACCTGCGCACGGGCGTAGAGCGCAGTGACTGCGACAAGGTGCTGGACGGCGACCTTGATGATTACCTCGTGGCGAGCCTGAAACAGGGGCTGTAACCGCCACCAGACGGCAAGCGGCAGCCTGAGCTGCCGCGAACCTGCCGGGCTTAATGCCCAACCAACGATTTACAGGACACTTGAACGACCATGAGCGACCAAAACGACCAGCAGTCCCTTTCTCATGAAGAGCGGCAACACGAAGAAAACAAGCTGATTGCCCAGCGTAAAGAAAAGCTCGCCGCCGTCCGTGAGCAGGGCAACGCCTTCCCCAACGATTTTCGTCGTGACAGCCTGTGCGCCGATCTGCAGAAGCAGTACGAAGGCAAGACCAAGGAAGAGCTGGAAGTCGCAGCCATTCCGGTCAAGGTTGCTGGCCGTATCATGCTTAACCGTGGTGCGTTCATTGTTATTCAGGACACTTCCGGCCGTTTGCAGGTGTATGTGAACCGTAAGACGCTGTCCGCAGAACAGCTGGATGCGGTCAAGCATTTTGACCTGGGCGACATCATCGCTGCCGAGGGCACCCTGGCTCGTTCCGGCAAGGGCGACTTGTATGTCGACATGAGTAACGTGCGCTTGCTGACCAAATCCCTGCGCCCACTGCCGGACAAACACCACGGCTTGACCGACACCGAACAGCGCTACCGCCAGCGTTACGTCGACTTGATTGTTAACGAAGAGGTCCGCGACACCTTCCGTGTGCGTTCCCAGGTCATCGCTCACATCCGTCGTTTCCTCAACGAGCGCGGCTTCCTCGAAGTGGAAACTCCGATGCTGCAGTCCATCCCGGGCGGCGCCTCGGCGAAACCATTCGAGACTCACCACAATGCATTGGACATGCAGATGTTCCTGCGTATCGCACCAGAGCTTTACCTCAAGCGACTGGTCGTTGGCGGATTTGAGAAGGTGTTCGAAATCAACCGTAACTTCCGTAACGAAGGCGTTTCGACCCGTCACAACCCTGAGTTCACCATGCTTGAGTTCTACCAAGCGTATGCGGACTACCAGGACAACATGGACCTAACCGAAGAGTTGTTCCGCGAGTTGGCTCTAAGTGTGCTGGGGACTACTGACGTGCCGTACGGCGACAAGGTTTTCCATTTCGGTGAGCCGTTTGTCCGTCTGTCGGTTTTTGACTCGATCCTCAAGTACAACCCGGACATCACGGCCGACGATCTGCAAAACATCGATAAGGCCCGTGAGATTGCCAAAAAAGCCGGTGCCAAAGTGTTGGGTCACGAAGGTCTAGGCAAGTTGCAGGTGATGATTTTCGAAGAGCTGGTCGAGCACAAGCTGGAACAGCCGCATTTCATCACCCGTTATCCGTTCGAAGTATCGCCGCTGGCTCGCCGCAGTGATGACGATCCGAGCGTTACCGACCGTTTTGAGTTGTTCATCGGTGGTCGTGAGATTGCCAACGCTTACTCCGAGCTTAACGACGCTGAAGATCAAGCCGAGCGCTTTATGCAGCAGGTTGCCGACAAGGATGCCGGGGATGATGAGGCGATGCACTACGACGCTGACTTCGTACGTGCACTAGAGTACGGCATGCCGCCGACTGCCGGTGAGGGCATTGGAATTGACCGTTTGGTCATGTTATTAACCAATTCGCCATCAATCCGTGATGTCATTCTGTTCCCACATATGCGGCACCAAGGGTGATTTGAAAAAAACCGCCTTCGGGCGGTTTTTTCTTTCAGGGATTGGGAATTTTTCAGCTATTAGCTGACTAAGTACTTAATCAGCCGCAAGTACCACCGACAATGGAAGGTCATTGAGATGTCCAATACCGCTTATGCAAGTAATACCGTAGTAGCAAGCGCTGTTTCGGATAGCGTTCACTATCTGGGGCGCAAGGCAAGTCGCCGCGGCAGTGAGCAACGCCGACAAAACATTCTTGATGCCGCTATGCGCATTATCGTGCGTGATGGCGTCCGGGCTGTTCGGCACCGGGCCGTAGCCGCTGAAGCAGAGGTACCGCTATCAGCGACCACCTACTACTTCAAAGATATCAATGATCTAATCACCGATACTTTCAATCAGTTTGTCGAGCGCAGCGCTGCACACCTCGAGCAATTCTGGGCGGGTACCGAGGATTTGTTACAACAAATGGTTGACCAGTTGGACGGCACGCCTGAGTCGCGCAAGCGCCTTGCCGATGAGGTCGCCAGGGTTTCTGTTGAATACGTTAAAGATCAATTGGTTAACCATCGCCAACTGCTGCTTGCCGAGCAGGCATTCATGCAGGAAGCGCTGATTAACCCGCGCCTGTATGAGGTTGCACATGCTCACCGTAAGCTCATACTCAATGGAGTGACGCGATTTTTCGAAGTGCTTGGCTCAAATGAGGTTGAGCAGGACGCTAAGCTGATGACTGCCATCATCCTGCGCATGGAATACATGGGCCTACTCGATGGTGTTGAAAAACTGGATACTGAAGAAATGCTGGCTACGCTCAAGCGCTATATGTACCTAGTGCTTGGGTTGTGAGGTACTAACCCTTTATAAGGAGAACCCGATGAACACCTGGCGCGCGCTGCTTGTCGTGTGCTGTACGTTACTCGGAGGCTGTTTGGTGACCCTTAAGGATCCCATTCCAGCTAATGAACCTGCTCCAATACCCTTGTTGGGGGAGTGGAGTCGCAAGAACGAGTGGGGTGAACAGGTGTTCATTGAGGTTACCCGGGCCGGGGCCAATGTTTACCGCGCCCGAGTCTACGATGCCGATCAGGCCGAAAGCGGCGGTGGTGAAGAGTATGGCTTCACTGTTGCTCATCATGGCAGGCGCTGGTACATATCAGCAGGTTTGCCTAAAGATATGGGCGCCAACTTCGCCATTGCTGGTTTCGAGCTGACTGCCAACAATGAGCTGGTCCTATACAATCTCGACGTTGATCGTATCCGTCAGGAAATCAACCAAGGCGTTCTGCAAGGGCAAAATGTTGATATCGCAGAGGCCAATGGCGCCTTGATGACTAGCCCACTGACTGACGTCTTTTCATTTCTCGACGAACCGGCCAATGCGGATGTATTCATAGAGGTCGCACGCTATCAGCGCGCAGGTGATTAGCGGGTTATGGGGTACGCATGAATAGTCGTGACGGGCTGGATGAATACCAGCTGACCGTACGGGCGTTGTCTGACCGAATTGTTGAAGCACAAAACCCGATCAGGGTGCTGGATGCCGTAAAGTGGGATGACAGCATCCGCCAAGAGTTCATCAAGCACAAAGGCAAAAAGCTGCCAGCTGTTGATCGAGATTATTACCTCGGTCGGCCATTGGCCTTTGATGCGGCCGCTAAGAAGCTCGAGTTTCAGAACATTGAGCGGGACATTACCCGCCAGCTCGGCCAGTTCAGCCCGGTCGGGCAGATCATGCGTCGTATGTGTCGCGAATACCGCATGGTCATTCGCATGCTGGAGGCACGGGGGACTGATGACTTCGGTTTGATCAGTCAGGACCTCTATGGTGCGGCTTCTGATGCCTTTCATGCCGGGGATCCGACACTTGCCGATTTGGGGCTGATGTTCTCTGGCTTTCTGAACAACATCGACAAGCGCGGGGACCTTAAGGACGAGGCGAAGAACCTTACTGCCAAGGACGCCGTTGATATCTTGCAGAGCCGTCTGAACAAGGTGTTCGGAGAAAATGAAGACACCATCCGTGTTTTCGAGTCCGATGGCATCATTGCCGACGCAGCGGCTGGCGCGGACTACATCAAGGTTCGCAGTGACGCTATGTTCAACGAGCGTGACGTAAAAGCGCTAGAAGTCCATGAGGGGCTGGTGCACGTGGCGACCACGCTCAATGGCCAGAACCAGCCTATCTGTACATTCCTAGCTAAAGGGCCACCTTCATCCACTGTGACGCAAGAGGGATTGGCCATTTTGATGGAGGTGATTGCTTTTGCCTCCTATCCATCTCGTCTGCGCAAACTGACTAACCGTACCCGTGCTATTCATATGGCCGAAGAAGGGGCGGATTTCCTGCAAGTGGCAGAGTTTTATCTGGAGCAGGGCTTTAGCCTTGAACAGAGCTATAGCAATGCCAGCCGTGTTTTTCGCGGCTCCAGCAGCACTGGGTTGCCTTTCACCAAGGACCTGTCATACCTGAAAGGCTTCATCATGATCTACAACTACATTCAGCTTGCGGTGCGTAAAGGCAAGCTGGAGCAGATCCCATTGCTGTTTTGCGGCAAGACCACCCTCGAAGACATGCGCACACTGCGCCAATTGGTCGATGAGGGGCTGGTGGTGCCACCTAAGTACCTGCCACCCCAGTTCAGCGACCTCAATTCGCTGTCCGCGTGGATGTGCTTCTCCAACTTCCTGAACAACCTCAGTCTTGATCGGATCGAGGCGGATTACGCCAATATCCTTTAATCCTCCATCGAGCCTGGCGCTGATCTAATCAGCGCCAGGGCTTTGCTATAACACCGCGGAGCATCATCAATGAGTAGCCACCAACTCGACTATGTAATTCAGGGGAGTTCAGCCCAAGGCGTTGAAATTGGGCTTGATCCAGGAGAAACGGTCATCGCCGAAGCCGGTGCGATGAACTACATGACGGAGGGGGTGCGTTTCGAAACGCGGCTCGGTGATGGTTCCAGCAGCGGCGTGCTCGGCAAGTTATGGAGTGCGGGCAAGCGCATGCTCACCGGGGAGTCATTGTTCATGACCCACTTCACCAATGAGGGCAATGCCAAGGCTCACGTAGCGTTTGCTGCACCTTATCCGGGTACAGTTGTGCCGGTTGACTTGAACGAAGTGGGTGGCCAGTTGATCTGTCAAAAAGATGCTTTCTTATGTGCTGCTTATGGCACACAAGTAGGCATTAGTTTCAGCAAGCGAATTGGAGCGGGGTTCTTTGGCGGTGAAGGCTTTATCCTGCAAAAGCTGGAAGGGGACGGTCTGGCCTTTGTGCACGCCGGTGGGGCGGTAATCCGTAAGGAATTGAAAAACGAGACGCTGCGTCTTGATACCGGTTGTCTGGTGGCCTTTACCTCCGGCATTGATTACGACATCGCATTGTCTGGGGGGCTTAAAAGCATGCTCTTTGGCGGCGAGGGGATCATCATGGCGACCCTTAAAGGTACCGGTACTGTATGGATTCAGAGCCTGCCGTTTTCCCGTCTGGCCCAGCGTATTGCTGTGGCTACAGCCAAACCACAAGGCGAAGTCCGTGCCGGTGGGAAATGACCTGCGACTTCTTTTAACTTTGCAAGCGCGTGCATTTGTCGCAAGCTGCGCCGCTGATTTCACCTTCGAGTAATTGTTATGAGCGAGTTGAATCCCATTCCTTTGATCCTAACGGCCGTTGGCAGTATCTGTGCCACGATTGCAGTGTTGGGTTATTACGGCTATCTGCACATTGCTAAGCCCGAAGACGCATTACTGCTGGCCGATTTCACCATGCTCAAGACCGTGCCTGGCGAGGATTACAAGGTGTCCCTCAAGCCTGCCCGCCAAGTCGCTCAGTGCATAGATAACGTATTGGTACTGTTCGACACCGAAAACAAGGGTTTGAGTGGCGTGCTGGTGGATGACCGCAAGCAGGCCGTACGCTGTAATTAAATAAGTGGGACGGGCTGCTTACTCTCGTATTGATGTGGAAAGATTGCCTTTGGTCATTTTTTGATCAGATTTATGGCGTTTTTTTGCGCGTCCGATTGTCGCAGCTCCGGCCTTAAACTTAGCTTGTTGAAGTGGTGGCGTATTGCCTTGTTGCGGGGTGGCTCTTGAGCCGCTATCAGCTCCCACTCACGCGCCGTCATCGAGTGGTGATATTGGGTCGATGATTGGCATGTTGGCGTCCCACATGCTCGAAAATCAGGCTTGAAGCGCTTTGCTCCGGGCATTACTAGTCATCAAAACTGACCTCTAAGACAGTTGGCAATCAGCCTGCGAGGTGCCTCTCATGCAAGGGCTGAGTCTCCGCCTAGGTTCATTCTGGCGCGAGTTTGCCCCGTTCATCTGAGACAATACGGGGGAAGTCATATCCTACTTTGGGTGGCTTGTGCGCTATGGGTGTGCTGTGTATCTTGATCGGCCTTTCGGCGCTTCGGTCTACTGATCGCTGCTGCCTGAGCCCATTCTGAGATTGGCCCCAAGAGGCGAGTCCGACGATCTTCTATACACATTATTGAGGAGCACATCGATGCGCGTGATTCTGCTGGGGGCGCCCGGTGCCGGCAAAGGTACTCAAGCTGGATTCATCACCAAGAA
Source organism: Pseudomonas mendocina (assembly GCA_037482215.1). Lineage (NCBI taxonomy): Bacteria > Pseudomonadati > Pseudomonadota > Gammaproteobacteria > Pseudomonadales > Pseudomonadaceae > Ectopseudomonas > Ectopseudomonas mendocina. The sequence continues at coordinate 1,437,333 of CP148074.1, forward strand.
GTTTGCGATCCCGCAAATCTCCACTGGCGACATGCTGCGCGCAGCAGTCAAAGCCGGCACCGAGCTGGGTCTGATTGCCAAGAGCGTTATGGAGAGCGGTGGTCTGGTTTCCGATGACCTGATCATCAATCTGGTTAAGGAGCGTATTGCTCAACCGGATTGCGCCAATGGTTTCCTGTTCGATGGTTTCCCTCGCACCATTCCTCAGGCTGAAGCCCTGAAAGAAGCTGGCGTGACCATTGATCACGTGGTTGAGATCGCAGTAGACGACGAAGAAATCGTTGGTCGTATTGCTGGCCGTCGCGTACATCCGGCCTCTGGTCGCGTGTATCACACTGAGCACAATCCGCCGAAGGTGGAAGGCAAGGACGACGAAACAGGTGAAGACCTGATCCAGCGTGAAGACGACAAAGAAGAAACCGTTCGTCATCGTCTGTCGGTTTACCATTCTCAGACCAAGCCACTGGTTGATTTCTACCAGAAGCTGGCTGCCGCTGAAGGTACTCCGAAGTACAGCTCAATCGCTGGCGTAGGCTCGGTTGATGAGATCACTGCTAAGGTCTTCCAAGCGCTGAGCTAAGCACCTGTGCAGATGAAAACGGCTCGCTTTGGCGGGCCGTTGTCGTTTTAGCCGGGGCGATAATGTGCATCCACGAACGGCAAAGCTGGTAAAAACAGTGCTAAACCGTTTTAATGCCCCCCCATTTCTGCGACCTGCCCAACTCAAATGACTACTTTGCTGGCCCTTGATACTGCCACCGAAGCCTGTTCTGTAGCCTTGCTGCATGAAGGCAATGTTCTCAGCCATTACGAAGTCATCCCGCGTTTGCACGCGCAACGCCTGCTGCCGATGATCAAACAGTTGCTGGCCGATGCTGGCGTCGCAATGTCGGCGTTGGATGGCATAGCCTTTGGCCGCGGTCCAGGTGCTTTTACTGGCGTGCGCATTGCAGTCGGAGTGGTGCAGGGGCTTGCCTTTGCGCTGGATCGTCCTGTACTGCCGGTGTCCAATTTGGCTGTACTGGCTCAGCGTAGCCTGCGTGAGCATGGTGCGGCACAAGTCGTTGCTGCGATTGATGCGCGCATGGATGAGGTGTATTGGGGATGCTACCGTGCGGACCAAGGTGAAATGCGTTTGCAGGGCGTAGAGGCTGTGCTGCCGCCTGAGCTAGCGTCATTGCCCCGAGATGCGGGCGGTGAGTGGTTTGCTGCGGGTACTGGGTGGGGCGCGTACGCTGAGCGTATTGCAGTGGCCACCGTGGGTCGTGACGCGGGGATGCTGCCCCATGCTGAGGATCTGCTGGCGTTGGCCCGATTTGCCTGGCAGCGAGGAGAGGCTGTAAGCGCTGACGAGGCGCAGCCAGTGTACCTGCGCGACCAAGTGGCTACTCCTAAGGCCCCGCTCTGACCGATGGTGCGTGCTCAAACATTGCCATTGCTGCATTGAGTCGCTACATTTGCAGAGCTAACGTCTCAAATTAGTTGTTTGGGTATTGAGCCTTATTTAATGCGTATCGACAGTTTTATCTCTTCCTACTCGCCAGAGCGCAGTGCCCGTCCGGGTTCTGCGGTCACGCCTTTCCGTGAGGCACAGCGAGAGGTTGAGGCTCGTCGTGAGCAACCGGCAAGCCCGGCAATCACTCAGGGCTTGGAAAAAGTTGCCCAGCCGCGAAAAGTTGATGCGACCAACAGTAATGTAGAGGTTCTTTCGGCCCGTCAGACCGATAACCTGTATCAGCCTCAGTTGAATAATCGCGCTGCTCAGGCACTGGCCAGCTACACCACAACCGCCAGTTTTGCGAGTGACCTCGACGCTCACGAGATCATGGGGCTTGATCTCTACGCCTGATTGGCGTCCTCTGTTAGGCCCTGCTGCCTCTATGTGAGCACTTGCCCTTGAAGTTACCTTATTACCTCGGTTGCCCGTCTTGGAACGAGCCGGCTTGGCGTGGGTTGCTGTATCCGGACAGTGGCCCCAGCGCGGACTATCTTGGGCATTACGCCCGGATATTTAACGCTGTGGAGGGCAACACCACGTTCTATGCGCAGCCCTCTGTGGATACCGTTGCGCGTTGGGCCGAGCGCATGCCCGAGCATCTGCGCTTCTGTGCCAAGTTACCCCGTGAGATCAGCCATGGTGGCGACTTGCGTGATCAGGTTGAGGCGGCGATGACGTTTCGCAAACTCCTGCAACCCTTAGGTGCGCGTGTCGCACCGTTTTGGTTGCAGCTGTCGGCAGGTTTCAGTCCTCAGCGTTTACCGGAGCTGGCTGGGTTTCTCGATGCTTGGCAGGGTGATGAGCTGGCTGTAGAAGTGCGTCATCCTGCATTTTTCACTAAAGGCGATGAAGAGCGCAGCCTGAACCGCCTGTTGCACGGACGCGGCGTTGAACGTATCTGTCTGGATTCCCGGGCGTTATTCAGCTGTACATCGCGAGCCCCGGCCGTGCTGCATGCGCAATCGAAAAAGCCCCGTTTGCCGCTGCGGCCTACGGCGTTCAGTCGGGCACCACAAGTGCGCTTTATTGGTCATCCTGAGATCGCCGACAACGACCCGTTTATGGCGCCTTGGCTAGGTAAAGTGGCGGCTTGGATTGAAGAAGGGCGAACGCCTTACGTGTTTCTGCACACTTCGGATAACCGACGTGCGCCAGAGCTTGCGGTGCGTTTTCATCGGCAATTGATGCAGCACCTGCCCGGCCTGGAGGACTTACCTGCTATGCCGGGCGACAGTACTAGCGAGCAATTGGGGTTGCTCTGAGCGTTTAGCGCTGGGCCAGCAGTAAGTCTGCCGCTTGCCCGCTACGTCCGTCGGTAAATTCGAAGCTGCCAAGTTGGGCAATCTTGTCATACGCCCCAAGTGCGACGTTCAACTCCCTGGCATGCAGGTGAATCGCGCCTACTCCAGCCTGCGCAAGTGATTGCACTTGCTGTCGGCCCTGGCCATCGAAACTCAGGAGGCTCAGACGCTCAAAGATGGCATCCAGCGCATCGATGCGGCCATCGTGGTTGTCGTCGTATTTGCTCAACTCGGCAAAGCCATTGGCGGCGCCATTTTGATCGCCAAACAGTTCGCGGCCATCATCGATGCGGCCGTTGCCGTTACGATCCAGAGCGAGCATGGCATCATCACCGACCGGTACGCTGATCTGGTCGCGCTTGCCATCACCATCCAGATCGAATGCAACAGAGCGCTCAAGCCCGCTGGTTCTGAAACCATTACCTGCAATGTCCAGCGTGAGTGGGTCGGTCAGTTGAGGTTGGGTATTTACGTTGAGGTTCAGCTCAAGTTCACGCTGGCTGACAATATTTTGTAGCGTAGCCACTGGGCGAGGATCCTCACCCGCTGGTATAGCAGTCTGGACTTCGGAAGCTACCTTTTGCGGGGCATCCTCCTCGATATTTAAGGTACGACGAAGTATCTGGTAGTCCAGAGATGAATTTTTTACGTCCTGGAGCGAATCATTCAGGGACGAGCCGTTAGGCGAGGTGACGCTACGGGGTTTAGAGAGTGCATCAAACATATTCAACCTACCCGGTCAGGCTCTGGCAAAATGTGACCTTTACGGTTTATCGGCCAACTGTACGGTGAGTTGAGTATTTTTTGAGCATAATTGTTGATGAGTGACGAACGGCCAATGGCACTAATCTCGATGCAGGCGTTGCTACCCAATCTGAGTGCAGAAGCTGCTGAATGGGCGGCACGTTTAGATTTGCCAATGGGGGGCGATAGCGACTACGCCATGCAGCTGGGTGCTGATGGCCTGCAACTGGTCGACTTGGGGCCGCAAGCTCCAGGCCCGGTGCGGGTGGACTTTGTAGAGGGAGCCGCTGCGCACAGGCGTCTGTATGGTGGTGGTAGTGGTCAGATGATCGCCAAGGCTGTGGGAATCCAACCCGGAGTACGGCCCTATGTGCTTGATGCCACTGCCGGGCTCGGTCGCGATGCGTTTGTCCTGGCTAGTTTGGGCTGCTCAATGACCCTGATTGAGCGTCAGCCGCTGATCGCAGCGTTGCTGGAGGATGGTTTGTCGCGTGCAGCGAAAAGCCCAGAAGTCTCAGCGATTGTTGCCAATATGCAGTTGCGCAAAGGCAACGCAATTGAACTGATGCAGTGCTGGGAGGGGGAGCCGCCCCAGGTCATTTACCTCGATCCGATGTTCCCGCATCGCGACAAGAGTGCGTTGGTTAAGAAGGAAATGCGTCTTTTCCGCCCGTTTGTGGGGGATGATATGGATGCCCCAGCTCTGCTGGAGGCCGCACTGGCACTGGCTACGCACCGTGTTGTAGTCAAGCGTCCGCGCAAGGCACCCATTATTGAGGGCGCCAAGCCAAGCTATGCGTTAGAAGGCAAATCCAGCCGCTACGATATCTATCCCAAGAAAAAACTGGCTTAGGGTCTAAAGGCCCGCAGGAAGACCCCGACAGCGTCCTCAACGTTTTGGCGGGCGTCTTCTTCGCTTGGTGCGTCATGATCCAAGCCAATCAGAAGGCGGAAGTTGCAACCGCCCTTTACCAAGCAGAAAAACTGGTCAGCAGCCGTGCGAGGATTGGGCACACTCAATTTGCCGCTCTGATCGGCGCGCCTCAGTAAGTCCTCCATCCCAACCTGCAGTCGTTGTGGGCCTGCGTCGTAAAACAGTTTAGGCAGTTTGGAGTTCTGAGCTGCCATGCTCATCATCACGCGGTGTAGCGCGAGCGATTCACGGCTGTTGATCAGGGCGTAGAAGCTGTGACCAATTTCCAGTAACACCTGTTCAAGTGGTGCGCTGTCATCCAGTTCAAACAGCTTTTCAGGTAGCTGGGCTGTGCACTGCGCCTTAATAGCGGCCGCAAACAGCGTCTCTTTATCGGAAAAGTGGCTGTAAACGGTCAGTTTGGACACGCCCGCTTCAGCTGCAATTGCATCCATGCTGCTGCCATCGTAGCCCTTAATCAGGAACAGGTTTTTGGCGGCATCAAGAATAGCTTTGCGTTTAGCCAGGTCTTTAGGACGGCCTGGACCGCTGGCGGGCGAAAAATTATCGGGCATCGGCTTCTATTAATACTGGACTAGTGAGTTTGCTATTTTTACTATACTCGTCAGTACAAATATTCAAAGCCTCTAAAAAGGTTATTCACCATGCTTCGTCATGTTTTGTGTGCTGCTGTGCCTGTTGGCCTCGTTTTGATGCTTTCTGCGTGCGGCGGCGGAGAAACTCAGGCCGTTGCTGTGCGTCCTGCAATGGTGGTGCAGCCGCAGTTGGCGGGTGAGCTGATGGATGCTTACCCAGGTGAGGTGCGTGCCCGATACGAGCCCGAACTGGCTTTCCGCATCGGCGGTAAAGTGGCCAAACGCATGGTGGATGTCGGGGCTCGGGTGAAAAAGGATCAGCCGCTGGCAGAGCTAGACCCACAGGATGTACGCCTGCAATTGGAATCTGCCCGCGCCCAGATGACAGCAGCCGAAGCCAACCTGAAATTGGTGCGCGCTGAACGTGACCGCTACAAGACGCTGCTGGATCGCAATCTGGTCAGTCGCTCGCAATACGACAATGCTGAAAACACCTACCGCGCGGGTGAAGCTCGCCTGAATCAAGTGCGTGCCGAGTTCAAAGTGGCCAGCAACCAAGCGGGGTATTCGCTGTTGCGCGCCTCGCAAGATGGCGTGATTGCTCAACGGTTGGTCGAGGTTGGGCAGGTCGTTGCAGCCGGTCAGACTGTCTTCACGCTGGCGGCTGACGGTGAGCGTGAAGTGTTGATCGGTCTGCCTGAGCAGGCTTTTGAGCGTTTCAAGGTGGGGCAGAGTGTTTCTGTTGAGCTGTGGTCGCAGCCTGACAAGCGTTACGAAGGGCGCATTCGTGAAATGTCTCCCTCCGCTGATCCACAGTCCCGTACCTTTGCTACTCGGGTCGCCTTTGTGGATAAGTCTGTGCCAGCTGAGCTGGGCCAGAGCGCTCGTGTGTTTATTGCTCATCAGGGCTCGGTGCCGCTCACAGTCCCGCTGTCTGCACTGAGCGCCGAGAAGGGCAAACCGTTTGTTTGGGTTGTGCAGCCTTCGGATTCCACCCTAAAGCGTGTGTATGTGCGTATCGGCGCCTATGGTGAGAAGACTGTGCCGGTTCTGGAAGGGCTAGCGGCTGATGACTGGGTTGTAGCAGCCGGGGGGCAGGTACTGCGTGAGGGGCTTAAAGTCCGTCCGGTAGACCGCGCTAATCGAGCGGTTGACTTGGCAGGCAAGGAGTAATCCCAATGGATTTCAACTTGTCCGCTTGGGCGCTGCGCAATCGCCAGATCGTCCTCTACCTCATGATCTTACTGGGTATAGTCGGGGCTCTTTCCTATACCAAACTGGGGCAGAGTGAAGACCCGCCCTTTACCTTCAAAGCCATGGTGATCCAGACCAACTGGCCGGGAGCCAGTGCGGAAGAGGTGAGTCGTCAGGTCACCGAGCGCATTGAAAAGAAAATCATGGAAACGGGGGAGTACGACAAGATCATTTCGTTCTCCCGCCCCGGCGTTTCGCAGGTTACCTTTTTAGCCAGCGATTCCATGCATTCGGCGGCTGTTCCGGAGCTGTTCTATCAGTTGCGGAAAAAAGTCAGTGATATTCGTCATACCCTGCCTCAGGGTATTCAGGGGCCGTTTTTTAACGATGAGTTTGGAACCACCTTCGGCAACATCTATGCACTGACGGGTAAAGGTTTTGACTACGCAGTGCTTAAGGACTATGCCGACCGCATCCAGCTGCAATTGCAGCGGGTGAAGGATGTGGGCAAGGTCGAGTTGGTAGGGCTACAGGATGAAAAAATTTGGGTCGAGCTGTCCAACACCAAGCTGGCAACGCTTGGTTTACCGCTCGGCGCAGTGCAACAGGCGCTGGAGGAACAGAATGCGGTAGCAGCGGCGGGGTTCTTTGAAACCCAGTCGGACCGTGTGCAACTGCGGGTGACCGGGCGTTTCGAAACGGTGGATGAAATCCGCAATTTCCCGATTCGTGTTGGCGACCGAACCTTCCGCATTGCCGATGTCGCCGAAGTCACCCGCGGTTTCAATGACCCACCCGCACCGCGTATGCGCTTTATGGGTGAGGACGCCATCGGTCTGGCGGTTTCGATGAAGCAGGGTGGTGACATTCTGGTGCTCGGCAAAGCCCTGGAAGCAGAGTTTGCCCGGATTCAGGAAACACTCCCTATGGGCATGACCCTGAGCAAGGTGTCAGATCAGCCTGCTGCGGTAAAAGCCGGTGTCGGTGAGTTTGTACGTGTGTTGGCCGAGGCGGTCATCATCGTGCTGCTGGTGAGCTTTTTCTCCTTGGGGCTACGTACCGGCTTGGTGGTGGCGCTGTCGATTCCGCTGGTGCTGGCTATGACCTTTGCCACCATGTATTACTTCGGGATTGGCCTGCACAAGATTTCCCTCGGCGCGCTGGTATTGGCCTTAGGGCTGCTGGTCGATGACGCCATCATTGCAGTGGAAATGATGGCGATCAAAATGGAGCAGGGGCTTGATCGCATCAAAGCAGCCAGCTACGCCTGGACCAGCACTGCATTCCCGATGCTGACCGGTACGTTGATTACGGCGGCAGGCTTCCTGCCAATCGCCACAGCGCAGTCCGGCACAGGTGAGTACACCCGCTCGATCTTCGAGGTGGTGGCCATTGCGCTGCTGGTGTCGTGGGTCGCTGCTGTGATGTTTGTGCCTTACCTGGGCGCTAAGCTGCTGCCTGATCTGGCGGCGATGCATGCGGCCAAGCACGGCGACGGTCACAACCCTTACGCCACACCGTTCTATCGCCGTGTAAGAGGGGTGATCGAATGGTGTGTGCGCCGCCGTAAAACCGTGATCTTCCTGACGGTTGCCTTGTTCGCGGCCTCTATCTTCCTGTTCCGGTTTGTTCCCCAGCAGTTCTTCCCGGAATCGGGGCGAATGGAACTGATGGTCGACTTCAAGCTCAGCGAAGGCTCGTCACTCAAAGCCACTGAAGAGCAGGTGCACCGTTTCGAGAAGATGCTCGAAGGCCGTGAGGGCGTAGAAAGCTATGTGTCCTATGTGGGTACAGGCTCTCCACGTTTCTACTTACCACTGGATCAGCAGCTACCAGCGGCCAGTTTTGCTCAGACCGTGGTATTGGCTAAGAGCATTGAAGACCGTGAGAAACTGCGTACGTGGCTGATCGGTATGTTGCCGCAAGAGTTTCCGACACTGCGCACCCGTGTCGCGCGTTTGGAGAATGGCCCGCCTGTGGGGTATCCGGTGCAGTTCCGGGTGTCTGGTGAGCACATTGATGAGGTCCGTCGTCTCGCCCGTATGGTGGCGGATAAAGTGCGTGAGAACCCGCATGTCACCAATGTCCATCTGGACTGGGAAGAGCCGAGCAAGCTGGTGCGCTTAGTCGTCGATCAGGAACGTGCTCGAGCGTTGGGGGTCAGCACCAAGGACCTGTCCAGCTTCTTGCAGAGCACCCTTACGGGCACGCCGGTCAGCCAGTTCCGCGAGGATAACGAGCTGATTGATATTCAGCTGCGCGGCACCTCAGCCGAACGTGAAGAGTTGAGCTTGCTGCCGAGCTTGGCGGTGCCAACGGACAACGGTCGCAATGTGCCGCTGTCGCAGATCGCCACCCTGGAGTATGGCTTTGAAGAGGGCATTATCTGGCACCGAAACCGCTTGCCGACTGTCACCGTGCGTGCGGATATTTACGATGAGCAGCAACCTGCAACCTTGGTGAAGCAGATTCTGCCGAACCTTGAGTCTGTGCGTGCCGAACTGCCTGATGGCTTCTTACTGGAGGTCGGAGGCACGGTCGAAGATGCTGGCCGTGGCCAACGCTCGGTTAATGCCGGCATTCCGCTGTTTATTGTGGTGGTCTTGACGCTGCTGATGATGCAGCTCAAGAGCATGTCGCGTTCGGCCATGGTCTTCCTCACTGCACCGTTGGGGCTGATCGGGGTGACGTTGTTCCTGCTGGTATTCCGTCAGCCGTTTGGCTTTGTGGCCATGCTCGGCACCATCGCTTTGTCGGGGATGATCATGCGTAACTCGGTGATTCTGGTGGATCAGATCGAGCAAGACATTCAGTCCGGCATGGACCGCTGGCGTGCCATTATTGAAGCCACTGTGCGTCGCTTCCGCCCGATTGTATTGACGGCGTTGGCCGCGGTACTGGCCATGATCCCGCTGTCGCGCAGTGTGTTCTTCGGCCCTATGGCGGTGGCGATTATGGGCGGCTTGATCGTTGCCACGGCGCTGACGCTGCTGTTCCTGCCTGCACTGTATGCCGCTTGGTTCAGGGTTAAGGAAGAGGAGCGTAAAACGCTCTGATTTATCCGGGAAATAAAAAACCAGGTCAATGACCTGGTTTTTTATGGCTAAGTGTTTAATCAGGCTTTCAGGGTGCCTCCCCATTTGGCCGCATTCTGGCGGAAGCACTCTTTGAGGTCGGTCAGACTAAAATGCGGTTTGCTCTCATTGCGCCAGCACATCCCGAGTGAGCCTCTAGCCTCCAACTCAAAGCCTGTATCCACAATGAGGCCTTTTTGACTGAACTGTTGAGTGACGCGCTCAGATGCAACAGATAGCAGATCTGTAGTTTGTAGCATCCACAAATTGGCCATGAGAGAGGACGATTCAATTCTGTAATTCAGGGGCTGAGATCCCGCTGCGGTGATGGCTGAGTCGAGTCGAGAGCGGATCGGTGTTCCCTGAGGCCAGACGATCCACTCATACTCATTGAGTACGTCCCAGTTAAGTACCTTTCTTTGCAACAGTGGATGTTCAGGCCGGCAGATAACGCGCACACCTTCACTGCACAACATTTCATTGTGCAGACTGGGTCTGGGTTTGTAATTATCAAGTCTTCCGATTACCAAATCATGCTCACCTTGTTCTAGGCGCTCAAGTAGCACATGCATCGGCGCCTCATTGAGTTCGATGCTGGCCTTTGGATGTCGTTTGAGGAAATGGTTAATGCTGTCTGGAACCAAGTGTGTAGCAGATGCAGGCGATGTGCCGATGGATATCCGAAACGAATTGCCATGGCTAATGGCTTTGAGCGCTTCCTGTGCTCGTTTCATTTCGCCAATAACCCGTTCGGCATGGATCAGTAACATTCGGCCGTGTTCAGTGGGTTTAAGGCCTCGGCTGTGACGTTCATAGAGCTGTGCGCCTACGGCATCTTCCAGTTCTTTTAGCCACTTCGACAGTGAGGGTTGAGCGGTAAAACTGAGGCGGGCGGTTTCGCTGATGCTCCCCGTATCTGCCAGTCTTAGTAAAAGCTCAAGGTGCTGCACGCGTAATCGACGAGTCCATTCCATTTTCGCGCATTCCGTTTTCAGTATGGGTGCATCGCAAAATACCATTTTTCTCCTTGGATTTACCCTGCCGATAATCTGCCTATTACAGCTCATCAAGAGCAGTGATTTTGTGGGGGCAGTATGGACAAAATAAGCAAGGGTCAGCGTGCGGATTATTATGAGCGTATTGAGCGTCAACATTTATCTCCACTATGGGAGTCGCTTCATCAGCTAGTCCCCACCAAACCCATTGATGCCTGTGTGCCAGTGTTGTGGCGGTATCAGGATGTTCGACCTTACCTGATAGAGGCAGGCGAGCTGATTAGTGCTGAGGAGGCCATCCGCCGAGTACTCATCCTTGAGAATCCGGCTCTACGCGGACTTGCTTCGACTACCTCCACACTTTATGCAGGGCTGCAGCTTATTTTGCCGGGAGAGACGGCCCCGAGCCATCGTCATACCCAATCCGCACTGCGCTTGGTGGTCGAAGGTAGGGGGGCTTATACAGTTGTAAACGGCGAGCGCACCACGATGGAACCCGGTGATTTCATCATCACACCCTCATGGGCTTGGCATGATCACGGTAACACCGCGAGTGAAGGCGCGGAGCCTGTAGTGTGGTTGGATGGATTAGATATTCCAATCGTGCGCTTTCTAAACGCCGGGTTTGCCCAAAATGGTCAAGAGGATAGCCAGCCGATAAGATTGCAGGAGGGGACTAGTTTTGCTCGCTTCGGTCACAACATGGTGCCTGTTAATCATCGTCATAAAGGCCGTACTTCGCCCATTTTCAACTATCCCTATGCCCGCTCTAGAGAAGCGCTCGATAACTTATTGCGTTTCGAAGAAATAGATCCTTGTTATGGCGTCAAGCTGACCTATACAAATCCGCTGACTGGTAGCTGGGCCATGCCCAGTATCGCCGCCTTTATCCAGTTGTTGCCTGCCGGATTTGACGGGCTGCCATCCAGAAGTACGGATGCCACCGTGTACGTTGTAGTGGAAGGCAAGGGCAGGGCCACTGTTGGCCAGCAGCTGTTTACCTTCGAAGAGCATGATGTGTTTGTCGTGCCCAGTTGGGTGCCTGTCAGCTTTGCTTGTGCACAAGACGTAGTGTTGTTCAGTTTTTCTGATCGCCCTGTGCAGGAGTTCCTCGGCTTGTGGCGTGAATCGCTGCAGTAAAGCCCTTCCCCCTATCGTTCGATGCCACGCCCAATTGCGTTGCTGCACCCGTGCGCACGCCTAAATTTGTGGAGGTTTACATGTCTTATGTGGTCCCACCTGCAAGCATTACCCGGCTTCCGGTTTCTGGTAGCCAAGATTCGTTTCCTGTTCGGCGGGTGTATTGCGTAGGCCGTAACTACGCAGCACACGCTCGTGAGATGGGTTTTGACCCGGATCGCGAACCGCCATTTTTCTTCTGTAAACCTGCTGATGCCGTTGTGCCTGTTTCCCTTGGGCAGACGCTGGAGTTGGCCTATCCAGCTGAGACCAGCAACTACCACTACGAAATTGAATTGGTCGTGGCCATCGGCACGGCAGGCAGCAACATTGCGCAACAGGATGCGCTCAAGCATGTGTGGGGGTATGCCGTCGGTCTGGACATGACCCGACGCGACCTGCAAATAAAAATGCGCGAGATGGGCCGCCCTTGGGAAATCGGCAAAGCCTTCGACTATTCCGCTCCCATCGGACCGCTGCACAAGGCGACAGAGTTTGGTGAGCCAACCGACGCTGCGATCTGGCTGAAAGTAAACGGTGCGGACAAACAGCGCAGTGACATCAGTCAGTTGATCTGGTCGGTGGCTGAAACCATCAGTTGGTTGTCTCGTTATTTCGAGTTGCAACCGGGCGACCTGATTATGACCGGTACCCCTGAAGGTGTTGGGCCTGTTGTGTCGGGTGACTTGATGACCGGCGGGATTGATCGTCTGGGTGAAATCAAGGTTCGCGTCATCTGAACGATGCTGCCCGGCAGCCCGGAGTGATCCATGTCTTCCGATTCTGAGCAGCCTGTGGACGTACAGGACTTTATTGATCAGCAGCCTGTCGGGCGCTTCCATCTTCTGTTGGTGGCGCTGGGCTTTGCGATCACGGAGGTGGATGTTTTTGATACTGCTGCAATTGGTTTTATCGCCCGGCTTTTCGTGAAGGCTTGGGGCTTTCAGCCGTACCTATAAGCCCGTTGTTGGGATCTGGTCTGGTTGGCTTGATGGTCTTTGCGATTGCGTTGGGTGCGCTGATGGATCGCTATGATCCGTGGCGTGTGCTGGCGCTGGCCTATCTATGCGGGGCTTTAGCGATGTGGGGCGTCGCGCAACTACACGATCAGTTTGTGCTGCTGATTTTCTGCGTGGCGGCGCTGGGCATGTGTATCAGTGGTTCGCAGGTCGGCGCCAATGTCTTGGCCGCCAGCTTCTATCCCACCTCCGGCCGGGCCACGGGTGTTGCCTGGGCGCAAGGTGTGGGACGTATTGGTGCAATCTCCGGCACCTTACTGGGTGGGCAGATGATCTCCGTTGGCTTCGGTTTTACCGCTATTTTCCTCTTGTTGGCGATTCCGGCTTTGCTGGCCTGCGCAGCCGTTTTCTATATGGGGCAGCGTTATCGCGCGCCCGTTATGCCGGTTCTAATGCAACCCTGAGAGGTTATTCATGCAGCTCTACAGTTTTTGTCACAGCTCGACCTCATACCGGGTGCGTATCGCCCTTGCCATCAAAGGGATTGATTATGAATACCTTCCAGTCAATCTGCGTGCAGGTCAGCAGCGTTCGGAGCAGCATCTGGCTGTCAATCCGGCTGGCGGTGTACCGGTTTTGGTGACGGGTGATGGTGCGGTGCTGACCCAGTCGTTGGCTATCATCGAGTATCTCGACAGCCGTTATCCGCATAAACGGCTGATTCCCTCTGACTCGTTACGGCGTGCGCGGGTCGTGGAGTTGGCTGACCTGATCAGCTGTGACATCCATCCGCTTAACAATGTGCGGGTCAAAAACTATCTGTCAAAGACGCTGCAACTGGATAGTGCTCAGGTGGAAGCGTGGGGAAATCACTGGGTGAGCCAGGGGCTGGAAGCGGCTGAGGTTTTCTTCAGCGTCATGGCTGGGGTGAATACTGCTTTGGGTATGAGCCAGGTCTGGCTGATTGCTGTTTGGTGCCGCAAGTGACTAACGCCCTGCGCATGGGCATCAACCTTGACGCGTTGGAGCGGGTCATGGCGGTGTACCAGCGTTGTGTGCTGCACCCGGCATTCATTCAGGCTGCGCCGGTTAACCAGATGGACTTTGTGCCTTAATCATTCACGAACATCCCTGAAAACAGTGGCTTCATCTGCCGGTTTGTGCGCAAGCACACGGCTGGCGTTTACTGGTATTGCCTGAGCGCTCGACTAGTCTTACACCTCGCCATACTCAACAGTCAGTGCATTCAGGTGAGGTCGTTATGGGTGGACAACGTTTGATGAAGTGCGGCCTGCTGGTCGCGATGTTCGGCGTTTTTTTACACAGCGCGGTGGCGGGGACGCTTGAGTGGGTCTCCGCGGATCTCAACGCTGCCGAAGAGGCAGAAGTCGACAAACTGGTATTGCCCATGCCGCAGGAGTGGTTGGGGGATTTTGACGGCATGCGTGAGCGCCGATTGGTTCGTGTGTTGGTGCCGTACAGCAAGACCTACTACTTCGTTGATCGCGGGCATCAGTTCGGTATCAGTTACGAGCTGGGGAAGGCTCTGGAGGACTGGCTCAACCGCACCCACCCGCAAGCGACACGCTCCCTGCGCTGGCAGGTGGCATTTATACCTGTAGCCCGCGATGAGCTACTGCCGCGCCTGGTCAGCGGCGGTGGTGATATCGCCGCAGGCGGCCTGACCATCACCGACCAGCGCTTGCAAGCGGTGGACTTCGCTCCCCCCTTTAACACGCGCGTGCGTGAGGCTGTAATCACCGGGCCGGAAAGCCGACCGCTGAACTCACTGGATGATTTGGCTGGACAGGAAATCACCGTGCGCGCCTCCAGCAGTTATTACGAGCATCTGCTGGGCATCAACAAAGCGTTTAAAGCCCGGGGGCTGGAACCGATCAAACTGATCGCAGCCGATGAGAACCTGGAGTCAGAAGACCTGCTGGAAATGCTCAATGCCGGTTTGCTCAACGCAGTGGTAGTTGACCGCTACATTGCTGAAGCATGGAGTCCGCTGTATACCGATTTGAAGATACATGACGCCTTTTACGTACATGAAGGCGGGCACTTTGCTTGGGCCATTCGTAAGGACAGCCCGCTGTTGAAAGAACAATTGGGGCAATTTGTCAGCAAGCACAAGGACGGCACCACGTTCGGTGCCTTGGTTTACAAAAAGTACGTGAAAAACAGCAAGCGCATGTTCAATGCAGTATCTGAAACGGAGATGAAGAAGTTCAAGGAGCTGGTTTCACTGTTTGAAAAACATGCCGGAACCTATGACTTTGACTACCTGATGCTGATGGCCCAGGGTTTTCAAGAGTCGCGCCTGAACCAGTCAGCACGTAGCCCGAGGGGCGCAGTTGGTGTGATGCAGTTGTTACCGTCCACGGCGGCGGACCGATCCATCGCCATCCAAGGTATCGAAACCAGTGCCGACAAAAACATCCAGGCCGGTAGCAAATACATGCGCTTGTTGGCTGATAGATACCTTAACGATCCTGAATTAACGCCCATGAACCGTACGTTACTGGCCTTCGCTGCCTACAACGCTGGGCCGGGTAACCTGCGCAAATTCAGGCGTTTGGCAGAGAAGTCTGGGTTGGATAAAAACGTTTGGTTCGGCAATGTCGAACATGCCGCAGCGCGGGTTGTAGGGCGCGAGACGGTGGATTACGTCGGCAATATCTACAAGTACTACGTGGCCTACAAACTGGCGGAGGAGAAGAATCGCCACCGTGCCGAGCTGCGCAAAGCCAGTGCCGCCGCTTACTGATTCAGCTCCTGCAATGCCCGCCGCACCATGGATGCGTAAGCGGCGGGTTTCAGGGCGTACAGCTCACCGGCCACCCAGGTTAGCCAGCGCGGCCCAAGCTCTGCTTTTGCAGCAAACAGGCGTTGGGCTTCTGCCTCGGCCCGGGCCTGATTGGCCCGGTGAAATTCGGCACGGCTGGTGGGTTCTTCGTGATCAGTAGACATAGGCGTTACTGAGCCGGGGTGGCCGGCTCAGGTGTTTCCTCGTTGCGATCCATGGCCACCTGTTGGATTGACAGGCGAATTTCTGCCGGAAGCACGCGTTTGGCTGCGCCTTCTACCAACTCGCTGAGCTTCGGATGATGGCTGAGTTTGCCTGCTTCATCCTGGCGCAAAACGCCTTGGCTGAGCATGCTCTTGATGAAATGGCGGAACAGGTTCTTGTCAAAGAACTCCGGCGCATTCAGGCCGTGCAGAATCGACAGGCGCTGTGCCATGACGGTACAGAGGTTTTCCAGTTCCTCGGCAGTGATGCTGTTCTGTCCGGCCTTGAGCAGCAGGGCGGTGGCCATGTAGAAGCGTTGTAGAGTCTGCACGATGGCGCGGGACAGCAGTGTCAGCAGCACAAACTCGCGGGAGCTTGGCGCCGGGCGTGTGTATACACCCTCGTTGAGTTTGAGCAGGCCCTGCTCAACAAAGGCGTTCAACCACTGATCCACGACATCGTCCAGCTCATCCACATTCCAGCGGATAAACAGCTCCGCCTGCAGATAGGGATACAAGGCGCGGGTGTACAGCACAATTTGTTCGCGGCTCATGCGTGAGCTGCTCTGGAAGAAGCTGGCCAGCAACGCAGGCAGGGCAAAAATGTGCAGCACGTTGTTGCGGTAGTAGGTCATCAGGACGGCATTTTGCTCATCCAGATAGAAAATATTGCCCAGCGCATCCTTTTGCTCGGCCAACAGATCCATACGTTTTACGTAGTCGATCAGCGCCTTGCCGTCTCCCTCAGGCAATGTGGTATGAGGCGAGTAGGGCACTTTGCGCAACAGAGCCAGGTACATATCCAGCACGCGCTCAAGCCCACGGTTATCCAAGGCCAACTTGCTGGTAGAGAGCATGGCCAGTGCCACCAGGTTCACCGGGTTGATTGCCGCGGCCTCATTGAGACGCTGTGCAACATGATCGCCCAGGTTGTTGGTGACCTGATTCAGCCACTCTGGGCGGTATTGGTCGCCATAATCCTGATCACGCCAGCCCGGTTGTTGCTGGTCGAGAAACTCAGCCAGTTTGATGGGCTCACCGAAATTGACCCAAACCTGGCCGAAGCGTTGTTTCAGCGCTCCAATCACTTTGAAAATGTCGAAGATGGACTCTTTCTTCTTAGCCGCACCGCGCAGCTCGCCCAAATAGGTGCGGCCTTCCAGTACGCGCTCGTAACCGATATAAACCGGCACAAAGACAATCGGCAGGCGGTTACTGCGCAGGAAACTGCGCATGGTGATCGCCAGCATCCCGGTTTTCGGTTGCAGCATGCGCCCGGTGCGGGAGCGGCCGCCCTCGACGAAGTACTCCACCGGGAAACCCTTGCTGAACAAGGTATGCAGGTACTCGTTGAAGACCGCTGTGTACAGCGGGTTGCCCTTGAAGGTGCGGCGCATAAAAAACGCACCACCACGCCGCAGCAAACCACCGATTACCGGCATGTTCAGGTTGATGCCTGCGGCGATGTGCGGCGGCGTCAGGCCGCTGCGGAACAGCTGATAGGACAGCAGCAGGTAGTCGATATGGCTGCGGTGGCACGGCACATAAATCACCTCGTGGCCCTGCGCGACATCTTGCACAGCCTCGATATGGTTGACCCGGATACCGTCGTAAATCTTGTTCCAGAACCAGCTCAGCACCAGCTCAAGGAAACGGATTGCCGTGTAGGTGTAGTCCGAAGCAATCTCGTTACCGTAACGCAGGGCTTGGCTTTCCGCCTTCTCCAGGGTGATGTTTTCACGCTGAGCTTCATCAGCGATGGCCTGACGAACCAGTGGCGCGTGGACCAACCCTTTAACCAGGTTACGCCGGTGGGAAACGTCAGGACCGATCACCGCCGTTTTCTGGTTACGGAAGTGCACCCGCAGAATACGTTGCGCCATGCGCAGCGTGCGCTCGTGGCCTTTATCCTGCTCAATCAGTTCACGCATGTGGATCGGCGAGGAAAACTGCACCCGTGTCTTACGCCCCAGAATCAGGATGCTCACCAGTCGGCGCAGGCGCCCAGTTACCGCCCAGCTGTCAGCGAACAACAACTTCCAAGCGCTGGTTTCTCGATCAGGAGATTGGCCCCAAAACACGCTGACCGGGATGATCTGTGCATCATCCACGGCATTCTGGCTCAGCGCACTGATCAAGCGTTGCAGAGTGGGTGAGCTACCGCGTTTGCTTCTACGTCCCAGCCAGCCTGCTTCTTCGGTCAGGTAGAAGAATGCAGCAGGCTCCTCATGCGAGCCCACTGTAACCGGCAACACAGGGCGAGGTAGCCCGGCCTTACGGCACTCAGTATCCACCACTGCCAGATCGCTCAAGGACGCTTGTTGCAGCACATAGAACACCGGCTTGCTGCGGTCGAGTTTGAGGGTGAAGGCGGACTGATTGATGGTCTCCGAACGCACCCAAAGGTAAAGCAGGCGGCGCAGAGTGCCAAAAACGAGGCGGTGCAGCGGTGATCGGGTCATACGTGTTTAGTGGCTATGCAAACGAGCAACTGCTCGGGAGCGCGTAGTGTGCCGGAACGCTACGCGTGCAGCAAAACTCTTGGCAGCTCTGGGGGAATAAAAGTCATTTTTATCCATTGGCGACCCTTCTCTGGGACGCATCAAGGCTCAAAGCCACTATTTGGATGAAGTTTTTGTAATTTTTATCTAAGCCACTTGTCTAGTTGGCTACACCAGTAATCTCAAGGAGTTCCTTACCATTTGTCTTATGTTTTATGGGTCTAAAAATCATGTTTGTAATAAAATTTATACCTAAAAGAAATTGATCTGAAATATCGCATCGCCAAGATCCACCTCCAACACGAACGAGTCCACAACGCTCGGGTGTTTGCCAACACTTAAAAGTAAACAGAGGAATCTTCGATGCTCCGTAAGCACTTCGCCGGTTTCGCAGCCAGCGCACTGGCACTGGCCGTTTCCGCCCAGGCTTTCGCCGGTACTGTCACCACTGACGGCGCCGATCTCGTGATCAAAACCAAAGGCGGCCTGGAAGTCGCAACCACTGATAAAGCTTTCGCTTTCAAACTGGGCGGTAAGATCCAGTGGGACGCTACCAGCTTCGACGGCCTGATGGCTGGTGCTGAGAACAAGCCTTTCGACGATACCTTCAACACCTTCATCCGCCGTGGTGAGATCGGCATGGAAGGCGTTGCCTATACCGACTGGGATTGGGGTATTCGTCTGAGCTACGACGACTCTGCTGACGGCAGCGAAACCTCCGTTGACCGTGCCTTCGTTGCCTACAACGGCTTCGACTTTGCAGCCATCACCATTGGCCGCTTTGGTGTCGACTACGGCCTGGAAAACGCCACCAGCTCGTCGTGGATCACCGCCATTGAGCGTCCGTTCATGTACGACTTCCTCAATGGTGACGAAGACACCAAGTTCGGCGTGAACGTCAAGCACTCTGGCGACAACTACGGCCTGATGGCTCAGGTTGCGACCTTTGATGATGGGCACCGCAAGTCTGACAGCAACGACGAGCGCTTCGGTTACACACTGCGTGCTCACTGGGCACCGTACCTGCAAGGTAACGACGTAGTGCACCTGGCGGCCAACTACCACAACAGCGAAGCTGATGACGACCGTTCCCGCGCTCGTACTCGTATGGGTATCCGCAGTGACGAAGACCTTCGTCTGACCCTGGGTGATGTGGCTAAGGCTGACAAGGACAGCGAATGGGTACTGGAAGCTGGTGCGCAGTTCGGTTCCTTCCGTGCGCAGAGCGAATACTTCCAGCGCAACATCTCCGGTGAGAACAGCGCTGGTAATAACGCAGATGTGGATATCGACGGCTTCAACGCTCAGGTTTCTTACATGTTCGGCACGCAGCGCGGCTATAAAGGCAGCGACGGCAAGTGGGACAAGCCGGTTGACATGAAAGGCACCTGGGAAATCTTCGCTCGCTATGAGCAAGCCACCGTTGACTCAGACCCAACTGCCATTCCAGGCAACCTGGGTGTGGTTGGCATCATTGCCCAAGACAACACGGATGAGTTCAAAGCCAAAGCCTTTGTGGTGGGTGCCAACTACTTCATCAACCCGGCGGTACGCGCCAGCCTGAACTACATCGACTACGAAGTGGACAACATCGACACCCGTAGCTCTGTAGAAGGCAAACGTGTTCAGGACGACGGCAAGGCCATCGTAGGCCGCCTGCAGTACGTGTTCTGAGTTAGCTGAATCCCTCATTACGTTGCTCCCTCAACATTTGTTGACCCCGCCTTGTGCGGGGTTTTTTTTAACAAATCTTGGGCGAGGAAAGACAAGGCTGCTGCTAGCGAAGGGGATTTAGTGATGTTTCGTGTTCGATCGCAGCTTATATCGCTCACCAGGGTGAATGAGCCGTGCGTAGCTGATCAGGTGTTCATCTGACCAAGTACGGCGGATAACGGACAGACAGGCTGCGTTGTTTTCGATATCCAGCCAAAGCGCTGTTTGCTTGTCTGCATGAATGGCTTCAACCACATGCTCAACATCACTGATTGGGCAGTTAGCGACTAACACCTCATTTGGTGTCTGCTGGGAAAAATCAGATTCAAGGTAGTGGGGTACCCAGCGTGGGTTGACGAAGCGATCCTCCAGTTGGATGGGTACACCGTCTTCACGGTGTACAAGGATGCTGTGAAACACTTGTGAACCCAGGCGAAGCCCTAAGCGTAGGGCGATTTCATCGTCTGCAGCGATGGCCTCGCAGCGAAGTACATCATTGCTGTAGACATGGCCGCGCGCACGGACTTCGCTAGCAATGTTAAGCACTTCATGAATTGGAGATTCGGCCTTGCGGTCGGTGACAAAGGTACCCAAGCCCGCCTGCCTCACCAGATAGCCTTTTTGCACCAGATTGTTTATGGCCTTATTGGCCGTCATCCGGCTAACAGAGAAATCTCTGGCGAGTTGCTCTTCAGGAGGAATCTGGTGGTTTACCGGGAAGGCACCGTTGTGAATACGTTCGAGCAGGAACTCTTCGATCACTTTGTAGCGTGGAGGCAGCGTACTGCTCACAGAAATTCCTCGGTAGTCGGCGGGTTGCACGATCATAGCGCGCAACCCGCTCATTGCCACCTACGCTAACAGGCAAACTGTCAGAACACGCCTGTGCCTAGGACACGCTTGGTTGTGTTTCCTTAGGTTGTTCAAACGCCCCGTCTTTTTTGGGCCTGACCCAGCACCAGTAGGCGATGACCAGCAGTACGATCCACACCAGTCCAACCCACAACGCCGGTTGAGTTTTCGGGAAGTAAGCCAGTACTCCAAATACAAACAGCATAAAGGCAATCGCGGCGGCGGGAGCCAGTGGCCAAAAGGGTACTGGGAACTTCAGAGCGGCTGTTTCTTCACGGCTCATGCATCGGCGCATACCCACTTGAGACAGCAGGATCATCAACCACACCCACACCGTAGCAAAGGTGGCGATGGAGGCGATCAGCAGGAAGACATTTTCCGGAATCAGGTAATTGAGCAATACCCCAATCAACAATGCGGCGGCCATCACTACAACCGTCATCCATGGCACGCCATAGCGGGAGAGGTGAGCAAAGCCTGCCGGCGCCTGCTTCTGTTTCGACATACCGTAGAGCATGCGCCCGGCACCAAAGATGTCGCTGTTGATGGCTGAGATTGCTGCGGTAATCACGACCACATTGAGGATCGCAGCAGCCGAACTAATCCCAAGGCTGTCGAAAATCTGCACAAATGGGCTGCCCTGTGTACCAATCTGTGGCCATGGGAAAATCGCCATCAAAACAAACAGCGTCAGCACATAGAACAGCAAAATACGCAGCGGAACGGCATTGATCGCGCGGGGAATCGTGCGTTGCGGGTTCTGCGCTTCACCGGCGGTTACACCGATAATTTCAATCCCACCAAAGGCAAATACCACCACAGCAAATGACGCAATCAGGCCGCTGATGCCATTGGGCATAAAGCCGCCATGGGCCCACAGGTTGTGAACGCCGGTGCCGCTCTCTGCCAGGCCAAAGCCGAAGAACATAATGCCGAAGCCCGCCAGAATCATGGCGACGATGGCTCCAACTTTGATGATGGACAGCCAGAACTCCATTTCACCGAACACCTTCACCGCACACAGATTCAGTGCGCCGATAAAGAAGATGATCGATAACACCCAGATCCAGCGCGGCACATCGGGAAACCAGAAGCCCATGTAGATACCGAATGCGGTGACATCTGCCAGACACACCACAATCATCTCGAAGGCGTAGGTCCAGCCAGTAAGGAAGCCCGCGAGCGGGCCGAGGTAGGAACTGGCGTATTGGCCGAAAGATCCGGAAACGGGGTTGTGCACGGCCATTTCCCCCAGGGCGCGCATCACCATGTAAACCGCCGCGCCGGCGATCAGATAACCCAGCAACACTGAAGGTCCGGCGAGTTGAATCGCAGAAGCCGAACCGTAAAACAGGCCTGTTCCGATGGCTGAGCCTAATGCGATAAAACGAATATGCCGCGCGTTTAAGCCTCGCTGCATTCCAGCTTGAGTGCTCATTGTTAATCTCCTGATTGTTCTTGTCGTGCAGAGACGGCCGCCGAAGCAGGCGGCCAGGAGATGTCAGAGGCTGGGCAGCAGCTTCTCCGGCATCAGCGTGTTCAGGCAACCGCCAGCCAACAAATGACTAGCAGCTTCAATATCGGGAGCGAAGAAGCGGTCTTCCTGATAGTAGGGAACTTGCTCGCGAAGAAGATGGCGGGCCTTTTCCAGTTTCTCTGTGCTCTTTAAGCCGGTACGGAAATCCAGTCCCTGACAGGCTCCAAGCCATTCGATGGCAAGAATGTCGCGCACGTTTGCGGCCATGCTCCAAAGGCGCTTACCCGCATTAGGCGCCATGGAAACGTGGTCTTCCTGATTAGCGGAGGTCGGCAGGCTGTCGACACTGGCCGGGTGCGCCAGCGCTTTGTTGTCACTGGCAAGAGCCGCAGCAGTTACTTGGGCGATCATAAAGCCGGAGTTAACTCCGCCGTTTTCCACCAGAAAGGGCGGCAGCTGCGACATGTGCACGTCCATCATCATGGAAATTCGCCGCTCTGATAGCGAGCCTATTTCAGCGATAGCCAGTGCTAGGTTATCCGCTGCCATAGCCACGGGTTCAGCGTGGAAGTTGCCACCAGAAATCACATCACCTTGTTCAGCGAACACCAACGGGTTATCGGACACCGCATTGGCCTCGATTTCCAACACTTCCGCGGCCTGCCGCAACTGAGTCAGGCAGGCGCCCATGACTTGCGGCTGGCAACGCAGGGAGTAGGGGTCTTGGACTTTGTCGCAATTCTCATGGGACTGAGCCACTTCACTGCTTTCCGTAAGCAAGCTGCGATAGGCTGCGGCAATGTCGATCTGCCCGCGTTGGCCACGTGCGGCATGAATACGCGGATCAAATGGCGCTCGGGACCCGAGCATAGCCTCTACACTTAGGGCACCACACACAGTGGCTGCTGCAAGGAGGTCTTCGCCTTCGAACAGGCCGCGCAGGGCATAGGCTGTCGATACCTGAGTACCGTTGAGCAAGGCCAAACCTTCTTTGGCCGCAAGCGTCAGCGGTTGCAGGCCGGCAACCGCCAATGCTTCTTTTGCAGAGAGCCACTGGCCTTTGTAGCGCGCCTTGCTTTCACCCAGTAGCACCAGCGACATATGCGCCAGCGGAGCCAAATCCCCGGATGCACCGACCGAGCCTTTGAGCGGGATATGAGGATAGACCTCGGCATTGATCAGCGTCACCAGTGCGTCGATCACTTTACGGCGAATGCCGGAGAAACCTCGTGCGAGGCTGTTCACCTTGAGTACCATGATGAGCCGCACCATGGCGTCGTCCAGCGCCTCACCTACACCGGCAGCATGGGACAGCACTAGCGAACGCTGTAGCTTCTCCAGATCAGCCTGGGCAATGCGCGTAGAGGCCAGCAGGCCGAAGCCGGTGTTAATCCCGTAAGCCGTGCGGCCTTCGGCAATAATCTGCTCAACACAGGCCACACTGGCATCAATGGCCGCGTCCGCGCTGGCATCCAGCTCCAGTTTTACCGGTTGCAGATACAGCTGACGCAGTTGCGCCAGGGTCAGCGTTCCGGGTTTCAGGGACAGGGTATTCATGCTCAGGCTCCTTGGTTGATCATGGGCAGGTTCAGGCCTTGCTCACGGGCGCAGTCAATTGCGATTTGGTATCCAGCATCCGCATGACGCATTACGCCGGTGCCAGGGTCATTAGTCAGTACACGGGCGATTCGTTCAGCAGCCTCATCGGTTCCATCGCACACGATGACCATGCCGGAGTGCTGCGAGAAGCCCATGCCGACACCGCCGCCGTGATGAAGAGACACCCAGGTTGCGCCGCTGGCGGTGTTGAGCAATGCATTCAGTAGTGGCCAGTCGGATACCGCATCAGAGCCATCTTGCATGGCTTCAGTTTCACGGTTGGGACTGGAAACCGAGCCAGAGTCCAGATGATCACGACCGATCACAATCGGTGCCGACAACTCACCGGAACGTACCATCTCATTGAAGGCCAGCCCCAGCTTGGCACGTAGCCCCAGGCCGACCCAGCAGATACGAGCTGGTAAACCCTGGAAGCTGATACGCTCGCGGGCCATATCCAGCCAACGGTGCAGATGCGCATCATCCGGGATCAGCTCTTTGACCTTGGCGTCGGTTTTATAAATGTCTTGCGCATCACCTGACAGCGCGGCCCAGCGGAACGGGCCAATTCCGCGACAGAACAGAGGGCGGATATAGGCCGGTACAAAACCCGGGAAGTCGAAAGCATTGGCAACACCTTCTTCTTTGGCCATCTGCCGGATGTTGTTGCCGTAGTCGAAGGTTGGAATGCCCTGTTTCTGGAAGTCCAGCATGGCCTGTACGTGCACAGCCATGGATTGTTTAGCTGCTTTGATTACTGCAGCAGGGTCGGTCTGGGCGCGGTCGCGGTATTGTTCCCACGTCCAGCCAATGGGCAGATAACCATTGAGTGGGTCGTGAGCACTGGTTTGGTCGGTAACCATATCGGGACGTACGCCACGGCGGACCAGCTCCGGGAGGATTTCTGCCGCGTTGCCATGCAGGGCAATGGAGATCGCTTTACCTTCTGCGGTGTAACGGCTGATACGGGCCAATGCATCGTCCAAATCAGCGGCTTGCTCATCGACATAGCGAGTCTTCAGGCGGAAATCGATGCGGCTCTGTTGGCATTCGATATTTAACGAGCAAGCACCGGCCAGCGTCGCCGCCAGTGGTTGAGCACCGCCCATTCCGCCCAAGCCTGCGGTCAGTACCCAGCGGCCTTTCAGGTTGCCGTTGTAATGTTGGCGTCCGGCTTCTACGAAGGTTTCGTAGGTGCCTTGGACGATGCCCTGGCTACCGATATAGATCCAGCTGCCTGCGGTCATCTGCCCGTACATGGCCAACCCTTTGGCGTCCAGCTCGTTGAAGTGCTCCCAATTGGCCCAATGAGGGACAAGATTAGAGTTGGCAATCAGCACACGCGGCGCATTGCTGTGGGTTTTGAATACACCGACAGGTTTGCCGGACTGCACCAGCAGCGTTTCGTCGTTGTTCAGTGCCTTGAGGCTTTCGACGATCCGGTCGTAGCACTCCCAGTTGCGCGCAGCACGGCCAATGCCGCCGTACACCACCAGCTCCTTCGGGTTTTCCGCTACTTCCGGGTCGAGGTTGTTCATCAGCATGCGCAGCGGTGCTTCAGTCAGCCAGCTTTTGGCGGTTAGCTGATTACCGCGTGGGGCGCGGATTTCGATGTCACGAAACTTACTCATGGTGTCTCCTGAGGTCATCAGAGTGGACTGCGCAGGCAGCCCGGTGCACGCAGCAGGCGGCCGAAGCTGCGCATCGCGTAGAAATAAACGGGTTGTGAACGGGCTGGGGTTAGCCGTTGCCCGGAGATCGCGTGGGGAGTGGCGGGCTGGCAGAGCAGGGGGTGATGGTCATGGGTACGTCCTCTGTAATTGTTTTTGTCTGAGCGTCGGCGCAGTTAGTACGCGTCGAGTGATAGGAGGTGAATCAGCCTGGCTGCCACCTTGGCTGTGCGGTTATCAATGTCGTAAGTCGGGTTCAGCTCGGCCAGATCAATCAGGCGCAATTTGCCGGTGCCCTTCAGGCATTCCAGCATTGGCTCCAGCAGCGCCAGTGATACGCCTCGGGCGGCTGGAGCACTTACGCCCGGCGCTTCGCAAGCGGGGAGCACGTCAATGTCGATGGTCAGATACAGTGCATCGCAATCCACTGCAAAAGCCCGTAAATCTGTGCAGATACGTTCAAGGCTGGCGGCAGTGATTTCATGGTCTTCACGTACGAGCACGCCCAATTCAGCTGCCTTATGAAACAGGGCGCTGGTATTGCTGGCTCTGCTGATGCCCAGGCAGGCGTAATGGAAAGGCCAGCCCCTTTGCGCGCATTGCTCAGCAATCTGCGCAAAAGGCGTACCTGATGAGTGCACGTGCGCGGGATCCCGCAGATCAAAGTGCGCATCGAAGTTGACGATGCCGATGCGTGGAGCATGCAGCTGAGGAGCTAAGTGCGCTGCTAATCCACTCCAACTACCAAAGGCAATCTCGTGGCCGCCACCCATGACTATCGGGAGGTGGTTGGCGCTCAGCGCGTCATTCACGCTAGCTGCAAGGCGTGCTTGTGCTGCTTCAAGGTCGCCATCCTCACAAACTATGTCGCCAGCATCGTAAGCCTTGCCTTGGCGATGCCAGGCAAGGCCGGCCAGAGCTTTGCGGATAACTGCTGGACCCTCAGCCGCACCTGTGCGGCCTTGATTGCGGCGCACGCCCTCATCGCAGGCAAAACCCAGCAAGCTGAGCCCAGGCTGGCTGTCTGTAGTTAGTGGCTGAACCTTCTGGTGCCAGCGTGGGCTGTCCTGCTCCGGGTCAACACGGCCTGTCCACAGCTCTATTGGGAAACGATTAATGAACATGGGTAATAGTCCCTGCAAAAACACGCTGGCGCAGGCGTCCGGCTTGGACGGCGTACGCCAGCTCAGCGGGATGGCTGATATTCCACAGGCACAAATCTGCTGGAGCACCGACCTCAATTCGGCCAAGTGTCTGGATGCCTAAGGCACGGGCTGCGTGGGCTGTCATACCGCTTAGCGCTTCACGCGGTGTCAGGCGAAACAGCGTGCAAGCCAGGTTGGCCATCAAAGTGGGTGAACAGATTGGCGAAGTACCGGGGTTGGCATCACTGGCTACAGCCATCGGTACGTTGTATTGGCGCAATAGATCAACGGGCGGTAGCTGCGTTTCGCGCAGCATGTGAAAGGCTCCCGGCAGCAACACTGCGGTAGTGCCGGCCTCGGCCATGGCCTTCACGCCAGCCTCATCTAGGTACTCAATGTGATCGCAGGACAGTGCCTGGTACCGGGCAGCCAGCATACTGCCGCCTAAGTTAGACAGTTGTTCAGCATGCGCCTTAACCCTTAAGCCATGTTTATGTGCCGTGCGAAAGACGCGCTCACACTGCTCGGGTGAGAAGGCAATGCCTTCGCAGAACACATCTACCGCATCCGCTAAACCTTCGGCTACGGCCGCCGGAATCATCTCGGCGCAGACCAGCTCGACATACCCATCGGCGTTATCGACAAACTCTGGGGGGAGGGCGTGGGCACCTAACAGCGTTGTGACCACACGAATCGGAAACACCTCACCAATGTGTCGGGCCACGCGGAGCACTTTCAACTCATCAGCTAAGGTCAGGCCATAGCCGGACTTGATCTCAACCGTTGTCACCCCATCTGCCATCAAGGCCTCCAAGCGCGGACGGCAACTCTCCAGCAATTGTTCCTCGGATGCGGCACGGGTAGCGCGCACCGTGCTCAGAATGCCGCCACCTGCTCGGGCGATCTCTTCGTAGCTTGCACCTTCAAGTCGCAACTCAAACTCAGCGGCACGGTCACCGGCGTAAATCAGGTGTGTGTGGCAATCCACCAAGCCAGGTGTCATCACGCCACCTTGCCCCGCAATCTGGGCATTTCTCACCATGCGCTCATCAAGCGTTTGCTCTGGCCAGATGGCTGCAACCTGCCCGTCCTTAACCAGAACGGCCACGGGCTGATCCCATTGGCGCAGGCCATCAAACAACGTGACGTTGCGCCATAGCAGGGAGGTGTGAGGTGTCTTGATCATTGTTATGCCTCCATTTGTATATACATTTACTTTTTGAGTCTGGATCAGTCAAGCCTTAGTTTTCAGGTGTGTGCTAGTGGTAGCGTTCGGGTGATTGATTTTTGTATATACATTATGATGCGTGCGGACTAAACCATTAGGCTCAGGGCGCTTTGCGGAGTGCTAGTAGAGTTTGTTGCACCAAGTGGTTTGGGCTAAACCGCTGAAGGAGGGGGCAATTGGTTAGAAAGGCCGGGTGGTTAGATTCTTGCGTATTTCCAGGACCTAGCTGTTTATGGCTCTAAAGCGAGGATGCTCGTGTTAGAGGCTAAATGTGCTGAGTCAGATGCAACATCGTCACTGACTGCGTGGTTAAACGCTGAATGTTAGGGAAGGCTCTCAATGAAGGAGGTGCCTAGTATGAAAAAGAGGCCCGCGATACAGCGCGATAAACTAGAGTTATTTACGTTGTTTCGTGCAGCCTTCCACACCCATGTTCAGGAAATATGGGGTTGGGATGAAAGCTGGCAGCGATCGAATTTAGAAAAAGAATTTGCCAGCGCCGAGACCTCAGTGATTGACGAGGGGGCTGATTGTCGGCTACTTCCAGATACTCAACGATGCTGACTGTATCTATATCTGCAACCCTGCCATTTCAACTGAGTATCAACGTCGGGGTATTGGCACCGATATCGTCAAAGACCTCCGGCAGCGAGCAGTTGCCCGAAAAGTAACTTTGCAGTTGGCTGTTTTTCGAATCAATCCACAGGCGCAAAGACTTTATGAGCGTTTGGGGTTTGTTCAGGATGGGGAAACCGAGGGGCATGTGAAGATGTGTTGGAATCCTCCATCCTAGGATAGGGTGGACTAAATATCGTCTGTTCCTAGATAAAACCCTCTGCTTGCAGTCTTTCTACCATTACATGTCAGTTGATGTCCCGAATCGGTTTGCGTCCTGTAAACGCTGAAGGCGGCATGCCAAACTGGCGCTTGAACGCTGAGGTGTAAGCACTGTGGCTATCGTACCCACTTGCCATTGCAGCCGCGGTGATATGAGCACCTTGTGTCAGAAGCGTTAATGAGGACATCAGCCGGAGGCGTTGGCGCCACTTTCCGAACGTCACCCCTGTACTTTTGATGAAGCGGCGATGGAAGGTTTTCTCTCCTAGCGCGAGTTTATCTGCCCATTGTGCTGCGGTTTCATCCCGGCCTGGATCGGCCATTAGGGCATCGCAGAGTGCCCTTAACTTCTCATCTCGAGGCCAAGGGAGATGCAGTGGCAGCGCTTGTGTCGCGCGAAGTTCCTCAATCAGCAACTCGCCCAGTAAGTGGGTCATGTGCGGAGTCATTGCAGGATGATTCGAAGATGTCAGCCTAATGATGAGTTCTCGCATGAGGTCGCTTACTTGCACAACGCAATCTGCTTCGGGGAGCGCTCTACTTGCTTCGATGCTTACGAACAATCCATGTGCCTGTAGCGCTACAGGAACAATTAGACGATGGGGTACCCCAGGTCTTAGCCAAACGGCTGAGGTAGGTGGCACAAGCCAGTGATCAGTCTCAGTCTCTACACGAAGTAAGCCACGATTCGAATAAATCAGATGCCCTCCATCATGGTGGTGCATCGGTACGATATGGCCTTGTGGATAGCTGACCGCTACGCCGCTTACGGCCACTGAATGATGATTCAACCGTTCCAGATCAAGTGCATGGCCACCGTCCAGCGGTGCGTGGAAGCCCATATGCTTTTGTCCGTATTGAGCAAATAAAAGTCCATATTAATTGAGATGGACACATGCTGCGACTCTTATAGTGAGACCGATCCACTACGGAGTTCTGCCATGCGAACGCTTTCTATCCTTTTACCACTGCGACTACGACTGATTATCGGTCGGGGTCTGCACGCGTCCGCTCGCGTCATGACTCATCCTGATTTCCCCTGACCCCGACCATAGTCAGCATCGCCGCTAGGGGAGTCAGGTTTCATTTGTTGTGGAGTTCCTATCATGCTGACTGATCCCTCTCAAAAGTATCGCCATTTCGACACTATCGACCTTCCAGACCGTCAATGGCCCGGCCGAATCCAAAGAGTCCCTCCGACTTGGTGCAGTGTGGATATGCGCGATGGCAACCAGGCGCTGATCGAGCCAATGAACCCCGAACGTAAGCGCCGCTTCTTTGATCTGCTGGTGCAGATAGGCTTCAAGCAGATCGAGGTGGGATTTCCTGCTGCTTCGCAAACCGACTTCGACTATCTCCGTGATTTGATTACGAGCGGCGCTATCCCCGAAGACGTCACGATCCAAGTAATGACGCAAGCCCGCACATCACTCATTGAGCGGACATTCGAAGCGCTCCAAGGTGCGCCTCGCGCTATTGTTCATGTCTACAACGCAACAGCCCCTGTTTTTCGAGAGGTTGTGTTCGGAGCTGATCGGGCGGGTTGTATCGAGATCGCCACGAAAGCGACGCGCGAGATCAAAGCACTTATGCAGAAGAATCCGCAGACGCAATGGACTTATCAGTACTCGCCTGAGACGTTTTGTTTTACCGAGCCTGATTTCGGTTTGGAAATCTGTGAGGCTGTAATTGACGCTTTCGCGCCTACGCCTGAAAACAAGATGATCCTCAACTTGCCGACAACCGTGGAAGTAGCCACTGCTAATGTTTTTGCAGATCACATCGAGTGGTTTTGTAGGCATATCAGCAACCGTGACAGCGTGATCATCAGTGTGCATCCACATAATGATCGAGGAACAGGCGTATCCACCGCCGAGTTGGCCTGTTTGGCTGGTGCGGAGCGGGTCGAAGGTACTTTGTTCGGGAATGGCGAGCGAACGGGGAATGTCGATATTCTGACTTTGGCGATGAACCTCTATACCAGCGGAATTAGCCCTGGTCTTGATTTTTCGAATATCAGCCACGTCCAGCGTGAGGTTGAGTACTGCAATCAATTGCCGACACACCCACGTCATCCCTATGCAGGGGAATTAGTGTTTACTGCGTTTTCTGGGTCACACCAAGATGCGATCAAGAAGGGATTTGCTCATCGCCAGAAGCATCCAGAAGGTTTCTGGCAGATACCTTATTTGCCTATAGATCCGGCGGATGTGGGACGCAGCTATGAGGCGGTGATTCGGGTAAACAGCCAGTCTGGCAAAGGTGGTATCGCGTATTTGTTGGAGCAGCAAGGGATCGTTTTACCTCGTCGTCTCCAGATCGAATTCAGCAATCTGATCCAACAAATAGCTGACACAACGGGGCTTGAAATCACCCCCAACATGATCATGGAAAGCTTTACTGAGCACTACTTAACGCGTGGCAAACCCTACGCGTTGTCAGGGGCTAGTGTTATTAACGGTGCATACGGCACTAAGGTGGATGCGACATTGCTCCTCGGCCACAGCCAAGTTGCCCTTTCAGGGAGGGGCAATGGACCGCTCGAGGCCATTACCAGCGCGTTCGCTCATCACGGACTAAAATTCGATATCGCTGACTATCACGAGCATGCAGTTGGTAAGGGGGCCAGTGCTGAAGCGATGGCGTACGTTGAAATCCAAATCAATGGCCAATTGCAGTTCGGTGCAGGTAGAAGCAGAAACGTTCTCGATGCATCACTTGATGCCGTTGTCAGCGCGGTTTGCTGTGCAACACGAAAAGGGCTACTTCCTCAAATGCCGGAGGTGTCTTAAGTCTTTGAGCCGCTCATTTTGGTGACGATTCAATTAGCACAAAGCCCCGCTATTTAGCGGGGCTTTGTGTACATGTGCGTTAAATCAGTTGTTCTTCTTATAATTGTCCAGCGCCGTCTGAATCAGTTTCTTCGCCTCAGCGGCATTACCAAACCCATTCAGCTCAACTTTCTTGCGGCCTTCCGGCAGATTTTTGTAAACCTTGAAAAAGGCTTCGATGCGTTGGCGTTCGATGGCTGGGAGGTCGTTTATGTCCTGGATGTTGTCGTAGGTCGGGTCGATATCGCTGCTGGGTACGCCGATGATTTTTTCATCGTGCTCACCGCCGTCGATCATCTTCAGATAGCCGATGGGGCGGAATTTGATCATGACGCCAGGGTGCAGGCTTTCGCGGGTCAGGACCAGGCCGTCGAGCGGGTCGTTGTCACCGGCGAGGGTGCGCGGCAGGGAGCCGTAGTTGGCGGGGTAGACAACAGGCATGGACTGGAAGCGGTCGACAAAAACCAGGCCTTCTTCATTGATTTCGTATTTGGTGAAGCTGCCTGCCGGAATTTCCACAGCCATGTGAACGTCATTCGGCGCATTCTTCGCCTGTTCAGCTTGGAACGGATGCACAATAGATTTCTCTGCCATGGCGACGCCGCTACCGAGCATGAGTGCGACACCTAAAGCGAGCAGGGACTTTTGCATGATGACTCCTTGGTGAGTGCTTTTGCGATTAAGTTGGCACGCGTATCTTGCTGGGTGATTGTTAGAGATATATTTCAGCGCCATGCAGGCGTGATTTTGAGGGTGGGGTAAGCCTGTGCCGCTGATATCAGTTGATTCACTCAATACCCTTACGGCGGCTGAGTGGGATGGTCTGTGTGCCAGCCCACAGCCTTTTTTGCGTCATGCCTTTCTGACGGCGCTGGAGGACAGTGGCAGTGTGGGCGGACGCAGTGGCTGGCAGGTCGCTCATGCCCTGTGGCAGGACGACAGCGGCCGCACGCTGGCGGCCATGCCGGGCTATGTGAAGAGTCATTCCTACGGCGAGTATGTGTTCGATCACGGTTGGGCGGATGCCTGTCGCCGGGCGGGGATTGCCTATTACCCGAAGTTGCTCGGGGCGATTCCGTTTTCGCCGGTGACGGGGGCGCGGCTGGTGGGTGATCCGGTGGCGGCCAGTCAGTTGCTGGATGCGCTCTCAGCCAGCCTGCCGCAGCGCGAACTCAGTAGTCTGCATATCAATTTCACCACGCCTGCGGAGGCTGATTTATTGGCTGGGCGTGAGGGCTGGTTGCAGCGGTTGGGCTGTCAGTTTCACTGGCGTAATCGCGGTTACCGGGACTTTCAGGATTTCCTCGATACCTTGAGTTCGCGCAAGCGCAAGCAAATGCGCAAAGAGCGCGAGTCGGTGGCGGGGCAGGGCATTAGTTTTGATTGGCGCGAAGGGCACCAGTTGACGGAGGCAGAGTGGGATTTCGTCTACCTGTGTTATGCCAACACCTACCATGTGCGTGGCCGTTCGCCCTATCTGACGAGGGCGTTTTTCAGCCTGCTGACAGAGCGCATGCCGGAGATGATCCGGGTGGTGTTTGCCGTGCAGGGCGGCAGGCCGGTGGCGATGGCGTTTAGTCTGCTCGGCGGAGATAGCCTTTATGGGCGCTATTGGGGCTGTTTGGATGAGTTTGACCGGTTGCACTTTGAGACCTGTTTTTATCAGGGCATGGAGTATGCGATCAGCCAAGACGTAAAGCGTTTTGATGCCGGTGCGCAGGGCGAACACAAGTTGATTCGGGGCTTTGAGCCAGTGCTGACGGAGTCCTGGCATTACCTTTGCCATCCGGGGTTGCGGGCTGCGGTGGCGGAGTTTTTACGGGAAGAGCAGGCGGGGGTGCGGCATTACGCGGAGCAAGCCCGGGAGTTGTTGCCGTATCGCAGTGAAGAGTAGACAGCTTTTCGTGGCTAAAGCCACTCCCACAGAGGCTGTGCGTTTGTGGGAGTGGCTTTAGCCACGAATGGGGTTGGGGGTTGAGGTGGGTTCGCGGTTGAAGCCACTCCTACAGGTATTCTGTTTAATCGATCCCGACAAACCCTCCGGTCTGGTGTTGCCACAGGCGCGCATAGAGGCCGCCGCGTTCGATCAGTTCGGCGTGGGTGCCGGTCTCGATGATGCGGCCTTGATCCATCACTACCAACCGGTCCATGCGGGCGATGGTGGAAAGGCGGTGGGCGATGGCGATAACGGTTTTGCCCTGCATCAGGGTGTCGAGGTTGTCCTGAATCGCCGCTTCAATCTCCGAGTCCAGTGCTGAGGTTGCTTCGTCCATGATCAGGATTGGTGCGTTCTTCAGCAGTGCGCGGGCGATGGCGATACGTTGCCGCTGACCGCCAGAAAGTTTCACGCCACGCTCACCCACGGTGGCGTCATAACCAATACCGCCCTGACCGTCATCCAATTGCGGAATGAAACTGTCGGCGCTGGCTTTACGCACGGCAGCGAGCATCTCTTCTTCGCTGGCATCCGGTTTGCCGTAGAACAGGTTTTCGCGGATGGAACGGTGAAGCAGGGCTGTGTCTTGGGTGATCATGCCGATCTGTGCGCGCAGGCTGTCTTGGGTGACATCGGCTATGTTCTGGCCGTCGATCAAGATGGCGCCGTCTTGAAGGTCGTACAGGCGCAGCAGCAGGCTGACCAGGGTGGATTTACCCGCACCGGAGGGGCCGACCAAGCCGATCTTTTCGCCCGGTTTTATCTCTAGGCTCAGGCCGCTGAGTACGCCGCGCTCTTTGCCGTAGTGGAAGTGAATGTTGTCGAAGCGGATGGCGCCTTGCTCAAGTTGCAGCGTCTTGGCGTCAGGCTTATCCACCACGAGACGTGGCTGGGCGATGGTCTTCATGCCGTCTTGCACGGAGCCGACGTTGTCGAAGATGCCGTTGACCACCCACATGATCCATTCGGCCATGTTGTTCAGGCGGATCACCAGTCCGAGTGCCAGCACAATCGCGCCTGCAGAGATCAGGTCACCACTCCACAGCCACAGTGCCAGTGCGCCTGTCCCGACAATCAGCAGGCCGTTCAGGCTGGTGATGAGAAAGTCCATCAGGGTAATGGTGCGCGCTTGCAGACGGAACTTGTGCACCAGCTCGCCCATGGCCTCGCCAGCGTACTGCTCTTCAAACTGGGTGTGGGCAAAGAGTTTGAGGGTGGTGATGTTGCTGTAACTGTCGACCACGCGGCCCATGAGTTTTGAGCGCGCTTCTGAGGCTGCTGCTGAGCGGTTTTTCAGGCGCGGCACGAAGTAGCTGAGCAGAGCGGTGTAGAGGATGATCCAGCTGATCAGGGGGATCATCAGGCGTGGGTCAGCAGAGGCGAACAAGTAGAGCGCGCTGCCGGTGTAGACCACGATAAACCACAGTGCATCGACCACCTGCATGGTGGATTCACGAAGTGATTGGCCGGTTTGCAATACGCGCTGAGCGACACGCCCGGCAAAGTCGTTCTGGAAGAAGTTCAGGCTTTGCTTGAGCACGTAGCGGTGGTGCTGCCAGCGGATCATGTTGGTCAGGCCGGGGTTAAAGGCTTGGTGTGTCAGCAGGTCATGAATGCCGAACACAACAGGGCGAATGACCAGCGCGAGCAGCAGCATGCCGATCAATTCGGTCTGGTATTTGCTGAAGAATTCGCTGCTGGGCGTGGCCTGGATCATGTCGATCAGCCTGCCAAGGTAACTGAACAGCAAAACTTCGATAAAGGCGGCGAAGAAGCCAAGCACCAGCACGGCGATCATCAGGGGCCAGATCTGGCGAAGGTAGTGGGCGTAGAAGGCGATTATGCCGGAGGGAGGTTCGACGTCCGGGCTGGGTTTGAAGACGTCGATCAGTCTTTCGAAGTAGCGGAATAACATGGTCAGGCATCCTGCCTAAAGGGCTGTTGCCGCGTGGCAACAGCCCGGATCAGCGCGTCGCTGTCTGCCGGGGTGAACCGGCAGGGTGGATCAGAGACGCTTGGCGGTTTCGATCAGTACAGGTTGGGTCGGGACGTTCTGGTGCATGCCTCGGTTACCGGTTGGTGCTTGAGCGATTTTGTCCACAACATCCATGCCCTTGGTCACTTTGCCGAATACGGCGTAACCGAAGTCACGGGCGCCGTGGTCAAGGAAGGCGTTGTCGTTGTGGTTGATAAAAAACTGGCTGGTGGCGGAGTCTTTAGCTTGGGTGCGGGCCATCGCCAGGGTGCCACGTACGTTGTGCAGGCCGTTGTCGGCTTCGTTTTTGATCGGGGCTTGGGTGTCTTTCTGCTTCATGTTCGCATCAAAGCCGCCACCCTGGATCATGAAGCCTGGGATCACGCGATGGAACTGCGTGCCGTTGTAGAAGCCGCTATCCACGTAGCTGAGGAAGTTAGCGGTGCTGATCGGGGCCTTTTCCTGATTCAGTTCGATCTCGATGTCACCGGCAGTGGTGGTCAGCAGTACTTTGGGGTTTTCTGCGGCCATCAGGCTACCGGCCAGCAGCATGGAGCAGGCGGCGAGGGTCAGTTGCTTCAGCATCGTTTTAGTCCTTATCGGCAGAGTTTGCAGTTTGTTCGACTTCTTGGAGGAAGGCTAACAGGCTGCGGTTAAAGTGTTCAGGTTGATCCAGCGGCGTGGCGTGACGCGAGTCTTCGATGACCAGCAGCTGTGCATGTTTCATTTCACTCACATAGTTTTGTTTCAGTGAAACAGGGCTGTAGTCGTGTTCGGCTGCGACCACCAGCGTGGGACAGGTAATTTGCCCCAGCCGTTCCCGCACGCTCCAGCCTATGATCGCATCCAGGCTGGAGAGATAGGCGCGCTTGTCGTTTTGCGGCCAGCGTTCTTCCATCTTTTGACGCAGTAGGGCTTGTTCTTGTTTGGGAAACAGCAATTTTCCCAGCGCCTTAGCCAGTGTATCTAAGCTCAGCACTCGCGCCAGTATCCAGCGTTTGGCTATCTCCAGGCGGTCCCTCCAATTTCGGCCGCGGACCTCTGGCAGACTATTGATGACACACAGGCTCTTGAGCAGCTCTGGGTGGTCAACAGCCAACTGAAAACCAATCATGCCGCCCATGGATATCCCCACCAGATGCACAGGCGGTAGTTGCAGGTGCTGGATAAGTGCTGCTGTGTCATCGGCAAAACCTTTGATGCTGTAACGCTCGCGGGGTTTGGAGGATTGTCCATGGCCACGCACATCAAAGGCTATTACCCGGAAGTACTGGGCGAGCACGGGGATTTGCAACTCCCAGTCACGGGTGCTTGAACCTAGACCATGCACCAGCAGAAGCGGTGCACCCTGGCCGTGCTCTTCATAGTAAAGATTGCAGCCATTGTGGGAGAAGGTGGCCATGCTCACGCCTCAGGTTGGTGCGGCTCAGGGGCAGCGAATGGGGCCCCAAGCGGGACAGTGTCAAAGCGGGTGATCAGGTCTACCAGAATCTGCGCAGCCGGCCCCAGTGTCTTTTCCTTGTTGCGGTAGAGGTGGAAGATTGCATCGCGTTGTCCGCCCTGTTCCAGCGGCAGAGGTTTGAGTAGCCCCTCCTTTAGTTCGCGTTCGATCAGGTGCCTTGGCAACCAGGCAAAGCCAAGACCATTGCTCACAAACGTGGCGGAGGTGGCCAGGCTGCCGACCGTCCAGCGCTGCTCGGCACCGAGCCAGCCGACGTCGCGAGGCTGCTGTTGGCCGGAGTCGCGCACGACAACTTGCATCTGTGTTTCCAGGTCCTGATAGGTGACGGTGCGCTGCAGGCGGTGCAAGGCATGATCTGGGTGGGCCACGGCGACAAACTCTACGGTTTGCAACTGGGTACCGAGAAAACCGGTGATGTTAAGTCCACTGATGGCGAGGTCGGCGCTGCCGGATTGAAGTATTTCCTCCACGCCGGATAGCACTTCCTCCCGCAAACGCACCCGGCAGCCTCTGCTTTGCGGCATGAATGCGGTCAGGGCTCGAACCAGCCTTGCGTTGGGGTAGGCTGCATCAACCACCAAGCGAACTTCGGCCTCCCAGCCTTGTTCCATGTGGTGGGCAAGGTCTTCCAGTTGGCTTGCCTGTTTAACCAACTGCCGCGAGCGGCGCAGCAGCACATCACCTGCTTCGGTCAGCACGGCTTTGCGTCCATCAATACGCAGCAGCGGTACGCCGAGCTGCTCCTGCATGCGGGCCACGGTGTAGCTGACGGAAGATTGTGAGCGGTGCAGAATTTCAGCGGCTTGCGCAAAACCACCGCTGTCGACTACAGCCTGTAGCGTTCGCCATTGGTCCAGTGTTACCCGTGGAGCTTTCATATTCAGTCCCTTAATGTTCCTGGCAGTCAGGTGCAAAAAACGTTTCAATCAACCTAAACTGACCGTTCTGCTTTGGAGGCTGCCTTGATGAAGAAGTTTTGCTGCGCGCTGCTGGCCTGTTTACCTTTCACGGTAATGGCTTACCCGGTTGAGCTCGAAAAACAGCTCAATGGTGCCGAGGTGTCGGTGACTACTCAGCAAATTGATCACAACATGGCCAGTGTTCAGCTCTATAACTACGGCGAAATTGGTGCGTCGTGTAAGGCCATCTTTCGCAATGGTCCAGAGGCACCCCGTACCCGCCGTGCAGTCGTTGCTCCGGGTCAGGTCAGTACACTGACACTCAAATCAAACCGCAGCATCATCAAGCTCAGGGTTAATTTGACCTGTGAGCAGCAGTAGCGCTGAGACTAATTTCGACCTTCAAATAAATCAAATAAATTGATTTAAAGGTGCAGAAAATTGCGCTTTTTAATCAATCTTTGTGCTCATACCATGCCTCCCATTACGCGGATTGCCGCAAGCGGAGAGTGGAAATGGCACATGTTCTGGTGATTGAGAGTAGCGTCCGAGATCAGGGCTCTGTGTCTCGTCAATTGACCGAAACCTTTCTGGCTAGCTGGCGAGCCTCCCATCCGAATGATTCGGTCAAGGTTCGTAACCTGGCCGCTGATCAAGTCCCACATCTGGATGCTGATTTACTCGGTGGGTGGATGAAACCTGCCGATCAGCTGAGCGCGGCGGAAAATGAAGCACTGCAACGCTCCAATCTTTTAACTGAAGAGTTACTGGCTGCCGATGTGCTGGTGCTGGCCGCACCGATGTACAACTTTGCCATCCCCAGCACGCTGAAGGCTTGGCTCGATCATGTGTTGCGCGCAGGGGTGACCTTCAAGTACACCGAATCGGGTCCACAAGGCCTGCTTACCGGCAGACGCGCTTATGTTCTAACCGCTCGTGGTGGTGTTTATTCCGGTAGCCCGCAAGATCATCAGGAGCCGTATCTACGCCAGGTGTTGGGTTTTGTGGGGATTTATGATGTGCAGTTTATCCACGCAGAAGGACTCAATCTGGGGGATGAGTTCATGAAGCGCGGCCTCGCCGAGGCCAACGCAAGGTTGGCTACGGTGGTCTAATTTTCTGTTGGTTTTTTGTGCTCCTACGTCCATCCCCAACTGGACGCTTGGCCCGGCCTTCCCCCCCGAAGTGGCCGGGCCTTTTTTATTATCGACAAGTAATGAGTGTTTCTGGTCGTTATCTGACTGGGGTTTGACTGCGCTTGCAGGCAAAATGCCTCCCACGGGTTGTATCCAGCTGTTATCGGCATTTAAGGGGTTGTAATGCAGCTTTCCGGGCGTGGGGTGGCGTTTTCTTTATTGGCGTCGGTGCTGTTCGCAATGGTGCCGGGGTATGTCCGGTTTCTGGAGCCGTTGGATGGCTTACAGGTCTTTGCACATCGAGTGTTGTGGTCAATACCGGCGGTGCTTTTGCTCATTACATTGCTGCGCCAATGGCCGAATCTATTAGCGGCTGCTGAGCGCGTGCGCCGTGAGCCGATGCTGATGCTGTGCCTGCCGGTGGCGGCTCTGTTGATGGGGACGCAGTGGTTTGTATTTCTCTGGGCGCCTTTGCAGGGGCGCATGCTGGAAATTTCTATGGGCTACTTTCTAACCCCGCTGGCGATGGTGCTGGCCGGACGAATTTTTTACGGCGAAAGGCTAAGGCCATTACAGCGCCTGGCAGTTATGTGTGCGTTGCTGGGGGTTGCCCATGAGCTGTGGCGAACTGGGGCGGTCTCCTGGTTGGTGTTGCTGGTGACGTTTGGCTATCCGCCTTATTACATGCTGCGGCGGCGTATGGGCCTTGATGCATTGAGTGGTTTTGTCTTTGAAATGCTGCTTATGGCACCGGTGGCGATCTGGCTGGTAATGCAGTACGGGCAAGAGCAGTTGTTCAGCACAGCGCCTCAGCTGATTTGGCTGCTCCCAGGATTGGCGATATTGACCTCGGCGGCGTTTGGTTCACTGATCACAGCTAGCAGGCTTCTGCCGTTGGGGCTGTTTGGCATCCTCAGTTATGTGGAGCCGGTGCTGCTGTTTTTGGTGGCACTGGTGTTTTTGGGGGAACACTTTGATGCGGCCCAGTGGCTGACGTATTTGCCGATCTGGTTGGCGGTGTTGCTGGTCGGGTTGGATAGCGGGCGTGTGTTGCTAAAGCAGGCCCGTCAGGCCAGGGCGTGACGGGCGAGGGCTGTGTAATCAGTCGATCACGTTGCGCAGTACTTCGTAGATGATACCGGTGGTAATGGCAACCAGGGCTACGTCTGTGCCCAGTTGCTTCCATTCATAGCCGTCGTAGTGGGGCAATTGGTTGAGCAGGCGGCTGTCGAAGTTTTTGGCGATGCCCGGTGGCAGGGGTTTGCCCCGGGCAAGGTTTTTGGCGATTCCTGGAGGCAGAGATTGCACTGAGCCGATAAGGTCGCGGTTTTCACCTAAAACGATGCGCACTCGGCCAATGTCGATGGATGGGCCATTGAGGTTGATGCTGACATCACTGTCATTGCCGTGCCCTCTTCCAGGGTTGTCATGCTTGGGGGCTGCCAAGGCTGGTTGCGCGAGTAACGCAAAGCTGAGCACTGAGGTGAGTAGAACGCTGTGAGTGTGGTCGCGCATAACATTCTCCTGTCAGCATTTGTTATGGTTTGTAGGACAGTTTGAGCTGTGCTAACGCATTTTGTTCGCTGTCAGTCGTCATTTTTAGTGTTATCAGCGCAAAGAAATTCGGCCGTAGCGCTGGAAAGCGGTACGCTATGTGGCTGATATCTGTTTCTTCCGTCGAGGTTACTACGTGTTTTCCCAATTCGCCCTGCATGAACGCCTGCTTAAAGCCGTGGCCGCGCTGAACTTTGTCGAGCCTACCCCGGTGCAGCTTGCTGCCATTCCTCCGGCGCTTGCGGGAAAGGATCTGCGGGTAATCGCGCAAACCGGTAGCGGTAAAACTGCTGCATTTGTTCTGCCGATGCTCAGCCGTCTGTTTGGCGATGGCTCATCTAAACCACGCATGAGCGTTCGCGCCATGATCATGCTGCCAACCCGTGAGTTGGCGCAGCAGACCCTCAAGGAAGTGGAGCGCTTTGCTCAGTACACCTTCCTCAAGCCGGGCCTGATCATCGGTGGTGAAGATTTCAAAGTGCAGGCTGCCATGCTGCGCAAGGTGGACATCTTGATCGGTACGCCAGGGCGCCTGATTGAGCACGCTAACGCCGGTAACCTGCTTCTAGACGAGGTTGAGGTGCTGGTGCTGGACGAAGCCGACCGCATGCTGGACATGGGCTTTGCCGAAGACGTGCTGCGCCTGTCTGAGATGTGCAATGCCGAGCGGCAAACCCTGCTGTTTTCCGCCACCTCGGGCGGCGCTGCGCTGCGTGATGTGGTCAGCAAAGTGTTAAAGAACCCAGAGCATTTGATGCTGAATCGGGTCAGTGAGATCAGCGAAGGCATCCATCAGCAGATCATCACCGCTGACCATGTTCATCACAAAGAAGAGCTGGTTGAGTGGCTGCTGACCAACGAAACCTATGACAAAGCCATCGTGTTCACCAACACCCGTGCCCAGGCTGATCGCCTGTACGGCAAGTTGGTGGCTAAGCAGTTCAAGACCTTTGTGCTGCACGGTGAGAAGGATCAGAAAGACCGCAAACTCGCCATCGAGCGCCTCAAGCAGGGCGCTGTAAAAGTGCTGGTGGCCACCGATGTGGCGGCCCGTGGTCTGGATGTGGACGGTCTGGATCTGGTCATTAACTTTGACATGCCCCGCTCTGGTGATGAGTACGTGCACCGTATTGGTCGTACGGGCCGCGCCGGTGGTGAGGGGGTGGCGATTTCGCTGATCTGCCATAACGACTGGTCGTTGATGTCGAGCATCGAGCGTTACCTGAAACAACGTTTTGAACGCCGTAACATCAAAGAGCTGAAAGGGACCTATCAGGGCCCGAAAAACCTTAAGGCATCTGGCAAGGCTGCGGGCACCAAGAAGAAAAAGACCGACAGTAAAACGGGCAAGAAGGTGGCGGCGAAGAAACCCGCGGCTAAGGCGCCTGCTAAGCGCAGTAGTAAGCCTAAGTCCGATGCACCAACACTGGTGAGTCAGGACGGTCTGGCGCCGCTGAAGCGTCGCAAGCCTGCGGCCGAGTAAGCTCCAGTTCAGTGATAGAAGCGGCGGATCAACCTGAGTTGATCCGCCGTTTTGCTTTAAGGCGTTGCGATTTCTTCGTCATGCACTGTTTCGGCTGACTCTGACTCGGCCTGGGTGGCAAGCAGTTCGGGGGCACTCGCCATTGGGGCACTGGTCACGCTGAAATCCATAATCTCAATAGCCCCGTTGCCTTGTCCGGTGAGATGGAAGGAAAAGGCTTTGCGGGTTTTGGGGTTGTCAAAGCTGAAGCTCAATTCCACAGGCTGGTCACGGGTGAGCAGTGGCAAGGACGGAATCTCGATGCCGGTCTCGCGTTCATATTCTTTAGTCTTCAATTGCAGGCGCGCCCCAAGTTTGTCCAACTCAGTGGCGCGAATTTTTATCGTGATGCGCGTCTGGGTGCCTGCATTCAGAGTCAGGTATTGGGCACCGATCAGGTTGTCGGCCCAATCGTCCACTTCACCTGATTTGAGCGGCATGGCCTGGCTGTTGGCAAACTGAAAATGTTGCTCGCCTTGGCCTGCTAGCAGGGACTGATCCAGCAGGGCGGCACGCTGGCTGATTAGTCGGGCGGGGCGGCCGCTGATGCGCCCGATGTAAGGTGCACTGTCTGCGATAAACCCTTCACTGTCGTAACGTCGGCAGACGTTCTGGAAGTCGCATTCAGTCAGGCTGCCATGCCCGTCATGCAGGCGCAGCAGGCCGTTGGTGTAGGAGATTATTTCCCGGCCGTTGCTGTAATTACGCAGCATGGAGCGGCCGGATATAACATCCGGTATTGGGAAGGCAAAGTAATCCAAAACGCTGGCGGTAAGGTCTACATGGCCGTAAACACCGTGTTTGAGTTTTGGCAGTTTGTCCTGCTCAGGTGCTAATAGCAGGCTGAACCCCCAGGCTGAGGCCAGACGCACATTCTCTAGACCGTGGGATTCGTCCGAGGTGACGATGACCAAGGTGTCTTTGAGGACGCCTTGACGTTCGAGACTGTCGAGAAAGTCGGCGACGGCATCGTCCAGATAGGCAATGGCGGCTAGCTTAGGTGACTCATAGCTATCCAAATAGGCCTGAGGCGCCGAATAGGGCTGGTGAGTGCCGACGGTCAGCAGGGTCAGCATCCAGGGTTGGGGTTGTTTACGCAGGCCGTGGATATAGTTGAGCGCGCCTTCGAAATAGGCTTTGTCATCCATCCCCCACGGGAACTCGATGTAAGGCTTGTTGCGAAACCAGTCGCGGCCATGGGTTTGCTCAAAGCCCATGCGCGGCATGATTTGGTCTTTGGCCATAAAACGCAGCCCAGCACCTTGCAGGAAGTGGGTGCTTAGGCCTCGTTCACGTAGCTGAGCCGGTAAGCAGTTAGCGCTGCGCTGCGGGTTGTTGAGCAGCTCCAGGCCTTTGGGCGTGCCAGTATCCAGCTTGCTGTAGTCACCGCAGAGCATTGCGTACAGACCACGAATGGTCTGGTGGCTGTGCAGCACGTAGTCATACGTCAGCATGCCGCGTTCCGCCCATT
Organism: Pseudomonas mendocina; assembly: GCA_037482215.1. NCBI lineage: Bacteria > Pseudomonadati > Pseudomonadota > Gammaproteobacteria > Pseudomonadales > Pseudomonadaceae > Ectopseudomonas > Ectopseudomonas mendocina. The sequence continues at coordinate 1,480,606 of CP148074.1, forward strand.
GGCTTAGGCGCGGCATCGGGTTCTGTTGATAGCTGCTGTTGATGGCGCTGCGGCTTGCTTGCAGGTAGGCGCCGGTCACGCCCTCCAGGGTCACGATCAGGACGTTGCGTGCACTACCGGCCTTATCCAGCAGGGGAGTGCCACTCAGATCAAGCTGGCTCAAGCCGCGAATATCCACTGGGCCTGAAGGCTCTGGATCAACCCAGTCAAGCAGGTGCTGACGGCTACTGCTGGTGGCTTCAGCCAGTAGTTTGTGCGGTAGGTTGAACTGCATCCATTGGTCTGCCTCACTGGGTGTCAGTTGCTGCAGCAGGCCGTGGGCGGAAAATAACGAGAGCGGGACTAGTAGCGCGCTGCGGCTAAGCGGCTTGTGCGGATGCTTGTCGCGGCTGCGTAAATAGAGATAGAACAGCAGGCTGGCTACTAGCGCCCAGGCCAGAAAAGGGTTGCTAAGGCCTCCGCCTTGGCTGGAGTGGCTGAGAAACTCGCGGTCGGTCAAAAACTGCGCGTCGGACAATGCCGGCATACGTCCTACTGCACTGACCAGCTCAATGTTGCCAAGGCTGAACAGTGCCCAGGTTAGCAGCAGTGGAATGCTTAGTAGCCAGTGGCGTCGATGCACGAAGACTAACAGCAGGCTGCCAATGGCCAGGTCAGATAGATAGCCGTAAGGATGTGCCCAGCCTAAAGTGAAGCGGGTGAGCAGGGGAAAGCCCAGCAACAGGATGCTCAGGCTCAGTAAAGCGCCGGATGGTCGTTGCAGGGTAAAGCGGGGAAAACGCACAGGTACTCCAGAATGGTCGCTCTATCTGCGCTATAGCAGAAACTATCTAGGAAAGACAGTTGCCATGATTCTGAAACATGACCGGTCAATGCGCCAGCGCTGGGGAAGTGAGTAAGGTAAGGAAGGCGGCTCGCGCCTTGAAATTGCAACAAGGCGCATGCGCAGTGATTTACTTTTTGCTGATGGTGATTTGTCGGCTGTAGGTTTGTCCGCTAACGCCTTTGGCGATTTGCTGAATCTGGCCGCCCGATTTCAGGAAGGCTTCAACCTGTGCATCGAGAGAGTCGCTGGTTTCTGTCGCTGGGGCTGGTTTGGCTTTGGCAGCGGATGCTTTTACGCGCATGAATGTGTCCCCTTTAATCAAAGTTGACCGAACAGGGTACGATAATTAATAAATAATTTCAGATATATTCGATGAAGCACCTTTTTTACTTTTTATATTGATGGTTTTTAGTATTTATTTTTTTCTCAACTATTTGTTTTTATTGGCCAGTTCAGAATTAAGTCGCCGCTTGTCAGTTGAACTCCTGAAAGGGTTCATATTTATCAGCGAGGGTCTTTACTGAGGAATTCCGATGGCAACTCAGCTAGAATGCGGCCTCGGCAAACTGAGTAAGGCATCATGGCGGTAATCGGACGGATGAATAGTTTGCAGGTCGTGAAGCACACAGACTTCGGCCTGTATCTGGATGGTGGAGCTGACGGCGAAATTCTGCTGCCAAAGCGCTACATCCCTAAAGACACCAGCAGCGAAGTAGATGACTGGTTGAATGTCTTCGTTTATCTGGACAGCGAGGACAAATTAATTGCCACCACAGAGAGGCCTAAGGTTCAGGTCGGCCAGTTCGCCAGCCTGAAAGTAGTCGATATCAACCGGGTCGGCTTATTCCTGAATTGGGGGCTGCCCAAAGACCTTCTTTTGCCGCATTCCGAAGAAAAGCGCCCATTACAGGTGGGTGACTATTGTGTGGTCTACGTTTACGTCGATAAGCGCACTAAGCGGATTACGGCCACAGCACGGCTGGATCGTCATCTCGATAAGGAGCCTGCTAGCTATAAAGTCGGCCAAGAGGTTGATCTGCTGGTTGTTGAGGCGACCGATATGGGCTTCAAGGCCATTATTAATGGCAAGCACTGGGGGCTCATCCATAAGAACGAGCTGTTCAAGTTTGTTCGTAATGGCATGCAGGAAAAGGGCTACATCAAGGAGCTACGTGCCGACGGCAAGATTAGCCTCAGCCTGCAACCTGTAGGCCAGGATGCTGTTGGCAGTCTGGGTGAACAGATTCTCGCTAGTCTGCGCAAGCAAGGCGGTGTGCTGAATGTGAATGACAAGAGCTCACCCGAAGAGATCGCTACCTTATTTCGTGTTAGCAAAGGCAATTTCAAAAAAGCTATCGGCGGTCTCTATAAACAGGGGCTGATTGTGATTCACGATGACAGGATTGAGTTGGCTGGGCGTTAACAGTGGATCTGCCCGTGAAGTTTTTTGATTAGGCCTAAATCGGAATTACAAAAACCACCTCGCGAAAGCCGGGTGGTTTTTTTGTGCTCGCCAAAATGGATCGGTGGTGAGCTCTGTGCTGGAAATCAGGCGTCAAATTTCCGATAGATTGCACGTTTATTTCGTTTTCGTGCTGGCTGTTTGCCTTTATTGGGGCTAGTTTTGATCTAGATCAGTGAAATTTCATTGTTTTGAATGTTGTAGCACCTTTGTCTGGCTAGAGCGGCTTCGCGTTGTGAGTGGGGTAATGCCCTTGGGCTATTTGCCAGTTAGGTGCTCTCAGCCCGCTTATAGCGGTGGGTTAGGAAGTTTTGTGAACCATGGTTTCATTTCGTCGGAAACCGCATTTGGTTTCTATGAGTATTTTATGAACGGTGCTATTTCTTTTGTTACCTATTTGACTATTTGTTTCAAATTGGTCATGGATGAAAGGAATAATGGCTATGTCGATCCAAGCGAAAATCTCATCTGCCTCACAGAATGTTGCTTCCTCCCAAGTCGTTGAGCTTCCCCCTGAAGGTCTCATAACGCTCACTGAAAGCAGTAACGTTGCCTTAAATGTCCCTCCTGCTGATGTAGTTGGTTACTCCAAAAACGGATCTGATCTGATCATCCAATTAAAGTCCGGTGAGAAGATCCGAATTGCCAATTTCTACGTGGAGGATCAGGCTCCGAGTCAGTTGTTCTTGGTTGAGGAGGAAAAGCTGATTGCGGTGGACTTAGTGCCCAGCGCAAGCGATGGGGTTGTTGCTGCCAGCTATACCCCACAGGAGACACTGGCTGGATTTGAATCGCTAACTTCGGACGATAGCGGGATCGGTCTTGGGGCATTGCTGCTCACAGCCGGGACCTTAGCGGCCGGTGGAGCTGCGCTTTCAGGTGGATCTGGTGGTGGATCGTCTGGTGGGGCTAGTGGTCAACCGAGTGGAGCTCCTATAGGTTCGAGGGATAACTCACCTCCAAACGCGGCAAGTGACTTGAAAGTCGCACCTGATGGCAGCAGTATCACTGGCAAAGCTGAGCCCGGTGCAAGCGTCGGTATTGATACTAACGGTGATGGCAAGCCTGATGTAACAGTTGTTGCTGGACCTGATGGTTCTTTTGAAAGTCCATTAGTACCACCGTTAACCAATGGCGAGACGATCACCGTGATCGTCACTGATCCCTCGGGCAACGACAGCCCTCCAGCAGTGGTTACTGCACCTGACATAACTGCTCCTGATCCGGCTGGGAATGTCCAGGTTTCACCGGATGGCACAACTGTGACCGGTACAGCTGAGCCTGGCGCCAATGTTGAGATTGACACCAATGGTGATGGTGAGCCTGACGTAACCGTGGTCGCCAACCCCGATGGCACTTTCAGCGGTACGCTGAACCCGCCATTGACCAATGGTGAAACCGTGACGGTTGTGGTGACTGATCCTGCAGGCAACAGCAGCCCTCCCACCACAGCCACTGCGCCTGATTCAACGCCACCTGCTGCTGCGGGTAACGTCCAAGTGTCGCCGGATGGCACTACTGTGACCGGTACAGCTGAGCCCGGCGCCAATGTTGAGATTGACACCAATGGTGATGGTGAGCCTGACGTAACCGTGGTCGCCAACCCCGATGGCACTTTCAGCGGTACGCTGAACCCGCCGTTGACCAATGGTGAAACCGTGACGGTTGTGGTGACTGATCCTGCAGGCAACAGCAGCCCTCCCACCACAGCCACTGCGCCTGATTCAACGCCACCTGCTGCTGCGGGTAACGTCCAAGTGTCGCCGGATGGCACTACTGTGACCGGTACAGCTGAGCCCGGCGCCAATGTTGAGATTGACACCAATGGTGATGGTGAGCCTGACGTAACCGTGGTCGCCAACCCCGATGGCACTTTCAGCGGCACGCTGAACCCGCCATTGACCAATGGTGAAACCGTGACGGTTGTGGTGACTGATCCTGCAGGCAACAGCAGCCCTCCCACCACAGCCACTGCGCCTGATTCAACGCCTCCAGCTGCGGCTGGCAATGTGCAGATTTCGTCAGATGGCTCCACCGTGACCGGTACAGCAGAGCCCGGCGCGGATGTTGAAATTGACACTAATGGTGATGGTCAGCCGGACTTAACAGTGGTTGCTAATCCAGATGGCACCTTCAGCGGTAGCCTGACTCCGCCATTGACCGATGGTGAAACCGTTACCGTTGTGGTACGTGACCCAGCAGGCAATTCAAGTACGCCAGTTACGGTTATCGCGCCTGATTTCCCTGCGGCTCCGGTGGTTAATCCCTCTGATGGTAAAGGGGTTAGCGGTACTGCTGAGGCGGGGGTCGAGATCATCATTCGCGATGCTGGCGGTACTCAAATTGGCAGCGCAACAGCCGATGGCAATGGCGACTGGTCGACTACGCTGGGGACACCGGTTCCGGATGGCACAGTGCTTACTGTCCATGCTTTGGACAGCAATAACAACAAGAGCCCAGATGTCACTGTCGTGGTGGATGGCATTGCCCCCCCTGCGCCGGACGTTGAGCCCAGTAACGGAAGCGTTATTCAAGGCACAGCTGAGCCCGGCTCTACGGTCACGCTCACCCTAGCGGGCGGTGCAGTCTTGGGTTCTGTGATCGTCGGAGCTGACGGAAAATGGAGCGTTACGCCAGTCACTCCGCCGCTGCATGCCGAAGTGGTGAATGCAGTGGCCTCTGATGCGGCAGGTAACGAAAGTTCACCGGCTAGCGTGACTATTGATGCTCAGGCTCCTGATGCACCCATCCTCAAAGCCAGCAACGGCATGATGATTGAAGGTACTGCTGAAGCGGGCAGCACGGTGATCATCACCCTGGCTGACGGCACGCCTGTTGGCGAGACTGTTGCCGCAGGGGATGGCTCGTGGTCGTTCACGCCGTCGAATCCATTGCCCCACGATGCAGATGTAAAGGTTGTTGCCAAGGACGCGGTGGGTAATACCAGCGCGGCCGCAAATCTGACCGTCGACGCTGAGGCGCCGCTTGCCCCGGTCATCCAGCCTACTGATGGGAAAACCGTCAGTGGCACAGGAGAAGAAGGGGCCACAATTCTGATCAAAGATTCCGCCGGTAATACAATGGGGCAGACCACTGTGAGTAGTGGTGTTTGGAGCTATGATTTTGATCCGGATTTGAGCCACGGAACGCTCATTCAGGTGCAGGCCGTGGACGCTGCCGGGAACACCAGCGATCCTGCTGCTGCTACGGTGGATACCCAGGCACCTCCGGCACCGGTCATTCATCCGAGTAATGGCGAGGAGCTGAGTGGGACGGGCGAGCCCGGAGCCATCATCGCGCTCAGCCTGGATGGCACGCCTATTGGCGAGGTAACGGTTGCAGCCAATGGAGCCTGGAGTTTTGATCCAGCTGCGCAAGTGCCACCCGTTACGCTGCCTCACAACGGTACGGTGACTGCAGTGCCGCGCGATGCAGCAGGCAACGTAGGCTCAAGCAGCAGTGTGGTGATCGACAGTGAAGCTCCGCTGATTCCTACCGTCAATCCAAGTAACGGTACCAGCTTGTCTGGTACAGCTGAGCCTGAAAGCACAGTTGTAATTCGGAGCGCTGGTGGTACTGAGATCGGAACAGCAAATGTTGGTTCTGACGGTAATTGGAGTTGGACCCCTAGCCCTGCGTTAGCTCACGACACAGTGGTTACAGTCGAGGCTCGAGACGCCACGGGTAACACCGGGCCCACTGCAAGCGTCACCATTGACTCAGAAGAGCCTGCTGCACCCGTCATTCTCCCCAGTGACGGCAACGCTGTCAGCGGTACGGCTGAGCCAGGTACGACTGTCACGCTAACGGACATAAATGGTACGGATCTCGGCACAGTATCGGTGGGGGCTGATGGCAACTGGAGTATCGACTTTAATCCACGGCTTGATCACGATCTGGTGGTTATAGCCACAGCTACCGACCCCACCGGAAATGTCAGTGATACCTCCGCCGTGATGGTTGATGCGATTGCACCAAACACGCCAACGGTCTTGCCGAGCAACGGCAGTAGTTTAAGTGGCACTGCTGAGCCAGGCTCAACAGTCGTCATCTATGACAGTAATGATGTCGAGTTGGGCACTGTCGTTGTTGGTGGGGATGGCACCTGGAGTATGTCTCCAGTGCCTGGACCTGCGTTGAACCATGGCGACACCTTAAAGGTTGTGGCACGCGATGCTGCAGGTAATACCAGTCCCGAAGCCCCCGTTACCATCGACGCCGAAGCGCCTCTGCAGCCTGTGGTTTCACCAAGCAACGGCAGCTTGCTTACAGGCACAGCTTCCGAAGGCAATCTTGAGATTGAAATCACCGTTGATGGCAACATCGTTGCCACCGTCATGACTGATGGCGCTGGTAACTGGGAGTACGCCCCAGCCACGCCGCTGACCACTGGTCAGGTGGTCACTGTGACTGCTACGGATGCGGCAGGCAATACCAGTCAACCGTCAGCCCCCATGACGGTAGATGCCGACTTACCTACGACTCCTCACATCAATCCAAGCAACGGCACTGTGATTTCCGGTACAGGTGATCTGGGTAGTGAGATCAAACTGAGCATTGACGGTGTTGAGCAGGCTGGTCCGATCATCGTTCAGGCTGACGGCACATGGACCTTCGATCCGACCCCAGACTTGGCTAACGGGGCTGTGATCACTGCTAAGGCTGTTAATACTCTGGGCAGCGAGAGTGGGGTGGCCACAATTGTTGTGGACGCGCAGCCACCTGCGACGCCAACTGTTAACGACAGCAATGGAGTTGACTTCTCAGGTACCGCTGAAGCGGGTGCCACTGTGATCCTGACCGACAGTGTTTTGGGCGAGCTGGGTACGGTTGTCGCCGCAGCCGACGGCAAGTGGAGCTTTACACAGACGCCAGGCCTGGATCATGACTCTGTGGTGAGCGTGGTGGCTAAGGATGCCGCCGGTAATAGTAGTGGTCCTGCCTCGGTTACAGTGGATGCTGAGGCGCCGGCACTTCCGACCATAGATCCGAGCAACGGGGTTACGGTAACCGGTACGGCCGAGCCTAACGCAACCGTGCTGATCAGCAACGGTGCGGGTGTTCAGATCGGTCAGGTCACCGCGGATGGTACGGGTAAATGGACTTTTACACCCAATCCAAAGCTGGATCATGACGCCGAGATTAACGTCGTCGCTAAGGACGCAGCTGGCAACACCAGCGATGTGGCTACTGCCACTGTTGATGCCCAGGCGCCTGCTGTTCCAGTGCTGAACCTGAGCGATGGCAAGACAATCAGCGGTACCGCTGAAGCAGGGGCAACTGTCCTGCTAACCACAGGCTCAGGCGCGGTGATCGGTGAGGCCACTGCTGACAGCAATGGTGACTGGAGTTTCGATCCGTCACCAGATCTGGCCAATGGCGTCGTGATCAACGCTCGTGCCAAAGATGCAGCGGGTAATACCAGCGGCCCGGCCGCGACCACGGTCGACAATATCGCTCCGGACAATCCGGTTGTGCAGCCGAGCACAGGGGTTAGCATCATCGGTACAGCTGAGCCTGGTGCCAAGGTGTTTATCTCCATCGGCGGTGCTCCGGAAATTCAAGTACAGGCCGATGCATCTGGTAATTGGAGCTATACGCCGGGCTCCCCGATCGTCCACGATACGGTGGTCACCGCCCGCGCTGAAGACTCGACGGGCAACAGCAGTGGCACTACCTCAATCACGGTCGATTCTGAAGCGCCAGATGCACCAGTGATCAACCCAAGTACCGGTGCGATCATTACAGGTACCGGGGAAATTGGTGCACTCATCAATCTCACTGATGGCAACGGCAACCCGATTGGGGAGGCTACTGTGGGGGCTGACGGGACATGGACGGTGACACCTGCATCCCCTCTGGCCCACAACACACAGGTGATTGCGACTGCGACTGATGCTACGGGTAATGTCAGTGATCCAGCCACCATGGTGGTGGATAAAGTGGCCCCGAATGCGCCAGTTCTGGTGCTCAACCACGATGGGAACCTGCTGACAGGTACCGCAGAGCCCAACAGCAAGCTGCACCTTGTTATTGACGGTGATGAAGGTAATCCGATCATCGTCACGGTTGGCGCAGATGGAACGTTCAGTCAGCCGATTGATCCAGCATTGGTTGCAGGCGAGTCTATCCGTGGGATTGCAGTGGATGCGACAGGAAATGCCAGTGCCCCGACCACGATCTATGCTCTGGATTTGGCACCGCCGACCGTGACCGTGACAGAAGCGGCTGACGGCTACGTCAACGCGGTCGAAATCAGCAATGGTATTCAGGTCACTGTAGGGCTGCGTCCGACCATGCAGGACGGCCAGGTTGTGACGGTAACGTTCGCTGGCCAGAACGGCTATGAGCAGAGTGTCACCTACACGCTGACCCGTGAAGATATCGACGCAGGTAGCATCAGCATTACGCTGGAGCCTGACAGTGGTAGCGCCGCTTATCCTGAGGGCGCAGCGACTATCACAGCAGATATCAGTGGCGGCACCAGCAGTACGCCGGTGAACTTCGTTGTCGACACCATTCCACCTGCAGCTCCGGTGTTGACGCTGGTGGGTAATCTTCTAACGGTTACCAGCGAGCCATTTACCAAGGTTTTAGTCGAGGTTGCGCTGGCTGGCGTAACAGCCACTGTTGAAGTGATAACGGATAGTCAGGGCGAGGCGTTAATCGACCTGCTTACCGACTTGGATATAGACCTGAGCTGGGATCAGTTGCTGACGGCTTCTGTGTCGGCTCGTGGTGAAGATCTGGCGGGTAACCAGGGGAACATTGCCACCATTGGTGTTGGGCCGAATTTGCCTCAGCCCGTTACCGTTGGTGATTTTGGCCTAGATGTGGCGCTTCTGCCTCCCACGCTGGGGCTGTCTGGCACAGCAACCGCTGGCAGCTCGATTCGCGTTGAGGTGATCACTCCTGCGGCTAATGTGTTTGTCGACCCCAATGTGGACGCGAACGGAAACTTTTCTGTCAACTTGCTCGATCCAGATTTGTTGAGTGATTTGGGACTGAGCATATCAGGCATACTGAATCTCGGCTCAAACCTCTCTCTCAACATTGTGGCAACTGACTCTTTTGGCAATGACAGCGCTAGTTATGGTGTGAACTTGCTGGGTTCCGGAGCACTGCTGTCACTGGGAGAAATATCCGTTACCGGCACGTCAGGTAATGATTTCCTGACTGCTCGCAATGACTCCTCTGAAAGGATCATTGGCGCGGACGGTCATGATCTGATCAAGAACGTCGGCAGTGGAGACCGTGTAGAAGCGGGTGCTGGGAATGACACCATTGAAGTCACCTCAGCCAATTTCACCAGCATTGATGGCGGTGCCGGTTTCGACACCTTATTGCTGGCCGGTGGGATTAATCTGGATTACAACGCAGTGGGTGTTGGCACCCTGGCCAACATCGAGCGGATCAATCTGGGTAAAGGTGATTCCGGCAGTGTGTTGACGCTTACCGCGGCTGAAGTAGGGATCATCACTGACAGTAACAACACGCTGCAGATCACGGGCGAAGCCAACGACACCTTGAGGGTGACCGGTGCCACCAACACTGGAACAACTCAGGAAATCAATGGCGTGACCTACGACGTGTACACCTTTGGCAGCAATACCTTGTTGGTTGAGGACAATACTGTCCAGGTGTTGGTATGAGTCAACGCCGAGCCAGCCACTGGCTGGTTTGGGCGGTGCTGTGCCTGACCAGTCTGAGTGAAACCATGCCTGTGGTGGCCATGCCACTGGGCGAGGCTGTACAGCTTGGGCTGGCCATCAACCCCAAAGTGCGTGCGGCCATGGCTGAGGCCGCACGTGCCGGCACTGATGTGGAAATTGCCAAGGGCGGCTATTACCCGGCGGTCTCCATGTCGGGTGGCCCGCAGGAGTTTGATTTCGGTGAGGTCGTCTACGACCTCACTGCTTCTCAGATGCTCTACGACTGGGGCCGCGTGGCCAGTAAGGTCGAAAGCGCCAACGCAACACAACGTAAAAAACTGGAAGAGCTCATGGTGGCTCAAGACGATGCGGCGCTGGATATCGTCGAGACATATCTGGAGTTGTTGGCTGCAGAGCAGCGTCTGGAGTCAGTGCGAATGCACATTGAGCATATCGACAGCATTCGTCAGATGACGGAGATCCGCGGTCAGGGTTACTCCGATCGAAGTGAGCTGGATCGTGCCAGTCTTGAACTGGTACGAGCGCAAGAACAGATGTCTTCAGAGAAGGGAAAACTACGGGACTTGCGTAATCAGTTCGCCATTCTTGTGGGCCGGGAGCCAGACAATCTGGAGATACCTGCACCCAATTCGCTGCAGCGCTACCTTGCCCGTGGCGATCTCAGCAAGGTTATCAGCAGTTCTCCCTTACAGCGTAAAGCACTTGAGGATGCCAACGTGGCTGAGGCCGAGTTGCGTGAAGCCAAAGCATCATTACTGCCACAGTTGAATCTTGAGGCCTCTCATTTACGCCGCGAGATTGGCGGAAGAATGGAAGAGGACTCCATGGTGTCTCTGCGGTTTCGAATGGAGACATTTCAGGGATTATCTAATTTTTATCGTCCCACCGCTGCCCAGCAGCGTCTTGAGGCAGCACGCTGGGGCGCTGATGCCATGCAGCGGGATATCCGGCGAAAACTGCAAACCTTGTTTGATACCGCTGAGACACTGCGCTGGCGTGAGCAGTCTCTACAACAGCAAGTGCAACAGGCTGACCAGGTGACAGGGCTGTACCGTGAACAGTTTGAGGTCGGTCGGCGCGATGTGATTGATCTACTGAATGTACAGCGCGAGCGTTTCGAAGCTGAACGTCAGTTGATTAACCTCAAGATCGAACAAAAAACCATCGAATACCGTGCGGCAGCTCAGGTGGGACTACTGGGCGCCATGCTTGAAAAGCGACTGAGCCATGAAAGTTAATTCAGGAAGAATTCCTCAGCAGGACGCTGACAACATCGATGACCCTGTTAGGCCGGGGCTGGTTCTTTTATGTAGGCATCTGGGGCGGCCAATCGGCGACGCTGAGTTGGTATCGGGTATTGCCTTAGAACACGGACGTTTACCGCTCAACCTTATCCCTCGTGCGCTGCGAAGGGCCGACATCAATGCGAAAGTGACCGCCTACTCGCTGGATAAGATGGAAGGTTACCTGCTGCCTGCACTGTTGCTTTTAAAGGATCGCAAAGCAGTTGTGCTGCTGGGATTTGACGGCGAGTGTGCTGAGATCCTGGTCCCTGAGACTGACGGAGGCCGTGAGCGTATCCCGCTCACCGAGTTAAGCTCGATGTATAGCGGGCTGGTGGTGTTTGCTAAGTGTCGCTACCGCTCTGATGAGCGCGTCGGTGGATTTGCAAAAGCCAAGCCCGAACACTGGTTCTTCGCTCCACTTAAACGGCTCTGGCGATCGTATCTAGAGGTCGCCAGTGCCGCCTTCGTCGCCAACCTATTGGCCGTGGGCGCCGCATTGTTTGCCATGCAGGTATATGACCGTGTGGTTCCCAATGGTGCGTTTGATACGCTGTGGATCTTGGCTGGCGGTGTGACGATGGCCATTATCTTGGATGGTGTGTTGCGGATCATGCGTGGGCACTTGCTGAATGTTTTGGGTAAGCGCCTGGATCTGCAGCTTTCAACAGTGTTGTTCAGTCGTGTGCTAACCACTCGCATGGAGGCGAAGCCAGCATCCATGGGGGCATTCAGCTCACAGGTGCGTGAGTTTGAGTCGGTGCGTGAGTTCTACACGTCCTCAAGCGCGGCGATGATCAGTGATATGCCTTTTGTACTGCTGTTTATCCTGCTGATCGCCCTGATTGGCGGTCACGCGGTTTGGGTAGTGATTGTCAGCTGCATCCTGATGATTTTGCCCGGTGTGTTTGCGCAGCGACGGTTGGGGCTGTTATCGCGGCAGAACCTCCGTGAGGGCGCAAAAAAGAATGCCGTTCTGCTTGAGGCATACGAGCATTTGGAAACGGTGAAAGCCACACGCTCTGAAGGTCGCTGCCTGAAACAGTGGGAGAGCATGACGGCCGAGCTGGCCACTGGAAGTATGAAAGCCTACGCCCTGTCCTCAAGCCTGACCTACATATCGGCCATGGTTCAGCAGCTCTGCTATGTGGCCGTTGTAGTAGTTGGCGTTTACCTGATCAACAACGGCACTTTGACGGTCGGTGCTCTGGTGGCGTGCTCAATCTTGTCGTCCCGGGCTGTTGCACCGCTGGCGCAGTTGGCACAACTGTTGGGACGTTGGCAGCACACCAAAGTTGCCATGGAAGGGTTGGACCAGCTGATGTCAGCTGCACAGGAGCGGCCCGACAATAAAGCCTTTGCCCGTAAGCCCAGGCTCTATGGCAGCTATCTGTTGCAAGGCGTCAAAGTTAGTCATGGCGACAGCGCACCTGTCTTGAGTATTACAGAGCTGAGCATCAAGGCTGGTGAGCGTGTGGCGTTGCTTGGAGGTAACGGTGCCGGTAAGTCGACCCTTCTGCGACTTATGAGTGGGCTGCTTAGTGTGGGCAGCGGCCGTCTGCTGTTGGATGACATTAGCCTCAGCCAGATTGATCCCAGTGATCGCCAACGCGGTATCGGTTACCTACCGCAGGATGTGGCGTTATTCCAAGGCACACTGCGAGAGAATCTTAATCTTGAAAATGCTGCGCTGAGTGATGAAGAACTGCTTGAGGTAGTGGATGGGATTGGTCTCGGCCCATTTGTCCGCAATCATGCGCTTGGGTTGGATATGCCGCTTCAGGGTAATTCCAGCCTCTCTGGAGGGCAGCGACAAGCTGTTGGATTGGCCCGTGTGCTGCTTCAAGACCCGCCTGTGGTGCTTCTGGATGAGCCCACTGCTGCGTTTGACCAAACCAGTGAAGCGCAGGTTATCGAATACATGAAAAAGTGGCTAGGCGACCGCACCCTGATTCTCACAACGCACAAGCAGAGCATGTTGGCGCTGGTGGATCGGGTCGTGGTGTTGAGCCAAGGAAGTGTTGTCATGGATGGCCCTTTGAATCAGGTCGTCAAGGGTAATGAAGTCAAGGTAGCCAAAACGGCTCAGTGAGGAGCCTATGAAGGATTATGAAAGTGCAGCGGAGCTGCGCAGGCAATTGGGCGACCCGCTTATGGCGGCTACCCATCCTATCTATCAGCCTCTGCTATGGACGCTGATTGCGACCGTGCTGTTGTTTATTGCCTGGGCCGCATGGGCCGAGTTGGACCAAGTCACGCGTGGTGAAGGGCGGGTTGTGCCATTCAGTCGCATCCAGAAAATACAGAGCCTTGAAGGCGGTATCCTCGACAAACTGCTGGTGCAGGAGGGGGATTTGGTTGAGGTGGGGCAACCCTTGGTGCGCCTGGATAACACCCGCTTTTTGACCAGCTATCAAGAGTCCTCTAACCAGTCCTTGGTGCTACGTGCTGCCATTGCCCGATTGGATGCGGAAGTGTTGGATAGGGCCGAGATCATCTTCCCGCCAGAGGTTGATCCAGAAGGTCCGCTGGCGCGCACTGAACGTGAGTTGTTTGACTCACGTCGTGAAAAACTGTTGGAGAGCACCCGGGCAACCGAGCAGCAGATGAGTTTGGCGCAGCAGCAGCTTACGCTCATCCGCCCGATGGTGGAAAAGCGCGCAGTGAGTCAGATGGAGGCGCTACGCCTGAGTCAGGAAGTTGCCTCGCTTAAAGGTAAGCTGGTTGAGATAAAGAGCAGTTATTTTCAGGATGCGTACACCGAGCGTTCCAAACTGCATGCTGAGCTCAGTGCGCTTGAACCGATCGTTAAGCAGCGTCAGGACCAACTGCGCCGGACTGAGATCATCTCCCCTGTACGCGGTCGCGTGAATACCGTATTGATCAACACCCGAGGTGGTGTGATACAGCCCGGTGAGCCCATCATGGAGGTGATCCCGGTGGAGGAGCAGCTGCTGGTGCAGGCCAAAATCAAGCCGAGGGATGTGGCGTTTTTGGTGCCCGGCATGCAGGCTAAAGTCAAAATCACCGCTTACGATTACACCATCTACGGTGACTTGGAGGGCACGCTGGAGCAGATCAGCGCTGACACCATCGAGGAGACCACACCCTATGGCAAGGAACCCTACTATCAGGTGTTGATAAAGACCGATAGCAGCCACTTGATTCGGGAGGATAAGGTCCTGCCAATCATCCCCGGCATGGTGGCTGAGGTGGATATTCTCAGTGGCAAGCGCAGCGTGCTGAACTATCTGCTGCGGCCATTGATCAAGGCGAGGTTGTATTGACCCTGGATCAGGCCAGTGAAAGGCTGCCCTCACGTTCTTCAGGATCGGTAAGGACAATGCGGTTGCGTCCTGAGCTTTTCGCTCGATACAGGCGCTGGTCGGCACGGTGCAGGGTTTCCTCCCAATGCTCGCCTGGTTTGTGTACGGCACCACCGACTGACATGGTGACAGCGCCACCTGGCCCGTTCAAATTTAGTCTGACTTGAAGGAGAAGTTGTTCCGCTACGACCATCAGACCCTCTTTGTCTGTGCTGGGTAGAAGCAGAAGAAATTCTTCACCGCCAAAGCGGAACAGCCTGTCTTCTTTGCGGGAATAGCGCTTGATCAGTTCTACAAAATCCACCAGCACTTGATCCCCAGCTTGATGGCCGTGGGCATCGTTGATGGTTTTGAAGTGATCAAGGTCCATGATCAACACCGAATAGAGGCTGCCATGCCGGCGGCTGGTCGCAGAGGCAATTTTGAGCTCTTCATTCATGGCTCGGCGATTGCGAGCACCGGTCAGCGGATCTTGGATGGCTAGCTGCTGCAACTGATCGCGTTGGCTGCGTGTGCGGTAAGCAAATACAAAGCTGAGCGTGCTGGCCATCATGCCTGTGACCAGAAACGAGATCATCTGGTAATCACTTTCAAAGACTTGATTCGGATGAGTTTTGCCATAGATCGCTAACGTCAGCATAACCAGCGTCGTGGCAATCAGTGCCTTGCCCGGTGAGACCATGAAAAAGTTGAACAGGATCAGCGGGTAAATCCAGAACAAACCATTTACGCCCAGTTTGATGGCGATCAACGTCGCCGTTGAAGCAAACATGACGCACAGATAGATGCCTGGCTTGACCGTGTCTCCCGTGCGCCAGGCGTAAACCAAGGCGAGTACAGTTGAGCAAACAATAGCTGAGTCGGCCAAGCCAACGATCAGGTTGCCGGAGCTGAGGCGGTAGATTGCGTATGGAGCGATGCCAAGAACACCAAAGAGGCCCATCAGGGTCATGATGGACAGCTGGAAGTCTTCACGCAGTCGCTTGACGAAGAGTGGTATTCGCATAAGCAGTCATTTTTTAGTTGTTATGGACTGAAGCATGCAGACCTTAAGCTTAACAAGGCAATTACTATTTAGGGTCAAAATGCCACTATCGAATAATAGCCGACGAAATGAATCCTAGAGTAAGGGTTGGCTTTTGACGCCGAACTTTTGTCGGTTATGGCTGGAAAACCAACGCGCACAGAGGTTTGGTCTGTTGGTAGCGGACCAGGCGTGCTGCCAATTGCTCAGGTAAATCGGTGCACAGTGCAAAGCCTTGCCGAATGTAAAAGTTGCAAAGATTTGGGTGGCAGAAGAGCCAGACTTTTGTGCCGCAATTCGACCGTGCGGTCGCAATTAGTTTTTTGGCGATACCCTGTTCTCGGTGATCCTTGGCGACGAGCAGGCTGGTTAGCCAATGCCCCTCGTCAATTGGGTGCAACACCAAGGCAGCAATAATTTCTTCTTGGCCTACCACCCAGATTTGGGCTCCGTCGGTTTTACCGATGACAGAGCGCTGACTGCGGTAGAACTTTTCAGCCAATGGCTTTAGCAAAGCCGGTAATTGTCGAACGTGCATGGCAGGCTAGGGGGCTAAGCGGGTGTGCAGTGTAGAAGGCTGCAGGGCATCAGGCTAGTTTTGGGTGAAGCCCTCAGGTACGACGTTTCTGAGGGCTAATGAGCTTATTTGCTGCGCAGGAACTGGCCATATTTGCGCTCACTGCCGAGATCAGCAGCAAACTCACCGTTATGAAAAGCCACATTGCCATTGATGATGACTGCATCAACCGCATCGCCCCGGTTGACCATGCGCTCAAGGCCGCCAAATGCCTCCATGGGAGCCTCTTGATAGGCAGCAAGGGAGTCGTCGAGCTTGTCTGGATCAATGATCACAAGGTCAGCACGAGCACCTTCGTAGAGCTTACCTGCGTCAATCCTGAACCAATCGGCCAGCTCACCGGTCAACCGCCACACAGCTGTTTCCAGTGGCATAACAGGTTGACCACGCTGTGCTGCGTCTTTAACCAGCTTGAGCATGCGCAAACTGAAGTTATAGAACGCCATATTGCGGATGTGCGCACCGGAGTCAGCGAAACCAATAAGCGTGCTGGGCTCACAGACTAGTTTTTCCACTACTTCAGGCCGGTGGTTGGCAATCAGTGTGCGCCAGCGTAGGCGCGGCCCATGGGTGACCAGCAGATCAAGGAATAAGTCGGCGGGATGCACGTTGCGCTTTTGCGCCAGTTCACCAACGCTGGTGCCGACCACGCTAGTGTCTGGACAGTTCACGATCCAAGCGTCGTTAAAGTCGCGGTGCCAGACACGAGGGCCGAATTTTTTCTCAACATCCTTGCGAAAGCGCAGGCGGTAATCAGGGTCCTGAAATAGATCACTACGCTGGGCGTGGCTCGCCAGGTGCAAGGCAGCCTGACCCGCTGGGAATTCTTCAAAGACGACAAACTCCATGCCGTCCGCATACGTTTCGAATGGCACTGGCAGCGTCTGCCAACGGAAGTCCGCGCGGCCGAGGCGGTTGATGAAGCGCGTGACTGGCCCGAGGATTTTCGCCAGCCATGGGTCGGCCTTTACATCCATCAGCGTGATCAGGGTCGTTTTCAGCGGTTTGCGCCACCAGCCACCGATGCTGTCCCAGAGAAAAGCCAGCACGTTGACCTTGGTCACCAGATTCGGCGCCCCTTGGTGAATGCGGTTTCTTCTGCGCAGAATTTTGTTCAGCCGCGAGTATTCTGACCATGACGCATAAACCGACGGTAGGGATTTGGAGCGTTGACGGTCGCCGTCCAATTTGTCCCAGGGGTTGGTCATGGTGGAAAGCCCCAGAACGCCGACATCCAGCGCCTCCTCCAACAGGCTTTCCATACGGCGCAACTCTGCTTCGGTGGGCTTGATGTTGGCGTCCACTGCGCGATCCAACCCCATCACGGCAACGCGCAAATCAGAGTGGCCGAGGAATGAACATACGTTTGGTCCTAGCGGATGTTGGTCTAGGAAGGCTGCAAACTCAGTCGGTGTATTCCACGTTTTACGTTCGCGCAGTAATGGCAGGACATGCTCGCGGGGGACCGATTCAACACGGGTAAACAGGTCGGAGCAGTCTTCCGGGCTGGAAAGCATCATGCTGATCGAGCAACTGCCAATCATCAGGGTTGTCACGCCATGACGCACTGACTCTTTAAGGGCCGGGCCTGCGACAACTTCCGCGTCATAGTGCGTATGCATGTCAATGAAGCCGGGCATGGCCCAGCGCCCGCTGGCATCAATGACTTTCCCACAGCCCGTTTCATCCAGGGCTGTTTGGCTGATTTTCACCAGTCGGCCGGCTTGAATGCCTAAGTGACGAATTGCTCCCGGCGTTCCCTGACCGTCGAAAAACAGTGCGTTTTTGATAAGCACATCGAACATTGGACTGCTCCCGGATTCTTGTTATTAGTTGAGCTTACGGTTGTCGGCCGAGCTTAGCGTGACAAGGCATGAGGTGGGCAGGGCATTTATGCATAAACCAATGCTGGTTTGGACATCCCGCCCACCTCAGTGGTTGCTCGCCTGGAGCATTAACTGTATCGGGCAGTTCTTGTGTTGTCAGTTGCCGATTTTGTGGCGAATGGCGCTGATCTCCGGCAAGTCAGTGCGACGTACATAAACGCGAAGCGGTTCGCTGATGTTGAGACGGTCATCAATATTTTGTTCAAGCAGCAGGCGTAAGCGTGAGCGGTCCAGGCTCATCGTTTCGCCCTCGAGTGCCCGCCACACAAATTCACAGGTGGGAGTGATGCTGGTTTCTTCAATGTCCAGTCCAAAGGAGTCTTCAGAGAAGCGCACGATGTACTGGCCGGTTTTGCTGTTAAAACCGACCAGCCCTTGCAGCTGGTCAGCTGCTTCGCAGATGGTGGAGGAGGTGATACTCATAGCGGCCTCGCGGATGTTGAAAGTACAAACACCGACGTAGGCTAAAGCTCATGCAGAAGCGTATCTTGCTCAGGGTCAATATTAGGGCTATTTGCGAATGACTCTAAGTCGCAGGCTGGAGAGGCGGGCGCGCTGCTGAATAAGCCCACTAATAAATGGCTTTAAGGAAGAAATTCGGGTGGGGATTAATCCCGGATTGGCATCCGGGATTATGTGCAAATCAGCGTTTGCCTGATGCGCTGATCGTTCCGAATGGGCTGCTGTACATGCTGGTTTTAACACCCATCAGTGGGGAGTTAGTTACCCATACATCGTTGAGCACAATGGTTTGGCCAGGGGCGTCGTTATCGGCGGCCACCAGCACGTAGTAAGTGCCATCTTCACTGGCCTCGCCCTGCCAGTTCATGTTGATCTTTTCGGGCAGAATGGACACATTGCTGGGCTTGTCAGCAATGATGGTTCCGTAAGCGTCTAGAACCAATACGCGGGGTTTGATCGCGTACTTGCTCACACCCAGGCAACCGTCATTGCAGTTTGAGTGGATGTTGAGCTGGTAGCGCTCACCTTTTTTCAAGTTAAGCGAGAAGACCCTGTAATTGGAAATGGAACTGCCGAAGTCGAGGCGAGGCTCATTAGCAGTGATCGGCCAGTTAGGAGCTAAGGACTCCTGGTTTATAGGCAGTGGAATGGCCTGGGTGTTGTGAATAGCTTCCAGCGGACTTTTAGCCAGCGGTGTTTTACCGGACTTAACGTCATCCTGATAAGACGTTTTGGGGTTGCTGGCGCAAGCCGTGAGTACCAGGCAAAGCGACAACGTCAGAAACTTATACAAGGTGGTGCTCCAATGTTTAGTGAGCAGGTGCCAGAAATTGCCCAAAAGAGGGGAATTCTTCTTACTTAAGCCTTTGCGGTCAAGTTAAAAGAAGGTATGGCGCTAGCAGAAAATGCTTTGGCAGCACTAAATACAGGGTGTAGGGCCGTCCGAGGGCGGCCCTGGCCACAGAAAGGGGGGAGTATTGATCAGCCCGCCAGGCCCACGTAGACGTTCTGTACGTCATCATGAGCGTCGATGGCTTCAAGGAAGGCTTCAACTTCTTCCAGCTGTTCTGGTGTCAGGTTGGTTACCGGGTTTTTCGGACGGTAGCCAATCTTGGCCGAGTTCACAGTAAACCCATGCTCTGGTAGTGCACGGCAGACTGCGTCCAGGTCTGTTGCTTCTGTAATGAACAGTGTGCTGCCTTCGTCGTCTGGCTCGAAATCTTGCGCACCCGCCTCAATGGCGGCTAGTTCAGGATCTGCACCGCTGTCGGTAGTCGCTTCGATCAGCCCGACATGGTCAAAATCCCAGGTTACCGAACCGGAGGCCCCCATCTGGCCTTTGCGGAAAAGCACGCGGATTTCTGCAACGGTGCGGTTGATGTTATCGGTCAGGCATTCAACGATCAGGGGCACCTGATGCGGCGCGAAACCTTCATAGGTGGTGCGCTCAAAGTTGACGGTTTCACCTGACTGACCAGAGCCTTTCTTGATGGCGCGGTCAAGGGTGTCTTTGGGCATGGACGCTTTTTTCGCCTGGTGTATAGCCAAACGCAGCTTTGGGTTCATGTCCGGGTCGGCACCGTTACGTGCTGCGATCATGATTTCCTTGACCAAGCGACCGAAGATCTTACCTCTGGCGTTGGCGGCGGCTTCTTTAGGTTTGGCTTTCCATTGGGCGCCCATGTCTGAATCTCGTCTTACGTGTAAATGAATGGAGGCGGAATTGTAATCCCGCACTGCTTTTTCTCGCACCTGAGGCTGGCATCTGATGTGCGTATGGCCTGGCGGGGTGGATCAGTCTTGGCGGCTGGTGACTTCCAGCAGGTGATAACCAAACTGGGTCTTCACCGGGCCTTGAACCACATTAACCGGGGCGCTGAACACGACTGTGTCAAACTCTTTAACCATCTGGCCTGGACCGAAAGAACCGAGGTTACCGCCGTCGCGGCTGGATGGGCAGGAGGAGTGTTCTTTGGCAATTGCTGCGAAGTCTGCGCCGGCTTCAATCGCGGCTTTCAATTCGTTGCACTTGGCTTCAGTGGAAACCAGGATGTGACGGGCTGTGGCGCGGGCCATGGTGATACTCCTTGTAAAGAATCGGAAAGCGTACCGCAAACTGACCGGCATTCAAACGCTCGATATCACCTATCCCAGCAAAAATGTACAGAGCTATGTGCCGTGCAGGGCTTTGCTGGGTTCTGATTGGGTGAGGCGATTAACGTCGTTCAGCTGTGTCGGGTCTTGATGCATGCACTCGATTTTTCCATTCACGAGGTGACAGCCCAGTTTGTGCTTTGAAGGCACGTGACAGGGCGGCTTCGCTACCGTATCCAACTTCGCTGACTATGACCTTCAACGGCCGCCCACTCAGTAGTGCTTTCTGCACGAGACGAACTCGCCAGCTCTGCAGGTACTGTCCCGAAGTCATCCCGACCGTATCCCTGAAGGCCGTAGCAAACACGCTGCGTGACATTCCGGCTGTACCGGCCAGTTCCTCCAGCGTCCATTCCCGGGCTGGATCCTCATGCATTGCGACCAGTGCATTGCGCAAGCGAGAGTGAGAAAGCCCGGCCATGAGTCCGGCGCGAATATCGCCACTTTCCATCAAGTGGCGCAGCACCTGGATCATGACCACCTCAAACAGCCTCTCTATCACAGCAACCCGTCCGCAACGCTGTTCGAAGGCTTCTGTAAACAGCAGGGACAAAACGGGGCCGGAATCCGCAATGGCTGTCAGAGGCATACAGATGACGTCAGGCAGGCTCATGGCAATGGGGTTATGACTGCCGCCTTCAAGCCGCAAATTGGCACAGACCATGTCAGCGCCGCGTTCCGGGTCGGTACTGAATCGATGGGATAGTGGGCGAGGGAAAAGTAGAAGGCTGGGCTCTTCTATCTGTAACGCGCTCCTGCCGTATTGGACGCTGACCGTTCCATTGCGAACCAGATGCAACTGACCGTGAACACCATCCGTTTGCAGGGTGTTAATACCGCACAGAGGGCCTGCGTTGAACACGCTTGCACTGACAGGGAAATGCATCATCAATGCGGCCAAGCGATCAACCATTTTAGTACTCCTGATCAATTTGTACGGACTTTCTATCACTTTTAGTTCGTTTTTGGCGAGCACAATTCATCTCGTCGGGCACATCGGTCCGGTCACTTAAATCAACAGGAGTTCTGCCATGTCCATTGAGAAAATTCTTTATATCGCTACTGCAACAGCAACAGGAGGCCGTGATGGCCGTGCCGTTTCCTCCGATCATGCCTTGGAAGTGCCCTTGGCTACACCAAAGGAGCTTGGCGGTGCAGGTGGTGCCGGTACTAATCCGGAGCAGCTATTTGCCGCCGGTTACTCGGCTTGCTTCCTCGGCGCTTTGAAATACGTTGCCGCACGGGAAAAGGTTGCGCTGCCTGTAGCTACAACTGTTTCCGGCAAAGTGGGTATAGGCCCTATCCCGACTGGATTTGGTATTGAAGCAGAGTTGACGGTCAGCGCCCCAGGCGTTGAGCGCGATGTGCTGCAAGCGTTGGTCGACAAGGCTCACATCGTTTGCCCGTACTCCAACGCTACTCGCGGCAATATCGACGTAACCCTCGTAATTGCTAACTGATCTGACCATCGCTCAACAAGGAGACCCCAATCATGAATAAGCTGACCTTTGCTATCGCATCATCCCTGCTTGCCATCTCGTTGCAGACCGTTAGCAGTGCACATGCAGCACCACCTGTAACCGAGTCGCCAGCCATGCGTACTGCTAGCACGATCACCACATCAGATGGCGTGCAGCTTTATTACAAGGATTGGGGGCCTAAGGACGGGCCAGTCGTGACCTTCAGTCACGGTTGGCCACTGAGTTCCGATAGCTGGGAGTCGCAAATGCTGTTTCTGGCAGATCACGGGTATCGCGTCATAGCCCATGACCGGCGTGGACATGGCCGCTCCAGTCAACCGTGGGAAGGTAATGATATGGATCATTACGCAGATGATCTGGCTGCCGTGATCCAAGCGTTGAGTCTGCGAGATGTCACCTTGGTCGGCTTCTCAACCGGTGGTGGGGAGGTGGCGCGTTATATTGGCCGCCATGGCACTGAGCGGGTCAAAAAGGCTGTGTTAGTCAGCGCCGTGCCGCCGCTGATGCTGAAAACCGCCGATAACCCAAAAGGCGTTCCCCTCAAAGTCTTTGATGGGCTTCGTAAGGCATCTTTGGAGAATCGTGCGCAGTTATACTTTGATCTGGCTTCGGGCCCGTTCTATGGCTTTAACCGGCCTGGCGCTAAGGTTTCTCAAGGTCTGATCGACAGCTGGAGAGCGCAAGGTATGCAGGCCGGGCACAAGAATACCTACGATTCAATCGCTGCTTTTTCTGCGACCGACTTCCGTGAGGATCTGAAAAAATTTGACGTCCCAACCCTGGTGATACATGGCGATGATGATCAGATCGTACCGCTTGATATCTCAGGTAAAGCATCTGCCGCGTTTATTAAGGATGCGAAGTTGATTGTCTACCCTGGGGCGCCCCATGGTCTGACGGATACGCACAAGGACCGTTTCAATCAGGATCTGTTGAGCTTTCTGAGGGAGTGATTGCAGGCTTTTGATCCCGCCCGTTGCTAAGAGCAACGGGCGGTATAGTCGTTTAGGGCATTAAGACTTGCGCTGTTCTTCAGCCATGCAGGCAGCAGCGGTGAACAGAACGTCAGTCGAGGAGTTTAGTGCGGTTTCAGCGGAGTCTTGGACGATGCCAATGATGAAGCCGACCGCCACAACTTGCATGGCGATGTCACTCGGGATGCCGAACAGACTGCATGCCAGAGGGATTAGCAGCAACGAACCGCCTGCTACGCCAGATGCACCGCATGCACAGACGGAAGCCAAAACGCTGAGCAGCAGTGCAGTCGGCAGGTCGACAGGGATTTGCAGGGTATGAACAGCTGCCAGTGTCAGTACGCTGATGGTGATGGCTGCACCGGCCATATTGATCGTCGCGCCCAGAGGGATTGAAACGGAGTAGGTTTCCTCATGCAGACCAAGGCGCTTGCTCAGTTGCAAGTTGACTGGAATATTCGCAGCGGAGCTGCGGGTGAAAAAGGCAGTGATACCACTTTCACGCAGGCAGGTCAGGACCAGAGGGTACGGATTGCGACGGATCTTTACGTAGACGATCAGTGGGTTGACGACCAACGCGACAAACAGCATGCAGCCTACCAATACAACCAGCAGGTGCAGATAGTCGAGTAGCGCGTTCATGCCAGTCTCAGCCAGCGTTGCTGCAACCAGGCCGAACACCCCCAGTGGTGCCAGACGGATAACTAATTTCACGATGCTAGTTACGCCGTTCGAGAGGTCTGCAAGCATCTGCTTACTGGCTGGATTGGCATGACGAAATGCCAAGCCTAACGCGATGGCCCAAGCCAAAATGCCGATAAAGTTACCTTTAAGTAGAGCATTGACTGGATTGTCCACGACATTCATCAGCAGACTTTTCAGTACCTCGTTAATGCCGCCTGGAGGTGAGAGCTCCGCTGTGCTGGTAGCCAGGGTAAGGGTTGAAGGAAAGGCAAAGCTGGCAACTACACCAATCAAGGCTGCACTGAAGGTACCGATCAGGTACAGCAGCAGGATGGGTTTGATGTGTGTTTCCTGGCCTTGTTCATGGTTCGCAATCGAGGCGGCCACCAAAACAAAAACCAGCACCGGGGCGACAGCTTTCAGGGCAGAAACAAAGACCGTACCGAGAAAGCTGGCGCTAGCGGCTGCCTCTGGCAGCAGTAACGCCAAAACGATCCCGGCAATCAGGCCGATGATGATCTGAGTGACCAAGCTGACGCGATTCAATAGTTGTAAAAGCGGATGTTGGGCAGAGGACATGAGTAGGTCTCTAGTGGTGGGCGAGCACGACTGCAATCTCTTCTGTGGCTGCCTGGAACTGGATCTGGTTGCGGGATGCTTACCGCGTTACGCATAACGTTTTTTTGAACCTATCGGTCAGGTTCATAAAAATGGCCGCAGACTTTAACACAGGCATAAGCATATTCGACTTTTTGGCAAGCGCATGAAATCTGCCGTCTCTGGGGTGTCAGATTCGTCAAAGCGGAAGGATAGCTTGGATTTATAATTTATTATTGTAATACGATAATTTATTAATTATTCTTTTGGCTCGAAATCACTTTCAAGGAGGAAATTGTATGTTGCCACTTGCGGATCAGCGCCCTCACAAACTGTATCTTCTAGGCATGGGTTGTATGGTCTTGGCTTGGTTTATGGCTTGCGCTGAGATCGGGGTAAATACTCATTTATGGGTGTCTGGGCTCTCTGAGCAGGGATATCGCCAAGCGTGGAGTGATGAGATGCCAGGTCTTTTGAGCGAGGCCTATGCCATGTCATCGGGTAGTCGTCTGTTGCTGATGCTGTTGGACTATGCGCCAGTGCTGATTTCGGTATTAGGGCTAATTCTGACGGGGCTGTTTTTCCGGCGTCTTGCGAAAGGTGAGCTTTGGACGCGGCGTAATGCCAGTACGCTTGTCTATATCGGGTTGTTGTCCATTCTTGAGCTTCTTCTTCAGCCTGTTCTTTCTACCCTTGAGGGGCTTGTGCTCTCGATGAATTTGCCTGAGGGTGAGCGTGTGCTGAGTGTTTCTGTAGGGTTCTCATCCGAGGCTGCTTACACGCTCGTAAAAGCAATATTTCTGTGTTCGTTTGGTCTGATAATGGGTGAAGCCAGAAAGCTGGACGAAGAAGTTAAATCCATCATATGACCACTCCATGATCATCATCCGACTAGACGTAGTCCTTGCTAAGAATAAGGTCCGTTCCAAAGAGCTGGCGGAAGCTATTGGAATCACCGAACAGAACCTGTCTTTATTGAAGAACGGTAAGGTTAAGGGGTTCAGGCTAGAGACATTAGACAAGATATGTGCGGTCCTGAACTGCCAGCCTGGCGATATTCTGGAATACGTTGCGGACGAGTGATCTCGTCACATTGAAGCGAAATTTCTATGACAAGACTTCTGAATTTTTCAGGCGTGCTTTATGTGCTCGTCCTGTTGACAGCCTGTGGCCCATCGATTCGGTATGACTATGTAATGCCAAATGGGGAGGGGGGGCGTACATGCGTCGCTCAGTGCCGCATGCAATACAGTAGTTGTGAAAATCTGGCGCGTTTACAGTGGCAGAGTGATAAACGCTCGCATGAGGCTGAACAGCGCAGCTATGACTACTGCAGCCAAGGAAAAGACAAAAAACAGGCTAGAAAGGAGTGCCAGCTTCCTAGCAGTAGCTACGTACCTATGAGCTACAGCACATTAAGTTGCCGCTCTGAATATGACAGCTGCTTCACCGATGTTTGTAGTGGCACCATCAGAGAGGTTGTCGAAAAGCCATAACGGCTAATGTTAGACGTGGGGAACGTTGGGAGCCCATAAATGCCTAAAGCACCCGAAGGTGCTTTAGAGGGCTGGGCCAGGGATTTACGTGCCCCTTATTGTTGCTGGAGGGGAGGCTTGGCAACGACTGTATTCAGACGGTGCGGTTGTGCTGGCGCTGAATCAGGCGATCCGAGCCGCCTTCGGCTACGTTCACACGCTGTTGTCGGCGTTGAATCAGACGCTCGGAACCTCCTTCGGCTACGTTCACGCGCAGTTTCTGGCGCTCAATCAGGCGGTCGGAACCCCCTTCTGCAACATTCACACGTTGCTTCTGACGCTCGATAAGGCGGTCAGAGCCGCCTTCGGCAACTTGTGCGCGTTGCTCAATCAGACGATCGGAACCGCCTTCGGCAACCTGAGGGCGTTTTTTCTGGTTCTCAATGAGTCGGTCAGAACCACCTTCAGACTGCAGATTAAAACCGCTGCCGAGCAGTGTTTTAACACTGCTGTCCTGAATTTCACCGAGAAGAGGCTGTGCAGTATTTACGGGCAGTGCAAAGCTGTTCATTGACAGGCTGGCCAAGATAACGGCGGCAAGAATGTGCTTTTTCATGTTCGGGCTCCTTGTGCATTCACACAGAATTTGAGTACGGAGCCAATGATAATTCTAATAATTAGATAATGAAGTTTAGCCTGTTTATGGTAGTCATTGATGGGATTAATAGTGGATAGAACTATTTTAAATTCAGTGAGTTAATGGATGTATATTGGTGTGTTTGGGATGTGAGTGGCTAGTGTTTAAGTCGTTTAATTTATCAATTTGTTAAATATCTTAGCTTGATTAGTATCTAGGCATTCGATCACTTGATCTGCTTGATATTTCGAACATCGGGTGAGTATGTTGTTGCCTTCGCCTTTCGGCTCCAGTTTGTGGGTGTTTTTATGGGTGCAGCACAGCGCAATAATCTGGCTGAAAAGCTCCTTGGTATGGATCAAGTTGAGTGTGTAACGCCGGACCTCAATGGTGTACCGCGCGGTAAGGTAATGACTGCGGCTGGGTTTCTTGAGGGGCGACGGTTGCAACTGGCCAGAGGGGTTTTGTTGCAATGCATCATGGGTGGTTATCCAGATGCGAGTTTTTATGGCAGTGACGATGGTGATCTTGCTTTGGTGCCCGATCCTCAGCAGATACACCGATTGCCTTGGGCGGATGTGCCAAGGGCCTTTGCGATCTGTGATGCTGTGGAGCTAAATGGAGAAAGCAGCCAATTATCGACAAGAGGCTTGCTTAAGCAGGTTTTAAACCGCTATGCCCAGCGAGGATGGCAGCCCGTTGTTGCGACCGAACTGGAGTTCTATGTTTTCGCTCCCAACGCGGACCCGCACCAGCCTTTTCAGTCGCCGGTTGGTATAGATGGACGGCGAGTGACGGGCGGCTCCGCCTTTAGTGTCAGTTCAAACAATGGTTTGCGACCTTTCTTTAATGAGGTCTACGAGTGCATGGCTGCGTTGGGGTTGCCCCGCGACACCTTCATGAACGAGATGGGGGTGAACCAGTTTGAGATCAATTTGCTGCATGGTGATGCGCTGCTAGTGGCTGACCAGACGTTTCTGTTCAAGCACATGCTCAAAGAGGTTGCCCTCAAGCATGGTGTGACGGTCGTATGCATGGCCAAGCCGCTGGCTAAAACGGCCGGTAGCTCTATGCATATCCATCAGAGTGTTGTGGACAGCCGTGGAGAAAATATCTTCACTGCAGCTGATGGGCAGGCAACACCAGCGTTCTATCAGTTTATCGCGGGGCAACAGGCTGCAATGGCCGATTTCACGTTGCTGTTTGCCCCAAACGTGAACTCCTATCAGCGTTTGTTTCATCCTTATGCATCGCCCAACAACGCCTGTTGGTCTTATGACAACCGTGCCGCTGGGCTCCGTATCCCTGCCAGTTCAGTTCAGGCGCGCCGTGTTGAAAACCGCTTGCCCGGGGCGGATGCAAACCCTTATTTGGCTCTTGCTGCAAGTCTTGCGGCCGGTCTGATGGGGATTGAACGGTCCCTTCAGCCAAGCGAGCCTCTACAGGGAGAGTTCTCTATTCCAGAGAATTTACGTTTGCCATGTAGCATGCAAGAGGCTATTGAGCGTCTGAGGAAAAGTGCTCTGGCAATGGAGTTGTTCGGCACGGAATTTATCGAAGGTTACTTGGCGAGCAAGACTATGGAGTTGAGCAGCTTCTTCGATGAGATCACCCCATGGGAGCGCCGGGTTCTGGCTGCCCACGTATAGTGTCTGTATCGCCGGGGCGGGGCTCCGGCACTGCTCCGGAGTAAGAGTTTTGTCATGACCGCCATTCTTAAGTCGTTTGGTTCGCTTTACTTCGCCACGTTGCTGATGTTGATCGGCTCGGGCTTGCTCAGTACGTATCTGGCTTTACGTCTTTCATCCAGTGCTGATGGTCTTTGGGTGGGGGCGCTAATGGCAGCCTACTATCTGGGGCTGGTATTGGGCGGAAAAGTCGGCCACCGACTCATTGCCAGGGTGGGGCATATCCGGGCTTATCTGGCTTGTGCTGGGGTGGTGACTGCAGCTGTGCTTGGGCATGGTTTGACCGATTGGCTGCCTATTTGGTTGTTTCTGCGTGCCTTGGTAGGGCTTGGCATGATGTGCCAGTTCATGGTCATTGAAAGCTGGCTCAATGAGCAGGCTGAGAGCAATACCCGGGGAAGGGTATTTGCTGGCTATATGGTTGCCTTCTACGCCGGGATGATTTTAGGGCAGCTTATTTTGGTGGTTCATCCGCAGCTGGGTTCCGAGCTGTTGATGGTGGTGGCTTTGTGCTTTGCTTTGTGTCTCGTGCCAATTGCTTTAACCCGCAAAATGCACCCAACACCATTGCGGCCGGCACCGATGGATTTGCCCTTTTTCATCAAGCATGTCCCGCTTTCCCTGACCACTATTGCCGTGTCCGGCCTGATGGTGGGGGCGTTTTATGGCCTAGCGCCTCTTTATGGGACGCGAATGGGGCTGAGTAACGAGCAGGTCGGTGTATTGATGGGCTGTCTGATTCTGGCGGGGGTTTTGGTGCAGGCTCCCTTGGGATGGTTGTCTGACCGGTATGAGCGGATCAAGTTGATTCGAGTCTGCTCAGTGGCTGTCGCAGTGGCCTCATTGCCGCTCGCCGTGCTCACTGAAGCCTCGATGGCCACACTGCTTGTGTGTGGTTTTGTTGTGTGTGCCTTACAGTTCTGCCTTTATCCACTGGCTGTTGCGCTGGCTAACGACCACGTTGAAGCGGATAGACGGGTATCACTCACAGCTGTGCTGTTAGTGGTTTTTGGTGTGGGTGCATGTGTTGGTCCTCTGCTCGCGGGTGTGATGATGCGTTACTGGGGGCCTAACATGTTGTATGTCTTCTTCGTGATCTTTTCGATCGTCTTGGTTATTCGAGTACGTCCGGCGTTGGCTGTCCATCTGTATCAAGATCGCGATGCTCCGTTGCAGCACGTGGCAATGCCTGACGGTACAGTGGGGTCACCGCTTGCTGCTGCGCTTGATCCGCGAGTGGACGAGCAGGTTGTGCAGGAGCAGATGGTCGCGCCCGCGGTGGCTGAGGCTAGCCAGGCTGAGGAGCAGGGCGAGCAGGGGCGGGCGACGGGTGGTTGAAGCGGGGAGCGGCGGCAGGTTGTTTCTGCCGCCTCTTTTCAGAACAGTCCTTCGCTCTCGAAACGGCGTGCTTCACGCTGTAGCTGGTACACGAATCGCTCGACTTGGCGTTGTGCCTGGCCGTTGATATTGTCGAAGCGCACGCCTACAAAGCTGAAGTTAACCTTGTCCTCAAACTGCACGTGGCGCACTTCAATTGCAGTTGTCATTGCCCCAAACGGAAAGTGGGCAGTGAAGGACTCATGGATTTCTCCCGGATGCAGCGAAAGCTGCGCATCGCCAGTAAAGCGGACTTTTGCGCCGGTTGCTGAGATATCCATTAATTGACCCGAAAGGATCCGGTTCTCACCAATAGCCAGGTCCACTTTCACGGGGTCGGTTTGCTTGAGTTGGGCACGGAAGGCGTTGCGGCGCTGGTGATAAATAATTTCCTGAGGCAAAAAACAGTAGTAGCTGCGATGCCCTTCGAACTCGCCAACAGTTACGGGTTGATCAGATTCCCACGCAATTCGAACGCCTTCATGAAAGCCCTCTGCCTTGAAGCTCTCGCCATTCAGCAGTAGGCGTTCACCATCTGACGGCATAATTTCGTCAAGCACCAGCAGTTGTTTGTCACGATCGACATTGATGACAAAGCTCTGATAACGCTGTGAGCGCCCTGGAAAGCTGATTACAAGTGGATCATTGTGCTGCTGCAGTAAACGCAGATTAGCCACGATTTCAACAGGCGCTCTCAGCGTTCTTGGGGGTTGTGGGCCATCATCCTGGCTGAAGGGGTTGGACACGGTCCGCAGTTCTCCACATCAAGGCTTAGGGCAAGAGTGATGT
The DNA here is from genome assembly GCA_037482215.1 of Pseudomonas mendocina. Classification (NCBI taxonomy): domain Bacteria; kingdom Pseudomonadati; phylum Pseudomonadota; class Gammaproteobacteria; order Pseudomonadales; family Pseudomonadaceae; genus Ectopseudomonas; species Ectopseudomonas mendocina. The sequence goes on from CP148074.1 coordinate 1,510,981, forward strand.
CCGTATGACATCACATTCGATTGCCTCATTCAATTTCTAGTTTTATCCAATCAGGCTTGATCCAGGGGGCGATGCTGGCTGGCCTTGGAGGTTACACCACGCTTGTCGTAAAGATTGGGTGCATCGGTTCCGCGCAACAGGTTAAGAATCTGTCCGGCTGAGTTTTGGCTTGTACGAATAAGGCGGCCATTGCGTTCGTTACCTAGGCGGCAGCGTTCAAAAAGCTCATTGAGCTGATCGCCTTTTTCTAACAGCTCGCTGCCGAGTTGGGACGTGGCAGCAAGGGCCGCTAACCCCTCTCTGTTGGCGCTGAGATTAAGATTGGTGAGAAGCTGGGTGCGAGCCTTGGCGTGCTGATCCAACAGGGCCAGCAAGGGCTGCTTCAGGCCGAGGATATCTTGTAAGGCAGTGAGGTCGCGATCCGACAGTGCCTGGAATTCGTTATCAATCAAGTCCAACAGCTGTTCGGCAATGCCGATATCTTCGCTGAAAGACTCGAGTAGTTTACTGATGTGCATGATGGGCTCTTAAGGGGAAACAGAAAGGTGTTCGCACATTTCTGTCTGGCGGCCAAAATCCCCAGCGTAGCCCTATGACTATCGCTGGGATTCGAAGTTGAGCAATTTGCTTGCAACGCGCTGGCTATCAACTTGATAACTGCCATCCTCAATCGCTTGCTTAAGCTGGGCGACACGTTCTTTGTTGACGACAGGTTGGTCGCGAAGCTTTTCGCCGACTTTCTGCAATTGTTGAGCTTCACGGCTCAGGTGAACCGACTCGCCGGCTTTACCTGCGTTCTGAGCTTGTTCCGTAGGGGCTGGCTGAGCAGTCGGCTGTTTGCCGCTGATGGCTTCATTACGGCCGCCAGACTGGACGTTGCCACTGCGCCCTGTATTGCCAGGGGAGGTGGCATTGTTAAGTCGGTTGATGTCAGTGACCATGATGTAAACCTCGGACTGTATTTGGACGCTTGCCTGTTTCTCGGCCGTTCTGAAGAAAACTTTAGTTCTTTTTTGGGGGCCGCTCTGCGTGCCGAATACGGTGTTGGTTAGCCGTTGTTCCAGCGCTGGGTTACGAAATTAAACAAGAATCGACTCTACATTTCTACTTCTACCTGACCAGGCCCGACTACGCGCGCGCGCACAATGCGGTTGGACCGTAAGTTTTTAACACTGATCTGCTTGCCGATAGTGCCGTTGGATAGCGCTTCACCGGGCATTCGAACATTGATGGTGCCGGATTTGGCGGAAATAACGACTTGGTCACCTTTTCTTATGGAATCAGCCAACTGGACTTGTGCCGGACTCAGCGCTTGATCGGGCTGGAGAGGGCGTGTCAATTTTTTGCCAATCGCTTGATCCATCTCGGTCAGATAGCCCTGGTTAAGCAGTCCCACATCACGCTCGGCCATGCTCAGATCCAGTTCGGTCAGGGTGCTATCCCGTTTAAGCGGACGGCTGGCGATAACGACGTGCCGATAGAGGCGTACCTGGCCCGGCACGAATACTGTCCATGGGCTGGTGCCATCGCAACGTACGCGCAGTGTGACGCGGCCAATTGGCTCGGCGGGGCTTTCAAGCGTGGTCGTCAGTTCCTGATCACACAAAGGCAGTCGCAGACGAGGGTCCAGACGGTTTATCTGGGTCTCGTGGCGGCCGTTTATTTGGCTGCGTTGCAAATAATCATTAACGGCTTGCTCAAGAAAAGCTTCTGCCGCGCCGATAAGGTGATCGGGACGCGTAAGGGTGGCAGATGCCACTTGGCTATAGCCTAGCGATAATAAAGCAGGTACAACTGCTAGCCATTGAAGGCAATTCGCCATAGCGTGTCGATAAATTGTCATTTCAGTTTTCATGAATCTGTTCAAGCAAGGTGCGTGCCGCCTGCTACGCTGACAGAATTCTGCTACTCATTGTTAAGGAGTTTGGGTATGGCCGGTGTGATGGATTCGGTTAACCAGCGAACTCAGCTGGTTGGCCAAAACCGTCTGGAGTTGCTGCTGTTCCGCCTGAACGGTAGCCAGCTTTACGGGATTAACGTGTTCAAGGTGAAGGAGGTGCTTCAGTGCCCCAAGCTCACCATCATGCCCAAGTCCAGCCCAGTGGTTCGTGGGGTTGCCAATATCCGTGGCGGGACGATTCCGATTTTGGACTTGTCCATGGCAACGGGCAGTCGTCCTTTGCGGGATATCGACAACAGCTTTGTGATTATCACGGAATACAACACCAAGGTTCAGGGATTCCTGGTCCACTCGGTTGAACGTATCGTCAACATGAACTGGGAGTCGATTCATCCGCCACCCAAGGGCACGGGCCGTGATCATTATCTGACGGCTGTGACCCATCTGGATGAGCAGATGGTGGAAATCATTGATGTGGAGAAAATTCTTGCTGAGGTTTCTCCGACTTCTGAGGCTATATCCGAGGGGGTGCTTACGCCTGAGACTCAGGCGCGGGCTATCAACCGCCGTGTGCTTACCTGTGATGACTCTTCAGTGGCGCGTAAGCAGGTATCCCGCTGCTTGGAGACGATTGGCGTGGAGGTTGTTGCGCTTAATGATGGCCGCCAAGCATTAAATTATCTGAAGGCTATGGTTGAGGAAGGCAAGAGCCCGGAGGAAGAGTTCCTCATGCTCATTTCCGATATTGAAATGCCGGAAATGGACGGTTACACCCTGACAGCTGAAATTAGAGCTGATCCGCGTATGCAAAAGTTGCACATCATCCTGCATACTTCACTGTCCGGGGTGTTCAACCAGGCAATGGTCAAGAAGGTAGGGGCGGACGATTTCCTTGCCAAATTTCACCCTGATGATCTGGCTTCTCGTGTTATCGACCGCATCAATGCAGTGTCGGGGGCTGAGGGCTAGCTTTTAGTCAAATGTATGTTTGTTGAGGCTTTGTGAGTGTCTACAGGTAACTTGGATTTTGAGCAGTTCCGGATTTTCCTGGAAAAGGCCTGCGGCATTTTGCTTGGCAGCAATAAGCAATACTTGGTTGCTAGCCGTCTCAATAAGTTAATGGAGCAGAATGGCATCAAGACCCTTGGGGAGCTGGTTCAGCGTATGCAGACCCAGCCTCGCGGGGGGCTGCGCGAGCAGGTGATTGATGCCATGACGACCAACGAAACACTTTGGTTTCGTGATACGTACCCCTTTGAAGTACTGAAAAATCGCGTTTTGCCAGAGCTAATTAAGGCATATCCAGGTCAGCGTCTGCGTATCTGGTCGGCTGCATGTTCATCAGGTCAGGAGCCCTATTCACTGTCGATGACCATTGATGAGTTTGAGAAGACCAACCTCGGTCAGCTCAAGTCTGGCGTGCAGATCGTTGCGACCGATCTCTCTCCATCTATGTTGGCGAACTGCAAGTCCGGTGAGTACGACAGCTTGGCAATGGGGCGTGGCCTCTCTCAGGAGCGGCTGCAACGTTACTTCGACCCTAAGGGGCCTGGGCGCTGGGTGGTTAAGCCGGCAATTCGTAGCCGAATAGAGTTTCGTCCGCTTAACTTGTTGGACAGTTATGCCGCGCTGGGCAAGTTCGATGTCGTGTTCTGCCGTAACGTATTGATCTATTTCTCGGCGGAAGTGAAAAAAGACATTCTGACCCGTATCCATGCGATGCTCAAACCAGGTGGCTATCTCTTCTTGGGCGCCTCTGAGGCACTAAATGGTCTGCCGGATCACTACCAGATGGTGCAGTGCAGTCCGGGGATTATTTACAAAGCTAAGTGACGCGTTTGGTGTTTACAACGGGAGGCTATGGCCTCCCGTTTTTACATCTGTTGGCCAGGTATGTATTAACCCAAGTTCTGTAAGGAACTGCTGTTAGTATTGGCGGGCAAACAATACTCCGGTGAGTGGGCTATGCAGCGCGATCACAGAGAACAGCTCAACCTCAGTTGGCAGGCCAATGCCGATGCATGGACGGCAGCAGTGCGGGAAAAACGCATTGAAAGTCGTCGTTTGGTCACGGACGCAGCAATAGTCCAGGCGATTTTGGCCCTAGCGCCTAAGCGCGTACTGGACGTGGGGTGTGGCGAGGGATGGTTGTGTCGTGGGTTGGTCGAGCACGGCATTGAGGCCGTGGGCGTGGATGCATCCGAGCCGCTGATTGCTGAGGCCCGTAAAGCGTCTGGTAGTACACCCAAATATCGCGTCTGCGGATATGCGGAGTTGGAAAGTCAGGCTGAATACTTGGGCCGATTCGATGTATTGGTCTGCAACTTTGCTCTGCTTGAGGAGCCACTGGCTCCAACGCTTAATGCGCTACATGGTCTGCTGGCTAAGGACGGTCGTCTGTTGATTCAGACCTTGCACCCTTGGCGCGCCTGTAATGACGCGAGCTACCGCGATGGTTGGCGTGTAGAGACCTTTGCCGGGTTTGGCGAGGGGTTTAGTGAACCGATGCCTTGGTTTTTCCGTACCCTAGAGTCATGGCTTAGTCTGTTCAGTGAAACAGGCTGGCGTTTGCAGTGGTTGCAGGAGCCCTTGCATCCGGAGAGCGAGCAGCCTGTTTCCCTGCTGATGCTGCTCAGCTCTGAACGTAATGCATAAACCGACTTAGCCCTTCGCTACGCTGACACCTTCCAGATTGGCAAACGAGGTGTCTTTAGCTGTCAGCAGGAAGTCGCGCATAAACGGTGCATCCAGCATATCGGTGCGAACCCCCGCATACAGGGTCGCGAACAAGCCTTTCTCACCCAGTCGTTTGGCGGTCACGTAACCCCGTGAACTGTATTCATGCAATGCCCAGTTGGGTAGGCCGCATACGCCGCGTCCACTGGCGACCAGTTGCATCATCATCACGGTCAGTTCCGACGTGCGTACCTGTGCCGGTTCGACATCAGCGGGTTCTAAAAAACGGGTGAATATATCCAGCCGGTCCCGGTCAACTGGATAGGTGATGAGGGTTTCTGTCTCTAGGTCCTCAGGTTGTATGCAGCTTTTGGGGGCGAGTGGGTGTTGGTTGGCCACCGCCAACATCGCCTCATATGTGAACAGCGGAACGTAGGTAATGCCGGCAATTTCGACGGGGTCGGATGTCACCACCAAATCCAGATCACCCCGGGCCAGGGCGGGTAGCGGGGCGAAAGAAAAACCAGATGCCAGGTCCAGTTCAACCTCCGGCCAGGCATCGCGGAATTGATCAATGGTTGGCATCAGCCATTGGAAGCAGCTGTGGCATTCGATCGCCATGTGCAGCCGCCCTGCAGTCCCTCCGGCCAGGCGGGCTAGGTCACGCTCTGCTGCGCGCAGTGTGGGCAGCACTTCATCTGCCAACTGCAGCAAACGTAAGCCAGCACTGGTGAAACGCACCGGTTTTGTCTTGCGTACAAAAAGCTGCATGCCCAAGCGCTCTTCCAATTCCTTGAACTGGTGGGAGAGGGCAGATTGGGTGAGGTGCAGGCGGTCGGCGGCTTCAACCAGACTGTCGCTTTCGCGCAGAGCATGGAGGGTCTTCAGGTGGCGTAGTTCGAGCATCATGTTTCCGCAGTGTTGAGGTATGGCCAGTGCCGATATAGATGAACATGAGGAAAACTATTGTTCAAGACAAATATATTGAGTTTGTCTCAATTTGGTCCTGTGACGAGAATGAGCGACATCTTGAATACGGATGGAGCTTTACGACATGGCCTTGTCTCACAACCTTGGTTTCCCTCGCATTGGTCGCGACCGCGAATTGAAGAAAGCGCTTGAAGCGCATTGGCGCGGTGAGTTGAGCGAGGCTGACTTGCGCAGCACCGGCCAGCAATTGCGTTCTGCACACTGGCAGCTGCAAAAAGACGCCGGAATTGACCTGCTGCCTGTGGGTGATTTTGCCTGGTATGACCAGGTTCTGACCCACTCATTGATGTTCGGTGTGATACCTGAGCGCTTCCGTCCTCACGCTGGCAAGCCCACATTGCAAACCCTGTTTGGCATGGCTCGCGGTACCGTGAGCAAAGAAAGCACCTGCTGTGCCGGAGCCCATGCACAGGAAATGACAAAGTGGTTTGATACCAACTATCACTATTTGGTCCCAGAGTTCACCAAGAATCAGCAGTTCGCTCTGAGTTGGGAGCAGTTGTTCGAAGAGGTCAACGAGGCCATCGCATTGGGTCATAGCGTAAAACCAGTGGTTATTGGCCCGCTCACTTATCTATGGCTGGGCAAAGCTAAAGGCGAGGCATTCAACCGCCTGGATTTGTTGGAGTCGCTACTGCCTGTCTACGGTGAGGTATTGCAACGCCTGGCCAGCCTTGGGGTTGAGTGGGTGCAGCTCGATGAACCGATTCTGTCACTGGATTTGCCTCAGGAATGGAAGAGTGCGTTTGAACGCGCTTACAACCTGCTGCAACGTGACCCGCTGAAAAAATTGGTAGCGACGTACTTTGCTGGCCTTGAAGACAATCTAGGTCTGGCCGCTAGCTTGCCGGTCGATGGCCTGCATATTGACTTGGTGCGGGCCCCCGAACAGTTTCCAAGCATTCTTGATCGTCTGCCTGCTTACAAAGTGTTGTCGCTGGGCGTGGTTAATGGCCGTAACGTGTGGCGCACTGATTTGGAAAAGGTGCTGGCGATTCTTCAACAGGCACAGCAGCGTCTGGGTGATCGCCTGTGGGTGGCGCCCAGCTGTTCACTGCTGCACAGCCCGGTGGACCTGAGCCGCGAAGACCGTTTGGATGACGAGCTGAAAGGCTGGCTGGCTTTTGCCGTGCAGAAGTGCGAAGAGGTTGCGCTGCTGACGCTTGCGCTTAACGACCCACAAAACAGCAAGGTTCAGCTTGCTCTTGAAAAGAGCCGCGCCATACAGGCAAGCCGTGATGCTTCTACGCGCATCCACAAGGCTGATGTGCAGGCACGCCTTGCGGCAGTTACCGCACAGGATAGTCAGCGTCGATCTGCATTCGCCGAGCGCATTAAGGTACAGCGTGAGCACCTGCAACTGCCCTTGTTTCCCACTACCACCATTGGCTCATTCCCGCAGACCACTGCTATCCGCTTGGCTCGCCAGTCGTTCAAGGCCGGCAAACTTACCGAGGCTGAATACACGGAAGCGATGTACAGCGAGATCCGCCATGCTGTAGAGGTGCAGGAAAATCTCGGATTGGATGTGCTGGTGCACGGCGAAGCAGAGCGCAACGACATGGTTGAGTACTTTGCTGAACAACTGGATGGTTATGCCTTTACTCGTTTCGGTTGGGTTCAGAGTTATGGCTCCCGCTGTGTGAAACCGGCGGTGATTTACGGGGACCTGAGCCGCCCGCGGGCAATGACGGTTGACTGGATTCGCTATGCTCAAAGCCTGACCAGTAAGGTGATGAAGGGCATGCTGACTGGCCCGGTGACCATGCTGATGTGGTCGTTCCCCCGTGACGATATTTCCCGCGAGCAGCAGGCGCGCCAATTGGCGCTGGCGATCCGTGATGAAGTGATGGATTTGGAACGGGCCGGTATTCGAATTGTGCAAATTGACGAAGCCGCATTCCGTGAGGGGTTGCCCCTGCGTAAGGCTCAGTGGGGCGAGTACCTGAACTGGGCGACCGAGGCTTTCCGCTTGTGCGCCAGTGGCGTGGCGGATGAAACCCAGATTCACACTCACATGTGCTACAGCGAGTTCAATGATGTGATTGAGTCCATTGCCGCCATGGACGCAGACGTGATCACCATTGAAACGTCCCGGTCGGACATGGAGTTGTTGGATGCGTTTGAGGCATTCGACTACCCGAACGAGATCGGGCCAGGGGTTTATGATATTCACTCACCTCGGGTTCCGGATGCCAAGGACATGGCCAAGCTGCTGCGTAAAGCCGCCCGTCGTATCCCGGTGCAGCGTTTGTGGGTCAACCCTGATTGTGGACTCAAGACCCGTGGTTGGCCTGAAACTGAGGCAGCGCTGATCAACATGGTCGTGGCGGCGCAGACCCTTCGCAGAGAGTTTGCATAAGGCAAGCAGGTGGCTGGGCGGTGATTGCCGTTCGGCCATCTTCATCAAATTGTCACGGTTCTGTGGCAGCAACATTCAAACAGCATCGGCAGACTCTCGCGTTTTGCGACAACTGCGTCCTGCAGTTTCAGTCTCTGGTGATGTATGCGATTTATCTTGATTCTCGCGGCCCTCATTTGGGCTGCGCCAATTTTTGCGTCCTCGCGCTGCGATGTTGCCGCTGATACACAATTTTCAGATGTGGGGGATGTGCAACTGGCTTACCAGAGTGTGGGCCTGGAGCGCGATCCTGCGTTGTTGCTGGTGATGGGACTTGGCGGGCAGTTAATTAACTGGCCGGATGAGGTGGTGGTCAGCCTGTGCGAACAGGGGTTCCGGGTGATTCGCTTTGATAACCGTGATGTTGGTTTGACACGTTGGAATCGCTCGCCGCTGCGTCGTAATTTGGGGTTTGAGTTGGTTCGCTACCGGCTGGGCTTGCCTGTTGATGCTGCCTACAGTCTGCGTGATATGGCAGGTGATGCGCTGCGACTGATGGATAGCCTAGGCATCGAGCGCTTTCATGTGCTTGGGGCCAGCATGGGCGGAATGATTGCTCAGCATTTGGCTGATCTGGCGCCTCAGCGTGTGATGTCACTGACCCTGGTGATGACCAGCTCGGGGGCTGCGGGTTTGCCTGCGCCGAATTCCGATCTGCTTGAGCTGCTGTCCCGGCGGGAAGCCAATAACCGTGAGCAGGCCTTAGAACAACAGGCTGATTTACTCGCAGCACTGAGTAGTCCGCAGGTCAAAGATGACCGTGCTGTCCTATTACAGCAGGCCAGGCAGTCCTACGACCGTTCATTTAACCCGGATGGCGTGAAGCGGCAGCTGATCGCCATTCTGGCAGAGCCAAGTCGGGTTGAGATGCTAAACCGGCTGCGCGTGCCCACATTGGTGGTGCATGGTACGGCGGATCCGCTGTTGCCTGTCATGCATGGCGTGCATGTGGCTGCACATATTAAAGGCAGTGAATTGAAGCTGATTCCAGGGCTGGCGCACCGCTTTCAGGAAGCTTTTAAAGAGCCAATCCTGTCAGCGGTCTTGCCTTACTTGCAGGCCCATCGAGGCGATACGCACCTGGCTGGCTTGTAAGCCAGCGGCAGTTGAGGGACCTGCAAATTCAGGGCGATCAGCCGATGGTGATCGGAGGCAGCTTAGTCAGCTCGACGGTCTGCTTTTTGCGCGGAGCGAGGATCTCGGCAACACCGTCTACAACCAGTTGGTCGTCTTGGTTGAATACACGAGTGGCCACTTTAACGCGGAACTTTGGCAGCTTTTCAAGGATTTCCAAGCGCACGGTCAGGGTGTCGCCAAATTTTACCGGTGCGGTAAAGCTCATGGTCTGGCCAATATAAATAGTACCTGGGCCAGGCAACTCGCACGCTACTGCAGCGCTGATCAGGGCACCACTGAACATACCGTGGGCAATACGTTCTTTGAACATGGTGCTGGCAGCGTATTCAGCATCAAGATGCACTGGGTTATGGTCGCCAGAGACCTCAGCAAACAGCTGAATATCGCGTTCGGTTACGGTTTTGCTGTAGCTGGCAGTTTGGCCAACTTCGAGTTCGTCGTAGGTTGTATTGGTGCTTTGAGTCATTGTTGTCTCTCTTGCGCTGAAGGGGACTGCTGCATAAGTCCAGTAACCTGCAACAGCCAGTTGATTATGTAACGAGTGGCTTCGTCACGATTAGTTTCATTCAACAGCTCGTGACGGGCCTCTGGGTAAAGCTGAACTTGTACTTTCATGTGACCTGATTGGCGCAGGGCATTTGCCAGATCAAGCTGACGCTGACCTTGGCTAACGGGGTCACAACTACCACCGATAACTAGCAGCGGGAGTTTACTGTCGATCTGCGCGAGATTCTCTGGTGGAGTGATGGATTGAAGACCACCAAGCAGATCAATCCATAACTGATTGCTGCAACGCTTGCCGCACAATGGATCGTTGATGTAGGTGTCGACCTCTTGTGGATCTCGGCTGAGCCAGTCGAAGGCTGTGCGGTTAGGTTTGAAACGCTTGTTGAAAGAGCCAAACGAAACAAACTCGATTAGGGCGCTACGCCCCAAAGGACCTTGGCGCCAACGTTCGAACCGAGCCAATTTCTCGGCTATTTTGTACAGCGCAACGGGCTGGTAATTCGAGCCGGAGAGAATGGCACCTTGCACGCTGCAACTGTGGCGCATCAGATAGGCCATGCCGATATAACTGCCCATACTGTGGCCCAGCAGAATAATGGGGGTTTGCGGGTGATCACGGCGAATGTGATGGTTGATGCGCTCCAGGTCGCGAATCACCAATTGCCAGCCGTCCTTGTCGGCAAAGTGCCCGGCAACACCATGTTCGGCCGTTTTACCGTGGCCACGCTGATCATGGGCGTAAAGCTCTATGCCTTCTGCTGTAAGCGCCTCAGCCAGCCGAGCATATCGGCCACTGTGTTCCGACATGCCGTGAGCGAGCATGATCACTGCTTTGGCAGGACGCTGCGCAGACCAGTGATTTAGGTACAAGGGGGATGCATCGTTGCACTCGATCCATAAGGACTGATGGTTCATGGTGAACACCTCCGGTACCAAGCTGAGTTGGCTCATTCTGCATGCCAGCAACGGTAATGGCAAAGCAACGGCATTAAAGGGCGGCGCAATTATTCAGCCGACTATGCCTAGTCCGCGAGTCTGGTTTATTTGCGCATGAAGTTTTCGACAAGGGGCGAGGTATGCTGTTTACGCCAGACGTAATAGATATCGCTTGAGGGCAGCTCATCCAAGGCTCTGCTGTTGAGGTGTGCGTGTACATCGGGAGCAGAATTGAGGATGCTTTCAGGAATACAGGCAAACCCCAGACCTGCTGAGACACAGGCAAGGATGGTTGGGTAGGACTCTATTTCAAGCATAGCCCTGGGCTTGATCCGTTCGCTGATCCATTGGTCCACCTGATGCCGGTAGTAGCAGTTCTTGCCGAAGACGTATAGCTCAAGGGTATTGAGCTCATCTGCTGTCTCTCTCACCTCTTTGGGAGTGATCAATACCAGCCTCTCGTTGAAGGCCAGGCTGCTGGCCAACAGGGGGTGTTCAATAGGGCCGTCTGTCACGATCAGATCCAACTCTCCTTCAACCAGCAAACGCTCTAGCTGAAACGAGTGTCCTGGGCGGATATGCAGCTCAACTTTGGGGTGTGTGCGTCGGTAGCGGACGATGTGTGGGGGTAAATGTTGAGTCAGCGCGACATCGAGTGCACCCATGCGCAAAACCCCCTGTGGTTGAGCATCGTGAACAAACAGCTCTTTAGTTTCCTGCGCCAGCTGAAGCAACTGTGTGGCCCGGCTGTAAAGCAAGCGCCCTTGTGGGGTGATGAGAAGGCGATTCTTTTCCCGGCTGAATAAGCTCGCTCCCAGTTCTTCTTCCAGCTCTTTAATCCGAGTGGTGATGTTTGAAGGTACACAGTGCAGTCGTTCGGCCGCCGCCGCAATGGTGCCGTGCTCAACCACTGTGCAGAAGAAATTCAGTTGGGATAGTTTCATTTATGCTCACATTTAGTAAGTCACTTGCTAATTATTGATTACTTTTTATAAGTGTAGGCTCAGCATAACCTTATCCGTGTCTTCAGGACAGCTGGCTGGAAATGGTTCTGGTCATGATCCCTGAGCTAGGAGTCTCTATGACTTACCACGTATTGGTTCAATTTGACGTGCCGAGCGACAAGCGTGAGGCGTTCATCAAAGCTGCGCTGTTTGATGCCAATGAGTCACTGGCAAAAGAGCCTGGCACATTACGGTTCGAAGTGATTCGTGATGAAAACAATCGCAACCGTTTTTATCTGGACGAGGTGTATGAGAACGCTGGTGCGTTTGAGCAACACTGCCGCAACGAGACCATCACTGAGTTCTACAAAATGGTTGATGGCTACGCCTACGGTCCGGTGTTTTTGTTCAAGGGCAATCGCACTGAAGGCTAATACCGTTGTGGGGCATCTTCGGATGCCCGCAACGCTTGGATAGGAGATGCGCTATGCGAATTTTGCACACGATGCTGCGAGTCACTGATCTAACTGCATCCATCGACTTTTATACACAGGCCCTGGGTATGCGTCTGTTGCGACGCAAAGACTATCCGGAAGGTCGGTTTACCCTAGCGTTTGTAGGCTATCAGGACGAAAGCCTTGAGGCAGCCCTGGAGCTGACGTTCAACTGGGATACGGATCATTATGAACTCGGCAACGGTTATGGCCATATCGCGGTTGAAGTTGAGGATGCTGCACAGGTGTGTGCACACGCCAAAAGCCTCGGTTATCAGGTCACACGCGAGGCCGGTGTAATGAAGCACGGTAAGACGGTGATCGCTTTTTTGCAGGACCCCAATGGCTACAAAGTTGAGCTGATTCAGAAGGGGACGCAGCAGGACTGACCGTGCCTGCGCCGGTAATCCGTGGCATGCTTGCATGAGGCGGCCTGTTCAGGCTTCGGTCGCCACATCATCCGCTACAAGGCAAGGCGTACATGGCATCTGTAAACAAGCAACAAAAGCGCGCCCACCGGGCAAAGAGCAAAGCTAAACAAAATCGGGTCAAGCGCCAAGTTGCGGCTCTGGAGCTCGACCCGAATGATGATCGCATTGATCTGGAGTCTGTCGATCTGAGCGATATGTTTATCGCCATGCGTGAGGCCGGCAAAGACAGCCAGCAAGCGTTGTGCCTGGCATTCCTCAGCCATCCTCTGCTGGAGATCGTACTGGAGCAGGAAGGGGAGGACGGCGCTACTGACTTCATCCTGTCTGCCCTGATTGGCTATCACCAGTGGGTCAATGATGGGGACGAGGCTGCAGGCTTGGCCTGGATCGAGAGTGAGGCATTCCAGACCGATTACATTGCCGCCAGTGCGCAACTTAGCGATCGCAGCTAGTTTGAGAGGTCAACTGGGCCGACATTGGCGACACACTGGGCACTGTTGATCGCTTTGTAATGCTTTGTGGTTTTTGTGTCGGCCCCGTAAACGCTCAGGCTTATTTTGTTAATTCAATAGTTTGCAGCGTGGCGGGGCAATTCACCCCATCAATCAAGCTTTCGAGCTATTTGCCTCATTCCAGTTAGCTGCTACTTTCCCTGCGACGCCGCAACGCGGATATAAAATTCTCAGGGTAAGAGGATAAGAATAATGCAGTCGGAATTCTGGAATGATAAACGCCCCGCAGGTGTGCCTAGCGAGATAGATCTCACTGCATACCGCTCAGTTGTCGAGGTGTTTGAGCGTTCATGCAAAACTTTCGCGGACCGCCCTGCCTTTAGCAATATGGGGGTGACGCTGACTTACGCTGAACTCGACCGTCTCTCTGCTGCATTCGCAGCCTATTTGCAAAAGAACACCGATCTGCAGCCGGGCGAACGCATCGCCGTGCAGATGCCTAACATTTTGCAGTATCCCATCGCCGTATTTGGCGCCATGCGCGCAGGGCTGGTGGTGGTGAATACCAACCCGCTGTATACCGCCAGGGAAATGCGCCACCAATTCAAGGATGCCGGTGTCCGTGCGTTGGTCTACCTGAATATGTTCGGCAAACTGGTGCAAGACGTCCTGCCTGACACTGATATTGACTACCTGATCGAGGCCCGCATGGGGGATCTGATGCCAAGCCTTAAAGGTTGGCTGGTCAATACAGTAGTGAAGAAGATCAAGAAGATGGTGCCTGATTACCATCTGCCACAAGCTGTATCGTTTAAAACAGCTGTGAGCCAGGGGCATGGCCATGCCCTCAAACCGGTCAAGCTGACGCAGCAGGATGTTGCTGTGTTGCAATACACCGGCGGTACTACAGGGGTTGCCAAGGGCGCCATGCTCACCCACGGTAATCTGGTTGCCAATATGCTTCAGGTCAACGCCTGCATGTCTCAGCTGGGCAGTGATGGCACGCCTCTGCTCAAGCAAGGGCAGGAAATCATGATCGCGCCGCTGCCGCTGTACCATATCTATGCCTTCACCGCGAATTGCATGTGCATGATGGTTAACGGCAATCACAACGTGCTGATCACTAACCCCCGAGACATTTCAGGTTTTGTCAAAGAGTTGAGCAAATGGCAGTTCTCAGGGCTGTTGGGGTTGAACACGCTGTTTGTCGCGCTGATGGATCACCCGGATTTCAGCAAGCTGGATTTCTCCCGTCTGAAACTGACCAACTCCGGTGGCACTGCATTGGTCAAAGCCACTGCTGAACGCTGGAAGCAAATTACCGGCTGTACCATTGTTGAAGGTTATGGCCTTACGGAGACTTCACCGGTGGCCAGTGCCAACCCGTATGGTGATGCTGCGCGCATTGGCACCGTTGGTATCCCCATGCCTGGTACTGGTTTTAAGGTCATTGATGATGAGGGGGTAGAGCAGCCACTCGGTGAGCGCGGCGAGCTGTGCATCAAGGGGCCGCAGGTGATGCTGGGATACTGGAACCGTCCAGAAGCAACGACTGAGGTGCTGGATGCAGAGGGTTGGTTCAAAACCGGCGACATTGCGATCATTGATCCGGATGGCTTTGTGCGCATTGTTGACCGCAAAAAAGACATGATCATCGTCTCTGGCTTCAATGTGTATCCCAATGAAATCGAGGATGTGGTGATGGCACATCCGAAGGTGGCAAGCTGTGCAGCGATCGGGATTCCGAGCGCCAAGTCAGGCGAGGTGGTGAAGCTTTTTGTGGTGCCTCGGGACGCTTCATTGACCGTTGAGGAACTGCATGCCTACTGCAAAGAAAACTTCACCGCTTACAAAGTGCCCAAGGAGATTGTCTTCCGCGATGCATTGCCGATGAGTCCTGTTGGCAAAATCCTCCGTCGCGAGCTGCGCGATACCGTTTGATCCTCTGAACGTGTCCAGACGCTCTTACTCTGATGCCAGAGCGTCTGGTCAAATCCCCTCAGCAGCCAACAGTTAATCGACAATTGTGACCGTTAGGTGAGCTCTAGTCATTTTGGTGACCAGTACGGCACATTTTGGTGCTAGTCGCTATTTGGCAAAGCTGCTACTCTCGGCCGACTTTTTCGTGCTTAAGTCGCATAAAAGAGCAAGGACAAATAATAAAACGGCCGTAAACATGGTTTATCCGGCCGGTAGATCATGGTGTTGCTGAGGAGTGGTCTTTTATGACCGAAAATTTTTGGAAGGATAAATATCCAGCCGGTATCCCAACCGAGATCAATCCTGATCAGTATCCGAACATCCAAGCAGTACTGAAGGACTCCTGCCAGCGTTTTGCCAACAAGCCTGCATTCAGCAACATGGGCAAAACGATTACCTATGCAGAGCTGTATGAGCTCTCGGGGCATTTCGCAGCCTATCTGCAAAACAATACGGATCTGCAACCAGGTGACCGCATTGCGGTGCAGCTGCCGAACATTCTTCAATACCCAGTTGTGGTCTTTGGCGCCTTGCGCGCCGGGCTGGTTGTGGTCAATACCAACCCGCTGTACACCGCCCGGGAAATGGAACACCAATTTAATGATGCTGGCGCAAAAGCGCTGGTTAGCTTGGCCAACATGGCCCATTTGGCTGAGCAGGTTTTGCCCAAGACCAGCATCAAGACTGTGATCATCACCGAAGTGGGTGACATGCTGCCGCCGCTCAAGCGGCTGCTGGTCAATGCGGTTGTGAAACACGTGAAGAAAATGGTTCCGGCATACAATTTGCCGCAAGCCACGAAGTTCACCACTGTTTTGAGCAAGGGCCGTAACCTGAGTGTTCGTGACGTTAGCCCGGTCAGCTCTGATGTCGCTGTTCTGCAATATACCGGCGGTACTACGGGTGTCGCCAAAGGCGCGATGCTGACTCACCGTAACCTTATTGCCAACATGCTCCAGGTCAAATCGTTGATGGGAGCCGACATGAATGAGGGCAGCGAGGTACTGATTGCGCCGCTGCCGCTGTATCACATTTATGCATTCACCTTTCATTGCATGGCGATGATGCTGATTGGTGGTCACAACGTGTTGATCACTAACCCGCGTGATTTGCCTGCAATGACGAAGGATCTGGCCAAATACCGATTCACCGGTTTTGTTGGCCTGAATACCTTGTTTGTTGCCCTGTGCAACAGTGAAGAGTTCCGCAAACTGGACTTCTCCACCCTGAAAGCTACCTTCAGCGGCGGCATGGCATTGCAGCTCGCCACTGCCGAGCGTTGGAAGCAAGTCACCGGCTGTGCCATCAGTGAAGGCTATGGCATGACTGAGACCAGCCCGGTTGTATCCGTGAACCCATTTGGTAATAACCAGATCGGCACCATCGGTATTCCGTTGCCTTCAACGCTGTGCCGTATCGTTGACGATGCCGGTGTTGAACAGCCGATAGGTGCGATTGGTGAGTTGTGCGTCAAAGGTCCACAAGTCATGAAGGGCTACTGGCAGCGTCAGGAGGCCACCGACGAGATTTTAGATGCTGAAGGGTGGCTGCGCACCGGTGACATTGGTGTGATCCAAGAGGATGGCTACATCCGCATTGTCGACCGCAAGAAAGACATGATTTTGGTGTCTGGCTTTAACGTCTACCCGAACGAGCTGGAAGACGTGCTGGCCACGCTGCCTGGCGTGCTGCAATGTGCTGCGATCGGCATTCCGGATGAGAAATCGGGCGAGGCCATCAAGATATTTGTTGTGGTTAAACCGGGCGCAAGTCTGAGCAAAGAACAGGTCATGGAGCATATGCGCAGCAACGTGACGGGTTATAAAGTGCCTAAGTTTGTTGAGTTCCGCGATGTGCTGCCAACCACTAACGTTGGCAAGATTCTGCGCCGCGAGTTGCGTGATGAAGAGCTGAAGAAACTGGGTAAGAAGTAGTGATGCCAGTTTCAAGTTAACAAAAGCCCCGCTTATGCGGGGCTTTTTATTACTGATGCAGAGTCGATAAGCAGCGACTTAGCTGGTACGCCAGGTGATCTCTTCAACGCCGTCGGCGCTGATGCGCATCCAGCGGTCGGCTTGCTCGTCACTTTCTTCTTCTTCCCAGCCGCCGGTGGAGCAGCGTACTTCCACGTTCAGGGCTGCAAAGGCAGCCTGAGCGCAGGCCAAGTCATCCGCCCAGGGGGTGGCGTCGCTTTCCAGATACAGGCTGTGCCATTTGCCGACAGCGTTTGGTAGCCACGTTACGGGTACTTCTCCCGCGCGGCACTTATAGGTTTGGCCTTTTTGTTGCCAAGCGCTGCAAGGGCCAATGGCGCTGCTCAACCAGCCAGCGATCGCAGTGTGGTCGGCGTCTTTCAGGTATATCTCGATATTGGGTTGGCGCATGCTCATAGCTTCTCGATCCAGTCGTAGCGGATGGCAACAGTTACGTCGAAGGGCTCAGCGATAACCGCCGCGCGGCGCTCTGCGCTGGCGCGCCAGCCGTGTGGGGTCATTGCTAGCAGATCGGCACGGGCCTCGCTGCTTGTCAGTTGCAGAGTAAAACTCAGGGTTTCGCTGTGGGCCAGGCGCATCCCTTCAGGAATCAACTCCAAGTGCTTCTGATCATCGTAGTCACGCACTTCATCATAGAGCTTCTGGCGCAGTTGCATCAGGTGGTCACGGGTCGGCCCCATACGCAGCAAACCTCCACCGGGGGCGAGCAGGCGGCGTGCTTCCAGCCAGTCCAGGGGGCTGAATACGCTGGCCAGCAGCTGGCAGCTGGCGTCGGCCAGTGGCACCCGCGCCATACTGGCGACCAGCCAGCTGAGCTGCGGCGCCCGCTTACAGGCACGCTTGATTGCTTCACGGGAAATGTCCAGCGCATAACCATCAGCTTGTGGAAGGGCGTCTGCCAGTTGGGCGGTGTAGTAACCCTCACCGCAGCCAATATCGACCCAACACTCCGGGTTGTAGCTTGCGGCCAACTCTGCGAGGCGCTTCGCCAGCGGTGCGTAATGTCCGCCTTCCAGAAAGCGCCTACGGGCTTCCACCATGGCAGCGTTGTCACCTGGGTCACGGCTGTTCTTGTGCTGTACCGGCAGCAGGTTCAGGTAGCCCTGGCGGGCACGGTCGAAACGGTGGTTGGCCGGACATGCCACACCGTTATCGACGCGTTGCAAGGCGCCTTGGCAGATAGGACAAATCAGACTCATGCCAGCAGCTTGACCATTGTCTGGTAGTAAATTTCGGTAAGCAGGTCGAGGTCACTGGCCAGTACCCGTTCGTTGACCTGGTGAATGGTTGCGTTCACAGGGCCCAACTCAACGACCTGAGTGCCTAGGGTGGCAATGAAGCGACCGTCCGAGGTGCCACCGCTTGTGGAGGGTTTGGTATCGCGCCCTGTAGCGTCTTTAATGCTGGCTGCGACGGCATCCAATAGGGCACCAGGCTCTGTGAGGAAGGGCAGGCCGGACAGTGCCCAGTCCAGCTCATAATCCAGGCCGTGTTTGTCCAGGATCGCTTTGACCCGCTGTTGCAGACCCTCAACAGTGGATTCAGTGGAGAAGCGGAAGTTGAACACCGCTTTCAATTCGCCCGGAATCACGTTGGTCGCGCCGGTGCCAGCATTCAGGTTAGAAACCTGGAAACTGGTCGGCGGGAAGAAATCGTTACCGTTATCCCAATGTTCTGCTGCCAATTCTGCCAGCGCGGGTGCGGCGAGGTGGATCGGGTTGCGGGCCAGATGCGGGTAGGCCACATGGCCCTGCTTGCCGTGTACGGTCAGGGTGCAGCCGAGCGAGCCGCGGCGTCCGTTTTTGACCACATCCCCCACTAGTTCGGTGCTGGATGGCTCGCCAACGATGCACCAGTCCAAACGCTCGTTACGTTCACGCAGGCGCTCGACAACGGCTTTGGTGCCGTGTTGTGCCGGGCCTTCTTCATCGCTGGTAATAAGGAAGGTGATGCGTCCCTTATGCTGCGGATAATCCAGTACAAATCGCTCCACCGCGACAACCATAGAGGCGAGGCTGCCTTTCATGTCTGCCGCACCGCGACCACAGAGCATGCCATCTGCGTCGATCAGTGCATCGAACGGCTGGTGCTGCCAGTTCTGCGCTGGGCCGGTAGGGACCACATCGGTGTGACCGGCAAAGCACAGTACAGGACCATCCTGTTGGCCGTGGCTTGCCCAGAAATTGTCGACGTCCTCAATCCGCATCGTTTCGATGTCGAATCCACACTCGGCCAAACGCCGCATCATCAGCTCCTGGCAGCCCTCGTCGAGCGGTGTAACGGAGGGGCGACGGATCAGCTCGCAAGCGAGTTCCAGCGTCGGGGACAGGGGCGTAGCGGTGGTGGTCATTACGGCTCCAGAACGGATCAGGCAGAAAGTGGGCAATCTTAAAGCAAAACGGCGGCCAATGGCCGCCGCTTCAGTGCGAATGGTGCATCAGGATGTGGCAGGTTCTTCCGCCACATCAGTCTTTGGAGCCGGTAGTGATGACAGCATGGCCATGATCAGAGCTGCCAGATACGGCAGCGATTGCACCAGTAGCATGGCAACCCAAAATTTATCGTCAGCGCTTTCAAGGCCTTGAGCAAAGCAAATCCCGATCGCAGCGCCCCACAGCAAGAGCATGATGAAGACCTCTTCTCGGGCCTCCGCGAGCGCCACCATGATGCCGTGGTTGCTGGCCATCTTCGGTGTGCGGAAGAACGGGATAGTCTTGGTGAAGGCCCCGTAAAGCACGGCTTTAGCGATGGTGTGGGACAACGCCAAGCCAGCGATTGCTGCTTGGAAAGAGCGCATCAGTCCAACATCCATCGCCTTGCGGTACAGGAACAAAATTTTGCCGAACTTAAAGAAGAACAACGCCAATGGCGGAATGGCGAAAATCAGCAGCGGCGGGTCGACCCGCTGCGGCACGATGATCATCGCCGCTGACCAAAGCAGGGCGCCTACGGTGAAGAAGATATTCAAACCGTCAGCCACCCAGGGCAGCCAGCCCGCAATAAAGTGGTAGCGCTGGCCTGAAGTCAGTTGCGTGTCTTTACCTCTGAACAAGCTGCGGGCGTGACCTTTCATGATCTGAATGGCGCCATAAGCCCAGCGGAAACGTTGTTTCTTGTAGTCGATAAAGGTATCCGGCATCAGCCCTTTGCCGAAACTTTGGTGGGCATACGCAGCGCTGTAGCCCTTTTCGAAGACGCGCAGGCCCAGCTCCGCATCCTCACAAATGGTCCAGTCGGCCCACTTCAGTTCGTCCATCACGCAGCGGCGGATCATAGTCATGGTGCCGTGCTGGATGATCGCGTCACGGTCGTTGCGGGTCACCATGCCGATATGGAAGAAGCCTTTGTACTCGGCGTAGCAGAGTTTTTTGAAGGCGTTTTCGTTGCCGTCGCGGTAATCCTGAGGGGATTGCACCACGGCGATTTTGGGGTCGCTGAAGTGCGGCACCATGTACTTGAGCCAGTTTTTATCGACACAGTAGTCCGAGTCGATAACTGCAACCACTTCGGCGTCTGGCGCGGTGTGCGGCAGAATGTAGTTCAGTGCACCGCCCTTGAAGCCGTGCAGCGGCGCGACGTGGAAGAAGCGGAAGCGTGGGCCGAGCTGCTCGCAATAGGCTTGCACCGGTTCCCAGACGGCAGGGTCTTTGGTGTTGTTGTCGATGATGATGACTTCGTAATCGGGGTAATCCAGCGCTGCCAGCGCATCCAGCGTCTGCTTCACCATTTCGGGTGGCTCGTTGTAGCAGGGCACATGGATCGACACTTTCGGTCGGTAGGCCTGATCACTGATCACCGGCTGGAACGGACGGCGGCGAGCACGTACCCACACGGTTTCGGCAAGTTCGTGAGCCTCGGTCAACAGAACGATAAACACGCCCAGCGCGCCGATGCCCAGCAGGATCCCCACCAGCGTACTGAACCAGGTGCTGTACTGCTGGCTGTAGTCATAGCCGATCCACACCAGTGCAGTACCGCCGGCAAATGCAACCAAGGTAAGGAAGGTGCGGCCACGCTGGCGCAGGGAGCTACCGTCGATCAGCAGCAGTGTCAGGCTGAGCAGGGCCAGCACCACTGATGCGATGGCCAGCAGGCGCCATTGTGGGATGGCCACAATCGGACCTTCCATGGCGAATTTGGGTTGTCGATCAAGGTTATAGACACCCCAGTAGGCGCCCACCGAACCCTCGTCACTGGCTTTCCACGGCTGGTCGAAGGCCTCGATGACAAAGTAGCTGTAGCCCTTGCTGTTGAGGCTGTTGACCAGTTTACGCAAGTAGATGGCCTGGTCGGCCTGGGAAGCATCAGCACCACCACGCATACGGCCATTGCTGGGCCAGCCCACTTCGGACAGCAGCAGTTGTTTTTTCGGGAAGAGTTTTTTCAGGTCGCGGGCGCGGTCAAGGACGAAGTGGCCAGCATCCTCCATGGGAATAAATTCCCAATAGGGCAGGATGTGTGCAGCAACCAGATCAGTGTGTTTGGCCAGTTCGGGGTATTTTTCCCAAATGTGCCACTGTTCAGACGTGGTGACCGGGACTTTGACCGCAGCGCGAACGCGGTCAATGTATTTGATCAGATCTTCAACTGTAACTTCTTCACGGAACAGTGCTTCGTTACCCACGACAACCCGCACAACACTGCGGGAGTGGTTAGCAATGTCGATGGCCTTGGCAATTTCCCTTTCGTTCCTTTCAAGATCAGGGCTAATCCAGATACCCAGCGTTACCCGCAGACCAAACTCCTCGGCCAACTGAGGAATGCGCTCAAGGGCGCCGTCTACTGAGTATGTACGGATGTTGTTGGTATGGGTGCTGAGCAGCTCCATGTCTTCACGCATTTGGTCGTCACTGGGATAGGTGCCCTGTTGAGGGTTCTGCCCGGCGCGAAACGGTGAGTAGGAGAAGCCGGAAATCTGTTCCGGCCAGTCCGGTGCACTGACCGGACGGTTGTAGAGCGCCCAGATGCCGATAAACACGGCAGTCACGGCGAGGAAAACGATGAGGTTAAGTCCAAACTTACGCGAAGGCATAGGATGAAGGTCCAACGCAGGGGAGAAATAGGCCAGTCTTTGCGGGGCGCATGCTACGCCGCCCCATAAGGGCTGTATAGCGGGTTATAGGGCACTTTGCTGGGACTTTTTCACAGGCTGTAGGTTCCCGGGTTTAAGCACGTCAGTCAGCCTTTGTCGGAATGCCGTTGCAACGCTTGGGTGAGGGCTTTGGGGTATCTATAATGCGCGCCGCCAGTGGTGGCTTGAGTGAGGGTTAAGAATGCCTGTTGATGAACAACGCTTTGCCGGAATTGCCCGATTGTATGGCAGGGTCGGTGCAGAACGTCTGGCTGCGGCTCACGTGGCAGTGGTCGGTATTGGCGGCGTTGGATCGTGGGCGGCGGAGGCATTGGCCCGCTCCGGAGTGGGGGAGATATCCCTGTTTGATCTGGATGATGTGTGCGTGAGCAACACCAATCGCCAGGTTCATGCGCTTGAAGGCACAACAGGGCAGGCCAAAGTGGATGTCATGGCGGCGCGAATTAAGGCCATCAACCCGAATTGTGTGGTGCATGCGGTGCCTGATTTTGTTACCCGCGGCACCATGGCCCAATACATCACCGAAGAGATGGATGCGGTGATCGACTGCATCGACAGTGTGAATGCCAAAGCCGCGCTGATCTCGTGGTGCAAGCGCCGCAAAATTCAGGTTATTACCACTGGGGGGGCTGGCGGTCAGATTGACCCGACACAGGTTCAGGTGGCTGATCTGAATAAAACTTGGAATGACCCACTGGCCTCAAAAGTGCGCTCCACTCTGCGCCGTGACTATGGTTTTTCACGTACGCCGGGGCGTAACTACAGCGTGCCGTGCGTGTTCTCCAACGAGCAGTTGCGTTATCCCAAACCAGACGGAACGGTTTGCCAGTACAAAGCGTTTGTCGGTGATGGGGTTAAGCTGGACTGCGCTGGAGGTTTCGGTGCGGTGATGATGGTTACAGCGACGTTTGGCATGGTGGCGGCGGCCCGCATCGTCGACAAGCTGGTGGCCGGTACGCGCCGGCCCTCAGAGCGTAAGGCTGCACAAAACCGGCAGGAACGACTTTAGCCGTGGATGTGATGCGGGATGTTGGTGTTTCTCACGGCTAAACCCGCTCCCACGGTGCTGGCGGGCATTTAAACCGCGAGATAATCAGGCTGCTTTGAGCAGCTCATGCATCCGCTGCAACACAGCATTTAAGCCATTACTGCGAGAGGGAGAGAGGTTTCGGCTCAGTCCCAGGCTTTCAAACCACTGGTTGAGGTCAAGTTGCTGCAAGCCTTCAGCGCTGACTCCATTGACTCTGGCCAACAAGACAGCGAGCAGGCCGCGCAACAGGCGCGCATCACTACTGCTGCGAAAGCTCACTCCATTATCGGTACGGTCTGCCACCAGCCAGACCTGACTTTCACAGCCTTCAACCCGATTGGCTTTGCAGCGTTCACCATCACTGAGCGGCGCTAGTCTTTCGCCCCATTGCATCAGCAGGCGTGCGCGCTGTTCCCAGCCGGGGCAGTTGCTGAAGCTGTCCAGCGCCTCTTGCGCAGAAGTTGGCAGGCTCATCGTAGAAGCTCCAGGGATTGATCCAGTGCGTCAAAGAAGCGCTTCAGGTCGTTGCTGTCGTTATACAAACCTAACGATGCACGGATCGCACCGTTCACCCCGAGCCCTTTCAGAAGTGGCATCGCGCAGTGGTGCCCGGCGCGGACGGCAATGCCTTGTTCGGTCAGTAAGTGGGCGAGGTCGGCGCTGTGTACCCCCTCAACAACAAAGCTGGCGAGTGCGGTATCGGGTTCGCCCAGTACCTTAAATCCCTCGCGCTGCTTCAAGCCCCGTAGCAGTTCCGCATGCAGGGCGGCTTCGTGTTGACTGACAGCCTCCGGGTCAAGCTGGCTGAGATAGTCCAGGGTTGCACCCAGCGCAATCACGGAGGCGATCGCCGGCGTGCCCGCTTCAAAGCCTAGTGGGGCATCGCGGAACTGGGCGCTGTGGTAGTCAGTGCTCAGCAGCATTTCACCGCCGAATTGCCAGTGCTTCAGTCTCTGCAAGGCGTGGGCTTGGCCATGGAGCATCCCAACGCCATCAGGGCCGTAAAGTTTGTGGCTGGAACAGACGTAAAAATCACAACCAAGGACGGGCAGGTTATGCCGCCCATGGACAACACCCTGCGCGCCGTCCACTACAGTCAATGCGCCATGAGACTGTGCCAGCTTGAGCAATGGCTGAAGAGGCTGCATGCGTCCCAGTACATTTGAGAGTTGGCTGACCGCGAGCAGGCGGGTGCGGGGTGTTATCAGGTGAGCGGCTTGCTCCTGATCAATCAGACCTTCCACAGTCAGAGGCAGCACCACCAGCTTAAGCTGGCGGCGCAGTGCAAGTTGCTGCCACGGCAGTAGGTTGGCGTGATGTTCCGCAGCGCTGATTGCGATCTCATCGCCAGCTTGAAACAGCTGTTCAAGCCCATAAGCCAGCAGATTGAAAGCTTCTGTAGCGCTGCGGGTGAAGATGATCTGTTGTGCATCGGGCACGCTGAACCACTGTGCAGCTTTATTTCGACTGCTCTCAAATGCCCGTGTGGCTCGCTCACCCGGTACATGCTGGGCTCGGTGTACATTGGCGGCACCGTTAGCGTAATAGCTGTGCAGGGCATCCAGCATTATCTGTGGTTTTTGCGCGGTGGCGGCGCTGTCCAGATAGGTCTGGCCTTCGTCGGCCAGATTGAGGATGCCGGGAAAGTCGGCGCGCCAGGGGGAGAGTAGTGGCATAGCTGTTCAGGTGTTGCACAGATAGTGACTGAAAACGAAAAGGCCCGGACATGGTACTTGAAGTACGCTCCGGGCCTTGTGTGCTGCTAGGCAGCCACTCTATCGCAAATGCTTAGTTGTGGGCGTGCAGGGCTTCGTTCAGCTCGATGGCGGACAGGTGAGTTTTGCATTCCACCGCGCCGTTTTGCGAGTTGCGGCGGAACAGCAGATCGTTCTGGCCTGCCAATTCACGGGCCTTAACCACTTTCACCAGGTTGTTTTCGCCATCCAGCACGGCAACTTTGGTACCGGCAGTGATGTAGAGGCCAGCTTCAACAGTGTTACGGTCGCCCAGAGGGATACCGATACCGGCGTTAGCGCCGATCAAGCAGCCTTCGCCCACGGAAATGACGATGTTGCCGCCGCCAGACAGTGTGCCCATGGTGGAGCAGCCGCCGCCCAGGTCAGAGCCTTTACCGACGAAGACGCCAGCAGAAACGCGGCCTTCGATCATGCCCGGGCCTTCGGTGCCAGCGTTGAAGTTGACGAAACCTTCGTGCATGACGGTGGTGCCTTCGCCCACATAAGCACCCAGACGGATGCGCGAGCTGTCGGCAATACGCACACCTGCCGGTACCACGTAATCGGTCATTTTCGGGAACTTGTCCACCGAGAACACTTCCAGCAGTTCGCCGCGCAGGCGGGCTTCCAGCTGGCGCTCAGCCAGTTCGCTCAGGTCGATAGCGCCTTGGTTGGTCCAGGCCACGTTTGGCAGCAGCGGGAAGATACCTGCCAGGCTCAGGCCGTGGGGCTTAACCAGGCGGTGAGAGAGCAGGTGCAGCTTGAGGTACGCTTCTGGTGTGCTGGTCAGCGTGGTGTCTTCAGCAATGAAGGTCGCTACCAGTGGCTTCTGGCTTTCGGCCAGACGGGTCAGCAGGGCGGATTGAGCCGCGTCAATGCTCTTCAGCGCTTCAGCCAGTTCGGCGGCCTTGTTGTTGCTCAGGGCGATGGCTTGGTTGCCACCTTCGTAGCCGAGGACTTGTGCTGCTTTTTCTGCCAGTTCAGTGGCAGGTTTAAGCAGAGGCTGAGCGTAGAAAACTTCCAGCCAGTTGTTTTGACGGTTCTGAGTGCCAACGCCGAAGGCCAGGCTGAATAGGGTCGTGCTCATGATAGTTTCCTTACAGCAAATTCGTGTGTGCCGACTGGGTTAGGCCAGTTCGGAGGCATAACGGTCAGCTTTGAAGCCGACCAGTGTTTTGTTGCCGATATCCAGCACCGGGCGTTTGATCATCGACGGTTGCGCGAGCATCAGCTCGATCGCTTTGTTCTGGTCGAGGTCGCTCTTTTGCGCCTCATCCAGCTTGCGGAACGTGGTACCGGCACGGTTCAGGATGGTTTCCCAGCCATGCTCGTTGCACCATTTCTCAAGATTCGCGCGGTCTATGCCGCTGGTTTTGTAGTCATGAAACGTGAACTGCTTGCCATGTTCTTCCAGCCAAGTGCGGGCTTTTTTCATGGTGTCGCAGGCTTTGATGCCATAGAGGACGTAAGTCATCGTGCTATCCGTGTTCATACGCCCCAATGTCGGGCGCCAATAATCTGCTGATGTGACCAACCATTATGCCATGCAGCGCTGCTAAGGGGAGCTGCCCGAATTACCCTGATTGAATGACACAACGGACTAACCGGCAGCAGAGTTACCGTGCTGCCGGATTTTCGCAATGAATGATTACAGTCGTGCTCTGCTTAAGTTTTTAAAGATGGGGGCACAAACAGGCCTTTCAATGGGCGGTAGAAGAAGGCGCCATTAATCCGTTCAGCTCACGGTAGGTATAGGGCTTTGATGGACCCGGTACGCTCATTCCCTGCTGCAGAAACTGTCTGGCCTGCTCAGCCAGTGCACCATATAGACTTTCGGCAAGGCTAGAGCCAGCACTCAGGCGGCGTACGCCGAGCAGTTGTAGTTCCTCTAGCGTGGGGAGATTGTCCCTGGCCAGAAGATTCACGGGTAGTTCTGAGGCCAGGCAGATCACGGCAATTTCGTCGGGGGTCGTCATGCCGGGAATGAAAAAGCCATCGGCCCCTGCAGTCGCATAGCGACGGGTACGCTTGAGGGCTTCATCAAGACGATCATCTGCCGGGAGCAGGTTCTTCAGGTATAGGTCGCAGCGTGCGTTAATAAACAGATTTACTCCCAAGCGGTTGGCAGTTTTTCTGGCCGTCTCGATTTTTCGCATCAGCAACTCGGGAGATCCTGAACCGTCCTCCAGATTGATGCCGACGGCACCGGCAGCAATGACACCTTCGATGACTTTGCTGACCTGTGCCAAGTCGTCGGAATAACCGCCTTCGATATCGACTGTCAGGGGGACGTTCAGCGTCCTAGTCATTGAGCGCACGCTGCTCAGTAGTAACTCCAGCGGCAACTTGTTGCCATCTTGATAGCCATTCGCCCAAGCCATTGCTGCGCTGCTGGTGGCAACTGCCTTGCTGCCCAGTGATTCCACCAGCCGAGCGCTGCCGGCATCGCCTACATTGGCAAGAACCAGCAAGCCCTGTTTGTGTAATGCATGAAATGAGCTGTCGTGGGTGTGCATTGCATCATCCTGTATGCAAAAACGCTGTAGGCGCTTTCATCCTTGAGTCGATGGTCCAGCTATTAGCGGTGTTACTGAGGAGCTGTGATTGGACGTATGTTGATGATTTTGTGGGTAGTCACCAAACTGGCCGTATTTAATCTCCGCTTAATTATCGGGATGTTCAAGCTGTCTATATCGGGGCTGGAGGGCTTGCGACAGAAGGGCGTTGGAGGTCGTAATGTGGATGGGAGTCTGTGTTAGGCCAAATATCCTGACGATTCTCGAAGGTGGTTTGTGATCTTCAGGTTTGGTTGAGTGACACAGCGATTTAAGAGTACTGACGAGTTGCTTACGCTCACGGGCCGTTGGCTCTACACTTCACTCTCTGCTTAAGAGAGCTGAATCATGCAATTGCTTTATACCATTCTGATCATGCTTTTGGTGGTCAGTGGTACACGTATCACCGCCCAATTCATCCCGCTTCCCTTGCCGTTACTGCAAATTGTGATCGGTGCTTTGCTTGCAGTGCCAGCATTGGGGCTGCATGTGCGTCTCGAACCAGAGCTGTTCCTGCTGCTGTTTATCCCGCCTCTGCTGTTTGTTGATGGCTGGCGCATGCCTAAGGGCCAGTTCCGTGAATTACGCACGCCGATTCTGGTACTGGCGTTTGCGCTGGTTTTCTTCACGATTGTTGGTGCCGGTTATTTCATTCACTGGTTACTACCTCAGGTTCCGCTGGCGGCTTGTTTCGCCTTGGCCGCAGTGCTATCTCCTACGGATGCTGTCGCTGTTTCTGCAATTACCCATGGGCGCTTGCCTCGCACATTAAATAACGTGCTGCAGGGTGAGGCGTTGATGAATGATGCCTCTGGTTTGGTGGCATTTAAGTTCGCTGTAGCTGCA
Organism: Pseudomonas mendocina; assembly: GCA_037482215.1. Lineage (NCBI taxonomy): Bacteria > Pseudomonadati > Pseudomonadota > Gammaproteobacteria > Pseudomonadales > Pseudomonadaceae > Ectopseudomonas > Ectopseudomonas mendocina. The sequence continues at coordinate 1,539,082 of CP148074.1, forward strand.
ACACTGACTGGTGTGTTTTCTCTGATGGATGCCAGCTTTCAATTTGTGTTGGTGGCCGCGGGTGGTGTGCTGGTCGGCGTGGTCCTGAGCTACTGTTTTGGCCGTTTGCGCGCGTGGATGATTGCCCGCGGTTGGGAAGACCCAGCCCCTCACGTACTGATGCTTCTCTTGTTGCCATTCGCCGCTTACGTAGTGGCTGAGCATATGGGGCTCTCCGGCATTCTCTCTGCTGTTGCCGCAGGTATGATGCAGAGTCGGCTCGATCTCCTGCCTAAGCAGACCACCACTCGCCTGTTAAATCGAAGTGTGTGGACGTTGCTCGAATTCACCTTTAACGGTTTGATCTTCCTTCTGTTGGGTTTGCAGTTGCCCGATATTGTTAACGCCGCGTTCAACGGCCATCAGGGCGAGTGGAGTTTCGTTGGCTGGGCTCTGGCATGTGTATTGAGTACTTATGCGGTGCTGATGGTGCTGCGGTTTGTCTGGGTTTACGTGTATTGGCGTATTTCTGGGGCCATGCGCCGGTGGCGCGGTAAGCCGACGCGTTTTGCCGGTCAGTCACGAATTGCCTTGAGTGCGGTGATTACCGTTGGTGGCGTGCGGGGTGCCGTGACCTTGGCTGGTGTGATGTCACTGCCTCTATTGCTTAATAATGGTCAAACATTCCCAGAGCGTGACCTCTTAATTTTGATCGCGGCCGGGGTGATTCTGTTGTCTTTGCTCGTTGCCAGTTTGGTTTTGCCAAAGATTTTGCCGTTGCTGCCGCAAGATAATGCGGAGTTACGTGAGCGGGAGCTTAATCGCCATCGTTCGCAGATCTTAGAGTCGGCGATACGCTGCCTGGAAGCTGTTGAGGAACGTGCATCGGATGCCAATTCAGCAGTGGCCACGGCTGAGGTTAAAGCTAAGCTGATGAGTGAATACCGCGAGTTGCTCGTGCGTACTCAAGGTGCGAGCGAGGCGGGCGAGGTGGGTGAAAACAGTGAAAAACAATACGCCGTTGAAGAGCTGGAGCACCGCCTACGTCTGGATGCCTTGCGTACCCAGCGCAAGGAGCTTTACCGGATGCGTAAAGAAAACCTGCTGGACGATGACATGCTGATGGAAATTCTGCGCGACCTTGATATCGCTGAAGCGAGGTTGCATAAAATCTGACATTGGCGCAAGGTGCTCTTTTGGCGGCAGTGGCTTCTCTCAGGGGATTGGGATGTAGCCTGCGCTGAAGGGGGATTGGCTAAAAGGTTAGGGCGAATGCTTTATGGCAAAAGCGCCAGTCAATGGCGGGGAGGACTCCATTGACTGGCGCTGGAAGTGGCTTAGCGACGCTCAATAAAGGCGCGAATGCGTTGAGCAGCTTCAACACATTCAGCCAGTGGCGCTACTAGGGCCATGCGTACGCGGCCAGCACCAGGGTTGGTGCCATTCACGTTGCGCGACAGGTATGAGCCGGGAACAACTGTGACGTGCTCGTGGGCAAACAGCTCGCGGGTGAAGGTTTCATCATCGGTCGGGGTTTTGGCCCACAGATAGAATCCACCGTCTGGGCGTTTCACATCCATGACGTCTTCAAGAATGGCCAGGACGGCGTCGAACTTTTCACGGTACATGTCACGGTTGGCTTTGACATGAGTTTCGTCGTTCCAGGCCGCTACGCTGGCCAGCTGGGTTTGAACCGGCATGGCGCAACCGTGGTAGGTGCGATAGAGCAGGAAGGCTTTGAGGATGTCGGCATCCCCGGCTACGAAGCCCGAGCGCAGCCCCGGCAGGTTCGAGCGCTTAGACAGGCTGTGGAACACCACGCAGCGCTTGAAGTCGCTGCGGCCCAGTTCGGCGCAAGCGGTCAGTAGTCCGGCAGGTGGGTTTTCTTCGTCGAAGTAAAGCTCGCTATAGCACTCATCAGCGGCGATAACGAAGTCGAACTTATCCGCCAGTGCAATTAGTTTCTTCAGTGTCTCAACCGGAATCAGGGCTCCAGTTGGGTTGCCGGGCGAGCACAGGAACAGGATCTGGCAGCGTTGCCAAATATCATCACTGACAGCGTCGAAGTCCGGGTTGAAGCCATGGGCCTCAAGGCAGGGCAGGTAGTGAGGCTCTGCCCCGGCTAGGAAAGCGGCGCCTTCATAGATCTGATAGAAGGGGTTAGGGCTGACCACCAAGCCTGGCGCTTCACCAGGAGCGCTGCGTTTGATCACTGCCTGAGTGAAGGCGAACAGGGCTTCGCGGGTACCATTGACCGGCAAGATGTGGCGTGCCGGGTCCACTGCGCCTGTGGTCAGGCCAAAGCGACGGCCAGCCCAAGCGGCCATGGCTTCACGCAGTGCTGGAATGCCCAGTGTGGTCGGGTAGACAGACAGTTGGCCGAGATTGGTGCTCAGTGCTTCAGCAACAAAGGCCGGAGCAGGGTGTTTGGGTTCGCCGATAGACAGGGCAATCGGGGTTTTATCAGCTGGCGCCTGAACGGTGCCGAGCAGGGCGCGAAGTTTTTCGAATGGATAAGGTTGCAGTTGATTCAGCGCGTCGTTCATTACTGGTTCCTGGAGGTTCCCGCCACCTGCGTAATAGATCAGGCGGCACGTCTTGGGCAGGGTTAAATACGGAAACTGTTGGGTTGCTGGTCACTGTTATCGGACAACTGCTCGATCACGGTCTCTTGCAGTCGCAGGCAGAGTTCAGGGTCTGACAGAGGCTGATTGTTGGCGTCGGTGATGAAGAAAACGTCCTCAACCCGTTCTCCTAACGTTGCAATCTTGGCGTTCTGCACGGACAAGTCGAAATCGAGAAAGATTCGCCCGATACGGGCCAGTAGACCGGGGCGGTCAGGTGCCGTCACTTCTAGGATGGTCACCGGACGGTGCGCATCGTTATGGATGGTGACTTCTGGGGCAAAGGCAAAGTGCTTGAGCTGGCGCGGCACACGACGTTGAATGATATTCGGGTAGTCGTCCGGATTTTTCAGTGCATCAATCAGGCCCTGGCGGATTTGCTCCTGCCGCTCGGGGTTATCGCCAATTGAGCCTCCTTCAGCGTCCAGCACGATGTACGTATCGAGGGTGAATTGGCTGGTGGAGGTCAAAATCCGGGCGTCGTGAATGTTCAGATTGAGCTGGGCCATGGCTGCCACGGTCACAGCGAAGAAATCATGCTGATCCTGAGCATAAATGAAGATCTGCGTGCCGCCTTCAAACTCGCGTTCACTAGGCTCTTTGATCAGCACTAGAGGATCGCTGTTATCGCCGTGTTGGAGAATTGCCTGGCTGTGCCATGCAACGTCGCTGGCGCTATGCCGCAGGAAATAATCATCCCCAAGTTGCGACCACAGTTGCTCGGTATCGTCAGTGTCAACATTCTCGTTAATGAGGATATCCAGTGCAGCATTCTGCGTCAGGCGAATTTGCTCCTCACGGTCCAGCGGGTTTTCCAAGCCCCGGCGCAAAGCACGTTTGGTTTCGCTGTACAGCTGGCGAAGCAGGCTGGCCCGCCAAGAGTTCCACAGGCTTGGGTTGGTGGCGTTGATATCCGCCACGGTGAGGACGTAGAGGTAGTCCAGGCGCGTCTGGTCGCCAACCAAGCGGGCGAAGTCGAAGATCACTTGAGGGTCAGAAAGGTCCTTGCGCTGGGCGGTGGTGGACATCACCAGATGGTGTTGAACCAGCCAGACAATCAGTTTTGAGTCCCAGACAGGCAACTGATGACGTTTGCAGAAGGCGTCTGCGTCCACAGCGCCGACTTCAGAATGGTCGCCACCACGGCCTTTGCCAATATCGTGATAAAGGCCGGCTATATAGATCAGTTCAGGTTTGGGCAACTCATCAATCAGCTTGCTGGCCAGCGGGAATTTTTCGGCCAACTCCGGCCATTTGAATTTACGCAGGTGCTTAATCAGGTTGAGCGTGTGAGCATCTACGGTATAGATGTGGAAAAGATCATGCTGCATCTGGCCAACAATGTGCCCAAACTCCGGCAAATACAGGCCCAGAATGCCATAGCGGTTCATTCGACGCAGATTGCGGTGGATACCCTGGGGACTTTTGAACAGCTCGATAAACAGGCTGGTATTGCGGATATCGCGACGGAAATCGTCGTCGATCAAATGACGGTTGTCCCGCAGCAGGCGAATGCTGTCGGCGGACATGCCCTTGGCATCCGGGGTTTGTGCCATCAGCACGAATGCTTCAAGAATGGCAAAGGGGGTGCGCTTGAACACATTCGGGTGGGTGACTTCGATAAACCCGTTGCGTAACTGGAAACGACTGTTGATTGGCGTGGCGGGTGTCGAATTTGCAGAACGCAGAATCTCTTCTTCAAAGTGCTGATTAATGAGTTCGCTGAGTTCGGCGATAGCCATGACGACCCGGTAATATTTCTGCATAAAGCGCTCAATACTGCGCTTACGGTCGGCGTCTTCAAAGCCGAGCAGGGCTGCTACTTTGCTTTGATGATCGAACAGCAATCGATCTTCGGCACGGCCAGCAAGCATGTGCAGTGCGTAACGCACCTTCCACAGAAACTCTTTGCTGGCAGCTAAGAGTTTGTACTCGTTATCAAGCAAAAAACCTTGCCCGACCATAGCATGCAGGTTGAGGGTGCCAAAGTGGCGGCGCGCCACCCACAGGATGGTTTGGATGTCGCGAAGGCCGCCGGGGGAGCCTTTTACGTTGGGTTCCAGGTTGTATTCGGTGTCGTTGTATTTACGATGCCGGGCGCGCTGTTCATCGCGCTTGGCCTGATAAAACTGCTGGCTAGGCCACATGACATCGTTGCTGGTAACGCTCTGCATACGCTGACGGAGCTGCTCTGGGCCGGTAATTGTCCGGCTTTCCATCAGGTTGGTGACCACTGTTAGGTCATTGCGTGCTTCCTTGGCGCACTCACTAACGGAGCGGACACTTTGGCCAACTTCAAGACCAATGTCCCACAGTAAAGTGAGAAATTGCTCAATGGGTTCGCGGAAGGTTTCATGGTCATCACCCCCCAGCAGGATTAGCAGGTCGATATCTGAATAGGGGTGCAGCTCGCCGCGGCCATATCCCCCGACAGCAAGAAGGGCAATTTCGGCGCCTTTGCTCCAGTCAAACTGCTGCCAGGCTTCAGTCAGAATCTGATCGACAAACCAAGCCCGATCTTCAATCAGTCGGCGTATCTCGCGGCCTTGCTTGAAACGCTCATCGAGGGTTTCACGGGCTTGGCGGATGGCTTTTTTGAATGCGGCGATGGGGCTGCTTTTAAGTGCCAATTCAGCCTTGAACTGGCCACGGTCGAAGAGTTCAGGATCTACCTGCGGCATGGCCGTCTTCCTTCTTCTATAAAACAGGCGTCAGTGCCTACAGGGGAGGGCTGCTGCAGCTTGGTAGGCTGAAGCAGCTGTTACCCTTGAATGATCAGGCAGAGGTGCGGGCGATGGTGTCGTCGCTGCGCAAAGTGAGGATTTCATAGCCATCAGCAGTGACCAGAATGGTGTGCTCCCACTGTGCAGATAATTTGCGGTCTTTGGTAATGGCGGTCCAGCCATCACCCAGTAAACGGGTTTCTGGGCGGCCTTGGTTTAGCATCGGCTCGATCGTGAAGGTCATGCCTTCTTTTAATTCAAGGCCAGTACCAGCACGGCCGTAGTGCAGAACCTGAGGCTCTTCGTGGAAAACGGCACCAATGCCGTGGCCACAATATTCACGGACGACGGAAAAGCCATTTTTCTCAGCGTGTTTCTGAATCACTTCACCGATATCCCCAAGGCGGGCGCCTGGTTTAACCAGCTGGATGCCTTTATAGAGGCACTCCTGGGTGATCTGGTTTAAACGTAGAGCCCACTCGGGAGCAGTGCCAACCACGAACATCTTGCTGGTGTCGCCGTGATAGCCATCCTTAATGACGGTGATGTCGATATTAAGGATGTCTCCATCTTTCAGTGGCTTGTCATTCGGAATGCCGTGGCACACTACGTGGTTGATAGACGTGCAAATCGACTTGGGAAAGCCTTTGTAGTTCAGCGGAGCGGGTATGGCTTTCTGAACATTTACAATATGGTCGTGGCAGATTCGGTCCAGTTCTTCGGTGGTCACGCCGGGCTTGACGTGTTCGCCAATCATTTCCAGAACTTCTGCGGCCAGACGACCGGCTACGCGCATTTTCTCGATTTCATCTGGCGTTTTGATTGTGACGGTCATAATAGCTCTCGGGTGCAGTCATAAAAGTTGCCATCTTAACAGCTTAAGGGCGCAACCCATAAGCGCCTGACCAAATGGATGGCTTTTGCGGCATTGTTGGGTAGCTAGTGCCTGACTTTTATGGTATAAAACGCGCCGCTTTGACGGGCATGCTGCCCGCAAGCATTAACCCACACACGTATCGACACGGTTTCCTGGGTGCCCTGATGACTCAATCATCGGGTTGGAGATCGGGATGCGTGGAGGCCTAACCCGACTTATTTAAGGAACTATCATGTCCCAAGTCACTATGCGCGATATGCTGAAGGCCGGTGTGCACTTCGGCCACCAGACCCGTTACTGGAACCCGAAAATGGGCAAGTACATTTTCGGTGCGCGCAACAAGATTCACATCATCAACCTTGAGCAAACTCTGCCGATGTTCAACGAAGCTCTGTCCTTCGTTGAGAAGCTGGCTGCTGGCAAGAACAAGATCCTGTTCGTTGGTACCAAGCGTTCTGCTGGTAAGATCGTTGCTGAAGAAGCTGCACGTTGTGGTTCTCCGTACGTTGATCACCGCTGGTTGGGCGGCATGCTGACCAACTACAAAACCATCCGTGCTTCCATCAAGCGTCTGCGTGACCTGGAGACTCAGTCTCAGGACGGCACTTTCGCTAAGCTGACCAAGAAAGAAGCTCTGATGCGCAGCCGTGATCTGGAAAAACTGGATCGCAGCCTGGGCGGTATCAAAGACATGGGCGGTCTGCCTGACGCTCTGTTCGTGATCGACGTTGATCACGAGCGCATTGCTATTACTGAAGCTAACAAGCTGGGCATCCCGGTCATCGGCGTTGTCGATACCAACAGCAGCCCAGAGGGTGTTGACTACGTTATCCCTGGTAACGACGACGCCATTCGCGCAATCCAGCTGTACATGGGTGCAATGGCTGACGCTGTTATCCGTGGCCGTGGTAACGCAGGTGTTGCTGCTGAAGAGTTCGTTGAGCAGGCACCGGCTGCTGAAGCTGCTGAAGGCTGAGTAGAACGCTTATAGCGTTGCCTGGTGCGCAAAAAGGGGGCTAAGCCCCCTTTTTGCCACCTCGAAAACCATTGCTGACGTGTAGTTGAAATTTTTACTTGGCATCGTCAGTAGTGCGTAAGGAATTGAACGCCCGTCATTCGGGTGGAATGGTTAAACAACCTATCCAGAGGATTTTGAAATGGCAGAGATTACTGCAGCGTTGGTTAAAGAACTGCGTGAGCGTACCGGCGAAGGCATGATGGATTGCAAAAAGGCCCTGACCAAGGCTGGCGGCGACATCGAGAAAGCCATTGACGATATGCGTGCTTCCGGCGCGATCAAAGCAGCCAAGAAAGCAGGCAACGTTGCCGCTGAAGGTGCTATCGGCATCAAGGAAGACGGTAAGACTGCCGTTATCATCGAAGTTAACTCGCAGACTGACTTCCTGGCTCTGCAAGATGATTTCAAAAACTTCGTATCTGCCAGCATCGACAAAGCGTTTGCTGACGGCATCACTGAAGTTGAAGCGCTGATCGCTGCTCAAGAAGAAGCGCGTCTGGCACTGGTTGCCAAGACTGGTGAGAACGTAAACATCCGTCGTCTGGCCCGTATCGAGGGTGACGTTCTGGGTTCTTACCTGCATGGCAACAAAATCGGTGTTGTTGTTGTACTGAAAGGCGGCAACGCTGATCTGGCTAAAGACATCGCCATGCACGTAGCAGCCAGCAACCCTGAGTTCCTGCTGCCTTCCGAAGTTTCTGCTGAAGCCATTGAGCGCGAAAAAGGCGTGTTCCTGAGCCTCAACGAAGACAAGATGAAGGGCAAGCCAGCTGAAATCGTTGAGAAGATGATTGCTGGTCGTATCACCAAGTTCCTGGCTGAGGCCAGCTTGGTTGAGCAGCCATTCGTTAAGAACCCGGAAGTGACCGTTGGTACTCTGGCTAAGCAGGGTGGCGCTGAAATCGTTTCCTTCACCTACTTCAAAGTAGGCGAGGGCATCGAGAAGCCGGTTGATAACTTCGCTGAAGAAGTTGCTGCACAAGTAGCGGCTGCCAGCAAGCAGTAAGATAGCTTAGGCTATTGCCCCGAAGAGGCTGCCCGCTCACGCGCGCGGCCTCTTTGTCAAAACGGGGTAAAGATTTGAACGGCGGGTTGTAACCTTCTGTTCAGGTGCTTATAAGGCACCACTGTATATGCGAAGCTGATTCGCACTCTATTCAAACGCCGCAGGAGAGACTTGCAATGGCTCAGCAAATAGCTGGTCGTCAACCGCGCTACAAGCGCATTCTTCTCAAACTTAGCGGCGAGGCCCTGATGGGGTCGGAAGATTTTGGCATTGATCCCAAGGTGCTGGATCGCATGGCGTTGGAAGTCGGCCAATTGGTAGGCATCGGCGTTCAGGTCGGTCTGGTAATCGGTGGTGGCAACCTATTCCGCGGTGCGGCGCTAAGTGCTGCAGGCATGGATCGCGTGACTGGCGACCATATGGGGATGCTGGCTACTGTGATGAATGCCTTGGCCATGCGCGATGCGCTTGAGCGGTCTAATATTCCGGCCATTGTGATGTCGGCCATTTCCATGGTTGGTGTAACGGATCACTACGATCGCCGTAAAGCTATGCGTCACCTGAAAACAGGTGAGGTGGTTATCTTTGCTGCGGGTACCGGTAACCCTTTCTTCACCACTGATTCGGCTGCATGTCTGCGTGCAATTGAGATTGATGCAGATGTTGTTCTCAAGGCGACCAAAGTGGATGGCGTTTATACTGCCGATCCGTTTAAAGACCCGCATGCAGAGAAATTCGATCGTCTGACCTATGACGAAGTGCTGGATCGCAAGCTGGGTGTGATGGATCTGACCGCAATTTGCCTCTGTCGCGATCACGCAATGCCGTTGCGCGTATTCAATATGAACAAGCCTGGTGCGCTGCTGAATGTTGTAGTTGGCGGTGCTGAAGGCACTCTCATCGAGGAAGAAACCAATGATCAATGAGATTAAGAAAGACGCCCAGGCGCGCATGCAGAAGAGCTTGGAGTCTCTTTCACACGCTTTCAGTCGTATTCGTACTGGTCAGGCCCACCCTAGCATCCTGGCTGGCGTTATGGTGCCTTACTATGGCGCTGATACCCCGATCAATCAGGTTGCCAGCGTTACTGTTAAAGATTCGCGCACCCTTCAGGTGGTTGCGTTCGAGCGCAACATGTTGGCCGCTGTGGATAAGGCTATTCAGAGTTCTGGTTTGGGCTTCAACCCGACCAACCTGGGTGAGCTGCTTCTGGTAACCATGCCGGCGCTGACTGAAGAGACCCGTCGTGGCTTCACCAAACAAGCGCGTGATGCTGCTGAAGATGCTCGCGTTGCTGTGCGCAACATTCGCCGTGACGCCCTGAGCCAGGTCAAAGATTTGGTCAAGGAGAAGGAGATCAGCGAAGACGAAGAACGTCGTGCAGCTGATGAAATCCAGAAGATCACCGACAAGTTCGTGGGTGAGATTGATGCAGCGGTTAAGCAAAAAGAAGCGGATCTGATGGCCGTATAACGGCTATTTACTGCCATGGATAAGACCAATAAAGCTAGCCAGGCTGCAGTGCCGCGGCATGTGGCAATCATCATGGATGGCAACAACCGCTGGGCGAAGAAGCGCCTTCTGCCCGGCGTGGCCGGTCACAAAGCCGGTGTTGATGCTGTTCGTGCTGTGATTGAGGTGTGTGCAGAGGCTGGTGTTGAGGTGCTGACGCTGTTCGCGTTCTCCAGTGAGAACTGGCAGCGTCCGGCGGATGAAGTCAGTGCGCTGATGGAGTTGTTTCTCGGTGCGCTGCGCAGGGAAGCTAAAAAGCTGGATGCCAATGACATCAGTCTGCGTATCATTGGTGATCGCTCGCGTTTCCACCCTGAGTTGCAAGCGGCTATGCGTGAGGCTGAGGTCCAGACTGCCGGGGAGCGCCGCTTTGTGCTGCAGGTAGCTGCGAATTATGGTGGTCAGTGGGATATCGCTCAGGCAGCGCAGCGCCTTGCGCGTGAGGTGCAGGGCGGGCATCTACGACCTGAGGATATAACGCCGGAGCTCTTGCAGAGCTGCTTAGTAACGGGTGATCTGCCGCTGCCTGATCTGTGCATTCGCACGGGCGGGGAGCATCGCATAAGCAACTTCCTGTTGTGGCAACTGGCCTACACTGAGTTGTATTTCTCCGACCTTTACTGGCCGGATTTCAAACATGACGCTATGCGTACAGCGCTGGCTGATTTTGCAAGTCGCCAGCGACGCTTTGGCAAGACGAGCGAGCAGGTGGCGGCTGAGGCACGCACTTAATGCTAAAACAACGAATCATCACGGCACTGTTTATGTTGCCGGTGGCTTTGTGCGGTTTCTTTTTGCTGAATAGTGGCTGGTTTGCCTTATTCATTGGTGCGGTGGTGACTGTTGGCGCTTGGGAGTGGGCGCGCCTCGCTGGCTTCGAAAGTCAGTTAATGCGCGTTGTTTATTCACTGCTTGTGGCTGGGGCGCTGGCTATTCTTTACTTGGTTCCGCAGTTGGCTGGCTGGGTGTTGCTGCTCGGTGTGGTGTGGTGGGTAATAGCCACGCTGCTGGTCTTGAATTATCCGTCCAGTAGCCGTTCCTGGAGCTCGCCGGTGACTAGGCTGCTTATTGGTTTGCTGATTCTGCTTCCTGCTTGGCAAGGGCTTGTCCTGTTCAAGCAGTGGCCAGAGTCTAATGCGCTTATTCTTGCGGTCATGGTGTTGGTCTGGGGTGCGGATATCGGTGCTTATTTTGCCGGGCGTCGCTTTGGTAAGCGCAAGCTTGCTCCGCAAGTCAGTCCTGGTAAAAGTTGGGAGGGCGTCTATGGCGGTCTACTGGCAACGTTACTTATATGCTTGGCTGTCGCTTTCTATCGTGACTGGTCTTTAGGTGGCACGTTGCTGGCTATGGCGGGTACTGTGGTGATTGTATTGATTTCTGTTGTGGGTGATCTGACTGAAAGTATGTTCAAGCGTCAGGCTGGCCTGAAAGACAGCAGTAATCTACTGCCAGGGCATGGCGGCATTCTGGATCGTATTGATAGTCTGACGGCTGCAATCCCTGTGTTTGCGGCGCTATTGTGGTTGTCTGCTTGGGGTTCGGTGTGAGTCATTTACAGCAGATAACCGTATTGGGAGCTACGGGCTCGATTGGCCTGAGCACTCTGGATGTCATTGTCCGTCACCCTGATCGCTATCGTGTCTTTGCATTGACTGGTTACAGTCGGGTAGATGAACTGCGCGAACTATGCCGCGTCCATCACCCGCGTTTTGCTGTATTGCCCGATGAGTCAGCGGCAGCTGCTTTGCAGAAATCGCTCCAAGGCGAAGGGCTTGCAACTGAGGTGCTTCATGGTGAGAAGGGCCTGTGCCAAGTTGCTTCTCATGAAGATGTGGATACGGTTATGGCGGCGATTGTGGGGTCTGCAGGTCTGGCACCTACATTGGCGGCTGTTGAGGCTGGTAAGAAGGTCTTGTTAGCCAATAAAGAGGCGCTGGTTATGTCTGGCGCGCTTTTTATGCAGGCGGTTAAGCGCAATAGTGCGGTTTTGTTGCCGATCGACAGTGAGCATAATGCTATTTATCAGTGTCTTCCGACTGACTACGGTCGTGGTATGGCTGCGGTCGGTGTTAGACGTATCCTGCTGACCGCATCTGGTGGTCCATTTCGGCAAATGCCTGCTCAGCAGTTGCATGACGTTACTCTTGAGCAGGCCTGTGCCCATCCAAACTGGGCAATGGGCCGCAAGATATCCATCGACTCGGCCAGTATGATGAATAAAGGTCTAGAGTTGATTGAGGCCTGCTGGTTGTTTGATGTATTGCCTACGCAGGTGGAGGTTGTGGTTCATCCGCAGAGCATTATCCACTCGTTGGTTGACTACGTAGATGGCTCTGTTCTGGCGCAGTTGGGTAACCCTGATATGCGTACACCCATTGCACATGCATTGGCTTGGCCAGAGCGGATTGATTCCGGTGTGGCACCACTGGATCTGTTTGCTATTGCCCGTTTGGATTTTGAGGCGCCTGATGAGCAGCGTTTCCCATGCCTGCGTCTGGCTCGCGAATCTGCCCAGGCAGGGGGAACAGCTCCGGCCATGCTCAATGCTGCCAATGAAGTAGCCGTTCAAGCCTTTATCGACGGGCGTATTCGCTTTACCCAAATCCCAGCTATGATCGAGAGCGTTTTACAGGCTGAGCCTGTGCGCGCTGCGGACAGCCTAGAGTTGGTGTTGGCGGCTGATAAGCAAGCGCGTGAGCTGGCTCGTCGGTGGTTAAGTCAGCACTAAGCGCTGACACGGAGTTGTTCAATGAGTGCCCTGTACATGATTGTTGGTACCCTGATTGCACTCGGGGTGCTGGTTACCATTCACGAGTTCGGCCATTTCTGGGTGGCGCGCCGTTGTGGCGTCAAGGTTCTGCGTTTTTCAGTCGGCTTTGGCAGCCCACTCTATCGCTGGCACGATCGCCACGGTACTGAATTCGTGCTGGCCGCTATCCCGCTGGGTGGCTACGTCAAAATGCTCGATGAGCGTGAGGGGGATGTTCCGGCAGAGTTGCTGGGCCAGGCCTTCAATCGCAAAACTGTACAGCAGCGTATTGCAATTGTAGCCGCTGGGCCGTTGGCTAACTTTATCCTGGCAATCGTATTTTTCTGGGCAATTGCCATGATCGGCACGCAACAAGTGCGTTCCGTGATAGGTGAGGTTGAGCCTGCAAGTCTGGCGGAGCGTGCGGGTCTTGAGAGTGGTCAAGAAATCGTTGCGGTAGATGGTGAGCAGACGCTTGGCTGGTCAGCCGTAAATATCCAGCTGATTAACCGGTTAGGGGAAAGCGGTAATCTAGCGATTTCAGTAACTGATCCCGGATCAACGACAGTCATTACCCGTCAGCTTGTGCTGGATAACTGGCAGCGTGGCGTTGATGAGCCTGATCCAATCGGGGCGTTGGGTATTCGGCCATGGCGCCCGACCATTGAGCCCGTTGTTGCAGAGCTTGACCCAGCTGGCCCGGCAAGTGCTGCAGGTATACAGGTAGGGGATCGGCTGCTGGCCTTAGATGGTAAAGAAGTCGCTGATTGGCAGGAGCTTGTCACTCAATTGCAGGCAATGCCGGGTAAGCGTATTGCTTTACAAGTTGAACGTGATGGCCAGCGTATCGAGCTGCCTGTGAGTTTGTCTGCTAAAGAAGCAGGTGAGAAGCGAGTTGGCTACCTCGGTGCCGGGGTGGCTGGTGGACAGTGGCCCGCAGACATGCTTCATGAAGTCAGCTACGGACCTATAGCTGCAGTGGGGGAGGGGTTACGTAATACGTGGTCCATGTCAGTACTGACCCTGAACTCGATTAAAAAAATGCTGTTCGGTGAGCTCTCGGTAAAAAACTTGAGTGGGCCGATAACCATTGCTAAAGTGGCGGGCGCTTCAGCTGAATCAGGTTTGAGTGACTTCCTCAAGTTTCTCGCCTATTTGAGCATTAGCCTTGGGGTATTGAATCTGCTGCCAATCCCTGTTCTGGACGGCGGGCATTTGCTTTTTTATCTGGTCGAGTGGGTGCGGGGTCGACCACTGTCTGAGCGGGTTCAGGGCTGGGGGATGCAGATTGGTATCAGTTTGGTTGTTGGGGTAATGCTGCTGGCTTTTATTAATGATTTGAGCCGGTTATAAGCGCCTCTGAATTACAAATCTGTCGCCCCAGGCGACAGTTTTTTATTGTCAGTTTGAATAAGAAAGGACTTCATGAAACGTCTGCTGCTACCTGCGGTTATTGCCGCACTGATGATCACCGAAGTTCACGCTGAGTCCTTCACGATCTCTGATATCCGGGTCACCGGCCTGCAGCGGGTGTCCGCAGGTAGTGTGTTCGGTGCGTTGCCATTGAGTGTGGGTGAAAACGCCGATGACCGGACGCTGGTTGAAGCTTCTCGCCAACTCTTCAAAACCGGTTTCTTCCAAGATATTCAGCTAGGCCGTGATGGCGACGTCTTGGTTGTCAGTGTGGTCGAACGGCCTTCTATTTCCAGCATTGAAATTGAAGGCAACAAGGCTATTAGCAGCGAAGACCTTCTCAAGGGGCTGAACCAGTCCGGCCTTGCAGAGGGTGAGATTTTTCAACGGGCAACACTTGAGGGCGTTCGTAACGAATTGCAGCGCCAGTATGTTGCTCAAGGTCGCTATTCGGCTGAAATTGAGGCCGAGGTGATACCACAGCCGCGTAATCGTGTAGCGCTGAAGATCAAAATCAATGAAGGCACCGTTGCGGCAATTCAGCACATCAACGTAGTGGGCAACAGCGTGTTCTCGGATGAGGACCTGTTGGCGCTGTTTGAGCTGAAAACCACTAACTGGCTGTCCTTCTTCCGTAATGACGACAAATACGCCCGTGAAAAACTGTCAGGCGACCTTGAGCGTCTGCGTTCGTATTATCTGGATCGCGGCTATATCAATATGGATATTAGCTCGACCCAAGTTTCCATCACGCCGGATAAAAAACACGTCTACGTCACTGTAAACGTAGATGAAGGCGAGAAGTTCACCGTACGTGATGTGAAGTTAAGCGGTGAGCTTAAAGTCGCAGAGGATGAAATCCGTAATCTACTCCTTGTTAAGGAAGGTCAGGTTTTCTCGCGTAAGGTTATGACTACGACCTCCGAGCTGATCACTCGGCGTCTGGGTAACGAAGGTTATACCTTTGCCAACGTAAACGGTGTGCCTGAAGCTCATGATGATGGCACCGTATCAATCACTTTCGTGGTTGATCCTGGCAAACGCGCCTATGTGAATCGCATCAACTTCCGTGGCAATACCAAATCTGAGGATGAGGTGCTGCGGCGTGAAATGCGTCAGATGGAGGGTGGTTGGGCATCGACTTATCTGATTGATCAGTCGAAGACTCGTCTGGAGCGCCTTGGCTACTTTAAGGAAGTTAACGTCGAAACACCCCAAGTACCCGGTACTGATGATCAGGTGGATGTGAACTACACCGTTGAAGAGCAGCCATCTGGATCGATCACCGCCAGCGTCGGTTTTGCTCAGAATGCCGGTCTGATTCTTGGTGGCTCGATCACCCAGAACAACTTCCTTGGTACGGGTAACCGTGTCAGTCTTGGTCTGACACGTAGTGAATACCAGAGCAACTATAACTTTGGCTTTGTTGATCCCTATTGGACACCTGATGGCGTGAGCCTGGGTTATAACGCCTTCTTCCGTGAAATCGACTATGACGAGCTGGACACCGATGTTTCCAGCTACTCTGTCGACAGTTACGGTGCAGGTATCAACATCGGCTATCCGATCAGTGATACGTCGCGCCTGACTTATGGCTTGAGCGTACAGAACGACTCAATCAATACAGGTCGCTATACCGTTGATGAGATCTTTGACTTCGTCGAAAAAGAAGGTGATAGCTACCTGAACTTTAAAGCTTCGATTGGTTGGTCTGAGTCCACGCTTAACCGAGGGACTTTGGCTAACCGTGGTCACTCGCAAAGTCTGGTGTTAGAAACTACGATTCCAGGGAGTGATCTTTCTTTCTACAAGATTGACTACCGTGGCCAGATCTTCAAACCGCTGAGTGACACCTATACCCTTCGCTTCCATACCGAATTGGGTTATGGAGACGGCTATGGTTCAACCGATGGCTTGCCATTCTATGAAAACTATTACGCCGGTGGTTTTAACTCGGTACGCGGTTTTCGGGATAACAGCCTAGGGCCACGTAGTACGCCTAGCCGAGGTGAGAAAGTGACAGGTAATGCTGGGACTCTGGCCGATCCAGACCAAGATCCATTGCCGTTCGGTGGTAACATTCTCGTGCAGGGCGGTGTAGAGCTTCTGTTCCCAATGCCGTTTGTTAAGGATCAGCGTTCATTGCGCACTGCAGTGTTCTGGGATGTGGGTAACGTTTTCAGCAGCAACTGTGGCGGCTCTCAAGCAAGTTGTAGTGATATTGATCCAGGAGAGTTGGCCAGTTCTGTCGGTGTTGGTTTAACGTGGATTACTGCGCTGGGGCCATTGAGCTTCAGCTTGGCAATGCCTGTTGTTAAGCCTGATGATGCTGATACGCAGGTTTTCCAGTTCTCCCTAGGCCAGACGTTCTAAACGTCACTTTTTTGAATACCAACAGTTTCTCAGGAGTTGCAGCGTGCGTAAGTTGACCCAACTGGTTGTGTTAAGTGTTGTGATGTTTGCAACCCCCGCTTTTGCCGAAATGAAAGTTGCGGTTTTGAACTATCAAATGGCTCTGCTCGAATCTGACGCGGCTAAGCGTTATGCCGTTGATGCAGAGAAGAAGTTCGGTCCTCAGTTGAATCGTCTGAAAACCCTGGAAAGTGATGCCAAGCGTATCCAGGACCGCCTCGTTAAAGATGGCGAGAAGATGCAAACTGCCGAGCGTGAGCGTCTGGAGCTTGAGTTTAAGCAGAAAGCCCGTGACTTTCAGTTCCAGTCGAAAGAATTGAATGAGTCCAAAGCTGTAGCTGATCGCGAGATGCTGAAAAAGCTGAAGCCAAACTTGGATAAGGCCGTCGAAGATGTGATCAAGCGTGGTAACTATGATCTGGTTCTCGAGCGTGGTGCTGTAGTTGATGTCAAGCCTCAGTACGACATTACTCGCCAGGTTATCGAGGCCATGAACAAACTGCGTTGATTATGACTTCTATAGTTTTTCGTCTCGGTGAACTCGCCGAGCGTCTTGGGGCCACGTTATGTGGCCCAGCAGATAAAGAGGTTTGTGGTCTTGCTACTTTGCAGGATGCAGGGCCGGACCACTTGAGTTTTCTTGCTAACGCCCAATACCGCAAATATCTCTCTACGACCGGTGCAGGTGCTGTTCTACTTACTGAAGCCGATGCACAGGGTTTTTCAGGTAATGCACTGATCGTTGCCAATCCTTATCTGGCTTATGCCGAGCTGTCGCATCTCTTTGACCGTAAGCCTCTGCCCGTTCTAGGTGTGCATCCAACAGCAGTTGTCGCTGCAGATGCTCAAATCGACCCTACCGCCAGTATCGGTGCCCATGCAGTGATTGAGGCAGGGGCGCGAGTTGCGGCTAATGTAACGATTGGCGCTCAGTGCTTTGTAGGTGCCCGCTCAGTCATTGGAGAGGGGGGCTGGTTGGCTCCTCGTGTGACGCTCTATCACGATGTGTGTATTGGCAAGCGCGTTGTTATTCAATCCGGTGCTGTCATCGGTGGAGAGGGCTTCGGCTTTGCCAACGAGAAGGGCACATGGCAGAAAATTGCCCAGATCGGTGGTGTCACTATCGGTGATGACGTGGAGATAGGGGCTAACACTACGGTCGACCGTGGTGCGTTGTCCGATACACTGATCGGTAATGGCGTCAAATTGGACAATCAGATCATGATTGCTCACAACGTCCAGATTGGTGATAACACGGCCATGGCTGGCTGTTGTGGTATTTCTGGTAGCACCAAAATTGGCAAGAATTGCATGATTGCCGGCGGTGTTGGCATGGTGGGTCACATTGAGGTTTGCGATAACGTTTTTGTGACAGGTATGACCATGGTGACGCGCAACATAACCGAACCTGGCTCCTACTCATCAGGGACGGCAATGCAGCCCGCTTCCGAGTGGCGTAAAAGTGCAGCCCGAATTCGCCAGTTGGACGATATGGCACGTCGTCTCCAACTTTTGGAAAAACAGCTTGAGGCCGTGACCTCAGCCGGCGGCACGTCATCTGATGCCTGAACCGGTTATAAAACCGGTTTGTTTATTTTCTCTGACAGGCTTCTCAGCACATGATGGACATCAATCAGATTCGCGAATACTTGCCTCACCGTTATCCGTTCCTTCTGGTGGATCGCGTGGCAGAGCTGGATATTGAAGGTAAGTGGATTCGTGCCTACAAGAATGTCAGTATCAATGAGCCTTTTTTCAACGGGCACTTTCCTGAACATCCGATCATGCCTGGTGTATTGATCATTGAGGCGATGGCTCAGGCTGCTGGCATCCTGGGCTTTAAAATGATGGATTCCAAGCCAAGTGATGGCACGCTGTATTACTTTGTGGGTTCAGATAAGTTGCGTTTTCGTCAGCCAGTTGTCCCCGGTGATCAGTTGACACTGCAGGCTAAATACCTGAGTAATAAGCGTAGTATCTGGAAGTTTGAATGCACGGCCCTAGTGGACGGCAAGGAAGTCTGCTCGGCTGAAATCATCTGTGCGGAACGCAAACTATGAGTTTGATTGACCCTCGCGCCATTATCGACCCAAGTGCCAAGTTGGCTGACAACGTTGTTGTTGGTCCTTGGTCAATTATTGGGGCCGATGTGGAAATTGCCGAGGGTACGGTCATTGCCTCTCATGTAGTGGTTAAAGGCCCTACGAAGATTGGTAAGAATAACCGTATCTATCAGTTCTCCAGTATTGGGGAAGATACGCCAGACCTTAAGTACCGTGGCGAACCTACCCGATTGGTCATTGGTGACGATAACGTCATCCGTGAAGGGGTGACGATTCACCGTGGCACGGTTCAGGATCGTAGTGAAACGACAATCGGCAACCACAACCTGATCATGGCGTATGCTCACATTGGGCATGATAGTGTGATCGGTAACCACTGCATTCTGGTTAACAATACAGCGTTGGCCGGGCATGTGTGGGTTGATGACTGGGCGATTCTGTCGGGTTACACCTTGGTGCATCAGTTCTGTCATATTGGTGCCCACAGTTTCTCTGGTATGGGGACTGCGATCGGTAAGGATGTGCCTGCTTTTGTTACGGTATTTGGTAATCCGGCTGAAGCTCGCAGTATGAACTTTGAAGGCATGCGCCGCCGTGGTTTCAGCGCTGAAACTATTACTGCACTGCGCAGGGCATACAAGACCGTCTACCGCCAGGGTTTGACCGTTGAGCAGGCTATGTCTGAGCTGGATGAGTCTGCCGCTACCTTCCCGGAGGTTGCGATCTTCCGTGACTCGATCCTAGCATCCAAACGCGGCATTACCCGCTAAGTCATGACTGAATTATTGACGGTCGCACTGGTCGCGGGTGAGGCCTCTGGTGATATTCTCGGTGCTGGCCTGATGCAGGCGCTGAAGGCCCGTCACCCCAATGTCAAGTTTATTGGCGTCGGTGGTCCGCTGATGGCGGCCCAAGGCCTAACTTCCTACTTCCCGATGGAACGTCTGGCCGTAATGGGGCTGGTTGAGGTGCTGGGGCGATTGCCTGAGCTACTGTCGCGCCGTAAGCGTCTGATCCGTACGTTGATTGATGAGAAACCGGATGTCTTCATCGGAATTGACGCTCCCGACTTCAACCTTGGTGTTGAACTGAAACTGCGTCAGGCTGGGATCAAGACCGTGCATTATGTGAGCCCGTCCGTCTGGGCGTGGCGGCAAAAGCGTGTGTTGAAGATTCGCGAAGCCTGCGACTTGATGCTGACCCTGTTTCCGTTTGAAGCCCGGTTCTATGAAGAGCATCAAGTCCCTGTGCGCTTTGTAGGGCATCCACTGGCAGACACCATTGCCTTGGAGTCCGATCGTGCTGCCGCTCGCTTAGCGCTCAACTTGCCTGCCGATGCTCCTGTCGTGGCTTTGATGCCGGGTAGTCGTGGCGGAGAAGTGGCCAAACTCGGTAGTCTGTTTCTTGATTCGGCTGAGCGCTTACAAGCGATGCGCCCAGGTATTCAGTTTGTGCTGCCTTGTGCCAGTCCTGAGCGCCGCGCTCAGCTTGAGCAGATGCTGTCCGGGCGTAATCTACCGCTTACGCTGCTCGATGGGCGCTCCCATGAAGCACTCGCTGCATGTGATGCAGTGCTGATTGCTTCAGGTACTGCGACCCTAGAAGCGCTGCTCTATAAGCGTCCAAT
Organism: Pseudomonas mendocina; assembly: GCA_037482215.1. Taxonomy (NCBI): domain Bacteria; kingdom Pseudomonadati; phylum Pseudomonadota; class Gammaproteobacteria; order Pseudomonadales; family Pseudomonadaceae; genus Ectopseudomonas; species Ectopseudomonas mendocina. The sequence goes on from CP148074.1 coordinate 1,559,085, forward strand.
GGTGGTGGCCTATAAAGTCGCGCCAATGACCTACCGGATCCTCAAACGGCTGGTCACCAGTGCATATATATCGTTACCCAACCTACTGGCTCAGCGTTTGTTGGTGCCCGAGATGATCCAGGATGCGGCAACGCCTGATGCCCTTGCTGAGTCGTTGTCCCCGCTTATTGATGGTGGTGAGATTCAGACTGAAGGGTTTGATGAGATTCACCGGGCGCTGCGCCGTGACGCGTCCAGGCAGGCGGCTGATGCTGTGTTGCAACTGGTGGGGAGTAACTGATGCAGCTGGGTATGGATTTTTCGCTCGTCCAAGAATTGGTAGCAGGTGTCGATGAAGTGGGACGTGGCCCGCTTTGTGGTGCTGTTGTGACTGCTGCTGTGATTCTGGATCCCGCGCGGCCGATCATTGGCTTGAATGACTCAAAGAAGCTCACCGAAGCTCGTCGCGAAAAGCTCTTTGACGAGATTAAGGAAAAGGCATTGGCGTGGTGCATCGCCCGTGCTGAAATCGAGGAAATTGATCAGCTCAATATCCTCCAGGCGACCATGTTGGCAATGCAGAGAGCCGTTGAAGGGTTGAGCGTTAAGCCAGAGCTCGCACTAATCGACGGTAATCGCTGCCCTAAACTCAATGTACCGAGTGCTGCTGTGGTTAAAGGCGACAGTCAAGTTCCGGCTATTGCAGCTGCTTCAATCTTGGCTAAAGTCAGCCGCGACCGGGAGATGCTGGTGTTGGATCAGCAGTATCCAGGTTACGGCATCGCCGGGCATAAGGGATACCCAACCCCGGTGCACCTAGAGGCGCTGCGGCGACTGGGGCCAACGCCGATTCACCGCCGCTCGTTCGGGCCAGTCAAGGCGCTGCTGCAAGACTGAATGGGTCAACTTTTGCCTAAATGGCAGGTCTGAACTTACGCTTGTAGCGTGCCTGCCGCTTGGCTGTACAATCCCTCCTTTGTCGTTTCTCCTGCTTTATTTAGGGCTGCCATGACTCCTTCATTCGTCCACCTGCGTCTGCATACTGAGTTTTCCCTTGTAGATGGATTGGTGCGGGTTAAACCATTGGTCAAATCAGTCGCTGCTGCTGGAATGCCGGCGGTTGCGGTTACTGATATGAGCAACATGTGCTCATTGGTTAAGTTCTACAAAACCGCCATGGGGGGAGGCATCAAGCCAATTTGCGGTGCAGACATTTGGCTGGCGAGTGCCGAAGAGGATGGCCCGCTGAGTCGCATGACCTTGCTGGCCATGAACGCCAAGGGCTATCGCAATCTTACAGAACTGGTTTCCCGTGGCTGGACCGAAGGGCAAAGTAACGATTTGGTCATTATCCAGCGGGACTGGGTCAAAGAGGCCGCTGAAGGGCTAATCGCGCTGTCTGGGGCGAAGGAAGGGGAGGTAGGTCAAGCACTGCTCAATGGTGAGGAGGCAGTTGCCCAGACTCTGCTTGAAGAGTGGATGTCGGTATTCCCAGATCGCTTCTACCTCGAACTGCAGCGAACCAATCGAGTAAATGACGAAGAATATTTGCACCTTGCAGTAGCGCTGGCTGATCGCTGTGGCGCACCTCTGGTTGCGACCAACGATGTGCGTTTCCTCAAGCAAGACGATTTCGAGGCCCACGAAACACGCGTTTGTATTGGTGAGGGGCGTACGTTGGATGATCCCCGGCGCCCGCGTACATACTCCGATCAGCAGTACCTCAAATCTCCTGCGGAAATGGCGGAGCTGTTCAGCGACCTGCCAGAAGCGTTGGAAAACACTGTTGAAATTGCCAAACGCTGCAATATCGAAGTTCAGTTAGGCAAATACTTTCTGCCCGACTTCCCCACGCCAAATGGCATGGGTATTGATGATTATCTGCGCCATGCTTCATTCGAGGGGCTGGAAGAGCGTTTGGCGGTTCTGTTGCCGAAAGACACGCCTGACTACGAATCCAAGCGCCAGGTGTATGTCGATCGACTTAACTTCGAACTGGATATCATCATCCAGATGGGGTTCCCCGGCTACTTCCTGATCGTTATGGACTTCATTAAGTGGGCCAAGAATAACGGTGTGCCGGTAGGGCCTGGTCGTGGTTCGGGTGCGGGCTCCCTTGTAGCGTACGTGCTTAAAATTACCGACCTTGATCCGTTGGCTTATGACCTGCTGTTCGAACGCTTCCTCAACCCAGAACGTATTTCCATGCCCGACTTCGACGTCGACTTCTGCATGGAGGGTCGCGATCGGGTGATTGATTATGTAGCCGAGGCGTACGGGCGTAATGCTGTAAGTCAGATCATCACCTTCGGCAGTATGGCGGCTAAGGCTGTTGTCCGCGACGTGGCACGGGTACAAGGCAAGTCTTATGGCCTGGCTGACCGCCTGTCGAAGATGATTCCATTTGAAGTCGGCATGACGCTGGAAAAAGCCTTCGAGATGGAAGAGCCCCTGCGCGACTTCCTCAAGAATGATGAAGAGGCGGCTGAAATATGGGACATGGCCCTCAAGCTGGAGGGTATTACCCGTGGCACCGGTAAGCACGCCGGTGGTGTCGTTATCGCGCCCACCAAACTGACAGACTTTGCCCCCATTGCCTGCGATGAAGAGGGCGGTGGCCTCGTAACCCAGTTTGATAAGGATGACGTAGAGGCTGCGGGCTTGGTGAAGTTCGACTTCCTTGGTCTGCGCACGCTTACCATCATCAAGTGGGCGATGGAAATCATTAACCGCGAGCAGGCCAAGAAAGGCCTGGAACCGGTGAATATTGATTTCATTCCGCTGGATGACAAAGCCACCTACGCCATGCTGCAAAAGGCTGAAACCACAGCGGTGTTCCAGCTTGAATCCCGTGGCATGAAGGAGTTGATCAAGAAGCTCAAGCCTGACTGCCTAGAGGACATGATCGCTCTGGTGGCGCTGTTCCGTCCCGGCCCACTGCAATCAGGCATGGTGGACGACTTTATCAACCGTAAGCATGGTCGCGCTGAGTTGTCCTACCCACATCCGGACTACCAGTACGCCGGACTGGAGCCTGTACTGAAGCCGACTTACGGCATCATCCTGTATCAGGAGCAGGTGATGCAGATCGCGCAGGTCATGGCTGGTTATACCCTGGGCGGTGCGGACATGCTGCGCCGGGCCATGGGTAAGAAAAAGCCCGAGGAAATGGCCAAGCAGCGCGGCGGCTTCATTGAAGGTTGCGCCAAGAACAATATTGATGCGGACCTCGCGGGAAACATCTTTGACCTGGTAGAGAAGTTTGCTGGCTACGGCTTCAACAAGTCGCACTCAGCTGCATATGGTCTGGTTTCGTATCAGACGGCCTGGTTGAAAACGCACTTCCCCGCACCATTCATGGCTGCGGTGCTGACTGCGGATATGCAGAACACCGACAAGGTTGTGACGCTGATTGAAGAGTGTCGCAGCATGAAGCTGCGCATCGTGGCGCCGGACGTCAATAACTCAGAATTTCGTTTTACCGTGGATGATGACGGCCAGATCGTATATGGCTTGGGCGCGATTAAAGGAGTTGGCGAGGGGCCGGTTGAGGCCATTACGGAATGCCGCAATGCGGGTGGGCCGTTCAAAACGCTGTTCGATTTCTGTGACCGCGTAGACCTTAAGCGAATTAACAAGCGCACCCTTGAAGCACTGATCCGCGCAGGTGCATTGGATCGCCTTGGACCACATTTTTACGATGAGCCCAAAGCGTATCAGGCCAATATCGATCGCAATCGGGCTGTTTTACAGGCTGCGATGGAGGAAGCTATTCAAGCAGCAGAGCAGACCGCCCGCAGCCATGACAGCGGCCATATGGATCTGTTCGGTGGGGTGTTCGCGGACGCTGAGGCGGATGTGTACGCTAACCACCGTAATGCCCGTGAGTGGACGCTTAAAGAGCGTCTTAAAGGTGAGAAAGATACGCTGGGTCTCTACCTAACGGGGCACCCGATTGATGAGTACGAAGGCGAAGTTCGTCGTTTTGCCCGGCAGAGGATTATTGATCTCAAGCCGTCACGTGAAACACAGACTGTGGCCGGTCTGGTTATCAACCTGCGGGTGATGAAGAACAAAAAGGGTGACAAGATGGGCTTCATCACCCTGGATGATCGATCAGGGCGGATTGAGGCATCATTGTTTTCTGAAGCCTTTAACAATGCCCAGGCACTGTTGCAGACGGATGCGCTGGTGGTGGTTGAAGGGGAGGTCAGTAATGACGACTTCTCCGGCGGTATGCGCCTGCGGGCCAAGCGGGTGATGAGCTTGGAGGAGGCCCGTACAGGATTGGCAGAAAGCCTGCGCCTCAAGGTTTCCTCAGCCGACCTGCAAGGCGATCGTCTGCGCTGGCTGGAGGATTTATGCAAGCGGCATAAGGGGGCTTGCCCAATCAGTGTTGATTACACGCGTGATGATGCGAAAGCGCTGTTGCAGTTCGGTGAGCAGTGGCAAATCGAGCCAGCTGACACTCTGATTCAAGCATTGCGTGACCAGTTCGGCCGCGACAACGTCTTTCTGCACTACCGCTAGAAAATGATGGGCGAAAGCCTCGCCCTGCGGAATTGGCATCCGAGTTGTTCTGCACTGAAAAATTTCGTGCAGAACCGGGTGTCGACCAGAGTGCGCTTGCTGCTATAAGGTAGAGCGCTATTACGGATACAGCTCCCCGGCCACTCGGCCGTCGACGCAAGACGGATGAATATGAACCCGAATTATCTCGATTTCGAACAGCCGATCGCCGACCTGCAAGCCAAGATCGAAGAGCTTCGCCTGGTTGGTAACGACAACTCGTTGAACATCAGCGATGAAATCGCCCGCCTGCAAGACAAGAGTCAATCTCTGACGGCCAGCATTTTTGGCAATCTCAGCAGCTGGCAGATTGCGCAATTGGCGCGCCATCCGCGCCGTCCTTACACGCTGGACTATCTTCAGCACGTGTTCACCGAGTTCGATGAGCTGCATGGTGATCGCCACTTCTCGGACGACGCAGCCATCGTGGGTGGTGTGGCCCGTCTTGATGGTCAGCCGGTGATGGTTATTGGTCACCAGAAAGGCCGTGAAATTCGCGAAAAGGTTCGCCGTAACTTCGGTATGCCGCGTCCTGAGGGATATCGCAAAGCGTGCCGCCTGATGGAAATGGCTGAGCGCTTCAAGATGCCGATCATTACCTTCATTGATACACCGGGCGCATATCCGGGTATTGATGCAGAGGAGCGCAACCAGAGTGAGGCAATTGCCTGGAACCTGCGCGTAATGGCTCGCTTGAAAACCCCGATCATCGCCACTGTAATCGGAGAGGGTGGTTCTGGTGGTGCCCTGGCCATCGGTGTGTGTGATCAGTTGAACATGCTGCAATACTCCACCTATTCGGTTATCTCGCCGGAAGGTTGTGCTTCGATCCTGTGGAAGACGGCTGAGAAAGCGCCGGACGCCGCCGAGGCCATGGGTATCACTGCTGAGCGTCTGAAAGGTCTGGGTATCGTTGATCAGGTGATCAATGAGCCGCTGGGTGGCGCCCATAGCAACCCGGCAGCTGCAGCAGAGTCGATTCGCCAGGCTTTGTTGGAACAGTTGAAAACCCTCAAGGCGCTCGATACTGACACGCTGCTGAAGCGTCGTTATGAGCGCCTGATGAGCTACGGCATTGCCTAAATGATCTTGCGTGCCAGGTTGCTGGAGCATCTGGCTCCCTGGCGCGCAGCTTCAGCCTGGCGGGTAGCGTTTTCCGGCGGGCTTGATTCCACGGTGTTGCTACACCTGCTGGCAACGCTTGCGCAAGGCGAGCGGCTTCCTCCCATTTCTGCCATTCATATTCATCACGGTCTACAGGCTGCCGCTGACGCGTGGCCGGCTCATTGTCGCGCTGTGTGCGAAGCGTTGGGCGTGTCCTTGGATGTGGTCTATGTACAAGTTAAGCAGCAGGCGAGTATCGAGCAGGCCGCGCGTGACGCCCGTTATCGGGCGTTCGCCGAGACCCTTGCTCATAACGAGTTGTTGCTAACGGCCCAGCACCGTGATGATCAGGCTGAGACGTTGCTTTTCCGCCTTTTGCGCGGTGCGGGCGTGCGGGGCTTGTCTGCTATGAGGCCACATCGACCTTTAGGGCAGGGCTATCTGCTAAGGCCATTGTTGGATGTCCCCCGTGCTGAGCTTTTGGCTTATGCGCAGCGAGAGGGATTGTGCTGGGTGGAGGATCCCTCTAATGCTGATCAACGTTATGCCCGTAATTACTTGCGACAGCAGGTAATGCCCATGCTAGAGCAGCGCTGGCCACTTGCTGCAAGTAACATGGCAAGGGCTGCTGGGTTCTTGACCGAGGCTGGAGAGTTGTTGGATGAGCTTGCTGTGGCGGATCTCCACGCCGCCCAGGCAACGAGCGTGTTCCCCTGGTTGACGGTCCCGGCGCTTTCATTGCCTGCATTGCGCGGATTGAGTGAATCGCGACAGCGTAATGCCTTGCGCTATTGGCTGCGCCCACTGACCCGAATGCCTGATGCCGGGCATTGGGCAGGTTGGGAGGCTGTGCGCGATGCTGGGCCAGATGCATCGCCGCTGTGGCGTCTTGATTCTGGTGAAGTGCGGCGCAGTCATGATTGCATCTGGTGGCTGGGTGGCGATTGGTTGAAGGCGGTAAAAAGGCAGGAGTGGTCTGTTTCCTCTGCTCAAGTGCTCGATCTGCCAGGTAATGGGCAGGTTGTTGTTGAGGGAGAGCTAGGGGACGGTAACTGGACTGTCGGTTACCGACAGGCGGGCGAGGCCATGCATGTCCTTGGGCGCGGCCATCGCGATTTGAAGCGACTGCTCAATGAGTGGCGCTTGCCCGTGTTCGTACGTGACCGTTTGCCGCTATTGCGCAAAAATGGGACGGTTGTAGCGCTTGCCAACAGGCCTGAGCTGCGCTCCAGCAGTGCGCAGAGCTGCGTAATTCGCTGGATTCCTCCGACGAGTGATCAAGGTTTGAGCTGATAAGGCCTTTAGGGTAGACTACGCTCCCGTCTTACTACAGCTTTTGTCGTCTCCTCTGGAGTCGGCACGGCTAGCTCATTGCTGAATGCAATGGGTGGCTTCAGTTTTCCTTCGCTTTCTCCGGCGGCGTAGACCGCCTAAACGCAGACTTCTAGGGTTTTTCATGACGCGCTACATATTCGTCACAGGTGGTGTTGTTTCTTCATTGGGGAAAGGCATTGCCTCGGCATCTTTGGCGGCTATCCTGGAGGCGCGGGGCCTGAAGGTCACCATGCTCAAACTGGACCCCTACATTAACGTCGACCCGGGCACGATGAGCCCGTTCCAGCACGGTGAGGTGTTTGTCACCCACGACGGCGCTGAGACCGACCTTGATCTGGGCCACTATGAGCGGTTTATCCGCACCACCATGACCCAGAACAACAACTTCACCACCGGTCGCGTGTACGAAGACGTACTGCGCCGTGAGCGCCGTGGTGATTATCTGGGAGCAACCATCCAGGTTATTCCGCACATCACTGACGAGATCAAGCGTCGCATCATCAAAGGCGCCGCTGGTGCTGATGTTGCCATGGTTGAAATTGGCGGTACCGTGGGGGACATCGAGTCGCAGCCGTTCCTCGAGGCGATTCGCCAACTGCGTGTAGAAGTGGGCGCTAAGCGTGCCATGCTGATGCACCTGACTCTGGTTCCGTACATCGCCACTGCTGGCGAAACCAAGACCAAGCCGACTCAGCATTCCGTTAAGGAGCTGCGTTCCATCGGTTTGCAGCCAGATGTGCTGATCTGCCGTTCTGATCACCCGATTGATGTAGCTTCGCGTCGCAAGATTGCGTTGTTCACCAACGTTGAAGAGCGCGCAGTGATCTCGCTTGAAGACGTCGATACCATCTACAAGATTCCGGGCGTTCTGCATGCTCAGGGGCTGGATGACTTCGTTGTTGAGCGTTTCGCTCTGGAGTGTGGCAGCGCTGACCTCTCAGAGTGGGATCGAGTGGTTGATGCCAAGCTCAACCCTGAAAAAGAAGTCACTATCGCCATGGTCGGTAAGTACATGGAGCTGTTGGATGCATACAAGTCGCTGATTGAGGCGATGAGTCATGCTGGCATCCAGAATCGCACCAAAGTGAACCTGCGTTACATCGATTCTGAAGACATCGAAAACAAAGGTACTGACATACTGGAAGGCGTTGATGCCATTCTTGTTCCGGGTGGTTTCGGTCTTCGTGGCGTCGAGGGCAAGATCAAGACTGTTCAATACGCTCGCGAGAACAAAATTCCTTACTTGGGTATTTGCCTGGGTATGCAGGTCGCTGTTATCGAATATGCCCGCAACGTGCTGGGCTGGAAGGATGCCAACTCCACTGAGTTCGATGCTGCAAGCCAGCATCCGGTCGTTGGTCTGATTACTGAGTGGCAGGATGCGAGTGGCGCAACTGAACAGCGTACAGATGCCTCTGATCTGGGTGGCACCATGCGTTTGGGCGGGCAGGAGTGTCAGCTTGAAGCTGGCTCGCAGGTTCATGCCTGTTATGGCAAGGACGTAATCGTAGAACGTCACCGCCACCGCTATGAGGTGAATAACAACCTGCTGCCGCAGTTGACTGCTGCAGGTCTGAAGATCACCGGCCGGTCCAGCGATGGTGCTCTGGTTGAAGTGGTTGAAGCTCCGGACCATCCGTGGTTCGTGGCGTGCCAGTTCCACCCTGAGTTCACTTCGACTCCACGTGACGGCCACCCGCTGTTCAGTGGTTTCGTCAATGCAGCACTGGCCCAGCAAGCAAGGAAAGCCTGATTTATGGCGCAGAAGATCATCAGGGTCGGCAACATTGAGATTGCCAACGACAAACCTTTTGTCCTGTTCGGTGGGATCAATGTTATTGAGTCCCGTGACTTGGCAATGAGAGCCTGTGAAGAATACGTGCGTGTGACCGAAAAGCTCGGCATTCCCTACGTGTTTAAAGCGAGTTTCGACAAGGCTAACCGCTCTTCGATCAACTCGTTCCGCGGCCCAGGTCTGGAAGAGGGGATGAAGGTTTTCGAGGAAATCAAAAAGACCTTCGCCGTTCCTGTGATCACTGATGTGCACGAGCCTTATCAGGCGCAGCCTGTGGCTGATGTGTGCGACATTATCCAGTTGCCTGCTTTCCTGTCCCGTCAGACTGATCTGGTGGTGGCGATGGCTAAAACTGGTGCCGTAATCAACATTAAGAAGGCACAGTTCCTCGCACCTCAGGAAATGAAACATATCCTGACGAAGTGCGAAGAGGCCGGTAACGATCAATTGATCCTGTGTGAGCGCGGCTCGTCTTTTGGCTACAACAACTTAGTTGTAGATATGCTGGGCTTTGGCATCATGAAGCAGACTAACTACCCGGTTTTCTTCGATGTGACCCATGCACTGCAAATGCCGGGTGGTCGTGCTGATTCAGCTGGTGGTCGCCGTGCTCAGGTCACAGACCTGGCTAAAGCTGGCATGAGCCAGGGTTTGGCAGGTCTGTTCCTTGAAGCCCACCCGGATCCTGACAACGCCAAATGCGATGGGCCGTGCGCCTTGCGCTTGGACAAGCTTGAGCCGTTCTTAACTCAGCTCAAGCAACTGGATGATTTGATCAAGAGTTTTGCACCCATCGAAACAGCCTGATCAGGCTGGTTCGATCTCGCACCTTTAAGGCTTCTGCTTTAGTGTCGCAGAGCAGGCAGTAAGCACTAGAGGTGCAGCTATTACCCTTCCTCAATATTTTGGAGTGCTACACGCAATGGCAAAAATCGTCGACATCAAGGGCCGCGAGGTTCTGGATTCCCGTGGTAACCCGACTGTGGAAGCCGACGTAATCCTCGAAGGCGGCATCATCGGTAGCGCTTGTGCGCCGTCCGGTGCATCTACCGGTTCCCGTGAAGCACTGGAGCTGCGTGATGGCGACAAGAGCCGTTACCTGGGTAAAGGTGTTCTGAAGGCTGTAGCAAACATCAATGGTCCGATTCGCGATCTGTTGCTGGGCAAAGATGCCATCGATCAGCAAGCGCTGGACCGCGCGATGATTGAACTGGACGGTACCGAGAATAAGGCCTCTCTGGGCGCTAACGCCATTCTGGCTGTATCTCTGGCTGCTGCCAAAGCTGCTGCACAGGCCAAGGGCGTCCCTTTGTACGCACACATTGCTGACCTGAACGGCACTCCGGGTGTTTATTCCATGCCGGTTCCGATGATGAACATCATCAACGGCGGTGAGCACGCCGATAACAACGTCGATATTCAGGAGTTCATGGTGCAGCCGGTTGGCGCCAAGAACTTTGCTGATGCTCTGCGTATGGGCGCTGAAATCTTCCACCACCTTAAAGCCGTTCTGAAGGCTCGCGGCCTGAACACTGCCGTGGGCGATGAAGGTGGTTTTGCACCAAACCTGTCTTCCAACGAAGACGCTTTGGCCGCTATTGCTGAGGCTGTTGCTAACGCCGGTTACAAACTGGGTGACGACGTTACTCTGGCGCTGGACTGCGCTTCGAGCGAGTTCTTCAAGGATGGTCAGTATGATCTGGCTGGCGAAGGGAAAGTATTCAGTGCTGAAGGTTTTGCTGATTACCTGGCTGGCCTGACCCAGCGTTATCCGATCATCTCCATCGAAGACGGCATGGATGAGTCGGACTGGGCTGGCTGGAAAGTCCTGACTGACAAGATCGGCGAGAAGGTTCAACTGGTTGGTGACGATCTGTTCGTAACCAACACTAAGATCCTCAAGCGTGGCATTGAAGAGAAGATCGGCAACTCAATTCTGATCAAATTCAACCAGATCGGTTCGCTGACAGAGACTCTGGAAGCTATTCAGATGGCAAAAGCCGCTGGCTTCACTGCAGTGATCTCTCACCGCAGCGGTGAAACTGAAGACAGCACCATTGCTGACTTGGCTGTCGGTACTGCTGCTGGCCAGATCAAGACTGGCTCGCTGTGCCGTTCTGATCGCGTCTCCAAGTACAACCAACTGCTGCGTATTGAAGAGCAACTGGCTGGCAAGGCTCCGTATAAGGGGCGTGCTGAGTTCCGTGGCTGATCTAGGCAGCGGTAACTTGTACTGACTATCGCTTTGTTTCGCGGTACTCGTTTTTTCGTGGACCAAGGCATGGTAAAAGAGGGGCGGCTTTAGTCGCCCCTTGTTTTTCTGGAAACTGTTTCATCTATGCGTAATCAATCATTCTGGGTGTTTGTCGTGCTACTGGCTTTGCTGGCTGGCCTGCAGTATCGCCTGTGGGTGGGTGATGGCAGCCTTGCCCAAGTGCGCGAGCTCAAACAGCAGATTCTTGATCAGCAAGGTGAAAACCAACAGTTGCAAGAGCGAAACCGTATTCTTGAGGCTGAGGTGATGGAGCTTAAAAGCGGTATGGAAACCGTCGAAGAGCGTGCTCGTCACGAGCTAGGCATGCTCAAAGAAGGTGAAACCCTTTATCAGTTGGCCGAATGACCCACTCCGAACACGCTCCCTTTTTCTGGGCTCTTATCCCTGCTGCCGGAATTGGCAGTCGCATGCGTGCTGACCGGCCCAAGCAGTATTTGCATCTGGCCGAGAAAACCATCATTGAGCACACCCTGGATTGCTTTCTCAGTCACCCGCAATTGCGTGGGATTGTTGTTAGCTTGGCTGAACATGACCCTTATTGGCCAGGCCTTCCATGTGCGGCTGATGAGCGCATATCCCGTGCTGAAGGCGGTGCTGAACGTGCCGATTCGGTGCTTAGTGGTTTGCTCAAACTGACAGAGCTTGGCGCCCGCGATCATGATTGGGTGCTGGTGCATGATGCGGCACGTCCCAATTTGGCTCGTGAAGACCTTGATTTACTGCTGAGCGAGTTGGCTGATGATCCTGTAGGTGGCCTGCTTGCAGTACCTGCGCGGGATACGCTCAAACGAGCAGGTGCTGATGGGCGAGTTCAGGGTACGGTTGATCGCTCAACAATTTGGCAGGCCTTCACTCCTCAAATGTTCCGTGTCGGTGAGCTGCAGCGGGCCATGGCCGAGGCGCTGATCGCTGGTGTGGCGGTGACGGATGAGGCATCTGCAGTCGAGTGGAGCGGCAAGTCGCCGAGATTGATTGAAGGTCGCTCGGACAATATCAAAGTCACTCGACCTGAAGACTTACTCACCTTGAATCGTCTTTGGCAACAGCGCACCTGATCAGGTGCGGTATTCGTTGCGTTCTGCCAGCCCCATTTTGAGATAGTCCACTAACTGCCGAACTTTGGGGGACAGGTGTCGTTGCTGTGGATACAGCGCCCATACTGCGGTATCAGGTGGTTGCTGACTTTCCAGTAAGGATACAAGCGCGCCACTGCGCAAGTGCTCTAAAACGTAATAGTCCGGTAACTGACACAAGCCCAAGCCGCGTAGCGCAGCCTCAAGTACAGCTTGGCCACTGTTGCAGCGCCAGTTACCTTTAACGCGCAAGCTGGCGTCGCTTCCGTTGGCTTGAAAGTTCCACAGATCGGAACTGCCGATTAGGCAATTGTGTCGTGCTAACTCTGAAAGGCTATGCGGTCGGCCGTAGCGCTCTAGGTAAGTAGGCGCTGCACACAGATACATCTGTCTCGGAGCAAGGCGGCTGGCGACCAAGCGTGAATCCTGCAAGCGACCCAAGCGAATGGCGAGGTCGAGCCCCTCGTGGAGCAAATCGAGGGGGCGGTTGCTTAGCTCTATTTCTACCCGCAGCTGCGAATGTTGAATCATGAAGTCGGTGACCAGCGGAACGATAAAGCGTTCGCCATAGGCGACTGCGCAGGTCATGCGCAGCAACCCTTTAGGTTCACTGCTGAGGTCGCCCATGGCGCGTAAGGCTTCTTCGCGGCCGTCTTGCAGGCGCTGACAGTGTTGCAGAAACGTGGTTCCAGCTTCTGTTAGGGCTACGCGCCGTGTACTGCGATAAAACAGGCGGGTTTGCAGACGTTCTTCGAGTCGGGCGATTTGCCGGCTGACTTGTGACGAGGACAGGCCAAGTCGTTCAGCGGCAGCGGTGAACTGGCCGCATTCTGCTACAGCCACAAATTCGTCAATACCTTCCCAGCGGCTCATGGATAGTGCTCTGATAAAGTTGATTATCCCTATATAGCAAGAATGTTTTGTTTTTTGCTCAATTATTTATCTGTGGCATTGATCTACACTTCGAGCCAGTGTTCTAACCTGATAAGAGAGACGACATGATCAAGTCCCGTGCCGCTGTAGCATTTGCCCCTAATGAGCCACTGAAAATCGTTGAAGTCGACGTAGCTCCGCCGAAAGCGGGTGAAGTGCTGGTGCGTATCGTTGCCACCGGCGTTTGCCATACGGATGCCTATACCCTGTCCGGTGCTGACTCGGAGGGTGTGTTCCCGTCTATTTTGGGTCACGAGGGTGGCGGCATCGTTGAGGCTGTTGGCGAGGGTGTTACCTCGGTTAAAGTCGGCGATCACGTTATTCCGCTGTATACCGCTGAGTGCCGTGAGTGCAAGTTCTGTAAGTCCGGTAAGACCAACCTGTGCAGCTCTGTGCGAGCGACCCAGGGTAAGGGGCTGATGCCTGACGGAACCAGCCGTTTCAGCTACAACGGTCAGCCGATTTATCACTACATGGGCTGCTCGACGTTCTCCGAGTACACCGTTCTGCCTGAGGTGTCTCTGGCTGTGATTCCTAAAGAAGCACCGCTGGAGAAGGTCTGTCTGCTCGGTTGTGGTGTGACTACTGGGATCGGCGCAGTACTGAACACGGCCAAAGTCGAAGAGGGCGCCACGGTTGCCATTTTCGGTCTGGGCGGAATCGGCTTGGCGGCGATCATCGGCGCCAAGATGGCCAAAGCCTCGCGCATCATCGCCATCGATATCAATCCAGCTAAATTCGAGGTCGCCCGTGAGTTGGGGGCAACTGATTTCGTCAACCCTAAGGATTTCGCCAAGCCGATTCAGGAAGTCATTGTTGAGATGACCGACGGTGGTGTGGATTACAGCTTTGAATGTGTGGGTAACGTGCAGCTGATGCGGGCTGCCCTTGAGTGTGCGCACAAGGGTTGGGGTGAGTCAGTCATTATTGGTGTTGCTGAGGCTGGGGCCGAGATCAGCACGCGTCCGTTCCAGCTGGTGACTGGTCGTGTATGGCGTGGTTCAGCATTTGGTGGCGTAAAGGGGCGCACCGAACTTCCAAGCTATGTGGAAAAGGCGCAGAAAGGTGAAATCCCGCTGGATACCTTTATTACCCACACTATGGGGCTGGACGACATCAACAAGGCCTTCGACCTGATGCACGAAGGCAAGAGCATCCGCACCGTTATCCACTACTGATCAGTCCGGATAGTGGTCGCCTTGGCGGCCACTATCCGTGATGCTGAGGGGCTGTTATGACACTTGAAAACATGTCCTGCCAGAAGAGCGCAGGTGGCTGGCACAAGCGCTACCGTCATCGCTCATCTGTGCTGGGGTGCGACATGGTCTTTGCGGTGTATTTGCCACCACAGGCCGAGCAGGGCGAAAAACTACCCGTGCTGTACTGGTTGAGTGGTTTGACCTGCACGGACGAAAACTTCATGCAGAAGGCGGGTGCGCACAAACTTGCAGCTGAGCTGGGGTTGATCATCGTAGCGCCTGACACCAGTCCGCGTGGTGATGACGTGCCTGACGATCCTGAAAAAGCTTGGGACTTCGGTTTGGGGGCGGGCTTTTATGTGAATGCGACCCAGGAGCCTTGGGCGCGCCACTACCGCATGTATGACTATGTGGTGCAGGAGTTACCCGCGCTGATTGAGGCTAATTTTCCGGTATCGGACAAACGAGGCATCAGTGGCCACTCAATGGGCGGTCATGGGGCTTTGATCTGTGCGCTGCGTAATCCGGGACGTTATCTGTCAGTTTCGGCCTTCGCACCGATTAGTAACCCGATCAACTGTCCGTGGGGTGAAAAGGCGTTCACTAATTACTTGGGTGAAGACCGCTCACGCTGGCGTGAATGGGATGCTTGTGCACTGATTGCAGAGGCCAGAGAGAAACTTCCGCTTCTGGTTGATCAGGGCGACAGGGATGACTTCCTAGACGGTCAGCTTAAGCCCGATGCACTAAAGGCTGCGGCGCAGGCCGCTGGTCACCCACTGACTCTGCGGATGCAGCCAGGCTATGACCACAGCTATTACTTTATTGCCAGCTTTATTGATGACCACTTGCGCCATCATGCCAGTGCTCTGAAGGCTTAAACCGACAAGTAATACGCACGGTTTCGCCAGTAAGGCGGTGTGAGCATGTAGAATTACGCCCTGACTTTTTCAGGGCGTAGTTTTTTATGCGTATTGGCCACGGTTACGACGTTCATCGCTTCACCGAGGGAAGTTTTATTACCCTGGGTGGCGTACAGATTCCCCACAAGTTTGGTCTGCTTGCGCATTCAGATGGCGATGTGCTTTTGCATGCGCTCTCAGATGCGTTGCTCGGAGCCGCTGCATTAGGTGATATCGGCAAGCATTTCCCGGATACGGATGCCGCTTATAAAGGCGCCGATAGCCGTGTCTTGCTGCGTCACGTCGTATCGCTGTTGATTGACCGCGGCTGGCAGGTGGGTAATGTCGATGCCACTATCATCGCTCAGGCGCCGAAGATGGCGCCGCATATCGAGAGCATGCGCCAACTGATTGCTGAAGACCTGCAGGTTGAACTTGATCAGGTCAACGTCAAGGCGACTACCACGGAAAAGCTGGGCTTCACTGGCCGTGAAGAAGGTATTGCAGTCCATGCAGTCGCGTTGTTGGTGAAGCGATGAATGAACTTCAACTGCTCGGCCCCCGCGCATTTCAGGGACCATGCGGTACTGCGGTACTCAAGGCTGTTGCTGAAGACTTTCAGGTCGATGAGGTATTGGATATTCCGCTGGCGGGCGAGGGTGAGCATCTTTGGCTGTGGGTGGAAAAGCGCGAGCTGAACACCGAGGATGCTGCTAAACGTATCGCCAAGGCTGCTGGTGTTCCATTGCGCTTAATTAGCTATGCCGGTCTTAAAGACCGCCAAGCCCTGACCAGGCAGTGGTTCAGCCTGCACTTACCAGGTAAGTCCGATCCTGATCTAAGTGCCGCAGAAAATGGCTGCCTGCGCATCCTCAAACAACAGCGCCACACTCGAAAATTGCAGCGTGGTGCTCATTCTGCCAATGGTTTTACCCTTCGCCTTACTCAGTTGGTCGCAGATCGTGAAGCGCTAGAACAACGCCTTCGTCAAATTGCGGTACAGGGCGTGCCGAACTATTTCGGGTTGCAGCGATTCGGTTTCGAGGGTGGCAATATTGCCCATGCCCGGCATTTTGCTGACGAAAAGAAACTACCGGAAAAGCGTAACGTGCGCTCCAGGCTGCTTTCTGCTGTGCGCAGTTACCTGTTTAACAAGATCTTAGCTGAGCGAGTACAAGAAGGGACTTGGAATAGGGCTCTGCCGGGAGACCTTCTGGCGTTTACCGATAGCCGCAGTTTCTTTTTGGCAGATGAGCCTCAATGCTCTGATCCTCGCCTTGAACAGCTGGACCTCCATCCCACTGGGCCGCTTTGGGGAGCAGGGATTTCCGGAGCAGGCGGTATTGAGCAGGCACTTGAACAGGTATTGGCACAGCAGGAGCCCAATCTTGTTGCGTGGCTGGCTGACGCAGGTATGACACACGAACGTCGTATCCTGCGCCTCCCCATTAGCGGTCTCTCGTGGCATTATCCCGAGTCTGACATTCTGCAACTGGAATTCGTCCTGCCGGCTGGATGCTTCGCCACTGTCGTAGTGCGCGAGCTTGTTGATCTTTTGCCTGCAGGGCAGACGGAAAACACATGCGTATTCTGATTTCTAATGATGATGGTGTGGCTGCTCCAGGTCTGGCTGCGTTGTATGACGCGCTGGCTGATTATGCGAGCTGCACTGTCATTGCTCCTGATCAGGACAGAAGCGGTGTAAGCAGCGCATTGACGCTGGACCGCCCCCTGCATCCGACCACTTTGCCTAATGGTTTTATCAGTATTAACGGCACCCCGACGGATTGTGTGCACTTGGGACTAAACGGATTATTGCCTGAGGTTGCTGACCTGGTTGTGTCCGGTATTAACCTAGGGGCCAATCTTGGAGATGATGTGCTCTATTCAGGTACGGTCGGGGCCGCCCTGGAGGGTCGATTCCTGTCGAGGCCGGCTTTTGCTTTTTCACTGCTTTCGCGTCAGCCGGATAATTTGCCGACTGCTGCTTATGTAGCGCGTAAATTGATAGAGGCTCAGGAAAAACTCGATCTGCCTCCGCGTACCGTGCTTAACGTCAATATCCCTAATTTGCCACTCGATCATATTCGCGGCATAAGGCTAACCCGCCTTGGGCATCGTGCGCGCGCAGCCGCACCGGTGAAAGTGGTCAATCCACGTGGTATAGAGGGCTACTGGATTTCAGTAGCAGGCGACGCCGAGGATGGCGGACAAGGAACGGATTTTCACGCAGTCATGCAAGGCTATGTCTCTATTACCCCCTTACAACTGGATCGTACCTTTCAGGAAGGCTTTGGCCCCATGCAGGAATGGGTGGAGGACTTACTGTGATTGGACGTGAGCGTGAAGAGCTGACCCACCATGGGATCGGTATGACCTCCCAGCGTACCCGTGAGCGTCTGATTCAGCGCCTGTATGAAGAAGGCCTGAGTAACGCTCACGTACTTGAAACGATTCGCCGCACACCGCGTCATCTATTTGTAGATGAGGCTCTGGCGCATCGTGCATATGAAGACACGGCGCTGCCCATTGGCTGCAACCAGACCATCTCACAGCCTTATATGGTGGCTCGCATGAGTGAGCTATTGCTTGCCGCCGGTCCATTGGACAAAGTGCTGGAGATTGGAACTGGTTCTGGTTACCAGACCGCAATCTTGTCTCAGTTGGTTGAGCGGGTCTTCACCGTCGAGCGTATCCAGACTTTGCAGGATAAGGCCAAGGAGCGTTTGGCGCAGCTCAACCTGCGCAATGTGGTGTTCCGCTGGGGGGACGGTTGGGAAGGTTGGAATGCATTGGGGCCTTACAACGGCATCATTGTCACGGCGGCAGCTTCCAACGTACCACAAGCCTTGCTTGATCAACTGGCTCCAGGTGGTCGTCTTGTTATTCCGGTCGGGGCAGGCGATGTGCAGGAGCTTGTGTTGATTGTCAGAGAGGAGAGCGGATTCACTCGCCAGGTGCTGGATGCAGTCCGCTTTGTACCGTTGATTAACGGTCAACTCGCTTAAAACACATTATTTGGGACGTGTTGTGAAAGATTCGTTACTGCTGTACCTCAAGGGACTGGCTATGGGGGCGGTTGATGTCGTGCCCGGATTTTCTGGTGGTACTGTCGCCTTAATCACAGGGATCTACGATAAGTTACTGGCTTCTTTCTCTGCATCACCAAGAGCCATTGGCTTGTTTTTACGCGGTCGTATTACCGAGGCTTGGCGCGCTTGTGATGCCACATTCCTGCTTATTGTTCTACTGGGCGTGCTGACCAGTGTGTTTACGCTGGCACGGCTGATCAGTTATCTGATGCTGGAGCAGCCGGTTTTACTGTGGTCGTTCTTTTTTGGCCTCGTTTTGGTGTCTGTGTATCTGGTTGGGCGCGAAGTTGTACTGTGGAATGTGGGGCGCTTGATCGGCTTTGTAGCAGGTATGGCACTGGCCATCTGGATTACCCTGGCTGCACCTTTGCAACTGGAAGCGACACCGCTGATTTTGTTTATAGCCGGAGCTATTGCGATCAGTGCCATGATTCTTCCAGGGATTTCAGGCAGCTTTATTCTCGTATTGATGGGGCTATACCCTGTCGTATTGGGAGCTTTAAAGAATCTAGACTTCTTTGTTCTGGCTACCTTTAGCGCCGGTTGTGTGCTTGGGCTGATGACGTTCTCGCGGCTATTGAGCTGGTTGCTGCACCATGTCCGGGATATGACCTTAGCCACTCTTGCCGGCCTGATACTCGGTTCATTGGGCAAAGTGTGGCCTTGGAAACAAACGCTTACCTGGCAAACCAACAGTCATGGCGAGTCTTATCCCTTGTTGCAGGAAAACCTTCTGCCACATCAGTTCAATAATTTAGTTGGTCAGGAGCCTCATGTACTGGCTGCTATAGCTCTTGCTGTTGCGGCGGTAGTTCTAGTATTGGGGGTAGAGTGGTTGGGCAAGCGTACAAGTCGAGAATCTGCATCCTCAGGCTCTGTTGTCTAGCACGATTGCACTAAGCTCTAGGCTCTGTACGAAAGTGGTTGTGCTTCTTGTACGGAGGCCAATAAGAAAGGGGAGAAATGGGTGGGTATCACAGTGATCAAACGGTCAATTAGTTCCAGCACTGTTCGCTGCCTGTTGAGTGGCTTTGTTCTGAGTTCTCTGATTAGCGGCTGTAGTAGTTCATCCTCCAGTCAGGTTTATGTTGAAGATCGAAGTGGCGGTGGGAGTCACTCCACTGCCCAGCGACGTCAACCAGTAACCGCTGGACAATACCGTGTTCAGCGCGGTGATACCTTGTACTCCATTGCTTTCCGTTATGGCTGGGACTGGAAGGCTCTTGCCGTTCGTAACAAAATTTATGCGCCGTATACGATTAAAGTGGGGCAGATCATTCGTTTTGATGGACAGCCTGGCACATCCACTGTAGTTGCAAATGCACCGACGCCCCGCACGACTACAGCGAGCGCTTCAGCAAGCACGTCATCTGTCAATCGCTCTAGTACGCCTGTTTCAGGTGCTTCAGTTCAAGCTAGTCCTGGGGCCACGCGTCAAACCTCAGCCCCGGTGACAGCTTTACCTGCTTCACAAAAGTCAGCTTCTGGATGGATTTGGCCTACAAATGGTCAGGTTATTAGCCGATTTTCCTCAAACGGTAGTTTGAATAAAGGTATTGATATCAGTGGTGAATTGGGACAGCCTGTCTTAGCTGCGTCTGATGGATCTGTCGTATATGCGGGAAGTGGACTGCGCGGATACGGCGAGTTAGTGATTATCAAACACAGTGACACCTACGTTAGTGCATACGGGCACAACCGTAGGTTATTGGTGCAGGAGGGCCAAAGGGTCAAAGCTGGGCAAACGATTGCCGAAATGGGTTCGACGGGGACTGACCGTGTCAAACTTCACTTTGAGGTTCGCCGCCAGGGCAAACCCGTAGACCCTTTGCAATACCTGCCTCGACGTTGATCTGAAGCCTTTTTGTCCCAATCGCGTGCCAATGGATAGGCTCTGCTACAACCTTAGATTAGGTTGATTCAGGGCCTGCTGTCGAACTCAGCAAGGGATAAGAATAATGGCTCTCAATCAAAAAGAAGTGCCAGAGTTTGATGTCGAAGACGACGTACTCCTTATGGAGAACACTGTCGGCCAAGACGATGAAATTTTGGAAAAGCCCTTTCGCCAAGGCAACACCTCCTCACCTGCCAATAAACAGCACAAGTTTATTGACTACACCCGCGCACTCGACGCAACTCAGTTATATCTGAACGAAATCGGATTTTCTCCTCTGCTTACGCCTGAGGAAGAGGTTCATTTCGCACGTCTGGCCCAAAAGGGGGATTCTGCGGGCCGTAAGCGCATGATCGAAAGCAATCTGCGTCTTGTGGTCAAAATTGCCCGCCGCTATGTCAACCGCGGCTTATCCTTACTCGACTTGATTGAAGAGGGTAACTTAGGACTGATACGGGCTGTCGAGAAGTTTGACCCTGAGCGTGGTTTCCGTTTTTCCACTTATGCAACATGGTGGATACGTCAGACCATAGAGCGGGCGATCATGAATCAGACCCGTACCATCAGATTGCCCATTCATGTTGTAAAAGAGCTCAATATTTATCTGCGTGCAGCGCGTGAGTTGACACAGAAGCTTGACCATGAGCCATCTGCCGAAGAAATCGCCAAACTGCTGGAAAAGCCAGTCTGTGAGGTGAAGCGCATGCTAGGCCTTAACGAGCGGGTAACATCGGTTGATGTATCTCTTGGTCAGGATTCGGACAAAACGCTGCTGGACACATTGACTGATGATCGTCCAACCGATCCTTGTGACCTACTCCAAGACGATGATCTTTCGCAGAGTATTGATCAGTGGCTATCTGACCTGACAGAAAAGCAGCGTGAGGTTGTTATCCGCCGCTTTGGTCTGCGCGGCCATGAGAGCGCGACGCTGGAGGAAGTTGGCCAGGAGATTGGTCTGACTCGAGAACGAGTGAGACAGATTCAGGTCGAAGCACTTAAGCGCCTTCGGGAAATTCTAGAGAAGAATGGTTTGTCGGGTGACTGTCTGTTCCAGTGACAGTCCGAGTGACTAAAAAGCCCGGCTATATGCCGGGCTTTTTAGTACATGTTTGTGTAAGCCATATCTTACATTTGTGTGAGTTAAAGTCGTTTTTGCAGATGAGAAAAATCGAATAAATTAATTATCCTATTGATTTATAAGTATAAAATTTTGACTGATCGGATCGGTTTGTCTACTTGCTGGTATTTTTAGGTGCTTGAATCAGCTCTGTAAAACGTTAGTATCTGAACCGTGCTCAGGGATAAGCACAACTGCCAGGATGGCGGTAGGACGTTGTAAGGATGCAACTCATCAGGATGATGAAAGGAAAAAGGGAATAGGGACAAAAGAGCGGGCGGGTAATACCGCCCCTTTTTTTGCCTGTAATAAATAAAAAAACCCGCACATGGCGGGTTTTTTGCGTATTGAGGGCTGAGATTAGCGCTCGAGATACTGCAGCTTATCTTTTACGCCGTCCCACTCTTCTGCGTCAGGCAGAGAGTCTTTCTTCTCGGTGATGTTCGGCCAAACTTCTGCCAATTCAGCGTTCAGCTCGATGTACTCTTGCTGATCTTCCGGTACTTCATCTTCAGAAAAGATAGCTTGTGCAGGGCACTCAGGCTCGCACAGTGCGCAATCGATGCACTCGTCCGGGTGAATTACCAGGAAGTTCGGGCCTTCGTAAAAGCAGTCAACCGGGCAGACTTCAACGCAGTCGGTGTATTTGCATTTGACGCAGTTGTCGGTAACGACGAAGGTCATTCTGATTCTCTCCTCGGGCACTAGCCCTTCCGTCTGAGCGGATTTGCGGGCTAGGTATGGGCCACGGCTCAGGCTGTTAAGTCGGGCTATCGTAAAAATGCGCGCGATTCTATCAGCTTGTTAGCAAGATGTTTAGAACCGAGTTTTCCAAGCGTATAAAAGTTCTAGCGCATTGCGCGGTGTTAGGTCATCAGGATTAATCTTTTGCAGTTCCTCGACCAGTGGATGTGGAAGGCTGGCAAACAGATCGCTCTGCATAGGAGCTGATGCCTGTTCGTTTCGTGTAGGCGGTACATCATGGGGCAGACTGGTGGTTTCCAGCCGGGCCAGATGCTCTTTAGCTCGCTGGATTACCTCACTCGGCACGCCTGCCAGCTGTGCGACAGCCAAGCCATAGCTTTGGCTGGCTGGGCCCGGCAGAACGTGATGGAGAAACACGATGCGCTCGTTGTGCTCTGTGGCGTTGAGGTGCACGTTGGCCACGATAGGTTGGCTCTCGGGGAGTACGGTCAGTTCAAAGTAATGTGTTGCAAACAATGTGTACGCGCGTAACTTAGCCAGTTGCTCAGCTGCGGCCCAAGCGAGTGACAGGCCGTCGAAGGTGCTGGTGCCTCGTCCGACCTCATCCATCAATACCAAGCTGTACTCAGTCGCATTGTGCAAGATGTTGGCTGTTTCGCTCATTTCCACCATGAAGGTCGAACGCCCACCGGCTAAGTCATCACTTGAGCCGATCCGGGTGAATATACGGTCGACCAATGACAACTCGCAGCTCTTAGCAGGAACAAAGCTGCCGATATGGGCAAGTAGCACGATCAGTGCGGTCTGACGCATGTAAGTGGATTTACCGCCCATGTTTGGACCGGTAATGATCAGCATGCGGGTGTTGTCATCCAGATTAAGGTCGTTAGCCACAAAAGGTGTGGTCAGTACTTGTTCAACTACGGGGTGGCGACCCTGATCAATGCGCATGCAGGGTTCATCAACAAAGCGCGGACAATTCAGGTCAAGATTCAGGGCTCGTTCGCTAAGATTGCTCAGTACGTCCAGCTCTGCCAGTGCCGCTGCACTGTCCTGTAAGGGGCCGAGGTGGGTGATGAGCTGTTCCAGCAGTTCATCGTAGAGCATCTTTTCACGAGCAAGCGCGCGGCTCTTGGCAGACAGCGCTTTGTCTTCAAACTCTTTCAACTCGGGCGTGATAAAACGTTCGGCACCCTTCAGGGTTTGCCGACGGATATAGTCGGCCGGTGCTGATTCAGCTTGCTTGCTTGGTAGCTCGATAAAGTAGCCATGCACGCGGTTGTAGCCGACCTTGAGGTTGGCCAAGCCTGTGCGGGCTTTTTCCCGTGCTTCCAGATCCATCAGGTACTGACCAGCGTTTTCGCTGAGAGCTTGTAGCTCATCCAGCTCGGCGTCGTAGCCAGTCTTGAGTACGCCGCCGTCACGGATCACGGCAGGTGGGTTATCAATAATTGCCCGTGCGAGCAGGTCTGCCAGCTCAGGGTAGGTGCTGATGGTCTCGGACAGGCCATTCAGATGCGGCGCCTCGAGGTTGGCCATGGCCATTTGCAGTTCAGGCAGTGCAGCCAGAGCATCGCGAAGGCGAGCCAGGTCTCGTGGGCGAGCATTTCGCAGGCCAATCCGCGCAAGAATGCGCTCCAAGTCACCGATTTCTTTCAATTGCGGCTGGAGCGTCTCAAAGCGATAGCGTTCAAGCAGGCAGGCAATAGACTGCTGGCGCGCTTCTAGGACAGTGCGATCACGCAGCGGACGATTCAACCAGCGGCTTAGCAATCGGCTGCCCATGGCGGTCTGGCAGCGGTCCACAACGGATTGCAGGGTGTTGTCACGGCCGCCAGCCAGGTTGATGTCCAGCTCTAGGTTGCGTCGGCTGGCACCGTCAAGGATGACGGTGTCGTCCAGCCGTTCATGTCGTAGGCTGCGCAGATGCGGTAGAGCAGTGCGCTGTGTTTCTTTGGCATAACTCAGCAGGCAACCGGCAGCACCAATAGCAAGAGTCAGGTTCTCACAGCCAAACCCTTTAAGGTCTTGGGTGCCGAATTGTTGGCACAGACTTTTGTGTGCAGTATCTCGTTCAAAATCCCAAGGCGCACGGCGGCGTGAGCCACGGCGTTTTTCTGCGGGCAGTCCCTGTGGCCAATCATCAGGAATCAGCAGCTCAACTGGGTTGAGGCGTTCCAGTTCGGCCATCAGGTTTTCCCAGCCTTTGATTTCCATCACGCTGAAGCGGCCGCTGGTGATATCGAGGACTGCGAGGCCGAACAAGCGCTCATCACCCAGAACGGCAGCTAATAGGTTGTCGCGACGCTCATCCAGCAGGGCCTCATCGCTTACGGTGCCAGGGGTGATGATGCGTACGACCTGACGCTCGACGGGCCCCTTACTGGTGGCCGGGTCGCCGATCTGTTCGCAGATCACTACTGACTCACCTAGCTTTACTAGCTTGGCCAGGTATCCCTCGGCGGCATGGAAAGGGATGCCGCACATTGGGATGGACTGTCCAGCAGATTGGCCACGGGCAGTCAGGGTAATGTCCAGTAACTTCGCAGCCTTCTTGGCGTCCTCATAAAAAATCTCGTAAAAGTCGCCCATGCGATAGAACATCAACTGATCTGGATGCTGATTCTTCAGTTTCCAATATTGCTGCATCATGGGCGTGTGAGAACTGAGGTCGCTTTGGCTCATCGTGTTAGCTGTCCGGCTATATCGCAAAAGCGCCTAGTGTACGGTATCCACCCCACAGGCTTAACCCCGGAGTGCAGATGAAAATCAATGAAAATGAGTTGACTGAACTGGCGTCTGAGTTGGGTGAAAGGTTGTATGCCAGAGGCGAGCAGGTCACCACGGCTGAGTCTTGTACTGGGGGGGGAATCGCTGAGGCCATTACTCGTATTGCGGGCAGTTCTGCTTGGTTCGAGGCAGGCTATGTTACTTATTCCAATGCGCAGAAGACCCGCCAATTACAGGTGCCACAGTCATTCTTTGCTGAAGTTGGGGCGGTGAGTCAGGAGGTTGTTGAAGCCATGGTTAGAGGAGCCCAAGCCAATAGTGGTGCTCGCTATGCGGTGGCTGTCAGTGGTGTCGCCGGCCCGGGCGGAGGGTCGGCAGAAAAGCCCGTGGGAACCGTCTGGATCGCTTGGGGAGACGCTGAGCGTCTGTTTAGTAAGCGTTTTCAGTTTGACGGGGATCGCGAGGCGGTGCGCCGACAGACGGTAAAAGCGGCACTGGCGGGGCTTTTGGGCTTGCTTGCAGAAGAAAATCCGATTGTGGGGTAGGCGAGTTGCTTGCCCTGTGGAATAATACTGTCTACTTATACAGTTGTTGGTGGCCGCTTAAAGGCCCTTCCTGATGCGAGAGGACTTAAATGGACGAGAATAAGAAGCGCGCTTTGGCGGCTGCCCTGGGCCAGATCGAAAAGCAATTCGGTAAAGGCGCAGTTATGCGCATGGGCGACCATGAGCGCCAGGCTATTCCTGCCATCTCTACCGGTTCCTTAGGGCTGGACATCGCGCTGGGCATTGGCGGTTTGCCAAAGGGTCGTATTGTTGAAATCTACGGCCCGGAGTCTTCCGGTAAAACCACACTGACTCTGTCTGTTATTGCTGAAGCGCAAAAGCAAGGCGCCACCTGTGCATTCGTTGATGCTGAGCACGCACTTGATCCGGACTATGCCGGTAAGCTCGGTGTGAATGTTGATGACTTGCTTGTTTCTCAGCCGGACACCGGTGAGCAGGCACTGGAAATCACCGATATGCTGGTCCGCTCCAATGCCGTTGACGTCATCATCGTCGACTCCGTTGCCGCTTTGGTGCCGAAGGCTGAAATCGAAGGTGAAATGGGTGATATGCACGTTGGCTTGCAGGCACGTTTGATGTCGCAGGCGCTGCGTAAGATCACCGGTAACATCAAGAACGCCAACTGCTTGGTGATCTTCATCAACCAGATTCGTATGAAGATCGGTGTTATGTTCGGTAGCCCCGAAACCACCACGGGTGGTAACGCCCTGAAGTTCTACTCGTCTGTACGACTGGACATCCGCCGCACCGGCGCGGTTAAAGAGGGTGATGAGGTTGTAGGTAGCGAAACCCGCGTCAAGATCGTTAAAAACAAGGTGTCGCCACCATTCCGCCAAGCTGAATTCCAGATTCTGTACGGCAAAGGTATCTACCGTAATGGCGAGATCATCGACCTGGGTGTACAGCTTGGTCTGCTGGAAAAATCCGGTGCTTGGTACAGCTATCAGGGTAATAAGATCGGTCAGGGTAAGGCCAATGCGGCTAAGTACCTTGAGGACAATCCACAGGTTGCCGCAGAGGTTGAAGGCAAGATTCGTGAGCAGTTGCTGGCGAACTCGGCTCCAGCCAAGGCAGCAACTACCGCGGATGAATCGGCTGACGCCGATTATTGATCAACATGACCTCTGTTGCTTTGGATACGCCTGTTGCTGTGCGGCGGGCGGCCATGGATTTGCTGGCGCGCCGTGAGCATGGCCGTGTGGAGCTGACACGCAAATTACGTGGTCGCGGAGCAACAGAGGAATTGATTGAGGCAGCTCTTGATCGCCTCACCGAAGAGGGGCTGCTATCAGAGTCTCGCTACCTCGAGGCATTTGTTGCCCAGCGTGCGCGTGCGGGGTATGGCCCGGCCCGGATTCGAGAAGAACTGGGGCAGCGCGGTTTGAACCGGGCTGATATTCAGCAAGCGCTGGAGGACTCAGGTATTGACTGGCGCCAGCAGCTTGAAGAGGTGTGGCGCCGTAAGTTCTCAGCCAGGCTACCGGCAGATCCCCGAGAGCGTGCCAAACAGGGGCGCTTTTTGGCTTATCGGGGCTTTGGGATGGACATGATTAGTCGCCTATTGCGTGGCGCGTCAGACGATTAACGCCTGGCAGCTGGCCGCAATAACAGATGTGCATCATGTGTGTTGCGGTGCGAGCCAGCCTTCCAGTCTTCCATACGGTTTTGAGTCAGTTCACTTAGTCAGTCGACCAGTTGTTGGGCTCATTTAGCACGTCGATCAGCTCTCGCAAGCGTCCGTAGTTACGACCGTTGAAGTTGAATGCCAATCGCGTCAACTCGCAGAACTCAGGTTCATCTTGTTCTGAGTCACATTGTCCTTGAAGCTGGAAGTTGCCGCCGTCGCACAGGTCCGTGAACTCACTGTTGATGAGCTGCATGGCCCGTTCATTCAGGTCGTGATTGAGGCGTATGACAAAGGTTTCGTTCAGCCAGCGGCTTGAGTGGAAGTTGCTGTAGAAACGCCTGATTTCCATGACGGCATCATCAACGCTGTGAACTAAGCGCATCAGTTTCATATCGCTGGGCACGATATAGCCGTTGTCCCGCAGCTGCTCCTCAAGATAGGTCAGAGTACTGGGCCAAAATCTGCCCTCAGGAAGGTCAAAGAGGACCACGGGGACAATAGGACTTTTGCCCGTTTGGATCAGGGTCAGGACTTCAAGGGCTTCGTCCAGTGTGCCGAACCCGCCTGGGAAGAGAACCAGTGCATCCGCCTCTTTGACAAAAAACAGCTTACGCAGAAAGAAAAAGTGGAAGGACAGCAGGTTTGGAGTTCCGCTGACCGTTGGGTTAGCAGCTTGTTCGTAAGGCAGTGTGATATTCAGGCCAATGCTGTGCTCTAGACCTGCGCCCTCGTGGGCTGCTGCCATGATGCCGCCTCCGGCACCCGTGATGACCATTAAGTCCATGCTGGCCAGTGCACTGCCGAGTGAGCGCGCTTGAGCGTACAGCGGGTTGTCCTTGGGTGTGCGAGCAGAGCCGAAAACAGTAATTTTCCTGCGTCGCTTGAAATGCTCAAGTCTATCGAAGGCGTGCTCCATTTCATGCAGCGTCTGCTCCATGATTTTGGCATCCCAGCGGCTGCGGTCTGACTGAGCCATTCGCGTCACACTGGCCAGCATGCTTCGGTAGAGCTCAAGGTTTGGGCTGCCGGGTGGGGTGGCCAGTTTGCTTAGCTCATCAACATGCTGACTCAGATCGGGGTTATTGACCTGGACATGCCGGGACAAATAAACGTCCGATTCGTAAGGCATGGGGTTTTCTCCTTGAACGCCTTTACCCTGCTTATTAGCAGGGCAAAGGTTCGTGAACTAACGATGGATCAAAGGGCGATTTGCTCGCCTGGCTCAGGGATGATTGCATCCCAATCCAGTTGGTCACGGATGGCCAATTGCAGTGCCCGGCTTTTTTCCAACTCACCATGGATCAGGTAGAGCTCGGGTTTATTCTCGAAATGGCTGACCCAGTCGATCAGTTGCGATTGTCCGGCGTGGGCTGAGAAGCCACCTAGGGTGTGAATCTTGGCTCTTACCGCGATGCGTTGGTGGAATAGTTTGACCGACTCGGTTCCTTCCACCAAGGCGCGCCCAAGGGTTCCACTGGCCTGGAAACCAGGCATGATGATATGGGTGTTCTCACGCCAAAGATTGTGTTTGAAATGATGAAGAATACGCCCGCCGGTACACATCCCGCTGCCCGCGATGATGATGGCCCCACTGTTGATCCGGTTGACTGCCATGGAGTCATCGGTGTCCAGTGTACAGCGCAGAATAGGCAGCCAGTCTTGAATATCTTTGCAGGACTCGACAGCTGGGTCGCCTGCAGTGCCTAACTCATCCAGATAGCGTGAGTAGATAGCATTGGCCCGAATGGCCATGGGGCTGTCGAGGAAAACGGCCTGTTGCGGCAGGCGACCTTCACGATAGAAACGACCCAGGTAATAGATCAGGTCCTGCGTGCGCCCCACAGCAAAGGCAGGGATCAGTACGTTGCCGCCATCACGATGGGCTTGTTGCAGGATGTCTGCCAGCTCTTCGAGTGTTTCTTCAGTGTTGCGGTGATCACGGTCGCCATAGGTGGACTCCAGAAGTACCACATCAGCTTGTTTGAGCGTGCTGGGGGCCTTCATCAAGGGCGAGGTGGTGCAACCCAAATCGCCGGAAAACACTAGGCGACGGCTTTGGAGTTTTTCTCGTACCACTATTTCAACGATGGCCGAGCCCAAAATATGGCCGGCTTCGTGGAAGGTCACTGTAATGCCAGGGGCAACTTCATAAGGTTCGCTGTAAGGCAAGGCATGGCAAAGTTTGATGGTTTTTTCCGCATCTTCCACGGTGTAAAGCGGTTTGAGTGGTGGTCTGGCACGGCGTGCACGCCATTTGTTTTCCCACTCTGTGTCTTTTTCTTGAAGGTGCGCAGAGTCGTGCAGCATCAACTCCATCAGCTCGCAACTGGGAGGCGTGGCATAGATGGGACCGCGGTAGCCGGCGGCAGTCAGCTTGGGGAGTAGACCAGTGTGGTCGATGTGGGCATGTGAAATAACAACGGCATCCAGGCTGCTGACATCGAAGGTGAAGGCTGAACGGTTATGTTCCTGTTCTTCCTTGCGGCCTTGCATCATTCCACAGTCCAGCAAAACCTTAGCGCCTTCATGGCTCTCCAGCAGGTAGCAAGAGCCTGTAACTTGTTGAATTGCACCCAGAAATTTAAGCAGGGCCATCGTACTTCCTTTGGCGAACATGTAGTGGTCAAGGCTGACTGAATGCTTGACGGCTTGTCTTGATATGGGTCAGCGACTGTATATTGCGGCTGACTTTAGACTGACGTACAACATTTGTGGAGTAATTGTATGACCCAGTTGTTCCCCGGCCCAGATGAGTTGGCCTTACATGCGTCACAGCAGCCAGTATTTGCCGACTGGCAGCGTGGCTACGGGCCAATACGTCACAGCATGCAGACTGTGGCTGCGGTTTACCGAATGGCTCATCAAGTGGTACAGGCTGGCTTGCAGCCAGATGTGGGCAGCGTATACCGACAGCTGCACGCATTGGACCGGTTGGCGTCGGCGGGGCTGTGGATGGTTGTACATATGACCTATGCACAGCGTGTCCGATTGGACGGCACGCCGTTGCAGGCCGAGGATTTTAAGGTAACACCAGAGGGCCATACCGGTGGTGCACTGAACATGGTTCCAGCGTACGCGGGGTATCTGGCGCTGAATCAGCTGACCGGTGAAACCCGTGGTTGGCTAATGGGGCAAGGGCATTGCGTCGCGGCTATTGAGGCTTTGAACTTACTCACAGGTAACCAGCATCCTGAGCAAGCTAAGTGCTATCCCCGCAGTGAGGCGGGTATGAGTCGGATGGCAGCTGACTTCTACAGTTACGCGCAGAACGCCTCGGGGCAGGTCGATGCGCCCCTTGGCAGCCATGTTAACCCTCACACCGCAGGTGGTATAGCTGAGGGCGGTTATCTGGGCTTTGCCGAGCTGCAATACGCCCACTTGCCATTGCCGGGTGAAAAACTGGTGGCGTTTCTGTCTGATGGTGCTGCCGAGGAGCAGCGCGGCAGTGACTGGATACCACGTTGGTGGCGGGCAGAAGACTGCGGTGTGGCTTTGCCGGTGATGATCGCCAACGGTCGTCGTATTGAACAGCGTACTGAGCTGGGTACCCCTGCGGGCTTGGCGGGTTTTCGCGAGCATCTCCAACACTGTGGCTTTGATCCCATGAGTTTCGACGGGCGCGACCCAGCGGCATTTGTCTGTGCGTTGTGGGAGATGGAGCAGCGCCTGGGGCATCGTGTAGACGAATATAAAAACGGGCTGCTGAATTACCCCCTGCCGATTCCTTATGGCATTGCTGAAACCACCAAGGGCTTTGGCTTTTACGGTGACGGCAGCAATGCGGCGCATAACCTGCCGCTGCCGGGCAATCCCCATCTCGACGACACAGCCAGGGCACTGTTCAACCAGCATGCTGCTCAGTTGTGGGTAAGCCCAAATGAGCTAGAGCAGGCGTGTGACTGTTTCGCTGATCGAGGCAATCGCCCGCTTGAGCGTGATAACCCGCTGGCGTTACGACGCCCCACAGCTCCCGTTATTCCGGAGCTGCATTTCCGGTCAGAGACATGCTCGCCGATGTCAGCGCTGGACCGTTTCTTTGTTGATCTGGTTCAAGCTAACCCGCAGCTGAGACCCCGTGTCGGCAACCCGGACGAGTTGGCCAGCAATCGCTTAGGCAGCGTGCTCAAGGCTCTTAAACATCGGGTTAACACCCCGGAAAGTGAGCTAGAGGCTATCGATGGAGCGGTTATCACGGCGCTAAATGAGGAGGCGGTGGTGTCTGCTTGTTTGGCCAACCAAGGTGGCCTGAATCTGGTGGCCAGCTATGAGGCCTTCTGCGTGAAGATGCTCGGCGCTGTTCGCCAGCGCATCATCTTTGCCAGGCAGCAGAAGGAGGTCGGGCGCCCGGCGGGTTGGCTCGGTTGGCCGTTGGTGGCTACATCCCATACATGGGAAAACGGTAAGAACCAGCAGTCCCATCAGGACACAACCTTTTGTGAGGCTCTGCTGGGTGAGATGAGTGATATGGTCAGGGTGTTGTTCCCTGCTGATCACAACTCGGTGTTGGCGTCGCTGCCGGAAATTTACGGGGCACGCGGCCAACTGGCCTGCATGGTGATCGCCAAGCGAGAGCGGCCTTGTGTCTTTGATGCGGAACAAGCACAGCAACTGGTCCGTGATGGTGCTCTGGTGCTGGCTGAGCGAGGTGGTGATGACCCGGTGCTGTTGATTGCGTGCGGTAGTTATCAGCTAGGTGAAATGCAGCGAGCCGCTGTTCGTCTGACTGAAGCGGATTGTGCCTGGCGACTGGTTTACTTGCAGGAGCCGGGTCGTTTCCGTAGCCCGCGTGATCAGTGGGAGGAGGAAGTGGTAGCCAACGCGGATCTGGTCGCCCGTCTATTCCCTGAGGCGTATGCGCGGCGAGTGCTGCTGAGCCATATGCGGCCGGAAGTGGCGCGTGGGCACCTGTGGCCATTGCTCGGTCAGGAGAGTCGTGTTTTGGGCTATCTGAATCGGGGCGGCACATTGGATGAGGCCGGCATGTTGTTTGCCAACCGGTCGAGCTGGGCTCATGTGCTTGTAGCCTGTGCTGAGCTATTGAACAGACCGCTGAGGGATTTTCTCAGTGAGGCTGAGCGTGCAGCAGTTGAAGGGAGAGGGGAGCCACGTTGCCTGCGCTAAGCACAGGCAAGCGACTAAACAGTAAGGTGCGGTTTGTGATTACAGGCCGCAATCTGCTTTGCTGAATCGCTCGGTGGTAACCGGGCGATTGGTGCGGTATTCACTGAACTCGTAACGCAAGCCGGCACCACGGGCGAGCAGTTGGCGGTAGCCTGGGTTCTGACAAACACTGTTAGCCAGTTGCGCACGAACGGTGTCCGGATTGCCGCGCATTTTCGCAGCATGTTCGCTGCGTACGCTGAGATGGTTCACCAGCTCACTGCCCTCGACGGTATAGCCTTGGTCGAGAATATCTTCGTTGATAGCTCTGGGTGTGCCGACGCTGCTCTCGCGCGCTACTTTCTCCAGCGTTTTGCTGAGTTCGTAATCTTTAAGGGTCACGGCCTGAGCAAACATCGGTAGGGTCAGGGCAACAGCCAGACAGGTTAAACGCAGCATTGGGTTCTCCAGATTTTAATCGCGCTCTTTAAGACCGGATGCTCGGTAAAGAGGTTCAGTCAATTCTAGCCTAACTGAGCAGGCCGATTGACGACAGTGCCGGACTTCGTTGCGTTCGCTCCGTTCTGCACGCTGTGCAAACTGTATACGCGGTTAAGTCTGGATACCTGGTTGAACAACTCGTGTCCGCCTTTGCTAGACTCCGCGCTCGCTGAGTCTGGAGTTACCATGCCTGCTATTTTTTATCATCGGGTGATGTTCCGATGAGCCACGCCGTCGCCCGTTTACGTGCCGAGCGCATCGCCCGTAGTGAAAAACCTTTTTTGGCCAGGGGCTGTCGGGCGATACGTTGCCCTGACTGCCGTCTGGCGGTGACTCATTGCTTGTGTGCTTGGAGGCCGAACGTTGAATCGCGTTCAGGGATGGCGCTGGTCATGCATGACGTTGAAGCCCTCAAACCCAGCAACACCGGTTGGCTGATTGCTGATGTGGTAGCGGATACCAGCGCGTTCGGCTGGTCGAGGGTTGAAGTGGACCCGCGCTTACTTGAGTTGTTAGATGATCCGCAGTGGCAGCCTTATCTCGTCTTCCCTGGTGAGTATGCAGCGCCAGAACGGGTGGTCAGTGAAGTTAGAGCAGACACAGGCAAGCGCCCGCTGTTTGTTTTGCTCGATGCAACCTGGAGCGAAGCACGCAAGATGTTTCGCAAGAGCCCTTATCTGGATCGTTTACCGGTATTGAGCTTGCAGCCCGAGCAGTTGTCCCGCTATCGCTTGCGTCGCTCAAAGCGGGACGACCACCTGTGTACAGCTGAAGTAGCCGCACTGTGCTTAGAGCTGGCGGGCGATGAGCGTGCCGCA
This sequence comes from Pseudomonas mendocina, assembly GCA_037482215.1. Classification (NCBI taxonomy): domain Bacteria; kingdom Pseudomonadati; phylum Pseudomonadota; class Gammaproteobacteria; order Pseudomonadales; family Pseudomonadaceae; genus Ectopseudomonas; species Ectopseudomonas mendocina. The sequence goes on from CP148074.1 coordinate 1,592,402, forward strand.
GATGCGTTGAATGCCTATCTTGATGTGTTCAGCCAGCATTATCTGGCGGCTAAAGCGCCACGTGCAGTCGATCTCGGCGATCCTCTGCACGAGCGCTTGAAAGCGTTTCTGTGAGGCTTAGGCCGTCTTTTTCGGCCATAGCTGAGCCAGCAGCATGCCGGTGAACATCAGCGCACAGCCAAAGTAACCGCGCAGCTCCAATGACTCGCTGAGGAAGATTGCCCCAGCGATCGCGGCGAAAACGGCTTCAAGTGACAGGATGATCGCAGCGTGGGAGGCAATAGCATCTTTCTGCGCTACGACTTGTAGCGTAAAGCCCACCGCAACACCGAAAATGCCGCCGTAGAGAATGGCCGGGCCTGCAGCGATGATGGCATCCAGTTTTATCTCTTCCAGAGCGATTGCGAGGATCAAGCTGATCACCGCGCAGGTGACAAACTGGATCAAGGCCAGACGTAACGGATCATGGCGGCTGGCAAATGCGCCAACCAGAAGCACATGAACGCCCCAGACGAAGGCGCCAGCCAGTTGTAACCAGTCGCCTGAGGCCACATGGAAGCCGTCACCGACGCTCAGTAGGAACATGCCGACGACCGCAAGTGAAGCGCCCAGCCAGATACCGATGCCGGTCTTGTGCCCGATGAACAGGCCCAGAATCGGTACCACAATGACGTACAAACCGGTGATGAAGCCCGAATTAGTAACGCTGGTAAACAGCAGACCGACCTGTTGCAGGTTGATCCCAAGTGACAGCGCTAAGCCCATCAGGATGCCGCCAGTGAGCAGTGGGCGTGACAGTGGTGCGGCAGGGACGGGATTACGTTTTTGCAGCAGGTGGAGAACGGGGATCAGAATAATTGCCGCCAAGCCAAAACGCAGGCCGGTATACAGAAATGGACCGATTGAATCCATGCCTAAGCGTTGAGCAATGAAAGCCGAGCCCCAGATCATGGCAGTGAGCAGCATCAACAGGTCGGCGCGTAAAGCTTGGGTTCGCATTTTTGAGTCTCGGGGCAAAAGCGCGAACTTTGCCGTAAACCAACGCGCTTGACCACCCCGTCACTGCTCGGCATGCTGCACGCCACAGATTATTTATAAAAATCTCGCAAGGATGCCGTTTTTATCGAGAGGCGACACTGCATAATTACGTGCCTGTCTGCCGAACCAAGTCGGTACTTACAACAAGAACGGGAATAATTATGGCTGCCTTTGAAATCCTGATTGCCGACGACCACCCACTGTTTCGCAGTGCCCTGCAGCAAGCTTTGACCCTCGGGCTGGGACCAGATGTACGCCTGGTTGAGGCTGCCAGCATTGCTGAGCTGGAAGGGTGCTTGGCCGGCAAAACAGATTGGGACTTGGTGTTGCTGGATCTGAACATGCCTGGTGCATATGGTTTTTCAGGCCTAGTACTGCTGCGTGGGCAATACCCGCACATCCCCGTGGTGATGATCTCTGCTCAGGAAGAGTCATCAGTTGTTGCGCGTTCCCGTGAGTTCGGCGCCAGTGGCTTCATTCCAAAGTCCAGCTCACTTGAGGTTATTCAGGAGGCCGTTCGCCAAGTACTGGATGGTGATGTTTGGTGGCCAACCCAAAGCGAAGAGGCCATCGCCCTGAGTGAGGAGGCGAAGGCAGCCAGTGCCGGTTTGGCTAGCCTGACGCCTCAACAGTTCCGCGTCTTGACCATGGTCTGTGATGGTTTGCTAAACAAGCAGATTGCTTACGAGTTGAATGTCTCTGAAGCTACCGTCAAAGCACACGTAACAGCCATTTTCCGTAAGCTGGGGGTCAGAACCAGAACCCAAGCTGCACTTCTGCTTCAACAGTTGGAATCAGTTATCAAGGACTGAGTGATTTTCTCAAGGGCATACCGTAAGCTGCCGCTTTTTTAGCTGGGATGCACTATGTCACCGTTCAAGGGGCAGAAAGGTTTCAAACGCATTATCAACGCTGCCGGTTACTCACTGGCCGGCTTACGGGCAGCTTTCACTGGAGAAGCTGCTTTCAGGCAATTGGTTTTGTTGAATGTGGTGCTGGTGCCGTTGGCGTTCTTTTTGGAGGTCAGCCCTGGCGAGCGGGCGGTAATGATTGCTGTGTGTATGCTGGGGCTGATTGTTGAACTGCTCAACTCAGCTATCGAGGCGGCAATTGATCGTATCTCCCTTGAACGTCATCCACTTTCAAAAAATGCTAAGGACATGGGCAGTGCGGCCCAGTTTGTCTCGTTAAGCCTAATTGCAGTTGTATGGGCCACCATCTTGCTGGGGTGAGTCTCAGGATCAGCGAATCTCTGGCAGTTGTATTTGATCGCTACGGGTTACGTCAGCGGTCAATGCTCTGCACATTTCGATAAATTCGCGCATGGCGGCAGTCTGGTACTTTCTTTTATGCCAGATGAAGTAAAACTGTCGGCGCAAATCCAGCTCAGGGGATTCCAAGGGGACTAAGCTGCCTCGGCGGAATGCGTCGCGCAGGGCTAAGCGGGAAATACAGCTGATGCCCAGGCCTGATTCAACCGCGCGTTTAATTGCTTCGGTGTGCTCAAGCTCTAGGCGAATGTTCAGGCTTTGGGGGTGATGGCGCATGGCCTGATCAAAGGTAAGGCGTGTACCGGAGCCTTGCTCGCGGAGAATCCAAGCTTCGCGGCTCAGCTCATCCAAGGTCGCCACGCCACGTTTGGCTAATGGATGTTGAGGGGCGCAAAAAACAACCAGCTCATCTTCCACCCAAGGGTGTACATCAATGTCTGGGTGTTGGCAGTCACCTTCGATCATGCCGAGGTCCAGATCATAATGAGCAATTTGTTGCACCACGTGGGCGGTGTTGTGCACTTGGAGTTTGACCTTGCACTCAGGGTGGCGCTGCATGAAGTTGCCGATGAGCAGCGTCGCTAAGTAGTTGCCTACGGTCAAGGTCGCTCCCACCTTGAGCGAGCCAAAACCACTTTGTCCGATCAACAGGCGTTCAATTTCGCTTGCTTGCTCCAGTAAGGCCACTGCTTGCGGCAGTAACTGCAATCCCAGCGCATTGAGGCTCAGTCGCTTCCCTGCACGATCAAATAGTTGGCAATCAGACTGGCGCTCCAGTTCGCTCAGGGAGGTGCTAGTAGCCGATTGGGATAGGGATAAGGCATCGGCGGCACGAGAAACGCTTTCGTGTTGGGCTACGGCTACAAATATCTGAAGTTGTCTGAGCGTAAATCGCATATCGATATAACCGATAACCTATATCTTTATAATCCACTTAACAGATATTGTGCGCTCGCTTAAAATCCGCCGCAACTTAAACTAGCCCCGCGTTTTTCTGAGGAATCAGCATGAGCAACATGAACCACGAACGTGTCCTCAGTGTTCACCACTGGAATGACACACTGTTCAGCTTTAAGTGCACCCGTGATCCGGGCCTGCGCTTTGAGAATGGCCAGTTCGTGATGATCGGCCTGCAACAGCCTAACGGTCGTCCGCTCATGCGCGCCTACTCGATTGCCAGCCCAAACTGGGAAGAGCATTTGGAGTTCTTCAGCATCAAGGTGCCGGATGGCCCGCTGACCTCCCAGCTGCAACACCTTAAAGAAGGTGATGAGATCATCATCAGCAAAAAGCCCACCGGTACGCTGGTGCTGGACGATCTTAAACCTGGCAAGCACCTGTACCTGCTCAGCACCGGCACCGGTCTGGCTCCGTTTATGAGCGTGATCCAAGACCCGGAAACCTACGAGCGTTTCGAAAAGGTCATTCTGGTTCACGGCGTTCGTTATGTGAATGAAGTTGCTTACCGCGAATTCATCACTGAAGCGCTGCCGCAGAACGAGTTTTTTGGTGAAGCATTGAAAGAGAAGCTGATCTACTACCCGACCGTGACCCGTGAACCGTTCGAAAACCAAGGGCGTCTGACTGATCTGATGCGCAGTGGCAAGCTGTTCACTGACATCGGCCTGCCACCGATCAACCCTCAGGATGACCGCGCAATGATCTGCGGCAGCCCGAGCATGCTGGATGAGACCAGCCAAGTGTTGGATAGCTTCGGTCTTAAGGTTTCGCCGCGTATGCGTGAGCCGGGTGACTATTTGATCGAGCGCGCTTTCGTCGAGAAGTAACTGCGACGTTCTCAAAAAACCGCCTTCGGGCGGTTTTTTGTTATCCACCATTCGATGACCGTAGCCTGGATTAGCCACGTAAGTGGCGTAATCCGGGTTTCGCGATTCAAGGTTATTGGACACTCGCAGCTATCGATAAACGTTTGCCAGCGACATGGCGGATTGCGCCGCGTTACGGATAACCTCGCCTACACAAGCGATCCATTCATATCCGCCGCTTGTACAACCTCAAGTACGCAGATCGCGCCGGGATGAGGGTAATGCCAGTGCACGTCTACATCCCAGAACTGGACACCATAGCGGCGCTCTGGCGCCGGCTGCTGATAGGCCGGGCGCGGGTCTTGGGCCAGGCACTGTTCAATCAACTCCACTAAGGGTTCCTGCAGGCGCAAGGCATGCTGATGTGCTTGTTCCAAGGCGGCAGGCTGCCATTCAACTTTGATTGGCGCGGGAGCTGAATCAGCCAGGGCATTACTAGCATCTGCCACGATATCGGCGTAGGGCAGGTAGGGTTTGACGTCTAGCACCGGGGTGCCATCGAGCAGGTCAATTCCTGACAGCCATAGCCTACCGGCCTCTACCTTTTCCAGTTTGACCACCGACTGGCCGATGCCATTAGGGCGGTGGGTAGCGCGGGTGCTGAAGACACCGACGGATTGATTGCCGCCAAGGCGTGGTGGACGCACTTTAAGCCTGGGCTTGTCTTCCAGTGCCTGATGAAAAAGAAACAGCAGCCAGACATGACTGACTTGCTCCAGGCCCTGTACCGCATCGCCATTGTCGAACGGTGCAACCAGTTCCAGCACGCCGCGAGCGGCCGGGGCCAGTTGCGGCTGGCGCGGGATGGCGAATTTTTCCTTGAAACAGGAACGGACAAAACCGATGGGGGAGACAGAGTAGGACATGGCGGCCAGATCAAGTGCGAAACGCCGCCATAGTACCTGAGTACGGCGCTCTAATGGATTAGCCGCGTTCGCGCAGGGTCAGAGCCTTGAGAAAATTACGCAGGAACTGATCGCCGCAAGGGCGGTAGTTGCTGTGCCCGGCTTTTCGGAACAGGGCGCTCATTTCTGGTTTCGACACCTTGAAGCCGACACTGTCCATCAACACATGGAGGTCGTCTTCCTTTAGTTCAAAAGCCACCCGCAGCTTTTTCAGCACGATATTGTTGGTTAATGGCAGCTCGAGTGGTGGCCTGGGGCGAGATTCATCTTTGCCGCGCTTAAAGTAGACGAGGCCATCAAGGAAGTGCGCCAGTAATTCGTCGTCGCAGGCCTGAAAGCCTTCTTCATCATCTTTCTTCAGGAGGGCAGCCAGCGTCTGTGCATCCACTTGGCGTCCGCTGAGTGCGATGATCTCAGCCAGCTGCTCTTCACTGATATCGAGGGTGTAGCGCAGGCTGCGCAGGATGTCGTTGTTGAGCATGGGAAACCTGTTGTGGCGGAAATAAAGGGTTCAGAAGCGTTCTTTGCCTGACAGGTAGCGCCATTGCCCCGCCTGGACCTTACCGAGTGAGACACCACCAACGCGGATTCGCTTCATGCCCAGCACTTTCAGATCAACACTGTTGCACATGAATACCAGCTGACCGGGCTGTGGCGCTTTCAAGGCAAAACGCAGATGGGTTTCGTTTTGCCAGCTGACTTTGCAGGGGGGCAGGGTAACGCCATTGAATACCAAACCGTGGTTGAGGCGCTTGAGTTGGGTGTTGCTGAGTGTGCCGATAACTTCGACGATGTATTCCTGCTCCAGCTTGTGCAGGTCATCCTGTAATTTACGCCGGGTGCGCCAGTCCTGAGTGAGGATGTGCAGGCCATCAGCACCGACTTGCAGGGGCGCACAAGCGGTCAGGCGTTTGAGGTGACCAAACAACGGACGGATGCCGGAGCTGTCCTCAGGCCATTGCTCTGCCAGCGTCAGTTTTTCACTGATAGGGTCGGGTGAATGTCCGCGAGGGACGTTCAGCAGCACGGTGACTGGCTCAGCCTCGCTGGCGGTGGCACCTTCAAGCAGGCACACAGTTTGTGTGGTCACCTTGAATTGTGGCTGTTCGACGACCTGGCCATCGACCGTGACCCAGCCTCCTTCGATATACAGCTCGGCTTCGCGGCGGGTGCAGCCGGTCAGCTCGATCAGGCGTTTGGACAGGCGGACGGGTTCGGACATGGTGCGATTCATCAGGCAGTTGCGGGCAGGCATTGTACCGGCACAAAGGTGTGATGTCCGAAAGGATAGCCAGAAAAAGAAAAACCGCTCCTACAGAGCGGTTTTTCTAGTTGGTCAGGGATTAGCCGCCTAAATAGGCGTCCCTTACTCGCGGATCGTTGAGCAAATCATGCCCGCTGCCCTGCATGACGATATGGCCGTTTTCAAGGACGTAACCACGGTCCGCCAATTTGAGTGCCTGGTTGGCATTCTGCTCGACGAGGAACACGGTCACACCGTCTTTACGCAGTTGCTCGATGATGTCGAAAATCTGCTGGATGATGATCGGGGCCAGGCCCAGAGACGGCTCATCCAGCAGCAGCAGCGTTGGTTTGCTCATCAGCGCACGGCCGATGGCAAGCATCTGCTGTTCGCCGCCGGACATGGTCCCCGCACGCTGATTGAAGCGCTCTTTCAGGCGAGGGAACAGGTGCAGGACTTTGTCCAGTTGTTCCTCGTTCTCAACCTTGCTGCCGAAAAAACCGCCCATGGCCAGGTTTTCTTCAACGGTCAGGCGGGCAAATACGCGGCGCCCTTCCGGAACCACGGCAATGCTTTTACGCATGATCTGTGGGGTATCCATGCCCACCAGCTCTTCGCCTAAATAGCGAATGCTGCCGCTGCTGGCCTGAGGGCTGCCACAGAGCGTCATCAGCAGGGTGGATTTACCCGCGCCGTTGGCACCGATCAGGGTGACGATTTCGCCCTGTCGGACCTCGACATTGACGTTATGCAGCGCCTGAATCTTGCCGTAGAAGGTGGAAACATTCTCGAAATAGAGCATCAGGTTTCCCCTAGGTAGGCTTTGATCACATCGGGGTTTTCCCGGATTTGCTGTGGCGTACCGTCTGCCAGCGGCGTGCCCTGATTGATTACGTAGATGTGGTCGGAAATGCTCATGACCAGCTTCATGTCGTGCTCAATCAGCAGTACCGTGACGTTGTGCTGGTCGCGCAGCACGCCGATCAGTGCCTTAAGATCATCGGTTTCCCGTGGGTTGAGGCCTGCAGCGGGTTCGTCCAGCATGAGGATGCGCGGGCGCGTCATCATGCAGCGGGCAATTTCCAGGCGGCGCTGTTGCCCGTAAGCCAGGGTGCCTGCCGTACGGTTGGCGAATTCGGTCAGGTTGACCTGCTCCAGCCAGTACGCCGCATACTCCATGGCCTCGCGCTCGCTTTTGCGGAACGCCGGGGTTTTGAACAGGCCGGCCAGGAAATTGGTGTTCAGGTGGCGGTGTTGCGCCACCAGCAGGTTTTCAACCGCTGTCATGTCCTTGAACAGGCGCACGTTCTGGAAAGTGCGCACCACGCCTTTGCGGGCAATCTTGTGGCCGGGCAGGCCGTCCACACGCTCTCCATCCAGCTTGATGCTGCCAGAGGTGGCTTGGTAGAAGCCGGTCAGGCAGTTGAATACGGTGGTCTTACCGGCGCCGTTGGGGCCAATCATCGACACAACCTGTTTTTCTTTAACGGACAGTTCCACACCGTTGACGGCCAGCAAGCCGCCGAAGCGCATGGACAGGCCGCTTACTTCTAGAATCGGGCGGCTCATTGTTTCAGCTCCAGGTGGGGGCGTTGCATGGGCAGAAGGCCCTGCGGACGCCAGATCATCATCAGTACCATCAGGGCACCGAACATCAACATGCGGTATTCACTGAACTCCCGCATCATTTCCGGGAGCAGGATCATCACGACCGCTGCGAGGATGATGCCTAGCTGTGAGCCCATGCCACCCAGTACAACAATGGCGAGAATGATCGCCGACTCGATAAAGGTAAACGACTCCGGCGATACAAGCCCCTGGCGAGCGGCGAAGAAGCTGCCCGCAAAACCGGCAAAGGCAGCGCCCAAGGTAAAGGCCGAGAGTTTGATTACAGTGGGGTTCATGCCCAGTGCGCGGCAGGCGATTTCGTCCTCACGCAGGGCTTCCCAAGCGCGGCCAATCGGCATGCGCAGCAGGCGGTTGATTACGAACAGAGTCAGCAGAACCAGCAGTAGGGCGATCAGGTAGAGGAAAATCACCTTGTTGATGGAGTTGTAGGCGATGCCGAAGTACTCGTGGAAGGTCTGCATGCCCTCTGCGGCGCGTCGGTCGAAGCTCAAGCCGAAGAAGCTGGGCTTGTCGATACCGCTGATGCCGTTGGGGCCGCCGGTAATCTCCGTCATGTTGCGCAGCAGGATGCGAATGATCTCTCCGAAGCCTAACGTCACAATGGCCAGATAGTCCCCACGCAGGCGCAAAACCGGGAAGCCGAGGATAAAGCCGAAGAATGCGGCCATCAGACCTGCAATGGGCAGGCAAATCCAGAAGCCCAATCCGTAGTAGTGGGAGAGTAGGGCATAGGTATAGGCACCCACCGCATAGAAGCCCACGTAGCCCAGATCAAGCAAACCGGCTAGACCCACCACGATATTCAGGCCCAGACCGAGCATGACGTAGATCAGAATCAAGGTGGCGATATCGACCGCGCCCCGGCTGCCAAAGAACGGCCAAACCAGTGCAGCCATGATCAGACCGAGGATTATCCAGCGCTGCGTCGAAGGCAGGGTCAAAAAGTTGCTTGCCTTAGCCGGGATGCCCGGCAACTTAGGCAGTAACCCTCTACCTTCACCAAGTGGACTGCGCAGCAACTGCCAAAAGAACATGGCGATTGCGCAACCTGCGATAGTCCACAGAACGATGGGTTCAGCGCCCTGAACTTCTAGTTTGATGCCGACAATGGCCAGTTTAAGGCCTAGCACCGGATAGGCGACGGCCAGTACCAGCAGTGCACTGAAGATGGCGGTCTTGAGGTTTTTACGAATGCCAGTACTCATACTTTTTCAACCTCCGGACGACCCAGAATCCCAGTCGGACGGAACAGCAGGACAAGAACCAGTAGACTGAATGCCACTACGTCCTTGTATTGATCGCCAAAAATGTCGGCGCCAAAGGCTTCAGCCAGCCCTAGCAGAAGGCCACCTAACACTGCACCAGGAATACTGCCGATCCCGCCCAGTACCGCCGCAGTAAAGGCCTTAATGCCAGCAAGGAAGCCCAAGTGCGGGTTGATCACGCCGTAGCGCATGCTCAGCAGTACGGCTGCAACGCCAGCCAGAGCTGCACCGATGACGAAGGTCAGGGCGATGATGTTGTTGGTATTGATGCCAAGCAAATTGGCCATCTTCAGGTCTTCGGCACAGGCACGGCAGGCCCGGCCAAGGCGAGAACGGGAGATAAACAGCGTCAGACCAACCATCACGATGAAGGTAACGACAAAGATCAGCACTTGCATGTAGGAGATGGTCACACCATGCATGGCGCTTTCACCCAGCACGAAGTTACCGGGGAGTAGGTTGGGGATGGCTTTGTCTTTAGAACCTTGCGAAAGCAGGATCTCGTTTTGCAGGAAAATCGACATACCTATGGCCGAGATCAAGGGGATCAGCCGGTTGCCGCCGCGTAGCGGTCTGTAAGCGACGCGTTCAATGCTGTAGCCGTAGGCGCTACAGATGATGATGCTCCCGGCAAAAGCGACAGTCATCAGAATGGGCAGGCTGTCCAGACCCATCATGGTGAGACCGACAATAGCGATCAGTGCTACGTAGGAGCCAATCATATAAACCTCGCCATGGGCGAAGTTGATCATGCCAATGATGCCGTAGACCATGGTGTAGCCAATGGCGATCAAGGCATAGGTGCTGCCGACAGTCAGACCGTTTATCAACTGTTGCAGGTAGTGATACAGATCAGGCATAGCCTAACTCCATGACTGTCGCGCACGGGCGCTTTTGGCGCAGCGCGCAGCCAGATTCTTCTTTATGTGCAAAGCCCACTGGAGTGCAGTGGGCTTTGGGTTCAGGCAAGTGTGTTACTTGGCTTCGGTCTTAGTGCCGTCTTGGTGCCATTCGTACACAACAAAGTTGAAGTCCTTGAGGTCGCCTTTTTCGTCAAAGGAGAGGACGCCGGTAGGGGTGTCGAAGGTGTTCGAGCGCAGTGCTGCTGCCACTTTAGCTGTGTCTGTGTCGCCGGCTTTAGCAATGCCTTCTGCAATGACTTGCACAGCGGAGTAGGCCGGGAAGACGAACGGACCGCTTGGGTCTTCTTTCTTCGCCTTGAAGGCTTCAACCAACACTTTGTTGCGTGGGTCTTGGTCGAACGACTTCGGCAGGGTGACCAGCATGCCTTCGGAGGCAGGGCCTGCGATGGCAGAGATTTCGCTGTTACCCACACCTTCTGGGCCCATGAATTTGACCTTCAGGCCTTTCTCTTGCGCTTGGCGCAGGAGCAGACCCAGTTCCGGGTGGTAGCCACCGTAGTAAACGAAATCGGTGCCTGCTTGCTTGAGTTTGGCGATCATCGCTGAGAAGTCTTTATCGCCAGCGTTGATGCCTTCGAACAGCACAACTTTAGTGCCTTTGCTTTCCAGGGTTTGTTTAACGGCAGTGGCGATACCTTCACCGTATTGCTGTTTGTCATGCAGAACAGCTACAGCCTGAGGCTTAATTTTGTCAGCAATGAAGTTACCAGCAGTCGGGCCTTGAAGGCTGTCCAGACCGATGGTGCGGAAGATCAGTTCGTAACCGCGAGCGGTGATTTCCGGGCTGGTTGATGCCGCGGTAATCATCAGAATGCCTTCGTCTTCATAGATGTCGGAGGCGGGTTGGGTGGAGCTGGAGCAGAGGTGGCCGACCACGAACTTAACGTCATCGTTGACGATCTTGTTGGCCACGGCCACGGCTTGTTTAGGGTCGCAGGCGTCGTCATACACGACCGCTTCCAGTTGGGCGCCGTTGACACCACCGGCTTTATTGATTTGCTCGATGGCCATTTTGGCGCCGATGAATTGCATTTCACCGTACTGAGCCACTGCGCCGGTTACAGGGCCGGCAAGACCAATTTTGATGGTGTCGGCGGCTACTGAGTAGCTGGCAACCCCTGCCATGACCATCGCGGCGAACAGCTTGGAAATCTGTTTTGTAGCCTTGCTCATAATTGCTCCACCCAATAATTGTTTTGATTGTTGTTCCCTGCGGTCAAAACAGCTGACCCCCGGTTGTTCGGGTGCCTTCCAGGCATCTGTACCGGAACAGTTTAGAGCGCTGTTTCATCGGTTGAAAAGCTACTAAGTTGTATGAATGTTCGGTTGTCGCTTTATTGACATAAAAGTACAGATAAACGGCGTCAGCGAACTGATTGATTCAGCAGGCAATTTCTTACTCCCAGCGGCTGACGGTATGATGGGTAATTATTTGAAACTCCGCACCGTACAGGCACACCATGATCGAAGATTCCAGCACTCTCTACGCTAAACTGCTCGGCGAAACTGCCCCCATTAGCTGGGAGGAACTGCAGCCCTTTTTTGCCAGAGGTGTTCTGTTGTTGGTTGATGGTGCCCAGGACTTGATCGAGGTGGCACTGGCTGTGGCTGAAAACAATCAGGACAAGGTTGCTGACTGGCTGAAGGGGGAGGAGCTGCGCAAGGTAAATGAAACCTTGGCGGAAGATCTGCTCAACCGCGACCCTCAGTTGTGGGCAGTGGTTGTCGCACCCTGGGTACTGGTGCAGGAGCGTGCCGAGCGTCCTTCTCTGCATTGATTCACGTCGCGTGGTGATCTTTTGTAGAGGCTAAGCTTGGCAGAACTTACTGCAAGAGAAACATCACTATGTTCAAACCTGGCCATTGGCATCATGCAAACACTGTCGTAACGGCAGAGACTCCTGCTTACAGCGTTGATTTGTTTTACGAAGTCCGCCAGGACGCTGTAGAGGGTGCAATGCTGCATATGCGGCTCGACGGGGAGGTTGGCGGTAAGGCCTTCAGTGAGACTTTCGAGTTGCACCGCGATTCGGCCTACAACTTTGCCAGCGTTGTTAGCCGTTTAGCCCATAAACACGGGCTGCCGACGGCAACTAGCATGATCAAGCACGGCCACCACGAATATGACCTGGTTTATGAGGACATCCGCGCTAAGCTGGGGGCGAAACCAGGGGAGGCGATTAATTTGGATCACCTGAGCAAGGATGGCTTCTGACGGCCTAGGCGCTAACCCATCGCTGGCGTGCCCAGTCACTTAAGCCGTCAACGGCCAGCACCAGTACCAGCATGGCTAGAATTACGGTGGCGGCGCGGGCTTCCTGAAACAGGCTGAGATTGACGTACAACATCTGCCCAAGCCCCCCCGCGCCGACGAAGCCTAGCACGCTCGCCATGCGGATATTGTTCTCCCAGCGGTAGAGGGTATAGGCCAGCAATTGCGGCCAGATATTTGGCAGTGTGCCATAGCAGAAAGCGGCCAGATGGCTGCCTCCGCTCAAGCGAATGGCTTGTGCGGGTTCTCTGGGCGTGTTTTCCAGTGCTTCAGCAAACAGCCTGCCGAGCACGCCTGCGGTGTGCAGGGCCAAGGCCAGCGTGCCTGCGTTGGGGCCTAGCCCTGCGGCCAGCACAACTAGGGCAGCCCATACCAGTTCGGGTATTGCCCGCAGTGCGTTGAGAATCAGTCGTGAGCTCTGTAGGGCCAGCCAGCCTAAGTTTCCCGCAGCAGGCAAGGCAAGGAATAAGCCAAAGATAGCAGCAAGCACTGTGCCCATGGCCGACATAGCCAAGGTTTCCAAGCTGCCATTTAAGATCGCGTTCAGGTGCGTGGTGGAAAAGTCCGGCGTTAGGAAGTTACCAGCGTAGCGCCCCATCTGCTCAAGGCTGTCACCGCTGAATAGGCCGCTAAGGTCGATGTTCAGGTAACTAAAGGAACTCGTTACGCCTGCCAGTATCAGCAGCAACAAGAGGCTGTTGATGAGTCGCCTTTTCATAAGAATTGCCTACGTAGCAAACGGCTAAGCAGATCAGCCAGCAGCACCAGAAGCAGGAAGGTCAGCAGCATGCTGGACACCTCTGCCCCGGCAAACATGCGCATGGACAAGTCAATCTGCTGCCCGAGTCCACCTGCGCCGACAAACCCCATCACGACCGAGGCGCGTATTGCACATTCCCAACGGTAAACGGTGTAAGAGAGCATCTCCCCGGCGGCATTGGGCAGAAGGCCGTATGCCCAGGCGGCCAGCCTAGAACTTCCGGCGGCAAGCAGGGCGCGGGCCGGGCGTTGATCCACTGACTCGTAAATCTCGGCGTAGACCTTGCCGAGCATGCCGCTGTAAGTGATGGCAATCGCCATTACCCCGGCTGTTGGGCCAAGGCCGACGGCTCTTACAAAGAGTAACGCCCAGACGATCTCTGGAATGCTGCGCAGTACGATCAGCAGACCTCGAGCCGGCCAGCGCAGCAGTCGCGCCCCCCAAGTTGGCTGTCCTTCGCGGTGAACTGCAGACAGCGACAGGGCACGGCTCGCCAGCAGTGATGCGGGCAGGGCAAGCAGCAAGGCCAGGCTCATCCCGGCAGTTGCGATGGCCAAGGTTTCAAGGGTTGCCTTAAACAGCAGTTGCAGGAAATAAGCTGAGTCGGCCGGTGGCCAGAAGTCGGCAAGGAAGCCGCTTACGCTGGCGGCGTTATCCTCATTAAACAGCCCTTTAAAGCTCAGCTCACTTAGTTGCATCCCAGGCCAAAGCAGCAGAATCGCCAGAGTGGCAATTAGCAGGCGTGGCAAGGCGGCCGGGTCACGCTGGGCGGGTTTCAGCATCGTGCAATCTGAGTATCAAGTGGCGCAGGGGATGCCGGTGCAGAGATGCCGCCGAGTTGTTCGTTGGCATAGAGGGCGTCGAGTTGCTCGCGGGTTACTGCTTGCGCCGGAAGATCAAACATCAGCTTGCCCTGGCGTACGCCAATGATGCGAGGGAAGTGATTGAGGGCCAGATCAACCGCATGCAGGCTTGCCACCAGTGTTGCTCCCTGGCGGGTGGCCTCTGTATTCAGAATATGTAAGGTGTGCTCGGCCAGTTTGGGGTCCATGGCTGATACCGGCTCGTCAGCAAGAATCAGTTCAGGGGCTTGATACAGCACGCGGGCAATTCCTACCCGTTGCAACTGTCCGCCAGATAACTGATCGCAGCGATTAAATAGTTTTTCTGCCAGATCCAGGCGTTCTAGAGCTGAGCGTGCGCCGTTTATATCGAGTGGGTACAACAGGTTGAACAGGCTTTTCAGCAGCGGCCATTGGCCTAGTTTTCCTGCCAGCACCGCCGTAACAACTCGCTGTCGTGGTGGTAGCGGAGGAGACTGGTGGATAAGGCCGATGCGGGAGCGCAGCTTTTGACGGTTGCGACTGCTCAGCTGCCATGGAGCATGGCCGAGCAGGGCTAGCTGCCCTGTGCTGGGCTTTACGCTGTTGGCCAGCAGACGTAGCAGTGTGGTTTTACCGGCTCCAGAGGGACCGATGATGGCAACGCGCTCACCGCTGGCAACTGTCAGATTGATTGCCTGCAAGGCGACATGGCCGTTGGCGTGGGTAAGCCCCACGCCCTCGAGCGAGATACTCACTGCAATAGACCAGCGGCGCGGGCTGCTTCCTCAATGCCAGTGTAATTTTCAACCTTGGTTGGGATAAAACGGCTGGCGGCCTGTAGATCCAGGATCTTCTTGTGCTCGGGGTTATTAGGATTAAGGGCCAAGAAGGCTGCCTTGATCTTTTCACGCAAGCCTTCATCCAGCGTGCCACGAACAGTCCAGTTGTAATCGTAATAAGGCGCGGTGGTGGCAATAACTTTTACTTTGTTGGTGTCCACTTTCCCAGCGGCCAGAAGTTTTTCCCACACCGAAGCATTCAGCACGCCACCGGCGGCCTTGCCAGCTTGAACCCACGCCACAGTCGCATCATGGGCACCCGAATAGGCAATACGGCTGAAGAACTCTTCTGGTTTGATGCCATCCTTCAGCATGAAATAACGCGGCATCAGGCTGCCAGAGGTGGATGAAACGGAACCAAACGCGAAGGTTTTGCCTTTTAGATCCTGTACCGTTTTTACATCTGGATCCGCACTGATGAACTTACTGGTGAACTGTTCATCTTCAGCACGTTGTACCAGAGGGATCGCCGTGCCGGTTTTTAAGCGTGTCTGCACGAAAGTGAAGCCACCGAGCCAAGCCATATCCAGGCGATCTGATGCAATGGCCTCCACTACAGCGGCGTAATCGGATACCGGAACAAACTGAACATTCATTCCGAGTTGCTGCTCAAGATAAGCCCCCAGCGGTTCGAACTTACGCAGCAGTTCAGTTGGCGCTTCGTCGGGAATAGCTGATACGCGTAGTGTTTCAGCCGCGTGTGACAAAGCTGCAGCCAAACTTAAGGCCACGCCCATAATGGTGGCGCTGAGGAAGTGTTTCATAATGATGACTCTCCGGTTCAATAGCGGCGAAACTGGGGAAATTATAAAGATTAGTTGACGCAATGTTTGGAAAACCAACGTCAATGTCGGGTTAATATGGAAAGTTAACGTGTTGGAGATTGGTTGATGACGGTGTCATACCCTGCTTTAGCGTTTGCTGGCATCGGCCTGATGGGGTTGCCAATGAGTCAAAGGCTTCTTGCGGCAGGCTATTCATTGAGCATATGGAACCGCACTGCTGAGAAGTGTTTGCCGCTACAATCCAGTGGTGCCCGAATGGTATCCGCTCCCGCCCAACTGTGTAATGGTGCCGATATCGTTATGCTGTGCTTGGCTAACACGGATGTGGTGAGGGAAGTTGTGTTCGGAGAACACGGTATTGCCGCAAACGCCCGAGAGGGACAGTTGCTTGTGGATTTCTCCAGTCTAGAACCGGCTGCAACCCGTGAAATGGCTGCCGAGCTAGAGTCTCGCACCGGCATGCGCTGGGTTGACGCCCCCGTCTCGGGCGGCGTTCAGGGGGCTGAGGCGGGCACGCTGGCCATTATGGCAGGTGGCCGTGAGGCTGATATTGAGCATATCCGTCCCATACTTACCCATTTAGGGCAACGTTTAACGCGAATGGGTGATGTAGGAGCAGGGCAAGTGACCAAGGTTTGCAATCAAATGATCGTTGCATGCAATGCAATGGTTATTGCAGAGGTTGTGGCATTGGCAGAGAAGGCTGGGGTTGATGCTGGCTTAATAGCCTCAGCGCTCGCGGGCGGCTTTGCAGACTCAAAACCATTGCAAATATTGGCCCCGCAAATGGCAGAAAGCCGATTTGAACCTGTGAAGTGGCATGTTCGCACTTTGTTAAAGGATCTCGATACGGCTGTAAAGTTGTCACAGCAAACAGGTTCAGCGGTACCTGTGAGCGGATTGGCAGCCCAGCTTATGCGCCAACACGCCAGTGCAGGTAATCGAGAACGCGACCCTGCAACGCTAGTTCAACTCTACAGGGAGTCTGAGGCGTGAAAATTGCTGCCAACATTTCCATGTTATTTACTGAGCTGCCTCTAGCTGATCGAATTGTTGCAGCGGCGGCTGCAGGTTTTGATGGGGTAGAGATTCAGTTCCCATATGAATTGCCTGCCATTCGCCTGAAAGAATTGCTAGGCATGGCCGACATGCCACTATGCCTGATAAACCTACCGGCTGGTGATCTTCTTGAGGGAGGTCCAGGCTTGGCAGCTGTTCCATCTCGACATGCGGAATTTGATGCCGCTTTAGAAGAAGCACTCAGCTATGCCGCGATGGTTAGGCCTAGCCTAGTGAATATTTTACCTGGCAGGCTGGCTAAGGGTGTGTCTAGAGACCAGGCATTCGAGTGCTTGGTCAACAACCTGCGTAAAGCAGCTGATGCATTCGAAGTTCTAGGCATCGGAGTCGTGACCGAAGCCATCAACCCTCTGGATATGCCAGGCTTCCTTATAAACACGCCAGAGCACTTGGATGAATTACTGAATTCAGTGATACATCCGAATGTTAAGGCTCAGTACGATCTGTACCACATGGCCCGACAGGGCTTGGACATAGCAGCAGGGATCAGACTGCTTGCGGGGCGTATTGGTCATGTGCAGTTTGCGGATTGTCCTGGGCGGGGGGCTCCGGGGAGCGGTCGCATTGATTTCCAAGCGGCATTGTCAATGCTGTTTAGCACTGGGTATCAGAACTGGTTAGCAGCAGAGTATTCACACTCAGGGAACGCAGGCGTCGAATGGCTTAGCATTTGGCGAGAGCTTAATCAGAGATGAATGAAGGATCAAAAGTGGATGATGGGGAAGTCAGAAGAAATTTTGGTTGCAGCAGGTATAGTTTTTTAAAGGGTTAATTTCTTTGTGGTGATAACCTCTATTGCTAAAGTTTTAAGATTTTGACTGTCTTAGTGCTTGTATAAAATTTACTGATAACTGAATAAGAACTTTCAAGGGTGTTTTTCTTTTGATAGGGAGGCGGTACGCCTAGAAAAATGGTCAAGGGTTGTAAAAAGTAACTGCTTCATTGGGCTTGATTTATTCAGTGTAGGTTGTTCATGCCTGATTGGCACACGCCAGGCGCGTGCGGGATGTTCTGGGTTCGGGTGGGTATGTGCTAGGATTGCGAGTGTTTTTGGTTGAGTTTTTACTAAGTGGTTTCTATTCAATGGTTTGGGGTGTTGTGTAAGGTATGCTTTTTAATAATCCGTATAAGCCAACATTTGCTGAGCGTTACCCGGTTGCAATGCTTGTAGCCATGCTCGATTTTGTTTTAGTGGTTTTTAGTGGCTATTTTTCCTACTTTCTTCGTTTTGATTCTCTCGCTCTGAATGGTCGGTATACGTTATCAATATTTTTATTTGGCTTTGTTGTGATGCTCTGTCTTTTGATGTGCGGATGCTATCGCTCTTGGCGTGGTCGCTCTTTGCTCGCACAAATAGGACGCCTTTATACGGGTTGGCTATTGGCAGTTGGTCTTGTGCTGACTCTTGCATTTTTTCTTAAAATATCAGCTTCATACTCTCGGCAGTGGTTCTTTATAATGTTGGGAGTGGGGATTTTTTTATCAACTTTTGTGCGTATTTTTACTTTTCAAACACTGCGGTATCTTCGCTCAAGTGGTCACAACTTAAAGAGTGTGTTGCTAGTTGAGGCCGGCGGAGAAATTTCGCAAGGTCTTGATGATAAAGAGTCATTGCAACAGCATGGTTATAGAATTTCATGTCGTCTGCGTTACGATGCTAACAACGATTGGCTAAAGTCAATGGCAGACTCGATACTTGAGCATGGGGTTCACGAAGTTTGGTTATGCCTACCCTTGTCCTCGGGGGATTCAATAAAGGCAGTTCTTTATGAGTTGAGGCATCTGACAGTAGAAGTCAGATTCATCCCGGAATGGGGTGATATACCGCTATTGAACCATAGAGTCAGTAGTATTGCTGGACATTACTCGCTTGACCTGAGTTGTACACCCATGGAAGGCCCTTCAAGGCTTGTAAAGCGTATTGAGGATATTGTTGTGGGTGGCATCATTTCGCTAATGATTATCCCTATTTGTATCGCTATTTGTATTGCGATTAAAATCACGTCTCCAGGTCCTGTGGTGTTTAAGCAATATAGGACTGGTATCAATGGGAAAAGGTTTAAAGTTTATAAGTTTAGATCGATGGTTGTGCATAATGAACACTCAGGTGTTGTAACTCAAGCCAAAAAGTCTGATGCTCGGGTTACTAAAGTTGGGGCTTTTTTACGGCGGACAAGTTTGGATGAGTTGCCTCAATTTTTTAATGTCCTACAGGGTCGAATGTCGATTGTTGGGCCTCGTCCGCATGCGCTTGCACATAATGAATACTATAAGGATCTGGTCGAGTCTTATATGCAGCGCCACAAAGTTAAACCCGGGATTACAGGGTGGGCTCAGGTGAATGGCTATCGTGGGGAGACCGATACACTAGATAAAATGAAAAAGCGTGTTGAGCACGATCTATGGTATATCGATAATTGGTCGCTTGGATTGGATATTAAGATAATTTTTTTAACTTTGTTCAAAGGGTTTGTTGATAAGAACGCATACTAGTCTGTGTTCTTTTGCGCATACTCAGAACTTCGCATATGCACTATCCAAAACGGAATATTTTGGTGGGTAGTGCATAGCTGTCTCTGATAAAGGCTGCGGTTTGCTAAATAAGTATCCCTGGACTTGATCACAGCCAAGCTCCAATAGTATCGTTAGCTGTGCATTTGATTCAACGCCTTCCGCAACAGTCTTCATATTAAGTGCATGAGCCATAGTGATGATTGCGCGAACAATTTCTTTGTCCTGTGTTGATTCGGTTATCTCCTTGATGAAGGATCGGTCAATTTTCAATACGTCTAGAGGTAGTCGGCGCAGGTAGGTCAACGAGGAGTAGCCAGTACCGAAGTCATCCAGTGCAATGCTGATGCCTTGGGCTTTGATGGCTTCCAGTTGACTTTTGGCGCAGCGTATATTGCTAAGCAATGTGCTTTCAGTGACTTCTATTTCTAGTCGATGAGCCAGTTCTAAATTACCTTGCAGGATAGTGCGTATACCTTCACTGAGAAGGTTGTGGGTTAAGTTCAACGCCGAACAGTTAATGGCAATTTTGATATTCGAATAGCCTTGTTCGAATAAATATTCGAGGTCTTGGCAAGCTTTGCGCATTACCCATTTATCCAATTCTCCGATCAGGCCGTTAGCCTCTGCTATGCAGATGAATCGCTCTGGTGTGAGTAGTCCATGGCGTGGATGTTGCCAGCGTATCAATGCTTCCAAGCGTGTTATTTGGCCATCGCTCAGATCGATGATGGGTTGGTAATAGAGCTTCAGCTCACTCTCCTCTTGCAGCGCTTGGCGTAAGTCTTCTTCTAGTTGCAGCTCTATGGACGCTTTGTCAGTTAGATGCTGTTTGAACAGTCTGATTGTATTTCGGCCATCAGCTTTCGCTTGGTAGAGCGCTAGATCGGCATGTTTGATCAATTCCTCTGTAGTACTTCCATCTTGTGGGAATCGACTGATACCGATGCTCGTGGTCATGACCAGCTTGCGTTCGCCGAGGGTGATGGGCTCCTTGAGCTTTTCAAGCAATCGTTCTGCTAGCGGCTGCAGCGCCTCATCGCTATCAATACTACTAACTATGCAGAACTCATCGCCGCCTAGCCTTGAGACGATGTCTCGGTCACGCAGGGAGCTTCGAATCCTATGTGCGACGATCCTCAGCAGCTCATCCCCTGCGTCATGCCCCAAGGTGTCGTTGATACGTTTGAAGTGATCGACATCAAGGAACATAACGGCAAGACTTCGGCCTGTTAGGGCGTGCTCTTCGAGGGTTGCGCTAAATACACGATTGAAGCCGCGTCTGTTTAGCTGTTCTGTTAGAGAGTCGTAATGGGCTATCTGCTCCAATGAGGCTTGAGCCTGATCAAGCTGTTGTAACAGTGCATTGACCCGCTGTAAGTCTCGATCTTTTTCTTCGAGTTTGCGGCTAGCCCAGGCTGCAGCAAAGCTTAAGCCGAGTATCAGGAAGGTGATGGACGCTACGATCAGGCCGAGTTGGACGCTGTTATGGGCACTGCGCAGTTGGAGAGGGAGGTCAACCGGAGCGACCATATAAAGCCCGCTCATGCCGGTGTAATGCATGGAGCAGATGGCGGCGCCCATTACCAATGCCGCTGAGTACTTGAGCCATGTACTGTTTCGTCGTTGGCCATCGCGAAAATATTCTGCAAGCTTTAGGGCTGCAAAACTTGCGGTTATAGCGATGATGATAGACAGGACGAACATTCCACCATGGTGGTAGATATCTGCTTCGGACTGCATGGCGGTCATACCGCTGTAGTGCATTGCAGAAATACCTACACCAATCACCACTGCTGCTGCACATTGTTGAATCAACCGCTGACTGGTGCTAGTCATGTAATGCATCGCGATGACCGAGGCCGTCAGGGCGACAAGGAAAGAGAAAAGTGTGGTGCTGAGATCGTAATGGATGTAAACCGGTGCCTTGAAAGCCAGCATGCCAATAAAATGCATTGTCCAGATGCCACCCGCTAGGCAGATTGCCCCTAGCAGGGTCCAGATACGCTTCATGCTCAGATTCAGGGTCTTGCTAGCCTGCTTCGCAATTGTGAGCGTGATATGGCTGCCAAATACAGCTATCAGGTACGAAAGGGCGACCAGCCAGAGTGTGTGGCTGCACGCTAAAACTACATGATGGTCGTGCGGAAGTTCAGAGAGAAACCGGACTGGAAACCACTGCATGAAGCCTTACCTTGTAGCTGCTTGGATACTTTTAGTGAAGCATATGTTTACCTTGATGCACTAATGTGCCGATATTATTTGGCCATTATTTTGATCCATAACAAAAACGGTTGCTTAGTCATCATTTGCATCGGTTCTACTACTAACCGATGCAAGCCGTTATCCCTTTCTAAACTCCCTTAGCTTGTCATGTCGTGTGTTCAAGAAAATCTAAGGCATGGCATGATGTCCTATACATGTCGCTGATGGTAATGGCAGTCTTTTTTATACCCTTTAGATTGCAGCTTCGGGTGCTGTACGACGATCAGCTCCTATTGCGTGTGCTGATAACAAGAGAGAAAAATCATGCAGCAACTGCAACAAGCTCCTAACGCATGGCGCGTCCTTTTTCTGCTGTTTTTGGCCAATCTTTTTAACTTTTTTGACCGAACGATCCCTGCCATTCTCGGGGAGCCGATCCGCCATGAGTGGGATCTGAGTGACTTTCAAGTTGGCTTGATGGGTACTGCCTTCACCCTTATCTATGCCATTGCTGGGTTGCCGCTTGGACGTTTGGCGGACACTGGCTCGCGTCGCAAGATCATGGGGTGGGGGCTTACCGTGTGGAGTGGGCTTACGGCCCTAAACGGTATGGCTTGGAACTACTGGAGCTTCCTGCTGATTCGAATGGGGGTCGGTGTTGGTGAGGCCAGTTACGCTCCTGCGGCCAATTCATTGATCGGTGATTTATTTCCAGCACATAAGCGCTCCCGTGCGATGGGGATTTTCATGCTGGGCTTGCCACTGGGGCTTTTACTGGCTTACTTCACCATTGGCATGATGGTTAAAGCCTTTGACAGCTGGCGTGCGCCGTTTTTTATAGCGGCTGTACCCGGCTTGGTTTTGGCGCTGTTTATCTTCTTTATTAAAGAGCCTCAACGCGGTGCGGCGGATGAGGTGCAGGTATCGACTGCTCCTGTGGACAAGCCTCTACGCAGGGTTCTGTCGATTCGTACGTTCTGGTGGTTAGTAGTAGCTGGCTTGGCGTTTAACTTTGCGACCTATGCCTGCAACTCCTTCCTGGTGCCGATGTTGCAACGTTACTTCCTCATGCCTCTGCAAGAGGCAGCCGTGGCAACAGGCTTGATTGTGGGGGTGACAGGGTTGGTGGGGCTTACGCTGGGCGGTTGGCTGGCAGACAAGATTCACCAGCGCTGGAAAAGGGGACGCCTGCTGTTTGCGGCCGTGAGCATGTTGATTGCGGCGTTTGCGACCGGTATGGCCTTGCTGGGTGGGAAGATCGAAATTGCTGTGTTTGTCGGCCTGTTCAGCTTTGGCTGGCTGTTCTCGTACAACTTCTACACCTGCGTCTACACCGCGATCCAGGATGTTGTGGAACCGCGCCTGCGGGCCACGGCGATGGCGTTGTTCTTTGCAGGTTTGTATTTGCTCGGCGGAGGTTTAGGCCCTGTGGTGGTTGGGGCCCTGTCGGACTACTTTGCTAAGGCGGCAATGTCTGCTGCAGGTGCGAGCGAAATGACCGAGGCTTTTAAAGCTGTTGGCCTGCACGATGCGCTGTATCTGGTACCAGTTGCGTTTGTGTTGACCATGTTGGCGCTGTATATGGCATCCCGCTTTTGTGTTCGTGATGCTGCAGCTATGCGCGATGGTCTGACGACCGCTTGAATAATATGCCTGCACCAATAGCCGGTGCAGGCAGGCTCACCTGTCAGGCGTGAATATCGTTGTGCCGAGTCTCACGCAGGAACAGCAGTGCACAAACCAGGCTAATGCCGGTGATCAACACCGGATACCAGAGCCCGTAGAAAATATCCCCGGTGTACACCACCAGTGCGAATGACACGGTTGGCAGCAGCCCACCAAACCATCCGTTGCCAACGTGATAGGGCAATGACAGCGAGGTATAGCGGATCCGGGTAGGGAACAGCTCGACCATCAATGCCGCCAGCGGGCCATAGCAAAGGCAGGCGATCAGCAGCAGTGCAACCATGATGACAACAACCATGGTGCGGTCGAGTTGGGAGGAGTCCGCTTGGCTTGGATAACCGGCGTCCCTAAGGGCTGAACTCAAGGCTTCGGCATTATGACCCTGTAGGGTCTGGGTACCTACCGTAACCACCAATTCACTTCCGCGCTCACTGGCTGAAGTCTTGTATGGAATGCCACTTTTGGCCAGCAGCGCTTTGGTCAGGTCGCAGGGGGTGTCGAAGCGTGCTTTGCCCACTGGGTCAAACTGGAAGGTGCAGGTCGCAGGATCAGCGATGACCGTGACGGGGGCCTGTCGCGAAGCCATGTCGATCTGCGGATTGGCGTAATGGGTAAGGGCTTTAAACAGCGGAAAATACAAAAGGGTGGCAAGCAAGAGGCCCGCCAGCAGTACTGGCTTTCGCCCGATTCGGTCAGACAGCCATCCGCTGACGATAAAAAAGGGTGCCCCGATAACGATGGCGATGATCAGTAGGTTGTTGGCCAGTGCTGCATCAACTTTTAACACCTGCGTCAGGAAGAACAGGACATAAAACTGGGCTGTGTAGAAGGTCACCGCTTGCCCTGCATTGATGCTGAACAGGGCCGTCAGCACAACTTTGAGGTTCTTCCAGTTGGTAAACGATTCACGCAGTGGCGCTTTACTGCACTTGCCTTCGTTTTTCATTTTTACAAAGGCCGGAGACTCCTGCATGGACAAGCGAATCCACGTGGAAATACCCAGCAGCACGATCGACAGCAGAAACGGCAGGCGCCAGCCCCAGGTCTCGAATTCATCGCCGGTGAAGTAGCGGCAAGCCCCAATTACTAGCAGCGACAGCAGCAGACCGCCGCTGGCCGTGGACTGTATCCAGCTGGTGTAACTGCCGCGCTTATCGGCTGGGGCGTGTTCCGCAACATACGTCGCGGCACCACCGTATTCACCGCCTAATGCAAGGCCTTGCAGCATGCGCAGGGCGACTAGGATGATTGGTGCGGCGACGCCGATGCTGGCGTAGGAAGGCAGCAGACCTACGCAAAACGTTGAGAGCCCCATCAGCAAAATGGTCGCAAGGAAGGTGTATTTACGCCCGACCATGTCACCGAGCCGCCCGAACACCAAGGCCCCAAAGGGTCTGACCAGAAAACCGGCGGCAAAGGCCAGCAGGGCGAAGATAAAAGCCGTGGTGTCGTTCACGCCGGCAAAAAACTGTTTACTGATGATGGCGGCCAGTGCGCCGTAGAGGAAGAAGTCGTACCACTCGAAGACCGTACCGAGGGATGAGGCGAGTATCACTTTGCGTTCTTCACGACGGGTCACCTGTGTCGATTCACAGGTGTTGCTCTGTGCAGATAGGCTCATGGAGCATTCTCCTGCCCTTATGGGGCTTCAGCTTTTTATTATTCGGTATCGACCTCCTGGCCGTACGGCACCGGTTGCACGCATCTACCGTCGGGATCAGGACAGTGCGGTGGATGCAGATTGGGTTTCATTAATGGGCGTTAATGAGTGCTTGCGGCATGCATCTGCAAGGATCATTCGGGCGGCTTTTTCCGCAATCATCAGCACCGGCGAGCAGGTGTTGCCTGAGGTAATTGAAGGCATGATGGAGGCATCGGCAATACGCAAGCCGGGGATGCCGTGCACCCGTAACTGACTGTCGACCACGGCGTCGGCGCCTTCGCCCATCCGGCAGGTGCCCACCGGATGGAAGATAGTGGTACCGATCTCAGCAGCTGCGCGTTGCAGGTCTTCTTCGCTCTGGTAGTCCGGCCCAGGTTTGTACTCGTTTGGTTGATAGGGTGCTAGGGCGGGGGCGGCAGCGATGCGCCGGGTCAGGCGGATGGCATTGGCCGCCACCTGTAGGTCTTGCGGATGGCTGAGGTAATTGGGCTGGATAATGGGTTTGTCGTTAAAGTTTGCGGAGCGGATGTGTACCGTGCCGCGACTCATCGGGCGGAGATCGCAAACCGACGCAGTAAATGCGGGGAAGCTGTGCAGCGGCTCGCCAAAACGATCCAATGACAACGGTTGCACGTGGTATTCAAGATTGGCGCTGGCTTGCTGCGGATCGGATTTGGCAAATGCACCCAGTTGGCTGGGAGCCATAGAAAGCGGTCCGCTGCGCTTGAGTGCGTACTCAAGCCCCATCCCCAGTTTGCCCCAGAAGCTGGAGGCAATTTGATTGAGCGAGGGGGCACGGCTGAAGCGATAGATCAGCCGTAGTTGCAGGTGATCTTGCAGGTTCGCCCCCACGCCTTGCAGTGCATGGCGAACGCCAATGCCATGCTGCTTAAGCAAAGTACTCGGGCCTATCCCAGAACGTTGCAGAATGGTCGGTGAGCCGATCGCGCCTGCGCAGAGGATGATTTCCCGGCGCGCCCGCAGCGTTTTCTCCTTGCCATGCTGACGTACTGAGACAGCCCCTGCACGGCCATTGTCCAGCAGGATTCGATCAACCTGAGCATCTGTCAGCACCGTCAGATTTGGGCGTGACAAAACCGGTCGGAGAAAGGCTTTGGAAGCATTCCAGCGTACGCCACTACGCTGATTGACCTGAAAGTAGCTGCAACCTTCGTTATCACCTCCGTTGAAGTCGTCGATGCTGGCAATCCCAGTTTGCGCCGCTGCGCTGCGGTAGGCTTCCAGAATCTGCCATGACAGGCGCTGACGCTCCACACGCCATTCACCGCCACTGCCGTGTAGTTGCGAGCTACCGGCGTAATGATCTTCGATGTCCTTGAACAGCGGCAGTACATCTTTCCAGCCCCAGCCGCTGTTGCCCTCAGCCGCCCAGCAGTCGTAATCCCGGGCCTGACCGCGCATGTAGATCATCCCGTTAATCGAAGAACATCCACCCAACACACGTCCGCGGGGGTATTTCAAGGCTCGTCCTGCAAGGCCGGGCACTTGTTCAGTGTCGAAACACCAATCTGT
Organism: Pseudomonas mendocina; assembly: GCA_037482215.1. Taxonomy (NCBI): domain Bacteria; kingdom Pseudomonadati; phylum Pseudomonadota; class Gammaproteobacteria; order Pseudomonadales; family Pseudomonadaceae; genus Ectopseudomonas; species Ectopseudomonas mendocina. The sequence goes on from CP148074.1 coordinate 1,618,660, forward strand.
GCGTGGGTTGCCGATGCAGTAGAGGTAGCCGACGGGAATATGAATCCAGGGGTAGTTGTCTTTGCCACCGGCCTCAAGCAACACCACCTGATTGGCAGGATCGGCGGACAGTCGATTGGCCAGCAGGCAACCTGCCGGGCCAGCGCCGATGATGATGTAGTCGCAGGAATCCTGTGACATAGAGCTCCTCCTGGCTTCTTATTCTTGTCTGACGCTTGAGGCTAAGCGTTCATTCGCGATAAAAAAACAATCGTTTTCGCGCATTAGCTGTTTATTTTTTAACAGCGGGAGGTGTTTGTGTTTGATTGGGGGGACTTGCGCTATTTCCTTGAGCTGCACCGCACCGGGCGCTTGCTGGCGGTTGCCAAGCGAATGAACACAACCCATGCCACGGTATCTCGGCATATCGACAACCTGGAGAAGGGGCTCGGTACCCAGCTTTTTGTGCAGCACACCGGCGGCTACCAACTGACTCCGGCCGGGCAGGCCTTGCTGCAGCATGCCGAGGCTATGGAGAACACCGCACTGCTGGCGCAGGAGGTGCTCAGTCAAGGGGTTTCGCCGCTTGGGCAGGTGCGCATAGGTGTTACTGAGGGGCTAGGTAACGGGTTTCTCGCCCAGCGCTTGGGTGGGCTGCTAAAGCAGTATCCGGGGCTTGAGGTGGAGTTGGTGTCGGTGCCGCGATTTGTCAGCATCACTAACCGGGAGGCCGATATTGCGATCACGTTGGAGCAGCCCAGCGCCGATTTACTTATCTCCCGCTTACTGACCCGCTACCGCCTGAGTCTGTATGCCAGCCCGGAATACCTCCATCAGTCGCCGCCGCTGCGCAATCGGGAGGATTTGAGTAAGCATCAGTGGATTGGTTATGTGGACGACCTGTTGTTTAGCCAGGAGTTGATGTTTCACCACAGCTTCTGCCGACATCCGCAGGTGATTTTCCGCAGCACCAGTGTGTCGGCCCAGCAGCAGGCGGCGCGTGCCGGGGTTGGTTTGGCGATTCTGCCGAATTTTGTGGGGGCGTGTGACTCGCAGTTGCAACCCGTATTGCCGGAGCTGTTTATTGAACGCAGCTACTGGATGAGTGCTCGTCGCGAGTTGCACCGTTCGGTGCGTTTAAGATTGGTCTGGGATTACTTATTGGCGCTCTGTGAGCAGGAACAGGCGCTTTTGATGGGGGGAGGAGTGGGGCGGACTGAGTCCGCCCCGGAGTGATTAGCCAGCGACCAGAACGCGGATCGCTTCAAGGCGCAGTGCCGCTTTATCAAGCATGGCCAAACCTTGTTCGCGCTGTTGACGCAGGGCTTCGATCTCGCTGTCACGCACGCTCGGGTTGACCTTTTGCAAGGCAATCAGGCGGGCTAGCTCTTCTTCGCTCTCTGACGCCAGGCGGCGCTTAGCTTCTTCTACACGCTGCTCATGACGAGGTGCGACCTTGCTTTCGCCACTGTTGATCAGGGCCGCGAGGCTGTCACGCTGAGCCTGCACAAACTTGTTGGAGCTGGCGCGAGGGACGCTTTCCAACTGATCGTTCAGGGTTTCGAAAGAGACCTTGTGCGCAAGATCGTTGCCGTTAGCGTCCAACAGGCAGCGCAACGCGATCGGCGGCAGATAACGGGTCAATTGCAGGGCTTTCGGGGCCACGGCCTCACTGACGTAGAGCATCTCCAACAAGACAGTACCCGGCTTCAGGCCCTTATTCTTGATCAGCGCTACGCCGGTGTTGCCCATGGAGCCGGAGCGCACCAGATCCATACCACCTTGCACCATTGGGTGTTCCCAGGTGAGGAACTGCATGTCTTCGCGGGCCAGTGCCAGTTCGCGGTCGTAGGTGATGGTGACACCTTCGTCGCTCCCGAGCGGGAAGCTCGCGTCCAGCATCTTCTCGCTGGGGCGCAGGATCAGGGCGTTTTCGGAATGGTCTTCGCTGTCGATACCGAATGCATCGAACAGCTGCTCCATGTAGATCGGCAGGGCGAACTGATCGTCCTGTTCGCGAATCGCTTCAACCAGCGCTTCACCTTCGCCAGCACCGCCCGAGTTCAGTTCAAGCAGGCGGTCGCGGCCGTCATGCAGTTCGCTTTCCAGGCGTAGGCGCTCGTTGCGGGCTTCTTCAACCAGTTTGTCCCAGGCGTCATCTTCACCGCCTTCAAGCAGTGGCAGAAGGCGGCTGCCGAACTGATGCTGTAGGGCGTTCCCGGTCGGGCAGGTGGCCAGGAACGCATTCAGGGCCTGGTGGTACCAGTGGAACAGGCGCTCTTGCGGGCTGTTTTCCAGATACGGCACATGCAGCTGGATACGGTGCTTTTGGCCGATACGGTCGAGACGGCCGATACGCTGTTCCAGCAGGTCCGGGTGGGCAGGCAGATCGAACAGCACCAGATGGTGGGCAAACTGGAAGTTGCGGCCTTCGGAGCCGATCTCGGAGCAAATCAAAACTTGTGCGCCAAATTCTTCGTCAGCGAAGTAAGCGGCGGCACGGTCACGCTCCAGGATGCTCATGCCTTCGTGGAATACGGTGGCCGGGATCCCTTTCAGTACGCGCAGGGCGTCCTCAAGGTCCATGGCGGTCTCAGCGTGGGCGCAGATCACTAACACCTTGACCTTTTTCAGCATCTTCAGGGTGTCGATCAGCCATTCGACGCGGGGGTCAAATTTCCACCAGCGCTGCTCTTCATCCACTTCAGGTTGGGCCTGATAGGCCACCTCCGGGTACAGGTCAGCGTGCTCGCCGAGTGGCAGCTCCATGTACTCATCCGGGCTTGGCAGCGGATAGGCGTGCAACTCGCGCTCCGGGAAGCCCTGTACAGCGGCGCGGGTATTACGGAACAGCAGACGGCCGGTGCCATGGCGGTCAAGCAGTTCGCGCACCAGACGCTGCGAGGCTTCGGTGTCGCCAGCGGCCACAGCGCTCAGCAGCTCTTCTGCTTCTGCACCAAGGAAATCGCGGATGGTTTTGTTTGCAGCATCCGAAAGGCGGCCCTGATCAAGCAGTTCCTGTACCGCTTCGGCAATTGGCTTGTAATGCTCGCTTTCAGCGCGGAACGCCTCAAGATCATGGAAGCGGTTCGGGTCCAGCAGGCGTAGACGTGCGAAGTGGCTGTCCAGCCCGAGTTGTTCAGGGGTTGCGGTCAGCAGCAGGACACCATCAATCACTTGGGCAAGTTGTTCGACCAAAGCGTATTCCGGGCTAGCTTGCTCCGGGTGCCAGACCAAGTGGTGAGCTTCATCGACCACCATCAGGTCCCAGCCGGCGGCAAACAGGGCGTCTTGGGCGTTTTCGTCTTCACGCAGCCACTCAAGGGCGACGAGAGCCAGCTGACAGTCTTCGAACGGGTTGGTGGCGTCGCTCTCAAGGAAGCGCTCGGCATCAAACAGCGCAACCTCCAGGTTGAAGCGTCGACGCATCTCCACCAACCATTGATGCTGCAAGTTTTCAGGCACCAGGATCAGCACACGGCTGGCACGGCCACTGAGCAACTGGCGGTGAATGATCAAGCCAGCTTCGATGGTTTTGCCCAGACCTACTTCGTCAGCCAGTAAAACCCGTGGTGCGATCCGGTCTGCGACTTCACGGGCAATGTGCAATTGGTGCGCAATGGGCTGAGCACGTACACCACCAAGGCCCCACAGGTTAGATTGCAACTGCTTGCTGGTGTAATCCAGGGTGCGATAGCGCAGACCAAACCAAGGCAATGGGTCGATCTGACCGGCAAACAAACGGTCGCTGGCCAGACGGAATTGAATGAAGTTAGACAGCTGCGTCTCTGGGAGGGTGACCTCTTCGTTCTGCGCATTGATGCCGTGGTAAACCAGCAGGCCGTCGATGTCATCGACTTCCTGAACGGTCATTTTCCAGCCATCAAAATGGGTCACTTCATCGCCCGGCGAAAAACGTACGCGGGTCAGGGGAGCATTACGCACTGCATATTGGCGCGTTTCACCTGTAGCCGGGTAAAGCATGGTGAGCATGCGGCCGTCCTGCATCAGTACGGTCCCCAGACCCAGTTCTGCTTCGCTGTCGCTGATCCAGCGTTGCCCCGGTTGATACTGCGCCATGCTTGTCTCCCGCGTGAAAAAGCTGGCTATATTACCGCAGCGTGGCTTTTGACCAAAGGCGCAATGATGAACGTAACGCACTTTGGGAAATTTGGTGTTGTCAGACTGAGTGAGGTTGTTGATCTTTAGGAAAGATCTAGTTGCTTCTTTTTGAAGAAATCGATTCCAAAGAACCTTAATTGATCCAACATGCTGGTGTGAATGCCGGACACGTGAGGTTGTAAGCGATGCTTCCACCTATTCCACAAGGGCTTGTACCTGTCACAGCTCAACAGGATGTAGCCAAGCCGCGCCCAGATATTCAACCCGTCACCGCTACTGCCGAAAGTGCTAAGGAAAGCGAAGTCAGTACCGATAAGCGGCATCCGCAAGAGGCCGGACTGTTTTTGCGTGAAGAGCAACGCCGTCGACAGCGCAGGCCTGGATACAGTCCTGAGGAACTTGCTGAGGGCAACATCGACGAAGCAGATGCGGTCGAATTGAAGGATCTTCCACGGCAGGGGTTGTGGGTGGATGTAGAAGTTTGATCACAGCTTAATCGTTTATATGCTGGGAGATTTATGAACAATAGTTTTGTTCTAGTACTGGCTGCTTTGTTTTTCGCCTCCTTGGCTGGTTGCATGTGCATGAAGCAAGAGAGTGCAGGCAGAAGTGGCGAGCATCCGGCCGACTATCATGGTAATGGTGGAAGCATAATCAAGGCGGGTCGCTCTCAGTCGCCGATTAACATCGAGACGCTAAATGCCGAACCTGTGCAGGCACTAATCCCGATTAGGCTGGATTACCACAACCCCGTGATCGGCGTGCTGGGTAGTGGTCGCCCCCTTAAGTTAGTGAGTGCAGGTACGGCAATTTTAGATGGCCAACGTTTCGACCTACAGCAGCTGCACTTTCATTCCAGTAGCGAGCATACAGTGGATGGCAAGCACTATCCGATAGAGTTGCATTTTGTTAACAAGGCCGAAGATGGCCAGGTAGCTGTGGTCGCTGTGTTCCTCAAGTCTGGCAAAGAAAATCCGACCTTGGAGGCGATGCATAAGCAGTCCTACAAGACTGCACAGGTTGAGTCTGGGGAATCTGTAGGTCTGCGGGCGCTACTGCCAAGTGACTTATCGTACTATCACAATGATGGCTCACTAACGACACCTCCGTTCTCTGAAAATGTGGAGAGGTACGTTATGAAATCTCCCGTTGAAGTTTCACGGTCGCAGATTGAGTTGTTCAAATACACTTACGCACTCAATAACCGATCAATCCAGCCACTGAATGGAAGGCGAGTGATTGTCAGTATTGAGTGATTGATGAGTCTGGTAAGCCAGCAAGAATAAAACGGGGTAACTTGAGTAGCCGAGCACGTTCGTACTCATGTTGTCAATCTAGTACATGCGAATATATGTCTACTATCAGCTTGCGTAGATTGAGGCTGAGAGGGTAGCTGGTCAAGTGACATACGCGCACAAATTTAGGAGCGGCAGAGACTGATGCTCTTAGGTTAGGGCCATTCAGAGTGTTGTGGCTTAGTTTGGCGAGGCACGGGGCCGGCTAGCGCTATTTTAGTCTTGGCGCCATTCACCAGCCCGTACGCCAATGCCAAGAAAAATATGAGGTCGAGCGCCGGTGGAGGCAGGTTAAGTTTTGAATGCGGTGGTGTTCATTATTGCCGTGATGCGCAGGACTCGTTAGGAAAGTACAGTGAAGGTAAGCCCACGCACGGCCCTTAACCGCCCCAGCCCAAGCCGGTCCGAAGGGGCTTGGCATCGGTTTTCTTCATAAAGCCCAGGCTGGATTGAGCACACTGTAAAAGTTAAAGCGTAGCTCTTGACTGGTTAAGCGCAGTTGAACGTAGCCTCATTGGCAGCATCTGGGGCGAATTAGAGGGGGTGTCGTGAGCCTAGTCCGAATATGAATGCCCTCTGAATTGGATGTACTGGGCCGAGTACGACTCAAATATTCAGCTGAGATTGTGAAGAGGAATCGGTGAATCAAAAGTGTTTTTCAGGACCTTCATTAGGTAGTATTCATCATATAGCATCCTCTTGATGAGAATGATACTCAGTAAGATTTGTGCGGTATTGGATTTATACGTTTGTGTCTAATCGAGCGGATGGCAGTTTTAGCGTCAGCGAACAACTGGCCGCTGTAATAGATTTATTGGTTAGGTAGTATTTAGTTTTTTAGTCTGGTGTATGGAGAGATTGACTCTGATGAGAAAGGTAGTATTAACCTATGGAACATTTGACCTTTTTCATATTGGGCATCTTAACTTATTAAACAGGCTTCGTGAGTTAGGGGATTTTTTGATTGTTGGTGTTTCTACGGATGCATTTAATGAGGGAAAAGGTAAGAAGACTATAGTTGGTTTTGAGGACAGGCTTAGAATAGTCTCAAGCTTAAAGTGTGTGGATCTCGCTATTCCTGAAGAAAGTTGGGATCAAAAAATAAGTGATATCAAAAAATACGGCGTGTCAATATTTGGCATGGGGCACGACTGGGAAGGGCACTTTGATGAACTGAAAAGTTATTGTGAGGTTGTTTATCTACCGCGTACTGAGGGGATTTCTACTACAGCCATAAAGAAAACACTTCAGGTGATTGATAAAACACACATAGATGATTTGAAGAAAGCCTTAGATCTGATCTCGTCAATCGTTGATCGTTTCGATTAGGTACAGTCGATGGCATCGGGTGGTATTCGCAGGTTGGTATCTAATACGGGTGCCCTCTTGGCTCTGCAAATAGCTAATGCTATTTTGCCGTTTGTTCTTATCCCATATTTAACGCGTACTCTTGGTTTGTCTTTATATGGCGTTGTTGCGCTTGGGATGGCTATTGTTCAGTTAGCTTGTGTGCTAACAGATTTTGGATTTAATTTGTCTGCCACACACCGAATAGCCAGCAACTTTGAAAATACGCTGCTTGTAAGAAAAATTGCTTCGGCTGTGAGTATTTGCAAGCTGGTATTGCTTATACCGATTGTCGCTTTCATATACTTTTTCCTAAGTTTTCAAGAGCAGAGTTATGGTGGAAATAGCCATTATTTCTGGCTGCTCCTTATTCCTATCATAGGGCAGACGTTTCAACCAATATGGCTATTTCAAGGTATAGAGCGAATGGGCTACATTTCCCTCTGCCTTGTTCTAGCTCGCAGTTCGTATGTTTTACTTACTCTACTGTGGGTTACTAGCTCTTCAGACTATCTTTGGGTAGCAGTAGCAAATGGTGTAGCTCAATTAGCAGCTGCTAGCATTGCGACTTTATTTATGTTTCGTCTCGGGTATTGGCCTATTTGGCCCGGCATAAGGTTTATTAGAGAAACCTTTAATCAATCCGTGGAATTTTTTTGGTCAAGAGCTGCTGTTGCGACCTATACAGCAGGTGGGGCGTTTTATTTGGGTTTAGTAGCAGGACCTACAGCCGTTGCATACTACTCCGCGGCTGAGCAGTTGTATAAAGGGGCTCAAGCGCTTTTTCAGCCTTTATCACAAGCGTTGTATCCATACATGACCAAGACCAGGGATACAAAGTTGTTTTTCAGGATTTTGAAAATTGTAGTATTGCTTAGTATCTTGGGATTGATTGTAGGCTTACTAATTGGTGAGTGGTTTCTCGTCCTTTTATTTGGTTCGGAGTATTCACACAGCTTTCCGATACTAGCAGTATTTATGGTTGCGTTCTGTATCACCATGCCTTCAATACTTCTTGGTTACCCGTTTCTCGGTGCACTAGGTGATAATCGATCTGCAAATCTCAGTGTTATCTATGGTGGGCTCTTGCAGGTGGTGATTTTATTTATTATTTATCTTGTGGGATGGACAAGTGAAGTAGTTGTAGTTGGGTCTGTAATGTCTGTAGAGGTATTTGTACTAGCTTACAGGGCGTTTAAAGCTAAAGCCCTCGTCAGTTTCATGTGTGCTCAAGAGGATGCCCGATGAGAACGTTTTCTGCGATATCGAAGTTGTTTTACTCGGTTGTCCTAGTTCTACTTTTATATCCTATATTTATAGTTTCAGGTTTTTTTATTAGAAATAGGAAAAAGGTTGTTTTTGGTTGTCATCTATCTAAACCGGCTGGAAATATATTTTATTATTACAAGCATTGCATTGAGCAAAATTCTGGTCAGTATCAGTTGGTGTGGGTTGCAAGCAATAAAGAATCATATGATTTTATTGCATCTAAAGGTTATCCAGTGGTATACAAATATTCATTTGCTGGTATTTTTTGGTGTTTGACAGCTGGTTATTATTGCTACTCATCATATGTTTCAGATATTTCTTATTTTTTATCAAAAGGGGTTCGTGGTGTGAATGTGTGGCATGGAACACCTTTGAAGAAGATCGAATTCGATATTGATACCGGTATTTATAGTCTTAGGTATAAGTATAAGTGGATTTTCAAAATTATACAGCCGTGGATATATTTTAGACCATATAAAGTATTTGTTTCGAGCCGGTATGAGGAAAAATGTTTCAAGACAGCATTTTGTATAAGCGCAGATGAGATGTATAAAACTTATCCGCCGCGGCTAATGGATTTTGAGAGAGTCTCGATGGCTGACGGGTATAAGCATATTTTAATTGCGCCAACGTTTCGAGATGGTGCTGTGCTTGAATATGAGAGGTTGGTTGATTTTGTAAGGCTGAATGAATTTGCGCGTGATAATGATGTGGTTTTTCATGTTAAGGCTCATCCTTCCGATGTTTCTTTAATGTCACTTGATTTTTCAAAGTTTGATAATATTCATCAAGTTGATAGGTTGGTAGATGTTTATTCTGTTGTTCAGATGATGGATGCTGTCATTACAGATTATTCATCAATATTTTTTGATTGTGGGTATGTAGGTGTCCCATTTTTTCTTCATTGTCCTGATGTTGATTTTTATAACTCTAATTGTCGTGGTTTTTACTTTGATGCAAAGAATACATTGTCTTCTGTGTACTCTGAAGATTTAGATAATTTGTTGGAGAACTTGAGTAGATGGCTTTGTGGCGACAAGATAGAAGGTGATGTGGGGTCTGGTGAATTTTTATGTCACAGTGTTGCAGAAAGCTATCCACTAGCAGTTTTTAAATGAGATTAATTATGACTGCTATTCGATATCAAGTTGATAGAATAATCATACCTTACTTGTTCGATGCTCTGTTTTTTTTGCTCGTTTTTTTTAAGTTGCTGGATGGTGGGCAAGGTTGGATTGATTTTCTGTCTTTCTTATTATTTTTATGTTGGTCGGGGTATGAGCTTTTAGTTAGGACTCGGGTTTTTTATTTAAATATACATACTTATCTTTTTGGTACTCTTTTTTTACTGGGGGTTCTTTCTATTGAATATTCTGATGCATTTTATATGTATGAAATTGATGAGCTTTCAGGTTGGCATGGAACTTTTTTTGGCGCTTTGGCGTGCATGTATGCGTACGCTAGAGGGACTAGTATTGTCTTGGATGGTGTATCGCGTAGTGACTCAGCAATAATAAGAGGAGGGGGCGGGTGGTTTAATTTTTTGGTTGTAATATATTTGGTGGTTTCATTGTTTGTTATTGCTTATCATCGGCCTGCCTTGGTGCTGCAGGTTGATAGGTTTATATATGATAAGGTGGTTTTGGGTGTATGGGGTAACTTTACAAACTTGGGGTATTATTTTTGTTTAGGCTTAGGCGCTATATTTTTTGGGCGCAAGTCATATTTTTCGTTTTTTTTATTTCTGATGATTATTTTTGTTTTTCTTTTGAAGGGGCATAAGTTTTCGAATCTTGTAGAGGCTTTTTTTCTATTCGCAGTTCCGTATTTTTGTATGGCTTCTGTCAAGGTGCTTCGTAGGAAAATCGCCTCAGTTATTCTCGGAATTTCGCTGCTTTTTGGTATGGCGGTAAGTATAAATTTGTATCTGTTTCCGGCTTTTTCAGCTAAAGATTATTTGCGGCATAGACTCTTCCAAGAGGGGCAGCTATGGTGGGCTGTCGCGAAAAATCCAGACAATGATCGTCTTCATATGGATGAGTTGCGATTCGAAATTTCCTCTTATTTTTCTTCAGAACTGATGGAGCGGAATTTCCTTGAAATAGGCATGTATAAAGTTATGAGGCTTGCTGCTCCGGAGGAACTCGTTGAGCAGAAAATTGAGCGGCAATCTAGATACACTCGTTCAGCGCAGGCGCTTCTGTATTATTATTTCAATGGTTTCATTGCGTGCGTATTTATGCTTGTATTTGGTTTTTTGTGGGGCTGGTTGCTTCGGCGGATGTATCATGCCTCACTTAGCTTTTGGTTATTCGAAAGCATTATTTTGTGTAGGGTTTTTTATATATTTATGAAGGCGTTCAAAGATGCTGATTTTTACAAGATTTTTTCTTTTGAGATGTTGATATTGGGGCTGGCAATTTTGCTAGCTGCCAAGTTTCGGATGCGTATACCAAAATTTAGTCTGTCTAGCTCGAAAAAATATTTGGATGCCAATGTTTGAATTATTTTTTGGTGTTTTTTGTGATATTTTTAATATTTGCACGACTATAGTTCATGATTTATATGAGTTATGGGGCGTCTTCCTCTAACTCAAGGTGCTGTCTTCTGCCCCGTTGTCGTTCTATAAGTGGAGGAGTTGATGATTTTAATTATTGGTGCAGGCTTTTCTGGGGCGGTTATTGCTCGTTGTCTAGCCAGTAGGGATAAAACAGTATGTGTAGTAGATAGTCGGACACATCTGGCTGGTAATTGTCACTCAGAGCGTGATGCCAATAGCGGTGTAATGATCCACCGCTACGGCCCTCACATTTTCCATACTGACAATGAGCGCGTATGGCAGTTTATCACCCAGTTCGGTGAGTTTATGCCTTATGTGAATCGGGTTAAGTCGACTGTTGGTGGTTCAGTCTATTCCCTGCCTATTAACCTTCATACCATTAATCAATTTTTTGACAAGACATTGAGCCCGGCGCAGGCGAAAGAGTTTCTTGCATCTATTGGCGATTCGTCGATTGAAGATCCTCAAAGTTTCGAGGAGCAGGCCTTACGCTTCGTAGGCAAGGACCTCTACGAGGCATTTTTCAAAGGCTATACAAAGAAGCAGTGGGGCTTAGAACCGAGCGAATTGCCTGCCAGCATCCTCAAGCGCCTGCCTGTCCGATTTAACTATGATGATAACTACTTCAATCATAAGTACCAGGGGATGCCTAAAGATGGGTACACCAGCATTGTTGAGCGAATGTTGGACCATCCTAATATCACTGTTGAATTAGGAACTAAGCTTTCCCGTGATCAGACTAAGGGATATGAGCATGTTTTTTACAGTGGGCCCATTGATGAGTGGTTTGGCTACTCTGAAGGGCGCTTGGGTTATCGCACGCTAGATTTCGAGGAAATCCGCGCTGATGGCGATTACCAAGGTTGCGCTGTTATGAACTATGGTGATGAGTCCGTTCCGTTTACCCGGATTGCCGAGCATAAATATTTCGCACCTTGGGAGTCACATGAAAAGACGGTGGCATTCAAGGAGTTCAGTCGTAGCTGTGAGCCAAACGATATCCCTTACTACCCAATTCGTTTGGTTGGTGAGCAGGAACAGCTCAAACAGTATGTTGAACTTGCTCGGCGTGAGCAAGGCGTTTCGTTTGTAGGGCGTCTGGGTACATATCGCTATCTTGATATGGATGTGACCATCGCCGAGGCATTGCAGGCCGCAGATTTATTCTTGGCTGCAAAAGAAAATGGTGAGTCTATTCCAACGTTCTTTGTGGAGCCTATTTAATGAGTTCTTCTGTATCTCTGATGGTTGCGGCGCACAAAGACTATGAGTTCCCTGAGGATAAGGGTTATTTACCAGTACAGGTTGGTAGATCCCTGGCAGCTAATAAGCTGAATATCACGGGTGATGATTCTGGGGATAATATTTCCCATTTGAACAAGTCATTTTGTGAACTCACGGGGCTATATTGGTTATGGAAAAATCAAGCATCTGACTTTTACGGGCTTGCGCACTATCGCCGATATTTCAAACCGGTCAGCGGGGATGGGGTACGGGTTGCGGGTAAGGCTATAGCGGCTACCGAGGATTTGTTGAAACAGCTCGATGGTTATTCAATCTTGCTGTCTAAGCCCCGCAATTATTGGATTGAGAGTGTTCGTAAGCACTATGTGAATGCACACAATGCGAGTGATCTTGATGCGCTACGACAAGTGCTGAGTGAGAAACATCCTGAGTATGTTGCATCCTTTGATACAGTAATGGGGCGCACGCGTGTTTCGCTCTACAATATGTTTTTTATGCGTGCTGATCTTTTTAACAGTTATTGTAGCTGGCTGTTCTCGATTCTTTTTGAATTAGAAAAACGTATCCCTTACAAGAGTTACGGTGCTTACCAAGGTCGTGTCTTCGGATTCTTGGCGGAGCGCTTGCTGAATGTCTGGGTTGAGAAAAATATTGATCCGGCACAGATAAAATATCTTCCTGTTATCAATATTGAAGGTGAGAATCTCTTCAAAAAGGCTATTGGTCTTCTCGAGCGTAAATTTAAAGGCGTGAAACAAGAATAATGAATGCTCAAGTTGATATGGAGAGATCAATGAAAACGGCGGTTATTTTCGGTGGTTCTGGGTTTATAGGCGTGTTTTTCGCCAAACATCTTCTGCGGCATGAAGGGTTTGAAAAGGTTTATCTTTATGACCGAGAACAGGTTGCTGACAAGCCGTTTCCATTCAGAGCTCAGTTGGTGCAAGACGATCCCCGTATTGTTGAAGTAAGCGGAGACGTTCGTCAGTCTGTGACTTGGCGGCCAGAAGAACCAATTGCGCTTATTGCCAATTTCGCTGCGGTGCACCGTGAACCTGGTCATGCAGATTATGAGTATTACGAAACCAATTTGGCCGGCGCAGAAAATGTTTGCGCGTGGGCCGCAGAGGTTGGGTGCAACGAGGTCATTTTTACTAGCTCCATTTCCCCTTACGGCCCTAGCGAGCAGCAGAAGGATGAGCGCTCATTGCCCGTGCCGGTCACTGCATATGGTGGCTCCAAATTGGTTGCTGAGAAAATCCATCAGGCCTGGTTGGCAGCCGATAGCAATAATCGACATTTGGTCATCGTCCGTCCAGGTGTAGTTTTCGGCCCTGGAGAGGGTGGCAATGTCTCTCGTCTGGTTAAGGCTGTTCTTAAGCGGTACTTTTTCTATATGGGCAACCGTAGCACGCGTAAGGCTGGTACTTACGTGAAGGAGCTCTGTGCGGCCATGTGTTGGGTTTTGTCGCGCCAGAAAGATAAGGCTGAACATTTCACTTTGTTCAACATGTCTATGAATCCAGGCCCTTCTATTAAAGAGTATGTAGATACTGTTTGTAGGGTTGCTGGAGTACAGCGCAAGGTTCCAGCTATCCCTTATCCGCTGTTGTTGGCTGTAGCATATGGTATTGATCTCATTGCCAAGCCGCTTCGGATTAATCACCCATTTAGTCCCGTGAGGATTAAAAAGCTGGTTCGCTCCAATAATATTCACCCTGGGTATCTCGTGGATAATGGCTATCCTTATCAATACACACTCGACTCAGCTTTTGAAGATTGGATGCGTGACTGCCCAAATGAGTGGCAATGACTTGACTAACGGCGGATTTTGACTTGTGAGTAATAAAGTCCTAGTAACTGGTGGAGCTGGTTACATTGGGTCACATACTGTTTTGGCTTTACTTGAGGCGGGCTACGAAGTAGTCGTACTCGATAGTTTGTGTAATAGCTCGGTTGAGTCATTACGTCGAATTGAGTCAATCAGCGGGTGTTCACTTGATTTTGTCGAGGGTGATATCCGCAACAGAGCGTTGCTTGATAAGTTGTTTACAGAACACCGTATTTCATGTGTGCTTCACTTCGCAGGCCTTAAGGCTGTTGGTCAAAGTGTGCGTGAGCCGCTGGCGTATTATGAAAACAATGTATCCGGCACCATAACGCTTTGTCAGGCGATGGCTGCTGCTGGCGTATTTACTCTGGTTTTTAGCTCTTCTGCCACGGTCTATGGTGAGCCGAAGCAAATGCCTATCCGTGAAGATTTCCCAACCGGTACCCCGACTAATCCTTATGGCCGCTCAAAGCTGATGGTGGAGGAGGTGCTGGGGGATTTGGCGAATTCTGATGCTCGCTGGAGCATTGCACTTTTACGCTACTTCAATCCTGTTGGTGCGCATGACAGTGGGTTAATTGGCGAGGATCCAGAAGGTATACCAAATAACCTATTGCCTTTTATTGCTCAGGTCGCTGTTGGGAAGTTGAGTGAACTGGCGATTTTTGGTGGGGATTATCCAACTTCAGATGGTACCGGTGTGCGCGACTACATTCATGTCGTTGATCTCGCTGACGGGCATCTCAAGGCGTTGCAGGTTATTACTGGTCGCCAGGGGGTTCATATCTGGAACCTAGGTACTGGAAATGGATATAGCGTCCTACAGATGTTGCGGGCATTTGAGGTCGCTTGCGGTAAGACGTTGCCTTATCGAATAGCGCCTCGTCGTTCGGGTGATATCGCCGAGTGCTGGGCTGATTCGTCAAAAGCCGAACGGGAGCTGGGTTGGAAAGCAAAGAGAAGCCTGGCTCAAATGATGGAGGATACTTGGCGTTGGCAGTCACGAAATCCACATGGGTATTCTTGAGGCTACGTTTGGCTCGCAGGAAGTGACTTCATTCGGTTTAGCCGTTCATAACATTAGTTTTTAGGGTTGCTCATGATTCGCAAATGTTTGTACCCAGCAGCTGGCTACGGAACCCGTTTTCTCCCTGCCACTAAGGCTATGCCAAAGGAAATGCTTCCAATCGTTAACAAGCCATTGATTCAGTATGCTGTAGAAGAGGCTCAGGATGCCGGGATTCAGCATATGGCTGTTGTTACAGGGCGTGGTAAACGTGCATTAGAGGATCACTTCGATATCAGTTATGAGCTTGAGCATCAGATCAAGGGGACTGATAAAGAGAAGTACCTTGCTGGTACGCGTAAGTTGATAGAAAACTGCACATTTTCTTACACGCGTCAGGTTGAAATGAAAGGTCTCGGTCATGCAATTCTCTGTGGCCGCCCTTTAATTGGTGACGAGCCCTTTGCTGTGGTGTTGGCTGATGACCTTTGCTTGAATATCGAGGGCGATGGCGTATTGCAACAAATGGTCAAGCTCTATAACCAATTCCGTTGCTCTATTGTTGCAATTCAGGAAGTGCCGCGAGATCAAACCCATAAATACGGTGTTATCTCTGGGGAGATGATCCGCGATGATATTTTCCGCGTAAATAGCATGGTTGAAAAACCTAAGCCGGAAGAAGCACCGTCCAATCTTGCCATCATTGGCCGCTATATTCTTACGCCTGATATTTTTGATCTGATCGCTGAGACAGAGCCTGGGAAAGGTGGGGAAATCCAGATTACTGATGCCTTGATGAAGCAGGCTCAGCAAGGCTGTGTGCTGGCATACAAGTTCAAAGGTCAGCGATTCGATTGTGGTAGCGCAGAAGGTTATGTGGCTGCAACCAATTACTGCTTCAACAATCTATATTCATCTGGTTTCTGAGCCGAATGCAGCGGCAGTGATGAAGTTCATATCCTCTTTAATCACTGTCGTTGGCTTTAGATTCAGAGTATTAGAGGGGTACATCTTGTGTCTTACTTACGGGTGATTAGTCTGCTATGAGCAATGCTCCTAAGCTGATCGACTTCTCCGCGGAACGTGACAAGCGCATCCATGACCTGCATGAGAAGAAACTCAATGAGGTGCGGGCTGCCTTCGAGCAGGCCCTTCCTCTGCCTAAGGGCAAAAAGAAAAAGCCCGCTAAAAAGCCGAAAAAGCGTTAATCCCCGCCTGTTGTAGGGCTGATTAGTTGATCTGGATCAGTTCCCTGTCATCTCTGTCAATACCGCTTGGTAGCCGTTGATCTGGATCAATTTGCCAGGCGGCCCGCCTGTTAAGGTGTAGCCATTCCCACACGGGTTACACCATAAACAGGAGGCACCATGTTCATCGATACAGTTGTTCTCGCAGGTATTGGCACTGTCGGTTTGATGGTTGCTTTCGTCGGGGCGGTTGGTTATTTCATCTGGCAGGACGCACGTAAGCGCGATAGCAAGAAGAGCTGAATCCTGCCGATTCAGGGGCACGCAAGGCAACTTGGGGCGACTATGTCGCCCTTTTTTTTCGTTCCGATTTTCTCTGCTGATCAGCGCCAGATAGCTGTGCGCTGCTTCGTCTCAGTGGGCGATAGCCTGTTCTTGTGATGGCTGGATATTGGTGACTTCGTTCAGGTATTGCGCGAGCCTGTCTTGTTGTTCCTGACTCAGATACAAGCCCAGCTTACTGCGGCGCCAGAGGATGTCTTCAGCTGTTAGCGCCCACTCGTGTTCACGCAGGTAGTCGACTTCGCGGGTGTACAAGCCACTTCCTAAATGTTCGCCCAAGTCATTTAGGGTTCTCACGCCCTCCAACATGGCCCATGTGCGTGAGCCGTAGGTGTTTACCCAGCGCTTGATGACACTCCCTGGGAGCCAGTTGTAGCTGCTGGCGATCTCGCCGGCGAGCTCACGCAGATCAGTGACTTTCTCGGCACCGGGCAGTGGGGCGGTTTTGGTCCAGGCTGGACCCATTTTGGGGAAGAACTCAGCTAGCTGGTGCATCGCAGCTTCCGCCAGCTTGCGGTAGGTGGTCAGCTTGCCGCCAAAAACGGACAGTAGGGGCGCACCTTCACTTTTTTCACTGAGCGCTAGTGTGTAGTCCCGGGTCACTGCTGAGGGGTTGTCTGATTCGTCATCACATAGCGGGCGTACGCCTGAGTAGCTGCTGACGATGTCGCTACGCAGTATCTGCCGTTTGAAGTGGCTGTTGACGACGTTGAGCAGGTAGCCAATTTCGTCATCGGATATGGATACCTTAGCCGGATCGCCGTTGTACTCCTTATCAGTCGTGCCGATCAGCGTGAATTGATCGTGATAAGGAATAACAAAAACAATCCGGTTGTCTTCGTTTTGCAAAATAAATGATTGGGGCAGGTCGTGAAGTCTCGGCACGATGATGTGGCTGCCCTGAATCAGGCGGATGCCATAGGGCGATTTCTGCTTGAGGTCGTCGCGGATAAAGCTGGAGACCCACGGGCCGGCGGCATTGACGAGGGCGCGGGCGCGGATACTGCGGGTAGTGCCATCGGCGTGTTGCAGCTCTACCTGCCAAACACCGTCCAGCCGTTGTGCGTGGGTGCAGCGGGTACGAGTGTGGATTTGAGCGCCGTGTTCACGGGCTGCTATGGCATTAAGGACTACCAGTCGTGCGTCATCTACTGTGCAGTCGGCGTATTCGAAGCCCCGACTGATATGCGATTGCAGTGGATGGTCTGAAGCAAACTTCAGACCGCTGGAGGCGCCCAGTTGTTTGCGTTTGCCCAGATTGTCGTAGAGAAATAGGCCGCAGCGAATCATCCAGGCTGGTCGCAGATGAGGGCGGTGGGGCAGGATAAAACGCATAGGTTTAACGATATGCGGGGCCTTGCTCAGCAGCACTTCCCGCTCAGCCAGTGCCTCGTGCACCAGGCGAAATTCATAATGCTCCAGATAACGCAGGCCACCATGAATCAGTTTGCTGCTGGCCGACGAGGTGTGGCTGGCCAGGTCGTCTTTTTCACAAAGGAAAACGGATAGGCCGCGTCCGGCTGCGTCAGCCGCGATGCCCACTCCGTTAATGCCGCCGCCGATTACAACCAGATCGTACACGTCGGGTTGTGCGGTTGAGGGGGTATGGGTGGTCGACACGGTGAGCCTCCTTTGTGTATCTTGGTATCGATTGTGAACATCAATGTTCGATTTCGAAAATACTAGCGCAGCAAAACGCCTACGACCAGCCGTAAACCCAGTAAACGGATTTTGGATGACAGACGGACGATCAGCAGTGCATGTGTTGCGAAGGAAATTGGCAGGCGCGCAGAGTGTGCTCAGATCACATCGAGACGAATCTTATGCTGGTGCAGGAGTTGGGAGAACGCTGGGGAAGGAGGCTGATCGGTTACCAGGCAATCAATCAGGCTGATTGAGCCCAGCCGCACCATGGCATTGCGGCCGAACTTGCTTGAGTCTGCGGCGAGAATGACCTGACGGGCGTTGTGGATGATGGCTTGTGAAACCCGTACCTCCTGATAGTCAAAATCCAGCAGGCTGCCGTCTTCGTCAATACCGCTAATGCCAACAATGGCATAGTCGACCTTGAATTGCTGGATGAAATCCACAGCCGCCTGGCCCACCACGCCGCCATCACTGCGTACGGTTCCTCCGGCCACTAGCACTTCAAAGTCTGCTTTGCTGCTTAGTAGGGCAGCAACGTGCAGATTATTGGTGATGACTTTGAGGCCAGTGTGATTGAGAAGCTCGCGGGCGATGGTTTCAGTGGTGGTGCCGATGTTGATGAAGAGCGAGGCGTGGTCGGGAATCTGGCTGGCCACCGCTTCGGCAATGCGCTGTTTTTCGTCGCGCATCTGGTCGGCTCGCATGGAGTAGGCGGTGTTTTCGACACTTGAGTCGTAAGCGGCGCCGCCGTGATAACGACGCAGCATGTTCAGCTCGGCGAGTTGATTAATGTCACGCCTGATGGTCTGCGGGGTCACCACATACAGTTGAGCCATTTCCTCAATGCTCACGTAACCGCGGTCACGAACCAGTTCGAGGATTTGCTGTTGTCGTGGTGGCAGATTCATTGACCATCCTTACAGAGTGTCGGAAGAGGCACGCCATCATCAGGAAAAGCGTGCCATTCCACAATACATGCCGACAAAGCAGCCTGTGTGTGACGGTTCAGGCTATGTCGGCATGTGTAAGGGCTTTCAGTCGTGTTCCTGCCAGTTACGGGTGCGTTCGATGGCTTTTTTCCAGCCGGCATAGAGCTGTTCCTTCTCAGTGTCAGCCAGTTGCGGTAGGAACTCCCTTTCAATGACAGCTTTATCGCGCAGCTCATCCAGGCTGCTCCAGAATCCTGTGGCCAAACCGGCCAGATAAGCAGCACCGAGGGCTGTGGTTTCACGCATCTGAGGGCGCTCGACCTTGGTGCCCAGAATGTCGGCCTGGAACTGCATCAAGAAGTTATTCGCTACGGCGCCACCGTCTACCCGAAGCGCGCTAAGGCGTTCTCCGCAGTCGTGTTGCATGGCGTCCAGCACATCGCGTGTCTGGTAGGCGATGGATTCCAATGCGGCACGGATGATGTGGTCGACTTTTACTCCTCGAGTAAGGCCGAACAGTGCGCCTCGAGCGTAAGGGTCCCAGTAGGGTGCGCCTAGGCCCGTAAAGGCTGGCACTAGGTAAACGCCGTTACTGTCTTTGACTTTGCTGGCGAAGTAATCGGTGTCATAGGCGTCATTTACGATCTTCAGCTCATCGCGCAGCCACTGCACGGTGGAGCCACCGTTGAATACAGCACCTTCCAGCGCATAGGCTGGTTCGCCACGGGGGCCGCACGCCAAGGTAGTGAGCAGGCCGTGGACCGATTTAACGGCTTTTTTTCCGGTGTTCATCAGCAGGAAGCAGCCGGTGCCGTAGGTGTTTTTGGTTTCGCCAGGGTTGACGCACATTTGCCCAAAGAGTGCGGACTGCTGGTCACCGGCAATACCTGCAATGGCGATATTGCTTTTGGTGTAGCCGTAGACTTCGGAGGAGGAGCGCACTTCCGGCAGCATCTGTTTCGGGATATCCAGCAGCTGCAACATCTTTTCATCCCATTGAAGGGTGTGGATGTTGAACAGCATGGTGCGCGAAGCGTTGGTGTAGTCGGTTACGTGCACCTTGCCGCCGCTGAATTTCCAGATCAGCCAACTGTCGACGGTGCCAAATAGCAGGTCACCTTTTTCCGCGCGTTCGCGGGCGCCTTCAACGTTGTCCAAAATCCACTTCAGTTTGGTTCCGGAGAAGTAGGGATCAGTTACCAAGCCCGTGGTTTCGCGGATGTAGTCTTCGTGGCCATCACGCTTAAGCTGCTGGCAGATTTCTGTGCTGCGACGGCACTGCCAGACGATGGCGTTATACACCGGGCGGCCGGTGTGTTTGTCCCAAACAACGGTGGTTTCACGCTGATTGGTGATACCGATTGCGGCCACTTGATCGTGGCTGATTGAGGCCTGGGCCAGGGCTTCGACCATGGTTGCGCTCTGGGTGGCAAAAATTTCCATGGGGTCGTGCTCAACCCAGCCGCCTTGCGGGTAGTGCTGGGCGAATTCGCGCTGTGAAAGGCCGACCACATTGGCGTTGCGGTCAAAAATAATGGCCCTGGAGCTGGTAGTGCCTTGGTCGAGTGCGATGATGTAGTTCTTATTTTGGCTGTCTGTCATGGTGGTGGCCTTACTACAAATGAATGTGGGCGGCTTGCTGATTAAGCGTGCGCGTTGTTCTGAGGGCTGGCAGTGCCTTCTGTTGGTGGTACGGGGTTGGGCAGGTGACGTGCAATCAGCCCGCGGTAAAGGGCGGCCCCTAGGCAGGCTCCGACGATGGGCGCGAAGATCGGAACTAGAAAATAGGGCACTGTGCGTCCACCGGTGAAGGCCATCTCACCCCAACCCGCGAGGTATGTCATTAGCTTAGGGCCCAAATCCCGGGCAGGGTTCATAGCGAAACCGGTAAGAGGGCCCATGGCGCTTCCGATTACAGCAATCAACAGGCCGATTAGCAGGGGTGCCATAACGCCTCGAGGCAGACCATTGTTGTCATCAGTCAGAGCCATGATCACCGCCATTAGCACTGCTGTGATGACCAGCTCCACGACAAATGCCTGGCCAACGGTAATGGCAGGGTGCGGGTAGGTGGAAAATACTGAGGCCAGTTCCAGGCTAGCCTGCGTGCCACGAATCATGTTGTGGCTCTGTTCGTAATCAATAAAGAGATTGCTGTAGAGGTAATACACCAATGCCGCTGCACTAAAGGCCCCGGCGATCTGAGCGAGGATATAGAACGGCAGCTTGCGTTTCTCGAAGTCTGCAAATAGGGAGAGGGCGATGCTGACCGCTGGATTCAGGTGAGCGCCAGAGACTCCGGCGCTGAGATAGATCGCCAGGCTAACGCCCACCCCCCAGATGATGCTGATTTCCCAAAGCCCAAAGCTGGCACCTGCGACCTTGAGCGCTGCAACGCAGCCGGTGCCAAAGAAAATGAGCAGTGCAGTCCCCAGAAACTCAGCAATACATTGACCAAGCAGGGTGGGATTTTGGCTTGAGGCAGTCATGATTGAGCATATTCCTTATTGTTGTGATGCCAGGTAGGCGCCAACAACAGGAACGGCTCAAGGCCTCCATAACGCAAACCATCCATGATGAAATTCGTTTCCATATTTTCGGAAGTGAAAAAATAAAGCCCTGAAAAGATACTGTCAAAGATCGAAAGTGAACATATGTACCTATCTGACCGATGGCTGGTCAATTTGTGCCAGCTAAACCTCTAGGTATCAGTTACAGCAGTCTGGAGTCAGCAGCGCTTTTGCCCTACATTTGGCGACCGTATTTCCGGACTCGCTAGAGATGTAACGATGACTCCTGCTTTGGATCTCCTGAAAAAACGCCGCATTGAGCATCAGGTCCACAGTTATGAGCACGACCCGAAAGCCGCTTCGTATGGGCTTGAGGCAGCAGAGAAGCTCGCCTTAAACCCCGCGCAGGTGTTCAAAACGTTACTGGTCAGCAGTGAAAAGGGGGAGTTGCTGGTGGCTGTCGTACCAGTCGCCGGAACGTTGGATCTAAAAGCGTTGGCCCATGCAGCAGGTGTAAAAAAGGTTGATATGGCTGACCCTGCCGCCGCTCAGCGTGCGACAGGCTATCTGTTGGGGGGGATCAGCCCTCTTGGGCAGAAAAAGCGCCTGCGTACGTTTATTGATGACACTGCGCAGTCTTTTGCTTCTGTGTATGTCAGTGCCGGAAGGCGTGGCCTTGAGGTGCAGCTGGCTGCCAGTGCTTTGTGTGAGTTAACCCAGGCCCAGTTTGCCTCGATTGGGCGAGAGTAGCGCTGGCCTTGATGGCCGTTGATTTGGTACAAGCTGTAACTTGCCAGTTGTAATCAAGAGTTGCCACGCCGTTAGCACGAGGCGCGGTTTATACCGATCGCATTGAAACATGGGCTGTGCATGTCGTTGATACGTTTACTTGCTGGTCATGGGTTGCTATTGCTACTGCTCAGTTACGCTAGCATTTCAAAAGCTGAAACTTTAGTTATTGCTGGGGACGAGTGGTGCCCGGTCAATTGCGAAGCTAGCTCCTCCCGTCCTGGCATATTTGTTGAGCTAGTGCGGGAGATTTTTGCCGAGTCTGGTATTACGCTCGACTACCAAACCATGAATTGGGCTAGAACACTGCAGTTGGTTAGGCGCGGCGAGATTAATGCGGCTATTGGAGCTGGGATTGAAGATGCACCCGACTTCATGTTTCATCAGACGCCGATGGCAATGTCCCGGAACTGTTTTTACACCCGCAGTGACTCAACTTGGCAGTGGGACGGGGTGAAGTCTTTGGCAGGGCAGCGTTTAGGGGTCATCAACGACTACAGTTACGGTGATGCACTGAACGCCTATATCAACACATACCGTCATAACAGTTCTCGGGTGCAGCTGGCCGCTGGAGACAAAGCGCTGTCTCTGAGCTTGGGTAAACTGCGGCGCAAAAGGCTAGACGTTGTTCTTGAAAACCCCTGGGTGGTTGAGGCGCTCCTGGCTAGAGAAGGGCGCCCAGGCTCATTGCGTCAGACCGGTTGCCGTGTCCCTGATGTCGCCATCTATTTGGCATTCTCTCCTGTGCTTGATTCCAGCAGGCGTTACGCCGAAATTTTCGATCAAGGCTTAAAGCGTTTCCGCGCCAACGGACGCCTGCAAGCACTTTTCCACGCTTACGGTGTGAAAGAAAACTGACCCGCTTGGCTCAGACTGTATCTGAGTAATTGCTGGTAACTGTTTCAACGATGGTTTTCTGTTTTCTGCATACTGGCCTGAACTATCCAGTCGAGGCTTATATGTCGCTCGAATACTTTCAGGTTGATGCGTTTACGTCGGTTCCATTCAGTGGTAACCCAGCCATCGTTTATCGACTCTCAAATTGGCTCAAAGACGTGCAAATGCAGCGGATTGCTGCTGAGCATAATTTGGCGGAGACCGCGTTTGTGGTCCGTGAAGACGATCAGTGGCGCATTCGTTGGTTCACCCCAAAGGCCGAGGTGCCCTTATGCGGTCACGCCACGTTGGCGAGCGCCCATGTGCTGTATGAGGTGTATGGCGAAAGCGCTGAGGTAATTGAATTCGCCAGCCTCTCAGGTGCGCTGCGTGTTGCTCGTAAGGGGACTCAGCTGGTGTTGGATTTTCCGGTGCGGAGGGTGCAGCAGGTCGAACATAACCCCGCAGTTGATCAAGCCCTAGGGCTGCCTGTGTTGGAGCTGTTGGCCTTGATGGAGGACGGGGGCATTCAGGAGCTGATGGCCGTGGTTTCCTCTGAAGAGGAATTGCGTTCCTGCCAGCCTGACTTGGCGGCGGTGGCTCGTTTACCAGGATTGGGCCTGCTGGTCACGGCGCCCGGAGAACAGCATGATTTTGTCTCCCGTTACTTTGCACCGGCTATTGGGATTGATGAGGACCCCGTCACCGGTTCAACTCACTGCATGCTTACGCCTTATTGGGCTGAGCGACTTGGTAAGCAGTCACTCATTGCTCGGCAGTGTTCAGCCCGTAGCGGTGAGTTGCAATGTGAGTTGCATGGAGAGCGGGTGAAGATCGCTGGCCACGCCGTATTGGTGGCCAGAGGAGAGCTGCTGCTGGCGCTCTAATTATCAGGCGCCGCTGTAGCGCCTGACACCGTTGTCGCTGAGGTTGACCTGGGCAGCGATGCTTCCTTGGGCTGGGAAGATCACCAGATGGTCCGCCGCGACCCTGATGCCTACTTGTTGACCAGGTTGATGGTCGGCATGGCTGGGGAAGATCGCTTCCAGCTGCGTACCGGTTGGCAGCTGCAGCCGATACAGTGTGGCAGCACCGAGGAATGTCTTGCCGACGATCTTAGCCTGCTGTTCGCTGTTGGGTTCGTAAACAATGTCGTCCGGGCGCAAAAGGACATCAACCGCGCTGCCTGCCGGCAGGTTGTAGGCGCGATTACCGCGAATGACGCCAAGCTCAGTCTGCACCGAGTCAGGGCTGAGTAATTGGCCGCGAATGAAATACCCCTGGCCGATAAAGCTCGCCACAAATGGAGTGTGCGGCTCATGGTAAAGGTTGTAGGGCGTGTCCCACTGTTCAAGCCGGCCTTGGTTGAATACCCCGACCAGATCGCTCACGGCGAAGGCCTCTTCTTGATCATGGGTGACCAGAATAGCGCTGGTGCCACGGGCCTTTAGAATCTCACGGACCTCATGGCTAAGGCGCCGACGCAGTTCGCCATCGAGGTTGGAGAATGGCTCATCAAGCAGCAGTAACTGGGGTTCTGGCGCCAGTGCGCGAGCCAGTGCAACTCGCTGCTGTTGGCCGCCAGAAAGCTCATGTGGGTAGCGCTTACTGAGGTGCTCCAGCTTGACCAGCGCCAGCAGCTCATTGACCACTCGCTCGCAGTTGGCCTGCTTGCGGATGCCAAAGCCTACGTTTTCCGCCACACTCAGATGAGGGAAAAGGGCGTAATCCTGAAATACCATGCCAATGCGGCGCTTTTCTGGGGCGAGGGTGTAACCGGCTTTGGAAATCACTGTTCCGGCAAGCTGAATCTCGCCACTGTGAACAGGCTCAAAACCGGCAATAGCGCGCAATGTGGTGGTTTTGCCGCAGCCTGAGGGGCCGAGCAGGCAACCGATGTCGCCTGCATTCAGATGCAAGTTGAGGTTTTGCACCACCTTGTGAGCATCGTAGCTGCAGCTCAGGTCCCGCAGGTTAAGCAATACGTGGTTCATGCGTGGTGATACGCCGGCTCAACCAGAAACTCGAGCAGGGCTTTCTGCACGTGCAGGCGGTTCTCAGCTTGATCCCACACGGCGGAACGTGGGTCATCCAGCAGGTCTTCGCTGATTTCCTCACCTCGGTGGGCGGGCAGGCAGTGCAGGAACAGTACATCTTCGGCCGCCGCATCGAGCAGGGCACGGTCGACCTGATAAGGACGGAACAGCGCCATGCGCTCGGCGGCTTCATCTTCCTGGCCCATGGAGGCCCATACGTCAGTTGAAACCAAGTGTGCACCGGCTACGGCTTCGCGCGGGTCGCGCACAACCTGTACGCGATCACCGGCTTCTTCCAGCAGGCGGGCGTCCGGCTCGTACCCTTCAGGGCAGGCTACACGCAGTTGGAAGTCCAGCTGAATAGCCGCCTCGATGTACGAGTTGCACATATTGTTGCCGTCGCCGATCCAAGCTGCGGTCTTGCCCTTGATGCTGCCGCGATGCTCTTGATAGGTCTGCATATCGGCCAGTAGTTGGCATGGGTGCAGATCATCTGACAGGCCGTTGATGACGGGCACTCGCGAGTTAGCTGCAAATTCTGTCAGGGTGCTGTGGGCAAACGTACGGATCATGACAGCATCCAGCATGCGTGACATTACCCTGGCTGCATCGCAGATTGGCTCACCACGGCCCAGTTGTGTATCGCGGGGCGACAGGAAAATAGCTTGGCCGCCCAATTGAATCATGCCGGCCTCAAACGAGAGGCGGGTACGGGTGGAGGCTTTTTCGAAGATCATGCCCAGCACGCGGTTTTTCAGCGGCTCAAAAAGAACCCCTCGATTGCGCAGGTCCTTCAGCTCCATGCCGCGGCGGATCAAACCGTTGAGTTCGTCCGGGGTGCAATCTTTAAAGGAGAGAAAGTGTCTTGCGCTCATCGTTAACTACCTTTTAACAGCTGGGCGCAGGTTCGTTGGCGTTCCTAAACGTAAGAAACAGAAGAACCTGCGGCTGGGGGCCGCATTGTGCGACGAAACGGGGAAACGTCGATCTTATAAGCAACTGGTGGCGCTGCACAACTCGCGCAAAAAAGGCTGTTACGAAAATATGCCGATGGGGGCATCGCAAACATTTGCTTGCCACCTGTTTTCAGGCTCGGCCCGGCTCTATGGGTACTGAGTCCAATAGCTATTGCTTTGTGTCTGTTCAGGCCAGGGGCTAACACTGAGCCCTATTGGTCGCTCTGATAACCGACGATTCATCCAGCAAGGTTTGGTGGCAAGTTCAGTAGGGGGAGGCCATATTCAGGTGTGTGTAAGTATCAGGTATGAGTACAACAAGAGGCCTGACTATGAACAAGGCAGTCCATTACCGTGCCTGTCACCTGTGCGAGGCGATTTGCGGTCTGGTGATTGAGACCACGACTGATGATCACGGCAACGTGTGCGTGAGTTCAATAAAAGGAGACGCGCAGGATCCCTTTAGTCGTGGGCATATCTGCCCTAAGGCCGTCGCGCTACAGGACATCCAAGCCGATCCCGATCGCGTACGGGGGCCCATGCGCCGGGAGGGCGATCAGTGGAGGTCAATCAGTTGGGATGAGGCATTTGAGCTGGTTGCCAAGCGTCTAAGTGATATACAGAACCAATACGGACGCAATGCCGTAGCGGTATATCAGGGTAATCCCAGTGTGCACAATCATGGGCTGATGACCCACAGCAACTACTTTTTGGGGTTGTTGAAAACTCGCAATCGTTTTTCTGCGACTTCGGTCGATCAGTTGCCTCATCATCTGGCAAGTTACTGGATGTACGGCCACAGCTTGCTGCTTCCCATCCCTGATATTGATCACACGGATTTCATGCTGATTCTCGGCGGCAATCCTTTGGCATCCAACGGCAGCATCATGACGGTGCCGGATGTTGAAGCGCGCTTAAAGGCTATACAGCGGCGTGGTGGCCGGTTGGTGGTAGTCGATCCGCGTCGTACTGAAACCGCCGCGATTGCTGACCAGCATGTGTTTATTAGGCCAGGGCAAGATGCGGCTTTGCTGCTGGGGCTGCTTAACACGTTATTTGAGGAAGGGCTTGGGCGCAGCAGCCATTTACCTATCAATGGCTTAGCTGAGGTGCGTCAGGCGATTGCTAGTTTTACCGCTGAGGCTATGAGTGAACGCTGTTCCGTTCCAGCTCCTGTTATTCGCCAGTTGGCACGTGATTTTGCTGGTGCTCCTGCTGCGGTGTGTTACGGGCGCATGGGTGTTTCCACCCAAGCATTCGGTACGCTGTGCCAATGGCTGGTGCAACTGATTAACTTGGTGACTGGCAATCTTGACCGTGTGGGTGGGGCTTTGTGCACGGAGCCTGCCCTGGATCTTGTCGCAACAACCGCTGGCGGTCATTACAACCAATGGCAGAGTAGGGTGTCTGCTTTACCGGAGTTTGGCGGCGAATTACCTGTCGCTGCGCTAGCTGAGGAAATTTTAACGGCTGGTGATGTGCAGGTTAGGGCGCTGATTACCGTAGCGGGCAATCCAGTGTTATCGACGCCCAATGGCAGGCAGCTGGAACGGGCTTTGGATGGGTTAGATTTCATGCTGAGCATTGATTTCTACATCAATGAAACCACGCGCTTTGCAGACCTGATTCTGCCGCCGACCGCCCCTCTGGAGCACGATCACTACGATGCGACCTTCAACTTATTGGCGGTGCGCAATGTAACGCGCTTCAATCAGCCCGTTTTGCCCAAGCCTGATGGTGCAATGCACGACTGGGAGATTTTTGTCGCGCTGGCCCAGACATTTGCCGCCAAAACCGGTGTGCAGCTCAAACCAACACGGGCACCTGATGAGATGGTAGACCTAGGTTTGCGCGCAGGGCCTTACGGCGACCGATCATCCCATGGCCTTTCTGTGACCGCCTTACTCAAGCATCCTCACGGGATTGATTTGGGGCCGCTGAAACCCAACCTGGCGGGACGTTTGAAAACGCCTGATCAGGCTGTTCAAGCGGCTCCGGAAGCGCTAGTGGCTGATCTACAGCGCTTTGCCGAGCAACCTTGTGCCACCGATGGTCAGCTATTACTGATTGGTCGACGCCATGTGCGTAGTAATAACTCCTGGATGCACAACTATCACCGCTTGGTGAAAGGTAAACCGCGTCAACACCTGTTGATGCATCCTGCTGACGCGGAGCGTCTTGGCCTGCAAGACGGGCAGCGGGTAAAGGTTGTTTCGCGTGTGGGGGAGATAGAGGTTGAGATGGGCGTCAGTACCGACATGATGCCCGGCGTGGTGAGCCTGCCCCATGGCTGGGGGCACCGGCGGAGCGGCGTTCAACTGGGGATTGCCAGTGAACTGCCCGGTGCCAGCGTCAATGATCTGACTGATGAGCGGGTGCTCGATCATTTATCCGGCAATGCAGCTTTAAATGCGGTGCCCGTCCATGTGGTGGCTGCTTGACATGCTGTATCAACCGATGTCTTGACGCGTAAGGCCGAGCATTACGCTCGGCTTTTCTATACAATGCCGCCACCGTGCCGACCTGCTGGTCGGGTTAGTCAAGTTCTGAGGTGCCCCATGGATATCATCGAAACCATCAAAGAGCAGATCGCCAATAACACCGTTATTCTGTACATGAAAGGCTCGCCGAATGCGCCGCAATGCGGTTTTTCTGCCAAAGCTGCTCAAGTTGTGATGGGCTGCGGTGAGAAGTTTGCTTACGTCGACATCCTGCAGAACCCGGAGATTCGCGCTAATCTGCCGAAATACGCAAACTGGCCGACTTTCCCGCAACTGTGGGTGAAGGGTGAGCTGGTTGGCGGCAGCGACATCATGGTTGAGATGTTTGAGAAGGGCGAATTGCAGAGCCTGATCAAAGAAGCTGTGCAGGGCGCCAGCGCCTGAGGTCTGAAAGCTGAAAAAACCGATGCCAGTGCATCGGTTTTTTTTCGTCTGGAAAAACCCATGGCATTTGAGCAGGCATAAAAAAACGGGAGCCTAGGCTCCCGTTTCTGATGAGTGAGATCACTCTTCCATCTGCGATTGCAGGTAGTTCTGCAGGCCGACGGATTCGATCAGGCTCAGTTGGGTTTCCAGCCAGTCGATGTGCTCTTCCTCCGAGCTGAGGATGTCTTCAAGCAGCTCGCGACTGGCGTAGTCGCCAACGCTTTCACAATAGGCGATGGCAGCTTTTAGATCAGCGTGGGCTTTGTGCTCGATCTTCAGATCGCACTCAAGCATCTCTTTGGTGTTTTCACCAATCAGGATTTTGCCCAAGTCTTGCAGGTTGGGTAGACCTTCCAGAAACAGAATGCGTTTGATCAGCTTGTCCGCATGCTTCATCTCGTCGATGGACTCGTGGTATTCGTGCTCACCGATTTTTTTCAGACCCCAATCTTCGTACATGCGCGCATGCAGGAAGTATTGGTTGATTGCGACCAACTCGTTACCGAGGATCTTGTTCAGATGCTGGATGACTTTCTTGTCGCCTTTCATGTCTGCTTCTGCCTTGAATGGGTTGGAATGTCGATAGATTCTGGCCCGGAGCATAGGGGCTGTCAAACCTAAGTATTTGAATTTAAAGTTAAAATTAATATGAATGAGAAGGCTTTAGTTCTGCATCTGAGCGCTAAGCTCTTGAATTACAGGCATAAAAAAGCCGGACACAAGGTCCGGCTTTCAACTTCTTAGCTAATTAAGCAGCAACAAAACTTGCCGAATAGGCGAGGGCGGACTGGCTGCTTTGCACTTCGCTGAGCGTCTCACGCACGACTTGCTTCGCCAAGCAAGCGCATTTCCCGCATTGGGTGCCCACACCCAAACTGGTACGCACTTCACGATAGCTGCAGCAGCCTTCGTAAATAGCTTCACGGATCTGACCGTCAGTAACACCTTCGCAAAGACAAACGTACATGTTTCACGCTCATGAAAGGGCTTAGTGAATGGTCGAGATACTAATGTGAATGAGAATGCTTGTCAAAGACATCTGTTTCTATTTTCCAGTCGCATTCAATGAGGCTTCTGGCTACGCGCGTCTGACTTGTACGGTGGGGCAGGTGCCCAGAGCCAAAACCTGTAACCGCTGAAAGCAGGATTTCAGACGAGTGACGGGTTTCTGTCACGTGTCGTGGCTTTTGTGGGTTTGTCATTGCCGATGCTGGCAGTTTGGCGGAAAACTTTTGCCGCTTTGTCAGGTTTATGGCGTTTGTATTTTGTTAAGTCTATGAAATAAAAGGATTTTTAAACGTGGCACAGGCTTTGCTTAAGGATTGGCGACGAATTACATAACGGCAACCGGAATAGGTTACTGACCATGAGCATCAACTTCGACCGGGCACTCGGCATCCATGAGAAGGCACTGGGCTTCCGCGCTCAGCGTGCAGAAGTGCTGGCTAACAACATTGCCAATGCTGACACCCCTAACTACCAAGCGCGCGATCTGACCTTCGCCAATGTGCTGGCGGCGCAAAGCGCCAAAAACGACAAAGGGCATATCAGTCTGGATCGTACAGATGCCAAGCACATTGCCGGTGAAGGGGTTGGTATCGGAGAAGGTGACTTGGATTACCGCATACCGTTGCATCCTTCTATTGATGGCAACACGGTCGACCTGCAGATCGAGCAGTCCAATTACGCGGAGAACTCGGTCAACTTTCAGGCCAGCTTCACTCTGCTCAACAGTAAATTCAAAGGGCTGATTGGCGCCCTGCGTGGCGAATAACAGGAGCCTTCACCATGTCTCTTCTCAGTGTGTTCAACATTGCCGGTACTGGTATGAGTGCCCAGAGCACTCGCCTCAATACCATTTCAAGCAACATTGCTAACGCCGAAACGGTCTCTTCCAGTATTGATCAGACCTACCGTGCGCGGCATCCGGTGTTTGCCACCATGTACCAACAGGCTGCTCAGCAAGGGGGAGATCGTGGCTCGCTGTTTGCTGATCAGGATAACGCCGGTGTGGGTGTGCAGGTCTTGGGCATCGTTGAGGATCAGAGCACGCTGATGCCGCGGTACGAGCCGAACCACCCTTCGGCGGACGAAAACGGCTATGTGTACTACCCGAATGTGAACGTAGTGGAAGAAATGGCCGACATGATTTCCGCCAGTCGTGCTTTCCAGACCAACACCGAAATGATGAATACCGCCAAGCAAATGATGCAGCGTGTGCTGACATTGGGCCAGTAAGCGGCGGATCAGGAGTGCAACGCAGATGAGCACGGTTAGTAATGTTACGGGGTCTGTGCTTGATCAGTATCAGATCAAGCAGGATAACGGTGCCAAGTCCAATGAGCTTGGCAAGAACCAATTTCTGGAGCTGCTGGTTGCTCAGCTGAATAACCAGAACCCGCTTGAGCCTCAGGGTAACGGTGAGTTTATCGCTCAGCTGGCTCAGTTCAGTCAGGTTGAGGGTGTTGAGAAACTCAATACCAGCATGGAGGCGCTGCTTGGGGGGTATCAGTCATCCCAGGCGCTCCAGGCCTCGTCAATGGTCGGCACTAAGGTCGTCATCCCGACTGACAAAGCACTGGTTGATACCAGTGAAAGTTTTAAAGCCAGCCTTGTTTTGCCTATTAGCAGTGGCAACGTTTACGTCAACGTTTATGACCAAGCGGGGGCAGCAGTCGGTCGTGTCAATCTTGGCGCTCAAGAGGCTGGCAACGTCAGCTTTATCTGGGATGGCAAAGATGCAAGCGGCAATACATTGCCGCCGGGCACTTACAAGTTTGAGGCGCAGGCCAGTTATTCAGATGGGACTAAAGGCTTGTACACGATGCTTCCGGCGAATGTGGACAGCGTCACGCTGGGTGGTTCCGAGTTGGTGTTGAACTTGGCCGGGATTGGCAGTGTTCCGCTCTCACAGGTTCAGGTTATCGGTCAGTAGATTTCTGTTTTTGCTCGCCGGCTGGCCGGCATAGGAGTTTTTTATGAGTTTCAATATTGGTCTCAGTGGCCTGCGCGCTGCCAACAATGACTTGAACGTAACCGGTAATAACATTGCTAACGCGGGGACTACTGGTTTTAAAGCCTCACGTGCCGAGTTTGCTGATGTTTACGCAGCCTCTGTGTTGGGTACAGGCAAAAACCAGCAAGGCAGTGGTGTGATGCTGGGGGATGTTTCTCAGCAGTTTAACCAAGGCAATATCAACTACACCCAGAACCCACTGGACTTGGCAGTTAATGGCAATGGCTTTTTCATTACCAGTGACAACGGGGCTATTAGCTATACTCGCGCTGGGTATTTCGGTACTGATCGAGACGGATACATCGTCAACAACTTTGGTCAGCGCCTCCAAGGATATGCTGCAGACATAGACGGCAACCTGATCAAGGTGAAGGCTGATCTGCGTATTCAAGTGGATCAGCAGGAACCTAAGGCGACGACCAAGGTTGCGCAAACGCTGAACCTGAACTCGACACAGGTACGCCCGGCCAACGCGGGCACCATGGCTGCACCGACATTTGATCCGAGTGATCCACTGTCTTACAACGAGTCAACGTCGACCAACATCTACGATGCACAGGGTAATGCTCACGTAATGACCCAGTACTTCGTTAAAAATGAAGCACCGGCTAACAACGGTTGGACAATGCATGTGTTGATCGATGGTGTGAACCCGGCTGATCCCTCCAGCACACAACCATATAGTTACGCTCTTGACTTCAACGAGTCGGGCCAGCTGAATGAGCCGGCATTTACCCCGCTGGTGGTCAGCGTGCCTCCACAACCCACTGATACGCCGGCTATCCCTGTTGATGCTCCTAATGGTGTATTTGCCCTGCCTGAAGGGACTTGGGTGCCAGCTGAGGCGGACCCGGCCAACCCAGGTACTATGGTTCCGAATAGTGCGGCTGCATCTGGTATTACATTCGATATGCGGGGCTCAACCCAATACAACGCGCGGTTTGGTGTTAACACCATCAATCAGGATGGCTTCACTACCGGCCAGCTATCTGGCTTGGAGGTGGACGACAGCGGTGTCATTTTGGCTCGTTACACCAATGGACAGACAAAGGCTCAAGGTCAGATATTGCTAGCCAATTTCGCTAATATCCAAGGGCTGACACCCGTGGGAAAAACCTCTTGGGTGCAAACATTTGAGTCTGGGGAGCCCGCAATCGGCGAGCCGATGAGTAGTACTTTGGGTGCGCTACAAGGCGGGGCGCTGGAAGACTCCAACGTTGAACTGTCTGACCAGCTAGTTAACCTGATTGTGGCCCAGCGTAACTATCAAGCGAACGCTAAAACCATCGAAACTCAGAGTGCAATCACGCAGACCATCATCAACCTGCGTTAAGGCTTTGACGCTTGGCGAGGCGTGTTGATTGGTTTTCGCTTCAAGCGGCATTCAAAGCGTCATAAAAAAGGCTCCCGTGGGAGCCTTTTTCTATTTAAGCTAGCAAAATCAATGCCTTGTGATTCTTTTAGGGTTTGGCACATCCTTTGCTTAATAGCCTGTATTGAGCAAAGGGCGATGGCCCACGCGGAGGATCAACATGGACAAGATGCTTTACGTCTCCATGACTGGGGCGCACCAGAACACGCTGGCTCAGCGTGCCCATGCCAACAATTTGGCCAACATATCCACTACGGGTTTTCGACGGGATTTTGAACAGGCTCGTTCGATGCCTGTTTTTGGTGACAGTTTTCCGGCGCGGGTGTACGCGATGAGTGAGCGTCCAGGGACTGATTTCACCCCTGGCTCTCTGCAGGAGACGGGGCGCGATCTGGATGTGGCCGTTGGTGGCCAGGGTTGGATTGCCGTCCAAGCGCCTGATGGTGGTGAAGCTTATGTGCGTACTGCCAGTCTCAATGTTGATGCCCTCGGGGTGTTGCGTACCGGCAATGGTTTGCCGGTGATGGGCAATGCCGGGCCTATTGCTGTACCGCCGGAGCAAAAAATCGAGATTGGCGCCGATGGCACCATCTCCATTCGGGCTTTGGGTGAGGCGCCGAATGTGTTGGCGGAAGTGGACCGTATCAAGCTGGTTAACCCCGACCTAAAACAAATGGAGAAAGGTCAGGACGGCATGATCCGTTACACCGGGCAGGGGGCTGTTGAGGCTGATGCAACGGTGGAGGTTACCTCGGGTTTTCTTGAGTCGAGCAACGTCAATGCTGTTGAGGAAATGACAGCGATCTTGTCCTTGTCCCGTCAGTTCGAGCTGCAAGTAAAAATGATGCGTACCGCTGAGGATAATTCTTCAGCTATGGCCCGCGTCTTGCAGATGACCTGATGATCACAATGCGGCGACGGTAAATCGTCGCCCAAGGAGAAACACCATGCTTCCAGCACTTTGGGTCAGCAAAACGGGCCTCACCGCCCAGGACATGAACCTGACCACCATTTCCAACAACTTGGCTAACGTCTCGACAACAGGTTTCAAGCGCGATCGTGCGGAGTTTGAAGACCTGCTCTACCAGATCCGTCGCCAGCCAGGTGGTCAGTCCACCCAGGACAGTCAACTGCCATCCGGTTTGCAGCTGGGTACCGGTGTGCGAGTGGTTGGAACGCAGAAAGTGTTCACTGCAGGCAGCTTGCAAACGACTGAGCAGCCGTTGGATATGGCCATCAACGGTCGTGGTTTCTTCCAGATTCTGATGCCGGACGGTACGGTCTCCTATACCCGCGACGGTAGCTTCCACCTGAACTCTGATGGTCAAGTTGTAACATCCAACGGTTACCCGCTTGAGCCTGCCATCGTACTGCCGAACGAAGTGCGTACTTTCACCGTCGGTGAGGATGGCACGGTATCCGTGACCACAGCAGGCGACCCGCAGCCACAAATTGTCGGCAACCTGCAAACCGCTGACTTCATCAACCCGGCGGGCCTGGAAGCAATCGGCAATAACTTGTTTCTGGAAACAGCCGCCAGTGGTGCACCGCAAGTCGGTACTCCGGGCTTGAATGGCTTGGGTACGACGCTGCAAAACACCTTGGAAAACTCCAACGTAAGTGTGGTTGAGGAACTGGTGAACATGATCACCACCCAGCGCGCTTACGAGATGAACTCCAAGGTCATCTCCACAGCGGATCAGATGCTGGGCTTCATTTCTCAGAATCTTTGATAGTTGAACTGCGCTGAATGTGATGTGTGTACGCAGGAATAAGTTGGGCTGGCACGTTAGGTCGGCTCTGGCAAGACATGAGGTAAGTGATATGAAACGGCTGGTAACTCTCACTGCAGTCCTTGGCTCATTAGCCCTGACTGGCTGTATGGCGCCTGCGCCAAAGCCGAATGACCCTTATTACGCTCCTGTTATGCCGCGCACACCTCTGCCTGCTGCGCAGAACAACGGTGCGATCTATCAGGCCGGGTTTGAGAATGGCTTGTTCACTGACCGTAAGGCATACCGGGTCGGTGACATCATTACCATCACCCTGAATGAGCGCACCCAAGCAAGCAAAAACAGTAACAGCCAGCTGTCTAAAGACAGCTCCGGTAACCTGGGGGTACCTAATCTGTTTGGCATGGCCGTGGCGCCAAAGAACCCGCTCGCAGGTATCAGTGCATTGGGTATGACCGGTGACAACCTGAGCCTGAGTGCCGACTGGGATGCAACCCGGGCCAATAAAGCCGCTGGACAAGCAGGGCAGAGCAACAGCCTTAGCGGTTCGATCACAGTTTCTGTCGCGGAGGTGATGCCTAACGGCATCCTGCTGGTGCGCGGCGAGAAGTGGATGACCCTGAATACCGGCGACGAGCTGGTGCGTATTACTGGCCTGGTTCGTGCCGATGACATCGCCACTGACAACACGGTGTCTTCTACCCGTATTGCGGATGCGCGCATCACCTATTCAGGTACTGGAGCTTTTGCTGATGCCAGTCAGCCGGGTTGGATGAGCCGGTTCTTTATGAGCCCGCTGTGGCCGTTCTGAGGATGATCAGCATGAAGTTTTGCAAATACCTCCTCGCAGTCACGGCAGCCCTGATCATGGCGTCGGCGGCGCACGCTGAGCGTCTGAAAGACTTGGCCAGCATTCAAGGTGTGCGGACCAACCAACTGATCGGCTACGGCCTGGTTGTTGGCCTTAACGGCACTGGCGACCAAACCACTCAAACGCCGTTTACCGTTCAGACCTTCAACAACATGATGGCCCAGTTCGGCATTAAGGTGCCGCAGGGCGGCAACGTACAGTTGAAGAACGTTGCAGCGGTGTCGATCCATGCTGACTTGCCTGCTTTTGCTAAGCCGGGTCAGACCATTGACGTTACTGTGTCGTCGATTGGTAACGCCAAAAGCCTGCGTGGTGGCAGCCTGTTGATGACGCCGCTGAAAGGTATTGATGGCAACGTTTATGCCGTTGCTCAAGGTAACCTGGTTGTTGGTGGCTTTGATGCCTCTGGCGGTGATGGTTCTCGTATTACTGTGAACGTCCCTTCGGCGGGCCGTATTCCGGCGGGTGCGACGGTTGAGCGTCCGGTTCCGAGTGGTTTTGATCAGGGCAACACCCTGACCCTGAACTTAAACCGTCCTGATTTCACCACAGCTAAGAACATTGTTGATCACATCAATGATCTGCTCGGCCCAGGGGTCGCTCAGGCTGTTGATGGGGGCTCGATTCGCGTTACCGCGCCGCTTGATCCGAGCCAGCGCGTTGATTATCTGTCGATTTTGGAAAACCTCGAAGTCGAGGTAGGGCAGGCGGTTGCTAAGGTCATCATCAACTCCCGTACGGGCACCATTGTGATTGGTCAGAACGTGCGCGTTCAGCCTGCTGCTGTGACCCACGGCAGCCTGACTGTGACCATTACTGAAGACCCGATTGTCAGCCAGCCTGAAGCGCTGTCAGGTGGTCAGACTGCGGTAGTGCCGCGTTCACGCGTCAATGCGGAAGAGGAGGCTAAGCCGATGTTCAAGTTCGGCCCGGGCACCACTTTGGATGAGATCGTCCGTGCGGTAAATCAGGTAGGTGCCGCACCTTCCGACCTTATGGCTATCCTCGAAGCGCTGAAACAGGCTGGCGCTTTGCAGGCTGACCTGATCGTTATTTGAGGCTGCCACTATGGACTCTCGAATTTCAGCAGGCTTGCTCGGTGGCGCCAAAGGCGCAGTCGACTCTGGCTCGTACAACGACCTCAATCGCCTCCAGCAGTTTAAGGTGGGCGGTGACAACGAAGGCAACATCAAAAAAGTGGCTCAAGAGTTTGAGTCGCTGTTTTTGAATGAAATGCTCAAGGCCATGCGTTCTGCCAACGAAGTGTTTGCTGAGGGTAACTACCTCAACAGTAACGAAGGCAAAACCTACCAGGATATGTATGACCAGCAGCTCTCAGTCACCATGTCAAACAGCAATAACGGCATCGGCCTGGCGGATGTACTGACTCGTCAGCTGTCCAAAATTAAAAATGTCAGCGATCGCCCCAATCCATTCGCTCAGGTGAATGAGGCCGTACCTGCTGCACCGAGCAAACCGATGGCTAAGGCGGAACCGGTTCAGAGCAATCGTGACGACACCTCACTGCTGAACCAGCGCCGTCTGTCTTTGCCAGGTAAGCTGACTGATCGTCTGTTAGCGGGCATTGTTCCCACAACAGGAGATGAGGCAAACACGCTGACTAAAGGTGACTGGATCCCAGCGAAAAGTTTTGCAGCGCCTGGTGATAAAGCGCTGAGCATCAATGGCAGTGATGCCATCACAGGTCGACGGTTGGCACAGCCACCACTGGCTCCGAGCAAGGCTGCCTTTGGCTCCAAAGATGAGTTCATCGCGACCATGTTGCCGTTGGCTGAGCAGGCTGCGGACAAGATTGGCGTTGACCCGCGTTATCTGGTTGCTCAGGCAGCTCTGGAGACTGGCTGGGGTAAGTCGGTTATCCGCCAGCAGGACGGCAGCAGCAGCCACAACCTTTTTGGTATCAAGAGCCACAACAGCTGGGGCGGCGAGTCAGCCCGAGTGCTGACCACTGAGTACGTCAACGGCAAGCCCGTCAAAGAGGCCGCCTCCTTCCGTGCTTATGAGTCCTATGCCCACAGCTTTGAAGACTATGTGAGCTTTCTGCAAAACAACCAGCGCTACGAGAAAGCGCTGACCAAGACAGACAAGCCGGAGCAGTTCGCTCAAGAACTGCAAAAGGCCGGTTATGCAACTGACCCGAACTACGCACGCAAAATTGCTCAGATCGCCCGGCAGATGCAGACCTACCAAACCGTTGCGGCTGTGACAGCGCCGCCAGCAAAAGGCTGATGAAAAATGGCTGACTTACTCCAAATCGGCTTGTCCGGGTTGAGTGCCAATAAAACCTCACTGGCGGTCACCGGCCATAACATTACCAACGTCAATACGCCGGGTTTTTCCCGGCAAGGCACGGTACAGGCCACACAAACTCCGCAGTTCAGCGGTGCGGGTTTTATTGGGACTGGTACAACTCTGGCGGATGTACGCCGCATTTATAACGAGTTTCTGACCAATCAGGTACGCAGCAGCACGGCGTTGAACAGCGATGCGCAGTCGTACCTGAGCCAAATCAGCCAACTCGACTCGCTGCTGGCAGGCTCCACGACCGGTATCACGCCCGGCATGCAGAAGCTGTTTGCGGCCTTGCAGACCGCTGCTGAAGATCCATCCGATCTGCCCGCGCGGCAGTTGGTGCTGTCTGAAGCTGAGGGCCTGGCTAATCGCTTCAACACTGTGTATGACCGCCTGAATGAGCAGAACGCGTTCGTTAACAAACAGATGTATGCGATCAGCGATCAGGTCAATCAAATAGCTACATCCATTGCCAAGCTCAATAATGCGATCGCGACTGCTGCCGCGACCGGCAATGCGCCTAACGATTTGCTGGACTCCCGTGAGGAGGCCATTCGTCAATTGTCGACCTTTGTTGGCGTGTCGGTGGTAGCTCAGGATGACAACAGCTACAACGTGTTCGTCGGTTCAGGCCAGCCGTTGGTAGTTGGCAACACTGCGGCGCGTCTAGAAGTGGTGCCGGGCACCAAAGACCCGATGCGCAATGAGGTGCAGTTCGTTAGCGGCAATTCGCGGCAGACCATCACCAGCATGATTACCGGTGGTGAAATGGGGGGGCTGATCCGATACCGCGAAGATGTGCTGGACAACACCTTAAACTCTATTGGGCGGCTTGCTCTGTCCGTTACTGACCAGATGAACCGCCAGTTAGGCCAGGGCCTGGATTTGAATGGCGAATTCGGCTCCGGGCTGTTTCGTGATCTCAACGATCCGGAACTGACCAAATTGCGTAGCTTGGCGCAAGTCGGGAACTACGATGGGGACGCCAACCTCAATGTGATCATCACTGACACCAATCTGCTGACCACCAGCGATTATGAGGTGACGTTTACCAGTGCCTCCGAGTTCACCGTCCGCCGCCTGAATGACGGTAAGGATTTCGGTCCGTTTGATGTGGGAGCGGTGCCACCTGACGAGTTTGACGGTCTGTCGATCAACATCAACGCAGGCAGCGTGGTTGACGGCGACAAGTTCCGCCTGATCCCGACTCGCAACGCCGCGCAAGGTATCCGTACGGATATGAAACAGCCGGAGGAACTGGCCTTCGCTTCGCCACTGAAGGCCGAAGTCAGCCCGGCAAACGTCGGCACCGGCACCATCAGCCAGCCCGTACTAAAAACCCAAGTTGATATCTACGATCCGGACGCCAAACTCTGGGTTGAAGACAGCCTGCGCCAGCAGCCACCGGTTCGCATCGTGATGGGGCCTGAGCCGACGACGGCGGGTGGTTTGCAGTCTTTTGATGTGTATGACAGTGCCGGTAATGTGCTGTACACCAACAGCATCACACCGGGGCAGAACAACACCATTGAAATCACTGTTCCGCCAGAGCTTGGCCCGCCTTACCTAGAAGAGTTCACGTACACCGTGAATATCGGCGGGCGGCCAAAGGCTGGCGACAGTTTCTCTGTGTCGTTTAACACCAATGGTGTGTCAGACAACCGCAACGCCTTGCAGATGATCGACCTGCAAAAGCGCCCTGTTATCGGGGTCAATCCGCTGTCAGCGGAAACCACAGGTGCTAGCTTCAATGAGGCCTACGGTGATCTGGTCGAAAGGGTCGGTACCCTGACGAGTCAGGCTCGGGTGGATGGTGAAGCCAACACCGCAATCCTCAAACAGGCCACCGACAACCGCGACTCCATCTCGGCGGTAAACCTGGATGAAGAGGCAGCGAACTTGATCAAGTTTGAGCAGTACTACCAAGCGTCGGCACAGATTATTCAAGTTGCACGCAGCCTGTTCGATACACTGATTAATTCATTCTGATGGGCCGCTGCGGCTGCCTATAGTGTTTTGAGGTTAGCAATATGGTTATGCGCATTTCTTCGCTGCAGGCCTTCAATAACGGAGTAGGTGGCCTGGGCCGCAACTACTCCAATGTGATCCGCACGCAAGAACAGATCAGCACTGGCAACCGTATTCTGACGCCGGCAGATGATCCGGTCGCCTCCGTGCGTTTGATGCAGCTTGAGCAGCAGGCTTCGGTGCTGGGGCAGTACAAGTCCAACCTGACGGCTGCCAAAAACAGCCTGTCGCAGGAAGAGGCGACGCTCAATTCGGTGAACACCGTTATGCAACGTATCCGTGAGCTGGCAGTACAGGCCGGTGGCGGTGCATTGTCTGCCGAAGACCGCAACTCCCTGGCTCAGGAGCTGGCAGAGCGTGAGAACGAGCTGCTCAACCTGATGAACACACGTAACGCCCGTGGTGAATACCTGTTCAGCGGTAACTTAGGTAAGACAGAGCCTTTCACCCGCAACCCTGATGGCACCTACTCCTACCACGGTGACGAAGGCCAGCGCAGTTTGCAGGTGGCTACTTCAAGTACCGTGGCGATTAACGATAACGGCAAGGCGCTGTTTCAGTCGGTGACTAACGCCAACCGTATTCAAAGTGATAACGGTGTGGATAACCCTAATTTGCCGATGCCACCGCTGCAGTCCACTTCATTCGCCCCCAAGCCGGCTAATGAGCAGCGGCTGTTCATGTCACCGGGGCTAGTGCAGGACAACAAGGTGTACAACAGCCAGTTCCGTGCGGGTGAGCCCTACTCGATGGTGATGGTCAGCGGTACAGAGTTCGCCATTTACGATAAAGACGGCAGCGATGTGACCTCGGATATCACCGGCGGCGGCATAATTGACCCGACTGCCAGCAGCGGTAATGTCATTAACTTCCGCGGCATGCGTTTTCAGCTCGATGTGGTCTTTAAAGAGGGCGATAACCCTAAGGACGCGGATAACCTCCTGGCCGACGCCTCAACCCCTGGCACGCCGGGCACCCATAGCTTCACCTTGTCTTCGACACCGACTGCATTTGCCAGCACCCGTGCTGCGGGCAACGCGTCTTCTGCACGCCTGGTTCCTGAAGGCATTACCAATCAGGCCGTGTTCAACAGCCAGTTCCCCACTTCTGGGGTGCTGATGCGCTTCAATGGCACCGATTTTGATGTTTTTGCCCAGCCCTATAAGGCAGGAAATCCTGTGTTGCAGACGGCTCCGCTGATCCCCGGTCCGCCTGATACGGTCGAGGTGCTTGGGGTGTCGATGCAGGTCAACGACGTTCTCAGTGCGGATGACCAGTTCACTTTAATGCCGCAGTTTCAGGAGCAGCGCAGTATCCTCGACACCGTCAGCCGACTGCGCCAAGCGCTTGAATCAACTCCAGACTCACCTAATGGCAATCTGGCCATTCGCGATGAAGTGGCCATTGCCCTGACCAACATTGATAACGGTATTAGCAATGTGCTCGGCGTGCAGACGCAGATCGGTGCACGGTTGAATCTGATCGAAACCACGCAAACCGACAACGAGGATGTCACCCTCGTCAACAAGGGAGTGCAGGCAGAGCTGCGAGAGTTGGATTATGCCGAGGCATTGTCGCGCCTGTCCTTCCAGACCATCGTTCTGGAGGCAGCGCAGCAGAGCTACGTGAAGATCGCCAGCCTTAACTTGTTCAACCAGTTGCGCTGATGCCTGAAACAAGAAGCCCGCCAAATGGCGGGCTTCTTGTTAGTGCGGTCTGACCAGATGCTTGAGCTGCTCTTCCAGGTTCTTCACCAGTCGCGGAGTATCAAACAACACACCGTTTTCCTTCACGTCTTTAAGCTGCTCTCTTAGTGCTTGCAGCTTTCCAGTTGCGTTGGCAAGGGCGACGGCTTGCTCTTCATAACTAGTTAGATCGTAGGTGATGAGCTCAGGCATACCTGCTGCTGTGAGCAGCGCACCGGCCATACGTGAAGCAAAGGTCTTACCCGTGCGGGTCAGCACTGGCAGGCCCATCCACAGGGCATCGTTGGCTGTAGTTCCAGCGTTGAACGGATAGGTGTCGAGGAACAGGTCGGCCACACCAAAACGCGCCAGGTAATCTTCAGGCGACACACGTGGCGCGAAAATCAGCCGACTCATATCAATACCAGCGCCTTGTGCATGGGCGATTAGATTGGCTTGCGCCCAGGGGTTGTCTGCCAGTAGCCAGAGCACAGAGTTCGGAGTGCGCTGCAAAATACGCATCCAGCTGTCAAACATCTCCTCGGTGAATTTGTAGTTGTTGTTGAATGAGCAGAACACCACTGCATCTTCAGGCAGGCCGCAGCTGCTGCGGGTTGGAATGGCGGAATGCTGGCGCTGTCGGTCGCTGGACTGGTAGACGTCTGGCAGGTACAGCGGCTTTTCCGAGTAGTACTGGGCTTGGTCTTCCGGGATCAGGAATTTGTCTGCAATCACGTAGTCGATCGATGGCAGGCCTGTTGTGGCCGGGAGGCCGAGATAGGTGATTTGCAGCGGGGCTGGGCGTAGGGCAATCATGGCTGGGCGAGCACCCAAGGTTTGCCCTTGCAAGTCGATCAGAATATCAATTTCATGCTGGCGGATCAGCTGTGCAGCGGCTTCATCGCTCAGGTGATGAATGCGTTCAAAATGATCCATGGCCTTAATCACGCGCTGGCGGATTTGCGAGCCATCCTCGCGACTCCAATCAAACCCATACACTTCAAACTGATCACGGTCATGCAGCTCGAACAATTCAACTGTTAGCTTGGCCACCGGGTGCAAGCAGAAGTCTGACGAGCAGTAACCGATGCGCAGTTTTTTGTGCTTGTATGGTTTGTCCGGAGATAGTTTGTGCGGCACGGAGGCCATTTTGTTGCGCACATAATTCTGGGCGGCAATCAGCTGCTGCTGCGGGTCTTCGGAGATGCTGATCATTGCCATGGCCGAGGTGTACTCGCGCTGAATCGCTTCCGGAAGTCCGGGCAATGGTTCGTAAACCGGCCACACGCACTGTTTGGCGCGCAGGAAGACCCAGTGGTGGATCACATCCGGTTGATTGGGCTCAATACGCAGGCTTTTGGTGAGCGAGTGCAAGGCATCTGCAAGCCGGCCTTGTTCTTCATAATGACGGCCCAAGTTGTTCACTGCCATTAACAGGAACTGGCGTTGTTCAGGGTCGCTGGCGTCGGCATGGGTTTCAATCCATTGCCACTGGGCGGTAGCAATGTCGAACTGGCCCAGGCGTTCATGCACCAAGCCCAGGTTAAAGCGAGGTTGCAGAAAATCAGGTGCCAAGCGTATGGCCCGGCTATAGACCTCACCTGCTCCGGCGTAATCCCCTTCGTTGAACAGGATCACGCCCAGGTTGAACAGGGCAAGGTGGTCGTGGGTGGTGCGGTTACGTTTGAGCCAGGTCTGGTACAGAACAGCAGCCAGCGGCGCGTTTTGTTCGCTGAGTTGGTTACAGAGCTCTAACAGTTGGAGTAAACCCAACTGTCCGTTCCAGGCTTGAAGCGTGGCCTGAGCGAAGTCTGGTTGTGTTGTCTGAGGCAGGGCGTTCTTCTTGGCCATTTATGTCCAGTTCATCAGAAAACGGGCGATAACAGGCTGGATGGCAAAATTGCCGTCCAGCCTGCCGCTCAACTCAATCAGGAGATGCCGAGGGTATTCAGATCGTCCGCGGACAGAATCTCCTTGAGGAAGTCGGTTTGCGCAGTGGTCAGTGCACTGAGGTCCACTTTCTCGAGTTTGGCGACTCCCAAGTGCTCAAGTTGATCATTGGTGAACTGACTGACTTGGCTTGCGTTGAGCGCACCTAGCGCAGCGTCATTCATGCCCTGAAGCTGAGTTTTGCTCAGCTC
Organism: Pseudomonas mendocina; assembly: GCA_037482215.1. NCBI lineage: Bacteria > Pseudomonadati > Pseudomonadota > Gammaproteobacteria > Pseudomonadales > Pseudomonadaceae > Ectopseudomonas > Ectopseudomonas mendocina. The sequence goes on from CP148074.1 coordinate 1,662,672, forward strand.
TTTGATGTTGTCAGACGTGATTGCCTTGATGCTGGCGGATGCCAATCCGTTGATCTGGGCTGCCGTCAGGGTGGCTGTCTGGCTGGCGGACATGGCACCCACCTGGCCTGCGCTGATGTGGGCCATTTGCGCGGGGGTCAGCGCTTCGATCTGGCTGTTCAGCAGAGCACCGAAGCTGGCGTTGGAGATCTTCTCCAACTGGCCCTGTGTCAGCACTTCTACTTGGTCGGTTGTCAGTGCGCGCAGTTGTACGTCGGTCAGCTTGGCGATCTGATCTGCACTGAGCCCCTTGTTAGCGTCGGTAACGCCGCTGACATCAAGGGCTGCGATCTGATCAACAGTGAGCTGATCAACCCGATCACCCAACTGGCGCAGCAACGACAGATTGCCTCCTGTAGACGCTGTCAGTTCAGTCAACAGCTGCGTATCATCCAGGGCTTTGAGTTGCTCGTCACTCAAACCAGCAACTTGGTTGGTGCTCAGTGCGCCAATGCTGGTGGCGGAGAGGCCGCTGATTTGGGTCACAGACAGGTCTTTGATGTCGTCGCCGGTAAGTTTTTTCACAATGGCAGCAACTTGCGAGTCGTCCAGCGCTTGCACTTGCTCAGAACTCAGGCCTTTGACCTGGTTATAGGTCAGCTCGCCCAATTTGGTAGCGGATAGCCCGCTGATCTGCCCTGAGGTGAAGTGGCTGATATCAGCTGCACCCAGATCGGCAATGGCAGCCATTTGGGTCGAATCCATCGCGCGCAACTGGTTCTGGGTGAACTTGGACACCTGATCGTTGGTCAGGCTGATCAGCTGATCCGTATTCAGGCTCTTAACTTGAGTAGTGGTGAGCTGGCTGATCTGGTCGGTTGTCAGGTTATTCAGGATGGCATTCAGGCGAGTGCTATCCAGCGCACGAATTTGGGTGTTGGTCAGATCTTTCACCTGAGCAGAAGTCAGCCCCTGCATTTTCGACGCGCTAAGGGCGTTCAGCTGAGTCGTGTTGAGGGCTTTCAGATCAATGCCATCAATGCTGGCAACCTGGCCAGCGCTGAGGCCAGCTAACTGGCCGGTGCTCATGACACGCATCTGGTCGCTGCTGAGGTCTTTGATCTGGTTGTACGACATCAGCGCCAGCTGAGTGGTTTGCAGTGCGCGAACCTGGCTGGTAGTCAGCGCCGAGGTATCCAGTTCGGCGACTTGGGTGTCAGTCAGCTCTTTGATCTGCTGATCTTTCAGTCTGGCTTGGACGTTAGCGATGTCTTCTGACTCAAGGGCTTTGACCTGGTCACTGGTCAGTGCGCGGATCTGCTGAGTCGTCAACGCGTTGACCTGAGCACTGGTCATGTTACGCACGTGCTCTGTGCTGAGGTTGCTGATTTGAGCGGTGGTCAGCGCTTTGACTGAAGTAGTGCTCAATGCTTTCAGAGCTTCAGCAGACAGGCTGTTGAGCTGGTTGGTTTTGAGCGCACGCAGTTGGTTGGTTTCCATGGCCCCAATCTGAGTGGCGGACATGGCTGCAACTTGCTCGTCGCTTAATGAGCCGACTTGAGCAGTGGTCAGGGCTTTGATTTGATCAGTGTCCAGACTTTGAACTTGCTCAATGGTCAGTTGTGCAACCTGACTGGTTTGCAGTTTGGTGCCCAAGGCTTTGATGTCTTGAGTTTCCAGTGCCTGGATCTGACTGCTATTCAGCGCTTTGACTGCCGCTGCGGTCAGTTTTGCAGCCTGATCATCTTCTAAACTGGTGATTTGGTCAGCGGTCAATGCTGCCACTTGCTCTGTACGCAGGGCTGCAATTGCAGCCGTGCTCAAGGCTTTGATCTGCTCACCGCTGAGTACGCTGATGCCGTTGGTGCCGGTACCCAGTGCACGCACCTGTGCAGTGGTCATGTTGGCCAGATGGTCGGTGCTTAATGCTTTGAGATGGTCACCACTGAGTGCTGCAACTTGTGCCGTTGTCAGTGACTTGAACTGCGTTGTGGTCAACGCCTGGACCTGCTCTGTGGTCAGGTGTTGGATTTGACCGGAAGTGAGGGCCGTTGAGAGCTTGGCGATTGTTTCGGCATTCATCAACTTCAGCTGGCCGCTTGTGAGGCTTTGTGCGGCTTTGCTGTTAAGTTTTTCAGCTTGGGTTGTGGTCAGCGCCTGGACTTGGTTCGTGGTCAGTGCCTGAATCTGGTCGGTACGCAGGGCCGCAATGGCGGACGTCGAGAGCGAAGCAATCTGTTCGTTGCTCAGTGTTTGGAGCGAGCTGTTACCAATTGCACGAATTTGCGCCGAGGTCAGAGATGCTGTCTGATCGGTGGTCAGGCTCTGCAATTGAGTATTACTGAGGCTGGCCACTTGAGCAGTGGTAAGCGCCATGATTCCGTTGGCACTGAGCGCAGCAATCTGGTTAGATTCAAGTGCCTTAATGCCGTCATCATCATGGCCTAATGCGCGCACTTGGGCGGTAGTCAGGGCACCCAGTTGATCATCAGTCAGGGCCTTGAGCTGGTTCGAACCCAGCGCCGTAATCTGGGCGTTGGTCATGGCGCGGATTGCACCGGTGCTCAGGGAGCTGATCTGATTGGGTTCAAGTGCCTGGATGCGGTCGTTCTTCAGGGCTTTAATCTGGGCTGGCAGCAATCCTGAGAGCTGCTCATCTGACAAAGCTTTGATCTGGCCGGCGGTCAAGGCTGCAACCTGTTGGGTCGACATGGTCTGCAGGCTGTCTACGGACAGGGCCTTGACTTGGTCGGTGGTGAATGCACCCACCTGTGCAGCGGTCAGGAATCGGGTCTGGTTAGGAGACAGGCTACGTATCTGACTGTCGTCCAGTGCCTGAATCTGGTTGGTCTTAAGTGCTCTGACTTGGGTCCCGGTCAGGGCACCCAATTGTTCAGAGGTCATAACTTGCAGCTGATCTGTGGTCAGCGTGGAGACCTGCTTGGCGCTCAGGCTGGCAATCTGCGCAGTGCCCAGGATGTCGATGGCATCCAGTTGCGCAGGCTTGAGGGCTTGGATCTGCGCAGAGGTCAACGAGCCGATTTGCTCTTCGGACATGGAGCGCAGCTGTTCAACAGTCAGTTGACCGATCTGGCGGGTCGAGAGCTGCTGAATCTGATCAGTGCTCAGCACATTAACGGCATCCAGTTGAGCCGCAGTCAGGGCCTGGACCTGGGTTTTGGTCAAGGCCGAGTCATCGGCATCTTCTTCCAGCGTACGCAACTGGTCTGCACTCAGCGCGGCCAACTGCTGGGCAGTGAGCGCCTGTACCTTGGTCGGGTCATCGTTGATGGCATCAATTTGCGCATAGGTCAGGCTGGCAATCTGCTTGGTATCCAGGCTGCGCAGCTGAGTGGTGGTGAAGTTGCTGATTTGGCCTGAGGTCAGGCCGTATTCGATCTGATAATCAGAGAAGGCTTTGATCTGCGATGCACTGAGGTTAACGATAACGCCTTCGTCAATCGCCTTTACCTGTTCAGCGGAAAACATCTGAATCTGTTGGGCAGACAGTGTCTTGATTGCACCAGAGCCTGCACTTCGAATCTGCTCTGTGCTCAGGCTAACGATCTGATCAAGCGTGTAGGACTTAAAGCTCGTAATTGTTGTGCTCATTGTGTGCTGCCCTCTGATTATCAGATGCACAAGCCCGTTCTTGTTTTTCAGGCTTATTAATTGTTGGCCCAAGCTATTTTGGGGGAGAGTCGGCTGGGAAATCGGCAGATTGTCGAACAACTTTAACGTAAAAAATAAAATAGTGGCACTGAGCTATCTTTTGGCAGGAGTGTCATTCTGTAAGCGGGATGTCTACAGCAAGGTTTGCAGCGAGGCTGTTCGGGTTGATTTTTTTTTAACAGCATCTGGCCTGATTCGATGGGCGCAGTGGCGCTTTTCGAGTGCCCTGTCGTTGCTCTTAGGGCGACGTGCGAACACTAAGCGGGTTGGCCAAGGGAGTTGGCGGGATATTTGCAGAGAACCACCCAAACTGTGCTTAGCGTCAGAACACTGACATTTGCACCCTGACCAAGACGTTCGAGCGAGTGCTCGCGGGCTTGGTTTATCTAGCTAGCACGCATGGGATTGAAGGGGAGTGGTGGCATGAGCCAAGAAGCTGTCGCGGGTCAGCGCAATTACCTTGAGGTACTGAACATACTGCATGAGCAGTTGTTACCGGACCTTTATATGGAAGTGGGCGTACGCAACGCCGGGAGCCTGAGTCTGGCCAAAGGCTGCGCAGTGGGAATCGACCCGCTTAAGCAGTTCACTAAAGAGCTTCCTGCCACAACGCTGTTCTATGAGATGACCAGCGATGACTTTTTTGCTGCTGCAAAAAACAGCAACATCGAAGAGAAGGTGGATCTGGCATTTATTGATGGCATGCACCTGTTCGAATACGCACTGCGTGACTTCATTAATATTGAGGCGTATGCGACTCCTTGGACTGTGGTGGTCCTGGATGACATGTGCCCCAACCACCCGGCTCAGGCTGCTCGGGATCGCAAGACCACAGTGTGGACTGGCGATGTGTGGAAACTGCGCGACTGCCTCAAGCGCTACCGCCCGGATCTGGTTCAGATTTTATTGGATACATGGCCCAGCGGCTTGCTGCTGATTATCGGCCTGGACCCTTCCAATACCGCGCTGAGCGATAACTATGAAACCATCCTCAAGGAGTACGTCCATAACGACCTGGCTGTACCTGAAGGGGTGCTGCGTAGGGAGGGGGCGATGGCTCCAAATAATGAACTGATTGTCTCCACCTGCGAGTTGATTAAAACCGTCAGGACCTCTCACGAGCCACAAGAACAGATGCATAAACTGCGCAAGCTGCTGGCGTGGAGAGGGCTATGAAAAAACTCTCTGTCATTGTTGTGGCGTTCAATATGGCGCGTGAACTTCCACGCACCGTGCAGTCCCTCTCGCCGCAGCTACAGCAGGGCATCAGTGCCGATGATTATGAAATCATCGTGGTGGATAACGGCTCGGCAGAGCCCGTCCCGCAGAGCGTGCTGAGTGCTTGGGGCGCGGATGTGCGTTGTCTGCAGGTGGAAAAGCCGAACAAATCCCCTGTCGCGGCGGTAAACCTGGGCTTGGCTGAGGCCCGTGGCGAAGTGTGTGGAGTGATCGTAGACGGCGCACGCATGGTGACGCCGGGGCTGCTGGCCCGTGTGCTCAAAGCCAGGAACCTGCGCGAAGAGCCGGTGATTTCAACCGTAGGTTTCCATCTGGGGCCAGTCCATCAGTCGCGTAGTGTGGCGATGGGCTATGAGCAAAAGTTTGAGGACTTCCTGCTGGCATCCATCGACTGGGCCAAAGACCCGTATCGGCTGTTTGTTGTGTCCTGTTACGCCGGCTCGTCTCCGCGTGGCTGGTTCGGACCCACCAGCGAAAGCAATGCACTGTTCATGCTTAAGCAAACCTGGGAGCAGTTGGGCGGTTATGACCCGGCGTTTGAGCTGCCGGGGGGCGGCCTGTGCAACTTGGATATATTCCGCCGCGCGCTGGAACTACTGCCGCAGAACCTGATTGTGTTGTTGGGAGAAGGGACCTTCCATCAATTCCATGGCGGGACTTCATCCAATGATGAAGGCTCGAAGTGGGAGCTTTTTCACAGGGAGTACCAGAGCATCCGGGGGAAGAATTGGGAAATTCCTCATGTGCCTGTTGAGTATTTCGGAGCGGTACATCCTTACTCGCATGATCATCTGGCGTTATCGATCAATGCGCTGAAGGGCTGAAACGATTTCCACATGGTTTCGAGCAGGCATGAGCCTGGATATCTATCAACTCACTGGAAGGCTTTGATGTGAGCACTCGGTATAAGTTTGACGCTGAACACAATCTCTACACGCGCCCTGAGGCGAATCGCTTTAACTACAGTGACGGCGATGCGGTGGAGAACTTCCTCTATAACGTCATCAAGAACGCTGCGGATGTCTCCACAGGCTCTGAAGAGCTGCAGCAGCACATCAGCAACTGGCCGACGCTGTATCACCTGAGTCCGATGCGCGCCAACCTGTTCCGCCCGATTGCTGCCAGCCTGCAGGGTAAAAAGGTGCTGGAGCTGGGTTCAGGCTGCGGTGCAATCAGTCGCTTCCTGGGGGAGTCCGGGTGCGAGCTCACGTGTGTTGAAGGTAGCCTTCGTCGTGCCGGTATTACGGCAGCCCGTTGCCGCGACCTGAACAACGTCAAGGTCTACAACGACAACTTCCAGAACTTTGAAACCGACGAGCGTTTTGATGTCGTGACGCTGATCGGGGTGCTTGAGTACAGCCGCAAGTTTATTGGCGGTGAGGATCCAGTTGGCGCAGCGCTGGCCTTGGCGCGATCCTTCCTTAAGCCGGACGGGGTTTTGCTGGTCGCGATTGAGAACAAGCTCGGTCTCAAATACTGGGCCGGTGCTTACGAAGATCACCAGGGCGTGCCGTTCTATGGTATCGAAAGCCTGTATGGCGACGGCGAAGCGGTGACGTTCGGACGTCGCGATTTGGCCCGCATTCTTAAGCAGGCCGATTTCTCTGAGCTTGAGTTTTTCTATCCGTACCCAGATTACAAACTGCCTTCGATGGTGCTCACCGAGCGTGCCCTCGAGCAGCGCGATGACGTACTGGTCAACCTGCTTTCCGGCGTATTTGCGCCGGTGCAAGGGGCGAACTATCAGCGCACGTTCTCCGAAGGCGCGGCTCAGCGCGGCCTGGTTGAAAACGGCCTGGTCGGTGACCTGGCAAACTCTTTCTTTATCGTTGCCAAGAAAGGCAGCGGTAACTGGACTGGTGACCCGGACGCTGTTGCGTTCACCTACTCTCAGGGCCGTCGTCGCCAGCTGAGTAAAGAAGTCAGCATCCATCGTGCGGGCACTGCACTGGAAGTGCGCCGCCAACTGCTTGATAGCCACGCCGCACTGCCAGCCTGGATGCAGTTCAGTCCGGTTGAGCCGCTGCATCAGGGTGAGTTGCTTTTCAACTCGCTGTTGACCCTGATGAACCGTGAAGGCTGGGGGGTGAGCGCTCTGGCCGAGTGGCTGCGTCCGCTGTCCCGCGTGCTGTTTAGTGCAGCTGTTGATAAGGGCGGCCGCCTTGTGCTTCCTGGACAATATTTTGATGCCACGCCGTTCAATCTGGTGCTTGATGCTGAAGGCAACGGCACGCTGTTTGATCTGGAGTGGCAACTTTGGCCGGAGATTGATGTGGCCTTGCCACTGTTCCGAGGCATGTTCCACAGTCTGGCGCGGATTGGCAGTGTCGCCCAGCCGATGGCCGATACTCCGCTGCATCTTGCCGAGCTGTCGTCGCGTGTGGTCAGCCAGCTAACTGGTAAACCGGTCGATACCGATGCATACCTGGCCCAGGAAGTTGAGTTCCAGCGTCAGGTTCAGTTGTTCCCCGGCAGCGTGGAGGGCCTCAAAGCGTCCATGTTGGATGTGCGTTTGTCGCCGACCCGCTTGCGTCAGGCTTTGCAACGCTATCTGGATCAGGGGGCACATTCCCAGACTGTCAGTTCTACCGCGCCCCAAACAACGGGTTCTGAAATCGACATTACCCGCACTTGGCTGGCCAACCGCTTGCCTACCGAGCAGGAGAACCAACTGATTGCCGGTCACCTTGAGCAGCATCAGGGTGGGCCGCTGCTGGGTGTGGTCGTGGTCGATCTGGAAGGCGACAGTGCCAAGCTGATGACAACCATCAAGAGTCTTGGTTTGGACCGCTGCCTCTACGCCACGCTGAAAATAATCGCACTGACGCCTGCGAACGTGCCGCAGACCAGTCCCACGGACAAGCTGCACTTCGTCAACATTGATCCGACTGACTATGTGGCGCAGCTAAATAGCGTCATCAGTGAGAGCCAGGTTGAGTGGTTTATGCTCGCCCGTGCCGGCGAGGAGTTCACCTCAAGCGGTCTGATGATGGCTGCATTGGAGCTGATCCGGCAGCCGCAATGCCGCGCCTTGTACGGTGATGAAATGCATCGCCTGGCCAATGACGAACTCGGCGCAGCCCTGCGTCCTGGTTTCAACCTGGATTACCTGCTGAGCATGCCGGCAGTGATGGCGCATCACTGGCTGGTTAAACGCGAGCTGTTTGTGGAGCTAGGCGGTTATTCCGTTGATCAGCCTGAGGCCATGGAGTTCGACTTGATCCTGCGACTGATTGAGCAGGACGGCCTGAACGGTCTGGGCCATGTCGCCGAGCCGCTTCTGATCACCGATGCGCCGCAGCTGCAGGACAACCCGCAAGAACAGGCTACGCTGCTGCGTCACCTGAGCCAGCGCGGTTATGCGGCTGAGCTGAAGGAGCATTTGCCGGGCCGCTACCGCATTGATTACCAACATGCTAGCAAGCCGCTGGTATCGATCATCATTCCGACCAAAGACCAACTGCCGATGGTGCAGCGTTGTGTCGAGTCGCTACTGGAGTTGACGCGTTACCAGAATTACGAAGTCATCATCGTCGACAACAACAGCGAAACCCCGGAGGCCCGCGAGTGGCTGCAAGGGATTATTGGCCTTAATGAGCCCAAGTTACGTGTCTTGCGCTATCCACATCCGTTCAACTACTCGGCCATTAACAACATGGCTGCCCGTGAAGCACGTGGCGAGTATCTGGTTCTGCTGAACAACGACACAGCCATCATCGACGGGGGCTGGCTGGACGAGCTACTCAACCACGCTCAGCGTCCGGAAGTGGGTATTGTCGGGGCCAAGCTGCTGTACCCGGACGGTCGCATTCAGCACGCCGGGGTAGTCTTGGGCCTACGCGGGCCAGCAGACCATCCGTTTATTGGCTCGCCGGCGGATGCGCCGGGTTACATGCAGCGCATGCAAGTGGTGCAGAACTACACTGCTGTGACTGCTGCTTGCCTGATGATTCGCCGTGAAGTTTACGAGCAGGTCGGTGGCCTAGACGAGGAGGTCTTCAAGGTTTCCTACAACGATGTGGATTTGTGTCTGAAGTCCCGTCAGGCTGGCTATCTGACTGTGTGGACACCATTTGCCCAGCTGTTACACGAAGGCAGTGTCAGCCAGAACAGTGTGGATACTGCTGCCGCTGAGGCCAAACTCAAGCGTTTTGTGTCTGAGCAGGATGCGATGTATGAGCGCTGGGTGTCTGTCCTCGCCCGCGATCCGGCTTACAACGCAAACCTTTCACTCAACGGCGTGGGTTTTGAAATCGAGCCTGATTTCAAACTGACCTGGCGTCCGCTGAGCTGGCGCCCGCGGCCAGTGGTGCTGGCTCATCCGGCTGACCCGCATGGTTGCGGTAACTACCGGATCATCCTGCCCTTTAAGGCACAGCAGAAGGCGGGCCTTATCGATGGCATGCTTTCTCCGGGCTTGTTGCACGTAGCTGATCTGGAGCGCTATGACCCGGATGTTATTGTGTTGCAGCGTCAGATTGGTGACGAGCGGCTGGAGGCCATGCGCCGTATCCAGAAGTTCTCGCGTGCGTTCAAGGTTTATGAGCTGGATGACTACTTGCCTAACCTGCCACTGAAAAACGTACACCGCGAGCAAATGCCCAAAGATGTATTGAAGTCCCTGCGTAAAGGCCTGAGCTATGTGGATCGTTTTGTGGTGTCAACCGAGCGTCTGGCTGAGGCCTTTACTGGTCTGCACGGTGAAATTCAGGTGGTGGAAAACCGCTTGGCCCCAGAATGGTGGGAAGGCTTGAAGAGCAAGCGTCGACAAGGGCGCAAGCCTCGCGTGGGCTGGGCTGGCGGCGCCAGCCACACCGGCGATCTGGAGTTGATTGCGGATGTGGTCAAAGCATTGGCGGATGAAGTGGAGTGGGTATTCCTAGGGATGTGCCCGGCCAAATTGCGGCCCTATATTCATGAATTCTATCCGGGTGTCGATATAGAGAAATATCCAGCTGCATTGGCCAGTTTAAACCTGGACTTGGCCTTAGCCCCTGTGGAGCAGAATCTGTTCAACGAATGCAAGAGCAATCTGCGCCTGCTTGAGTACGGTGTCTGCGGCTATCCCGTAATTTGCAGCGACTTGGCGTGCTACCAGGGAGACTTGCCAGTTACCCGGGTGAAAAACCGATTCAAAGACTGGGTCGATGCCATACGTGCACATATCAGTGATTTGGATGCAGCGGCCAAGATGGGAGATGAGTTGCAGGTGTCAGTACGCAGTGACTGGATGCTCGACGAAAACGCAGCCAGAAACTGGCTGCAGGCATGGTCTGGTCAGTAACTGAGCGGCTGATACTGCGTACTGACTGACGCAGTATCGGCCAGAACAGTGCAAGACACAGCTACTTATAAAGGAGGTCGAAAATGAACCTCCAACCGCCTTGGTGCCAATTTTAATGCGTCAAAAAAAAATTCGGCCATGGCCCTAAAGATTTTTAGGGGTAGGCCGATAAAAGTAACGAATGCGAACTTTATGGGGCGTCTGAGCAAGCAGGCCCGAAGCTCGCAAGCTCAGACAAACTTTGCTAGGTCCTTTGGAGGAATTCACCATGGCCCTTACTGTCAACACAAACGTAGCCTCGCTGAACACTCAGCGTAACCTGAACACCTCGTCCAAGGGTCTGGATACTTCGCTGCAGCGCCTGTCGACTGGTTTCCGCATCAACAGCGCAAAAGATGACGCTGCTGGTCTGCAGATTTCCAACCGACTGACCAGCCAGATCAGCGGTTTGAATGTTGCAACCCGTAACTCGAACGACGGTATCTCTCTGGCCCAGACTGCTGAAGGTGCACTGCAGCAGTCCACTGGTATCCTGCAGCGTATGCGAGACCTGGCCCTGCAATCGGCTAACGGTTCCAACGGTGCGAGTGAGCGTGCTGCTCTGCAAGGTGAGGTGGCTCAGCTGCAACAGGAGCTGAACCGTATCGCTGAGACCACCAGTTTCGGTGGTCGCAAAATTCTTGACGGCTCGTTCGGTTCCCAGAGCTTCCAAGTGGGTGCCAACGCCTACGAAACCATCAGTGTTTCCATCGGTTCTGCAGCAACTGACCGTATCGGTGTAAACCGCTTTACCTCTTCCCAAGGGGCGGGTACCGGTTATGCGCCGACTGTACAAGGTAGCGGCTTTAGCGCCACTTCTGGCAGTGCGTTCGCATCCAGTGGTTTCAGCATCAACTCCAAGCTGTCCCAGGGTGATGTGGCTATTACTTACGCGACCAGCGGGGCTGCAAGTGAAGTAGCTGCTGCCGTAAACGCGAAAAGCGATGAGACTGGTGTAACTGCGAGTGCGCGTACAGTCGCCCGCTTGGGTGGTATTTCTGCTGGCGCATCGGGCGCTGGAAATACTGTCTCCTTCAAGCTTTACGGCGCTGACAGCAAAACTACTGCAGATGAGGGTGCTACTGTTTCTGCTGTGATCAAGGATCCAGCTGATCTGGGTGCTCTGGCTGATGCTATCAACAAAGAAACTGGCAAAACTGGTATCTCGGCCATCTCCAAAGGCGGAGAGATTGAACTGGTTAGCTCCCGCGGTGATGCGATCGTGATCGGCGACTTCGCGGCAACTTCCGGTACTGCAACCATGACTGCTTATGACTTCTCCGGTGAGACAGCCATGAGCTCTGGCACTATCTCCGCAGGTTCGGGCATGCGTGCTGATGGTCAAATCCGCTTTGAAGCAGCTGATGCCTTCTCACTGACTGGCATGGGCTCTGGGATGGCAACTAGCAGTGGTGCAGTATTCAGTGAGCTGGACACTGTTCGCGAGATCGATATCAGTACTTCGACTGGCGCACAGGATGCTCTTGGTATCATCAACGGCGCGATCGCTAACATCGACTCGCAGCGTGCTCAACTGGGTGCTGTACAGAACCGCTTTGAAAACACCATCTCCAACCTGCAGAATATCTCCGAGAACGCCTCTGCTGCTCGCAGCCGGATTCGGGATACTGACTTCGCAGCGGAGACTTCGGAACTGACCAAAAATCAGATCCTGCAACAGGCTGGTACCGCTATCTTGGCTCAGGCCAACCAGCTTCCACAGGCAGTGCTCAGCCTCTTGGGCTAAGCATAATAAGCTAGACTTCGGGGGGATGAGCTGAGCTCTTTCCCCCGTTGCCTCATTCTGAGGAGAGGATTATGGATACCAGATCTATTGCCAATACAGCTACAGCGTCAGTCACTGCTGACAGTCGCGTTTCTGGTACTACTGCTGGTGCAGCCCTCGCTGAACAGCAGCGCAATGTGTTGAATGCTGGCCGTGGTTCTCGTGAAGATTTAGAAGCAGCGGTGGCTACAATTAGTGACTTTGTCCAGTCTGTAAGTCGCAGCCTTAATTTTTCCCTTGAGGAGGGTAGCGGTCGGGTGGTTGTTAAAGTCACCGACAGCGGTTCTGGCGATGTAATTCGGCAGATTCCTTCTGAGGAAGCGTTGCAGCTGGCTGAGAACCTTTCTGAGGTTCGCAGTCTGCTGTTCAAGGCCGAGGCCTGACCCACAAGGTTGGCACGGCTTTTGATTGTTCTTCCCTAACAAGGATTGGCAGTCACATTTTTGGCGAGGTGAATCATGGCTGGTATCTCAGGTCTGGGGTCAGGGATTGATATCCAGGAAATGGTCAGTAAGCTGGTGGCTGTGGAGCGTGCTCCTAAGCAAAACCAAATTACCAAGCAGCAGACTGCTGCTGAGTCCAAGATATCAGCCTTGGGCACATTGTATTCAGCTGTTAATGAGCTGGGCACTGCACTGCAGAACCTGAATAAGGCCTCTGCATTTCAGAAACAGAGTGTATCGTCATCCAACTCATCGGTTTTAACGGTTACCTCTGACGGCAACATCCCGCCCAGCAAATTCAGCTTGCAGGTGCAACAGCTAGCCTCCAGCAGCAAGGTGGTGTTGCCCTCTGTTACGGGGGGCTCATCCGCTTCATTTAATACCGGCTCATTGTCCATCAGTGCTGGCGATAGCAGCATTGAGGTCAATATCACCGAACAGAACAACAGTCTGCTTGGCATTCGTGATGCTATTAATGCTGCGGGCGATAGCAAAGGTATTAGTGCAAGTATCGTTACAGACTCGTCCGGCTCTCGGTTGGTGCTGAGCTCATCCAAAACGGGCGAGGGGAACGATCTTAAAGTCAGTGTCACTGAGGATGGTGCGGCCTCTGGCAGCAACTCGTTGAAGGCGCTGGGCTTTACTGGGGGTAGCAGCACGACCCAACTGCCGCAAGTTGAGGGTGGTGCGGCCGCGACCTTCAAACAGGGTACCCTGACAATTGCCAGTGGGGCTGTAAGCCTTGGTATTGATGTTGACGCCGAGGACTCTCTCGACGCAATCATGCAGAAAATCAATGCTGCCGGTGCATCCCAGGGCATCAGTGCTTCCATTGAAACCGTTAAGGATGGCTCTCGGCTGGTGATTCACTCCAGCAACGGTGAGGACCTGACCGTCACTGCGAGCAGTGATGACAGCAGTGCAGGTAGCAACAATCTAAGCGCTCTTGCATCAGTTTCTGGCAGCAACAGTAAAACCATTGATACTGCTAAGTCTGCACTGTTTACGGTAGACGGGCTCGCAGTAAAGAAAGATTCCAACACCATCAGTGACGTTATTGATGGCGTGACAATCAAGCTGACAGGCGTTCAGTCTGCTGATGACATCGCTGCAAATAAAACTGTCGATATCACCGTCAGCCAAGATAGATCCGCTGTTCGTACAAACCTTCAGCAGTTCGTGGATGCTTACAACAAACTGATAAGCACAACTAACAGTCTGACCGTGGTGGTTCCTGCGGCGCAGGAAGGTGAAAACCCGGTTACCGGTGCATTGGTAGGGGACTCATCTGTACGTAACCTTCTTGCAAGTTTACGCAAGGAGATGGTCAGTCTGAACACCAGTGGGACAGGTGTCAGTTCGCTGGCAGAGCTGGGTGTTACCACCCAAAAAGACGGCACCCTCAGCTTGGATAGCAGTAAACTCGATGCGTTTCTGGTTAACAATTTTGATCAGGCTGGCGAGTTCCTCACCGGCACTAATGGTCTGATGGGGCGTCTTGAGTCTGTCACTAAACCCTACTTGGGTACTGACGGCGTAATTAAGCAGCGTGACAGTGCACTTTGGTCGACTAAAGCCGATTTGAAGAAGCAGCAGGAAGTGCTGGATCTGCGTATTGAAAAATTCGAGACTCGCCTGCTTGCGCAATATCAGGCGATGGATAGCCTTGTCGCTCAACTCTCGCGTACAAGCGAAAACCTCACTAATTCTTTAGCCAGCCTGCCTGGCGTAGTTAAACAGGATAAGTAATGAGCAAGGCTCCGATTGACACCTATAAGCAGGTCAACTTGAACCAAGAAGTTTCTCCGCACAAGACTGTTCAGTTACTGCTTGAGGGCGCTTTGCAACGTGTGATGTTAGCCAAGCATGCTCACACTGAGGGTGACACCGAGATTCGTGGCTTGGCAGTAGGCACAACCATCACTATTTTGGGTGTGCTGCAGGCTAGTCTTGATAAAGAGCTCGGGGGTGATATCGCCGAGAATCTGGACTCGCTTTATGACTACATGACGCGCCGTCTGGCGGGAGTTTCCCTCGATAAGACACTGGACTCTCTGGATGAAGTGCAGACGCTGCTCGAGCAGATCAAGACTGCTTGGGATTCCATTGAGCCGGAAGCAGAAACCGCTCTGGAACGCTGATTTGGGTGTTTTCATCGCTAAAGTTTTTCGCTGCTAGGCCGATATTAGGAATATCCACTTAGTAACTAGCGAGAACATGCGATGAACGCTCTGGCGGCCCTCAAGCAATATCAAACCGTCAATACACAGGCTCAGGCAATTGAAGCGAGTCCGCATCGCCTGATTCAGATGTTGATGGAGGGCGGTTTGACTCGAATCGCTCAGGCGCGTGGCGCAATGGAGCGTGGGCAGACTGCAATGAAGGGTGAGCTGATCAGCAAGGCCATCGGAATTATCGGTGGCCTACGCCAGGGGCTAAACCTCGAAGTCGGTGGCGAAATTGCCACCAATCTGGATAATCTGTACGAATATATGGCTGGGCGTCTGGTTGAAGCTAATGTGCACAATCAAGTCGAACCCCTGGATGAGGTGGCTGGCCTGTTGCGTAATGTGAAATCAGGCTGGGACGCCATTGCGCAGTAATGCGTTGGTAGAGGAAGGTTTAATGAGCTCATCTGTGCAGCGTCTTGAAGAAACCGGCAGTGCCCTGCGTCAGGCATTAGTCAGTCGGGACTGGGCAGCCATTGGTGAGTTGGATCTGCAATGCCGCCAGGCTGTTGATGAAGTCATGGTCGAATCAGTGGCGGATGAACAGCTGCTTCAGTCGCGTATGCAGGATTTGCTGGACTTGTATCGTGAGCTTGTAAGCGTCTGTCAGGCAGAGCAACGCCGCTTGGCTCAGGAAATGGTGCAGATCAATCAGTCCAAGCAGGGCGCCAAGGTTTATCAGTTCTTCAGCTAAATTCGCTTTCTTTAAGGCCGGTGCCAAAATGCACCGGCTCCTCTCTGTATTTCTGCACTTATCACAACTTCCAAAACTTATTGTTCAGCTGAGGTTTGCAACTGCTGCTGGTCAACGAGTTTTGTACGCCATAAAATTGACATTGCCACCGAAATTGACTTTACTAGTGGCTAATTAATATCGTTGACCCTGAAGGTTGGGTTAGTGACGCATTTTCCACTTCGGGAACAGCAGACTTACTTATGTGGCGTGAGACGAAGATTCTCCTGATTGATGACAATAGCGATCGCCGTCGCGATTTAACGGTGATTCTGAACTTTCTTGGGGAAGATCATCTGGCGTGCGACAGCCAGAACTGGCGGCAATGCGTTGCCGAGCTGGAGTCCAGCCGGGAAGTCCTTAGCGTTCTGCTTGGCGAAGTGAAGGCAAAAGGTGGCCTGCTTGAAGTGCTCAAGCAGCTTGCCGGTTGGGACTCGTTCATCCCAACTTTGCTGGTTGGGGAACAGATCTCCGTTGACTGGCCTGAAGAACAGCGCCGCAGCGTGTTGGCCAGCCTTGAGTTGCCGCTCAGCTACAACAAGTTGCTCGATAGTCTGCACCGTGCTCAGGTCTATCGCGAAATGTATGACCAAGCCCGTGAGCGTGGTCGTCAGCGTGAGCCCAACCTGTTCCGCAGTTTGGTCGGTACCAGTCGTGCCATTCAGCAAGTGCGCAAAATGATGCAGCAGGTTGCCGATACCGAGGCCAGTGTATTGATCCTTGGGGAGTCGGGTACGGGCAAAGAGGTGGTCGCCCGTAATCTGCATTACCACTCCAAGCGCCGTGACGCGCCATTCGTGCCGGTCAATTGCGGGGCTATTCCCGCTGAGCTACTGGAAAGCGAATTGTTTGGTCATGAGAAGGGGGCCTTCACCGGTGCGATCACCAGCCGTGCTGGCCGTTTCGAACTGGCCAATGGCGGCACCCTGTTCCTCGACGAAATCGGTGATATGCCGCTGCCGATGCAGGTTAAGCTGTTGCGCGTGTTGCAGGAGCGTACATTTGAGCGTGTTGGCAGTAATAAGACTCAGAATGCGGACGTGCGCATCATCGCTGCAACCCACAAGAATCTGGAACAGATGATTGAGGACGGCAGCTTCCGTGAAGATCTGTACTATCGACTGAACGTCTTCCCGATTGAGATGGCGCCGCTGCGTGAGCGTATTGAGGACATTCCTCTGCTGCTCAACGAGCTGATTTCACGCATGGAAGTGGAAAAGCGCGGGTCGATCCGTTTCAACTCGGCGGCCATCATGTCGCTGTGTCGTCACGACTGGGCGGGAAACGTGCGTGAGCTGGCTAACCTCGTCGAACGCATGGCCATCATGCATCCGTATGGTGTAATTGGCGTTGGCGAGCTACCGAAGAAATTCCGCCACGTCGACGATGAAGACGACGGGATGGTTGCCGGTATTCGTGAGGAGCTGGATGAGCGCTCGTCGTTGATGGCTGGTCTGCCGGGTGTGGATTCCGTGGCCATGTTACCGCCCGAAGGGCTGGACCTTAAGGATTACCTGGGCAACTTGGAGCAGGGGCTGATTCAGCAGGCGCTTGATGATGCCGGTGGCGTCGTGGCCCGAGCTGCTGAACGCCTGCGCATCAGACGTACCACGCTGGTCGAGAAAATGCGCAAGTACGGCATGAGCCGCCGTGAAGATGAGGGTGATGAGTAGCGCCTGCCGCTTCTGTCAGCAACTTGGCGTTTCTCGCATGAATAAGGCCGAAGGTTAATAAAATCTTCGGCCTTATTTTTTAACTCATTGATTTATATCGATTAAATTTTAAGGCACGGGTATTGCTTTAGCTCTCTGCAAATGACTGTCTTCTGACGCCTCGTCACGCGAGAGAACACTATGAGCGCAACTGCCGAACGCCATGATCCGAACCAGGCACTCTGCCGTGAAGCTGAGCACGTTAATCCTGTTGATGTAGAGCAGGCCTACGCTCTATTCAATCAGGTATCCAGCCAGCTCAATACCTCATACGGCTTGCTTGAGGCGCGTGTGAATGAGCTCAAGGGGCAGCTGGAGCTGGCCAGCGCTCAGCGCCTGCAGGAGTTGGCAGAAAAAGAGCGTCTGGCACATCGTCTACAGAGCCTTCTCGATCTGCTGCCTGGCGGTGTCATTGTTCTGGATGCTCAGGGTGTTGTGCGTGAGGCCAATCCAGTTGCTTGTGCTCTATTAGGTAAGCCGCTGGTTGGCATGCTGTGGCGCGACGTAATTATCCGTAATTTTTCGCCCCGCGAAGATGATGGCCACGAAATCTCACTCAAGGATGGCCGCCGCTTATCCATTGCAACCCGCTCTCTGGATGGCGAACCAGGTCAGCTCATCTTGCTGAACGACTTGACCGAAACCCGTCGCTTGCAGGACCAATTGGCCAGGCATGAGCGATTGTCCTCCCTCGGTCGGATGGTCGCATCGCTGGCTCACCAAGTACGCACGCCGCTGTCTGCGGCGATGCTCTATGCAAGTCATTTGGCCGACGAGTCATTAACTGGTGAACAGCAGAAGCGTTTTGCTGCAAGACTCAAGGAGCGCCTATACGAGTTGGAGCATCAGGTGCGCGACATGCTGGTGTTTGCCCGTGGTGAGCTGCCAATGCCGGACCGTCTCTCTCCCAAAGCGTTGTTTGATGCCGTACGTAATGCATCTGAGCCCCATGTGCAGGGGCTGCAAGTCCGTTGGCAATGCGACAGCAACGTAGGTGAAGTGCTGTGTAATCGCGACACCTTGGCGGGTGCCGTGCTTAACCTGATTGAGAACGCGATCCAGGCTAACCCTGACGACCTTCTGCTGAAGGTCCATCTTTACGTTCGTGGCAACACGCTGCGCCTGAGTGTTAGCGACAATGGTCCAGGCGTTGCTCAGGATGCTCTCGAGCGCCTCGGCGAGCCTTTTTTTACCACTAAGACAACAGGAACAGGCCTTGGACTGGCCGTTGTAAAGGCAGTGGCAAAAGCCCACAAAGGTGAATTGTTTTTGCGCTCTCGCCCTGGATTGGGCACCTGCGCAACGCTCAGCCTTCCGCTGATTTGTGCGCCGCAGGCTGTGTTTCAGGAGTAAGTGGGTATGAGCAATAAAATCCTTCTGGTAGAAGACGACCGGGCATTGCGCGAGGCTTTGGCCGATACGCTGAGCATCGCCGGGCATGATTATCGTGCTGTGGATTGTGCTGAATCCGCATTGCAAGCGTTGACTGAAGAAACCTTCAGCCTGGTGATCAGTGATGTGAACATGCCGGGCATGGATGGCCATCAGCTTCTGGCTCGGATTCGTCATAACTACCCACAGTTGCCGGTACTGTTGATGACTGCTTTTGCAGCGGTAGATCGGGCAGTCGATGCCATGCGCCTCGGAGCCGTCGATTACTTGGTCAAACCGTTTGAGCCTAAGGCCTTGCTGGCGCTGGTAGACAAGCATGCATTAGGGCGAGTGAGTCCAGCTGATCAGGCCGGACCGGTGGCAGTGGAGCCTGCCAGCGTGCAATTGTTGGCGCTGGCGGCCCGCGTCGCGCAGAGCGATTCGACCGTATTGATTACTGGCGAATCCGGTACAGGTAAAGAGGTGTTGGCGCAGTACATACATCAGCAATCACCGCGCGCCAGCAAACCCTTTATTGCTATCAACTGCGCGGCGATTCCAGACAACATGCTGGAAGCCACCTTGTTTGGTCATGAGAAAGGTGCCTTCACCGGGGCCATTGCTAGCACGCCAGGCAAATTCGAACTGGCCGAGGGCGGCACGATCTTGCTTGATGAAATTTCTGAAATGCCCCTTGGCCTGCAGGCCAAATTGTTGAGGGTGCTGCAGGAGCGTGAAGTGGAGCGGGTGGGGGCACGTAAACCCATCACGCTAGATATCCGCGTCGTGGCTACCAGTAACCGCGATTTGGCGGCTGAAGTGGCAGCAGGGCGTTTCCGGGAAGACCTGTTTTACCGACTTTCAGTCTTTCCGCTGGCCTGGCGTCCTCTGCGCGAGCGCCCGGCAGACATTGTGCCGCTGGCTGAGCGTCTGCTGGATAAGTACATGAAGAAAATGAATCACGGCCCAATACGCTTGTCCGCAGCAGCTCAAGCCTGTTTGCGCCAGCATGCGTGGCCCGGCAACGTGCGCGAGCTGGACAATGCCATTCAGCGTGCGTTGATCTTGCAGCAAGGTGGGGTGATAGAGCCCGAAGACCTGTGTCTGGATACGGTGATCGGTTTGACCCCAATCAGCGCGCCTTTGCCGCCGTCCCCCGTATCAGCCGTTGCAACTGCGCCAGTGGCAAGTGAGGCGAGTGGCTTGGGGGATGACCTGCGCCGCCATGAGTTCCAGATGATTATCGACACTTTGCGCGCCGAGCGTGGTCGACGTAAGGAGGCTGCTGAGCGGCTGGGCATCAGCCCGCGCACGTTGCGTTACAAGCTGGCGCAGATGCGTGACGCCGGAATGGATGTGGAAGGTTATCTGTTCGCCAGTTAAAGCGACCTAAAAGAAAAGGGCGAGTCACTTGGCTCGCCCTTGATCATCATCAGCTTTTCCAGGGCTCCGGTGCACCCAGCAGACGGCCCATGGCGCCGTAAAGGCCCAGCTCCTTCAGCACAGCAAACTCACCCTCGGTTTCAACCATCTCTGCAATCAGTGGCAGGTCGATGCTGTTGGTGGCGCGGAATACGGCTTCAATAAACAGGCGTTTATCGCTTTCCTGATCAATTGCGCGGATGTAAGCCCCGTCCAGTTTCAGGTAGGCCAGACCCAAGTGGGTCAGGTTGCCGATCAAGCTGAAGCGCCCGCCGAAGTGTTGCAGGCCCAAGTTGCAGCCGCATTCCCGAACGCGTCGGCTTAGCTGGTCAAGCTCAGCGGGCGGCGGCAGATGGCGTTCATCCAACTCCAAGGTCAGCTGAGCCGTCTGTTGAGGATACTGCCTCAACAATTCAATCAGTGCGCTGAAGGCTTGAGGATCACGCACAGTGGCGCTGGACAAGCTCAAAGCTAATGGCGCTGGATGTTGCTGAAGATGAGTCAGGCTATGTTTCAGCATGGCCAAGTCAAAGCGATGCGCCCAGCCCAAACGCTCAATCCACGGCAGAAAACGGCCCGCGGCAATGGCTTCACCCTGAGGATCAAGCAAGCGTGCCAGTACCTTATGGTGCAGCAGCTTGCTGCGTTCGGCGCATTGAATTACAGGCTGAAAGTACAGCTGCAATTTGCCCTGGGTAAGAGCCTCATCAATCCATTCGCGCCATTCGTGAAGGCTCTGGGTGGGTTGTGCACTGAAGTCATCCAGATGTGCCCAGTTACGTTCGCCGTCATTTTGTGACTGAGCCTGAGCCAGTGCCTGATCGGCCCGGCCGATAACTTGAGCAGGTTCTTCACCGGGGCGGAATGTGGTTATCCCGACATGAGCAACCGGATTGCAATCGCTAGCGCCGGTTTGCAGCAAGGTCTGTAGGCCTTCATTAAGGTCATTAGCCAGCTGTTCAGCTTCCTCACTGCCTAAGCCGGGGGCGAGCAAACTGAACTCACCGCCACGGCTGCGTGATGCCAGCCAGCCGGTGCGTTGATGTTGGCTAAGCATGCGTTTGAAGAGTTCGCCGATGGCGGCAATCAGCGCATCGGTGTGCTGGCCGCCAAAGCGCTGGTTGAGACCGGCCAGATCATTTACCCGGAGCAGGAACAGGTAGCCTTCGGTGTTTTGCTCGCTGGTGTCGAGTCGGTTGGTCAGGCTGATGTCGAATTGGCGGCGGTTTGCCAGGCCAGTGATGCTGTCCTGGTAGGCTTCTTCGCGCAGCTTCTCGCTGCGTGAGGCTTCTTCAGCAAAAAGTGTCTTGAGTTTGTCGACCATCTGATTCATGGCGCTTACAACGCGCTTGAGTTCAGGGGTGCGCGGTACTTTGTTCAGGGTGAGAAATTCGCGGCGGCTGATGGCCTGAGCTTGTTGAACCATCTTGTCGAGTGGGCTCAGTTGCTTGCGTAGCAACCATCCTCCCACTAGCGCACTGATGACGCCACACAGCAACAACCAGAGCAAAGTGCCAATGGCGCTGTCCCAAAGACGAGCCAGGGCAAAGTTCGGGTGGCTGATAACCTCAACGCGGGCGGCCTGTTCCCAGCCACGCATGATCAGGGCGTCACCGGGTTGGGGCTGCAAGTTGATTAATCGACTAAACCATGCCGGAACGGTTTCTGCGCTTGTGTCCGATATGTGGCGTTCTACTAGAACCTCATCGTCGGGAATGCGAATCAGGCGGATGCTGGCGAAGTAACCGCTGTCGAAGATCGAGCTGATCATTAGTTCGGACATGGCCATGTCATCCACATGCGGGGTCAGGGAAAGCCCCAGGGCTGTGGCCGCATCCTGCGCGTGGGAGCGCAGCTGGCTGAGCTGTTGTTCACGCGAGCTTTCTACGCCGACGATAAAGCTGCCGGTAAAAGCCACCGCCAATAATAGGCAGATGGCGATAAAAAGCTGTTTGAGCAATGACATGTAGCCTCCTAGCCTTCGCCAATGGCGAAGCCTTCAGTTCGCATTTTTCTGAGCAGATCTTGCCAACGCGAAAGTTTTTTAGTGTCGCTTTTTTTGTTATTGGAACCCGGTAGATACAGGCCTTCAGCATTGAAGGAGTAAACAGGCAGCAGATCTCTGCGCTGTGAGGCCGGTAGAATGTCGTTAATCAGGTTATCCAGCACCAAAGGCTCAGAGGTGGGCGTGGCGTAGTAAGTCAGCACCATGTGCGCCTGGTTGTAATTCAATGCCTTAACGTAGGTGATGCGCAGCTTTTCGCTGGGGATCCCCAGGCGGCGCAGGGTGAAGTATTTGGCGATGGAGTAGTCTTCGCAGTCACCCGAGCCCTTCACCAGCATTTCCACGGGGGTGGCCCAATAATCTTTTTGCCGCCAGACGTTTATGTCGTCAGAGAAGCGAACCTGGCGATTAAAAAAACGGTTGATGTCGTTGAGCTGTTCTCTTTCTTTAGTGCTCAGGCTGGCTTTGATCTGTTCTTCCCAATCGAGTATTCGCTGTTTGCCGCTGCCAAGGCTGCCGTACTGTCTCTCTGCATTTTGGATGATCAGGCCGAAATCCCAGTTGGCAACTGCACTGGCAAGGCCCAGTAGCAGAATGCAGCAGCCCAGCAGCGCCGCTTGGAAGCGCTGAAGCCATCCGCATGTAGTCTGGCAGGCCTGCATAAACCGCGTCTCGATTAGCGGGAGGGTGGATGGAGAAGTTTAGTTTTTATTGTACTAATATACCAACAGAGTACCCACTAGGCCCCTTGGGTGTACAACAGTCCGTACTTAATGGCGCTAGGTCGGTGGCTGGGTTAGCGTTTGCTCAGGGTCTTTTGTCTGAGGATATAGATGGTTACCAGAATGGCGCTGGTAAGCATGAACAGGCGTGCCCAGAACAGCGGGACCACGTAACAGGAAATACTGATGCTCAACCACATCAGCCCGATGGCGTAGACCTTACCCTTGAGTGGAATGCCTTGCCCCTCAAGGTAGTCAACAATCCACGGGCCAAGGTGGCGGTGGTTGATCAGCCACAAATAAAACCGCTCTGAGCTGCGCATAAAGCAGGCAGCGGCAAGCAACAGGAAGGGCGTCGTTGGCAGGACAGGCAGGAAGATGCCGATGACGCCCAACACGACGCTCAGCCAGCCAACGGCCAGCAGAGCGTAGCGAATCAGCGGATTACGCTGTTTTTGGATTTGTCGCGCCATAAGGGTGGCGCAAGCTTAGTGGTGACGGGGCTTCAGCAGCGCAGGTTTCTCTTCCGGTGCATTGCACAGCAAGAAGAGGGCGGTCAGCACGTCTGGGATTTGGTCGACCATGCTGTCTACCAAGTCGCGGTCACGGGCGATATCGGCAAACTCAGGTTGCTCATCGAACAAGCCGGAACCAACCATGATCGGCAACAGCAGTTCGCTGACTTCATCTTCAGCATCGTCAAACCATACGGCTTCGCGCAAGAAGACACCTTCCATAAAACCAATGCACCAGCCGCGCAGTTCGGACTCATCAGGATCATCACCCAGGTCCAAGTCGCATGGAACTTCAGGGTCATCATCACTGGCCAGTTGGCGGGCGATGTGAGCTTGCAGCTGGATCAAGGTGCCTTCGATTTCTTCGCGCTGGGCATCGTCACGGTATTTCGGTGTTTCCGAGAAAAGCGCGTCGATCCACTCGCGCTCCGGGACTTTCTCCGGGCAGATCGAGAGGGCAGTCAGATAGCCGTGGGCGGCAATGTAGTCCAGCGCTTCTTCATGCAACTCGTCAGCATCGAGGAAGGCTTGAAGGCGGGAGAGTTGCTCGGCGAAGGACATTGGGCGCTACCTTAAGGGAATAAACAACGGTGGATTCTAGTCCAGTAGAGCTTTAGCGGCCATAGCTACAGGACAATACCGGCGCATTTCGATGTAAAGCTGATCAGGCCCAGCCGTGGCCGTCGACAGGTGCGTATAATGCGCGGCTTGTTTTGGAGACCCTTCATGCTTGATCAGGCGCAACGCATCCTTAAAGACGTATTCGGCTACGACAGCTTTCGTGGTCGTCAGGGCGCCATTATCGAGCGTGTTGCCAGCGGCGGTGATGCACTGGTACTGATGCCCACAGGAGGCGGTAAGTCCCTGTGTTTTCAAGTCCCGGCTTTGCTGCGTGATGGGTTGGCGGTGGTGGTGTCGCCGCTGATTGCATTGATGGAAGACCAAGTCGCGACCTTGAATGAGCTGGGCGTGGCGGCGGTGGCGCTGAACTCCAGCCTCAGTACGGAAGAACAGATTGAGATCGCCGGACGCATTCGTCGTGGTGAAATCAAATTGCTTTACGTGGCGCCGGAGCGTCTGGTTCAGCCACGAATGCTGAGCTTTCTGGAAGGGCTGGAGATTGCCCTGTTTGCCATTGATGAAGCCCACTGCGTATCACAATGGGGGCATGACTTCCGCCCAGAGTATTTGCAGCTTGGTCAGCTCGCTGAGCTGTTTCCGGATGTACCGCGCATCGCCCTGACGGCCACAGCGGACATGCGTACCCGTGAAGAGATCGTCCAACGTTTACATCTGCAATCAGCGGAGCGCTTTCTTTCCAGCTTTGATCGGCCCAATATCTTTTACCGCATTGTCCCCAAAGAGCAGCCACGTAAACAGTTACTGAGCTTCCTCACTCCGCGTAAAGGGGATGCTGGCATCATCTATTGTCTGTCGCGTAAGAAAGTCGAGGAAGTGGCCAGTTTCCTCTGCGATCAGGGCTTTCCTGCATTGCCTTATCACGCAGGGCTCAGCAACGATCTGCGGGCCTATCACCAGAGGCGCTTCCTCAATGAGGAAGGCTTGATCATGGTGGCAACCATTGCCTTTGGCATGGGCATCGACAAACCCAACGTGCGCTTTGTTGCCCACATGGATTTGCCAAAATCGCTTGAAGCCTACTATCAGGAAACCGGCCGGGCCGGGCGTGATGGTCTTCCGGCGGATGCTTGGATGACCTATGGCTTGCAGGATGTGATCTTCCTCAAGCAGATGCTCAATAACTCTGAAGGTGACGAGCGCCACAAGCGTATTGAACAGCACAAGCTGGATGCCATGCTGGCGTTGTGTGAGGAAACCCGCTGTCGGCGCCAGGCGCTGCTGAAGTACTTCGATGAAGAACTGGAAAAGCCTTGCGGGCACTGTGACAACTGTGTGGATGCCATCCAGACCTGGGATGCGACCGAACCGGCGCGGCAGGCGCTGTCGGCAATCTATCGAACAGGCCAGCGCTTCGGCGTGGGGCATTTAGTGGATGTCTTGCAAGGCCGTGAAAACGATAAGGTGCGCGATCTTGGCCACCAGCACCTGAGTGTGTTCGGCATCGGCAAATCCATGAATGATGGCGAGTGGCGCTCCTTGTTCCGGCAGTTGGTTTCAAGGGGATTGGTGGAGTTGGATCTGGAAGGCTTTGGTGGCCTGCGTTTGTCAGACTCCTGTCGTCCACTACTCAAGGGTGAGGTCAGCCTGCAATTGCGCAGGGACCTCAAGCCTCAGCAAAGTGCGAAGGCTTCAGGCAGCGCAGCGAGCCAGCTGGTTCGCAGTGATGAGAAAACCCTGTGGGAAGCACTGCGTACTCTCCGGCGTAAGCTGGCTGAAGAGCACAGCGTGCCGCCTTATGTGATCTTCCCTGATGCCACTCTGCTGGAAATGCTGCGTAGCAAACCCTCGACACTGCCCGAGATGGCTCAGGTGAGCGGCGTTGGTGCGCGTAAGCTTGAGCGCTATGGCGAAGCTTTCCTCGAAGTACTTAACGGTGGTGAGGAAACGCCAAGAGCAGTGGCTGATCTGCGCCACGAACTGGTCAGTCTGGCCCGCGCCGGGATGACCCCGGCGCAAATCGCCAGCCAGCTAAGTTGCACCGAGAAGTCGGTGTACAGCATGCTCGCTGACGCGATTGGTCGCCAACAGTTGTCCTTGGAGCAAGCACTGGATCTGCCTGAGGAGCTGCTTGGGGAAATTCAGGATGCCTTCCTTGATGGCGAAGGGGAGCTGCCCCCAGTGGCTGAGATTATCGAGCAGTTCGCCGGCCAGGTTGACCCAGGTGTTCTGTACTGTGTGCGGGCTGCTTTACAGGCCGAGTTCGAGGCTTGAGCCAAGCTGGCATCCGTGACAGTGCAAGGTGTTCTTTCCGGTGGGGGAGGTCTTACTCGATGGTTGTACTTTTCGGCAGGCTTGTTTGATCTCTATTGTTATGGTTAGCTGGCTAATTATTAGTTTTGCTTCAAGAGCTGCTTTCCATGTCGCACACTGATCAACACCGTTTTGCTATGCAAGTTGCACAACTCTCCCGCTCATGGCGAGCAGAGCTGGACCGTCGCCTGGTTAGCTTGGGGTTATCTCAAGCGCGTTGGCTGGTTCTTTTGCATTTGGGGCGTTTTGAAGAGTTGCCCACTCAACGTGAGTTGGCTCAGAGCGTGGGCGTCGAAGGGCCTACACTGGCACGCTTGCTTGACAGTCTAGAAGCCCAAGGGCTGGTGACTCGTTTGGCTGTCCCGGAGGATCGCCGGGCGAAGAAGGTCGCGTTGTGCCCTGAAGCCCGCCCATTGATTGAGCAGATCGAAGCGATCTCGGCTCAGCTGCGTAAAGAAGTCTTTGCGGGTATTGATGAAGAAGATTTGCGCCGCGCCCAGTCTGTACACGCTCAGGTACTGAGAAATCTGGAAAAGCGTTAATGGCTAATGATCTGCAAAGCTTGCAGCTACGTTTTGGCAAGCATTACCCGCAGTGGTTATTAGCGGTGCTGATCATGGGCAGTATGACCATGGTGTTGTCTTCCACCAGCATCAACGTGGCACTGCCCGCAATCATGAGGGATTTTGCCATTGGCCGCCCGGTCGCTCAGTGGCTGTTCACCGGATACCTTGCTGCCATGACGGCGGGCCTGTTGGTGAGTTCATGGGCCCATGGCCGCTTTGGCGCAAGACTAACCGCCCAGTTTGGCCTTTTACTGTTTGTTGTCAGCTCTCTCTTAGCTCTGCTGGCGCAGGATGTCTGGCAGCTGATCGCGGTACGCATCGTTCAGGGTGCGTGCGCAGGCATTGTCCAACCTTTAGCCACCGTGCTGATCTTCCGTACCTTCGCCGAAGGCGGGCGGGGAATGGCATTGGGCCTGTATAGCTTGGGCATCATGATGGCGCCTTCCTTAGGGCCAGGAGTTGCAGGTTATTTAGTAGACCATTTTGGCTGGGAGGGCATTTTTTGGATGCCTTTGCCGCTGTGTCTGCTGGCATTTTTGGCTGGTCACTGGCTGCTCCCTAGCCAGCCGGATATGAATAAACCCTCATTCGATGGGCAAGCTTTTGTCTGGCTAAGCATCGCTCTTTTTGCCGGGCTAGGGTTTTGCAGTGAAGTGCAGCGTTTCCCATTGCATGAACTGCAGGTGTGGTTACCAGGCCTTGTTGCCATTGTGTCAGTGGCATTGTTTGTGAGACGCAATCGTCGTTCGCCAGCTCCGCTGTTGCCTATGCACCTCTGGCGCCACCCTGGTTTTCGCAGTGCTAGCTGGGTCGCCTTGGCGCTGGGCTTTGGTCTGTACGGCTCGACCTATTTGATACCGCTTTATTTGCAGATGGCAGAAGGCTTTAGTGCTGGGGATGCAGGCCTACTGCTTCTGCCAGCAGGGTTGTTGATGGGTGTCGCGTCGTTTGTGGGGGGATTACTTAGTGATCGCTGGTCTGCCTCATTGTTACTTAGCTTGGGATTATTGGCATTTGCCCTTTCAGCTGCTGGGCTGGCGCTGATCTCGCCGGGTGCCTCCTTTCTGGTGCTGTGCCTCTGGGCTTGCCTCGGGCGTAGTGGCCTGGCACTCATGCTGCCTGCGCTGAGCACAGGGTCTCTGGATATGCTGGAGCCTGAAGAGTTGTCTCAGGGTACCGGAGCTATCACGTTTGTCCGGCAATTGGGTGGCGCGTTTGGGGTCAATTTGATGACCTTCTTTTTGGAGTGGCGCCACAGTGCCGAAGGGGCAGATCAGTTGGCTGAACTCGCCGCCTTTAAGCAAACGTTCTGGCTGGTTACTGCGCTATTTTTGCTGGCGATACTGGCCGCTCGTGGTGTCCGATTGACAAGAAGCTGACACCAACTAAATTTGCTCTCGTCCTTGTCATTTAATTGACCATGCTGGTACTCTGATGCCATTATGGCATAGTGCCATTTTGGCTGATTTACAGCACTTGACTTGAATCTGCCAATTGCAATTCTGCTCGGGGTTGTACATGGAACGTTTCCCTACGCATTGTTTGAGCGCCTGACTGACGATCTATTGCCGGATGCATCTGTTGCTACAGAAGAGATCAAGGGCGTTCCACCGGGAGCGATTTCAATGGAAAAGGTTCGTCATCTACTGATTGGCCTGGCGTCCAGCTCAGTCCTCTACTCCGGCTTTGCGTCAGCATTGGGGTTGGGGGACATCACCCTGAACTCAGCGTTGAGTCAGCCGTTGGATGCCGAGATCAAGCTGATTAATACAGGTGATCTCGCCGACAATGACATACGTGTGCGTCTGGCACCTTCTGAGGTATTCAGTCGCGCTGGCGTAGACCGCTTAACGTTTTTCAACGATCTGCGCTTCACCCCGGTATTTAAAGGCGAGAACAGCGTGATTCGTGTGGTTTCGAGTCAGCCTGTAAGTGAGCCTTATCTGAATTTTATTATCGAGGTCGAGCGCCCGACTGGGCAGCTGTACCGCGAGTACACGGTCCTGCTCGACCCGCCAGGTTCTTCAGCTTACCAAAGCGTTTCTGCGGTGCAGTCCGTTTCTGCGGCGCAAACTGCAGCCCCAGCGCCGCGAATCGCGCCTGCACCTGCGGTCATGCCAAAGGCTGAACAAGGCAAGGGGTATAGCGTTGTCAGTGGTGATAGCCTCTGGAAGATCGCTTCACGCCACGCGCCTTCACCCAATGCCGTGCCTTCTTTGATGGCTGACATCCATGCACTCAACCCACAAGCCTTTGTAGGTGGTGACATGAACCGCCTACGAGCGGGTGTGCAGTTGCGAATGCCTGATCGTGCGCAGATGCCTGACACTGTTCCGGCCCCAGTGGCAACTGTGCCAGCTCAGGTTGCTCAGGAGTCGGTCACTGAGCCAGTTGAACAGATTCAAGGTGTTGAGGCGTCAGCGCCTGTGCAGGCTATGGATGAAGCCAATGCTACAGCTGCCGTTGATCCTCTGTTGGCTGAGCAGGTTGCACAGGCTGCAGCACAGCAGTTGGCCCAGGCCGAGCAGACCCAGAAGCTTCAAGAAAACCTGAGTACTCTGGCAAGTCAGGTCCAGCAGTTACAAGAGCAAATGACAGCACGGGATCAGCAGATTGCTCTTCTCCAAGCTGAGTTGGCCGAACGTGAGAAAAGTGCAGCTGCTCCTCAGCCTGCAGTAGCAGAGCCTGTAGCTGCAACGACTGCTCAGGGCGCAGCGGCAGAGCGCAATTGGGTGGGCGGGGTAGCCGGTCTGTTGGGGCTCCTGATGGCGGGCGTCTTGGCGTTGCTGTGGCGTCGTAATCGCACGACCAAACCTGCTCCTGTAGCGGCTCAGAGCGTAGCGTTGAGCGCTGCTGGCTCGGCTGCTATTAGCCCTGTGTATGTCCGAGCATCGCAATCTGACACCGAAGCCACGGCTGCTGCCCGGCAGGCTGCGCCGGACGCTGATCCTATGCAGACGGCTAACGTGTATATCGCCTACGGGCACTACCGGGAGGCTGCGGCCACCTTGAATCAGGCCTGGGAGGCTGATCCGCAACGCGGTGATATTGGTTTCCGTTATCTGGAAGTTCTGGCTGAGTTAGGTGACGCTCAGCGTTATTTGGAGCTGGAGCCATTGGTACGTGCAACGGGCTTTAGTGCTGTGCGCCTTGATGAGCTTAAGGCCAGCCATGCTCAATTGTTTGCCGAGCAGCCGGCTAATTTGTTGGCTGATGTAGAGCTGGATGATCCGGCCCCGAAATCCGTTCTGGCAGAAGCGCCTGATAGCCCGCTTAATCTGGATGACTTTACCCTTAATGCCGATTGGGATGCGGTCAATCCATTTGCGGCAGAGGCTCCGGCTAAGATCCAGCCGGTACAACACACCGCAGAAATTTTCGATTTGGCAGACAGCCGTGACGCACGCAGTCCATTCGCACAAACCATGCTAGTTGAAGAGGCCGGTCACGGTACCTGGAAAGATGACCTGAGTGCTGAGTTGTTGGAGCTGGATCTGAATCTTCAGGACGACGAGTTTGAATCGTCAGTGAAGGGCAATATCGCCAAGCTGAACATAGCTCAAGCCTTTATCGACCAAGGCAACATTGACGGCGCATGTCAGGTGCTCAATGAAATCATCCTTGAGGGTGATGAGGCTGAGCAGAAGGAGGCGAGGGATCTGCTGGCACGTATCGCCTGACAGGGACCCTAAGCAAAACGCCCGCAATGCCTTAGGCTTGCGGGCGTTTTTGTTGATGAGGGTTGGGCGTATGATCGGGCCTCTTTTTCATGCGAGGCCTTAGTAATGTCTAATCCTAAAGCTGAGGTGGTCATCACCTATTGCACCCAATGCCAGTGGCTGTTGCGTGCTGCTTGGTTGGCACAAGAGCTGTTGTCGACCTTCTCCGATGATCTGGCTCGGGTCAGCCTGGAGCCCGCTACTGGCGGAACCTTCAGAATCACCTGTGATGGTGTGCAGATATGGGAGCGTAAGGCCGATGGCGGTTTCCCTGAAGCCAAAGTGCTGAAACAGCGAGTGCGCGATGTCATCGATCCGCAGCGCGACCTCGGCCACAACGACCGGCCACGGACCTAACCGGCCTAGTGTTTGACCAAACGGGCCGAGATGAATATGGCGCTGACGATTAGCAGGCCACCGGCAAGCATGCGCAGAGTCGGCTGTTCGCTAAACAGCAGCCAAGCAAATGCAATTCCGTAAACCGGCTCCAAGGCAAAAATCACCGCTGTGGTGCGTGCTTTGAGCACCCGCAGGCTGGCGACAAATAAGGTATGGGCCAAACCTGTGCAGAGAATGCCGAGCATGGCCATCCACAGCCAATTATGTGCGCTTGTCTGCGGCAAGCTTGGCCACGCCAGTGGCAGAAACAGCAGTGCTACGGTGATGTTCTGATACAGCGCTGCTTGTGCAGGCTCCACACCTTGGGTCGACGCGCGGTTGAGTACCGACAGTAGGGCGAACAGGAAGCCTGAAAAGACTGCCCAGAGCAGACCACTTGTGGCCTGACTGCTCAGATCAAAGTGAGGCGTCACTAGCATCAAACCTAGGCAGACCAGGCCAATCATGGCGTACTCAATGGCGTTTGCCCGCTCACGCAGCAGCAGATTTTCCAGTAGCACGGTAAAGGCTGGAAAACTGGCAAATCCCAAGGTGGCGATTGCCACGCCGGAGACATTCACCGCCTCGAAAAATGCCCACCAATGTCCGCCCAGTAGTGCGCCACCAAGGGCTAATGCAGCGGTTTGTTTGATGCCCAGATTGACCAATCTGACATTCCCGATCAGCCGGGCGAAGACTAGCAGGGCCAGCACTGCAAAGAGTGAGCGGCCTGCTGTAATAATTTCTGGCGCACTGTCGGCCAATTTGCCGAAGATGCCAGACAGGCCAAAGAGCAGGGCGCCAAGATGAATGGCCCAGAGTGCGTTGCTTGGTGTCATGCCAGACGTGCTCCGTTGGGCAGCGGTCTATCGAATCCGGCTAGGACCACTTTGTTATCAGCATCATATACACCGGTCACCAAAACCTCTGAGCGAACCCCTGCTATGCGTTTGGGGGCAAAGTTGCAGACGCACAACACCTGCTTGCCGATCAGTTCGGCGCAGGAGTAGTGCGCAGTAATTTGGGCGCTGGAGTTTTTAAGACCAAGTTCACCGAGATCGACTTGGAGTACGTAAGCCGGTTTGATGGCTTTTTCATTAACCTCGGCGCTCACAATAGTGCCAACACGCAGTTCAACACGCTGAAAATCTTCCCATTCGATCTGAGGCATGGACAGGCTCCCTGTAGGTTTGCGCCAGTTTAAATAGCAAGCCGTCTTGGTTCTGTCGCGGAACTTGCGGGTTTTGTCGCGTCAGTTGTGCTGTTGGCGCAGAGCCAGCGCTGAGCACCCATAGTGGCGACTAAGGGCTGCTGTGAAAGCGCTCTGAGAGTTGTATCCAACCCGTGCTGCGATTTCCCCAACTGCTAGTGACGTGTTAACGAGCAGCTCACGCGCCAGATGCAGACGACGGATACGCACATACTCCATAGGTGTTTGCCCGGTTTGCTGAAGAAAACGCACATGAAAGCGTGCCGTAGACAGACCGGCCAGTTTGGCCAAGTCACTGACTTGCAGAGGATGGGCAGCATGACGGTCGATATGGGCATTCAAGGCGGCCATTGGCAGGCCAACGGTCAAGGGGGCGCCCAGTGTTTCGCTGCTCAGGCTGGCAAGCAGTAGTGCGCTACCTTGAGCGGCAATGACTGGATCACCGATTGGGCTGTTGGCTAACCAATTGACCAACTGGCTTTGGTGCGAGGTCAGGGTAAGTGTCGCGGTTTTGTCCAATAGGCGGCGCACCGCATTAGCATGTGCTCCCAGCTGGTGTTTGAGCCACTGTTCGGACGGCACGTCTAATACCAGGCAGCGACTGCCAGAAGGGCTGCCACAGGTATGCCGGGCCTCATGGGGAATAACCGAAAGGGTTTGGCTGATGACCTGACTGCCATGGCCTTCCACCTCAAAGTCCAATCGACCGCTCAGGCCAAACACCAACTGCGCATAGTCATGGCTGTGGCAGATTTTGTCGTGGGTGTAATGGCGTATCGAGAGTGGTGACGACATGGCAAAGCGCTTCCTGTGCAAGGCCGGACAGTCTATCAGGCTCAAGCTTGGGGGCAGGAGCTGGATAACAGGGCCGGATTGTCATTGCAATGACACTGCATTGTAACGATCAATTCACCGCTGCCTGCACACACTTGGCCAAAACGTGCAGGAGGCCGTTCATGAACAGTGCCAACTTGACTAAGCCAGGACGCAAACAGCGGGTGCGTACGCTGTGGATTTCCGATGTGCATCTGGGGACGCGTGACAGCCAGGCGGAACACCTGGCCGTGTTTCTAAAACGCTTTCATGCCGAAAAAATCTACCTGGTCGGGGACATCATCGACGGCTGGAAGCTGCGCAGCGGGGTGTACTGGCCACAGAGCCACAGCAATGTTATCCGCCGCCTGCTGACAATGAGTAAGCGTGGTACGCAGGTCATCTACGTGACCGGTAACCACGATGAGTTTTTAAGGCGTTACAGCACTCTGGTGCTGGGCAATGTGCAGTTGGTGGATGAGGCCGAGCATGTCACCGTAGATGGGCGGCGTTTGTTGGTGATTCATGGCGATCAGTTCGATGTGATCACGCGCTATCACCGTTGGCTGGCATTTCTCGGCGATTCGGCTTACGAACTAACACTGACGCTCAATCGCTGGCTCAATTACTGGCGCAGACGTTATGGCTATGGCTATTGGTCACTGTCTGCCTATCTCAAACACAAGGTGAAGACGGCAGTGAACTTCATCAGCGATTTTGAACAGGCCATAGCCCATGAGTGTTCCCGGCGCGGTTTCAATGGCGTGGTCTGTGGTCACATCCACCATGCTGAAATACGCCAGATGGGAGCAGTGGAGTACATGAATTGTGGTGATTGGGTCGAATCTTGCTCGGCGTTGATCGAGCATCTGGATGGCAGTATTACTCTCTACCGGCTTGCGGATGACCCGGTTGCGCACCTCCACCGACAGCAGGCTAGTGCCACAGAGCCTGTAGCCTGATCAGACTTCGCGAGGCAACGGTATGCCCGCGAATACGCGAGCTGGGTTATTCCTCAGTCTGTGGCGGGGTTTCGAGTTCGCGCGCAGCCTCTTTCAATACGCCCAAGACCCTGGCCTTGTCATAGCTACTGAGGTGATTGATATCCAGGCTCATGGTAAAACCCGGTAACTCATGCTCAATGTAACTGGAAGGCTTGTCTATGCAGTGGCGGAAGTCAGCCACCTGATAGATTTTTACTGGCCGGTTGAAGCCTTTCACCCAGATGTTGCCTTTGTCGTGGCAGACGATCTGGTCTTTGATCAGCGAATACGTCTCGTGGGAAATCAGGATTTCATCTGTATCCGCTGCGTTTTCCAGGCGGCTGGCCAGGTTCACTTCTCGACCAATGATGGTGTAATCCATGCGCGTATCGGCGCCAAAGTTGCCGACGGTGCAATAGCCTGTATTGAGGCCCATGCGAATTTGCAGGGGTTTAGTGATGCCTTGGCTGCGCCACTGCTGGCGTAAGATTTTCATCTGGTTGCGCATGGCAATGGCCATCGAAACAGCATTTATTGCGTCATTCTTGGGGCCGTTACTGGCCGGGTCGCCGAAGAACACCATGACACTGTCTCCGACAAACTTGTCGATGGTGCCGCCATATTTGAGGCAGATTTGCGACATGGCATTGAGGTAGGTGTTAAGCAAGTCAGTCAGCGCCTCGGCCTCAAGCTCGTCGGACAGTTCGGTGAAGTCTTTGATGTCCGAGAAGAAAACGGTGAGCTTTTTGCGTTGCGTCTCCAGACGCACGCTGCGTTCGCCGCTGAATATCGACTCCCACACTTGAGGAGAAAGATATTTGGCTAGGTTCTGAGCTAATTGAGCTGCTTTGTGCTTTTGCTCCAGCATGTCTTGGCTGACGCGCATGAGTTTAAGGCTCTGTTGGTGCACAAAGTAGGCAGTAACACAGATATGCAATGCACTAAAGGTTAGGCTAATCAAGGCTACTAGTGGTGGGGTGCTCAGGCTTTTTTCAATGTGCGTCACCGAAGAGCATAGGGATGCACTACTGATCGTCACAAGCATGGCAAGGCTTAGATAGCGTATACCGCCGGCTACCAGAGAGCTGAACGCCAGCAGCAGAACTGAAATCAGGCTAGGTACTATCGAAAACCCCAATAAGACCATTATGCAGCCTGTATTCAGGGCGTCGACAAACAGCAAACAAAGCCGAGTTTTTTCAGGAGCTTTTCGACGGAAATACCGGCACACATGGTGCGCGACATGTGGGTATATCAGTACATATGGGATCAGCCAGAAAGTTTCAAAGGTAAAGTACTGACTGACAATTCCTGCTGCAACTGTCGCGGCCATGGCCACGTAAGCCAGTGTGCGAGAGTAGTACTCCCGCATCGGCGGTGCCGGCAGATGATTGATCAGCGAAGTGCGCAAGGCATCCATGTCGAGGTGCAATCCCTACTATTTCGCCCGAACAAGAAGTTGAGTCGAGCTTCCAAAAGGCAGGGATCATAACCAAGGTGATGTGGCGGTGCTATTGCAACAGGTTGAACGGTTCAGCACTAATGATTTCTCATTAGTGCTGAAGAAGGGGTTAGAACTTGATACGCCCGGTGAAGGCATCTTTAAGCATTACCCAATCGCCCATCAGTGAATACAGTGGGTAGTCAAAGGTGGCTGGCCGATTTTTCTCGAAAACAAAGTGCCCAACCCACGCAAAACCGTAGCCAATGACGGGCAAGGTCAGCAACCACATCCAATGCTGGGTCAATACGGCATAGGCCGCTACAACAAGGATCAGTATGCTGCCGACATAGTGCAGGCGGCGGCAGATGGCGTTGCTGTGTTCTTGCAGATAATAAGGGTAGAACTCGGCAAAGCTGGTGAAGCGTTCTTGAGCCTTGGTACTCATGACAGGCCTCCTGTTTTTGTTTATCAGTCTTGCAGCCACGCAGGCTTAATTGCAGTCTAGGCGTATGAACTGCCAAACCCACTGACATTTGGTGCCAGTTTAGTATCCTTTCGTTGCCACACCATTCTTACAAGAACATCCCATGACTGAACGCACCACATCTTCTAGTTGGGCCTCGGGTATTGTTGCTGCTCTTGAATACGATGGACTCGATGTACGCAGTCTTTTTGCCCAGTTGGGGTTGGATTACTCGGCATTGAGCAATCCGGATGCACGCTTTCCCCAAGATGCTATGACACGTCTATGGCAACTTGCTGTTGAGGTATCCGGTAATCCGGCCATCGGCTTGAACATGGCCAAGGTGTTGCGGCCTTCCTCGTTCAATGTGGTCGGTTACGCACTGATGAGCAGTCGTAATCTAAGGGAAGGCATCATTCGGTTGGTGCGTTATCAGCGCATTATTGCCGAAGGGGCTGACATCAGTTTCGTCCCTGCTGTGGATGGCTATGAAATTCGCTTAGCCGTGCACGGTGACCGTATTCCTGCGGCTCGGCAGAGCACAGAGGCCTCTATGGCTTATTACGTGGCGTTTTGCCGATGGGTCACCGGTAAGCCATTACGCCCACGATATGTGCGTTTGATGGGGGCAGCACCCAAAGATCTGGCGCCTTACGACAAAGTTTTCCAGTGCCCCATCACATTTAATGCTGATCACTACGTATTGGTATTTGAAACCGCTGACCTTGAGGCGCCGCTACCGTCGGCCAATGAAGCTCTGGCCCAGTTGCATGACCGTTTTGCCGGTGATTATCTGGCACGTTTCGCCGGTAGCCGGGTGACCCATCAGGTGCGGCAGGTGTTGTGTCGCCTGTTGCCACAGGGCGAACCGAAGCGTGAGACGGTTTCGCAAGCCTTGCTGCTTTCTGAGCGAACACTGCAGCGCCGGTTACAAGAGGAAGGAACCAGTTACCAACAACTGCTTGACGATACCCGCCGTGAGTTGGCGGTTCAGTATCTGGATCAGGTATCGCTGACCTTGCTGGAGATTTCTTATCTGCTTGGTTTTTCGGATCCGAGTAACTTTTTTCGCGCTTTCCGCCGTTGGTTTGATGCAACGCCCGGTGAGTACCGGGCACGTCTGCATCAGGCTCAATGACGCCAGAAGGCGGGCAGCATCAGTACCAGTACCGTTAGGATCTCTAAGCGGCCCAGCAGCATACCGACCGTTAGCATCCACTTTGCCGCATCCGGCAGGCTGGCAAAGTTGCCAGCCGGACCAATGACAGGCCCCATCCCCGGGCCTACACCGGATACGGTACTGGCGGCACCAGTCAAAGCGGTGATCCAGTCCAGCCCGCAGAGCGTCAGCCCCAGTGCCAGAACAGCAATGGTGATACTGAAAAAGAAGGAAAAAGTCAGGATCGAGCGGACAATATCTTCATCCAGATTGTGCCGGTTGTACTGCTGTTTGATCACCGCGCGGGGGTGAATCAATAGCATCAAGTTAGCCTTGAGCAGGGTGTAGGCGACCTGAAAACGGAAGATCTTCAGCCCGCCTGCCGTGGAGCCAGAGCAGCCGCCGATAAATCCCAGGTAGAAGAACAGCATGCTGGCAAAGCCACCCCACAGGGTGTAATCACCCAAGGCAAAGCCGGTGGTGGTCATGATTGAGGTGGTATTGAACGCCACATGGCGCAAAGCGTCATACCAAGGCATGTCTGTGGTCAGCCAGTACCAGGTGCCGAGGATGGCCCACGTACAGAGTAGGATTGTGATCAAACCGCGTACCTGCTGATCACGTAGCAAAGCCTTGAAATTACCGCGTAATACACCGGCAAATAGCATGAATGGCAGACTGCCGAGGATCATCAGAACAATAACGACCCAATGCACCGCAGGGGTAGTCCATTTGGCCAGAGACTGATCAGATGTGGAAAAACCACCCGTGGAAATGGCTGACATGCTGTGGTTGATTGCATCAAACACACTCATTCCGGCCAGCCATAGCGCTAGAAACCCCAGAGTGCTGACGCCAACGTAAGCGGCCACCATATATTTAGCCACCATGTGTGAGCGCGGCATGATCTTTTCGGAGCGGTCAGAGGATTCCGTCTGGAACAGGCGCATCCCCCCGATGCGCAGCATCGGCAAAATGGCCACCGCCATGGCGATAAAACCGATACCGCCTAGCCAGTGCAGTACAGAACGCCAGATCAGAATACCTGGCGACATATCATCCAGGCCCTGCAAAACAGTGGCTCCGGTGGCCGTAATGCCGGACATGCTCTCGAATACAGCATCGGTAACATCCATGTGCTGCGACAGCATAAAGGGCAGTGAGGCGAACAGTCCTACTAGCACCCAGCTGGATACTGTCAGCAGGTACATATCCCGTGGGCGCAGATGCACATCACGGGCGCGACCATAGAGCACCATGCCCAGGCCAGACATAAAGGTAATTACGCTGGACCAGAGAAACGGGTTGATCTCATCTGGCCGGGAAAAGATCGTCAGCGTCAGCATTGGGATAACCATGCTGATGGAAAGCGTCAGCAAAAATATGCCGTTGATGAATGTAATGATCCGTAGGGTTGGCCAAGCCATTTAACAAAAGTCCATGTCGTGAAGACGAAGCGTTATAGAGTCTAGTCAGGTCAATGTGTTCCGGGGCCAATCAATGCCGCCAGAACGCCCGGGTTAGTAATACCAACACAGTAAGAATTTCTAAGCGTCCCAGCAGCATGCCGAGGCTGAGCAGCCATTTGGCCGCGTCCGGAAGACTGGCGAAGTTGCCGGCTGGGCCAATAATAGGGCCCATGCCAGGGCCAACGTTGCACACGGCGGTCACTGCTCCGGTGAGTGCAGTTGTCCAATCGAGTCCGACGGCAGCCAGTCCCAAGGCGATGACACCGATGGTGATGGCGAAAAAAAACGAGAAGGTAATCATCGAACGGACGATGTCTTCGTCGATGGTGTGATTGTTGTAGCGCTGTTTGATCACCGCACGGGGGTGTATCAGTTGCTGCAGGTTGGCTTTGAGCAGGACATAAGCCACCTGTACACGGAAGATTTTCAGTCCTCCGGCAGTTGAGCCAGAGCAGCCGCCGATAAAGGTCAGATAGAAAAACAGCAAAATCGCGAAGCTGCCCCATGTGGTGTAGTCGCCCAAGGCAAAACCGGTGGTGGTGACGATTGAAGTGACGTTTACCGCCGAAATTCTGAAGGCATCCAGCCAGCTGTTGTTCGAGTTCAGCCAATACCAAGTGCCGAGAACCAGCCAAGTGACGATCAGGAAGGCCAAAAAACCGCGTACCTGCTGATCCCGGAGCATGGCCTTACGATTGCCTCGTATGGTGGCGACATACAAGGTAAATGGCAGGCTGCCGCTGATCATCATGACAACGGCAACCCAGTGCACCGCGGGTTGCTGCCAATGGGCCAGTGATTGGTCTGAAGTGGAAAAACCACCGGTAGAAATAGACGCCATCGTGTGGTTGATCGCATCGAATGGGCTCATGCCTGCAGCCCAAAAGGCCAGAAAGCCAATAATCGTCAGCGCCAGGTAAGTGCCCAGGATGTACTTGGCTGCCATATGCGAGCGCGGCATAACCTTTTCACCCCAGTCTGATGACTCCGTCTGGAACAAGCGCATGCCACCCACCCGTAGCAGCGGCAGGATGGCCACGGCCATGCCGATAAAACCAATCCCACCGAGCCAGTTCAGCATCGAGCGCCAGATCAAAATGCCCGGTGAGGCCGTGTCGAGCCCGACCAGAACTGTTGACCCTGTCGTGGTAATACCGGACATCGTCTCAAAGAATGCGTCGGTGTAGCCCATATGCTGGACCATGGTCAGTGGCAGCGCGGCGAAAATACAGACCACCAGCCAGCTGGCTGTGGTGAGCAGGTACATGTCCCGAGGGCGTAAATGGGCTTCTTTCGGACGGCCGGGCAGAATCATGGCAATACCCGCGGCTGCGGTGGCCAGGCTCGACCAGATAAAGGCGTTGAGGTCATCGGTGCGGGAGTAGACCAGCAGCGTCAGCATGGGGATCAACATGCTGATGGCGAGCGTGATCAGGAATATGCCGAGGATGAAAGCGATAATACGCAGGGTCGGCATGGACATGAGTGGGCCCGGTGGCTGGTTGCAGTGGGCGCATTCTACCCTTCCCATGGTTGCCTTTGCAGCTATCGCTTTATGGCGCTTTACAAGCGTTTGGCGATGAATAAAATTGTGCGCCTGCGCCGGAGCTCTCCGGTTTCTGAGTCGACCACATCATGTCTGATAACAATCCGTGTCTCACGTGCGGTGCATGCTGCGCGTTTTTTCGTGTGTCTTTTTTCTGGGGTGAGTGCCAGTCCGCAGGTGGAACCGTGCCGGATGACAAGGTGGTGCAGATCAGTCCGCATCGTGTCGCTATGATCGGTACGGATGCCAAGCCGGTGCGTTGCACGGCCTTGATGGGTACTGTTGGTGAGGGCGTGCGATGCACCCTGTACGAGCACCGTTCGACACCTTGCCGCGAGTTTGAGGCGTCTTGGGTTGATGGGGTGCATAACCCCCGTTGTGATGATGCACGCCGCGCCCATGGTTTGCCGCCGTTGACGCCACCGCAGCAGCCGGAGATGTCTCCGGATCGTGTGGCTTGAGCCTAATAGGGCTGACATTCGGGAATTTTGTCCGAGTGTGGTGTTCAGGTATTAGAATGATGCAATTTCTCTGATACCTGAGGTTTCCAATGGATGCTCTTGTTGCGCTGACTGACCGGGTTTCGGTTCCGCGCTTAGTTGCGCCTGCTCCTGATGCAGCGCAGCGTGAATTGCTTTTTCAAGCTGCTTTACGTGCGCCGGACCATGGTCAACTGAAGCCTTGGCGTTTTCTGATCATTGAAGGCGAAGGGCTGGTTCAGCTAGGCGAGCTGTTTGCGGCATCACTGCCGGTGGACAGCGCCCCGGAGCTTCTCAACAAAGCCCGGAATATGCCATTGCGTGCACCCTTGATGGTGGTTGTCATTGCTTCTGTCACCGAGGGCCACAAGGTTCCGGTACAGGAGCAAGTGCTGGCCGCAGGTTGTGCCGCTCATGCCATGTTGTTGGCGGCCCATGCTCAAGGCATCGGGGCGGTTTGGCGTACAGGGGATATGGCCTATAACCCGAATGTGCTTACAGGTCTGGGATTGCAGGCCAACGAGCAACTGGTGGGCTATCTCTATCTTGGAACGCCTGAGAAAGAGCCGAGAACTGCTCCTCGGCCCGATATCACACCGTTTGTTAAAGCGTGGCCGCTGGTTTAAGCGGCAGCCGCAACGTCGCGATAAAACCACCTGCAGCATGGTTGGCCAGGATCAACTGGCCGCCATGCCGCTCAGCTGCACGACGGGCTATTGCTAACCCAAGTCCATGACCATTGGCGCCTTGATCCGGTGCACGGAAGAAGGGTTCGTGAAGGCGCGCCAGGTGTTCTTCAGCGACGCCAGGGCCGTGATCGCGGACGCTTAAGCGGATCTCGTCACCCTCTTGGCGAGCTATCAGTTCAATCGGTTTATCAGTCGGGCTGAAGCGCAGGGCGTTGCGCAGGAGATTCTCCATGGCGCGCTGGAGCATATCTGGCCAGCCTGAAAGTGCCAGATGTGCTTCACTCTCGACACGTATTTGCTGCTCAGGTGCCTCAATGCGGGCATCCTCTTGCAGCTTACTGAGCATCTCGCGTACGTGGATGGTTTGGATGCTGCCGGGCTCCGCATCCAGCCGGGCCAATGCCAGGATTTCACTAATCAGTGCTTCCAGGCGGTCACATTCTTGGGTCAGACGCGGCCAGTACTTTTCGCGTTCGGCCGGATCGGCTCTCTCACTCAGCGCCAGGGCTATACGCAGCCGAGCTAAAGGTGAGCGCAGCTCGTGTGATACATCGCGCAGCAGCTGCCGCTGGCTGCCAATCAGCCCCTGTACCCGTTCGCCCATGCGGTTAAAGTCGGCAGCTAGAGTGCCCAACTCGTCCCGTCGTTTGGCCAGCTCTGCCAGGCTGCTCTGCTGGTAGGCGGTTTGTCCCAGATCATGCACGGCGCCGCGCAAGCGATTGAGAGGGCGGGTGATGGAGAGGGTCAGCCACAAACTAATCAGGGTTACCACCAGCAAGGCAATGCAGATTGCACTAACAGGCCAGAGCAGGCTTTGCCGCTGCCATTCAAGCACCTCTGGCATTGGGATGCGGTAGATGAAAAGGTACGTTTCACCGGTCTGGGGACTGGTGTAATCCAGACTCAGTCGCCGCCAAGGCAGGCGTTTTTCATTACGGTGCCGGGCCTCATAGGCGGCTGCCCGTGGCGGGAAGGTGCCTTTGACAACGGGGGCGCCGTTCTCGTCCAGAACCTGAACATCAACCCGATGCTCACGCTTGCGTTGTTCCAGCAGGTTCTGTGAGTCCTTGGGGCCATTATTTTCGTAGTGCTGCGTCCACTGCTCGGCAAGCCCCTTGAGTGCAGGGTGCTGGCTAAGCAACCAGGCGTCTTGATTGATAACACGCCCAAGCAGGAGTGAAAAACCGGCGGCAAGGGCGATGGCCAGCCAAAAGCTTGCAAAAACACGCCAGAAAAGTGAACGCACGGCAACTCCTTCAGCAACACATGAAAAAGGCCCGTCACACGAAGAGTGTGACGGGCTTTGGGTTAAACCCGAAATTTACTGGGCTTTTTTGTCCTTCTCAGCTTTCCACGCTTCAAACTCCAAGCGTTCGGCGCGGCGCTCCTGCATTTGCTTTTGACGCTCGTCAAACGCTTTTTGCTGCTCGGGCGTGAGTACGGCACGGATCGCACTTTGCTGTTTGTCACGGGCCGCTTTCAGTTCATCCTCCATCGCTTTCTTATCAGCGGCAGAAAGCTTTTCCAGGTAGCGCTGGGTGATTTCGTGCCGGGATTTCATACCTTCTGCCATGGCTTGGCGAACGGTGCGGTTCTGTTCGCGGCTGAGGTCCAGCTCTTTATCGAAGCGAGGGCCAAAGTCGCCGCCGCGGTGGTGACCACCTTCTGGCATGGCCATGGCCAGTGCTGGCAGGGTCAGGACAATCAGGGCAGCGGTAAGGGTCTTGCGCATGGTGTTTCTCCTTCTCTGAGCCCGGTGGATAACCGGATGAGCTCAGTTTAGGGCGGTCAAGGTCAAGCGCAGTCAGGGCTGAGTAAAGCTTTGGTAAAGAGCGTGTTAAACCGCGTAGTAATAGCCCCGGCTGCGCAGTGCCAGAATGCGCTGGCGGCCATCGCTGTGCGGGCCGAGCTTTTTGCGCAGGTTGCTGACATGCATGTCCAAGCTGCGGTCGTACAGGGTGAGCTTACGGCCTAGGGCCAGTTG
The DNA here is from genome assembly GCA_037482215.1 of Pseudomonas mendocina. Lineage (NCBI taxonomy): Bacteria > Pseudomonadati > Pseudomonadota > Gammaproteobacteria > Pseudomonadales > Pseudomonadaceae > Ectopseudomonas > Ectopseudomonas mendocina. The sequence goes on from CP148074.1 coordinate 1,705,616, forward strand.
CGCCAGCACCTGTTTATCCACGGGTTCACCGGGTTGCTGGAGCAGGGCCTCAAGAATGCGACTTTCGGACAGCGTCAGGGTCACCTCATGCTCACCAATGCTGACCGTGCCCCGTGCCTGGCTGTAGTGCAGATCACCCAGGTCAAACTGGCTGTTCTGCACAGGGCTGTGGCTGCGGCGCAAGACGGCGCGTAAGCGAGCGGTCAGCTCGCGTGGGTCACAGGGCTTGGCTAAGTAATCATCGGCCCCTAGCTCAAGCCCGAGGATGCGGTCTAAGGGTTCTCCCCGGGCAGAGAGCATAACTACAGGGAGCTCTGGGTAGTCGCTGCGTAGCTTTTTCAGCAATTCCAGGCCGCTGCCGTCCGGAAGCATGACATCCAGCACGACAGCTTCTGGCGTAACCCCTGCCAACATTTGGCGGGCGCTTGCACCGTCATGGCAGGCATTGACTTGAAATCCCTCCTGAGTGAGCCAGCTGCTCAGGAGTTCGCACAGTTCAACGTCGTCATCAATCAGTAGCAGGTTAGTCATGGGTCAGTTGAGCCACTCTCGGCGTGTACGGCGGCCGCCGCGCAGCAATGCACCAATGATGACGCCTAGCAGGGCCGAGCCTGCGCCGATTGCGTACCAGGTTTGCTGTTCAGTGATTAGTGGTGGTGGAGCACTGTCAGCTTGAGCTTGCTTAAGCTGTTGGCGCAGTCGCTGGTTCTCGTTGCGCTCGGCCAGTAACTGGGCCTCTTGTTCAGCGGTTTGTTTTTGCAGCTGTACTTCCAGTGCCGAAGGTGCTGGCGCTGCTGGGGCTGTTGCCACTGGCAGCGCCGCAGAGGGGATTTCAGATGGTGCAGGAGCCGCTTCTTCCGCGAGCGTTGCGCAAGGAGCAGATAAAGCAGTTAGCAAAATCAGTGAACCTAATCGCATCGGAAATCCTTATTTTTCTGTAATTGGCAGACGTCAGGGAATTACGGCAATACGAGTTTGAATGGTTTAACCACGACCGAGCTGTATACCCCAGCAGCACGATAAGGGTCAGCATCTGCCCACTGCTGAGCAGCAATTAGGGAGTCGAACTCAGCCACTATCAGGCTGCCGGAGAAGCCAGCAGGGCCTGGGTCGTTGCTGTCTACTGCTGGGTGAGGGCCCGCAATCAGCAGGCGGCCTTCAGATTTCAGTTGCTCAAGGCGGGCCAGATGAGCAGGGCGAGCATCCAGTCGGCTTTGCAGTGAGTTTTCGGCATCGGTAGCAATGATTGCGTAGAACATCTCAGTCCTTAAATCGTTGAGTGCCAGTCCGCAGGCCTAAATACAGGTTGCCAGACATTAGCTTGTCGGAGAAATGGTGCGGTGGGCCAGCAAGAATCCTGATCTGCCTGCATAATAACAAACATGAATGACTGGAAAAGTGTTCCTTATGGAAGTTGATTTGCATTGCCACAGTACCGCCTCAGACGGTTCGCTCAGCCCTACGGCGCTGGTCACCCGTGCCCATGAGCGCGGAGTGCGCGTGCTGGCCTTGACAGATCATGACACGATTGAAGGGTTGGACGAGGCGGCTGCGGCGGCTTCGAGGCTCGGCATCGAGTTGGTCAATGGCATTGAGCTGTCTTGTACCTGGGGCGGCGCCACTATCCATGTTTTGGGATACGACTTTTCCCCTGATGCTCCTGCGTTACAAGCTGCCATAACCGAGCTACACGAGGGGCGCTGGTTACGCGCGGCTGAAATTGCCAAACGGTTAGCTGGTAAAGGAATGCCGGGGGCATTAGAGGGGGCGCGTGAGATTCAGCAAACCTTAGGTGACAGCGGTAATGCACCTGCACGCCCTCATTTCGCAGATTTTTTGGTGCGTGAGGGGTATGTTAAAGACCGCGCCGAGGCTTTTCGCAAATGGTTGGGCGCTGGCAAACTTGGCGATGTGAAGCAGCATTGGCCGGAGTTGGCGCAAACGGTCGATACCTTACGTCGCTCAGGGGCTTGGGTCAGTTTGGCTCACCCTTGGCATTACGATTTCACCCGCAGTAAAAGGCGGAAGCTGGTGGCAGATTTCGTCGCCGCGGGTGGTCATGCATTAGAAGTGGTTAATGGGATGCAGCCTGCTGAGCAGGTCGGAACGTTAACCATTCTGGCGCGAGAATTCGGTATGTTCGTGAGTGCTGGTAGCGACTTCCACGGGCCGGGGCAGTGGTCAGAGTTGGGCATGTATCGCCCGGTGCCTGATGATTTGCCGCTGTTGTCGGGACGTTTTCGCCAGGTTAAACAACCCATAGCAATCTGATCAGGGATCGAGCGTGAGCCAGTTTTTTCAAATACATCCGGAAAATCCCCAGCCACGTCTGATCAAACAGGCGGTGGACATCATTCGCAATGGCGGGGTGGTGGTGTACCCGACTGACTCGTCCTATGCGCTTGGCTGTCAGCTTGGGGATAAGAGCGCGCTGGAGAAAATCCGTCGTCTGCGTCAGTTGGACGACAAACATAATTTCACCTTGGCCTGCTCAGATCTCTCCCAGTTGAGCACCTTTGCCAAGGTGGACACAGCTGCTTTCCGTCTGCTTAAAACCTACACGCCGGGTCCATATACGTTCATTCTTAACGCCACCCGTGAAGTGCCACGCATTATGCTGCATGCCAAACGCCGCACCATCGGCATGCGTGTACCACAACACCCGATAGCCATGGCGCTGCTGGCTGAGTTGGGCGAGCCGATGATGAGTGTCAGCCTGATTTTGCCGGGGGAATCTTTGCCCATGAGCGATCCTTACGAGATGCGGCAGATGCTGGAGCATCAGGTGGATCTGGTCATTGATGGTGGCTATGGCAATTTGGAGGCCTCGACTGTGGTCAGCCTGCTTGAGGATGAGCCCGAGGTGCTGCGCGTAGGCTGTGGCGATCCGACGCCGTTTGGCGGCGAACGCTGAGCTTGAGCCGAGTATCCGAATGAGTGAAGCCACTGCCCAAGAGCATCAAGACCCGCAGGCCAATGCCCAGCAGGAACTGCCGTTTGCGCTGGTTTACGGTGAGGCGCTGACCGAACTGCCGCAAGACCTGTACATCCCGCCGGATGCACTGGAGGTTTTCCTGGAGGCGTTCGAAGGGCCGCTAGACTTGCTGCTCTATCTCATCCGCAAACAGAACATTGACGTGCTGGATATTCCGGTGGCGGAAATCACCCGCCAGTACATGAGCTACGTCGAGCTCATGCGTACTGTGCGTCTGGAGCTGGCTGCTGAGTATTTGGTGATGGCGGCCATGCTGGCCGAGATCAAATCGCGCATGCTGCTGCCGCGCTCAAACGAAGCGGATGCTGAAGAAGATGACCCGCGTGCTGAGCTGATTCGCCGGTTGCAGGAGTACGAACGCTTTAAGGCGGCCGCTGAAGGCATTGATGGCCTGAGTCGGGTGGGGCGCGACATTACCGTACCGCGCCTTGATGCACCTGAAGCCCGGGCGCGAAAACTACTGCCTGATGTCAGCCTCGAAGAGCTACTGGTGTCCATGGCAGAAGTGCTGCGACGCGCTGATATGTTCGAAAGCCATCAGGTGACCCGTGAGGTGCTGTCTACCCGCGAGCGCATGAGTGAGGTGCTGGAGCGTCTCAAGGGCGGGGCGTTTGTACCTTTTGTCAGCTTATTTACTGCCGAGGAAGGTAAGCTCGGTGTAGTGGTGACATTTATGGCAGTGCTTGAGTTGATCAAGGAGTCGCTGGTTGAGTTGGTACAGAACGAAGCGTTTGGGCCAATCCACGTAAGGGCGCGGGCTGAATAGTATGAATCTGAGTGACCCCCAAGAGCTTGCCAGTTTGCTTGAGGCATTTTTATTAGCCTCTGGAAAGGCGACTTCTCTAGAGCGCTTATACGAATTGTTTGAAGAAGGTGAGCGGCCTGAGCCAGATGTGTTCAAACAGGCTCTGGAGCACCTGAGTAAGTCCTGCGAAGGGCGGGCTTTTGAGTTGGTGGAAGTGGCTTCCGGTTACCGCTTACAGGTGCGTGAGCGCTTTGCACCGTGGGTCGGCCGTTTGTGGGAGGAGCGCCCGCAACGTTATTCCCGCGCCATGTTGGAAACTCTGGCGTTGATTGCCTATCGCCAGCCAATCACCCGGGGCGAAATTGAAGATGTACGCGGGGTGGCGGTCAACAGCCAGATTGTCAAAACCTTGCTGGAGCGAGAGTGGATTCGTGTGGTGGGCTACCGAGATGTACCGGGAAAGCCGGCTATGTTTGCCACTACCCGGTCGTTTCTCGATCACTTCAACTTGAAGAGTCTCGACGAATTGCCGCCGCTGGCTGCCCTGCGTGAGATGGAGCCTGAACCAGTGCTGGCGTTCGAGGTGGATCCAGCCGTGCCGGAAGGCTTGCAGGCCCGCGCCGATCTGGCGGCAGCAGACGAGGAAAATCCTGAAGAGTCAGAGGAAACCAGCTTCAGCAGCCTGTTGGCAGAGCTGGATTCCATGGAGCAGGGGCTGAAAACAGACTTCGACGATTTGCCAGTTCTTGCACTCGAGTCTGAGGACGAGGAATCGCTCGAAGACAACGCTGATGACGTGAATGGAGAAGAGGCGCTGATTGATGACGAGCCTCCGCACAGCCACTAGGCATGTCGCGTCTTAAGGTAAAACGGAGGCTGGGTGAAAAATCCGTGCATCAAGGTCTGTAAGTTCGACGGTGAGATCTGCTGTGGTTGTGGCCGCAGCAAGGCCGAAATTAAAGCGTGGAAGAAGCTCGATAAGCAGGAGCAGCGGGCAGTACTGGCGCAGGCCGATATGCGATTACTGACTTTGTCGGCCTTAAATCGGCGTAGAAAGTGACGGTTTGCTGCCAGCCAACTAAGCTCAACCGTGCGTCAATCCAATAATTCGCGTATGATCCGGGCCCCTCAACAGGTCAGAGTGGCCTGTTCTTCACCAGAAAACACCGGGAGGTGCCCAGATGAGTGAAATCGAAGAAACCCGTCCTGCAGGCGAAAAACTGCAAAAAGTCATGGCCCGTATGGGCATGGCATCGCGTCGTGAAATCGAAGCCTGGATTACAGCCGGTCGCGTCAAGGTCAATGGTGAAACCGCCACCTTGGGTATGCGAGTCGATCTGCATGACGCCATTGCTGTCGACGGTAAAGTAATTCGCCGCGAAGAGCGCGCCGAAACCGTACGCCGCGTCATTATTTACAACAAGCCGGAAGGTGAAATCTGCACCCGTGACGATCCGGAAGGCCGTCCGACGGTGTTTGATCGTCTGCCGCGTCCGCGTGAAGGCCGTTGGATCAACATCGGTCGTTTGGACATTAACACCACTGGCTTGCTGATGTTCACCACAGACGGTGAATTGGCGAACCGCCTGATGCATCCCTCCTACCAGATGGACCGTGAATACGCAGTGCGTGTGCGTGGCGAAGTCACCGAGGAGATGATAGAGCGCTTGAAAACCGGCGTAATGCTGGAAGATGGCCCTGCGAAGTTTACCGACATCCAAGAAGCTCCAGGTGGTGAAGGCTTTAACCACTGGTACCACTGTGTGGTAATGGAAGGTCGTAACCGTGAGGTGCGCCGTCTGTGGGAGTCTCAAGGTCTAGTGGTCAGCCGTTTGAAGCGCGTGCGTTTCGGACCGGTCTTTATGACATCTGATCTGCCCATGGGGCGCTGGCGTGAAATGGGTCAGCGTGAAGTGGACATCCTCAGCGAGGAAGTCGGGCTCAAGCCTGTTGCACTGCCGGAAATGAAAGAAAAGGCCCGCGACAAGCTCGATCGCATGCAGCGTAAAGCTGCCAAGCCTGTTCGTGGTGAGCGTCCTGCGCGCACTTTGCGTCCGGCCAAAGGCGAGCCTGCAACGACTGGCCGTGGCCGTCCATCCCGCAGTGAGCAGGGTAAGGGTACACCAGTTGCTGAGCGTCCGAGCGATGTGGCCAAAAAGCGTCAGCGTCCTGCTGTTGAGCTCGCCGATCGTCCAGCACGTAAGCCTGCTGGAGCCGATAAGCGCCGCAGCCAACCTGCTCGTGAAGGCCAGCGCCCTGGTTTTGGCCGCGGCCGTAAGCCTGAGTGATTAAGCGGCACCCGTAAAAAAGGCGACCTGATGGTCGCCTTTTTTATCACCTCTACTGTGCTTAACTCGCCATAGAAAGACGGTTGCGTCCTGCTCGTTTAGAGGCATACATCGCACAGTCTGCCCGGTGCATCAGTTGGTCCTTGGATTCACCTGCTTCCAGCTCGGCACAGCCCAAGCTGATAGACAATTTCATTGCCTCGCCGTCCACAAGGTACTGGGTGTTCATAACAGACTGGCGCAAACGCTCGCCAACCATTGATGCTGCCTCCTTGCCGGTGTTGGACAAAAGGACCAGAAACTCCTCTCCGCCAACTCGGAAAACCATGTCGACGTTACGCAGGCTGGTTTTGATTGCGTTGGCCACGGCCTTCAGGGCCTGATCACCGACACTGTGACCATAGTTGTCATTGATCTGTTTGAAGTGGTCAATGTCGATCATCAGGATTGAAAGCGGTTGCAGGTTGCGCCGCGCAATATCGATCTCACGATTAAGGGCCTGATCCATGGCGATCCGGTTGCCTGTTTCGGTTAGTGGGTCTCGCAGGGCTGAGTGGATCGCAATGCGATAGAGTAGGGCATTGCGCAGCGGGTAAACCAGGCTGGCCAATAAGGATTCAAGCTGACCTAGCTCTTCCTCTGTAAAGCGCACTTTGCGGCGAAATGTCAGTTCGCCAAGGTACTGGTCTTGATGATTCAGGTGGTAGCTGGCGCTGTGGTTGCTCCGCTCACCCAGCTCAAGGCGCAGGTCACAAGATGCCAGCTCGAACGTCAGGGATGACAGCGGAATCAGCTGTTGAATGTCGCTGAAGAACATTTCGATGATTCGCTCAACCTCCAACGAGGTTTGCAGTCGCAAACTCAATTGTTGGCGCAGCTGCGCCAAGCTCACCGGTTTGAGCGGCGACTTTGCACGCTTAGTAAATCCAAGGCGTTGCAATTTAGCGGTATCAAAATCGATTGTATTGGATGGTGTGCGCGGTGCCATGAAGCTCTACCTCTAACCGAAACGCGGCAATACTTTTGTATAGCTAGTTTCGTGCCAACCTTATAAACCATTGAAATATAAGGATTTATTAAGATTTAGAGGTGTGTGGTGGCAAATTGATGCCGGATAAATGTCGGCTTGAAGGGAATATAGATGCCGCTGAAACTGCCGCCGACGGAAAACCGGCGGCAGTTCACCGTTTATTGCGCGTCGAACGCTTGGCCATTGACGCCTTTGCTGTCCGGGCCCATTAGGTAGAGGTAAACCGGCATGATTTCCTCGGGCAGCGGGTTGTTTTGCGGGTTTTCGCCGGGATAAGCCTGGGCGCGCATATCAGTGCGGGTGGCGCCGGGGTTAACGCTGTTAGCGCGGACGTTGCTGATGCCTTCGACCTCATCGGCCATGACTTGCATCAGGCCCTCGGTGGCGAATTTGGACACGGCATAAGCGCCCCAATAAGCCCGACCTTTGCGACCAACGCTACTTGAAGTGAAGATCACAGAGGCGTCTTCTGAGAGCTTCAGCAGGGGCAGCAGGGTACTGGTGAGCATGAACATGCCGTTGACGTTGACTTGCATGACGCGCATGAAGTTATCGCCGGATAGCTGCTCAAGAGGTGTGCGCGGTCCAATAATTGAGGCGTTGTGTAAGAGACCGTCAACTTTACCGAACTCAGCTTCAATCATTGAGGCGAGTTCGTCGTATTGGTGCGGTAACGCTGTCTCCAGGTTGAACGGGATGACTGCAGCCTGCGGATAGCCCGCAGCTTCGATTGCGTCATAAATCCGGGTCAGGTGATCTTCGGTTTTACCCAGAAGCAACACGGTTGCACCATGGGCTGCGTAGCTCATGGCAGCGGCAGCACCAATGCCGCGGCCAGCACCGGTGACGAGTATCACCCGGCCTTTAAGCAGGTCTGGGCGGGCAGTGTAATCAAACATGAAAAAGCCTCATTGGTTCAGGGCTGGTGTCTATGGGGCAGCGAGGGTTCAGCAACCGCACTGAGCGCGCTCAAGGATGTCGCGCAGTTCCATTGGATGATCCACCACCACATCGGCACCCCAATTGCGTGGGTTGTCTTGAGGGTGGATGTAGCCGTAACTGACTGCGGCGGTCTTGCAGCCGGCAGCACGGCCAGCTTCGATATCGCGCTCGTCATCGCCTACGAACAGAGTGGCCTGCGGGGGGATGCCCATTTTTTCGCAAGCCAGCAGGATCATTTCCGGGTCGGGTTTGCTGCGGCTGACGTGGTCGGGGCACACCAAAACCGCCGAGCGCTCTGCCAGTCTGAGCTGCTGCATAATCGGTTCTGCGTAGCGGACTGGTTTGTTAGTGGCCACGCCCCAGGTCAGCTTGGCTTGCTCGATTTCATTGAGCAACTGGTTGATGCCATCAAACGGGCGAGTCAGTACGGCGCAGTGAGTCTGATAGCGCTCAAGGAACTCCAAGCGTAAGGCTTCAAAGCCTTCGGTATCTGGTTGTATGTCGAAGTTAGCGGCCACCATGGCACGAGCGCCGCCGGATACATTATCGCGAATCAGTTTGTCAGCAATCGGTTGCATGCCACGCGCTTCGCGCATGGCATGGCAGATGGCAATAAAGTCGGGGGCGCTGTCGAGTAGCGTGCCATCCATGTCAAAAAGTACTGCTCGTAAACGCATGCCCCTTATTCCTCACGCAGGGTCTGAATCATGTAGTTGACGTCTACATCAGGCGCCAGCTTGTAGTGTCTGGTCAGAGGGTTATAGGTCAGGCCGATGATGTCTTTAACTTGCAGGCCAGCAGCACGGCACCAAGCACCCAGCTCGGATGGGCGGATGAATTTCTTGAAGTCATGGGTGCCGCGTGGAAGCAGGCGCATGATGTATTCGGCACCGATGATGGCGAACATATACGCCTTGGGGTTGCGGTTGATGGTGGAGAAGAACACCTGGCCGCCAGGTTTGACCATCTTGTAGCAGGCGCGGATGACTGAAGCTGGGTCTGGCACGTGCTCCAGCATTTCCAGGCAGGTAACGACATCAAACTGGCCTGGCATCTCTTCAGCCAGTGCCTCGGCAGTGATCTGCCGGTATTCGACTTGAACGCCAGACTCCAATTGGTGCAGTTGCGCCACGGCTAATGGCGCTTCGCCCATATCGATACCTGTCACATTGGCGCCGCGCTGCGCCATCGCCTCGCTTAAGATGCCGCCGCCGCAGCCAACATCCAGGACTTTCTTGTCCGCCAGGCCTACGCGTTGGTCAATCCAGTTGACGCGCAATGGATTGATGTCATGCAGTGGCTTGAACTCGCTTTCACGGTCCCACCAGCGGTGAGCCAATGCTTCGAATTTGGCGATTTCGGCGTGATCAACGTTGCTCATAAGGTTCCCTGAATCTGTATGCGGCGAGGGCGCGAGCTAAATTGCTCATGTTGCCAGTTTAGTCGGGTCGCGTGGGTATCAGTTGCATAACTGATGTATGTCAGTTTGTCGCAGGAATTTGCATTTCGGTGCCTACGATGTGAGTCCGACAATTCGGCTCCCCCACATTCGGGCATTGTGGGTGATCCGCTCTTCGTCCATGCGGGTGAGTTTTCCGCTGTCTAATAAGTGTTTGCCGCCTACCCAAAGGTGTTCAGTACAGGTCCTTCCACCGGCATAAATCAGTTGTGATAGCGGATCATAGATGGGCTGCTGTCCCATACCATCGAGGTTGAATACTGCCAGATCAGCGAGTTTCCCCAGTTCCAGTGAGCCGGTCTGTTCATCAAGGCCAAGGGCGCGAGCGCCATTGAGTGTTGCCATGCGCAGTGCTCGGTGGGCGTCCAGGGCGCTGGCGGAGCCGTGCACTGCCTTGGCTAGCATGGCAGCTGTGCGGGTTTCGCCGAGTAGATCAAGGTCATTGTTGCTGGCGGCGCCGTCCGTGCCGATGGCGACGTTGACGCCTGCTTGCCAGAGCCTTTCCACCGGGCAAAAGCCGCTGGCCAGTTTCATATTTGATTCTGGGCAGTGGATGACGCTGGTATTGCTGGCGACCAGTAACTCAAGGTCGTCATCATCTATTTGGGTCATGTGCACGGCCTGGAAACGCGGCCCCAGGAGGCCCAGGCGTGCAAGGCGGGCCATAGGGCGTTCGCCGCGCTGCTCCAGGCTTTGTTGAACTTCCAGTGCTGTCTCATGGACATGCATATGGATGCCGGCGTCCAGTTCCTCAGCCAGTATTAGGATGTTTTCCAGTTTGTCATCGCTGACCGTGTAGGGCGCGTGGGGACCAAAGGCGATTTTCAGGCGCGGGTGGTGGCGCATGTCGTCGAACAGTGTCACTCCCGTGCGCAGGGATTCAGCAGCATCCCGGGCGCCTGGAATGGGAAAGTCCAACACGGGGATGGTGATCTGTGCGCGGATTCCGCTCTTGTGAACCTGCTCGCAGGCGGCCTGTGGAAAGAAGTACATATCAGAGAAGCAGCTAATGCCACCTTTGATCTGTTCAGCAATCGCCAGCTCGGTGCCATCTTGCACGAATTGCTCGTTAACCCATTTGGCCTCGGCTGGCCATATGTGTTTTTCCAGCCAGGTCGACAGTGGCAGGTCATCGGCTATACCGCGGAACAGGGTCATGGCGGCATGCCCGTGGGCGTTAACCAGTCCAGGTGTCAGGAGCCTGCCCGGTAACTCAAGAGTTTGCCGGGCTTGATATTTCAGTGCCTCTTCACGTGGAGCAATAAGGGTAATTTTACCGTCTAGAACCCCTAGCGCGTGTTCCTTGAGCAGTACGCCTGCCGGCTCGACGGGGATCAGCCAACTTGGCAGAAGCAGCAGGTCAAGTAGTGGGCGATCCATGGGGGAATTCCGAGCCTATTAAAGAAGAAAGGGAGTGTATAGGGGAACGCCTGAAGCATGAAGTGTACAGGCCAGTTTCACATGCCGGTTCCGGTATGACTGTGCCTGCAGGGGGCGACTATATAGTGACGCGGTTGGTCCGATTTGTTCCTATCAGCTAGCCATACGGCCATGCATCACGGGGGCGGGGTGATGGTGACCTCTCCCAGTGCACTGATATGACTAAAGGCTATGGTGGTGACGTGATTGATGCTGTGTATCCGCTAAAGAGTGGGGCAGAGCCACGCACTGTGGTGGCGGGAGGAGAGGTTTTTAGTCCTTCTTTTGATGTAATGCCTGCAGATCTGATTGATTTTATGGTGACTGAGAGGGAAGTTGGCATCGCCCTGATGACGAAAAATGGCACAACTCATGTGTCGTCAGTGCCTGCATTGACCTAGGTTGCCCTTCATGCGTTGTACGCTGCACGGTAAGGGATAGGTGCGGCGTACTGTTTGTGGTAAGCTCCGGCGGTTTCAGGGGGCCTTTAAAGGTGCCTCTTACCAGCGCTGATAGATGGCATAACTGATTGATTTGTCGTGAGTCGCTGTAAGCCGTAAGGCTGAGCGACTGGCTCCCTGTCATTCAGGACGAATGGCGCGGAGTTTTACCAGAAAAAGGAACCAGGCTACTCATGGGCGAACTGGCCAAAGAAATCCTCCCGGTCAATATTGAAGACGAACTCAAGCAGTCTTACCTCGACTACGCAATGAGCGTAATCGTCGGTCGGGCACTGCCTGATGCACGTGATGGCTTGAAGCCTGTGCACCGCCGCGTGCTGTTTGCGATGAGCGAGTTGGGCAACGACTGGAACAAGCCATACAAGAAGTCCGCCCGTGTGGTTGGTGACGTAATCGGTAAATATCACCCGCACGGTGACATCGCTGTATACGACACCATCGTACGTATGGCCCAGCCGTTCTCCCTGCGTTATCTGCTGGTAGATGGTCAGGGTAACTTCGGTTCTGTGGACGGCGACAACGCTGCAGCCATGCGATACACCGAAGTGCGTATGACCAAGCTCGCTCACGAGCTGCTGGCTGACCTGCACAAAGAAACCGTGGATTGGGTGCCGAACTATGACGGCACTGAACTAATTCCGGCGGTCATGCCGACCAAAATTCCAAGCTTGTTGGTTAACGGCTCCAGCGGTATTGCTGTTGGCATGGCGACCAACATCCCGCCGCACAACCTCACTGAGGTGATCAACGGCTGTCTGGCCCTGATCGAGAACCCGGAGCTGACTGTGGATGAGCTGATGCAGCACATCCCAGGTCCGGACTTCCCGACTGCGGGCATTATCAATGGCCGCGCCGGTATCATCGAGGCTTACCGCACTGGCCGTGGTCGCATTTACATGCGCGCCCGTGCTGAAGTCGAAGACATCGACAAGAGCGGTACCCGCCAGCAGATCGTCGTGACTGAGCTGCCTTACCAGCTGAATAAGGCGCGCCTGATCGAGAAGATCGCTGAGCTGGTCAAAGAAAAGAAAATCGAAGGGATCACCGAGCTGCGCGACGAGTCCGACAAGGACGGTATGCGCGTGGTGATCGAGCTGCGCCGTGGTGAAGTGCCAGAGGTTGTGCTGAACAACCTGTACGCGCAGACCCAGATGCAGAGCGTGTTCGGTATCAACGTCGTAGCGTTGATTGACGGTCAGCCGCGTGTCCTGAACCTTAAAGACATGCTCGAAGCCTTTATCCTGCACCGTCGCGAAGTGGTTACCCGCCGCACCGTGTTCGAGCTGCGCAAGGCGCGTGAGCGTGGCCATATCCTTGAAGGGCAGGCCGTTGCGCTGTCCAACATTGATCCGGTTATTGCCCTGATCAAAGCCTCGCCAACCCCGGCAGAAGCCAAGCAGGCGCTGATCAGCACTGCGTGGGAATCCGCCGCCGTTGAAGCAATGGTTGAACGTGCCGGTGCCGATACCTGCCGCCCGGAAGACCTGGACCCGCAATACGGTCTGCGTGATGGCAAGTACTTCCTGTCACCGGAACAAGCTCAGGCCATTCTGGATCTGCGCCTGCACCGCCTGACCGGTCTTGAGCATGAAAAACTGCTGGCCGAATACCAGGAAATCCTGACTCAGATTGGTGAGCTGATCCGCATCCTGACCAGCGCCGAGCGCCTGATGGAAGTGATCCGCGAAGAACTGGAGGCGATTAAGGCTGAATTCGGCGATGACCGTCGCACCGAAATCGTTGCATCGCGCATGGACCTGACCATTGCCGATCTGATCACCGAAGAAGAGCGTGTCGTCACTATTTCCCACGGTGGCTATGCCAAGAGCCAGCCGCTGCATGCCTACCAGGCTCAGCGCCGTGGCGGTCGCGGTAAGTCGGCGACTGGCGTGAAAGATGAGGATTACATCGAGCACCTGTTGGTTGCCAACAGCCATGCCACGCTGCTGCTGTTCTCTAGCAAAGGTAAAGTGTACTGGCTGAAAACCTACGAAATTCCGGAAGCCTCCCGCGCTGCTCGTGGTCGTCCGCTGGTCAACCTGTTGCCGCTGGATGAAGGTGAGCGCATCACCGCCATGCTCCAGGTCGATCTGGAAGCCCTGCAGCAAAACGGCGGTGACGAAGACGAGCTGGATGATGCTGAAGGCGTTGTTCTGGAAGGCGAAGTGGTTGAAGCCGAAGGCGCTGACGACAGCGACTCCGATGTGGCTGATGACGAGCAGGACGAACCAACGGGCGCCTACATCTTTATGGCAACCGCTTTCGGTACTGTGAAGAAGACGCCGCTGGTGCAGTTCAGCCGTCCACGTACCAGCGGTTTGATTGCTCTGAAGTTGGAAGAAGGCGACACCTTGATCGCGGCTGCCATCACTGATGGTGCTCGCGACGTGATGATGTTCTCTGATGGCGGCAAGGTTATCCGCTTCAAAGAAAAACATGTCCGTACCATGGGGCGCACTGCTCGCGGTGTCCGCGGTATGCGTCTAATGGAAGGTCAACGCATCATCTCTATGCTGATCCCGGAAGGAGGTGCGCAGATTCTGACCGCCTCCGAGCGCGGTTACGGTAAGCGTACCGAGATTCAGGAGTTCCCACGCCGTGGTCGTGGTGGTCAGGGCGTTATCGCCATGGTCAGCAACGAGCGTAACGGCAAGCTGGTTGGGGCTGTACAGGTGCTCGACGGAGAGGAAATCATGCTGATTTCCGACCAAGGCACACTGGTCCGTACCCGTGTTAGCGAAATTTCATGTTTGGGTCGTAACACGCAGGGTGTAACCCTGATTAAGCTGGCCAAAGATGAAACCCTAGTGGGACTGGAGCGCGTGCAGGAGCCGTCTGATGATGGTGAGGACGAGCTGCTGGAAGGCGAAGAAATTGCCGACGTTCAGGCAGAGGATGCCACTGAAGCAGACGCGGGCGAGGATGCGGCCCCGCTAAGCGAAGAGTGATCTATCGGGGCGGCTTAGGCCGCCCCGCTGGTGTAGTGTCTGGCGGGCCGTGGAATTCCACGGCCGCCCTATTTTTGAGCGAGAGTGGATGTGAGCAAGCGAGCCTTTAACTTCTGCGCCGGCCCGGCCGCGCTTCCTGAAGCAGTGTTGCAACGCGCCCAGGCTGAACTCCTGGATTGGCAGGGTAAAGGTCTGTCAGTCATGGAAATGAGTCACCGTAGTGACGAGTACACCGGCATTGCCGCTAAGGCCGAGCAGGATCTGCGCGACCTGATGAGTATTCCGAACAACTACAAGGTGCTGTTCCTGCAAGGTGGTGCCAGCCAGCAATTTGCTGAAATTCCGCTGAACCTGTTGCCTGAAGATGGTGTGGCTGACTATGTCGATACCGGCATCTGGTCGAAAAAGAGCATTGAGGAAGCCAGCCGCTTCGGTAATGTCAATGTAGCCGCCAGTGCCAAGGCCTATGACTACTTTGCCATTCCGGGTCAGAACGAGTGGAAGCTCTCGAAAGACGCTGCTTATCTGCACTACGCCAGCAACGAAACCATCGGTGGTTTGCAATTTGACTGGATTCCAGAGGTGGGTGACGTGCCGCTGGTGACAGATATGTCATCGGACATTCTTTCCCGTCCTGTGGACGTGTCCCGTTATGGCCTGATCTACGCGGGCGCACAGAAGAACATAGGCCCGAGTGGTCTGGTGGTGGTGATTGTTCGGGAAGACCTGCTCGGCCGTGCCCGTAGCAGCTGTCCGACCATGCTCAACTACAAAATCGCCGCCGATAACGGCTCCATGTACAACACGCCGTCGACCTTTGCCTGGTATCTATCCGGCTTGGTCTTTGAGTGGCTGAAGGAGCAGGGCGGTGTCGAGGCGATGGAGAAACTGAACCGCGCCAAGAAAGACCTGTTGTACAAGGCCATCGACAGCAGCGAGTTCTACAGCAATCCGATCAGTGTTAATGCGCGTTCGTGGATGAACGTCCCGTTCCGTCTTGCTGACGAGCGCTTGGACAAGCCTTTCCTGGCGGGTGCTGATGCTCGCGGTCTGCTCAACCTGAAGGGGCATCGTTCTGTTGGTGGCATGCGTGCCTCCATTTATAACGCTGTAGGGCTGGATGCGGTCGAGGCGTTGGTTGCCTACATGGCGGAGTTCGAAAAGGAGCACGGTTGATGTCGGAACAGGAGCTGCAAGCCCTTCGCGTGCGTATCGATAATCTGGATGAAAAGATTCTCGAGCTGATCAGTGATCGTGCCCGCTGCGCTGAGGAAGTTGCGCGGGTCAAGATGAAAGAGCTGGCTGAAGGTGAAAAGCCTGTTTTCTATCGCCCCGAGCGTGAAGCTCAGGTGCTCAAGCGCATCATGGAGCGAAATCAGGGGCCGCTGGGCAATGAAGAAATGGCGCGGCTGTTTCGCGAAATCATGTCGTCTTGCTTGGCGCTAGAAAACCCGCTGCGCGTTGCTTATCTCGGTCCGGAGGGGACATTCTCCCAGGCCGCGGCAATGAAGCACTTCGGCCATGCCGTTATCAGTGTGCCCATGGCTGCCATTGATGAGGTGTTCCGCGAAGTGGCCGCTGGTGCGGTTAACTTCGGTGTGGTTCCAGTTGAGAACTCGACTGAAGGGGCAATCAACCACACCCTCGACAGCTTCCTTGAGCATGATCTGGTCATTTGCGGTGAGGTTGAGCTGCGCATTCACCATCACTTGTTGGTGGGCGAAAATACCAAAACTGACAAGATCACAAGAATCTACTCCCATGCCCAGTCCTTAGCTCAATGCCGTAAGTGGTTGGACGCGCACTACCCAAATGTTGAGCGTGTAGCCGTTTCCAGCAATGCCGATGCTGCCAAGCGTGTCAAAAGTGAGTGGAACAGTGCGGCGATTGCTGGTGACATGGCAGCTAAGCTCTACGACCTGAATAAGCTTGCTGAGAAGATTGAGGATCGTCCGGATAACTCCACGCGTTTCCTTATTATCGGTAATCAGGAAGTTCCGCCAACGGGTGATGACAAGACGTCAGTCATTATCTCTATGCGTAACAAGCCGGGTGCTCTGCATGAGCTGCTGGTGCCATTCCACAATAATGGTATCGACCTGACCCGCATCGAGACGCGCCCGTCCCGCAGCGGCAAATGGACCTATGTGTTCTTTATTGATTTCGTTGGCCATCACCGTGATCCGCTGATCAAGGATGTGCTGGAGAAAATCAATCAGGAAGCCGTGGCCGTGAAGGTCTTGGGTTCATACCCAAAAGCAGTACTTTAATTTGCCCTATGGGCTCTCAGTCACTCGCCTTACAGGGGGCCTGAGAGCTGCAAGCTATGCGTGAGGCTTTGCAATGACTGATTTTCTTGCCCTGGCTCAGCCGGGCGTGCAGCAACTGTCCCCTTATGTTCCGGGTAAGCCTGTCGATGAGCTGGCCCGTGAGTTGAATCTTGATCCTGCTGGGATCGTTAAACTGGCGAGTAATGAAAACCCGCTGGGCCCGAGCCCGAAAGTGCTTGAGGCTATTCGTGCGGAGCTGGCCGAGCTAACCCGCTACCCGGATGGCAATGGTTTTGAGCTGAAGAGCCGCTTGGCTGCTCGCTGTGGGGTAGGCATTGATCAGGTCACGCTGGGCAATGGCTCCAACGATATTCTTGATCTGGTGGCGCGTGCTTATTTGGCGCCGGGCGTTAATGCTGTGTTCAGTCAATACGCTTTTGCGGTCTATCCGATTGCGACCCAGGCTGTTGGTGCCCAGGCGAAAGTGGTCCCGGCAAAAGACTATGGCCATGACCTTGAGGCCATGCTTGCGGCAATCGACTCGAACACCCGTGTCGTGTTCATCGCCAACCCGAATAACCCGACTGGTACCTGGTTTGGTCCTGATGCACTGGAGACTTTCCTTTCTAAAGTGCCGAAGGATGTTCTCGTGGTTCTGGATGAGGCGTATATCGAGTTTGCTGAAGGTGACGAGCTGCCGGATGGCCTCAAATACCTGGCTCGCTACGATAACTTGCTGGTTTCGCGCACGTTCTCAAAGGCCTACGGCCTTGCTTCGCTGCGCGTTGGCTATGCCCTGAGCTCGGCGCAAATTGCTGACGTGCTGAACCGAGTGCGCCAGCCTTTCAACGTCAACAGTCTGGCATTGGCTGCGGCGTGCGCTGCGCTGGATGACGCGCAGTACATGCAAAAGAGCCGTGAGCTGAATGATGCAGGTATGGCGCAGCTTGAGGCGGGGTTGCGTGAGCTGGGGCTGAGCTGGATTCCATCGAAGGGCAACTTTATTGCCGTGGATTTTGGTCGTGATACTGCAGCCATCAACCAAGCGCTGTTGCGCGAAGGTGTGATTGTGCGACCGGTTGCAGGTTACGGTATGCCCAACTTTCTACGCGTTTCGATTGGTTTGCCAGCAGAGAATGCCCGCTTCCTTGAAGCGTTGGCCAAGGTGTTGAGCGCGTGAGTGATTCTGATGTTGCTGTAACTCAAGTGCAATCTGCTACTCCTAAGCTTGGCCGCCTAGTGGTGGTTGGGCTGGGTCTTATTGGCGGTTCCTTTGCCAAAGGACTGCGTGAGCTCGGCCTCTTTGATGAGGTGGTTGGCGTTGATCTGGATGCAGAATCGCGCCGACTGGCGGTTGAACTGGGCGTTGTGGACCGTTGCGAAACCGATCTTGAACTAGCTTGTAAAGGCGCAGCTGTGATCCAGCTAGCTGTGCCGATTCTGGCCATGGAAAAGCTCCTGGCTGAGCTGGTCAAGCTTGATCTGGGTGGCGCTGTGTTAACGGATGTGGGCAGTGCTAAGGGCAATGTCGTCCGGGCTGCGCGCCGTTGTTTTACTGGCAATGATGTGCGCTTTGTTCCTGGTCATCCTATTGCTGGCTCTGAGCAGAGTGGTGTTGAAGCGGCCAATGCTCAACTATTCCGTCGGCATAAAGTTATCTTGACGCCATGTGAGTTCAGTGACGATTCCGCTTTGCAGTTGGTCGATGGTTTGTGGCGTGCCTTGGGGGCTGATGTCGAGCATATGGACGTTGAGCACCACGATGAGGTGCTTGCGGCAACTAGCCATCTACCGCATCTGTTAGCTTTTACCTTGGTTGACTCGCTGGCCAAGCGCAGTGAGAACCTTGAAATCTTTCGTTACGCTGCTGGCGGTTTTCGTGATTTCACGCGAATTGCCGGCAGTGATCCGGTGATGTGGCATGACATCTTCCTCGCTAACCGTGAGGCGGTGCTGCGCACGCTGGATGTATTTCGCGACGATCTCGACGCTTTGCGCGACGCGGTTGAAGCAGGGGATGGGCATCAACTTCTGGGCGTATTTACTCGCGCTCGGGTTGCCCGTGAGCATTTCGGCAAAATTCTGGCCCGTCGGGCTTATGTGGACGCTATGCACGCGAATGATCTGATTTTTCTGGCAAACCCTGGTGGCTCTATATCCGGTCGAATCCGCGTACCGGGTGACAAATCCATCTCTCATCGCTCCATCATGCTGGGGTCGCTGGCCGAAGGCGTTACCCGCGTAGAGGGCTTTTTGGAGGGCGAGGATGCGCTGGCTACGTTGCAAGCGTTCCGCGACATGGGGGTGGTGATTGAAGGGCCGCATCATGGTCGCGTCACGATCCACGGCGTTGGCTTGAATGGTCTTAAGGCTCCGGCCGGCCCGTTATATATGGGGAACTCAGGGACTTCTATGCGCCTGCTCTCTGGTCTTTTAGCTGCGCAGCCTTTTGATACCACCCTGACCGGTGATGCGTCGCTGTCCAAGCGTCCTATGAATCGCGTAGCCAAGCCGTTGCGCGAAATGGGGGCGGTCATTGAAACGGGGCCTGAGGGGCGTCCGCCGCTGACCATTAAGGGTGGCCAGCGCCTGACCGGTATGGAGTACGAGATGCCAATGGCCAGTGCTCAGGTTAAGTCTTGCCTGCTGCTGGCTGGTCTCTATGCGGCCGGTCGCACGGCGGTAACTGAGCCGGCACCTACGCGCGATCATACCGAGCGTATGCTGCGAGGTTTTGGTTATCCGGTCGAGGTGTCGGGCAGTACTGCAAGTGTCGAGTCAGGGCATAAGCTGACTGCGACTCATATTGAGGTTCCGGCGGATATCTCCTCGGCTGCATTCTTCCTAGTGGCAGCGAGCATTGCTGAGAACTCGGAGTTGGTCTTGGAGCATGTGGGAATCAACCCGACACGTACTGGTGTTATTGACATCCTCAAGCTCATGGGCGGCGATATCACTCTAGAAAATCAGCGTGAAGTTGGCGGCGAGCCGGTGGCAGATATTCGCGTGCGCAGCGCCAAACTCAAAGGAATCGACATTCCTGAGGATCTGGTCCCGTTGGCGATCGACGAATTCCCGGTGCTGTTCGTTGCGGCTGCTGTTGCGGAAGGGCGTACCGTCCTGCGCGGTGCTGCTGAACTGCGGGTGAAGGAGTCGGATCGTATCCAGGTGATGGCTGATGGTCTGATCGCTCTGGGCGTGAAGGCTGAGCCGACTCCAGACGGTATTATTATTGAAGGCGGCAGCATTGGTGGTGGTGAAGTCTGGGGGCATGGTGATCACCGTATTGCCATGTCATTCAGTATCGCCTCGCTGCGCGCGACTGCGCCAATCCGCATACATGATTGCGCTAACGTGGCAACCTCGTTCCCGAACTTCCTAGCGTTGTCGGCGCAGGTCGGTATTCGGGTCGCTGAAGAGGGCAAGGCATGATTGTTGCTCCAGTCATCACCATTGATGGCCCAAGTGGATCAGGCAAAGGCACCGTCGCTGGGTTGCTGGCAAGAAAAATGGGCTGGAATCTGTTGGATTCTGGCGCACTTTACCGTTTGCTGGCCTTTGCGGCGGGTAACCATCGAATCGACCTGACCAATGAAGAGGCTTTGAAGTTACTGGCTGCGCATCTTGATGTGCAGTTTGTGGCGGCTGGTGATGGTCAGGAGCAGCGCATTATCCTGGAGGGCGAAGAGGTCACTAGTCTGATTCGTAATGAGCAGGTGGGGGCCGGGGCTTCTCAGGTCGCATCACTGCCTGCTGTGCGGGATGCATTGTTACAGCGGCAGAAGGCTTTTCTGGAAATGCCTGGGCTTGTGGCGGATGGACGCGACATGGGGACTGTGGTGTTCCCGGATGCGCCGCTGAAGATATTTCTGACCGCTAGTGCTGAGGAAAGGGCGCGTCGTCGGTACTTACAGTTGAAGGCAAAGGGAGATGATGTTAATCTCGCGAGTCTTCTCGAAGAGATTCAGGCGCGCGATGAGCGCGATACCCAGCGTGCAGTGGCCCCACTCAAGCCAGCGGCTGATGCAATTTTGCTGGATTCCACTGAGTTGACCATCGAGCAAGTGCTTGAACGAATTCTTCATGAGGCCGCAAATCGCGATCTTGTGGAATGACAGGGCCTCAATTGCATTAAGTTGATCGGCTCGCCGAGAGGTTTTCGAGAATCCAGTCATTGTCTCGCAAGCCTCTTTATATATGAACGTACCCACATTGTCTGGAATGTGGTTTGGGCGGATTCCCTGCCCTAAATTTACAGGAATTAAAATGAGCGAAAGCTTTGCTGAACTGTTTGAAGAAAGCCTACAAACCCTGAACCTTCAGGCAGGCTCGATCATCACCGCTATCATCGTGGACATCGATTACCAAGCTGGTTGGGTAACTGTTCACGCTGGTCTGAAGTCCGAAGGCCTGATTCCTCTGGAGCAGTTCCAGAACGAAGCTGGCGAGTTGACTATCAATGTCGGTGACGAAGTTCACGTTGCTCTGGACGCGGTTGAAGATGGTTTCGGTGAAACCAAACTGTCCCGTGAAAAAGCCAAACGTGCCGAGTGCTGGATTGTTCTGGAAGCAGCTTTCGCCGCTGAGGAAGTGGTTAAGGGCGTTATCAACGGTAAGGTTAAAGGCGGCTTCACTGTCGACGTTAACGGCATCCGTGCGTTCCTGCCAGGTTCCCTGGTAGATGTCCGTCCGGTGCGTGATACCACTCACCTGGAAGGCAAAGAACTCGAGTTCAAAGTTATCAAGCTGGACCAGAAGCGCAACAACGTTGTCGTTTCTCGTCGCAGTGTTCTGGAAGCCGAGAACAGCGCCGAGCGCGAAGCTCTGCTGGAATCCCTGCAGGAAGGTCAGCAAGTCAAAGGTATCGTCAAGAACCTCACCGACTACGGCGCGTTCGTGGATCTGGGTGGCGTCGACGGCTTGCTGCACATCACCGACATGGCTTGGAAGCGCATCAAGCATCCTTCCGAAATCGTCAACGTTGGTGACGAAATCGACGTTAAAATCCTCAAGTACGATCGCGAGCGCAATCGTGTTTCTCTGGGCCTCAAGCAGCTGGGTGAAGACCCATGGGTTGCTATCAAGGCACGTTACCCAGAAAACACCCGCGTTACTGCACGCGTAACCAACCTGACCGATTACGGCTGCTTCGCCGAGCTGGAAGAGGGTGTTGAAGGTCTGGTTCACGTATCCGAAATGGATTGGACCAACAAGAACATCCATCCTTCCAAAGTCGTTAACGTTGGCGACGAAGTTGAAGTTATGGTTCTGGATATCGACGAAGAGCGTCGTCGTATTTCCCTGGGTATCAAGCAGTGCAAAACCAACCCATGGGAAGATTTCTCCGGCCAGTTCAACAAGGGTGACAAAATCTCCGGCACCATCAAGTCGATCACCGATTTCGGTATCTTCATTGGTCTGGATGGCGGCATCGACGGCCTTGTTCACCTGTCCGACATCTCCTGGAACGAAGTAGGCGAAGAAGCTGTACGCCGCTTCAAGAAAGGCGACGAGCTGGAAACTGTTATCCTGTCCGTAGATCCAGAGCGTGAGCGCATCTCCCTGGGTATCAAGCAACTGGAAGAAGATCCGTTCTCCGACTACGTTGCTGTTAACGACAAAGGCACTATCGTTCGCGGTACTGTCAAAGAAGTCGACGCTAAGGGTGCTGTAATCACTCTGGCTGATGGTATCGAAGCCACTCTGAAAGCCTCCGAAATCAGCCGTGACCGCGTTGAAGACGCTCGTAACGTGCTGAAAGAAGGCGAAGAAGTTGAAGCTAAGATCATCAGCGTTGATCGTAAGAGCCGCGTAATCAGCTTGTCGATCAAGTCGAAAGACGTTGAAGACGAAAAAGAAGCCATCAAAGAAATGCGTAAGCAGGAAGTTGAAACTGCTGGTCCGACCACCATTGGTGATCTGATCCGTGCGCAGATGGAAAACCAGAACTAAGTTCGGGTTATCTTCTGAAAAGGGCGACTTCGGTCGCCCTTTTTTGTGCTTGAAATTTTATAACACATTGTTTTATAGGCTGTTCAAATCCGATCAGGCATGCTAAAAACAACTTACCTAGTGATCTAGCCGCTTGAAAAAGAAGGGAAAATCATGACCAAGTCGGAGTTGATCGAGCGCATAGTCTCCCAGCAGGGACAGCTCTCGTCTAAAGATGTCGAGTTGGCAATCAAAACGATGCTTGAGCAGATGTCCCAGGCGCTCTCTACAGGTGACCGCATTGAAATTCGCGGTTTCGGGAGCTTTTCACTTCATTATCGAGCTCCACGCATCGGTCGCAATCCAAAGACGGGTGACTCGGTAAGGCTTGATGGTAAGTACGTCCCTCATTTCAAGCCTGGTAAGGAGCTGCGCGACAGGGTCAATGAAGAAGAGGAAGCTTGATAGGCTTCCTCTTGCACCCTGTGCGTGAGCAGCCATCGTTCTGTTACTGTTCCGCAAATCTAGATTAAAGTGCTCTTGGCATAATCGTGGGCTGCTGTAGAGCTAGTTGTGAGCCGTTTGTGTAATTAGGTATCACTGCGTCATCAACATCAATAGAATTGTTTAAACTAAAAGACATCACCAGATTCAATGGATTGTCTGGCGGTCGTTCATTTATTTTATACGTAGGCAATCGAGTGAAAATACTGGTTACCGGTGGGGCAGGGTTTATTGGCTCAGCAGTTATTCGACACATCATTGATCACACAAGTGACTATGTCATAAACGTTGATAAATTAACCTATGCAGGCAACCTAGAGTCATTGCTTTCTGTAGAGCATAGCCCCCGTTATTCGTTTGAAAAGGTCGATATCTGTGATCGTGCTGAAATCGACAGAATCATGCAGGAATATCAACCTGATGCGATTATGCATTTGGCTGCGGAGTCCCATGTTGATCGCTCAATCAGTGGACCGTCAGAATTTATCCAGACCAATATTATTGGTACATATACCTTGCTTGAGGCCAGCCGGAATTATTGGTCCTGTTTGAGTGATGAGCGCAAATCTGCATTCCGCTTCCACCATGTTTCTACTGATGAAGTGTATGGTGATCTGGAGGGGCCAGAGGACTTATTCACTGAAACTACGCCATATCAGCCCAGTTCGCCCTACTCTGCGAGTAAAGCCAGTTCTGATCATTTGGTGAGAGCCTGGGCGCGGACATATGGTCTGCCGGTCTTGGTTACAAACTGTTCCAATAACTACGGGCCATATCATTTCCCCGAAAAATTGATACCACTGATGATTCTTAACGCGGTAGAGGGTAAACCTTTGCCTGTATACGGCAAGGGTGATCAGATTCGTGATTGGCTGTATGTAGAAGACCATGCACGGGCATTGTATAAGGTCGTTACCGAGGGGGTGGTGGGCGAAACTTATAATATTGGTGGCCATAACGAGAAGCAGAATATTGAGGTTGTCCATACACTCTGTAAGCTTCTTGATGAATTGCTACCTGATTCGCCCTATCGGCCACATGCTCAATTGATAACCCATGTACAGGATCGTCCAGGTCACGACCTGCGCTATGCGATTGATGCAAGCAAGATTCAGCGTGAATTGGGTTGGACCCCGGATGAGACGTTTGAGTCCGGAATTCGCAAGACAGTAGCTTGGTATCTATCTAACGCAGAATGGGTTGCTCACGTTAAGAGTGGTAGTTACCAAAACTGGATGGAGCAGAATTATTCTCAGCGTGACAAGCGCCCATGAAAATTCTACTACTAGGTAAGGGCGGTCAGGTTGGATGGGAACTGCAGCGATCCCTTACCGCGCTGGGGGAGCTGGTTGCGCTCGATCGACAGCCAGTTGGCTTACTGTGTGGTGATCTGAGTGATTCTGATCGTCTTCGCGACACGGTTCGGCACGTGCAGCCTGAGATTATCGTCAATGCTGCTGCCTACACAGCAGTTGATAAGGCAGAGTCTGAACCGGATCTTGCTTATCAGGTAAATGCAAAGGCCTGCCAGGTGCTTGCCGAGGAGGCCTGCGCTTTAGGTGCTTGGTTGGTTCATTACTCGACGGATTATGTTTTTAACGGAGCCGGGAACACCCCATGGGTTGAGTCGGACCATGTAGATCCATTGAATCAATATGGCGCAAGCAAATTAGCTGGTGAGCAGGCCATCATTGCGTCGGACTGTAAGTATCTTATTTTTCGTACCTGTTGGGTTTATGCGGCCCGTGGGTCGAACTTCGCCAAAACAATTTTGCGTTTGGCCGGCGAGCGTGAATCGCTGAATATCATTGCCGACCAGATAGGTGCACCAACAGGTGCCGAGCTTATTGCAGATGTCACTGCACTTGCTCTTACTCAAGCAATGAAGAATCCTGATCTGTCAGGTACTTATCATCTTGCTGCTGCTGGAGAGGTTTCTTGGTATGGCTATGCGAATCATATTGTCCAGACCGCCAAGAAGTTGGATATACCGCTAAAAGTTCAAACGATTTATCCCATTGCAACCTCTGAATATCCCACACCAGCCGCTCGGCCGCATAACTCGCGCTTAAACACTCAAAAACTGCGGGACGCTTTTTCAATTCATTTGCCGGATTGGCAAGTTGGTGTAACTCGCATGCTTATGGAAGTACTGAAGAAATGACCTTAGCGAATCGTAAAGGAATCATACTGGCAGGTGGTTCGGGTACTCGATTACACCCTTTGACGCTGGGTGTGTCGAAACAGATGCTGCCTATTTATGACAAACCTATGATTTATTATCCGCTGTCAGTACTAATGCTGGCGGGTATGCGTGAAGTTTTGGTGATTTCTACCCCAGAAGATTTACCAGGATTTCGCCGTCTATTAGGAGACGGCAGCCAATTTGGTATCAAGCTGAGTTATGCCGTCCAACCCAGCCCTGATGGGCTAGCCCAAGCCTTTATCATTGGTGAAGAGTTTATCGGCAATGATCCGTGCAGCCTCATTCTAGGTGACAACATTTTCTACGGGCAGCATTTTTCAGATTACCTGCGCTCTGCGGGAGAAAAACAGCATGGCGCAACGGTGTTCGGTTATCACGTTTCTGACCCAGAGCGATTTGGTGTTGTGGAATTTGATGCTAAGGGTCAGGCCTTGAGCATTGAAGAGAAGCCAATAAACCCAAAGTCCAATTATGCGGTTACAGGATTATATTTCTATGACAATCAAGTAATCGATATCGCTAAGGCAATCAAGCCTTCTGCGCGTGGTGAACTTGAAATAACAGATGTGAATCGCGCATACCTCGAGCAGAACGCCCTAAATGTCGAGCTTCTAGGTCGTGGATTTGCTTGGCTAGATACTGGAACACATGAGTCGCTCTTACAGGCCAGTCATTTTGTCCATACCATCGAACATCGGCAGGGCCTGAAGGTCGCATGTCTTGAAGAAATTGCCTTTAACAACGGCTGGATTACTGCTGATCAAGTGCTTGCCCAGGCAGCGTCGATGAAGAAAACGGGCTATGGGCAGTACCTGCTAAAGCTACTGAACGAGTCTGAGCAGTAGATGATTTGAGTTAATGAGACCTTCATACACTCTGAGGCCATCAGTGTTTGCTTGATTGGCCGCATCAGTAGAAACTGCAGATCAATGAAAATGTGATTGTGGAGCAGCCGCTAGATGACAGTTTTGTGGCTCATGGCCACTGTTCTGATTGTTTCTTGTATTTTTACTCGTTTGGCTTTTCGTTATGCGCTTAGCAAGCGAATGATGGATATGCCGAATGAGCGTAGCTCACATACTCTGCCCACACCACGCGGTGGTGGTGTGGGTTTTGTTATTGCTTTTTCTCTCGCGCTGTTCGTCTGCCTCGCAACGGATCCAACCATACATAAGTTGGTTTGGGTGCTGATCGTTGCAGGGGGCGGTGTGGCATTGATTGGCTTTGTAGATGATCATTCCTCGGTGCCGGCTCGGTGGCGTCTACTCGGACATTTTCTAGTAGCTGTGTTTTCTCTTTATTGTCTTGGTGAGCTACCAGTTCTTGATGTTGCTGGAGTAGTGATCATTGAAGGCTGGCTGTCCTGGCTTCTTGCTCTCTGCTTTCTAGTGTGGCTTCTTAATCTGTACAACTTTATGGACGGTATTGATGGGCTAGCCTCCATCGAAGCGATCAGTGTTTGTTTGGCGATGGGCGGTATTTACTTAGTCTCTGAGGCGGAGCATCTTGTCAATGTGCCTGTACTGCTTGCCTCCTCTGTTATGGGGTTTCTTGTGTGGAACTTTCCTCCGGCAAGGGTCTTTATGGGGGATGTGGGTAGTGGTTTTCTCGGATTCAGTCTTGGCATTCTTGCCCTGCATGCAGGGCAGAGCGACCCTGTATTGCTCTACTGCTGGTTAATAATGCTGTCGGTATTTATCGTAGATGCAACGTATACGCTGCTACGAAGGATGATCCGCGGGGATCGGTTTTATGAGCCCCATCGTACCCATGCGTACCAGAAAGCTGCTCATATCTACGGACATAAAGTGGTTAGCTTAGTTGTGTTGTCTATCAATGCGCTTTATTTGTTCCCTCTGTGCTTATTGGTTGTGCTCAAAATCTGTGATCCTCTGGTAGCGCTGACTATATCTTTCATATCCATTCTAATGTTGGTTTACATCTGGGGGGCAGGAGAAAAAGCTGCATAGCCAATTCTTGCTATCGGATAGGTAGAGCTATACCAGGTGTTATGCGATTGTGCTTGGCAAGAGATGTGTACCACCAATGGAGAATAATAAGATTTATGGACAGGTTTAAAAAAAGTCTTTTGGCTATGCCGAAAAGCAAAAAGCGTATTTTGCAGGTGGCGACGGATATTGTTTTGGTCTGGATGGCGTTATGGCTTGCGTTTATAGTTCGTCTTGGGGCTGCTGATTTATTCGGTCCACCTTTCAAATATGCTTGGCTATTTATACTAGCGCCAGTGGTATCAATTCCTTTATTTATTAGGTTGGGGATGTATCGTGCAGTTATGCGGTATTTTGGTAATGATGCACTCATCGCAATCATAAAGGCTGTTACTTTATCTTCTCTGATGTTGGCCGTAATTGCTTATTTCTTCGAGTCCAGCGACCAGCCGATACCCCGGTCTGTCATTTTCAATTATTGGTTTTTGGCACTTGTAATCATTGGTGGGCTGCGTTTATGTATGCGCCAGTATTTTATGGGGGATTGGTTTACTGCGTCACCCAATGCACTACTGGACAGTATGGACTTTCAGGAGCGCAAGGTCGCTATCTATGGTGCAGGGGTTGCCGGTAATCAACTGGTGGCCGCGCTGAGAATGGGGCGCTTTTTGAAGCCAGTTGCGTTTATTGATGATGATCCCAGTATTGCCAATCGCACTATTGCTGGGCTGCATGTCTATAAACCTAGTGGAATTGAGGCAATGATGGCTACAACTGGGGCGCAGGAAGTTCTTCTGGCTTTACCTTCAATATCCCGTAGTCGCCGCCATGAAATACTGAGTGTGCTGGAGCGCTTTCCTTTGCACGTACGAAGTGTTCCTGACTTGACAGACTTGGCTAGTGGAAAGGTTAAAGTTGAAGACATAAGGGAAGTTGATATTGCGGATTTGCTGGGCCGTGACTCCGTTCCAGCTTCACCTAGTCTGCTCAGAAGTTGTGTTACTGACAAAGCAGTTATGGTCACGGGGGCCGGAGGTTCGATTGGTTCTGAACTATGCCGCCAAATCTTAGCACTAGAGCCTCGGCTTATAGTTTTATATGAGCACAGTGAGTTCAATCTCTACAGTATCCACAAGGAGTTGGAGCAGCTCGTAATCGCTTCATTTTCCGAAGTTCAGCTGGTTCCCATTCTGGGATCTGTCAGTAATTCGAAGAAATTATTGGATGTGATGAAGACGTGGCGGGTTCAAACGCTCTATCACGCTGCAGCCTATAAACAGGTACCCATCGTTGAACAGAACATCGCTGAGGGTGTTCTCAATAACGTGATGGGGACTTTATATACCGCTCAGGCTGCACTTTGTGCTGGAGTGGAAAATTTTGTTCTCATCTCGACTGATAAAGCTGTTCGGCCTACCAACATCATGGGGACTACCAAGCGTTTAGCTGAAATGGTTCTGCAGGCATTGAGTCGGGAGTTGGCTCCCACGCTCTTTGGCGACCCATCTAACATATCTCATGTTAACAAGACGCGCTTCACCATGGTTCGCTTTGGTAACGTACTGGGTTCTTCAGGTTCGGTGATACCTCTTTTTCGCCAACAAATTAAAGCAGGTGGCCCGGTTACTGTTACGCATCCTGAGATCACACGTTACTTTATGACGATACCGGAAGCTGCGCAGTTGGTTATACAAGCGGGATCAATGGGGGAGGGGGGAGACGTATTCGTTCTTAATATGGGAGAGCCTGTGAGAATTCTCGGTTTGGCTGAAAAGATGGTTCAGTACTCAGGCTTATGCGTCCGATCAGATGAAAATCCCGCCGGTGATATCGAGATTAAGTTTACGGGGTTGCGCCC
Source organism: Pseudomonas mendocina (assembly GCA_037482215.1). Lineage (NCBI taxonomy): Bacteria > Pseudomonadati > Pseudomonadota > Gammaproteobacteria > Pseudomonadales > Pseudomonadaceae > Ectopseudomonas > Ectopseudomonas mendocina. The sequence goes on from CP148074.1 coordinate 1,734,621, forward strand.
TGGTGAAAAGCTTTATGAAGAACTTTTAATTGGTGAAGATGTTTCTGCTACAGAGCATTCGATGATTATGAAGGCTAACGAGGAGTACCTTCCTTGGGGTACATTTAAGTCAAAGTTAGCTGAATTGCTTGAGGCAGTTGATCGGGAGGATTACCAGAAATTGCGTTTGTCGTTGGTTGATATGGTAACCGGGTATACGCCTGAGGCAAGCATTGCAGATCTGACCTATAGACAAAAGAACATCCGTATTGAATGATCTTTGATCTATTTTTGCGGTTTTTGAAATCAAATGTATAGTATTCAGAGTTCTCTTAAAAGATCATGGTTGTGCCGGTATTGGCATAATGTCCTGTGTTAATTAAAGAATTGTGATGCTTTGGATTTTTAATCTTTCTCTTTTTTGACTCTCCATGGCAGTGGATTAGTGTCTGGGCGTGAGTTGAATACTCACTCCCAGAAACTTTGAAAGGATTCAGCTATGAGAAAGATGATCGTATCAATTGCTTTCGCTCTGTGTGCTGCTGTTACAGCTTCTGCTGTCTGTGCTGCAGAAGCCCTATCCCCAAAAGCGCCATCGGAGAGCAGTCAGCCTGTTGTGGCTGTTTCAAAGATTAATCTCAATACGGCAAATGCAGAAGTTTTGCAGCGGGAGTTGTCAGGTGTAGGCGCGGTTAAGGCACAAGCCATTGTGAGCTATCGTGAGCAAAACGGAAATTTTGAGTCCGTCGAAGAGCTCTTGGAAGTGAAGGGAATTGGCGAGGCTCTGCTTGAGAAAAACCGCGAAAAAATATCCGTGAATTAAGTGCTTCAAAGAGGCCGGATTTCCGGCCTCTTTTTGTTTGTGACGATCATGGAATTGCCCTCGAGAGAAGAACATTTGCTTTGTATTAGCTGCTGCTATTCAGCGTTTTGATGGTGGGTAGATTGCGCGATCGGCTGATTACAATGCTATGAACACTAACCGTTAGAGGGAACTCCGCTATGCACAATCGCATGATGATCACCGGTGCGGGCTCAGGATTAGGGCGCGAGATCGCCTTACGCTGGGCTCGTGAAGGCTGGCAGCTGGCTCTATCGGATGTAAATGAGCCTGGACTTGTCGAGACATTGCAGAAAGTCCGCGAGGCCGGTGGTGACGGTTTTATCCAGCGTTGTGATGTCAGAGATTTCAGTCAGCTGACTGCTTTGGCTCAAGCCTGCGAAGAAAAGTTTGGCGGTATAGATATCATCGTCAATAACGCAGGTGTTGCATCTGGCGGTTTCTTCAGTGAGCTGTCCTTAGAGGATTGGGACTGGCAAATTGGTATAAACCTGATGGGTGTGGTGAAAGGCTGCAAGGCGTTTTTGCCACAACTGCTCAAGAGCAAAGGCAAGATTATCAATATCGCTTCGATGGCTGCTCTGATGCAGGGACCGGCCATGAGCAACTATAACGTTGCTAAAGCCGGTGTTGTGGCGCTTTCTGAAAGCCTTTTGGCTGAGCTGAAGATGCAGGAAGTGAATGTGCATGTGGTGTGTCCGTCATTCTTCCAGACAAACCTATTGGATTCTTTCCGTGGGCCTACGCCAGAGATGAAGGCTCAGGTGGGTAAACTGCTTGAGAGTTCCCCCATCAGTGCCGCAGACATTGCTGACTACATCTATCAGGATGTGGCTAAAGGTCAATTCATGATCCTGCCACATGAGCAAGGGCGGATGGCGTGGGAAATTAAGCAGAAAAACCCACAGATGATCTATGACGAGATGACTGCAATGGCTAATAAAATGCGAGCGCCTCGTACCAAGTGATCTTTCTTAGCACCTATTCCTGAGTTATTGCAGAGGCTGGATGTTTGTATAAGAGCCGTCAGCAGCCTAGGGGCGGGATGCTGACGGCCATGTGCTGATTTATTCGTCTAGAGATTCCTGCAATGCCGCTAGCCACTCTTTTGGAACATCACGTTTCAAGGCCAGTTGGCACTGCTGGCTTTCCGGATCGAAGATGATCACGGCTTCTCCGCGTTCAAGGGCGCGGCGTACGCGCTCTGTACGGGTCGTCAGCGGTGTTTCATCGCCATTATCGGTTCCATCCCGGGTGACGAAGTCTTCTATAAGGCGGGTTAAGGTTTCGGGTTCGAGCAAGTGATGCGGAATCAGCACAACAATATCTCCGGAGTCTGCGTCGTGTTGTCGACACGACGCAGATGCTTGCTAGCGCGCGGCGTTAATCTTGGGCTGACGGTGCAGGTCCAGCAGTACCTGATCCAGAATCGAAGAAGCCCCCCACGGCCGTGGGTCATTCAGAATGCTCACTACTGCCCAGGTTTTGCCATTGCTGTCACGGCTGAAGCCGGCAATTGCGCGAACGTTGTTTAGGGTGCCTGTTTTGATTCTAGCCTCTCCCTTGAGCGGACTATTTTGCAATCGCCGTCGCATAGTGCCGTCCATGCCAGCCAAGGGGAGGGATGCCATGAACTCTGCAGCGTAGGGGCTTTTCCAGGCCGCTTGCAGCAGTTGCGCGAGTTCGCGGGCACTGACTCGCTCTGCTCGTGACAGGCCTGAACCGTTCTCCATGACCAAGTGCGAGGCGTTGATGCCTTTGCGGGCCAGCCAACTGCGTATGGCCCGTTGTGCGGCCATGCTGTCGTCGGTATCGGTGCTGGTACGGTAGTGTGCCCCGATACTGAGGAAGACCTGCTTGGCCATGGTGTTGTTGCTGTATTTGTTGATGTCGCGAATAACTTCGGCAAGGTCTGGCGAGTATGCCCGGGCCAACAGGCGCGCTTTGTCTGGTACAACACCCAGTCGATTCTGGCCAGAGATGGTGCCACCCAGCTCTTGCCATGTACTGCGGATGACGCCAGCGGCGTAGCTAGGATGGTCAAGCAGCGCGATGTAGGTCTGGGAACTGCAACCCTCAGCCAATTGGCCAGAAACAACTACGCGGGTGCCGTTCAAGTCGGTCACAGGGCTATAACGCACATCGGGCCAGCCAGGACATTTGGCTGCCGGTAGCGGCTTGACTTGGTTGTCTATTTGGATCGAGGCAATTGGCGGCTCGGCGGCTACGTAGACTTTTCCACCCTCGGTTCGTGTGATAAAGCGCAGGGCTTTGAGGTTCACCATGAGTGAGTCTGGTGGCACGAGGAACGGCTTATATGCGTCGCCACCGTCGTCGTTGAATTCGGTGTGCTGAGGTTGGGCAAAGTAGTTGCGATCGAGAATCAGGTCGCCGTGAATTTGCTGAACGCCGTTGGCTCTCAGGTCACGCATCAGTAACCAGAGCTTCTCCATGTTGAGTTTGGGGTCACCGCCGCCTTTCAAATACAGGTTACCGCTGAGCACTCCGTTACGCAGTGTGCCATCGGTATAGAACTCAGTCTTCCACTGATAGTTTGGGCCAAGCAGCTCAAGCGCGGCGAAGGTGGTTACCAGCTTCATGGTAGAGGCTGGGTTTACTGAAACATCAGCGTTGTAGAACGCGCTGTTGCCTGGGCCGTCGAGTGGGATAGCAGCGATGGAAAGGGATTGGCTGCTGATCTTATTAGCTTTCAGAGCTTGTTGAACTTTGTTAGAGAGCAGAGTATCGGCTGCGGCCAGGGGAAGGCATACAGGAAGTAGCAAACTGGCGAAGGCCAGTCGGCGAAGCGTTTTCATCATGGGCAGCTAGTCTCCAGCTGATTAAGGCAGGCGCGGTGTGTGACCGCGGACTCCTGAATGATCTGTGCTGATTATGCCCGAATACAGGCTACGAGATAGGTTAAAACTCGCCGTAAGGCAGGCATTTCGGCGGTTGTCGATCGAGCGTTATTAACAGCCCAGGGAGGCACTTTGCCGGCGAACCTGTTAGAGTGCGACCCGTAATTACTTCTGAGGATTGTTCCATGGCTACTAACCGTTCCCGCCGTCTGCGCAAAAAACTCTGTGTGGATGAATTCCAGGAGCTGGGTTTTGAGCTGAATCTGAACTTCAAAGAAGACCTGAGTGAAGAGGCAATTGATGCCTTTCTAGATGCCTTCCTGAGCGAAGCGATGGAAGCCAACGGTCTGGCTTATGTTGGTGGTGATGACTTCGGTCTGGTTTGCCTGGGCAAGCGTGGCTCGGTCAACGAAGAGCAGCGCGCTGCTGTTGAGAGCTGGCTGAAAGGCCGTAGCGAACTGACTGAGATCACTGTCAGCCCGCTACTGGACGTATGGTACCCAGAGACTCCGGTCAACAAGGCCTGAGTCTGATATGCCGGGGCCATTATGGTCCCGGCATAGTCGTTATTTCCCTTCGCCTGAGTCAGTTCAGGCCCGCTTTGCTCAGAATAGCCTTAGCGTCTACTGCATCAATCTGCTGCGCTTGCAAGAAGCGCGTAGCGTATTGCAGATAAATTTGCTCCTGAATAAATAGTTTAAACAGATCGGCATCTATGTGCTGATTGAGGCACATGTCTGCCATGATGCTCAGCGACTCTGAAAGGCGTTTGCCTTTTTTATAAGGACGGTCAATTGCTGTCAGTGCTTCGAAAATATCAGCGATGGCCATCATTCTGGCAGGCAGACTCATTTCTTCGCGTTTAAGTTTTTTGGGATAGCCCGTCCCATTCATTTTCTCATGGTGCCCTCCGGCAATTTCTGCCACGTTGCTGAGGTGGGGAGGGAAGGGGAGTAACTTAAGCATGCGTATGGTTTGCAGCATGTGCCCGTTGATGATGTATCGCTCTTCATCAGTGAGTGTGCCGCGCCGGATACTCAGGTTATAGAGTTCGCCACGATTGTACTTATAGCGTGGCTCTTCCATCTTGAATCCGAAGGGATTGTTGGCTTCCATTTTCTCGCTGGCAGGTCGTTCAAAGAGATGTTCTGGTTTGTCGTCCAGTAGCATTTCTTGTACAGGCAGGCTGAGTACAGGTGTTCGGGATTGACGTTGATTTTCCTCCCAAGACAACCCGATTCGGTTATCCAGTGTCCGGCTCCAAGTTCGACGGCCGATCTGCTTAAGCCGTTCCAGATCAGCATCACTCATCGCCTCGCTGCCTAAATTGCATTGCGCGACAAAGGCGAACTCTTCATCAAGTACGGCGAGTAAAGCATCCCGAATCTGTGCAAGGCTTCCTGGATCTGAGCCCTTGGCGATACCTTGCCAGTACTCAATCCAGGCATCGCGCTTAAGCACTTCGAAGCGCATACGGATTTCATGCAGCCGATCGTAGAGCGTCTCGAGTTTGGTGGCTTTATCCACCACGAACTCGGGAGTCGTGATTTTTCCGCAGTCATGTAGCCAGGCTGCTATATGCAGCGCATCCCAGTCCTCTGCGCTAGGCTGGTAATCGCGAAACGCTTGATCGTTACTTTCAGCCGCGGCACGGGCCAGCAACAGAGTAATTTCCGGTACTCGTTGGCAGTGGCCGCCTGTGTAAGGGCTTTTGGCATCGATGGCTCCAGCAAGCAGTTGAATAAAGGCATCCAGTAGTTGTTTCTGTTGCTCAAGAAGACGTTGGCTGGCGATGCACAGCGCGGCTACGCCAGACACGGCTTCGACAAACGCGATGCGTTCGGGACGCAGCATGGCCAGGTTGTCATCTTTGCCGTCGTTACGATGCAGAAGCAGAAGCACGCCGAGCGTTTCACCTTGGCGGTTGTGCAACCCGGTGCAGACGAGGTCAACGTTGTTGCAGTCGAGCGTTTGCAGCAGGCTTTGAAACCCTTTGTTCTGTGAGTGATCCAGTGTTTCGGTGATGCTAGCTCCGCCAGTTGCAACATGTTTGAGGATGTAGGGTGTGGCACTGTCATTGAGGTCGAAGCTGGTTAGATTTTGGGCATCGAGAGCATGCTGCTCGTTGTCGATGAACAGCCCGTTAGGTTCCAGACGCCCCTCATTGAGCAGGTATATAAGGCCTGCACTAGCGTCGCTCAAACCCACGGTCTCGCGCAGGACTCTGTTTAGTAGCGAGTCAAAACGGGTTTCTGCAGACAGGCTGGCGGTGATGTCGAGGAAGCTGGAAAGGGTTTCCTTCATGTGCTTCATCGAAACAGCCAGTTGATCCACCTCTTTAACAAAGCTGCGACCACTCGCCGGATAGCTGAAGTCGAAACGCCGTACGGCCTCTGCCTCTCCGACAAGGATGCGTAATGATTTGGCCAGTACGTGGGACAGCAACCAGGCCAGAGGAATGCATAGAAGTAGGATGAGTAAGCTGAGTGCGGCAGACTGCCAGCGGATGCGATAAGCGTCCTCCAGTAGCTCCTTCTCTGGAGTCATAACCAAGAGCCTTAGGCCGTCCGGGCCTCCCTCAGTGAGTTTGGCGTAGGATGCCTGCCAACGCTCCTTGTTCAGCATCAGGCTGCTAACCGGTGTACTTTCATCCACGTTCAGTTTGAGAAACTCATTCAGAACTGGGCTGAGTTCAGAAATGTGGGTGCGTTGTTGCTCATTGCCAGGCTTGATCAAACGGGAGATGTCTGGGAAGGCCACGGCAAGACCGTCTGGGCTGTACAGAACCATTTCTGTCGATGGCGTTATGGCGTGGTTGGCGAGGGTGGCAGATAGATCGGCTAAGGTCAGGTCTGCAGCAACAACAACCTGGTTGGAATTTGCCAGGGCAATGGTGGTTCCGATTTCTTTCGTGGAAAAGAAACTGTAGGGCGCAGTCGTGTAATGAGTATCCGACTGCAACGCATTGCTGTACCAGGGGCGGGTGCGTGGGTCGTAAGGGTCGCGCAGGTTCTGTCTGCGGCTAATGGGATGCATGTCAGCATCAATGTAGAGGAACTCAGAGTCAGCACGGCGTTCACTGATCCGGTCGATGCTCCATATCTGGTAGGCAGCCTCAGGCGGTGCATAGAAAATGTCGCGCGTCTGCTGATTACGAAGGGCGCGAACCATGTAAAAGCTGCCGTCTGGGTAACCCACATAAATTGATGTCAGGCGGGGGTTGTCGACCAGGGCTTGGACAAAGAGAGGGAGCATGACCATTCGCGTATGCCGGTCACGTCTGTTCAGTTGCTCATTACGTGCCAGCAGGTTGAGCATAAAACGGATTGGCTGGTAGGTGCCCTTGAGGTCAGCCTCTACGTTGTTGCTCATCTGTTCAAACAGTTTGCTGCTGCTGTCCAGAATGATCTTGCTGGTTTGCTGGTAATTAAATATGCCGAGGATGGCCCCAGACCCTAGTAATAAGAGGCTGAACAACAGGCTGATGTGGATATGCAGGGCAAATCGCCGTTTGGCAGGTTCTGGCTTGCTATGCATTTGACACCCTGGTACTGATAGGTATGTCAGAAGCATAGTGAAAGTTGGAGTTTTTGCTGGAGGTAGGCCCAGGCCTTTTAAGTAGTTACGGGTCTATGAGGGGAGGGCTAACGGGACTGCGGCGCTGCTTAATCCAACGCTCAAGGCCATAAACGAGGAGAGAAATCATCAAGCCGATGGCAACGCCAAGCAAGCTGTTGAACAGTCGTATTGCAGGCAGTTGCCAGTCCAGTGACAAGCTTTCTGCCAGCAGGACAAAACAGATAGTTGTCTGCGCCACGAACAGCCCATAGTGGTTTGCCTGCAAGGCGCGGCAAAGCATGATCAGGGGCAGTAGCAGGCTCACCATTACCACCGGACTTTGCAGACTGTATCCAAGCAAAATCAGCAAACCTGCAGCGATAAGGCTGGCGAGCGAGGATTGCACGGCGCGAACCAAACTCCCTTTGAACTCTAATTGCAGGGAGATCAGTACAGTGATGGTTAGCCAGTACCCACGATGCAGGTTAGCCAGATTGACGACCAGCCCCGATAGAGCCAGGGCCAGTATGCAACCCAAAGCATGCAGGCGCCATTTGCGTTGAGGCAGGTGTCTGGCGTGTTGCCGCAGGACTCTCAGCATGCTCCTCAGACGGGGGATGTGGGGCCACATGCGCAGGCCATGTAAGCCTCGCAGAAAAAAGGCCAACAACATGACCCAGAGTCCGCCGAGGATAAACAACATAGCAACGGCGTAGGGGTTGTTGAGGTTGCTTACCCCTTGCTGTCCCTGTCCTAGGCAAAGGCATAAGGCAAGTCCCATTCCCAGCTTGGCCGACTCTTTTCCAAAACGCTGTAGCCAGGCCAGCAGCAATCCGAATGCGGCGAAAATCAGCAGACTGTAGGTGTGCTGTTCTACTACCCAGAAACCCAGGCCGGTACTGCAAGCACCCAAAACACAGAACATCAGCATGCGTAACATGCCTAAACGGTGCAGCGGATTGGCTTGTGAGGCCTGGAACGCCCCTAGGGCAGCCCATAGAAAACCGGGATGAAAACTGAATAACCCCAACAACAGCGGCAAACCGCAGCCTATCCCTGCAATAAACGCGGGGCCCCAGGCGAGAGGCCTGGCGTGCCAGTTGGTAAGCGGTCTCAGTGTACGTTTCATCGCATCAGACTGGGCTCGAGCGGCCTGTCATTTCACGGGCCATTTCAGTCGCGTAGCTGTCTGTCATCCCCGCGATGAAATCTATAATCCGCAGGAATGAGTGGTAAAGAGAGCTGTTCGGATCGGGGGCGTTATTGCCCAACAGATCAAGAATACGTCGGTTTTTGAATGAAGGTGAGTGTCCGCCATGCTGTTCCAGAGCCGCTCCGCAGAAAGCATTGAGCAGAATTTCGAGGGTCGTGTAGGCGCCAATTTCATGCAGGGTTTTGCGCTTGTCCTGAAATATTTTCTGGCGGGCCATGTCCTTAGCGCTTTGTACGCAGTGTTTAGCGGTACCGTGCATATGTTCGACTAGGTCACCAGGCAGGCTGCCCGCAAGTAACCGTTGTTGTTGCTCGACAAAAGCCTGCGCAGCGGCGTTAGTCAGGTGCTCGATGGCCTTACCACGAAGAATGGCCAGCTTGCGCCTTCTGGAATCGTTTGGACCCAATTGCCGGTAGGTATCTGGCAGGTCATCACCGACTAGATCCAAGAGCAGCGCCTCGACTTCACTGTAGGTCAACAGCTCCATTTCGAGTCCATCTTCGAGGTCGATCAGGCCATAGCAGATATCGTCTGCCGCCTCCATAAGATAGACCAGTGGGTGGCGTGCCCAACGCTCGTTCTCAAGCTGTGGTAAGCCCAGTTTGTTGGCGATCTGGGTCAAAAGGGGCAGTTCATTCTGGTAACAGCCAAATTTGTGTTTTTTATAGCCTAGGGCCTCGGCGTGGCGGGCTGTCCAAGGGTATTTCAGATAGCTACCCAGGGTTGCATAGGTCAATCGTGTCCCGCCATCGAACTGGTGGTACTCCAGTTGTGTAAGCACACGAAAGCCTTGGGCGTTGCCTTCAAAGTTAAGGAAGTCGTTACGTTCACTGTCGCGCATGTCATCCAGCCAGCCCCGTTGGGCGGCCTGATGAAACCAGTGGCGGATAGCATCCTCGCCGGAGTGACCAAACGGCGGGTTGCCGATGTCGTGGGCGAGACAGGCGGACTGTACGACTACACCTAGATCACTAGGCTCGCACCACTCGGGTAATGAATCGCGGATCATTTCGCCAACGCGCATGCCCAGTGAGCGGCCGACACAGCCCACTTCCAGTGAGTGGGTGAGGCGTGTGTGAATATGGTCATTACTGGACACGGGATGAACCTGGGTTTTGCGGCCCAGACGGCGAAATGCGCCGGAGAAGATGATGCGGTCGTGGTCTTTGTGAAAAGGAGTGCGTCCTAGCTCGGCAGCGCTATGAGTGGGTTTGCCGAGTCGTTCACGGTTAAGCAGTGAGTGCCAATCCAAAGCTGATCCTCGCCATTGCAGGCCAATGTCCGCTAGCTTCGGGGTTATAGAGGGCGGATGCAAGATGCCGACTTGTCAAAGCCGGCAATAATCGATGGACTCAACCTTTTATTTTGCGCCGCAGCAAGGGCAGCGCAATAAGTGCCAAGCGCAAAACCTGTCGCCATCCTCGGCGTTTTCGTCCGAGGGCGGTAAAGAGTAAGACTCCTCCCGTCAGCCATAAGGGAGCAGGGCCTCCTTTCAGGGTATTACCGATGCTGCCCCGTAGTCCCTGCATCTTGCGTAAGGGCTCCATCATAACAATGGCTTCATGGCGCATTTCGTGTCGGTGAAGCTCAAGCTGCATGCGTATCACTGATTTACGCAATTCACGACGTGAAGCTTTCGCAGGTAGTTCGGTCGGCTTCATGGCAATAATTGCTCCCGGTCGCGGGCAAGCTCTTCGAGGCTTGCGCTAAAAGGAGTGGGGGCATTGCGCAGACGTGTAAGCAGAATGCCGACACAACTGATCAGCCCTAGCGCATAAAAAACACACAGCAGGGATATGACCAGTAAGCGGTGCTCGTCCCAAAAGGCAATCAGCAGGGCGGCGGACAGGCCGAAAATGAGCAGCAAGGCGAACAAAAGGCCCAGGCCGGTGAGAATCAGCAGGGTGACAGTGTTGCTTTGCTGCTCCTTGAGTTCTTCGGCAAATAGGGCGACATGGCCTTGCAACAGTCCCAACAATGCGCTGGCAAACCGGCGAGGCGAATTACCACGATTACGTTCAGTGGTGGGCTTTGTTGCTTCCATGACGTTCCCTTAGCGGCGGCCGATCAACAGGCCAATCAGTACGCCGATTGCAGCTGCAATGCCGATGGTTTGCCATGGGTTGCTCTGAACATAGCCTTCAGTAGCGTCAATAGCGGCCTTGCCGCGTTCTTTCAACGATTCCTCCGTGCCTTTTAAGGCGTCACGGGCCTTACCAAGGCTGTTGCGAAGCTGTTCGCGCAGGCCCTCGGCTTGGTCGCCAGCCAGGTCGGCGGACTCCTGCAGCAGTTTTTCAGTGTCGGCCACGAGTGACTGGAATTGCTCAATCAGTTGATTTTGCGAGTCAGTTGCAGATGATGCGGACTTGCGGGGCATTGTTTCTTCCTCTTCCATGTGTGGTGTGAAGTTCGACTGTAAACAGGGACGAATGTTCACCAATTGCATCGCACTTAAGTGCGACTTCTGAGTATGGGGGGCTTCTAGAAATGTGCTTAATGTCACTCGTCAGATCGTTGACGGGGAGTGACAAGGTCCATTGGTCACTTGGTGCCAAGTGGATGCTAAAGATTTCTCACGGGCTGCCGTTAAACAGGCGAATACCCGATTCAGGTGCATAGTCATGACCCCACTGGCCAGTTTTACGTCAGCAACGCATCGCCTGCCGACACCTAACTTTCAGAACTCAGCATCCAATACAGCTGATGCTCAGGCTACGCTGGCCAATCGTCTGAGCGAGCGGCTTGGGATCGGTCAGGCGGCTCTGGCCTCACGAGCTGATGACTACACGCCAGAAAAAGTTGCTGATCGAGTGCTTGGGTTTGTAAGCCAGCGTTTGCAAAGCGAGAAGGCTGCTGGTGCCGATACGACTCAATTGCAAGGTTTGCTGGACCAGGCGCGTGCGGGGATTGAGAAGGGCTTCGCTGATGCCCGCAAAATTCTCGATGGCATGGGGGCCCTGCAAGGCAAGATTGCTGAAAATATCGACACCACCTACCAGAAAATCCAAGAGGGTCTGGGGGATCTGGCTAAACAGATTGCGCCAGCGCCTGCTGCTACCACCACCAGCCTGAGTGCGGCGGCCTATAGCGAGCGTTTTACTGCGCAGGCCGAGACATTCGATCTGGCCATCACCACCCGTGATGGTGATCGGTTGCGCATTTCCGTGGCGCAGGCCTCTGCAAATTGGTCGCAGAAAAGTGCTGCGATCAGCAGCAATGGCTCTACCACAATGGCTGCTTCGAGCAGTCAATCTGGAAGCATTCAGATCGGTGCATGGCAGGTTGAAGTTGATGGAGAGCTGGACGACGAAGAAGTCGCGGCGTTGGAAAAGCTCTTTACTCAGGTGCAGGACCTTTCCGACAAATTCTATGCAGGTGATCTGTCTGGAGCCTTCGACCGCGCGATGACATTGAAGATGGATGGCGAGCAGCTCGCATCAATGAGCTTGCGTTTGACCCAGACCAGTATTCGCCAGGCCACCGATGCCTACAGCGCTGTTGCTCAGGAAGGCGGCCAGGCAGCCAGTGCGGTCAATAGCTGGTTGAGTGATTACGCACAGTCACTGCTCGATGCACTGAAAACCACTGAGCAGGTTGTAGCCAAAGATGAAGCTCCGGCTAGCTTACTCGACATGCTCAAAGGTGGCTTCTCGCTGGATGAACGTTTTAGCAGTGAATTGTTGGATAAAGCGGATCAGCTGAACCAGCGCCTGCTACAAGGACTGCCTAAGCTGCTCTAACCGGCGCAGGTGGTTTGGCGCAGTGATAAACTGCGCCTCCGCTATATTCTGGATGTATGCAGATGTTCCCTGAATGCCAATTGTTCGGAACCCTTGGTTGCCACCTCTGTGAAGTGGCTGAAGGGGTTCTCATGCCTTTTGTTGAGCGCGGTTTGCTGGTCGAGTTGATTGATATTGCTGAACAGGAACAATGGGTCGAGGCGTACGGCGTGCGTATTCCAGTTTTGCGCAGGCTGGATAACGGTGCAGAGCTGAACTGGCCGTTTGCTGCTGAGCAGGTGGTTGAGTTTCTGGCTTCAGCGTGAGAACAAAAAGGGCCGCTATGCGGCCATTTGCTTCATGCGCTTAAAGCGCTCGTACGCGAATTAACATGCCGATACCACCGCCATCCAGATAGGTCAGCTCCCCTACGCTCAGGCGTGATGTTTGTTTAAGGCGCTCACTTTCAGTGATGGAGCCGTGATCATCGAAGCGGTTGATCCAAATATCCGTGCTCAGCTCAACAGGCCGCTTCTCCCGCAGAGTGATAGTGCCCTGTACGGGAAAGTGCCCAAACTGGCCTTGTCCTTCAGTGATAGCAATGCTGGTATCTGCAGAGCTGATGGATTGCTCCCAGGCCTTGTGCAGCAGAATCTCATAGCCGTTTTCCGGAGTCAGTTTGCTGGCCTCATCGTTAAGCGTGGACACGCGGCTGATGCTGCTGTCAAACATGCGAGCGCTGCCCATCCAATCATCCGGCACTTGCTGGGTGCTCGGGATAACCTGGCCTGATTGGCGGAACACAATAGTTTCGACCAAGTACAGGCCTTCAGCATGAACTGTAGTTACGCTGAACAGGCACAGTAGGGGAAGTACGAGCAAAGCCAGTGAACGTAATGCACGCATGAAGCAATCCTTAGGTTGACGGGGTGAGGCGTTCAAACAAGGCCTCAATTGTATTGAAACGTTCCTCGGCGCGCTCCATCGGCACTTGGAATTTGAAGAGTGTCGCACCCTCAAATTTGTAGCGGTTCGGCGCGCTCTGGATCAATTTGATCAACGTCAGCGGATCTACGCAGGTATCCGCCGCAAACTCAACACGGCCGCCTTGCGGGCCTGCATCGACTTTGGTGATGCCCAGTTTTTCAGCCTGCAGTTTCAGTAGCGTCAGGCGAATCAGGTTCTTGGTTGCATCTGGCAGCAGACCGAAGCGGTCGATCATTTCCACCTGAAGCTCTTTCAGACCTTCATCGTCGCTGGCATTGGCGATGCGCTTGTACAGAATGAGGCGCGCATGAACGTCGGGCAGGTAATCCTCAGGGATCAGCGCTGGTACGCGCAGATTGATCTCGGGCCCACCACCTAGCGGTTGTTCAAGGTTGGGTTGCTCGCCTTTGCGAATGGATTTGACTGCCCGTTCCAGCATTTCCATATACAGGGTAAAGCCGACTGCCTGGATCTGGCCGCTCTGGCCATCCCCGAGCAATTCACCTGCACCACGGATTTCCAAATCGTGTGTCGCGAGGGTAAAGCCGGCGCCGAGATCCTGCGCCCCGGAAATGGCCTCCAGGCGTTTCTGGGCATCGTCGGTCATGGATTTGCGCGCAGGCGTCAGCAGGTAGCAATAAGCCTGATGGTGGCTGCGGCCAACGCGTCCGCGAAGCTGGTGCAACTGGGCCAGGCCGAACTTGTCGGCCCGTTCGATGATGATGGTGTTAGCGCTGGGTACGTCGATACCGGTTTCAATAATGGTTGAGGCTACCAGCACATTAAAGCGCTTGTGGTAGAAGTCTCCCATTACTTGTTCTAGCTCGCGTTCACGCATTTGCCCGTGGCCGATGCCGATGCGGGCTTCCGGCACCAGTTCAGCTAGGTCTGCGGCGCATTTCTCGATGGTTTTAACATCGTTGTGCAGGTAATACACCTGACCGCCGCGCAGCAGTTCACGCAGCAGTGCCTCTTTAATGACGTTGTTGTGCTGCTCCATTACGAAGGTGCGCACGGACAGACGGCGTGCCGGTGGAGTAGCGATGATGGACAGGTCGCGCATGCCGGAAACCGCCATATTCAGCGTGCGCGGAATCGGCGTGGCGGTCAGGGTGAGGATGTCCACTTCACTGCGCAGCGCCTTAAGCTGTTCCTTCTGGCGCACGCCGAAACGGTGTTCTTCGTCGATGATGACCAGGCCAAGATTGCTGAACTTGACGTCATCTTGCAGCAGTTTGTGGGTGCCGATGACGATGTCCACTTTTCCTTCAGCCAGCTGCTGCATGGCATCGCTGACTTCCTTGGCACTCTTGAAGCGGCTCATGACTTCCACTTTCACCGGCCAGTCAGCGAAGCGGTCGCGGAAGCTGTTGTAATGCTGCTGGGCGAGTAGGGTGGTGGGCACCAGAACGGCCACTTGCCTGCCACCATGCACAGCAATAAAGGCTGCGCGCATGGCTACTTCGGTCTTGCCGAAGCCCACATCGCCGCAGACCAGACGATCCATTGGTTTGGCTGCCAGCATGTCTTCGCGCACGGCATCAATGGCGGCTTGCTGATCGGGAGTTTCCTCGAAGGGGAAGCCCGCGCTGAAGGTTGCGTAGTCGGCTTTCGGATCGTTGAAGGCATAGCCTTCTCGGGCGGCCCGGCGGGCGTAAATGTCGAGCAGTTCAGCCGCGACGTCGCGAACTTGTTCAGCCGCTTTGCGTTTGGCTTTCTGCCAGGTTTCTGAGCCTAACTTATGCAGTGGAGCCAGTGCGTCATCGCTGCCGGTGTAACGGGCAATCAGGTGTAGGCTGGCCACGGGGACATAAAGCTTGGCCTCGTCCGCGTATTGCAGGGCCAGGAATTCAGCGGCCTGGCCGTCGAACTCCATGGTTACCAAGCCCAAGTAGCGGCCGACACCGTGGTCGATGTGCACAACTGGTGCACCTTCGCGCAGTTCAGTGAGGTTTTTGATGACGTTGTCGCCACCGTCACGGGTTTTCTCCCGGCGGCGGCGCTGCATCACGCGCTGACCAAACAGCGGGCTTTCTGCAACCAGGGCCAGATCATCCAGCAATAGGCCTTCATCCAGCGGTGCGATGCAGATACCCAGTCGGTCTTTGCTGGCCGTAAAGGCGGGCCAGTCTGCAAACTCTTTAGGCTTGAGCTTCAGGCGCGCCAGCAATTCCAGCAGTACTTCACGCCGACCGGCTGACTCCGCGCAAAACAGCACTCGCCCAGCATATTCCTCAATAAAGCGGCGCAGCGCTGCGAGTGGTTCGCCTGCTTTGGCTTGAATCGCTAAGTCGGGCAGCGGGCGGGCGTTAAAGCGGCTGTTGCCAACACCAGCCTCAATATCGTCCTGGCTGATCACCACGCGGGGCCAGTTCTTCAGACGGGCAAAGCAGTCTTCCACCGGCAAAAAGATATCGGCTGGTGGCAGCAGGGGGCGCTCAGGGTCGACTTTGCGGTCTTCATAGCGGCTGCGCGCATCGATCCAAAACTGCTCTGAAGCCTTTTCAATACCCGGTAGCGAGAAAACCTGTGTGTCGCCGGGCAGGTAGTCGAAGAGGGTGGCTGTTTCTTCGAAGAACAGCGGTAAGTAGTACTCGATACCGGCTGGAGTAATACCGGTGCTGAGATCCTGATAGATCGGGCAGCGGCGAAAATCCACATCAAAACGCTCGCGGAAACGGCCGCGGAAGTCGGTGACAGCCTTCTTCTCCAGCGGGAACTCTCGGGCTGGCAGCAGCTTGATGGATTCGACCTTGTCGATGGAACGTTGAGTTTCCGGATCGAAGGTGCGCAGGGTTTCCACTTCATCGTCGAACAGGTCGATGCGATAGGGTTCGCTGCTACCCATTGGGTAGATGTCAATCAACGCGCCACGTACTGCAAACTCCCCGTGTTCATACACGGTATCAACACAGCGATAGCCAGCAGCCTCAAGTTTGCTGCGTAACTGGTCCACATCAACACGCTGGCCAATTTCCATCACCAGGCTGCTGCCAAGCAAAAAACGTTTGGGTGGCAAGCGATGTAGTGCGGTGGTGATGGGCACAACCAAAACGCCGTGCTTCAGCTCCGGCAGGCGATAAAGCGTGGAAACCCGCAGCGAGATAATGTCTTGGTGTGGCGAAAACAGGTCATACGGCAGCGTTTCCCAGTCGGGGAAGTGCAGTACAGGAAGTTCTGGCGCAAAAAAGCGCAGTTCCTGTTCCAACCGCTCTGCACTCTGGCTGTCGGCAGTCAGTAACAAGGTGAAACGATTGGCGCTGCTTGCTGCTTCGGCGATTGCCAAGCTCAGTGCAGCTCCGGGCAGGTTGCCCCAATGTTGTTTCCCGGCGCTGGCCGGCAGGGACGGAAGGCGCAGTACGGACACAGGTGGCTCACGATGAAGGTACGAAGCGGCGATTGTACCGGGCGATTGACTGCGGTGTCAGTTAAGACAGTCGTGGATTGCTCCAAAGCGCCGTCATCGTCATAATGTAGCCCCTTTTTTTCAGCCCCTACAAAGTGGAAGGTACTGCCCGTGACTCAGAAGCCCGACCAGTGTCTCGGTGAGTGGATTGATCGTGAAGCCCTCGCGGAAGCGATGATTCCGATGATTGGCCAGCTTTACCGTAACAACAACGTGGTCACCTCGATCTACGGCCGTGGTCTGATCAACCGTTCGGTTATCGACATTCTCAAAGCCCACCGTTTCGCACGCCATCGTCTTAATGACGACAGCGAACTGTCGGTTCATGACACCTTCCCGGTACTCAAGACCATGAGTGAACTGAAGCTGGGTTCCGCTTCGGTTGACCTGGGTAAGATGGTTGGCAAGTTCAAGACTGAAGGTAATGGCCGCAGCATTGAGCAGTTCGTTAAAGACGAGCTGGCTGACGTTGCCGGTAAGCAAAACGGCGATGCCCGTGAAGGCACCGACGTTGTTCTGTACGGCTTTGGTCGTATCGGTCGCCTGCTGGCTCGCATCCTGATCGAGAAAACCGGTGGTGGTGACGGCCTGCGTCTGCGTGCCATCGTGGTACGTAAAGGTGCTGAGAATGATCTGGTCAAGCGCGCCAGCCTGCTGCGTCGTGACTCCGTGCATGGCAAGTTCAACGGCACCATCACCATTGATGAAGCCAACAACACCATCACTGCCAACGGCAACCTGATTCAGGTGATTTACTCCAATGATCCGTCTTCGGTTGATTACACCGAGTACGGCATCAAAAATGCGCTGCTGGTGGACAACACTGGTAAGTGGCGTGACGCCGAAGGTCTGGGTCAGCACCTGAAGTGCCCAGGCGTTGATCGTGTAATTCTGACCGCTCCTGGCAAAGGTGCGCTGAAGAACATCGTTCACGGCATCAACCACAGCGAAATCAGCCCTGACGACAAGATCATTTCTGCTGCTTCTTGCACCACCAACGCCATCGTGCCGGTGCTGAAAGCAGTTAACGATCAGTACGGCATCGTCAACGGTCACGTTGAAACTGTTCACTCCTACACCAACGACCAGAACCTGATCGATAACTTCCACAAAGGAAGCCGTCGTGGTCGTAGCGCTGCACTGAACATGGTTATCACCGAGACCGGTGCTGCCACTGCTGCTGCCAAAGCGCTGCCGGTTCTTAAAGGCAAGCTGACAGGTAACGCAATCCGCGTTCCGACGCCGAACGTGTCCATGGCTATCCTCAACCTGAACCTTGAGAAGGCTACCACTCGCGAAGAGATCAACGAGTACCTGCGCCAGATGGCCATGCACTCCGAGCTGCAAAAGCAAATCGACTTCGTACAATCGCAGGAAGTGGTTTCCACTGACTTCGTTGGCTCCCGCCATGCAGGTGTAGTGGATGCTGAAGCGACTATCTGCAACGACAACCGTGTTGTTCTGTACGTGTGGTACGACAACGAATTCGGTTATAGCTGCCAGGTTATTCGCGTGATGGAAGATATGGCTGGTGTAAACCCGCCTGCTTTCCCTCGCTAAGCCGCAGTGAATAAAAAAACGGGAGCCTCGGCTCCCGTTTTTTATGGGCGGCGTTTTTAATTTTGCACAGTCTATAAAGACTTTTGTTTTACAAAAGGTGTGTGATTTTGACTGATGCCACACAAATCATGGGGTTGCTCGTGGCCGAACGGTCAAGAAAAACAAGGTCTTGGGTGGCCAGCGGTTTGCACTCGCCTCTATAATTGAACAGATTTTCCCGCGACCGACTTATTTGTGCAGTGTTTGATGGATTCGAACGCTGTGCCGCACTTTTAAATTTTCACAGGTGCGATCGGTAACCTAAAAAGCTAAATAAATCAGTGGTTAGGCAGACCTATGATCAAAATCAAACGTGGGCTTGACTTGCCCATAACCGGCGAGCCGGTGCAGCGTATTGAGGCTGGTAAGCCTGTGCGCAGCGTCGCCGTCATAGGCTTCGACTATCACGGCATGAAGCCGACCATGGACGTTCAGGTCGGTGATCGCGTCAAACTGGGTCAAGTACTGTTCTCAGATAAAAAATCTGAGGGTGTGCTGTACACCGCCCCTGCTGCAGGTGTCGTCAGCGCCATCCATCGTGGCGAGAAGCGTGTACTGCAATCGGTTGTCATTGATGTGGAAGGGGAGGAGAGTGTCACCTTCGAGCATCTGCCAGCCGAACAACTGGCCAATGCTGGTGACGCCAAAGTGCGCGAAATACTTCAGCAGTCCGGCCTGTGGACAGCACTGCGCACCCGCCCGTTCAGCAAGGTACCTGCGGTAGACGCCAAGCCGTCTTCCATTTTTGTTACCGCTATTGATACGCACCCGCTGGCTGCTGACCCGGCGGTAGTGATCGCAGAATACGCAGCTGATTTTGAAAATGGCCTGAAAGTGTTGGCCAATCTCGCCAAGGTTTATCTGTGTAAGGCCGATGGCAAACAATTGCCTGGCGAACAGATCAGCAATGTACAGGTAGAGGCCTTCGCCGGTCCGCACCCGGCCGGACTTGCCGGTACGCATATTCACTTCCTGGACCCTGTGCATGCGCACAAAAGCGTGTGGACTATTAATTATCAGGACGTAATCGCTGTCGGCAAATTGTTCACTACCGGCCAACTCTGGACGGACCGTGTGGTTGCGCTAGCAGGGCCTGTGGTCAATCAGCCGCGACTGGTTCGTACCCGTCTGGGCGCTAACCTCTCCGAACTGACCGCGGGTGAGTTGCACGTCGGCAACAACCGTGTGGTATCCGGTTCCGTGCTGGGTGGCCGTACAGCCCGCGGTGCTTTTGATTTTCTGGGGCGTTACCACCTGCAGGTGTCTTGCCTGGCAGAGGGTAACGAGCGGGAGTTGCTGCACTACCTGCGTGCAGGGGTGAACAAGCATTCAGTGTTGAACATCTTCATTTCCAAGCTGATGTCTGCCAAGAAGTTTGCCTTCTCTACCAGCACCAACGGTAGCCCTCGCGCCATGGTTCCGGTCGGCAACTATGAAGCAGTAATGCCGATGGACATCCTGCCGACTCAATTGCTGCGTGCGCTGATTGTCGGGGATACCGAGGTAGCTCAGCAGTTGGGCTGTCTGGAACTGGATGAAGAGGATCTGGCGCTGTGCACCTACGTGTGCGCCGGTAAGTACGAGTATGGTCCGATTCTGCGGGATAACCTCGCTCGTATTGAAAAGGAAGGTTAAGCCATGGGTTTCCGTGCATTTCTCGACAAGATCGAGCACAACTTCGAAAAGGGCGGCAAATACGAGAAGTGGTATGCCTTATATGAGGCATTCGACACCTTCTTCTATCGCCCGGGCAGCGTAACGAAGACCACTGCCCACGTGCGTGACGGTATCGATCTCAAGCGCATGATGATCACAGTGTGGCTGTGTACGTTCCCCGCCATGTTCTTTGGTATGTGGAACGCCGGTTATCAAGCCAACCTGATTTACAGTAACAGCCCTGACTTGCTGGCTGCGCAAGAAGGCTGGCGCTTTACCCTGATCAGTGCTCTGGCCGGGTTTGACCCGAACAGCCTGTGGGACAACTTTATTCAGGGCGCTGCGTACTTCCTGCCGGTTTATGCCGTGACATTCATTGTCGGCGGCTTTTGGGAAGTGCTGTTCGCTTCTATCCGCAAGCATGAGGTGAACGAAGGCTTCTTCGTTACCTCCGTGCTGTTCGCCCTGATCCTCCCGCCAAGCATCCCGCTGTGGCAGGTGGCACTGGGCATCAGCTTTGGTGTTGTGATTGGTAAGGAAGTGTTCGGCGGTACTGGTAAGAACTTCCTTAACCCAGCCCTGGCTGGCCGTGCCTTCCTGTTCTTTGCCTATCCGGCGCAAATGTCAGGCGATTTGGTGTGGAGCACTGTGGATGGTTTCGCGGGTGCTACGTCGCTGAGCTTGGCGGCTTCGGGTGGTATCGATAACGTAATTAACCACGGCATTACCTGGATGGATGCATTTATTGGCACCATGCAAGGTTCGCTTGGGGAAACCAGCACCCTGGCCATCATGATCGGTGGGTTGGTGCTGCTAATGACCAAGATCGCTTCGTGGCGCATTGTGGTCGGCGTGATGTTGGGCACAATTGCTACCAGCATGCTGTTCAACTCAGTCGGTTCGGATACCAATCCGCTGTTCGCAGTGCCGTGGTACTGGCACCTTGTGATGGGCGGATTTGCGTTCGGTATGTTCTTTATGGCCACCGATCCGGTATCGGCCTCCATGACCAACACCGGCAAATGGATTTTCGGTGCACTGATCGGGGTGATGGTGGTGATGATCCGTGTGGTCAACCCGGCATTCCCTGAAGGCATGATGCTGGCGATTCTGTTTGCCAACCTGTTCGCGCCGCTGATCGACCATTTTGTTGTTCAGGCCAATATCAAGCGGAGGCTGGCACGTAATGTCTAAACATCATGAATCCATACCTCGTACGCTGCTGGTCGCATTTTTGGTTTGCCTGGTGTGTTCGGTACTGGTATCAGCGGCAGCCGTTCTGTTGCGACCTGTACAGGTAGAGAACCGTCTATTTGATAAGCAGCAAAGTATCTTGCGTATCGCTGGGCTGGTTACACCGGAGATGACCAAGAGCCAAATGCAGGCGCTGTATGCGGAGAAAATTTCTGCCCGTGTTGTTGATCTGGAGACGGGTAAATTTACTGATGCATACGATGCTGAGCAGTTTGATCCGCTGGCTGCAGCCAAGGACCCAGCTCTGTCAGATGCCCTTCAAGGGGCTGAAGACGTGGCCTCAATCCGCCGCCGTGAACGCTTCACCACGGTCTATGTCGTTGAAAACTCTGGGCAGATTGAAACGTTGATTCTGCCGGTCCGTGGCTACGGCCTGTGGTCCACCCTGTATGGCTTCCTCGCACTGAAGGGTGACTTAAATACTATTGCCGGTTTCGGTTTCTACCAGCACGGTGAAACGCCGGGCCTGGGTGGTGAAGTCGATAATCCGAAGTGGGTAGGGCAGTGGCCGGGTAAGCAGGTTTTTGACGCAGACGGTGCCATTGCCGTGCAAGCAGTCAAGGGCCATGTTGACGCACAAAGCCCTGAAGCGGCCTATCAGGTTGATGGCTTGGCTGGTGCCACGCTGACTACCAACGGGGTGAACAACCTGCTGCATTTCTGGCTGGGTGAGAACGGCTTCGGTCCCTTCATTGCCAAGCTGCGTGCCGGGGAGGCTTAAAAATGTCTAAACCGACTGTCAAAAGTGTATTGCTGAGCCCAATTTTTCAGAACAACCCGATTGGTCTGCAAATTCTGGGTATTTGCTCGGCGCTGGCGGTAACGTCAAATCTGAACACTGCGCTGGTGATGTCCATAGCGTTGACGCTGGTGACGGGTTTTTCAAACCTGTTTATCTCGATCATCCGCAGCCAGATTCCCAGTGCGATTCGAATGATCGTGCAGGTGGTGATTATCGCGTCTCTGGTAATCGTGGTGGATCAGGTGCTTAAGGCGTTTGCCTATGCGCTGTCTAAACAGCTCTCCGTGTTTGTCGGGCTGATCATCACTAACTGTATTGTGATGGGGCGTGCTGAAGCGTTTGCCATGCAGAACCCGCCACTGATGTCTTTCCTCGATGGCATCGGTAATGGTCTGGGCTACAGCGCCATGTTGCTGGCGCTGGGCTTTATCCGCGAACTGTTCGGTGCCGGCAAGCTGTTTGGCCATGTGGTGTTGCCGACCGTCAATGACGGCGGCTGGTATGTACCTAACGGTCTGTTGCTGTTGCCACCATCTGCTTTCTTCTTGATTGGCCTGTTTATATGGGCGCTGCGTAGTTGGAAGAAAGAGCAGGTCGAGAAGCCTGATTACGTCATGGCCCCTCAGGTGTCGAATAAGGAGGCCTTTTAAATGGAACATTACCTGAGTCTTTTCGTTCGGGCTGTGTTCGTTGAGAACATGGCGCTGGCATTCTTCCTGGGCATGTGCACCTTCTTGGCGATTTCCAAGAAGGTCGAAACAGCGATCATGCTGGGCCTGACCGTTATTGTGGTGCAAGTCATCACGCTGCCACTGAACAACCTTGTGCTCAACTACATCCTTAAGGATGGTGCGTTGGCTTGGGCTGGCGTTGAAGGGGTCGACCTGAGCTTTATCGGTCTGATCTGCTACATTGGCGTGATTGCAGCGGTGGTGCAAATCCTTGAGCTGACGCTGGATAAGTTCCTGCCGTCGCTCTACAACACGCTGGGTATCTTCCTGCCTCTGATCACCGTGCACTGCGCCATTATGGGTGGCACGCTGTTCATGGTTGAGCGGGATTACAACTTCACTGAGAGTGTGGTGTATGGCTTGGGCTCGGGCGTGTCTTGGGCTTTGGCGATTGCCTTGCTGGCCGCGATCCGTGAGAAGCTTAAATACAGTGACGTGCCTGCAGGCCTGCGTGGCCTCGGCATCACCTTTATCACTGTTGGCCTGATGTCGTTGGGCTTCATGTCCTTCTCCGGCGTGCAACTGTAAGGGGCGGACATGTTGAATATGGATTTGGTTTTACCGATTGCTGTATTTACCGGCATGGTGCTGGTACTGGTATCGGTCATTCTTATTGCCCGGGCCAAGTTGGTCAGTGGCGGCGATGTGAGTATTGTCATCAATGATGAGAAGACCATCACTGTAGCTGCCGGCGGTAAGTTGCTGCAGACTCTGGCTGACAATGACATTTTCCTGTCTTCAGCGTGTGGCGGTGGTGGCACCTGCGCTCAGTGCAAATGCATTGTTGAATCCGGTGGTGGGGAAATGCTCGCTACCGAGGAGTCACATTTCAATCGTCGCGAAGCTAAAGAGGGCTGGCGTTTGTCTTGCCAAACGCCAGTAAAGCAGGACATGAAGATTCATGTTCCTGAAGAAGTTTTTGGCGTGAAGAAGTGGGAGTGCACGGTCGAGTCTAACCCGAACGTGGCCACCTTCATTAAGGAACTGACCCTGCGCTTGCCTGAAGGGGAGAATGTTCACTTCCGTGCTGGTGGCTATGTCCAGCTGGAGTGCCCACCACACGAGGTGCATTACAAAGACTTCGATATTCAGGAAGAGTACCGCGGCGATTGGGACAAATTTAACCAGTGGAAGTACGTATCCAAGGTTGAAGAAACCGTGATCCGTGCCTACTCCATGGCGAACTACCCGGAAGAAGAGGGTATTGTTAAGTTCAATATCCGCATCGCATCACCTCCGCCGTCCAATGACAGCGTCCCACCAGGCAAAATGTCCTCTTGGGTATTTAGCTTGAAGCCGGGCGATAAAGTGACTGTGTATGGTCCCTTTGGTGAGTTCTTCGCTAAGGACACAGAAGCAGAGATGGTCTTTATCGGCGGTGGTGCGGGCATGGCGCCGATGCGTTCGCACATTTTCGATCAGCTTAAGCGTCTGAAATCTACTCGTAAGATCAGCTTCTGGTACGGCGCCCGTTCGCTGCGTGAAGCCTTCTACACCGAGGAGTTCGACCAGCTGCAAGCCGAAAACCCGAACTTTCAGTGGCACTTGGCTTTGTCAGATCCGCTGCCTGAAGACAACTGGACAGGCTACACCGGCTTCATCCATAACGTGCTGTACGAGAACTACCTCAAAGACCATCCGGCCCCTGAGGATTGCGAGTTCTATATGTGCGGCCCACCCATGATGAACGCCTCGGTGATCAAGATGCTGGTCGATTTGGGAGTAGAGGAGGAGAATATCCTGCTCGACGACTTCGGCGGCTAAGCATGAATTTTGTGTACCTTCGACCCGTTATTGTTGCCAGCTTGCTGGCAGCCTTAACGGGTTGCGGCTTTTCTGATCGTGTAGAAGAGTTTTCCGGCCCGACTATGGGTAGCACCTACACCATCAAATATGTCCGCAGCAGTCAAACGCCTGCTCTTGAGCAACTCAAGCAGGAAACCGAAGCCATTCTGGCTGAGGTGGACCAACAAATGTCCACCTACCGTCCTGACTCGATAATCGAACAGTTTAACGATGCGCCAGCAGGCACTTGCCAAGTGATGCCGGCGCCTGTGTTTACACTGATCGACACGGGGCGTGAATTGAACGCGCTCAGTAATGGTGCATTCGATCTGACCCTTGAACCATTGCTGAACCTGTGGGGGTTCGGCCCCAAAGCACGCGTAGAGAAGGTTCCTGATGATGCCGCTCTAGCCAATGCCAAGGCTTTGATCGGTATGCAGCACCTGCGACGTGAAGGCGACCAGCTGTGTAAAGACATCAATGTTCAGGTCGACTTCAACAGTATCGCTGCGGGCTATACCGTAGACCGGATTATTCAACGATTTGCTGAACTGGGCATTAGCAGCGCCCTGGTTGAGGTGACGGGTGAGCTTAAGGCTGTCGGTAAGAAGCCTGATGGCAAGGCTTGGCGCATTGCGGTGGAGGCCCCGCAGACCGATCAGCGAATAGCTCAACGTATAATTGAACTGGATGGTTACGGAGTGTCTACTTCCGGTGACTATCGCAATTACTTTGAAGAAAACGGCAAGCGGTACTCACATACGCTTGATCCATCAACCGGCGCGCCGATTACCCACAGTCTGGCGGCGGTAACGGTAATTGACCCTTCGACGTTGCGAGCTGATGGGTTATCTACTGCACTGATGGTTCTGGGCACTGAGCGTGGCATGGCGCTTGCTGAGCAACTTGGCGTTGCAGCATTTTTCGTGACTCGCAGTGCTGACGGGTTTGTCACAGAAGGCTCCAGCACATTCGAGCGCCTGTTTGCTGAAGGAGATAAGCAATGATATTTGCCATGGCATTTTTAACCATGCTGATAGTTGTTGGCATGATGGCTGTCGGCGTAATGATGGGGCGCAAGCCTATCGCCGGAGCATGTGGTGGGATCGCCAGTTTGGGCATTGAGAAAGAGTGCTCGATCTGTGGCGGTAACCGTGAGAAGTGCGAAGAGATTAATAGCGCACCGCAAAATGATGCGGATGCGTTGGCCTATGACGCGAGCAAGTCTTAACTGATTCTTAGCTCAAGGGGCAGTGATTTATTGGTATTAATCAAACCGTCTACAGTACGTGGACGGTCTCGCCGGAGTAAAACACATTGGCTCCGGTACGTTCTGAGGAGTAATCATGGCGGTTTATAACTACGACGTAGTGGTGCTGGGGTCCGGTCCTGCAGGTGAGGGTGCGGCAATGAATGCATCCAAGGCCGGGCGCAAGGTTGCTGTAGTGGATAACCGTCGTGAGGTTGGGGGCAACTGCACTCACCTGGGTACGATTCCGTCGAAGGCGCTGCGACACTCCGTTCGCCAGATCATGCAGTTCAACACCAACCCCATGTTCCGTCAGATTGGCGAGCCGCGTTGGTTCTCGTTTCCTGATGTGCTGAAAAGTGCTGAGCGGGTGATCGCCAAGCAAGTTACCTCGCGTACCGGCTATTACGCACGTAACCGCATTGATGTGTTTTTCGGTACTGGCAGCTTTGCGGATGAAAACACCATTGAGGTGGTTTGCCCCAATGGTGCCGTCGAAAAACTGGTGGCCAAGCAAATCGTTGTAGCAACCGGTTCTCGTCCATACCGTCCTGCTGACGTGGACTTCTCTCACCCACGCGTCTATGACAGCGACACCATTCTGACTCTCAGCCACACTCCGCGCCGTCTCATCATTTACGGGGCCGGTGTGATTGGCTCTGAGTACGCTTCGATTTTCAGTGGTCTTGGGGTATTGGTTGACCTGATCGACAACCGTGATCAGCTGCTGAGCTTCCTTGATGATGAAATTTCCGATGCGCTGAGCTACCACCTGCGTAATAACAACGTGTTGGTGCGCCACAACGAAGAATATGAGCGTATCGAGGGCTTGGAAAACGGTGTGATTCTGCACCTCAAGTCGGGAAAGAAGATCAAGGCAGACGCCTTGCTATGGTGTAACGGCCGCACCGGTAACACTGATCAGCTGGGCCTGGAAAACATCGGTATCAAGGCTAACAGCCGTGGGCAGATTGAGGTCGACAAGCATTACCGCACATCTGTCGCGAATGTATACGCAGCGGGTGATGTTATCGGCTGGCCGAGCCTGGCCAGTGCTGCATACGACCAAGGGCGTTCTGCTTCTGGCAACATTTGTGAAGGCGACAACTGGCATTACGTGGATGATGTACCGACCGGTATTTACACCATCCCTGAAATTAGCTCGGTGGGTAAGAACGAGCGTGAATTGACCCAAGCGAAAATCCCTTACGAAGTGGGTAAGGCGTTCTTCAAGGGTATGGCCCGTGCACAGATTTCCAGTGAGCCGGTGGGCATGCTGAAGATCCTGTTCCATCGTGAAACTTTGGAAATCCTGGGTGTTCACTGCTTCGGGTATCAGGCCTCGGAGATCGTTCACATCGGTCAAGCAATCATGAACCAGCCGGGTGAGTTGAATACCCTGAAGTATTTCGTCAACACCACGTTTAACTACCCGACTATGGCGGAAGCCTACCGTGTGGCTGCGTTTGATGGCCTGAATCGCCTTTTTTAAGCGACTCCGGCCGGCGGCCTGAGCCGGTCGGGGGGGATCCGTTCAGCAACTCAAGCGACTGGCGTTGGCCTAATCGGGAGAGTTTCTGATCAGGCGGCCTAAGAAAGAAACCGGCTCAATTGAGCCGGTTTTTTTGTCGGTGCGAAGCTGTGGGGTTATGCGCAGGCCGCTTTGCCGAGAGTGTCGACTGCAATACCTGGGAAGTCGGTGATGATGCTGTCTACGCCAAAGTTAGCTAGTCGGCGCATCAGCGCTGGCTCATTTACCGTCCATACGGATACATGCAGACCGTTTTTCTGCGCCTTAAGCAAGCGCTCCGGGGTGCAGAGTGTCCAGTTCAGGGCCAGCAAATGGCAGCCATAGTTTTTCGCCACTTTGAGCGGGTCCAGCCAGGCATATTCAGCCACCAAGCCCCGCTTAAGATGGGGCGCCAGCTCTTTCAGCGCACTCAGTACCACGCGGGAGCTGGAAGTGACGGTGACTTTGTCGGCTAAGTGGTACTTAGCCGTTAGTGCCGCGATTTGCTCTACCAACCGTGCGGATCGAACTTTCGAGGCGCTTTTCACTTCAAGCTGCCAGTGTTCGAAGTCGCATTGTTGAAACAGCTCTTCCAAACGCGGGATCGGGCACGGTGTGAGTGCACCCGGACCGCCTTTGCGGGCGTCGTAGGTCACCAGCTCATCTGCGTCATGTTCAACCACTTTTCCGCGGCGCCCGGTGGTACGTTTCAGGGTCGGGTCGTGGATAACCATTAGCTCGCCGTCACGAGATAGATGTAAATCCAGCTCACAGCGACGTACGCCGTGCTGGAGACACTGTTGGAAACTGGCCAACGTATTTTCCGGCACCTCACCTTTGGCACCGCGATGTCCGTAGATAACTGTCACTGCTGCTCCTTGAGTAGGCTGGGGCTGGAATGATGGCGAACACTGTTGATGACGTGATCGTACTCGAAGTAGACGCTGAATTCGCGGTAGTCCCAGCGCGTGATGGGCGGATTGCCAACGCTGGGGTGTTCCTCATCGGCCAGGCCGAAGCGCTCTAGCACGCTACGTCTGCTCTCGCCGTATGTGGGTAGGCTGCTCAGGTCGGAACCTTGCTGGCCGACTGGGATGTGCAAGGTACCGGCCAGAGTCAGGCCGGGCAGAAATATTAGGGAGAACAGGGGGGCTCTCATGCTGTGCTTACTTGGGCTGCTTCAATGCCTCGCGGCGCTTTTGCGCCTGGCGCTGCAAGATGTGGCGTGCAAGGGTTTGGCGTTGGGCCTCGGTCAGCGATTCAAATTCGAGGCCCAGTTCAAATTTTTCATTGGCCACAGGCCGGCAGTGAATAACGCGGGCCCGTAAGAGAAGACCCAGTGCCTGAGGCATCAGGATCATTTTCAGCGCCAGATGGCTATTGGCTTGGACGGGGCTGTTGTGTAAGAAATTGATACCGGCTTCGGAGATGCTGACTTCACGCGCCGGGCCGATATCGCGCAACAGGCTCTGAGACAGTGCCTGCCCCAATAGCTCAATACGTTTGTTGGTTAGCTTGAGGTAGTTGGCCAGGGTGCGGTCACGTTCGCCGATGCTGCGCAGCAGGTGCTGGGATTCAATTTCCATCAGTTGCAGGTCGCTGAGCAGATTGAACAGTGGTGAACTGTCGTGAAGTTCATCACCAGACACTGCGTCTGCACCCGTTAGCTGGGTGAATTCCAGTGCTATCGTGTCGTCGATACGATAGTATTCGCGGCGATCAATATCTTCTTGCATCGGCATGGCGAATCCTTAGCAACAGTAGTGGTCAGAGTGTACGGCCGCTTTTTCAGCCCTGCCACAAGGACGTTTCTTTTTCCCGCGAATCAGCCCGACATGTTCAGACCATTATTTGTATTTATTGGTACACGCTACACGCGGGCCAAGCGCCGCAGTCATTTTGTTTCGTTTATTTCCATGACTTCTATGATCGGGCTGGCGCTGGGCGTGCTGGTAATGATTCTGGTGTTGTCGGTTATGAACGGCTTCGACCACGAAATGCGCACCCGTGTCCTCGGCATGGTGCCCCATGCCACGATTGAAAGCCCAACTCCCATCAGTGATTGGCGCAACTTGGCGCAACGGGTTCAAGAGAACCCGCAGGTTGTAGCGGTGGCCCCGTTTAGCCAGATGCAGGGTTTGCTCAGTAACAACGGGCAAGTGCAGAAGGTGCTGATTAACGCAATCGACCCGGCTGAGGAGTCGAAAGTCTCGATCATTGATGGCTTCTTCCAACAGGGTAATCTCCAAGCTCTTAAGGCTGGTGAATTCGGCATGGTGCTGGGGGATAAGGCGGCATCTAAGCTGGGCGTTGGCCTAGGCGACAAGATCACGTTTGTTGCGCCGGAAGTAACCGTAACGCCAGGCGGGATGTTTCCGCGTCTTAAGCGTTTCACTGTGGTGGGCATCTTCCATGTTGGCGCTGGTGAGGTGGATGGGCATCTGGCCCTGACCCACGTGCAGGACATCGCTCGTCTGCAACGTTGGAAACCTGATCAGGTTCAGGGCGTGCGTTTGAAGTTTGCCGACCTTTTCCAAGCCCCGCGCACGGCGTGGGCGTTGTCTGAGCAGTTGGGCAATGGCGACTACTATGCTCGCGATTGGACCCGCACTCACGGCAATCTGTATCAGGCTATCCGCATGGAAAAGGCCATGATCGGCTTGCTGTTACTGCTGATCGTGGCAGTGGCGGCATTCAACATCATCTCCACGTTGGTTATGGTCGTGACGGATAAGAAGGGCGACATCGCGATTCTCCGTACCTTAGGCGCCACGCCGGGGCAGATCATGGCCATCTTTATGGTTCAGGGTACGGTGATCGGTGTATTCGGCACGTTGATTGGGGCGGTGCTGGGTATTCTGGCCGCGTTGAATATCAGCCGTTTTATCGCCTGGGTAGAACAGGTGCTGGGTATTCAGTTTCTTAATGCGGATGTTTATTTCATCGACTATCTGCCTTCACAGTTGATGCTGCCGGACGTACTCATGGTGTGTGGTGCAGCATTGCTTCTGAGTTTTTTAGCCACCCTTTATCCGGCTTGGCGTGCTGCACGTACCCAGCCAGCGGAGGCTCTGCGTTATGAGTGATCAGGTTATGCAAGATCGGGCGGTTTTGAGTTGTCGCAACCTTGGCAAAAGTTATGACGAGGGTCCGCAGTCGGTTGTGGTTCTGCAAGATCTGCAGCTAGAGCTTCATCCTGGGGAGCGTGTGGCCATCGTCGGCAGTTCCGGCTCGGGTAAAAGTACCTTGCTAAATATGCTGGGTGGGCTGGATACGCCTAGCACGGGTAGTGTCTGGTTGGCTGGTGAAGAACTGTCTGCGCTGAATGAAAAACAACGAGGCTTACTGCGCAATCGGGCGCTGGGCTTTGTTTATCAGTTTCACCATCTGCTGCCTGAGTTCACAGCGCTGGAGAATGTGTGCATGCCACTGCTGATCGGTCGCACGCCGATCCATGAAGCTCGTGAGCGTGCTACGGCATTGTTGGAGCGAGTGGGGTTGGGCCATCGTCTGGCGCACAAACCGGCAGAGCTGTCAGGTGGTGAGCGTCAGCGGGTGGCGATTGCCCGTGCTTTGGTGAACCGTCCGGGGCTGGTGCTGCTGGATGAGCCGACCGGTAACTTGGATCAGCACACAGCACAAGGTATTCAGGAGCTTATGAAGGAGCTGAGCAGCTCTTCTCAGACTGCATTCTTGGTCGTTACTCACGATATGTCTCTGGCGCAGCAGATGGATCGCGTGCTGCGTCTGGAAGGCGGTAAGTTGGTGGCTGCCTGATGTTCCGCCCGCTGAGTCTGTTTATAGGTATCCGTTACACCGGTGCGAAACGGCGTAACCACTACATCTCCTTTATCTCGATGACCTCAATGATTGGTCTGGCACTGGGTGTGCTGGCGATGATTGTGGTTCTGTCGGTGATGAATGGGTTTCAGAAGGAGATGAGCACGCGGATTCTAGGTATGGTGCCACACGCCAGTATTTCTGCGGATAAGCCGCTGAGTGACTGGCAGGCAGTGGCGGCTGCTGCGCGGAAAAACCCGCAGGTGTTGGGTGCTGTTCCATTCGCTGAGCTGGAGGGCATGCTGTCATACCGCGGCGTGATGCAGCCGGTGCAGTTGCATGGCGTTGATCCGTTACTGGAGCCGCAGGTCTCCATCATCGGCCAGCACATGATCCAGGGTCGGCTTGAGGACTTGCGTGAAGGCGATTATGGCGTGGTGATCGGCGAGATTACCGCACGCCGCTTCCAGTTGCGTATTGGCGACAAATTGGCGCTGATCGTGCCAGAGGTCAGCAGCGTACCGGGTGGGATTAGCCCGCGTATGCAGCGTCTGAACGTGGTGGGTATCTTTAAGGTCGGCGCAGAGCTGGACAGCTCGTTGGCTCTGATTAATGTGGCCGACGCGGCGCAAATCCAGCGCTTTGAGCCGGGGCAGGTGCAAAGTGTGCGCCTGAAACTGGCCGACTTGTATCAGGCGCCGCAGGTGGCCGCCAGCATTGCTGCGGACTTGGGGGAAGGGTTTAAGCCCAGCGACTGGACCCAGACCCAGGGCAGCCTGTTCAGTGCAATGAAGATGGAAAAAACCATGATCGGCTTGCTTCTACTGCTGATTGTGGCGGTTGCTGCCTTCAACATCATTGCGACGTTGATCATGGTGGTTTCGGATAAAGGCGCTGATATCGCCATTTTGAGAACTCTCGGGGCCACACCGCAGCAGATCATGGGTATTTTCATGGTTCAAGGTACGGTGATCGGTGTAATCGGCACGCTGATCGGTGCGGTCCTTGGGGTGATTGCGGCGCTAAATGTCAGCCAGTTGGTGGGGTGGATCGAGCGGGTGAGTGGGCGGCATGTGATGAGCTCGGATGTTTACTTCGTCAGTAACCTGCCTTCGGATTTGCAGGTTTTTGATGTGGTGCTGATTTGCACGGCAGCCTTCAGCTTGAGCTTTCTTGCCACGATTTATCCGTCTTGGCGGGCTTCACGGATTCAGCCTGCTGAAGCCTTGCGCTACGAGTAATCACACCCGCGATATGAAAAAGCCGTTACTTGTGTAACGGCTTTTTTGTTTCTGCCGAAGGCTCAGGGAGTGAGTCATGCGAACAGGGATGCTTGCAGCTATTGCCGGGCTGGTGGTGCTGCGTTGGTTACCAGCTCTGCCGCCTACGGGGTGGGTTCTGGGGATGCTGGCGGTGGGGATTGTGTTGTCAGTTGGAAGGGTCTATCCACTGGGGCTGTTTTTGTTGGGACTGTCGTGGTCCTGTATTAGCACCCAGTCAGCTCTAGATGACCGGCTGCCTGCCGAGCTGGATGGGCGAACCTTATGGCTGGAAGGAACCGTAGCAGGATTGCCGGAAGTCAGTCGGGAGGTGGTGCGTTTCGAGTTGAGGGACGCCACGTCGCGTCGTTACGTACTACCTCGGAAAATGCGTCTGTCCTGGTATGACGGCCCGCAGTTACGAGGTGGCGAGGTTTGGCGTATGGCTGTGCGCCTTAAACGGCCCCGAGGTTTAGTCAATCCACAGTCATTTGATTACGAGGCTTGGCTGCTCGGGCAGCGCATTGGTGCCGGTGGAACGGTTAAAAGTGGTTATCGCCTGAGAGAGGCGGGCGGTCTGTCCTCATGGCGTGACAGATTACGTCAGCAGCTACTGGCCGCTTCGGCTGCCGGGCAAGCCGGAGCATTGAGTGCGCTGGTGCTGGGCGATGGTTCCGGCCTCAGCAGTGCTGATTGGCTAGTGTTTCAAAATACCGGGACAGTGCATCTTATGGTGATCTCAGGCCAGCATATCGGCCTGATGGCGGCTCTGCTGTATGGTTTGGTAGCGGGCCTTGCACGTCTGGGCTGGTGGCCGCAGCGTTGGCCCTGGTTGCCTGTGGCTTGTGTGGTCAGCTTTGCCGGGGCAATGGGCTACGGCCTGTTAGCGGGGTTTCAGGTGCCGGTTCAGCGTGCCTGTGTGGCTGTTGCATTGGTGCTGATATGGCGCTGGCGATACCGTCATCTCGGGGTGATTGATCCTCTGCTAATCAGTTTACTGGCGGTTTTGTTATGGGAGCCGTTGGTGTGTCTCCAGGCAGGTTTCTGGTTGTCGTTCGGTGCGGTCATCCTGCTGGTGCTGATCTTTTCCGGTCGACTTGGTGCATGGCGTTGGTGGTCAAGTTTGTGGCGGGTGCAGTGGACCATGGCTGTGGGGCTTGTACCGCTGTTGGTGGTGCAGGGCTTGCCAATCAGCATCACCAGCCCTTTAGCTAATCTGATTGCGGGGCCAATAGTCGGTTTTATAACGGTGCCGCTGGGGTTGCTCGGCATGGTGCTTCTACCAGTTCCGTGGCTTGGCGAAGGTCTGCTATGGCTGGCAGGAGGCACACTGAATATCTTGTTTAGTGTGTTGGCGTTATTGGCGCAGTTGCTGCCAGCCTGGACGCCCAGTGCGCTCCCGCTGTGGGCCTGGGGCTGTGGTCTGATTGGCGGGTTAGTCTTATTGATGCCCGCGGCCTTGCCCATGCGAAGCCTAGGTTTGGGGCTACTCATGCCGCTGGTTTTCCTGCCGGCGGTACGCCCTGAGTCTGGTGAAGCGGATGTCTGGGTGTTGGATGTGGGGCAGGGGCTTTCGGTTCTGATCAGAACCCGGGATTACGATCTCCTTTATGACGCAGGGCCTAAGTTTGGCGAGTTTGATACCGGGCAGAGGATCGTTGTGCCTTCTTTGCGGGCGTTGGATGTGCGCAAACTGGACATGATGCTGATCAGCCATGCCGACACCGATCATAGCGGCGGTGCAATAGCTATCACACAGGGGGTGCCGGTTCGGCGTGTGGTCAGTGGTGAGCCCGTGAAACTGGGGGCTGCCTTGAAGGCTGATCCTTGCCTGAGTGATGCGCAGTGGCAGTGGAATGGCGTGCGCTTTCGCCTGTGGCAATGGTCGGGAGCGCGCAACGGCAATCAGGCCTCCTGTGTGTTGATGGTTGAGGCGGGTGGGGAGCAGCTGTGGCTCACGGGTGACATAGATCAGGACGCTGAAAGAGGTCTAGTGGAAAATACCGGGCTGCAAAGGGTTCACTGGCTGCTGGCGCCTCATCACGGCAGTCGGAGTTCCTCGTCACAGTTATTACTTGAGCGTGTAAGGCCTGCCAACAGTCTGATTTCCCGTGGTGCTCACAATGCTTTTGGCCACCCGCATGAGGCAGTTGTGCAGCGCTATCGGGATGTCGGAACACAGATTTATGACACTGCCGAGCAGGGCGCCATCCGCATAAAACTGGGGCGCTTTGTTCCGGCAGAGTCCGGCAGAGCGCAGTTGCACTTTTGGCGTGAAAAATGAGTCATACAGCGGTCGGCGTGGCAGCAGGCCTATGCTAGAGTTGCGGGAATTTTGAGAAGGGGATCTGCTACCGTGTGGGAACTGGTCAAAGCTGGCGGCTGGATTATGCTGCCGATCATTCTGTGTTCTATCGCTGCTGCAGGCATTATCGCCGAACGACTCTGGACGCTGCGGCCAAGCCGCGTGTCTCCCCCCCACCTGTTAGGCCA
The DNA here is from genome assembly GCA_037482215.1 of Pseudomonas mendocina. Taxonomy (NCBI): domain Bacteria; kingdom Pseudomonadati; phylum Pseudomonadota; class Gammaproteobacteria; order Pseudomonadales; family Pseudomonadaceae; genus Ectopseudomonas; species Ectopseudomonas mendocina. The sequence goes on from CP148074.1 coordinate 1,769,240, forward strand.
GGTGTGGAAGTGGATCAAGGAAAAGAAACTCAATAACCAGAAGCTCAAGGAGCTGCGCGCTGACTCTCCGCTCGGGCAGATTCTGGCCGCAGGCCTGGCCAATTCCAAGCATGGCCGGGAGATCATGAAAGAGTGTATCCAGGAGGCTGCGGCCCGGGTCATTCATGAGCTGGAGCGCTACCTCAATGCGCTAGGCACCATTGCCGGTATTGCTCCGTTGCTAGGGCTGCTGGGTACTGTGCTGGGTATGATCGACATTTTCAGCTCCTTTATGGGCTCAGGCATGACCAATGCGGGTTCACTGGCTGGCGGTATTGCTAAGGCGCTGATCACCACGGCCGCGGGCCTGATCGTAGCTATACCGGCGCTGTTCTTTCACCGTTACCTGCAGCGTCGTGTTGACGAGTTGGTCGTGGGCATGGAGCAAGAAGCGATTCGACTGGTGGAAGTGGTGCAAGGCGACCGTGATGTCGATCTCGGTGAGGAAAAACCGTGAAGTTTCGGCGTAAACCGCGGGAAAACGTCGAGATCAACCTGGCTTCGCTGATCGACGTAGTTTTTATTCTGCTGCTGTTCTTTGTGGTGACCACAACCTTTACCCGTGAAACGCAGATGAAAGTCGATCTGCCGGAAGCGGCCAGTGGAACGCCCCCTGAGCAAACAGAATTGAAGCAGTTGGAAATTCTGATTGCAGCCGATGGCACCTATTCAATGAACGGCCAGCAGCTGATGGAAAGCAAGCTGGACAACCTGATCGCAGCTTTGCAGAAGGAATCTGCGGGGGATAACAGCCTGCCGCTCATTATCAGTGCGGACGCCCAGACCCCGCATCAGGCGGTGATCACCGCTATGGATGCTGCCGGTAAGCTGGGCTTCTCCCATTTGCGACTGACCACAGTCGAGGCGCAGGCTAAGCCTTGAGGTTGATGTGTTATGAGCCTCGCTGAGCGTCTTAGCCAAGCCTGGTACAACGGACATCCGGCGTTACTGTTGCTGCGCCCATTGGAGTGGCTGTATCGGACGGTTGTCCAGCGTAAGCGTGCGTGTTTTCTGAGCGGTCAGAGCCAAAGCTACCGGGCGCCAGTGCCTGTCGTTGTAGTTGGAAACATTACAGTGGGTGGCACTGGTAAAACGCCGATGATCCTCTGGTTGGTTGAACATTGCCGCCGCCAGGGATTGCGCGTAGGTGTTGTCAGCCGTGGCTACGGTGCCAAGCCGCCACACTTCCCCTGGAGAGTAGAAGCCAGCCAGGCTGCCAGTGTGGCGGGGGATGAACCGCTGCTGATCGTGCAGCGTTGCGGTGTACCGCTGATGATTGACCCTGACCGCAGTCGTGCCGTGCAGGCACTGCTGGCTGAACAGCCGCTGGATTTGATCCTCAGTGATGATGGCCTGCAGCACTACCGTCTGGCGCGGGACCTTGAGCTGGTACTGATTGATGCGGCCCGTGGGCTCGGCAATCGCCGTTGTCTGCCGGAAGGACCGCTGCGGGAGCCGTCTGAGCGCCTGAAAAGCGTGGATGCAGTGCTTTATAACGGCACGCGCAACGCGCCTGCCGGTGGCTATGGTTTTGTCCTACGGGCTAAGGCCTTGGTTAACCTCAAAACCGCTGAACAACGGCCACTGGATCATTTCCCACCGGGGCAGTCCGTGCATGCGGTGGCTGGTATCGGCAACCCCCAGCGTTTCTTCAACACCCTTGAAGGACTACACTGGAAGCCTGTATGCCATGCATTTGCCGACCATGCTCCCTACAGCTCAGAGTTACTGGACTTTACCCCGAAATTGCCGGTGCTAATGACGGAAAAGGATGCAGTCAAATGCCGGGGCTTTGCCCTGGATGATTGGTGGTATCTGGCGGTTGATGCTGAACCCACACCTGAATTTGTCGGTTGGTTCGATCAACAACTACAGCGATTGATACCGCGTAGCTGATTCAAATATCTGATGAGTCCGGCCGAGCCGGCCGGTTTAACAAGGAACTGCCATGGACACGAAACTTCTCGACATCCTCGCTTGCCCACTGTGCAAGGGGCCTCTGCACCTCTCCGCAGACAAAAGCGAGTTGATCTGCAAAGCCGATGCGCTGGCGTATCCGGTGCGTGATGGTATTCCTGTCATGCTCGAAGGCGAGGCTCGCACCCTGAACGTTGATGAGCGTCTGGATAAATAAATGAGCACTGCCTTTACCGTTGTTATTCCTGCCCGTTATGCCTCTAGCCGTCTGCCGGGCAAGCCGCTTCAAGATATTGCTGGCAAGCCGATGATTCAGCACGTTTGGGAGCAGGCATGCCGCAGTGCCGCTCAGCAAGTGGTAGTCGCCACCGATGATCAGCGCATCGCTGACGCTTGCGAAGGTTTTGGAGCGAAGGTTGTGATGACGCGTGTCGATCACAACTCGGGAACTGACCGTCTGGCTGAAGTGGCAACGGCCTTGGGCCTCGCTGCTGACGCGATTGTGGTCAATGTGCAAGGGGATGAGCCGCTTATTCCGCCTTCGATCATTGACCAAGTGGCTGAAAACCTGGCCAATAACCCTCAGGCTGCCATTGCTACACTGGCTGAGCCCATTGAGGATGTGCAGTCGCTGTTCAATCCTAATGTGGTCAAGGTGGTGGCGGATAAAACCGGGCTGGCCCTGACGTTTAGTCGTGCTCCACTGCCATGGGCGCGTGATGCGTTTGCTGTGAGCAAAGAGCAGCTGCCGCAGAACGTTCCTTACCGTCGTCACATCGGCATTTATTCTTACCGTGCTCAATTTCTGCATGACTTTGTCAGTTGGGGCCCATGCTGGCTGGAAAATACCGAGTGCCTTGAGCAGTTGCGTGCCCTGTGGCATGGCGTGCGTATCCACGTTGCAGACGCCCTTGAGGCGCCAGCGGCGGGCGTTGATACCCCTGAAGATTTGGCGCGGGTTCGCCAGCTGCTGGGGGCTTGATGCGCATTTTGTTCGTTTGCCTGGGTAATATCTGCCGCTCACCTACGGCTGAAGCGGTGTTGCGCCATAAATTGCAGGAAGCAGGGCTGGATGGCCGGGTTGAAGTGGATTCCGCCGGAACCAGCGACTGGCATGTCGGCAAGCAGGCTGACAGCCGTACCCGTCGTGCTGCACAACATCGCGGTTATGACATGTCAGCTTTGCGAGGTCGGCAGGCCGTGCCTGAAGACTTCCAGCGCTTTGATCTGATTTTGGCGATGGACAAGAGCAACTTGAGCAATTTGCAGCAAATTCAGCCTCACTCAGCGAAGGCAGAGCTGGATCTGTTCTTGCGTCGTTATCAGATGCCACTTAGTGAAGTGCCTGATCCTTACTACGGTGGGGAAGATGGCTTCGAGCAGGTGTTAGATTTAATTGAGCAAGCCTGTGACGCCTTAGTCGTGGAAATCAAAGGACGCTTATGACGTTGCTGGTGCAGTCTCAGGTTTCGCTCAAACCCTACAACAGTTTTGGCGTAGATGTGCAGGCACAGTATTTTGCTGAAGCCGTTAATGAGCAGGATGTGCGTGAAGCCATTTCTTATGCCGCTGCCCGCAATGTGCCTCTATGGGTAATCGGCGGAGGAAGCAACCTGCTCCTGACACGTGATGTTGATGCGCTGGTGTTGCGCATGAACAGCCGTGGCCTGAGGCTACTCAGTGACGACGGTGAGCGAGTTGTGGTCGAGGCTGAGGCTGGCGAAGTATGGCATTCATTTGTCTTGTGGACGCTTGAGCAAGGTTTCTCCGGTCTTGAAAACCTCAGTCTAATTCCCGGCACTGTGGGTGCTGCACCGATGCAGAATATTGGTGCTTACGGTGTTGAAATCAAAGACGTATTCGCCGGGCTGACGGCTCTGGATCGGGAGTCAGGTGAGGTGAGGGACTTTGATCTGGCTGACTGTGCCTTTGCCTATCGCGACAGCTTGTTTAAGCAGAAGAGCGGTCGCTGGGTGATTTTACGGGTGCGGTTCAATCTGCGCCGTACAGCCGCACTGACGTTGCACTATGGGCTCGTACAGCAGCACCTACTTGATCAGGGCATCACCGAGCCATCTCCTCTTGATGTCAGTCGGGCCGTATGCAGCATTCGTAGCGAGAAACTCCCTGACCCGGCGGTATTGGGTAATGCCGGGAGTTTTTTCAAGAATCCTTTGGTCAGCGCTGAAACCGCGGCTGAGCTCAAGCGGGCTTATCCGCAGCTGGTTGCCTACCCTCAAGCGGATGGTCAAGTCAAACTGGCGGCTGGTTGGCTGATTGAGCAAGCGGGCTGGAAAGGTTTCAGGGAAGGGGACGCGGGTGTGCACAAATTGCAGGCGCTGGTGCTGGTTAACTATGGCTGTGCTACCGGTACAGAATTGTTGAACCTCGCCCGTAAAATTCAGGCTGACATTGCTAGCCGCTTCGGCGTTGAGCTTGAGATAGAGCCCAATCTGTATTAAACCCGGATTTCTATTTAGGTACGTCGGTGCGGTGCAATTTGTCTGGTTTGGTCTGGTCAAGCGGTTCGCTGTGTGGCGTACTTGGGTTCCTATTGCTTGAATTTTTGGCAACACCTAACCGATAAAGGGCCGAATAAGAGCCGATTGCCGCACCGGTTATCCCGTTCAAGATGAGCTGAGATCGCCTGTTAATTAATAACTAGATGATGGCGGACGAGCAGATGATTACCCTGAAACTCAATGGTAAAGAGCAACAGCTGGACGTCACGGAAGATATGCCTCTGCTGTGGGCTATTCGTGATGTGGCAGGCTACACAGGCACCAAGTTCGGCTGCGGAATGGGCTTGTGCGGAGCTTGCACGGTGCACCTTGATGGTGTTGCTGTTCGCAGCTGCGTGACTCCAGTCGGTACTGTGGCCGGTAAAAACGTCAGCACCATTGAGCAGCTCGGGCAAGACCCTGTCGGTAAGCTCGTTCAAGCTGCTTGGCTGGACACGGCAGTGGCCCAGTGTGGTTACTGTCAGGGCGGCCAGATTATGTCGGCTACTGCTTTACTTAAAAGCAACCCAAACCCAACCGACGAGCAGATTGAAGAAGCCATGATCGGCAACATCTGTCGTTGTGGGACCTATAACCGCATCAAGACAGCGATTCGCCAAGCGGCCTCTCAAATCAAGGAGGCGCAGTGATGAATTCCTCACCTATTGCCTACACCCTTAATAATCTCAGCCGCCGCAACTTCCTTAAAGGGTTGGGGGCGACCGGTGCGCTGGTGATCATGGCCAGTTGGAGTTGGCCATCTGTTTTTGCCGCTGAAGAGGAAAAATATGGTGGGGAAGGGATGCCTAATGGCGTCGTGGATGACCCTAAAATCTACCTCAGCATTGCCACCGATGGCTCCGTGACGGTCATTTGTAACCGTTCTGAGATGGGGCAGGGCATCCGTACCAGTTTGGCTATGGTTGTTGCAGATGAGCTTGAGGCCGACTGGGCGCAGATCAAAGTGCAGCAGGCGTATGGTGACGAAGTACGCTTTGGTAACCAGAACACCGACGGTTCACGCAGCATGCGCCACTGGTATGAACCCATGCGACGCTGTGGTGCTGCCGCCAGAGCCATGCTTGAGCAGGCCGCAGCAGGTCGGTGGCAGGTTCCTGTGGCTGAGTGTCAGGCGCAGTTGCATCAGGTCTTGCACAAGCCGTCTGGCCGCACGCTGGGTTATGGTGAGCTTGCTGAGGCAGCGGCCGATCTCCCGGTGCCGCCACGTGACACATTACGTCTGAAACCGGCCAGTGAATTCCGCTACATCGGTAAGGACTCTAACCGCGCCATTGATGGCGAGGACATCGTTACGGGCCAAGCCCTCTACGGTGCTGATATACATCTTGAAGGCATGCTCTACGCCACGATCGCTCGTCCAGCGGTATATGGCGGCAAACTGGTTTCTGTCGACGACAGTGCAACGCTCAAAGTCCCGGGTGTGGTTAAGGTCATCAAGATTGATGCTTCGCCGCTGCCTTCTGAGTTTCAACCTTTGGGCGGTGTCGCTGTTCTGGCCAAGCACACTTGGGGCGCGATCAAAGGCCGCGATGCACTGAAGTTGCAATGGGATGACGGCCCCAATGCCCGTTACAACTCGTCTGAATACCGGCAGCAGCTTGAGAGCGCTGTGAAAAAGCCGGGCAAAGTAGTGCGTAACAATGGCGATGTTGATCAGGCGTTGAGTAAGGCTGCCGGTACTCATGAAGCGACTTATTATTTGCCGCACCTGACCCAGGCCCCTATGGAGCCTATGGTCGCGCTTGCCGTGTACAAGAAAGGTTCCTGTGAAGTGTGGGCACCTGTTCAAGCGCCACAAGTAGCCCGCGAGCGTATTGCTCAGCGTTTGGGGATTCCGCTAGACAATGTGAAAGTGAACGTCACATTGCTAGGGGGCGGGTTCGGACGTAAGTCGAAGCCTGACTACATGGTTGAGGCAGCGATTCTGGCCAAAGCCATCGAAGGAACGCCTGTTCGGGTGCAGTGGACGCGTGAAGATGATCTTCGCCACTCCTACTTTCATACGGTTGCGGCCGAGTACATCAAAGCAGGCCTGGACCAATCCGGTCAGCCCACTGCGTGGTTGCAGCGTGTGGCGTCACCCACCATCGCTTCACTGTTTGCACCAGGTGCGAAAAACTCAGGGCCATTCGAGCTGGGCATGGGTATTACCAACATGGCCTATGCGATTCCCAATGTGCGCATGGAAAACCCGGAGGCCCAAGCCTTTACGCGTGTGGGCTGGTATCGCTCAGTTCTGAATATTCCTCATGCCTTTGCCATACAGAGCTTTATTGATGAGCTGGCACATAAGGCCGGGCAAGACCCACTGGCTTATCAGCTTAAGCTATTAGGAAACGATCGTAAGATTGATCCGGCAAGTTTGGACGGAAGCGGCTGGAACTACGGCGAGTCACCGGTCAAATACCCGATTGATACGGGACGTATGCGGGCGGTCTTGGAGGCCGCAACAAAAGCGGCTGGCTGGGGCAGAAAACTACCGCAAGGTCGTGGCCTTGGGCTGGCCTTGCACTACAGTTTTGTCAGCTACGTGGCTGTGGTGCTTGATGTGGAGGTCGAGGACAACGGCAACCTGATCGTGCATAAGGCAGATATTGCCGTGGACTGTGGGCCGCAGATTAACCCAGATCGGATTCGTTCCCAGATGGAAGGGGCCTGTGTCATGGGGTTAGGTAATGCGGTTAGCAGCCAGATCAGCTTCAAGGATGGCCAGGCGCAGCAGGACAATTTCCATATGTATGAAGTGGCCCGTATTGATTTGGCGCCTAAGCAGGTTGCAGTGCATTTCGTTACGCCGGATGGGGAGGTGCCTCTGGGCGGTGTGGGTGAGCCAGGGGTTCCGCCCATTGCGCCTGCGCTGTGTAACGCCATTTTCGCAGCGACTGGCCAGCGCATCCGTAACCTGCCTGTTGGAATACAGTTGCAGGGTTGGCGCAAGGCTAATAGCTGATGGACAGCGCTGATCTGAATGTCCTGCGCAGCGTGCTGGAATGGCGCCGTGCAGGGCAGCGTGTAATCCTTTATAGCGTTGTACAGACGTGGGGCAGCGCCCCTCGTCAGCCAGGCGCCATGCTGGCTTTGCGCGGGGACGGTGTCGTCATTGGCTCGGTTTCCGGTGGTTGTATTGAAGACGATCTGATTGCACGCCTGAATGACGGGCGTTTGCCTGAGCAAGGTCCCGCCGTGCAATGGGTTACTTACGGTGTGACCAAGGAGGAGGCTGCACGATTCGGACTTCCTTGCGGCGGTACCTTGCGGCTAGTCGAGGAGCGTGTCGACGATTACGCGTGGGTTGAGGCGCTTCTGAATCGCTGTGAAGCTCATGAGATCGTTGCCCGTGAACTGAACCTTGAAACCGGCGAGGTTCGGCTTACGCCAGCCGCAAGGACAGATAGTCTGCAATTTGATGCACATACCTTACGCGCCATTTATGGCCCGCGCTGGCGGTTATTACTGATCGGCGCTGGGCAGCTATCGCGCTACGTTGCAGAAATGGCGCGCATGCTCGATTTCGAAGTGCTGGTTTGTGATCCTCGTGAAGAGTTCGTGCATGGCTGGGATGAGCGAAATGGCCAATTTGTGCCCGGCATGCCTGATGATGCCGTGCTCAGCATTAAAGCGGATGAGCGCACGGCAATCATTGCTCTAACCCATGATCCGCGTCTTGATGATATGGCTTTGTTGACCGCACTGGATTCGCCAGCTTTTTACGTGGGGGCGCTTGGTTCACGCAGAAACAGCCAGCGTCGGCGCGAAAACTTAGCTCAGCTCGGTTTGAGCGAAGCGGCTATCAGCCGCCTGCATGGGCCGATAGGGCTCTATATCGGCAGTCATACTCCCGCTGAAATAGCCCTATCAGTGATGGCTGAGATTGTAGCGATCAAGAATCAGGTGCAGTCGATCCAGAAAAATACCCAGCGTGCTCCTGAGCCACAGACATGAGCAGCCTGCCGTGTGTAGTCATTCTGGCAGCAGGGCAGGGCACACGTTACCGGCAGCAAGCAGGTGAACGTTCAGACAAGCTGCTCGCGCCATGCCTTGGGAATGATGGCGTGGTTCGACCGGTGCTTGAACAAGTACTGTGCAATATACCGCCACAATTGACGCGCAGAGTGCTGGTCACATCGCCAGGGCGCACTGCTGTCATCGGTCTGGCTGAAGCTTATGCTTGCCAGCCAATTTTGCTGCAATCAGAGGGGATGGGGGAAAGTCTGGCCGCTGGGGTCCGAGCATCGGCAGATGCTCCAGGGTGGCTGATCCTCCTAGGAGACATGCCGTTTATCAGGCCTGAGACGATTGAGCGGGTAGCCGCTGGCTTGCTTCGATCCTCTGTCAGTGTTGCGCAGAAGGGCGGCCGATACGGCCATCCTGTCGCCTTTGCCAACTCACATGGTTCTGATCTGATGAATCTCAGAGGGGATCGCGGTGCACGGAGCCTCTTCACCGGAGTATCGGTTGAAGCGATTGATGTGACGGATCAAGGTATTTTCTGGGATATCGACACGCCTGAAGCGCTGGTTCACACGCCAAACAATTGATTCGAGCATGCATTAAAAAGCCCCGCTAGGCTGACCTAGCGGGGCTTTTTAACGGCTAAGCGTTAGACGAGTGGTTTAGGCTCGTTGGTCGCTTCGTTGCTGGTGGCGACTTCCTGAGGCTCGCTTGTGGCGGCATCCTCAGTCTGTGCCTCGGCAACCGTTACTTCAGCAGCGGCTGGGATTTCAGCTACTACTGGCTCTGATGCCTCAGCAACTGGCTCCGAAACCTCAACAGCGGCCGGTGCAGCTTCGCTCACAACAGGCTCGACTACTTCAGCAACTGTCGCTACAGCCGGGGCGGCTGCTGCCAGAGCCTGAGCTTCGGCAGCAGCTTTCGCGGCAGCTTCAGCTTCACGCTTGCGACGACGCACTTCACGCGGGTCGTTCGGTGCGCGGCCATTAGTGGTTGCCACTACGGCTGGCTGGGCAACTGGCTCAGCTTGTGCAACGACCGGGCTGGCTTCTGCAACAGCCGGTGCGGTTTCGCTAGCTGCCGGCTCGGCAACAACAGCCGGAGCGGCTTCGGCAGCAACAGGTGCTGTCTCAGGCTCAGTAACGGCAACAGTCGCTGGGGCTGCTTCAGCTTGAGTTTCAGCAGCAGGCACTACCTGAGGGGCAATTTCAGCCACTTCAACTTGAGCAGCGCTGGCTGGTGCAGATTCCTCAGTGGCTACAAATGCAGCAACCGGTTGAGCTTCAGCAGGAGCCTCGACAACAACCTCTACCGGGGTGTTTTCGGCAGCAGGCTGCGTGCTGGCTGCGGCTTCAGTTACCACTTCAGCGACTGCAGCGACTGCAGTGCTGGCAGCGATAGCGGCAGTGGCGTCAGTTGTATTTTCCTCGTTAGCGTCAATTGGATTGCCGTTGGCATCATTCTGACGCTCGCGACGATTGCTGCGACGACGCTGGCCACGAGAACGACGGCGCGGACGATCACCGCCTTCGCTGTTGTCCTGATCATCTTCGTTCAGCTCTTCGTTATTCAGCAGCTCTTCATCAGCGGCGGCAACTTGTTCGTTGCGTGGCTGGCGATCTTCACGCGGCTGACGTGGCTGGCGTGGCTCACGCTGCGGACGCTCACGAGTTTCCTCGTTGCTGTTCTCGGATTGAACGGCATCCAGTGGCTCACGCAGTTCACGAGGCTGACGCTCCTCGCGAGGTTTGCGATCGCGTGGTGGGCGCGACTGACGCTGCTCTTGCGGCTCGCGCACTTCAACGTTTTCACGCAGGTTGCGCTCTTCGCGGTTATTGCGTGGCGCGCGCTCCTCACGCGGGGCACGTTCCTCGCGCGGTGCACGCTCTTCACGAGGTGCGCGTTCTTCGCGAGGTTTACGCTCCTCACCATTACGGCCAGCGCGATTGCGGTTCTGCTGGCGACCGTTGCGGCGTTCTTCGCGCTGTGGGCGCTCAGATTTCTTTTCGACAACTACAGGCTTTTCTTCCTGTTTGCCAGCAAACAAGCTCACCAGTGATTTCACCAGGCCTTTGAACAAGCTTGGCTCTGATGGGGCAGGGGCTGCTACCGGATCCGCTTCAGCTTGGGCAGGAGCTGTACGCTGAGGCACAGTCTTGATTGCAGCTTCCTGACGAACCAAGGTGCGGGTCGCGGTGGTCTGCTTCTCTTCTTCAACTTCAACAGCTGCGATTTCGTAGCTGGACTGGCCAGACAGGGCCTCCGGACTGTCATCACGGATACGCTGCACTTCGAAGTGCGGGGTTTCCAAGTGATCGTTCGGGATGATGACGATGCGAGCACGGGTGCGCAGCTCGGTCTTGGTGATCGAGTTGCGTTTCTCGTTAAGCAGGAATGCGGCAACTGGGATTGGTACCTGAGCACGCACTTCAGCAGTGCGGTCTTTCAGGGCTTCTTCTTCGATCAGGCGCAGAATTGCCAGAGACAGCGATTCAACATCACGGATGATGCCTTGGCCGTTGCAGCGAGGGCAGACGATACCGCTGCTTTCCCCGAGGGACGGGCGCAGGCGCTGACGGGACATTTCCAGCAGGCCGAAGCGGGAAATGCGGCCGACTTGCACGCGGGCGCGGTCTGCTTCGAGGCTTTCACGCACTTTATCTTCAACGGCGCGCTGGTTTTTAGCCGGGGTCATGTCGATGAAGTCGATCACGATCAGGCCGCCGATATCTCGCAGGCGCAGTTGGCGGGCGATTTCTTCAGCCGCTTCCAGGTTGGTCTGCAGGGCTGTTTCTTCGATGTCGCTGCCTTTGGTGGCGCGTGCCGAGTTGATGTCGATAGACACCAAGGCTTCAGTCGGATCGATGACGATGGAACCGCCAGAAGGCAGTTTAACTTCGCGCTGGAAGGCGGTTTCGATCTGGCTTTCGATCTGGAAACGGTTGAACAGCGGGACGCTGTCTTCGTACAGCTTGATCTTGCTGGCGTACTGCGGCATCACCTGATTGATGAAGCTCAGTGCTTCCTGCTGGGCTTCGATGCTGTCGATCAGCACTTCACCGATATCTTGGCGCAGGTAGTCGCGGATAGCGCGGATAATGACGTTGCTTTCCTGATAGATCAGGAATGGGGCTGCGCGGTCCTGGGACGCTTCTTTAATAGCGCTCCAGAGTTGCAGCAGGTAATCCAAGTCCCATTGCATTTCCTGGCTGCTGCGGCCGAGGCCAGCAGTGCGGACAATCAGGCCCATGTCACCCGGCACGACCAAACCATTGAGGGCTTCGCGCAGTTCGTTACGCTCTTCGCCCTCAATGCGGCGGGAAATACCCCCAGCGCGTGGGTTGTTGGGCATCAGAACCAGGTAACGGCCTGCCAGGCTGATAAAGGTGGTCAGTGCAGCACCTTTATTACCACGCTCTTCTTTCTCAACTTGAACGATAACTTCCTGGCCTTCTTTCAGGACGTCTTTAATGTTGACGCGTCCTTCCGGAGCCTTACTGAAGTATTCGCGGGAGATTTCTTTAAGAGGGAGGAAACCGTGGCGTTCGGAACCGAAGTCAACGAAAGCGGCTTCAAGGCTAGGTTCTACGCGGGTAATACGGCCTTTGTAGATATTGGATTTTTTCTGTTCACGAGCGCCTGACTCGATGTCCAGATCGTAGAGTTTTTGGCCATCTACTAGGGCGACACGCAACTCTTCGGGTTGAGTTGCGTTAATCAACATTCTTTTCATGTAGTACCGTCGATTTCCGGTGCTGGCGGAAGCGGCGTTCGGCACACACGACTTCAGTTGTCGGTGTCAGGGGCGTCGCTGGTGCGGTCGTAAAGCGCTCCAGTGTCAAGCGGCGGCAGCGTTTTGCTGGTCCGCGACGGACGTCTCCTGCTTGCTGTGATTTCCAGTAAGCATTAAGTCAGGAGGAGGAATCAGCTGTTGGTAGCGGACGAGTAAAGCGTCTTGGTAAAGCAAATTGCTACGCAGGCCAACAGTTGTGCATCTCCACCCTACACGTATCGCTGAAACTCGGGTGCCGCTCGCGTTCTTACGCAGCGGGTTACTTTTATCGCAGTTATCCGTGGATTCATCTGCGCATCAAGGCTTTGTTAGGCTTTGTTTCCGGACTATTCAGCATCTTAAGTGACGTCTTGAATGGCCCGTCGGACGGCCTGCGTCCCAAATGGGTTGCGTTGGCAGAGGTGGCAGTTTTGCAAGCACTCTATTGCCAGTCCGCTTATGGCGGCTTCCCGACTATAGCAGCAATGAATAAGTGCTTCAATTGCATAAAAAATGTATGATCAGAGGATGACAAATCCTTCCTCTCCAACCTCCGGCGTCCAGCTGCTCGAGGTTTCGCCGGAGTATGCCGGCCAGCGAATCGACAATTTCCTCCGCACCCAACTTAAGGGTGTGCCTAAGACTTTGATTTACCGCATTTTGCGTAAGGGCGAAGTGCGGGTGAATAAAGGTCGGATCAAGCCTGAGTACAAGCTCCAGGCTGGTGATGTGGTGCGGGTCCCGCCATTACGTCTGCCAGATCGTGATGAGCCCGAGCCTGTTGCGCAGGGTTTGTTGCAGCGCCTTGAAGCGGCAATTGTCTATGAGGACAAAGCGCTTATTGTGTTGAACAAGCCTGCGGGTATCGCTGTACATGGTGGCAGCGGTCTTAATTACGGCGTTATCGAGGCTTTTCGTCAGTTGCGTCCGGATGCAAAAGACCTTGAGTTGGTCCATCGCTTGGATCGTGATACCTCCGGGCTTCTGATGATCGCCAAGAAACGCAGCATGCTGCGACATCTGCATGAAGCGCTGCGTGGTGATGGCGTTGACAAGCGCTACATGGCGCTTGTGCGAGGGTATTGGCCAACAGCCAAAAAGCAAGTCAGTGCGCCGCTGCTTAAAAGCAATCTGCGCTCGGGCGAGCGAATGGTTGAAGTGAATCCGGAAGGTAAGGAAGCGTTGACCGTTTTCCGTGTGCTGCGCCGTTTTGGCGAATTTGCCACGCTTATTGAGGCTAAGCCTGTAACGGGTCGTACTCATCAAATTCGTGTTCACACGCAATATGCCGGGCATAGCATTGCTGGGGACAGTAAGTATGGTGATGATGATTTCACCCGCGAAGTGCGCGAGATGGGTGGTAAGCGTCTGTTTCTACATGCATACGAGCTGATCGTACCGATGCCTGATGGCTCTCAACTTAGGGTTGAGGCGCCTGTTGATGAGCTTTGGTCGAAAACGCTGGAGCGTTTGAGTGCGTGATTATCAGTTATTGATCTTTGACTGGGACGGCACTTTAGCTGACTCAATCAGTCGTATCGTTGAGTCAATGCATCGTGCAACTGATGCCTTTTCTCTGCCGCGCTGTAGTGATGATCAGGTGCGCGGCATTATTGGGCTGGCGCTGCCGGAAGCAATCCGTGTGTTGTATCCGCAGATGCACAGTGATGCAGATGTGGCGAGACTTCGGGAGCTCTACAGCGTGCATTACCGGGCGCTGGATGTTGAACCTTCTCCTTTATTTTATGGGGTTGAGGAATCCCTTGCGGCTTTTCGAGAGCAGGGCTACCAGCTGGCTGTGGCAACAGGTAAGGCACGGCCTGGGTTGCAGCGAGCGCTCGCTGGGCGGGGGTGGCTGGACTACTTCGATTACAGTCGCTGCGCTGATGAGACAGCGAGTAAGCCTGATCCTTTGATGTTGCACGAAATACTTGAGCAAAGTGGTGTCAGTGCTGAGCGGGCGATAATGGTTGGTGACTCAACTTTTGATCTGCTTATGGCTCAGCGTGCCGGTATGGATTCTGTTGCTGTTGGTTATGGTGCGCAGCCTCTTGAGATGCTGCGCCCCTGCAAGCCTGTGCTGGAAGTAGACTGTTTTACCGATTTGGCTGCCTGGTTGGCTGGGCAGGTTCCCAAGTGTTCAGTTGAGGGTGGTGTGCATGGCGGATGAATGGAAGGCGCCGGCTGAGGGCGAAGATGCCAAGAGCTGGAAGTTGTTGGAAAAGGCTCTTTTGGCAGGAGTCCAGGAGCAGCGCCGTTCGCGTCGGTGGGGAATTTTTTTCAAGCTCCTGACTTTTATTTATATTTTCGCGGCCCTTGCGCTGTTTTCCCCGGCGCTCAAAATGAGCGGTGGGGCTGCAACTTCTGCTAGTCATACGGCATTCATTGAAATTCGCGGGATGATCGCAGATCAGGAGTCCGCCAGTGCCGACAATATAGTTAGCAGTCTGCGGGCTGCCTTTGAAGACGAGGGCACTAAAGCTGTCATTTTGCGTATTAATAGCCCAGGTGGTAGCCCTGTGCAGTCGGGGTACGTCTATGACGAGATTCGTCGTTTGCGCGGTGAGCATCCCAATATCAAGCTTTATGCTGTGATTTCTGATCTCGGGGCATCGGGCGCTTATTACATTGCCAGTGCTGCTGATGCTATTTATGCCGACAAAGCCAGTCTGGTGGGCTCTATTGGGGTGACTGCTGCATCATTCGGGTTTGTTGATGCCATGCAGAAAGTTGGTGTTGAGCGCCGCTTGTACACCTCGGGTGAGCATAAGGCTTTTCTTGATCCGTTCCAGCCGCAAAATCCTGAGGAAACCAAGTTCTGGAAGAGCGTCCTCGAAACTACCCATCGGCAGTTTATTGCCAGTGTTAAGAAGGGGCGCGGGGATCGTCTCAAAGATGCGGAACATCCAGAATTGTTCTCGGGGCTTGTTTGGTCGGGTGAGCAGGCGCTGGAGTTGGGGTTGATTGATGGGTTGGGTAGCACTAGTTATGTGGCGCGTGAGGTTGTCGGTGAGAAAAATCTCGTCGACTTTACCGTTCAAGAAACGCCATTTGACCGGTTTGCTAAGGTCCTCGGTACCAGTGTGGCTGAGCGCATTGCGCTGTGGATGGGGTTCCAGGGGCCAACGCTGCGTTAGTCCCTTTGTGCAAAAAAAGACCCGGTTTTAGCCGGGTCTTTTGCTTATGGGATTTGAATTTTGTTGGCCAGTAGCATGTCCACCAGTCGAATTAGTGGCAGTCCTATCAGGCTATTGCTATCAGAGCCCTCGGTGCTGCGGAATAGGCTGATGCCCAGGCCTTCAGATTTAAAGCTTCCTGCGCAGTCGTAGGGTTGCTCAGCCTCAAGATAGCGGGCGATTTGTTCGTCGCTGAGTTCACGGAAGTGGACGGTGAATGGAATGCAATCGGTCTGATGTTCCCCTGTTTGACTGTTGAGCAGGGTTAGTCCGGTCAGGAAGGTCACGCTGTTGCCACTTGCTGCTTTTAATTGCTGCATGGCGCGTTCAAATGTGTGGGGTTTTCCAAGGATTTCTTCGCCTAACACCGCGACTTGATCGGAGCCGATTATCAAGTGTTGCGGGTATTCCTGGCGAAGTGCGCTGGCTTTCTCCAGTGATAGGCGACGAACCAGGGCGTGTGCAGGTTCGTCGGCGTGGCGAGACTCATCTATGTCGGGGGCTTGCCAGGCAAAGGGAAGGCGCAGGCGGCCCAGCAGTTCGCGGCGATAAGGGGAGCTGGAGGCCAGAACTAAAGGCAGCACGGCAGTTTCCTTGAGTGGTTAAATAGTGGTCTGGTGATTCTAACTGTCGGTTTAGTCACTGCACAGGCTGAATTCCTTTGACAGCAGCGGGTTGCATCCCTAGAATGCGCCGCCTATGTCAAATGGCCCGATTCCACCTCACGTTGATCCGCGAAAGTTAGCAGATCGCAGCACCACCCTCGATGGTGAGATGCCGCTTGCTGATTTAGAGCGCCTCTGCGGCCCGCTTGCCGATAACCAAGGCATGGTGCGCACGAAGTTTTCGTTCGAGCGCGACGAGCGCAATGCTGTGGTTTTCCACAGTGAGCTTGAGGTTGAAGTTAAAATGGTTTGCCAGCGTTGTCTGGAGCAGGTCACTTTACCGATTCGCAGTGAGTGTGATTACGCTGTGGTGAGGGAGGGTGCCAATACCCAGTCAGTGCCTCAGGGCTATGACGTGATTGAGTTGGGTGAAGACCCATTGGATCTGCTGGCGTTGGTTGAGGATGAGCTTTTGCTCGCTTTACCCATTGTCCCGGCTCATGACCCTAAAGATTGCCAGCAGCCGGCCGGCCTCGAAGAGCCCGAGTTGAGCGAGGACGAGGTAGCGCGGTCCAACCCGTTCAGTGTATTGGCACAGTTAAAGCGTGACCCAAACGTTTAGGAGTTAATTAGTTATGGCTGTTCAGCAGAACAAAAAATCCCGATCCGCTCGCGACATGCGTCGTTCCCACGATGCTCTCGAAGCAAACGCTCTGTCGGTTGAGAAAACCACTGGCGAAGTACACCTGCGTCACCACGTATCGCCAGAAGGCGTTTACCGTGGTCGCAAAGTGATCGACAAGGGCGCTGACGAGTAATCCTTGTCCGCCTCGATCATTGCGATTGATGCAATGGGTGGGGACTTCGGTCCCCACAGCATTGTTCCGGCCTGCATTTCCTGCTTGGCTGAATTCCCCTCGCTGCACCTGGTCCTCGTTGGCCAATCCTCTTTGATTGAATCCCTGGTTGCTGGCTATCCCAGTGTCGATCGTTCTCGTCTGCGTGTTGTGCATGCGGCTGAAGTGATTGCTATGGATGAGCGTCCGGCCCAGGCATTGCGTAACAAGGCAGATTCCTCCATGCGCGTTGGGCTTGAGCTTTTGCGTGATGGGGCTGTGCAGGCGTGTGTTAGCTCTGGGAATACCGGGGCTTTGATGGCGTTGTCGCGGCATGTACTCAAAACCCTGCCGGGTATTGATAGACCTGCCATGGTCACGGCTATTCCAACGCGAACAGGTTTTTGCCATTTGCTTGATCTGGGGGCAAATGTCGATTGTGGTGCTGAGCATTTGCAGCAGTTCGCGGTGATGGGGGCTGTAGCCGCTGAAGTGTTAGGTAAGCCTCAGGCGCGAGTGGCGCTGCTAAACGTGGGTACTGAGGATATAAAAGGCAATCAGCAGGTCAAACTGGCCGCAAATCTTCTGCAGCAGACTAAAGGGTTGAACTACATCGGCTTTATTGAAGGCGATGGTTTATACCGGGGTGAGGCTGATGTTGTCGTATGTGACGGATTTGTCGGCAACATCCTGCTGAAGTCCAGTGAAGGTCTCGCCTCGATGATCTCGGAGCGTGTTGAGCAGGTGTTTACATCCAGCCTGCTTGCGAAGGCCATTGGTATTCTGGCTATGCCGCTCCTAAAGCGGCTACAAGTTGAACTGGCGCCGGCGGAGCACAATGGAGCCAGTTTTCTTGGTTTGCAGGGGATTGTCGTTAAAAGCCATGGATCTGCAGGGCCGGAGGGTTTTAAGAGCGCCATTCGCCGAGCTTTGCGGGAGATTGAGGAGGATTTGCCTAAGCGACTGTACGGTCACTTAGGGGATCAACTGCTTTAGAATGTGACTGCTTCACATGGCCAGTCATCAAACTGACAGTTTATTGCGTGCGGCGCTTGCCTGTGCGTATCACTGAAGAACACGAATATTAGGAACACGCTTCCATGTCCGCATCTCTTGCATTCGTCTTTCCAGGTCAGGGCTCGCAGTCTCTGGGTATGCTCTCCGAGCACGGCGCTCAGCGCCCTCTGATCCTTGAAGCCTTTGCAGAAGCTTCCGAAGCTCTGGGCTATGACCTGTGGGCTCTGACTCAGCAGGGTCCTGAGGAGCAACTGAATCAGACTGATAAGACTCAGCCTGCAATCCTTACTGCCTCCGTGGCATTGTGGCGTGCATGGCAGGCAGAGAGCGCGGTTCGTCCGGCTTTTGTCGCCGGTCACAGTCTGGGTGAATACTCGGCCCTAGTGGCGGCTGGCAGCCTTTCTCTGGCTGATGCAGCCAAACTGGTTGAGCACCGTGGCAAACTCATGCAACAAGCCGTTCCGGCCGGGCAGGGCGGTATGGCCGCGATTCTCGGCCTGGAAGATGCTGATGTACTGGCTGCCTGTGCCGAAGCGGCTCAGGGTGATGTGGTTAGCGCCGTGAATTTCAATGCGCCGGGGCAGGTGGTTATCGCCGGTGCGGCTGCTGCGGTTGAGCGTGCGATCGAAGCGTGTAAGGCGCGCGGTGCCAAGCGTGCTATGCCTCTGCCAGTAAGTGTGCCGTCACACTGTGAACTGATGCGCCCGGCTGCTGAGCGTTTTGCTGAGGCTGTAGCGGCTATTGACTGGAAAAAACCGGAAATTGCGCTGGTGCAGAACGTCAGTGCAGCTGCCGTAACGGATCTTGATGGTCTCAAACGCGATCTGCTGGCACAGCTGTACAGCCCGGTTCGTTGGGTTGAATCCATCGTTTGCCTGTCCGAAAAAGGTGTGACTGATCTCGTTGAGTGTGGTCCGGGCAAAGTGCTGAGTGGCCTGAACAAACGCTGCGTTAAAGGCATTAATACTTACAATTTGGACACCCCGGACGCATTTGCTGCCGCCGGTGCCGCCCTGAACTGATTTGAGGAGAATGTTTTATGAGCCTGCAAGGTAAAGTAGCCCTAGTAACGGGCGCTAGCCGTGGCATTGGCCAGGCTATTGCTCTGGAGTTGGGTCGTCAGGGGGCTATCGTGGTCGGTACAGCAACTTCTGCGTCCGGCGCGGAGCGTATTGCAGAAAACCTCAAGGCCAACGGCATTCAGGGGCTGGGGCTCGAACTCAACGTCACCAGTGACGAATCTGTAGCAGCGGTATTGGCTGCCATTACCGAACAGTTCGGTGCACCTGCTATTCTGGTCAATAACGCAGGTATTACCCGCGATAACCTGATGATGCGTATGAAGGACGACGAGTGGTTCGATGTGATCGACACCAACCTCAACAGCCTCTACCGTTTGTCCAAAGGTGTTCTGCGCGGGATGACTAAGGCACGCTGGGGTCGGATTATCAATATTGGCTCTGTAGTGGGTGCCATGGGCAACGCAGGCCAAGTAAACTATGCAGCAGCTAAAGCAGGGCTGGAAGGTTTCAGCCGTGCTCTGGCTCGTGAAGTCGGGTCGCGCTCGATCACTGTTAACTCAGTTGCTCCGGGCTTTATCGATACAGATATGACCCGTGAACTGCCTGAAGCGCAGCGTGAAGCGTTGCAGGCGCAGATTCCGCTGGGCCGTTTGGGGCAGGCAGAAGAGATCGCGCAAGTGGTCGCTTTCCTTGCTTCTGATGGTGCAGCTTATGTCACAGGGGCTACTATCCCTGTGAATGGCGGGATGTATATGAGCTAAATGTGACGGATGCCTTAAGAAAACTGTCATAGATGCTGTCTAAAATCCGTTATAAAAGTGAAACAGGTTTATAGACAGATCGTTGATGTGTTTTGGGGGTATCCCGGCATTCAGCTTGAAATGCTAAAAACCCTTTCTATACACTTGGCGGTATAACTGCTGCCCGGATTTGTCCACTAGGAGTGAAAACAAGGTATGAGCACCATCGAAGAACGCGTCAAGAAAATCGTTGCTGAACAACTTGGCGTCAAAGAAGAGGAAGTAACCAACAGCGCTTCCTTCGTCGAAGACCTGGGTGCCGACTCTCTTGACACCGTTGAGCTGGTGATGGCTCTCGAAGAAGAATTCGAGACCGAGATCCCGGACGAGCAAGCTGAGAAGATCACCACTGTTCAAGAAGCGATCGACTACGTTACCGCTCACGCGTAAGACGTAATCAGTCGTCTCTCGGCTAGGAAAAGCCGCACACCTGTTATGGGAGTGCGGCTTTTCTTTAGGCGGCTTATCAAGTGGTGAAACCTAGAGAAGGAGAAGGCTGTGTCGCGTAGACGCGTCGTAGTTACCGGTATGGGCATGTTGTCGCCACTGGGTAACGATGTACCGAGCAGCTGGCAGGGCATTTTGGCAGGGCAAAGCGGTATCGCGGCCCTCGAACACATGGACCTTTCGGCTTATTCCACCCGCTTTGGTGGTTCGATCAAGGGCTTCAATGTTGAAGAGTACTTGTCGGCGAAAGAGGCCAGAAAGCTCGACCTGTTTATTCAGTACGGCCTAGCGGCCAGTTTTCAGGCTGTGCGCAATTCTGGTCTGGAGATCACTGATGCCAACCGTGAGCGCATCGGTGTGGCCATGGGCTCGGGTATTGGTGGTCTGACCAATATCGAGAACAACTGCCGCTCGCTGATTGATCAGGGGCCACGGCGTATCTCGCCGTTCTTTGTGCCTGGCTCAATCATCAATATGATTTCCGGTTTCCTGTCGATCCATTTGGGGCTGCAGGGACCTAACTATGCTATTGCCACGGCGTGCACCACTGGCACCCACTGCATCGGCATGGCTGCTCGTAATATCGCTTACGGCGAAGCTGACGTGATGGTTGCGGGCGGCGCTGAAATGGCGGCCTGCGGTCTGGGTATGGGCGGTTTTGGTGCGGCCCGTGCGCTTTCGACCCGCAATGATGATCCAACCCGGGCCAGCCGTCCGTGGGATCAGGATCGCGATGGCTTTGTGCTGTCAGATGGCTCTGGCGCGCTGGTGCTTGAGGAGCTTGAACATGCCAAGGCCCGTGGCGCGACCATTTACGCTGAGCTTATCGGCTTTGGTATGAGCAGTGATGCGTACCATATGACGTCGCCACCCGAAGATGGTGCCGGTGCCGCCCGCTGCATGGCGACGGCTCTGCGCGATGCGGGTGTGAACCCTGATCAGGTTCAGTACATCAATGCCCACGGAACGTCGACCATGGCCGGCGACAAGGCTGAGGCATCGGCGGTTAAGTCGGTCTTTGGCGATCACGCCTATAAGCTCGCCGTTAGCTCGACCAAGTCGATGACTGGCCATTTGCTGGGGGCTGCCGGGGCTGTTGAGGCTATCTTCAGTATTCTCGCAATCCGCGATCAGGTGGCGCCGCCAACCATTAACATGGATAACCCAGGTGAGGGTTGTGATCTGGACTTTGTACCTCATCATGCCCGGCAGATGCCGATTGATGTGGTGCTGTCCAACTCCTTCGGCTTTGGTGGTACCAACGGTTCGCTGGTGTTCCGCCGGTTTGCAGGCTGATGCTGATCTGGGTCGATGGCCAACCAGTCGGGCTGTTGTCCG
This sequence comes from Pseudomonas mendocina, assembly GCA_037482215.1. Classification (NCBI taxonomy): domain Bacteria; kingdom Pseudomonadati; phylum Pseudomonadota; class Gammaproteobacteria; order Pseudomonadales; family Pseudomonadaceae; genus Ectopseudomonas; species Ectopseudomonas mendocina. The sequence continues at coordinate 1,790,682 of CP148074.1, forward strand.
TTAAGGATCGCGGCTTGGCCTACGGCGATGGGTTATTTGAGACCATCGCCGTAAAGTCCGGTCGGCCCATTCTGTTTGAGCGGCATATGCAGCGCTTGGTTGAGGGCTGTAAGCGTCTGGCGATTCCTTTGGATGAGCCGGACGTGCGTCGGCAGTTGCTGGAGTTCAGCCACCTAGTCGGCGATGGTGTGACCAAGCTTATCCTGACCCGTGGAGATGGATTGCGTGGTTACGCCTCACCTAATCCGAGCCAGCCTCGTTTAATTCTTCAAGCTGCACCCAGTCCAGCCTACCCGGCAGTCCATGCCGAGCAAGGGGTGCGGTTATTCCCCTGTGCTACCCGTCTGGCTGAGCAGCCACTACTGGCAGGTCTTAAGCACCTTAACCGCCTTGAACAGGTACTGGCTCGTGATGAGTGGCAGGATGCGGAGCATGCTGAAGGGCTCATGCGTGACGTTTCCGGGCGCGTGATTGAAGGGGTGTACAGCAATCTGTTGCTGGTGAGCGGCGGCGTTCTGGTCACCGCTGATCTGTCCCGTTGCGGTGTGGCGGGGGTTATGCGCGCTGAGCTGTTGGCCCAGGCACACGATCAAGGTATTACCTGTGAAGTCCGGGATGTCAGCTACGACGAGTTGCTGGCAGCGGATGAAGTGATGTTGTGCAACAGCCTGTATGGAGTCTGGCCCGTGCGTGGCCTATTGACGCATGACTGGCCGGTTGGGCCGCTCACCCGTAAACTTCAGGCCATTGCTCAAGACATATTGGATTGCTGAATTGATTCGCAAACTTTTGCTGCTGCTTGAAGGCAGCGTAGTGCTGGCAGGTTTGCTGCTCGGTGTTGCAGCCTGGCAGCAACATGAAGCATTGCATCAACCGCTCAACCTGAGCGCTGAACATGTGATTGAAGTGCCTGCTGGTGCTACACCCGGCGGTGTGCTGAATCGTCTCCAAGCAGATGGAATTATCGATAAGGCATTTTGGTTACGCCAGTACTGGCGTTTCAACCTGTCTGGCCAGCCGCTGCACAGCGGTGAATATCAATTGAAACCGGGCCAGACCGTCAGTGACATGCTGAATATGTGGCAGCGCGGGGATGTTCTTCAATACAGCATTACGTTGGTTGAAGGCTGGAACTTTCGTCAGGTTCGCTCAGCCTTGGCTCGTGAACAGCGCCTAGAACAGACGCTGTCAGGTGTCAGCGATAATGAGCTTATGAATAAATTGGGGCTGGCAGGTCAGCACCCAGAAGGACGTTTTTTCCCGGATACCTACAGCTTTGTTCGTGGTACCTCCGACCTTGATTTGCTGAAAAAGGCCAATGCGCGTCTGGAGAAAGTACTCGCCGAGGAGTGGGAAAAGCGAGACGACGATTTACCGTACAAGGAACCTTACGATGCCTTGATCATGGCCTCCATGATCGAAAGGGAAACGGGCGTTGCGCAAGAGCGGGGTGAGATTGCAGGTGTGTTTGTCCGTCGCCTGCGCATGGGCATGCGTTTACAGACAGACCCCACTGTTATCTATGGCATGGGCGAGCGTTACAACGGCAGAATCACCCGGGCTGATCTGCGTGAGCCTACTCCCTACAACACTTACACCATCGACGGCATGCCGCCGACGCCAATTGCCTTGGCTGGGCGTGAGGCCATTCGTGCCGCGTTGAAGCCTGTGGCTGGCAAGAGCCTTTATTTCGTTGCCCGTGGCGACGGTAGCCATGTATTTTCAGAAACGCTTGAGCAACATAACCGCGCTGTTCGCGAGTACCAGCTCAAGCGTCGGGCAGATTACCGTTCCAGTCCGGCTCCGGTAACGGCCCCACAACAGTAAGGACATCGTGTGAGCGGTTTGTTTATTACCCTTGAAGGGCCTGAAGGCGCTGGCAAAAGTACTAATCGTGAGTACCTGGCAGCGCGTCTGCGCGAGCAGGGGATTGATGTAGTGCTGACTCGAGAGCCGGGCGGCACGCCTTTGGCGGAGAGGGTGCGAGAAATTCTGCTGGCTCCCAGCGATGAGGTCATGGCCAGCGATACCGAATTGCTGCTGATGTTCGCCGCACGGGCTCAGCACCTCGATCAGGTGATACGTCCGGCCCTGGCGCGGGGCAGTGTCGTACTCTGTGACCGCTTCACCGATGCCACCTACGCCTATCAGGGCGGTGGTCGTGGTTTGCCCCACGAGCGTATTGCTGTGCTTGAGGATTTTGTTCAGGGATCACTGCGCCCGGATATGACGCTGGTTTTTGACCTGCCAGTGGATATCGGCTTGGCCCGCGCTGCTGAGCGTGGGTGCTTGGACCGCTTCGAGCAAGAGGGCGTGGCTTTTTTTGATGCAGTCCGCCAGACCTATTTGCAACGGGCTGCGCAGCACCCGCAGCGATACCGCATTGTGGATGCATCGCAGCCGCTGAACGAGGTGCAGCAGCGTTTGGATTCACTGTTGCCTGAGCTGTTGGAGCTACGTCGTGGCTGAGGCCTTCCCGTGGCAGGAGGCGCTCTGGCAACAACTGGCTGGGCGCCCCCAGCATGCGCATGCCTATCTGCTGCATGGCCCTGCGGGTATTGGTAAACGCGCGCTCGCCGAGCGTTTTATGGCCCGCTTGTTGTGCCAGCAGCCTGCGGGGCTTGATGCCTGTGGGCAATGCAAAGCGTGCCATTTGCTGGCAGCGGGTACTCACCCGGATAACTTCATCCTTGAGCCTGAGGAGGCTGACAAAGCCATTCGCGTTGATCAGGTGCGGGATTTGGTCAGTTTTGTGGTGCAAACCGCACAGCTGGGCGGGCGTAAGGTTGTGTTGATCGAGCCGGTAGAGTCGATGAATATCAACGCCTCTAATGCTTTGCTCAAAAGTCTGGAGGAGCCTTCAGGCAATACGGTCCTGTTGTTAATTAGCCACCAGCCCAGCCGTTTGCTGCCCACTGTGAAAAGTCGTTGTGTGCAGCAGGCTTGTCCGTTACCGACTCTGCAGCAGAGCCAGAGCTGGTTACAACAGAAGTTGCCGGATTGTGATGTGGATGTAATTTCTGAATTGCTTTTTCTCGCCTCCGGTTCGCCACTGGCTGCTGTGCAGATGCACGAGCAGGGTGTAATTGCTCAACGCGCTGAGGTGGTGGAAGGGGTCAAGAAACTGCTGAAAAACCAGATCGGACCGAGCCAATTGGCTGAAAGCTGGAACGCAGTGTCTCTGCAATTGTTATTTGATTGGTTTTGCCAGTGGTCGCAATTGATGTTGCGTTACCAGTTGACCCGCGATGAAGAAGGGTTAGGCCAAGCTGATATGCGTAAAGTGGTGCAGTATCTTGCGGAAAAGTCTGCACAACCGAAAGTTCTGGCGATTCAAGACTGGTTGCTTGCGCAGCGTCAAAAGGTCATTAATAAAGCCAACCTTAACCGGGTTTTACTGCTTGAAGCGTTGCTTGTGCAGTGGGCAAGTTTGCCTGGACCACGATAGAATCCAACGCACGAGAATAATTAACAGGAATGCCGCATGAGTTTGCCTCCTAACCTGGGCCCGCGAAATGGGATCTTGTCGCTGACAATCAAAGACAAGTCCGTGCTCTATGCCGCTTATATGCCTTTCATCAAGAACGGCGGTCTGTTTATTCCCACCAATAAGAGCTACAAGCTCGGTGATGAAGTGTTCATGCTGCTCAACCTGATGGAAGAGCCGGAAAAGATTCCTGTGGCAGGTAAAGTTGTTTGGATCACCCCTAAAGGGGCGCAAGGAAACCGGGCAGCCGGTGTTGGTGTGCAGTTCAACGACGGCGACAATACGGCCCGCAACAAAATTGAAACTTACCTGGCCGGTGCGCTGAAGTCGGATAGACCTACGCACACCATGTAGGGTTCTCCGATTGGTATCGAGGCGTCGCGTAGCGGCGCCTTTTCATAAGTGATTGTTCCCCATGCTGGTTGATTCCCACTGTCATCTCGACCGTCTTGATCTGGCTGCCCACGGCGGCTCTCTCGATACGGCGTTGGAGGCTGCGCGTGCGCGTGGCGTCGGACATTTTCTCTGTATTGGCGTCAGTGCCGATAACGCAGCTGCCGTTAAAGGGCTGGCTGAGCGTTATGCCGATGTCGATTGCTCGGTAGGGGTTCACCCCCTAGATCTGGAACCCGGTGTTGCACCGGCATTGGATTGGCTGCTGGCTGAGCTGAACCACCCCAATGTGGTCGCTATCGGTGAGACTGGGCTGGATTATCACTACGAGCCAGAAGCGGCTGAGTTACAGCAGGAGGCGTTTCGTCTGCATCTCCAGGCAGCTCAGGTTACGGGTAAGCCGGTGATTGTGCATACCCGCGAGGCCCGCGCCGATACGCTGACGTTGTTACGGGAGGCGGCCTTGCCTCAGGCAGGCGTGCTGCATTGCTTTACCGAAGACTGGGACATGGCCAAGGCGGCGTTGGATATCGGTTTTTATATCTCGCTGTCCGGCATTGTCACGTTCCGCAATGCTGAGGCCTTGCGTGAGGTAGCTCGCCAAGTGCCGGCAGATCGCCTGCTGGTGGAAACGGATTCCCCGTACCTAGCACCTGTGCCTCACCGTGGAAAACCCAACTTGCCGGAGTACGTCCGTGATGTGGCTGAATACCTGGCAGTCTTGCGCGGCGTGAGTTTTGAAGCGCTGGCTGAGCAAACCACAGAGAACTTCAAGCGTCTTTTCCCGCTGGCAGGAGTCAGATAGGCTTTCTTGGCAAGCCGTGAAGAACCAAAAAAAACCCGGGCTCTGGGGGATGAGTCCGGGTCAAGACCATTAGGAGTAAATCAAGGTGCGCGGTCAACGACACCTTGGCTGATGAAGCGTCTGGGGGATGACGCTGATCACCAGTAATCTCAGTATTGGCGAAGATTGGAGATCGTCCAGACCGTTCGCCGGAATTCTTAAATCTATTTGGAATACCTGACAACGCGGTCTGTACCTATTGGTTTGCCAGGCTATGAATTATTTCTAGCGTCTCCTCAATCGACTGCTCTCGGGTATAAAAGTGAGGCGAGAGGCGTATGCCTTCGCCTCGTTGAACGCAGATTATTTGCTGCTGTTTCAGCTTGTCGAAAAGCTCAGCGTGCTGCCAATTGTCTAGGCTGAAGGTGAGAATCCCGGCGCGTCGCTCTTGGCTCAGTTCGCTATGGAAGGTCGCATTAGGCAGCTTGGCCAAGCCATCAATAAGCCATTGAACGCGCTCATGAATAGCGCGTTCAATCTCTGGCATGCCCACTTCTTCGAGCAGTGAAAGGCTGGCCTCCAGAGCCGTGGCACCGAGCATGTTGGGGCTACCACACTCGAAGCGGCGGGCGCTTTTTGCAGGCTGCCAGTCAGAACGGGTGTAGTCACCGGCGTTTTCCAGCATATGCCAGCCGTACTCATGCAGCTTCAATTGGCTACGGAGGTCTTCCCGGCAATAAAACACGCCTAGGCCTTCCGGGCCTAATAGCCACTTGTGCCCGTCAGCCATGGCAAACGCACAGTTGCAGGCTTGGACATCGAGGTTGAAGGCGCCCAATTGCTGAATTGCATCAACACACAACAACACGCCTTTGGCATCGCAGCCGGCGCCTAGACGGGGCAGGTCAAGGCGCAATCCGCTTGCGTACTGCACGGCGCTGATTGCCATTAAGCGTGTTCGTGGCCCGCAGGCGGCGAGGAGGGCGGCTTCGGCATCGCCGTCCTGAAGACTGACCTGAATAACCTCAACGCCGCGTGGAGCCAAGGCTTCCCAAACGATGCGATTGGAGGGGAATTCCTCGTTACTGATGATGACCTGATCACCAGCGCGCCAGTCCAGGCCAAAGGCAACAAAAGAGAGGGCTTCGGAAGTGTTTTTGACCAGTGCGATATCGCTGCGGGATGGGGCATTTAGCAGGCGTTGCAGGCGTTCACGCAGGCTGCGCTCCAGTTGCAGCCAATTAGCATAGTCTTTGGCACCAATACGAGCATTTTCCGCGGCGAAGCGTGTGACTGCATCCACTGCTCGCTGTGGCCAGGGGGCAACAGCGGCGTGATTGAGGTAGTGAAGTCCCGGTTGCTGGGGAAATTCGTATTCAGTGTTAAGCATTTGGGTATGGCCCGTGCAATTTGTTATCAGTTAGGCATAATAAGAGACTTCGTTTCCAGACGCCTTAGTCCCTATATGCATAAAGAGCCCCGCAAGGTCCGCGAGTTTCGTCGCCGAGAACAAGAAATTCTCGATACAGCACTCAAGCTTTTCCTGGAGCAGGGTGAAGACAGTGTGACTGTAGAGATGATTGCTGATGCAGTGGGCATCGGTAAGGGCACTATCTATAAGCACTTCAAGTCCAAGGCAGAGATTTATCTGCGCCTTATGCTGGATTACGAGCGTGATCTGAACGAGTTGCTGCATTCTTCAGATGTAGACCGTGACAAGGAGGCATTGTCCCGGGCCTATTTTGAATTCCGCATGCGTGATCCTCAGCGCTACCGCCTGTTTGATCGTCTTGAAGAAAAGGTGGTTAAGGGCAACCAAGTGCCCGATATGGTTGAGCAGTTGCATCAGATCCGTGCATCTAACTTTGAGCGGCTGACTCAGTTGATCAAGGGCCGGATATCTGAAGGCAAGTTGGAAAATGTGCCTCCGTACTTCCATTTCTGTGCGGCATGGGCGCTGGTGCACGGTGCTGTTGCCCTGTATCACTCGCCATTCTGGAGCAGTGTTCTGGAGGATCAGGAAGGTTTCTTCCAATTCTTGATGGATATCGGCGTGCGGATGGGCAATCGCCGTAAACGCGAAGGCGATGCGGCTTCGAGCTGAACCACTATTGAGTCATCAGTTCTAATTGATCAGCTGCGTCGGCGGCTTTTAATTATCCGCGTTGATCCGTTCAGGAGCGCTGCATGATCGTAGACCGCCAAGGCAGGCGTTTTCGTAACCTGCGCCTTAGCCTGACAGCTGCGTGTAATTACGTATGTACCTACTGTGTGCCGGACGGTAAGCGTCTGGTCGCGGCTCAGGATGAGCTTTCTGCTGATGCTTTGATCCGTGCTGTGGCTTATCTGGTTGAGTCGGCAGGAATAGAGCGGCTGCGGATCACCGGCGGTGAGCCGCTTATTAGCCCAAAGCTTGAGGCGCTGCTCAGAGGTATCAGTCAGTTAGGGTTGGAGGACATCAGTCTGACCAGCAATGGCCAACTCCTAACTCGCAAACTGCCGCTACTGCTTGAATGCGGTATTCGCCGCCTGAATATTTCTCTTGATTCTCTGGACCCTGGCAGTTTTCAGAAGATTGCCCGCGGTGGCGACTTGGCCACTGTATTAGAGGGTTTGCGTGCTGCTCGTGAAGCGGGGCTGAAGATCAAGATCAATATGGTGCCGCTACGTGGTCAGAACCTGGATCAGGTTTTGCCGATGTTGGATTACTGCCTAGAGAACGGCTTCGAGCTACGGTTTATCGAGCTGATGCGCATGGGGCATCTGTCCCGTGATTACGAGGGGTTTAAGCGACAGTTCGTTGGCCTTGATGAATTGCTTGCGTTGATCGCTGAGCGTCATCAGTTCGTTCAGGCCAGTGCAGCTGTGGATGCCACGGCCATCCGTTACGAAATCCCGGGGCAGGGTTTTTTTGGTGTAATCGCCAATGAAAGCGTGCCGTTTTGCCGGACCTGTTCGCGCTTGCGTTTATCGTCTACCGGCTGGTTGCACGGCTGTTTGTCGTCCACGCAGCGCCATTACATTGGTGATCTTCTCGATCAGCCACGGCATGTGGCATTGCCTGCGTTGCAACGTTTACTTGTTAAAGCGTTGGCAGATAAGCAGGACATATCCTTTGCCGGTGGTGTCACGGTGATGAAAATCATCGGGGGCTGACAAGGTTAGAGGCGGCTCGGCGGCAGACCGTCAATTAATTTCGCGAGCAATTCACTCAGCTTCATCTGTTCGCTCTCAGTCAGATGCTTGAGGATGCCTTGCTCATTTTCGACATGCAGCTCCATCAATGTGTCGATTAGTTCCAGGCCTTTGGGGGTCAGGGTTACCAAGGTGCCACGGCGATCTTCAGGGTTGCTGCGCCGCTCGACGAAACCAGCCTTTTCCAAGCGATCAATGCGGTTGGTCATACCGCCGGATGAAATCATTGCAGCGTCATACAGTGCGGTTGGCGTAAGGGCGTAAGGGGCCCCGTTGCGCCGCAGTGTAGACAGCACATCAAATTCCCCTATCTGCAGGCCGTGTTCGGCATAGAGTGGGTTCAAATGCTTGTGTGTGATCAGTTGGGCTGCTTCTGCTAGCTGTCCAATCAGCTCCATCGGCAGAGTAGGTAGGTTCGGTTTTTCCCGTGACCATTGGTCCATTGCAAACTTTGCGCGATTTCTCATTTGGTATGTCTTGATGTTAAGATTCTTTGCGTAGAGATAATTATCAACAAGTGAGTTAATAAGGTAAAGGGATTTAGCCATGCGTACGCATCACGATTTTCACGATCAAACCAAGCCTTTTGCGTTGGTTGTTTTATGCCTGGTGTTACTGGGATTAAACCTGAGGCCGATCTTGGCCAGTGTTGGGCCTTTGCTGGATGAGATTCAGCACAGCATTGGCATTAGCAGTGGGAATGCTGGACTCCTGACCACATTGCCGGTACTGGCAATGGGGCTTTGCGCTTTGGCTGGCGGCCTGCTGCAGCGTCTGCTGGGCCAATATGCCGGTGTGTTGCTGGGGATTGTGGTGATCGCAGTCGCTTGCGCAACACGCTGGTTTTGGCATGACACGGGTGGCTTGATCGTTACGGCTGCGGTTGGTGGCTTCGGTATCGCCGTTGTACAGGCACTTCTGCCTGCCTACGTGAAAACTCAGTTTGCCTCCAGAGCCGGGCTGGTCATGGGCCTTTACACCACCGGAATCATGGGCGGAGCGGCTGTCGCTGCGGCAAGTGTCTCACCTGTTGCAGCGCATATCGCTTGGCAAGGCTCATTAGCAATTTGGGCCATCCCCGCTGTCATTGCCGCAATACTGTGGGTGGTCGCCGGTTCAAACGCATCACGGGCGGGCAAAGGCACTTTGGTGAAGTTGCCTCTGCGGTTGCCTCGCGCATGGCTGCTGATGATCTTCTTTGGCATCTCGGGTGGGGCTTATGCGCTTGTGCTGGCCTGGCTGCCACCGTTCTACACGCAGCTCGGCTGGACTTCTACAGAAAGCGGTTTGCTGCTGGGCCTGGTGACGATTGCGGAAGTTGTTGCGGGTCTACTGGTATCGGCTTTTGTCGGCCACTTTCATGATCGACGTGTGCTACTGCTGGGGACTTTGGTATTTCAGGCGCTCGGTCTGCTGTGCTTGATATTTGCCCCGAATGAATTGGCCATCGTCGGCGCAGTGGTACTGGGGCTGGGTATCGGGGCTATCTTCCCGTTATCGCTGATCGTCAGCATGGACCACGCTGAAACGCCTGCCCAGGCTGGTGCGCTGCTGGGGATGGTGCAGGGCGGGGGATACACGATTGCGAGCACGGTACCGTTCCTTGCCGGACTGATTCGCCAGCACTTCGCTGATTTGACCTTGGCGTGGGGTGTCATGTTGGGCGGTGTTGTTCTGCTAGCCGTTATTGCCTGCCGCTTCGCACCAGGCCAGAAGCTCCATTTCAATTAAGTGTTTGAGAAGCCCGCAATCATTCATCAGGAGGGGCGGGCTCCTGAGTGTAAAGAAGTACGGTTATTCAGTTTATCAATTGAATGTTATGTTATAACAAAATAAGATTCCGTCCTTTTCACAAGGGGATGGATCCATGAGTTCAATTTTTTCAAGCGCTCGACTGCCACTGACGGCATGCATCCTGCTGCTTCCAGGCATCAGCGATGCCCGTGTGCTTGATCTTGAGTCAACGGTGATCACGGCGACGAGCACGGAGCGTACGCTGCAAAATACGCCCGCCAGCGTCACCGTGATCACCCGCGAAGAACTGGCCAGCCGCCCGGTGCAGGATCTGGTTGATGCACTGCGTGGAACACCGGGTTTGCAATTCTCCGGTATTGGCTTGGGACGTCGCGGCATTAGCGTCCGCGGGATGGATTCCAAACACACGCTGTTTCTGGTGAATGGCCAGCGCATCAGTAATTCAGCCAGCGCCATTGCGCATGCGGACTTCGACTTAAGCTGGGTCCCGGTTGAAGCCATTGAGCGTATCGAAGTGGTCAGGGGGCCAATGTCCTCTCTGTATGGTTCTGAGGCGCTCGGTGGTGTGGTCAACGTCATCACCCGTAAGGCCACCGATGAGTGGAAGGGCAGCGCGTTGCTTAACGGTGGGGTGGTCGATAACAGCCAAGGGGGCGATACGCACCAGTTGGCGGGTTATCTCGGCGGCCCGCTGATTCCGGGTGTGTTGGGGCTGTCTTTAAATGGTGAAAGCCGCCGTCGTCAGGAGACTGCCGACCATGGTGATTCTGCACTCTCCGAGCTGGAGGGCCGCTCGGTGGACAGCGGCTCCGCGACGTTAAGCTGGACCCCTGACGACGCCCAGCGCCTCGACCTGACCATGGGCAGAGGTTTGGAAAAACGTTGGCGTAACACCCGGAGTGCCGGACGCCAGCCAGTTGAGTATGAAGCTCGCGATCGTATTGAGCGGGAAAACTTCTCATTGGCTCACACGGGGAATTGGTCTTGGGGCAGCAGTTCGTTGCGCTTTTATCGCAACCGACTTGAGCGTGACAACACCTACACCAAGGGTCAAAAACCGAGCAATCCTTGGCAGCGCATGACCGATGATGTGGCTGACGGCAGCATCAGCCTGCCGGTTGGTGACATGCACCTGTTCACCTTCGGCGGCGAGTGGCGCAAGGAGCATCTTGAGGACAACAGCATTGCCGGGGGCGACGCTGAAGCGATCCACCGGGCTGCATTCTTCCAGGATGAAATCCAATTTAACGAGGATTGGTCGCTGGTGCTGGGTAGCCGCTTCGACCACCACGACAACTATGGCTGGCAAAAGAGCCCACGGGCTTATCTGGTGCATCAGGTCAACGATGCGTTGACCCTACGCGGTGGCGTCGGCCGCGGCTTTAATGCGCCGACCCTTAAAGAGCTGTCACCCGGTTATTCCGCCGTGGGCGGTGGCGGTATGTTCACCATCACCGGCAACCCGGATCTGGACCCGGAAATCAACACCACTTACGAATTTGGCGGCGACTACGCGGGGGATGGTTGGTCGCTGTCGGCGGGGGTGTTCCAGAACAACGTCAAAGGACTGATCCAGACTGTCTGCGTTGAAGCCTGCGGGCAGCGTGGGCGGGAAATGCGTGAGTATGAAAACGTCGATAAAGCGCGCATCAGGGGGCTGGAACTGGGGGCGGAAATCGACTTGCCAGCCGACCTGCACTGGGGCGCGAATTACACCTATCTGGATGCCATTGATCGAAGTGCTGACCGCCGCCTGGCCGGGCGTTCCCGGCATTTGGCCAACACCCATGTGAGTTGGAAACCTACCGAGCGTTTCACTGCTCAGGTGCGTAACGAATACGTTGGCAGCCAGATTGGTTACAGCTCTAACAAGGAGTACAGCCTGCCAGCCTATAGCTTGTGGCACTTAGAGCTGACCCAGCAACTCACCGAAGAGTTGAGCGTACGTGGCGGTGTGCAAAACATCGGAGACGTGCGCCTAGCGGATGAAGACGCGCTGTTTAACTACCCGGAGCCGGGGCGCACCTTCCATGTTGGCCTGAGCCTGAGTTTCTAAAATGCGAAGACTATTTCTAATCCTGATCTGGCTGTTTACCAGCACTACGGTGCTGGCTGATACCCAGCCCGATGTGCGTGTTCTGGCGAATGATTTTGTCCTTCCGGGCAAATTACAGCGTCTGCAAAGCTGGGCGAGCGAAGCCGGTATGCAACTGGACAGCCGCAACATCAGCCGCGAGCGCGACGCTAAAGCCAACGTGCTGGAAGCAGGCTTACTGATTCTGGACACACCGCGCCCGAATGATCTGGCGCAAATGCAGGCGTTTCTGGGCGAGCAACTAAAACAGTCGCGTACACCGTGGATTCGCGTAGGCGGTGGCGCACCTGCTTTTGGCAACCTACCGCCACCCATGGCCTATGCCATGATCGGTTACTACGGTAATGGTGGTGAGGCAAACCTGCGCCAACTGTTGGCTTATTGGAAAGCCCTGAAGGCAGGCCAAGATGTGTCCACGATGCCGCCGCCCAAGCCCTTGCCTGCAACCGGTCTGTATCATCCGGACGCCCCGGAGCTGTTCACTGATGTGCAGGCCTATCTGGCCTGGGGCAGTAAGCGCTGGGCGGAAGACGCTCCACGGGTTGGTTTCGTCATCCATAGTGGTGCAATTGCTGATGCGGAATTGGGCATGTTGGATGCCTTGATCAAACTCAGCGAAGCCCACGGACAGGCTCCCGTGCTGTTCTGGTTTGATGCACAAAATCCACAAGGCCTGACCCAGGTCGTCAAACCCGCTCAGGTGCAGGTGTTGATCAACCTGACCCATATGCAGAATGCGGCCGCGCGGCAGGCTGAGTTTATCGACCAGAATATCCCGGTTTTGCAAACCTTTGGTGAGCGCAGCACAGATGTAGAAGGCTGGCGAGCGTCCACCTCGGGTATTGCCATGCATGCTCTGGCTCCGTTGTTAGGTGTGCCGGAGAGCTGGGGCATGAGTGATCCGCTGGTGATCAGCGCGGTTGAAAAGGGCGAGCCGGTGCTGATCCCCGAGCAGGCTGTGGCTTTGATGCGCAAGGTCAATCGTCTGGCGCATTTGCAAACCTTGCCTGCTGCACAGAAACGTTTAGCGCTGATGTTCTGGAATCACCCCGACGGCGAGAAAAATATCTCCGCTTCACACCTCAATGTGCCGCGCAGTTTGGCTGTTCTGAGTCAGCGTCTGTCTGAGGCTGGTTACAACGTGACTGTGCGCACTGAGGCTCAATTAACAGAAACGGCGCAGCGCCTATTGTCTGGCTATTACCACCCGGAAACGTTGGATGAGCTGCTCAAGGATGATCTGGCCGTCGGTGTGCCGCTGGACGCCTATCAGCGCTGGTTACTGACGTTGCCAGAGTCCGTGCGCACAGAGCTGACAGCGCGTTGGGGCGACCCAGCCAAGCATTGGGCTATCCGTATGCTCAATGACAGGCCGCAATTCATCATTCCCCGCGCTAAGTTGGGTACTTTGACGCTGATGCCGCAGCCACCTCGGGCCGGTCGACCTGGTGAGGCTTATCACGATGGGAAAGTGCCGCCGGATCACATCTACTTAGCAGCTTACCTGTTGCTGCACGACCTGGCTGACGGGCTGATTCACTTCGGCACCCACGGCACACAGGAGTGGCTGCCGGGCAAGGACCGTGGGTTGTCGGTGAACGATTATGGCTTTCTCGCTGTGGCTGATTTGCCAGTGTTCTATCCCTATATTCAGGACAACATTGGCGAGGCCATTCAGGCTAAACGCCGAGGCCGTGCTGTCACCATCAGCCACCAAACACCGCCGTTCGCACCGGCTGGGCTGTATGACGAGCTGCGCGATTTGCACGACCTGATCCATCAATACCAGCAACTGGAAGACGGGGCTGTTCAACAGCAAACGGCGAGCAAAATTGTTGATGAGGCACAGCAGGCAGGCCTGCTCGAAGACCTGCAACTAGACGCCCAGTCAGCCAAGGCCGACTTCTCTGATTTCTTTGCCCGATTGCATGATCACCTGCATGCATTGGCGGCGGACAATCTGCCGCTGGGGCTGCATACCTTTGGTGAGCCTGCGCTGCCTGAGCACCGGCTCAGCACCGTTTTACAGCAACTGGGGCAGCCTTATTTGAAGGCGGTGTCTGAGTCCAGCGGTAAGGCTTACGAGGCTGAGCCGGTTGCCATGGATTTCGCCGAGCTGAAAAAGACCGAGGCTTATGGCTTATTGGAACGCTACGTCTCGCAGGCCCATTCGCTGGATGAATTGCCGGGAGCGGACTTGCGTGAACAGCTGGAAAAGGCCCGTGGCTATGAGCTGAATTTGGCCCGCACAGGCGAGATCGAGGCGCTCCTGGCAGGGCTTGCTGGTGGCTTTGTGGCGCCTGGCCCTGGTGGCGATCCCGTGCGTAACCCGCAGGTGCCCAGCGGTCGTAATCTCTATGCATTTGAGGCTGACAAGCTACCCACTCGTGCCGCTTACGAGGCGGGTGAGCAGGCTTTGCAGCAGTTGATCGACAACTACAAGGCCGAGCATGAGGGCCAGGCCCCACGCAAGCTGGCGTTCAGTTTGTGGTCATCGGAAGCCATGCGTCACTTAGGCATTCTGGAGAGTCAGGTGCTGCACGCCATGGGCCTGCGTCCCGTGTGGGATGAAGGCGGGCGGGTGCGGGCGCTGGAGATTATTCCCCGTGCTGAGTTGGGCCGGCCGCGTATTGATGCGGTGATACAAGCCACCAGCGTTTACCGCGATCAGTTTGACGGCTTTATGCGCCTGTTGGCTGAAGCAGTCGAGCGGTTGGAGCAGCTGGATGAGGCGGATAACTCGATCGCAGCCAACAGCAAAACTGTGCAGGCTCGTTTGCAGGAACAAGGCATGCAGGATGAACAGGCTAAAGCGTTGGCCAGCGTGCGGATTTTCAGCAACGAGCCCGGCGACTATGGCACCGGTGTGACGGCGCTGACCCTAGATTCAACCCAGTGGGAGGATGAGTCGGCTCTGGCTGAGCAGTACCTGTCGCGTCTGGGCAGCGGTTACGGCAGCCGTGGTCTGGTGGCTGAGGCAGCAGGCGCCAAACTGTTTGCAGAGCAGCTCAAGGGCGTTGAGGCGGCGGTGCTGGCGCGCTCCTCCACGGTGAACGGTTTGCTTTCCACTGATCATCCGTTTGAGTTTTTAGGTGGGCTGTCCCTGGCGATCCGTCATCTGGATGGCAGCAGCCCGTCCCTGTATATCGCCGACTTGCGCACCAACACGCCGCGCATGGAGGGCACCGCGCAATTCCTCAGCAGCGAACTGCGCAGCCGCTACCTCAATCCGCAGTGGATCAGCGCTATGCAGAAGGAAGGCTACGCCGGAACCCTGGAGCTGCTGAACATCGTCAACAACGTTTGGGGCTGGCAAGCCATGGACCGCAGCATGGTGCGTGCGGATCAGTGGCAAGCGCTGCACCAAACCTACGTGATGGATCAGCGCAACCTTGGCCTCAACGAGTGGTTCGAGGCGAATAACCCAAGTGCTCAGGCGCAGTTGGTTGAGCGCATGTTGGAGGCCATTCGCAAAGGCTATTGGGATGCCGACGAGCAAACCCGCAAGGAACTCACCGAGCGTTGGCAGGCGCTGGAAGACCAGGGGGCGACCGGCGATACCAAACCGGTGACCCGCGAGTTTATTGAGCAATTAGCTGCAGGTTTTGGCCTGGCAGGTTCCGCCCCGGCAGAGGCGGGTGGTGAAAGCGGCGGTGCGGGTGAAACCGTCAGCGGGCAGGTACTGGAACAGGTCACTCAAGACAGCGCTTCGCCTACGCCGCAATGGCAGATCTGGCTGGGCTTTGCCTTGTTGCTGCTGTGTTTGCTGTTTGGCGGCTGGCGCCAAATGCGCAATCAGCGGGCCTGAAACCTTAACTAAAGCATTTTGGTGGCCGATTGTGGCCACCCTATCTGAGCCGTATTTATGAATACCTTTGAATTTAGTCTGTATGAACTCACCCGCTGGTTTCTGACCCCAGTGCTGATCCTTATTCTGCTGGCGCTGGCTTATGCATTCGTCGCGTTGGGCAGCTTTGCGGCTGAGGCGTGGCAGCGCCGCAGCGGTCGTTATCGTTCAGTACTGGCGCGTTGGAAAACCACGCACGGTGGCAATAGCGATGATCTGGAGTTGCTGATCATGCAGCGCCTGGAGTGGCTACGCGTGGTCTCACGCAGCACGCCAATGCTGGGGCTGGTGGCGACCATGATCCCCATGGGTCCGGCTTTGCTGGCGCTGACCCAGAATAATAGTCAGGGCATTGGTGAGAATCTGGTGGTGGCATTCTCGGCGGTGATTGTGGCGCTGCTGGCGGCCAGTATCAGCTTCTTTATCCTCACTATTCGCCGCCGTTGGCTGTTGCAGGAGCTACGGGCTATTGAGCGTCAGCAGGAGGTTCGCTGATGCGTTTTCTGGATGAAGATGAAGATGACCCGATGCTGTCTGTGGTCAACCTGATCGACGTGTTTTTGGTGCTGATCGGCATCCTGCTGATCGTCATCGTGCAGAGCCCGCTGAATCCGTTCAACCAGAGCAAAGTGGTGGTGATCGAGAACCCCGGCGAGGCGGATATGCGTGTGCTTATCAAGGATGGTGAGGAGCTGACTGAATATCAGGCCAATGGTGAGATTGGCGAAGGGCAGGGCAGTAAGGCCGGTATCACCTACCGCCTCAACGACGGCCGGATGATTTACGTGCCGGAGTGATCCGGCACGTTTCAGTGTGGCTAAATCCCGCTGCCATTCTCCTCTACAACGGGTAGGAACTTGCTGAGGAACTGACGCGTGCGCGCCTCGCGCGGGTTGCTGAACAACTGCTGCGCGGGGCCTTGCTCGACGATCACGCCCTGGTCAATAAAGATTGCCCGGCTGGCTACATCCCGGGCGAAACTCATCTCATGGGTCACAATCACCAACGTGCGCTTTTCCTCGGCGAGACCACGAATGGTACTGAGTACTTCGCCCACCAGCTCCGGGTCAAGGGCTGAGGTGGGTTCATCAAACAGAATCACCTCCGGCTCCATGGCCAGCGCTCGGGCGATGGCTACCCGTTGTTGTTGCCCGCCGGAAAGGCGCTTGGGGTAGGCATCTTCTTTACCAGCCAGCCCCACTTTGGCCAGCAGGGCGCGACCCTTGGCTTCGGCCTGCTCTTTGGGCTCTTTCTTAACTATCACCGGCCCTTCAATGACGTTATCCAGCGCGCTGCGGTGTGGAAACAGATTGAAGTTCTGAAACACAAAGCCCACTTGTTGGCGCAATTTGCGAACCAGTGAACGCTGTTGCTTGATCGGCTTGGCCGCATCAATCTCAATATCCCCCACGCGTATGCTGCCGCTGTCCGGGTTTTCCAGCAGGTTCAGGCAGCGTAGCAGGGTGGTCTTGCCCGAGCCGCTGGGGCCGATAATGGCCAGCACTTCGCCTGCCTCAATATCCAAATCAATGCCTTTAAGCACTGGCTGGCCTTTAAAGGCCTTTTTCAGGTTACGCACGCGGATCATCAGTTGTCCCTTTCATGTCGGTTGACGCGTGCTTCCAAGCGGTTTTGCAGATGCGCCAGCAGGCTGGAGAGCAGCCAGTAGATCAGGGCTGCGGCCAGGTACATGGTGAAAATTTCAAAGGTGCGGGCGGTGATCAGCTGTGCCTGACGGAACAGCTCCGGCACCTGAATGGTGGCGGCCAGTGCGGTGTCCTTAACCAGCCCGATAAAACTGTTGCCCAACGGCGGCAGTGCCGTGCGCGCAGCCTGCGGCAGGATGGTGCGATACAGTGTCTGCACGCGGCTCATGCCGATGCTGGCGGAGGCTTCCCATTGGCCACGATCAATCGAGGCAATGGCAGCGCGGAGGATTTCGGAAACGTAAGCGGCCATGTTCAGAGACAGGCCAATCATGGCGGCAGGGAGAGGCTCAAGCTGGATGCCGATTTCAGGCAAACCGTAGTAGATCATGAACAATTGCACCAGCAACGGCGTGCCCCGGAAGAACGACACATAAATGCGCACAAGAATGCGCAGCGGGGCGAAGGCGTAGAGCTGGGTGATTGCCAGAAGAAAGCCCAGCAGCAGGCCGAAAAACATGCCGCCGAGACTCAGAACTACCGTGTACAGCGCGCCCTTGAGCAAGAAGGGCGCGGAATCCAGCGCAAGCTGCAGGCTTGCTTCGATCATTGGGTTACATCAGCCTTGAACCATTTTTCGGAAATCGCCTTGAGGGTGCCGTTGGCACGCAGATCGGCGATGGCTTTATCCAGTGCAGCTTGCAGTTCTGGATTGCCTTTGCGCAGGGCGATCCCGGCAGCTTGCGGAGCGAAGGGTGCACCTGCCACAGCCAGTTTGCCGCGGGATTTATCGACCAGTTCGAAGGCTGCAAGACGGTCGCCGAGAATCACATCGAGGCGGCCAACGCGGACATCTTGGTTACGGCTGGCGTCATCGTCGTAAGTGCGAATGTCGGCTTGCGGCACGTTATCTTTCAGCCACTGTTCGTAGTTGGTGCCCAGTACCACGCCGACTTTTTTCCCAGCCAGATCTTCAGGTTTCTTGTATTGGCCTTCTTCGCCAGTACGGGCCAGCACCTGAACACCGGAGACGGTATAAGGCGTACTGAAGTCGTATTTCTTTTTGCGCTCTTCAGAGATGGTCACCTGATTGACCACCACATCCAGACGGCCTGTTTCAAGCGCGGCGAGGATGCCGTCCCACTTACTGGGTTGAAACACTGGTTTGACGCCCAGCTCTTTGGCTACCGCCTCTGCAAACTCCACTTCAAAGCCCGTCAGCTTGCCGTTCTCATCCTGATAGTTGAACGGTGGGTAGGTGCCTTCCAAGCCGATTTTGATTTCGCCTTTCTGCTTGATCTGGTCCAGCAGATCGGCTGCCTGTACGGCCTGAAGGGAGAGGGAAACGACAAAGGCCAATCCAAGGCCAAGGGCTGTCAGAGGGCGTCGTAACAGGGATGGTTGCATGGTGCGGTCCTCGCATTGCAATAAAAGTGCGCTCACTCTAGAGCGCTCCTTTTAGAAGTTAAAATACTTAAAGATTCTTTTTATATATCTGGTTTTGGTAATGAGGTGCAGGTCACTGCTTGGATCAATGGTAGGCGAAAAGCGCAGGAGCACCACCGGTGTGCACAAATAGCACCGGGCCTTTGCCAAGCAGATCACGTTCAATCCCATCCACCAGCCCGGCAAAGGCTTTGCCGGTGTACACCGGGTCCAGCAGGATGCCTTCGTGACTGGCCAGTAACTGAATGCTGGCCAGGGTGGCCGGGTTAGGTTCGCCATAGCGGGGGGCGAAATAGTTGTCCCACAGCTCAATCTTCAAATCGACCGGCACGGGGACGTCCAGCAGCTCTGCGGTTTGCTGCAAAAGACCTTCAACTTTCGGCCGTTGGGTTGCATCCGGGCGGGATACGGTGACACCGATCAGGCGGGTACCCGGCAGCGCATACTCCAGCCCCAGCGCTAGGCCACTGTGGGTTCCGGCGCTGCCCGAAGCCACCACCACGGCGGCAAAGTGCTGGCCGCTTTGTTTGATCTGCTCGGCCAGCTCCAGGCCCGCTCGCACATAACCCAGCGCACCCAAGGCATTGGAGCCACCAATCGGTACTACATAAGGGCGTCTGCCCAGCACGCTAAGGCGCGAAGCGACCTGGGCCAGTAACTGGTCGGCGTTTTCGAGGCTGTCTACGTTTTCCACGGTGGCGCCAAACAGGTCCAGCAGCAGGCGGTTGCCGTTTTCGAGGTAGTTGGCGGCATTAGTGCCGATGGGGTTTTCCAGCAACGCCAGACAATCAAGACCGAGGCGGGCGGCGAGGGCGGCGGTTTGACGAACGTGGTTGGACTGGATGGCACCGGCGGTGATCAGGGTGTCTGCCCCTTCAGCCAATGCAGCGGCGCCGAGGTATTCCAGCTTGCGAACCTTATTACCGCCGAGGGCAAACGGCGTGGTGTCGTCGCGCTTGATGTAAATCTCACGGCCGAGGGTCTGCGAGAGGCGCTCGAGTTTTTCCAATGGCGTTGGTTGGGTCAGCAGCGTTAAGCGTTCAACGCGTTCGAGATGAGTGGCGAGCAATGTCTTGTCCATAGTGCGCAGCGTGTCCCTGAATGTGGTCGGCCCTATTTGTGGGTTTTGCGGAGGGGCTGACAAAACGTGTTTTTTGAGATTTGGTTATATAAAAATAATAAAACAGTATTTTCTGGTAATAAAAAATGTCGATAGTGTCGCCGACAACAAGGCCGTCAGGCTGAAAGAAAGCTGTGATTTTTGGCCGTATCCGAGTACGGCCTACAACGAATGGAACTCCGACATGAAAAAAGCACTGTTGTTCACCGTACTCGCTGCATCCATCGTCTCCGGTCTGGTTCAGGCGGGCGAAAAACTGGTGGTGGCTGCCACGCCGGTACCTCATGCAGAGATTCTTGAACTGATCAAACCTCAGCTGGCTAAGGAAGGCGTTGATCTGGATATCAAGGTTTTTACCGACTACGTGCAGCCCAACCTGCAAGTGCAGCAAAAGCAGTTGGATGCCAACTATTTCCAGACTAAGCCTTATCTGGATGCTTTCAACCAAAGCCGTGGCACCGATCTGGTCGTTGTTAAAGGTGTCCACGTCGAACCACTGGGTGCCTATTCCAACAAGTTCAAACTGATTACTGAATTGCCGGATGGCGCCACAGTCGCCATCCCTAATGAGGGCAGTAATGGCGGGCGTGCACTGCTGTTATTGCAAAAGGCCGGGCTTATCACCTTGAAAGACCCGAAAAGCGTAGTGGCATCGCCCAAAGACATCAGCAGCAACCCGCATAAGTTCAAATTCAAAGAGCTGGATGCGGCGATCCTGCCTCGCGTGCTGGATCAGGTCGACCTGGCCCTGATCAACACCAACTACGCTCTGGAAGCCAAACTCAATCCGGCTGAAGACGCGCTGCTGATTGAGGGGAGCGACTCGCCGTACGTCAACTTCCTGGTCGCCCGGCCGGACAACCAGAACAGCCCAGCGGTGCAAAAGCTTGCACAAGCGCTGACCAGCCCTGAAGTGAAAGCCTTCATTCTGCAGCGCTATTCGGGAGCCGTCGTACCCGCCTTCTGATACACGCACCCACCACGACACTCAGGCATAGGTCTGGGATTCAGCGCCGCCATATCGCTATGGCGGCGTTTTTTTGTTTTCATGGGACTTGAATGTCGCGTTGAACTTGCGTGCGCGAGTCGTGTCTTTTCGCTATTCCCCATACGAAGCACAAACCGTTTATCTGAGCGATTCGCATTTTTTTGTACAAATAGTTAGCTTGCTAATAATATTGTTTGTCGTGTAAATCTTCTTCTTACGTCTACCGAACTTTTATTCGCTTTCCTAAGGGATTCAGGATGCCGAATTTTCTGAAGCCGTTTCTATCGCCTAGTCTCAGGGCAGTGCAGTTTGCAATTAAGACTGTACTCGGGGCGTTTCTGGCGTTGTGGTGTGCCTTGCGCTTTGGGCTTGATCAGCCTCAGTGGGCGATGATGACCGCGGTTATTGTGGCGCAGCCGCTGTCTGGGATGGTGGTGCAGAAGGCGATTGCGAGGCTGCTCGGCACCCTGGTTGGGGCGACGATGTCGATTGTGGTGATGGCGTTGTTCAGTCAGGCACCTTGGATGTTCTTGGCGGCCGTGGCGTTGTGGCTGGGGCTGTGTACAGCAGCATCGACCATGATGCGCAGTGCTTGGGCTTATGCGTTTGTGTTGGCCGGTTATACCGTGGGGATCATCTGCCTGCCTTCGCTGGGTAACCCGCTTAATGTGTTTGAGGAAGCTGTTGCGCGGGCCACGGAAATCTCTCTGGGCATCATTTGCGCATCAGTGGTGCAGATCATCTTGTGGCCGGTTCGGGTCAATCATCAGTTAGTGGGGCAGGCGCAGGAAACCTGGCGAGCAGGGTTGCAGGCTGCTCAGCAGTCGTTAAGCGGTGAAAGTCTGCCGCGGCAAGGGTTGTTGGGAATGCTCGGGCGCATTGTGGCGGTGGATGCCCAGCGTGAGCACGCTTGGTTTGAGGGGTATCAAGGACGTTTGCGTGCACAGGCAGTTCGCTTGATGAGCCGGGATCTGCTGGCCATGTTGCGTCTAGCCAGAGGCGTAGCTAGGCAGTGGCGTCAGCTGACGGCTAATGAGGCAGTTGAAGTGAGTAGTTGGCTGACCCGTGTACGTGATGGGTTGGACAGCCCTGAGGCTACTGATTGGTCTGACTTGCACGACCAACTGGTAGAGGCGTTATCTGCACAGCAGTGGTCGGCTTCTCAGCAGCACTGTTTGGATCGCCTAGCGTTGTTCATCCGTACTTTGATTGCAGCCAAACGCTCGCTGGATGCGGTTTGCCATGCTCAGCCAATCCGTGAGCTGCCGCCAGCTTTGTCATGGCATCACGACTGGCAGACCGCTGCATTTTTTGGTGCCCGCAGTGCCTTGGCGTTTTTGTTGGTGGCGTGTTTCTGGATGGCCACGGCATGGCCTTCAGCTACGGGGGCGATGGTGCTGTGTGCGGTGGTGTGCAGTTTATTCGCGAGCCGTGATAACGCCATCCAGCTTGGGGTGATGTTTTTGCGCGGAACCATTTGGGCTATTCCGGTGGCGTTTGTGGTCGCACAGTTATTGATCCCGATTGTTTACGACTTCGAGTTGCTTTCCCTGGTGCTGGGCGTACCGATGTTTGTTGGGGCGCTGGCGATGGGGTCGCCAGCCACAGGAGCTGTCGCCACTGCGTTTTGTATGCATTTAGTGGTGCTTTCGCTGGCACCTGCTGGCGTGACCAATGATGTTCCTTTTTTTATCAATGATGCCCTGGGATTGGTCATCGGTGTGAGTTGCGCAGTTTTAGCCTTCAAGCTGATCAGCTTGCGTAACCGCAACTGGTTAGGGCGGCGGCTGTTGCAGGCTACCGCTCGGGATATGGGACGGTTGGCTCGCTTGAGTCTGGTAGGCGCTGAGAACTGGTTTGGCGGGCGTATGGCTGACCGCCTGGTGCAGCTGGCGCGTTATTACCCAGTGGGTAGCGGGCAATCGCAAGGGGTATGGGAGGAGGGCGTCGCCGCGTTGGATTTGGGTGATGAACTGCTCCAGTTACGCAGTTGTATCCAGGAAATTCCGGGGCTGGCCAGTGATTGGAACCAGTTTGTGGTCCGCTATGAAGCAGTCATCAATTATGGCCCTAAGCTTGATCGGCAAGAAGCACTGGACCCAGCTATTAATAATTTGTCCGAAGTATTGATGGCCCTGCCGTCCAGCTCTGACCGGCGTCTTGCCCAGTCCGCGCTGGTGCAGCTACGCAGCGGCTGGCGTCATTGGTGTGCAATGCATGGAGATGTCTATGGGGCTGCGTGAGTGGGAGATGGGAGGGATTCTGTTCAGCCCGATGCTGGTGTTCGCCGTATTGGCTTTGCTGGTGACGTTCTTTTTGCGTTGGGGCATCCAGTCGGCAGGGCTGACACGTTGGATCTGGCATGAGGCGCTGTTTGATTGCGCACTCTATGTGTGTGTGCTTGCGGTTGTGGTTGCTGTACTGGGGCGGTGAGTCTGCCTTGATACGGATTTAACGGGTTGTGTAAGAGGGATTTTCCTTGCAGAGCATTATTCGAGTCGCCGTTACCTTGTTGGTGGTGCTGGTTGCAGTTTTAGCCGGGCATTGGGTCTGGCAGCACTATATGTATTCGCCTTGGACCCGTGACGCGCGCATCCGCGCTGATGTGGTGACCATCGCACCTGATGTAGCGGGGTGGGTTGTTGATTTGAAGGTGGTGGATAACCAAGCGGTTAAAAAGGGTGATGTGCTGATGACCATCGACCGCGACCGTTACGCTGCCGAGTTGGAGCAGGCGCGGGCGTTGGAGCAGACCCGTAAGGAGGAGTTGCGTCAGCGCGAGCATCAGTCGAGCCGTCGTCAGCGCTTAGGCAGTGCAGCGATTAGTGCTGAATTGGTGGATAACGCGAAGATTGATACCGAAGTTGCCCGTGGTGAATACCGCCAGGCCCAAGCCGCTGTGAGGCTGGCTGAGCTTAATCTTGAGCGCAGTGAGGTGCGGGCGCCGCGCTCCGGGCACATCACCAATTTGCGCCTGGCCCAGGGCAACTATGTGAATGTGGGGCAACCCGTGATGGCGCTGGTGGATGACAGCTCGTTCTACATTCAAGGCTACTTTGAAGAAACCAAGCTGCCCCAGATTCGTGAAGGCTTGCCAGTGGAAATCTGGCTGATGGGCGGTGATCAGCAGATTGCCGGACGGGTTGAAAGCATCAGCCGTGGTATCACCGATCGCAACTCTGCCCCCGATGGTCAGCTGCTGGCGGATGTTGAACCGACCTTCAACTGGGTACGTCTGGCCCAGCGTATTCCAGTGCGGATTGCGCTGGAGAAAGTGCCTGAAGGTGTTCACCTGAGTGCTGGGATGACAGCCAGTGCGCGGATTCTGGAAGGTGAGAGCGTTGAGGATGTAAGCCTTATCGGCGAGGTGCAGAAGCACCTCTTCTGATGCGCAGATGGAGCGGCTGTGCGCCGCTCCGTTACAGTGCTTACTTGTCCAGCTGGAAGGGCGTTTGGCCGATTATCACGCCGGTTTCTTCGGAATAGGTTTCCCAGTGTGCCGCCAGTTCTTCCAGCACATGCGGGTGGCTCTTGGCCAAGTCGTTAACCTCTCCGGGGTCTTTGCTCAGGTCATACAGCTGCCAGCGCGCCGGGCCTATGGGTGAAGGGATGTAGACGATCTTCCAGTCACCTTTACGCAGAGCACGCATGCCAAACAACTCCCACCCCGTCACGCTGTTGGCGTCGTGCACGGCCTTGGTTTCCGCAGACAGGTAACCCAGCCATGACTTACCCCGTACTGTCGCCACATCCCGCCCATTCCAGCGCTTGCCCGGATGACGGATACCGGCCAGATCGAGAATAGTCGGAGTGACATCCATCACGGTGCCGAAGGCATGGCTGATCTGCTTTTGCCGGGCCAGTTTCGGGTAATGGATCAGCGCTGGGACACGAATACCACCCTGCGTGGTAAAGGCTTTGAACAGGCGTGACGGTGCGGTTGCCGCTTGGGCCCAGCGGGGGCCGTACCATACGTAGGAGTTGGCGCGGCCGATGTTGTCCAGGCTGTTGTCGTAATGCTGATCGAGGAAGCTTTTCAGGTTGGGGCCGAATTTGGGGAAGGCCTCCAGTAACGCACCTTCTGCACCGTTATCGGAGAGGAAGAGGATGAAGGTGTTGTCCAGCTGACCTTGTTCACGCAGGTAATTCACCACGCGCCCGACGTTCCAGTCCAGCCGCTCCACCATGGCGGCATAGACCTCCATACTGCGGGCTGAGATAGCGCGTTCTTCAGGGCTTAACTGTTCCCATTCTGCATTGAGTGCAACCACTGGATGCGGTTCGACATCGCGGCTGATCAGGCCCAGTTCCTTGAGTTTGTTCAAGCGCTCTTCGCGTAATACGGCGGGGCCGTTGTCATACCGGCCCCGGTATTTGTCGACGATCTCCTTGGGGGCCTGCAACGGCCAGTGTGGTGCCGAGAAGGGTAAGTAGGCGAAGAACGGCCTGCTCTGGTCACGCTCCTTGAGGTATTGCAGGAGCTTGTCACCGAAGGCGTCGGATGAGTAGAAGTCATCGGGCAGCTTGTCGATGAGTTTGTCATCTTCGATGTACAGCGCCGGTGTGGACTTGAGAATACGCGGCGTGCTGTCGTCATAGGGCGGCTCGAAACCATAGTGGTTGGCCGCACCAGGCAGTAGCGAAAACGAGCGCTCGAATCCACGTGCGTGCGGTGCCAGTTCGGGTTTCAGGCCTAGGTGCCATTTACCCGCCATCAATGTCTGGTAACCGGCCTCACGCAGTAACTCGGGCAGGGCGACAACGCGATCGTTCAGGTAGCCCTCGTAGCCCGGTTTGCCTTGCTGCTCAGGGCTGATGGCTTCGGCCATGCTGCCGATTCCGGCAAGATGGTGATCGGTGCCGGTGAGCAGCATGGAGCGCGTCGGTGAGCAGGTTGACGCAGCGTGAAAGTCGGTCAGGCGCAGGCCGTTGGTGGCCAGGGCATCCAGGTTAGGTGTGGAGATTTCACTACCAAAGGCGCCGACGTCCGAGAAGCCCAGGTCATCAGCCAGTATCACCAGAAAATTGGGACGAGTACTCATGTAAACCTCATACAGGTGGGCGTTGCCCGGGGTTGATCAATAGGCGATGGATGACAGCGGCAGGTCTTGCACGCGTGGCATCGGTGGGCGGTAGTCACCATCACCGGTCAGTTCGTGCAGCAGTTCTTCACGCAGTTGCAAAAACTCGTAGCTACCGCGATTTCGTGGGTGCTCCAGATCCACCTCGACGATGCGTTTGATCCGTCCCGGACGCGGTGCCAGTACCACCACGCGGTCAGCGAGAAAGATGGCTTCTTCCACATCATGGGTGACCAGCAAAGTGGTGATTCCTGCTCGGGCGCGGATGGCCAGCAGCTCTTCCTGCATCTGTTGTCGGGTTAAGGCGTCGAGGGCACCGAAGGGTTCATCTAGCAGCAAAATGCGTGGGCTGGCGACCAGACCACGGGCAATTGCTACACGCTGCGCCATGCCACCAGAGAGCTGGTGCGGGTAAGCGCGCTGGAAGCCGTCGAGGCCGACCAGATGAATAAATTCATCGACTTTGCGGAAGCGTTCAGCCTGGGTCAGCGGGTCATTGATCAGGCCAAGCTTGATGTTCTGTTCCACCGTCAACCAAGGGAACAGACGGTGTTCCTGAAAGACAATACCGCGCTCGCTGCCGATGCCGTTGATCTGCTGCCCATCAACGCGGATGTGCCCGCCGTACTCGCGGTCCAGGCCAATCAGCAGACGCAACAGGGTGGACTTGCCGCAGCCGCTGGAACCCAGAATGGCGATGGATTCGCCTTCGGTAATGTCCAGGCTGAATTCGCGGATGGCCTCCAGCGATCCATCTTCCACGGCAAAGTGCTTGCTGACCCGATCAAAGCTGACGATGGTTTTTGTTGCCGGGGAGTATTCACCCGGCGTGGGGAAGGTCAGGCTGTTCATGCATTTCTCCAGCGCGAGGCGCGCGCTTCAAGGCGTTGTCCGAGGGCGTTGAGCAGGGCACCAGTGAGGCCGATCAGCAGCATGCTGGCCATCACCTGATCCATGCGGAAAAGCTGTTGCGCACCGATCATCAGGCTGGCGATACCGCCGTTGGACGGCATGAAGTATTCGGCGCCGATGGTGCCCAGCCAGGCGTAGATCAGCGCCAGGCGCAGGCCTGCAAAAATGGCAGGTGCGGCACCGGGCAGAACAACGCGCAGTAAATGCTGGTGCCGGTCCAGCCGCAGTACGCGACTGGCTTCGTTGAGTTGTGGCGATAGGTTGGCAATACCGCGCTGGCTGGCAATCAGCAGCGGGAAGAAAGTGGCCAGACTGATAAAGGACAGCTTGCCGAGCTCGCCCAGACCAAACCAAGCCGTCAGCAGCGGAACCCAGGCGAAGATCGCAATCTGCTGTAAAGCCGACAGGGTGCCGCCAAACAGGCGTTCAGCTGGCCGCCACAGCCCGAGTACAAGACCAGACACTAGTCCCAATGCACCACCAATCAGCAGGCCGCCCAGTGCGCGGGACAGGCTGCGCAGCATAGCGTCAACAAGAGAACCGTCGCGCAGGCCTTCCCAGCCAGCCTGTAGCACCTGTAACGGCGCTGCGAGGATGTTGCTGTCGATCAACTTGAGTTGCACAACGGCCTGCCAGAGAACCACCAGTGCGACTGGCAATAGCCAAGGCTGAACACGTTGCCAGCCTTGTCCAATGGGCTGACGCTGGAATGCCGCAGTGGCCGGGTGTGGCCAGTACACCAGGCGCTTGTCCAGCCAGTTGATGCCTGTGCTGAATAGCGCGCCGAACACACCGATGACCAGAATGCAGACAAACACGATATCCAGCATAAACAGCTGACGGCCCCAGACCATCAGGTAACCCAAACCTTCACTGGAGGCCAGCAACTCGGCCGCCAGCAAAGAGGCCCAGCCAGTGGCCAGGGCCAAGCGCAGGCCAGCCATAAATGATGGCAATGCTGCTGGAATGGTGAGGCGAAACACCTGCTGGACAGGGGAAAGGCGCAGCACCGCAGCCGCTTCACGTAAACGCGGCTGAGCATCACGTACGCCGACTAAGGTATGGATGGTGATCGGCACGATGATCGCCTTAATTAGCACCACCAGTTTTAGCGCCTCGCCAATACCAAACAGCAGCATAAAGAGAGGAATCCACGCCAGCGTGGGGATTTGTGCCAGTGCTGCGAATGTCGGGTAAATCAGGCGTTCGGCCAGCTTACTGCTGCCCAGCAGCGCGCCCAGCAGCAGGCCGCTTACTACGCCGCCAGCCAGTCCTAAGGCGAGGCGTTGCAGGCTGATGCTCAGGTGCATCCACAGCTCGCCTTGGCCAAGTTCCAGCAGGCTGGCCCACACCAGTGCCGGGCTGGGTAAAACTTGTTCGCTCATCCAATGCCAGTGGCTGGCAGCCAGCCATAAGGCAAACAGGGCTAGCGGGACTAGCCAAGGTAAAAAGCGTTGTGGGGAAACTGGCTTGGCCGCACGCAAATGTGCTGTCAGCGCAAGTCGTCCGAGTTGACTCGCCGTGCTCATCAGAAGGCCCTCCTGCGGGCGCTGGAAGGGCATTTTCCGGGCTTAGATGAAAAGATGATTATTGGCATATAAAACTTCATATAAATGCATTTAAGCGATAAGAGAGCCCATTTAAAGGACCTTTCCTGTAATCACTCCAATGCCTTTTATGAATATTTTTTATGCCGGATGCGCATTGTGCCGCTAAGCAGCGCCGGTGCTCTTTTATGTTTTTATGGTATTAAAAAATAATCTTTTATTATTTTATTGCTCTTAAACCTTGTGCTTATTGTCTGCCCGTCAAAGCCATCCGGCGTCTTGCGAGCACAGGGAAATACATCAATGAAAAGTCGTTTTGTGCGTGTTTTTGGGGCGCTCGCTGCCCCTGTACTGGTGGAGGTGCTCACCGCGTATGGTCAACTGGCAAGCGCTGCCGAGCTGCCTAAAGAGATTCGTATCGCAGTACCAGACCTCAGTGTGGGTAATAAGCCCACAGGTGGAGGGGGCGTGGATGTGCTGACTACACAGAAGATCTTTGAAGAGGAGTTCGCCGCAGACGGCATCAAGGTACAGTGGAATTTCTTCAAAGGTGCAGGCCCGGTGATCAATGAGGCGCTGGCCAACGGTCAGATTGATTTCGCCTACCTGGGCGATCTGGCGGCCATCATCGGCAAGGCCAACGGCCTCGACACTCGCTTGCTAAGTGCTAGTGCACGCAACATCAAATACTACTTGGGCGTTGTGCCGGGCTCTGGCATCAAGACGTTGAGCGACCTCAAAGGCAAGCGCGTAGCGATTTTTAAAGGGACAGCTAACCAGCTTTGACACAGCGCTGGCCACTGAGGGGCTGAAAGAGCGTGATCTGCAAGTGATCAATCTGGATACCAATGCGGCCGGAGCGGCCTTGGCGGCTAAACAGATTGACGCGACCTGGGGCATCTTCGACCTGATTGCCCTTAACGCAAAAGGCTTGGCCGAGCTGCCACTCAATACCGATAACCTCAATGGCGAGGGCAGTGCGCTGACGGTCTTGCTGGGCACCGGTAAGTTTGTGGATCAGTACCCAGAGGTTACCGCGCGCCTGCTTAAGGTCCAGCAAAAGGCGGTGAACTGGTTACGTGATGAACAGAACCGCGCGGGTTATCTGCAGGACGTCACTGAACGCGCCGGTTACCCGGCAGGCCTGCTGGAGAAAAGCTACGGTGATGGCAAGTTCGCTGACCTCTTCGACCCACACCTTGATCAGGCATTCCTCGACCGTCTGCAAAAGGGCGTCAATATCGCGGCCGAACAGCGTCTGATTCGCAAAGGCTTCCAGGTTAAAGACTGGGTGCAGAGCGAGTTTCTGGATGCAGCGCTGAAAGCACAGGCAGCCCCTGCTGCGGTTGAGTCTGTACCGACTCAGGCCAGCCGCTGAGTGTGAGTGAGCGATATAAGACGGAGAGCCCATATGGCTCTCCGTTTTTATTTGCATCTGCTTTCCGGTTACAGATCCCTGGCCAGACGGAAACCCCACATAAACGAGCGAGCCTGGGAGGATAGGTAAGCGTTGCGGTAAGCCACCCTGACATTCGCTGTGTTGTAAGACCAGGCCCCGCCGCGCAGTACACCAAAACGGCACAGACCACCGTTTTCCTCACCCCAGCGACTGCCATCTATAGGTGCCGACTCATAGCCGTAGTGCCAGCAGTCATCGACCCATTCGCGGGCGTTGGCCAGCATATCGTGCAGGCCAAAGCGATTAGGCTGGTAGCTGGCTACCGGGGCAGTACTGACAGCCGAGTCTGTGCACTCGAAACGGGAGAAACCATAACGGTATTGCGCGTCACTGGTTTGGTCGTAGACGTTGGCATAGCTGCAGGCATCGTCACGGTTATTGCCCCAGAAAAAGGTGGTCTGGGTGCCTGCGCGGGTGGCGTATTCCCATTCCGTTTCGGTTGGAAGGCGGTAGTGTTGCCCGGTTTTTTTTGACAGCCACTTGGCATAGGCCCTGGCGTCTTCAACTCGAACACAGACAACTGGGTGGTCGTCAGTCTGGGCAAACCCCGGGTGCTCGTAGGTGACGCCCGGCGTGAACGTCAGCGTTGCCGTAGTGCCTCCCGTTACAGACGGTGGGGACAGCGTAGTGCAACCGTCCGGTAGGCTGTGGCCGGTTTCTTTTACAAACTGGCGAAAGGCGCCGAGCGTGACCTCTGTGCTGGATAGCGCGAAGGGTTTGATGACAAAGGCCAGGTGTTGCGGACGCTCCCAAGGGATCACCACCGGGTTGACGCGTTCATTGACAGCCTCGGCCTCACTGCCACCCATGATGAAGTTGCCGGGCGGGATAACCACCAGCGCCTGACAGAAACTCTCGGCGCAGTCCCTGATGGTCTGGCCAGGCTGTGGGTGACTGACAGGAACCAGTGTTTCAGCCCGGAGCACTTTATACATATCCGGATAGTCGCCCGTCTCAATAGTCTTGCTGGCCCAGAGAATGGTTGCACGCCACTCCTGCAGCATCTGGTTCAGCCGGTTAACACGCTCCAGACTCACGCTGCTGTTGTCGTAGTCAGGGGCTGTACAGCGCTCGCGTAGGTAAGTGATTTCTTCTGTTAAGGACTCCAGTTTGTCGCTGAGGTCGCGCTTGAGAAAACGGATATAGGCTTTGCTGTGTGAATTGTGCGAACTGTCTGACTTCACCGCGTCGACGGCGAGTTGGGTGCGCCTGAGAACTTGATCGTAAGTACTGGAGCATTGCTCAAGGGATGTCCAGACCATGGCATCCGCGAGGGAGTGCAGTGCTGGCGTAACCCCCGAATTATCGGCTGAGGCGGAGGTAGTAAGTAGCCAAGCAAAAAACAGCGCAACAAGCATGGGTGGAGAACATTTTGATCCGATCATCTGTAACTCCATAGCCGTCCGGATTTCAGGAGTAATCCTTCCCCTGAAGGCGAGGCACGTCGATGTTGTAGGTATGTCTCAACAGATTAGGGACGCACCGCATTAACGGCAGGAGTAGGTTTGCAGGTTACTGCTCAGCGTTGTGACTGACGTGCAGGGCCTGTTCCAGAGCGGTTTGCGCGGGTTTTGATCCGCTTGACAGACACAAGTTTCAGCCGTGTGGCAGCGCAAAAAAGGACGTCATCAAGGCAGATGACATCTCAGTGTTATTCAGCTTAAGCGGCTCTGAATTGATCCACACCCTGATCCAGCTTCACCAGCAATTCAATCATCGCGTTGGCCGCCGGAGATAGCCGGTAACCGGCGCGGCTGACAATGCCGCAATGCGCTTTAAGGCTCTCCAGATCGCTGGGCAAATTGCGCAGGTGCAGCTGTACGAACTCGCCCCGGGCAAGGTACTCAAGCATGGCCTCCTGAGTGCTCAGGCCGATGGTGTTGCTGTTGCGTGCCAACTCCAGCAGAAGAGGGAAGTACTCACATTCAACATGCTGCTCAAGCCGTGTCTTGCCGCTGAGGTTGGCCAACGCTTTATGCACGCCAGCAGGCAGGCGTGAGGCAGCCAGCGGGTAATCGAACAGATCATTGGTGGACTGGCTCTCCTTCTCCAGCAGGGGGTGCCCCGGACGGCAGAAGAACAGGCCGCCACGTGGACGCAGTAGGCGGGTTTGCAGGCTGGGGTCTGATTCGAAGTGGCGCACGTCAGCAATAAAGAATTCGATCTCGTCGCGGTTGAGGCTGCGGCTCAGGCTTTCCCAATTATCGACTTCGATGCGGGTATGGATATGTGGGTAGCGCTGCATGAACTCCAGCAATGCCGTGGGCACAAGCTTGGCCGCCAGGGCGGGGCCGCAGCCGAAGTGCAGTTCGCCCGCATCCAGCTTGGTCATCTGGTTGATCTCGTTGGCCAGGTTGCTGGCGCCGCGTACCAGCGCCAAGGCATGTTGCAGCACCACGCGGCCCTCAGGCGTCGGGCGTAGATCTTTGCTGCCGCGGTCCACCAACTGGCAGCCCAGCTCGTGTTCAAGGCCTTGGATAGACCGGCTGAAGGCTGGCTGGGTGATGCCCATGGCATCCGCTGCACGGACAAAACTGCGGTGTTCAGTCAGGGCTAAAAAGTAGCGCAGTTGGCGTAAGTCCATGATGCATTCCTTGCATTGAAAATATAGGGCGAAGGCATTTGCTGTGGTTTAGGTGCTGGTTTTAAATGCATGCTCTTATTCCGTCAATGTATGTTCTTAAAGATAAGTAGATCTTAATAGAATAAGCATAGAGCGCTGTTAACAGGGGCTAGCCATGACACAAGCAAAGACTCTCAACGCGATTGAAATGACGAGCAATGACACAGCACCGATGTGCTGTATGCAGCGGATTTAAACAGCCCCCGGCTGAACACCTACCTCTACCGAATTCTCAATTTGCGCTCCATCACCTTGAGGTGATGCGGACACCTGTTGCCTGCGATCAGCCGCAGGCTGAATAAAAAGGAACATTGCCAATGCGTCTGAACCGATCATTTATCGATACTCCGTTGTCTCGCTCAATCAGCCGATGGCGATTGCCTAAATCAGACTCAGCCCTGTGCATGCTGCTGTTGTTGGCCTCTCCAAGTTTTGCTTTGGGGCAGGAGCCCACGTCAGCAGACGACTCAACAGAGGCTGTGAACGCAGCGGTCAACCCCAACTCGGTAAAGGCACGTAAGGCCGCGGCTGATGATGTCGCCCTGGGTAAGGTCACCGTAACGGCACGGCGGCGAGTCGAGGATGTACAGGACGTACCGACGCCTATTACAACCCTCAGTGGTGCCACCCTTGAGTCACAGAAAGTCTACCGGGTGCAGGATCTTCAGCAGGTTCTGCCCAGCGTTAACGTAGGCTTTATCCATGCCCGCCAGTCCAGCGTAGCAGTGCGTGGCATTGGTAATAACCCAGCCAGTGATGGCCTGGAGGGCAGTGCCGGTATCTATCTGGACAATATCTATCTGGGGCGTCCTGGCATGGCCGTGTTCGATCTGCTGGATATTGAGCAGCTTGAGTTGCTGCGCGGCCCGCAGGGCACGCTGTTCGGCAAGAACACCACGGCCGGTGTGCTGAATATCAGCACCCGTAAGCCGACCTTCACGCCCGAGCGTAGCTTTGAAATATCAGGCGGCGAAGATGGCTACTTTCAAACCAAAGGCACTATTTCTGGCGGCCTGACCGATACCCTCGCCGGGCGTTTGTCGGCTTACCGCAGCCGCTCTGACGGCTACATCAAAAACACCTACAACGGCCATAAGCTCAATGGCGGTGAGCGCGAAGGTGTGCGCGGCCAACTGCTGTTTGAGCCGAATGATGACTTCAGCCTGCGCTGGATTGCCGATTACAACACTGAAGACTCCAGCAACGGCACCATGGTTGTGTACGGCGCGCCGCAGAGCTACTGGGATCGGGCCGCGCTGGTGGGCGCTTCGCCACACCGAAACCCGGACGATAAGAAGGTCAATCTCGACAGCCGTCAGCATGTCAGCGTGCATCAGGGCGGTACCTCGGTTGAGGCCAACTGGAAGCTGGACGGGGGGTATAACTTCACCTCCATCAGTGGTTATCGGTTCTGGAACTTCACCCCGGCCAACGACGACACCCTGGATGTGTCGGCGATCCGCAACACCGGGGTCGAGGTGCACGACCGGCAGTTCTCCCAAGAATTCCGCCTGGCGTCGCCCACTGGCGGCAAGTTTGACTATGTACTGGGCAGTTACTTCTTCTACCAGAACCTTGGCAACAAAACGTTTTCTGAAATGGGCCCGGAGGCCGACCGCTTCCTGCTACCGGCGGCGGTCAATGGCTTTAATGCGCTGAATAACATCAGCAGCAAAACCAACGGCAAAGTTAAGACCGAAAGCTATGCCCTGTTTGCTCAAGGCACTTGGCATCTGACGGATCGGCTGGACTTCACTGCAGGTGTGCGTGGCACCTATGAAGAGAAACAAGCCAAGGTCCAGCGCTTTGACCCGGTGGGTGGCGCCGATATAACCGGCCCGGGGCTGACTATTCGCAATGCGCAGTCCGGGGCTTATAACTCTGGCGATCTTAGCCTGCACAACGCAGCGCCATCCGGATTGCTCAGCTTGAGTTACCGTTTCACCCCGGACCTGCTGGGTTACGCGTCACTGTCCCACGGTGAAAAATCCGGTGGGGTCAACCTGGCTGTAGCCAGTGCGCCGGTGCTTGGAGCTGATTCGCTGCTGGTGGGCCCGGAGCGTGCCAACGATGCCGAGCTAGGCTTTAAGAGCAGCTGGTTTAGTCAGCGTTTGCTGTTCAGCGCGAACCTGTTCTGGACCGGTATCACCGGTTACCAAGCCACCACCCTGACCCAGAATGGCAGCTCGTTGTTGCCAGTTTCGGTATTGGCCAACGCTGGCAGCGTGCGCTCTCGCGGCGTGGAGTTTGAGGCCACCGCACGACCAATCCGTGGGCTGACCCTGAACGCCAACGGCTCCTTTAACGATGTGACTTACCAATCGTTCAAAAACGCGCCGTGCCCGAGTGAGGTGTCATCGGTAAATCCT
Source organism: Pseudomonas mendocina (assembly GCA_037482215.1). Classification (NCBI taxonomy): domain Bacteria; kingdom Pseudomonadati; phylum Pseudomonadota; class Gammaproteobacteria; order Pseudomonadales; family Pseudomonadaceae; genus Ectopseudomonas; species Ectopseudomonas mendocina. Next base: position 1,825,429 of record CP148074.1, read on the forward strand.
AATGCCACGTGCGACCTGACGGGTGAGCGGGTGGTGGGGGCTTCGCGCTGGATCGGCAACCTCAATGGTGAATACAGCTGGAACCTGGATAACGGCCTGCAACCCTACGTCACCGCCGGCTACTCCTATCGCTCGGAGGCCGAGGGCACGCTGGATAACTCCGATCTTTCGAAAATCGACGGTTACGGCTTGCTCAACCTTTCCACTGGGGTGCGTGGCGATCTGGGCGACGGGCAGTTCGATGCCTCGGTCTGGGTCCGTAACGTCACCGACAAGGATTACTACCTGGCGACTTTCGCCTCAACCAATGGCGCTTACATCGCCTCAGTCGGCCAGCTCAGAACTGCTGGCGTTTCCCTGCGTTACGACTTTTAACGACATTATCCGAGGACACCATCATGACCAATCTCGCGCAAAAACTGACCCACGCTCAACTTGAAGTCCACCCGGTAGCTGGCCGTATCGGTGCTGAAATCCGTGGCGTGCAACTATCTGCTGATTTACCTGCCGATGTGGTGGAGGCCATCCAGGCGGCTTTGGTGGAGCACAAAGTCATCTTCTTCCGTGATCAGCATCTGGATGATCAGACACAAGAAGCCTTTGCCAGCTTGCTCGGAGAGCCGATTTCCCATCCAACTGTGCCGGTGCGTGAAGGTACGAACTACCTGCTGGAACTCGACGGTGCCAACGGTCAGCGTGCTAACTCCTGGCATACCGATGTGACCTTTGTGGATGCCTACCCGAAAGCATCCATTCTGCGTTCGGTCGTTGCGCCAGCTGCCGGTGGCGACACCCTCTGGGCTAACACCGCTACGGCTTACAACGATTTACCGGATGAGCTGCGCGAATTGGCTGACAAGCTCTGGGCTGTTCACAGTAACGAGTACGACTATGCCCAGGGCAAGCGCAATACAGATCCAGCGGTGCTGACAGCGTATCGTGCGGTGTTTGTTTCAACCGTATACGAGACGGAACACCCAGTGGTGCGTGTGCATCCGGTCAGTGGTGAGCGCACGCTATTGCTCGGACATTTCGTTAAACGGATTAAGGGTTTCACTCAGGCCGAATCGCAAGGGCTGTTCAACATCCTGCAGAGCTATGTGATCCGCCCGGAAAACACCGTGCGTTGGCGCTGGCGAGCAGGCGATGTGGCGATCTGGGATAACCGCGCCACCCAACATTACGCCGTGGATGACTACGGCACCCAGGATCGCATCGTGCGTCGCGTCACTCTGAGTGGTGATGTACCTGTCAGCATCGACGGCAAACACAGCCGCACCACCAAAAAGCAATAAACCGACAGGCCCGCTGCTCAAGGGCGGCGGGTCATGAGTGCGGAATACGAGGAGGTACTCGCCATGACTTCAACCGTTACGCCGTTGCGCCCCCAACAAGCAGTAGCAGGCCTGCATATTCAGCCTTTGGCAGCACCACTTGGTGCCGAAGTGCATGGCCTCGATGGGCGCCGTGATCTGAAAGCCGAACAAGTACTCAGTCTGAAAAAGGCCTTGCACGAACAGCACATTTTGATTTTTAAGAAGCAGGAACTGGACGACGCACAGTACCTGCGATTCAGCTCCTGGTTCGGCTCGGTCTTTCAGCCGCACCCGGACTTTCCTGTGCTGTCCTCCAATGATGAAGGCCGCGCGCCTGAGATCGTCAAAGTGGCCAACACTGGTGATGGCGAGTTAGGCAACTTGGCCTTGCCTGCCCATAGTGATCACCAGTGGACACCGACCCCGTCCTCCGGCTCATTGCTGTATGCGCTGGAAGTACCGGAAGAGGGCGGCGAAACCCACTTCACCAACCTGGCGCTGGCCTACAGTGCACTGGATGAAGAAACCAAGCGCACCATCGACGGCCTGCGCCTGATCAACTACAACCCCTTCGTGCGCTTAAAGAATGGCTACAGCGGTGGATTTGTCACCTATCGCACACCTGATATCGAACCGATTCAGGGTACCGAACATCCGCTGGTACGCACCCACCCCGACAGCGGCAAGCGCCTGCTGTTTCTAAGCGTGCACACGGAAGTGGAAATCCCCGGCTATGACCCAGAGCAGGGCAGGGCACTGATTGCCCGTCTGCGCGAGCACCTGCAAAACCCGCGCTTCATCTACACCCATAAGTGGGAGGCGGGGGATATCGTCTACTGGGACAACCAGGCCACCCTGCATGGCCGCAATGCGTTTCCTGCCACTCAACGACGGCGGATGAAGCGTATTAGCCTGGCAGGGAGCCGGCCGTTTTAAATCCATCGTCGCGTTGAACAAAAAGGCGGAAGTGCTTCGGTGCTTCCGCCTTTTTTGCTGCGTGAGTGCCTGTTGTTATTCCCGTGAGGCAAGGCGTCCGGCTGTGTAAATACAGCCATCCAGGCTTGTGCGAAGGCTGTTTGCAATGCTGAAGAGGCATTTTTTTAATGCCCTGAGTGCATGGTTTTAAAAAGACTTTAAAAATCAATAAGTTAAAATTTTATATTTCTCAAAGTAATTAATATCTTATTAAAAATTACTTTATGGGCTAAGGCCGTGGGCTAATCATCTACCTCAACGAAGACCTCTAACTCGCAGGTTTGCGGGTAGCAGGGAAGACTGATTTAGACACTCAGGAGTTAGCCGATGGGGCCTTTAGTTAAAGCGGAGCAGGTCAACAATACATTTTGGCAGCAGGCAAGAAGCCCCGCCGATGTGTTTGATCTTGGCGTTCCGTTGCGCCAGGCGCTGGGCTTGCAACGTATAGGTGTGCGTCAGGGCAAGTCGTTGCTCAGCCGCCGTGAGGCCATTTTGCTAGGGGTGCTGGCGCTGACACTGCACGGTGCTGTGCTGTTTTGGTTGAGCCAGCGTGAAGAGCCCGTGCTGCCGGAAGTGCCGGTGCAGATTCCTCCCATGACCATTGAGCTCGCCAGCGCGCCGCCACCACCTGAACCCGTGGCGCCGGTGGTTGAGCCGCCACCACCGCCACCTCCGCCTGTGGTGGATGAACTGGCGGTGAAGAAGCCCGATCCACCTAAGCCGAAACCCAAACCAGAACCCAAGCCGCAGCCAAAACCTGCGCCCAAACCGCAACCCAAGCCTGAGCCGCCGCAACCGGCGCCCAAGACAGAAACACCACCGGCACCGCCTGCACCACCTGCTCCGGCGCCTGTGAAGGAAACACCGCCGTCCGCTCACGCGGGCTACCTGAACAACCCGGCACCGGAGTATCCGGGCCTGGCTCAGCGGCGGGGATGGGAAGGGACGGTGTTGTTGAGGGTGCATGTGCTGGCCAACGGCAAGCCGGGTGAGATTCAGATTCAAAAGAGCAGTGGTCGTGATGCGTTGGATGAGTCGGCACTGCGGGCGGTTAAACGCTGGAGTTTTGTCCCCGCTAAGCGCGGAGACCAGGCAATTGATGGCTGGGTAACCGTGCCGCTGGATTTCCGCCTGCATTGAACACAACGCCAAGGATAGGAATGCCTGAAATCGCTCAGGCAAGAACGTGATAACGGCAACAGCCAATACTGTGTAAGGAGTGACCCCATGAACCTGCTAGTCGATTCCCCTCTGCAATCGGTCGAGCACGCCGTTATCTGGCTGCTGATTGGTTTCTCTGTCGTGACTTGGGGCTTAGCCCTGATCAAAGGCATTCAATTCACCCGCCAGCGCCATCAGGACCGCAAGTTCCAGAAGCAATTCTGGGGCGCGACCAGCCTGGACTCCGCCGCTGAGCTGGGGCACAACCCGTCCGGCTCGGTGGCCCATGTGGCCCAGGCAGGCTTTGCTGCAATCCAAGTGCCGGACGCCAGCCAACCGGGGGACTTGAGCCAGGCCATTAATCATCAGGACCGACTGGAGCGGGCCCTGCGTCAGCAGATTCAGCGAGAGCGCCGCTCTCTGGAGTCAGGCTTGGCGGTGCTGGCGTCGATCGGCTCCACATCGCCATTTATCGGCCTGTTCGGCACGGTGTGGGGCATCATGGAAGCACTCAAAGGCATTAGTGCTGCGGGCAATGCAAGCCTGGAAACAGTCGCAGGTCCAATTGGCGCTGCACTGGTAGCAACCGGCGTTGGGATCGCCGTCGCCGTTCCGGCGGTGCTGGTTTACAACTACTTTCTGCGTCGTCTGAAGCTCACTGCTGCTGATCTGGATGACTTCGCCCACGACTTTTACAGCCTGGCGCAGAAGAGTGCCTTTAAGGTGATCGTGCATCCGGGCAGCAAACGGTCTGCGGTGCAGAACAACCTGAAAGTGCAGGAGGCATCCTGATATGGCCTTCTCAACTCAAGACAGCGATGAAGTGCTGAGCGAGATCAACGTAACCCCGTTGGTGGATGTGATGCTGGTGCTGCTGGTGGTGTTTATCGTCACCGCACCACTGTTGACCAACTCGATCCCGATCAACCTGCCGAAAACCGAGGCGGTTGCCCCGGCTGATCAAAAAGACCCGCTGGTGGTCAGCATCGACAGTGAAGGCCAGCTCTTCATTAATAAAGACCCGATTCAGCCCGAACAACTGGAAAGCAGCCTGATTGACGCCAAAGCCAAAGATGCCGAGATCAAGGTGCAATTACAGGCGGATGACCAAGTCGGCTACGGCATTGTAGCCAAGGCCATGGCATCCATCGAGCGGGCAGGCATCACTAAGCTGGCGGTCATTACTGCCCGTTAAGTGGTTTTAAGGCCGCTCTCTTTAGCAGGGGGAGAGCGGCCTTGTTTTTAAAACCGATTTATTTGCCTTGCGCCGCATGCAGACGTGGCAGCGTCCAAGCTACCGCGATGGTCAAGACCAGTAGCAGAACGCCGAAGACCGGCAAATGCGGCAGGCCCAGTTGGGTGCTTAGCCACAGCCCGCCAAACCAGGCCCCGGCGGCGTTACCCATATTGAATGCGGCATGGCTCAGGGTTGCAGCCAGGCTTGCCGACTCACCGGCTTGTTCCACCAGAATCACCTGCAACGGTGCGGAAATGGCAAAGCTGGCCATCCCCCACAACAACAGACTGGCTAATACCATCAGGCTGCTGTCGGGGAACAGGAATAACCCCAACAGGGCAACAATACTTCCGGTCTGGGCTAGTGGCACTGGATGACGGATTCCCTTATCGGCCAGGCGGCCACCCAGCAGATTGCCCAACGTCAGGCCAATCCCCACTAACAACAGTGCCCAGTTGGTTTTCTCTGCACTGAAACCGCTAACTTCCCGCAGCAGCGGGCTGATGTAAGTGAACACAGCAAACAACGCTACCGACGACAGGCAGCACACCAACAAAGCATGCAGCACAGGCCGCTGTAGGATGCCTTGCCAGCCGCCGCCCTCACTGCGAGTCGGTTTAGGTGTTGCGGGTAGCCACAGGTATTGGGCAATAAACGCCAGCAGGCCAATTCCCGCCACAACAAAGAAGGTCACGCGCCAGTTGGTGCTTTGCCCCAGCCAGGCGCCCAGCGGCACGCCAAGTACGTTGGCGATGGTCAGGCCAGTGATCACCAGAGCCATGGCCGAGGCACGTCGGTGCGGTGGTGCCAGATCGCGGGCCAGCAGGGTCGCACAACCAAAGAAGCCAGCATGGCTGATGGCCGTTAATAGGCGTGCCGCCACCAGCCATTTGTAATCGGGTGCCAACGCGCACGCGAGGTTACCGATGGTGTAAGCCAGCATCAGCAAAATCACCGCTTTGCGCCTGGCGATGCGGTCCAGCAAGGGGCCCAGCAGCGGTGCGCCGATCACCACCCCAAGTGCATAGGCGGTTACCAGCAGCCCTGCATCAGCCAGGGAAACATGCAGATCGGCTGCCAGCTCAGGCAGCAGCCCCATGATGATGAACTCGCTGCTGCCAACAACAAAGCCGCCCATGGCGAGTGCAAACAGGGGGATAGAAAGGATTCTTGCGACTGACATCAGAGGTGGGTCCGGCTCGTAAAGAGCGTGCATTCTAGGCGGTTTGTGTGATGTATGGCGCGGGACTTCGGCGGAAAATTTGCCACTACTCCAGTGGTCAGATTGTCTGAAACGAACAGGCAGTGACTGAGTCGAAATTACGTAGTTGGTTATTTACGTAAAATTTGTAGGTATTTTTTAGTTATATAGCTCGGTGCTTAAAGTGGGCGGCAGTAGTGCTTTAGCCGCTTCGCCCGAGCCTTCTGGCAAGGAACGAAAGATGGATGCCAAGTACCCCTCAATGGATGAGTTGAAACGGCCTGCCAGTCTGCGTGAAGTGCTTACGATGGAGCGTCAGGAGTTATTTACGCGAGCATACGAACGCACCCGCTTATTTCGTGTGTCTTACGCAGGGTTGCTGTATCCCCCTGAGGCTTGGTTGCTCAGTGAGGAAGGGGCGTTGTTACTTGTAGATGTGCGCACGCATGAGGAGCTGAGCATGATCGGGCGTGTGCCAGGGGCACTGCATATCGCCTGGCAGACGGGTGTGCAAATGGTTCACAATCCACGCTTCATTGAGGAGCTGGATATTCTCGCCGGCCGGGAAACCGCCGTCGGTTTATTCTGTCGCAGTGGTAAGCGTTCTTCCGCAGCAGCGGAAGCCGCCGCTGAAGCAGGCTTTACCCGGGTATTCAATGTCATAGAAGGATTTGAAGGGTGCCGGGATGCCGAGCATCAGCAAAGCCAATATGGCGGCTGGAGGCATTGGCGCCTGCCTTGGCTACAGGATTAACCTACAAGCGTCGGTTATGTCGTTCCACTGTTGTGCATAACGTGCTGTGCCACAACGCTGTCGAGTCAGGAAATATCATGTCTGAGAAGCTAAATGATCCTCGTGGGGGGATTGCCGGGTCTAATCCGGTCAACTGGCAGCTGGGCCAAGTCGTTGATGAGCTGCGAGCGGTACGTGCTGAATGGCGTAGCAGCACCGGACGTGCTCGCGAACTGGGCGGTCGGGAATTACCGTCCCCCGGTGCTATTGCGCAAGTCATCAAAGACCTGACGGGTGCCTTGTTCCCCATGCGCCTTGGCCCGCACGAACTGCGTGAAGAGAGCGAAGATTTTTACGTCGGCCATACCCTGGATACAGCACTGAACAACTTGCTGGCTCAGGTGCGTCTGGAACTGCGTTACATCGCCCGCCTGCGCGGCGAAACCGGGCAGGACCTGGAGCAGCGCGCCGTGCGGATCGTTCGTGAGTTTGCTGCCGGCCTGCCGGAGCTGCGCCGCAGCCTCGATCTGGATGTGATCGCCGCCTACAACGGCGACCCGGCTGCACGTACGGTGGATGAGGTGCTGTTGTGCTATCCCGGCATCATTGCCGTGATTCATCACCGCATCGCCCACTACCTGTACAAGGCTGATCTGACCTTGCTGGCGCGGATCATCTCCGAGCTGGCGCATTCGGCCACCGGGATTGATATCCACCCCGGCGCGCAGATCGGCAAGAGCTTCTTTATCGACCACGGCACCGGCGTGGTGATCGGGGAGACTGCGATCATTGGCGACCATGTAAGGATTTATCAGGCGGTGACGCTGGGCGCAAAACGCTTCACCTCCGATGAAAACGGCAACCTGCACAAAGGTGAGCCGCGCCATCCGATTGTTGAGGATGATGTGGTGATCTACGCCGGTGCGACCATTCTCGGCCGTATCACCATCGGCAAAGGGTCGGTCATTGGCGGCAACGTCTGGCTGACCCGCAGCGTTCCGGCAGGCAGCAACATCAGCCAGGCCAACGCGCAGCAGTGCGATAACGTTATCAATCCTGGTGGATAAACCGCAGCGCGGTCTTATCACACCCAGCAGGATCGGCGCTGCGTAGGGTGGATGGTCGAAGCCATCCACCAGGGTTTTTAACGTCGCTACAGGCTTTTGACCTGTCTCAAATCACGTAAAACCCGTGTGTGCCATCGCGGCCAAGCTGCTCGACCAAACCGAACTCCCAGTCCAGATAACCCTGCATGGCTTCACGCGGGTTATCCGTGCCTTCATAAGGACGGCGATAGCGATCTGTGCGCGGCACGGCCAAGCGCTGCTCACCTGCTTCCACGGGCAGGCCCGCTGCAACCCAGGCTGCCGTACCGCCTTCCAGCACGAACACCGGTTTGCCGGTCAGATCGCTCAACTCACTCACGACAAATCGAGCCAGCAGGCTGCTGCCACAGGTCAGCACATAGCGTTCAGCTACCGGAATCTTCTCCAGTGCTTGCGGCAGCTGTGATCGGATTGCCCACCAAGCGCCGGGAATATGCCGGGCAACGTGGTTGGCGCTGGTGGTGAAATCCAGCAGCTGTGTGTTGCCTTCATTCAGCCAGGTACTCAGCGTGGCCGGGCTGATGGCTTGCGGCTGAGGTTGCTCAGGCAGTGGCGCAGGCCATGGGCCGCGTGCGGTGAAATCGGCATCACGGAGACCATCCAGCACGTACACCTCCCAGCCCATTTGCGCGAGCCATGAGCCGCTCATGTTGGCGCGCACGCCGTCGGTATCCGCCAGCACAATTCGAGCACCGCGTACGCTGGCGAAATGGTCAGTCTCTTGCACCAGTTGGCCGCCCGGTGTCGAGCGGGAGCCGGGCAGGTGAGCGGCTTCATATTCTTCCGGCGTGCGCACGTCGAACAGGTACGTGGTGCGCTTGCTCTCGGCCTGCCAGCGTTTCAGGTCATCCAGCGTGGCACGGCCTACGCGGGCCTTGTCGGCCACAGCGCGGGCGGAGGCCGCAGCGCTTGCACGGGTCTCTTCACTGACTTCAGCGAAGCGGCGCGACTGGTCGTGTTCAAGCTGTTGCCCGGCCAGCGTCCAGCCAATGGTGCCGTTGCGCAGGGCGGAAATCGGGTTGGGCAGTTCAGCGTTTACCAGCGACTGGGTGCCGATAATGCTGCGCGTGCGGCCTGCGCAATTGACGATGATGCGGGTGCTCGGGTTGGGCGCCAGCTCGCGGGCACGCAACACCAGCTCAGCCCCCGGCACGCTGATACCGGTGGGGATGCTCATGGTCTGGTATTCATCAAAACGGCGGGCGTCCAGCACCACCACATCGGCCTTGGCATCCAGCAGCGCTTTGACTTCTTCTGCTGCCAGCGACGGCGTGTGACGCACACTTTCCACCAGCTCGCCAAAGGCCTTGCTCGGCACATTCACATCGCGAAACAGCTCGCCACCGGCCTCACGCCAGCCGGTCAGGCCACCCTCAAGCAGCGCCACATCGGTATAGCCAAGTTTGCTCAGGCGTTTTGCTGCTTCTGCCGCCAGCCCTTCGCCGTCGTCATAGACCGTTACAGGTGTGTCGCGACGCGGCACGCGGGCATAAATCTCAAGCTCCAGCCGCGACAGCGAAATGTTCGCTGCAAACAGCGGATGTTCTTCAGCGAAGGGCGCTTCTTCACGTACATCAATCAGGGCCAATTCTTCTTTATTCAGCAAAGCCTGCCGAATGCTGGCGTAGGAGCGTGTGGCGAGTTGGCTCATGTGATGTTCTCTTTCGACAGATCCCACAGATTGGGAAGGAGGAGGTTGGAGTAACCGGAGATAAAGGGTTTTTCGCTGCCGTCTTCGGCATACACCGCACGCCGTACGGCGCCGATATTGCCACCGTAGACATGAATGCTGATGGAGGTCTGATCGCTGAAAGCGTTGCTCACCCGGTGGATATCACCAACGTTGGGTGACACCGCCTCCACCTGGCCAGGCTCAAGGCGAATGGCCGGGCCGTCAGGTTGCAGGCCGCCATCGGTCTGGCGGCTGAAATTCTGCGACAGCTCGGCTCCGCGCAGCATGCCGATCAAGCCCCAAACGCGGTGATCATGCACCGGCGTCTGCTGCCCTGGCCCCCAGACAAAACTGACCACCGAAAAGCGCTGGCGCGAGTCGCAGTGCAGCAGGTATTGCTGATAGCGCTGTGGGTCAGGCTGAGCGAACTCCGCAGGTAGCCAGTCATCATGGCTGACCAGTTGGCGCAGGAGATCGGCACCCTGTTCGAGGATGGCGGGCTCATCCGGCTGCTGATCCAGCAGTCTGGCCAAACCGTCGATAAAGGTACGCAGGCGGTGCAAATTCAAAGGTGTGCTCATTGTAGTTTTCCAGTGCCAATGGCCAGATAGAAGTCAGTGTCGAACGCCGGGCTTAATGCTTAGCTACCTGAGTTGCCAGGTAAATTGCACTTTAAGACAGGTTCAGCAATGACTCGTTGGCATTGGTTGTTTGCGCGGTACATGGTGATGATTACTCATATTCCGATATGTGACCGCAGTTGACTTATGCATGCCGGATTTTTCGGCACCCTGCAGGGCCCATCGGCCTATTTGATGAAGTTACCAGTGAGCGCTTTGGAGAAGTAGCTCAGGCTTAATGAGCCGCGAGTCCGTAGGGTCGTGTAAGCCCGCAAAGCGGGTTACCCACCATGATTTCTTCATTCGGTAACTTTGCTGGCCTTATACACCGGCCCCTCAAACACCGCCCTGATTTTCTCCATGCGTGACAGAGTGCCCCGGATAACGCTACCTCGGGTGGCTAATCCGGGCCACGTCCTCGCTTGATAATGTGCTCACGTGCTATGGCATTGCGCCACCTTGCGTGGTATTCCACCGCTTACTTATGGCGAGACCGAAGTGAGCAGCAGGAGATCCGCATGCAGGCGATCAGCGACAAGATCAGGCATTACCGTAAAACGTTTAGGCCTTTGCTTGTCTATGCGTTGGGCACACGCGTGGTCTGGCTGAGTGTGCTGCTGATTACGTTGATTGTTGGCTTATTACTTATAAACGTAATTTTGCGCCGTACACATGGTTTTGACTTCCTTTCTGTTTGGCAGATGGTGATTTTTTTGTGCTGTGAAATGATGCTGCTTCCGGCATGTTTCCAGGTGTACTTCGAGGGCGCACAAAGGCGCTATCGCATGTTCAACCCGAATACAATGGTTGCTGGTTTCAGGAACTCTCACCGGGATTTCGATCAGGAAAAACTCAGGTACATCCGAGCAACATTTGCCCACGAAGGCGACTTGCGAGAGCTGGTAAAGAGTTTGGTTGAAGAGTGGGAGTGGCGTCGAGAATTAAAAGCTCGCGGTCAGGAGCCTATGTGGCGAAAGGCAATGGGCTTTTTTAGTCTGCCATCGGCATCAAATTTTGCAGCGTATATGACAGGCCTCATGGCTGTGATCGCGGGTATTGTCATCGCGTCTATCGACCGCGAGCTGCTATTCGTTTCATTCGAGCAGTTAGTCAAAGACGTTTGGGATTTGATCTCACTTATGTGGGTCAACCTTATTCCAATTGTTGTGATGGCTATTGTGCCCGGAGCAATCATCATTTCTGCATGCAGATACCTGTGGGAGCTGTTCCTAGAGTGGTTGGACGACCAGTATCTAGGCCAGGCTGGGTTCTACCGTTTCATTTCAGATGTTCTCGATTTACATGATCGCGGCGAGCGGGACCTGATGCGTAAAACCCGAGGCCGCGTTTACTGGGCTGTGCGCCTCGGTATGGCACCACTTGAGGATGTGCCGCGAGTCTGGAGCAGGATCAAACGGGCGAAGCGTCTCGCTAAGCGCAATGTGCGTGGTAGGTTAAGGGGAACTGATTTATTTTCTCAGCCCGGGGATTAACGACCGTATTGACGATTAAGCCGAATTTTTCTCAACTCGTTGAGCCCCTTCAAACATCCGCGACTTGAAGCATGCAACCGTTGACGGCTGCAATTGTTGCAACGTGCCTCGCTGCAGTCTCAGGTGGTCAGGTTGTTTACCGACAATCAGCAGGCCTCAGTGTTTTATCTGCGGTGCGGATTCAGGGATATAGAGGATGAGTTCGCGACTCATCTAAAGCCGATTCATGAACAGGGCGGATTGGCCTAAAGCCTCACCTGGCATTGCCCCCGACACAGCGGATTTCGAATCCGTTTGACACTGAATGGCTGATTCAGGCGTTTCTCTTCAGGTCGCGCCAAGCCTGCTTGGTGGCGTATCTCCCTAGGCGCTTATTCCGGCGCCAGTTTTGTTGATCTTTTTTACAAAATTAACCCTCAGCAAAACTCCTTAATTTTCAATTTCTTCCTACCAATGCCAGCAAAAACTACTCCCAAAGTACCATTTGGCGTAGGACTGTCTCGGCGCTTAATGGGGTAGCCGGAATCCACCGGTATTGATAACAAGAGGACCGCGCCATGTGGACTAAACCCGCGTTTACCGACCTGCGTATTGGCTTCGAAGTGACCATGTACTTCGCCAATCGTTGATCTGTTTTGCCCCGGCTTGCCGGGGCATTCTCATTTGGACATCTGCCATGTTTATCCAGATTCTCGGCTCCGCCGCGGGCGGAGGCTTTCCGCAGTGGAACTGTAACTGCCCTAATTGCGCAGGCGTGCGCAACGGCAGTGTCCGCGCACAGCCACGAACCCAGTCTTCGATTGCGCTTAGCGATAACGGTGTTGACTGGATTCTGTGCAACGCTTCACCCGACATTCGTGTTCAGATCGAATCCTTCCCGCCGCTGAATCCGGCCCGCAGCCTGCGTGATACAGCGATTGCCGGGATCATTCTGTTGGACAGCCAGATTGACCACACCACTGGCCTGCTGACCTTGCGTGAAGGCTGCCCGCATCAAGTGTGGTGTACGGAGATGGTGCATCAGGATCTGACCACCGGCTTCCCGCTGTTCAATATGCTCAGCCACTGGAATGGCGGCCTGAAGCACAACCTGATCGAGCTGGACGGGGAGCCCTTCAGCATCCCGGCTTGCCCGAACTTGAGTATCACCGCGATCCCGCTGCTGAGCAGTGCACCGCCTTATTCGCCGCACCGGGGCAATCCGCATCCGGGCGATAACATCGGCCTATTTGTTGAAGACCGCCGCACCGGCGCCACGCTGTTCTATGCACCGGGTCTGGGGCAGGTGGATGAACAACTGCTGAGTTGGATGCGGCGCGCGGACTGCCTGTTGGTGGACGGCACGTTGTGGCGCGATGACGAAATGATTATCACCGAAGTGGGCGACAAACTCGGTAGCACCATGGGCCACCTGGCGCAGAGTGGCCCTGGCGGCATGATCGAAGTGCTGGAAGGGCTGCCAGCCGAGCAGAAGATCCTCATCCATATCAACAACACCAACCCTATTCTGGACCTCGATTCTGCTGAACGTGCTGAGCTGAACGCGCGTGGCATTGAAGTCGCCTGGGACGGTATGAGCATCGAATTGTAAGGAGCCGCCGTGAGCAAAACGCCCATGACGCCTGCGGAATTTGAGCAGGCGCTGCGCGCCAAGGGCGCGTACTACCATATCCATCATCCCTTCCATCAGGCGATGTACAGCGGTAGATCCACCCGTGAGCAGATTCAGGGCTGGGTCGCCAACCGCTTTTATTACCAGCTGAATATTCCGCTCAAAGACGCGGCCATCATGGCCAACTGTCCGGATCGGGATACCCGCCGCCAGTGGCTGCAGCGCATCCTTGACCATGATGGCAAAGAGGGCAATGAGGGCGGCATCGAAGCCTGGCTGCGTTTGGGCGAAGCGGTTGGCCTTAAGCGCGAGCAGATTCTGTCGCAAGAAATGGTGCTGCCTGGTGTGCGTTTTGCCGTAGACGCCTACGTTAATTTTGCCCGCCGTGCCAGTTGGCAGGAGGCGGCCAGCAGCTCGCTGACTGAGCTGTTTGCGCCACAAATTCACCAGTCGCGCCTGGACAGCTGGCCGCAGCATTACCCGTGGATTGAAGCCGAGGGCTATGCCTACTTCCGCTCGCGCCTGACCCAGGCGCGCCGCGATGTTGAGCACGGCCTGCGCATCACCCTGGAGCACTACAACACGTGGGAATCTCAGCAGCGCATGCTGGAGATTTTGCAGTTCAAACTCGACATTCTGTGGACCATGCTCGATGCCATGACCATGGCGTACGAGCTGGAGCGCCCGCCGTATCACACCGTTACCAATGAGCCAGTGTGGCACCGGGGGATTGCGCTATGACTGAGCAGGTTTTACAGCAGGTGCCGAAACTTCGCCGGGGTTTCCGCTTCCAGTGGGAACCGGCGCAGCAATGCCATGTGCTGCTGTACCCGGAAGGCATGATCAAGCTTAACGACAGTGCTGGAGAAATCCTCAAGCAGATTGATGGCAGCACCTGCGTGGGTGAAATCATCGGTCGTTTGCAGAGCCAATTCCCGGACGTGCCGGGCATCGACGAAGATATCCTCGCGTTTATGGAGGTCGCCAGTGCTCAGTTCTGGATCGAGCTGCACTAAGCCGAACCACCAACCGGGGCCACCTATGTGGCTCCTGGCGGAGCTGACCTACCGTTGCCCGCTGCAATGCCCTTATTGCTCCAACCCGCTGGACTTTGCCCAGCAGGGTAAAGAGCTGAGCACCGCTGAGTGGATTGAGGTGTTCCGTCAGGCGCGTGAGCTAGGTGCTGCGCAGCTGGGCTTTTCCGGGGGCGAGCCATTGGTGCGGCAAGACTTGGCCGAGCTGATCAAGGCGGCTCGTGATCTGGGGTATTACACCAACCTGATCACCTCTGGCATTGGTTTGACCGAGGAACGCATCGCCAGCTTTAGCGAAGCGGGGCTGGACCATATCCAGATCAGCTTTCAGGCCGCCGATGAGGAGGTGAATAACCTGCTGGCCGGTTCCAAGAAAGCCTTCGCGCAGAAGCTGGCCATGGCCCGTGCGGTGAAGAAGCACGGCTACCCGATGGTGCTGAACTTTGTGACACACCGGCACAACATCGACAATATCGAGCGAATCATTGAGCTGTGTCTGGAGTTGGAGGCGGATTTCGTCGAGTTAGCCACCTGCCAGTTTTATGGCTGGGCTGAGTTGAACCGCGCCGGGCTGCTGCCGACCAAAGCGCAGCTGGATCGTGCCGAAGCCATCACCCAGCAGTGGCGGGAGAAGCTCGAAGCGCAAAAGCATCCGTGCAAGCTGATTTTTGTCACCCCGGATTATTACGAGGAGCGCCCAAAGGCCTGCATGAATGGCTGGGGCAATCTGTTCCTCGATATCACGCCGGACGGCACTGCGTTGCCTTGCCACAGCGCGCGCCAACTGCCGGTGCAGTTCCCTAACGTGCGTGAGCACAGCATTGCTCATATCTGGCAGGAGTCGTTCGGCTTTAATCGCTTTCGCGGTTATGACTGGATGCCTGAGCCGTGCCGGTCCTGTGATGAAAAGGAGCGGGATTTCGGTGGCTGCCGCTGTCAGGCCTTTATGCTGACGGGGGATGCCAGCAATGCCGACCCGGTGTGCAGCAAGTCTGCCCATCATGATCTGATTCTCAAGGCACGCCAGGAGGCTGAGGAGTCTCCGGGTTCGTTGCAGAGCTTGCAGTTCCGCAATGAAAAGGCCTCCAAGCTGATCTGCAAGGCATGACTTCAGGCGAAAACGTGCGTGCGCCATACGGCCACTGGCAAAGCGGCTGGAGCAGCGCTGATGCAGCCAGTGCCAACCGCGACTTCGCCGAGCTGCGTGTCGGGCTCGGCGGGGTGGTGTGGTCGCTGTTTGATCCGGCGGATGCCAGCACCCGCCTATGGCATTGGACGCCACAGCACCTGCAATGCCTGACGCCTGATCAATACTCCATCCGCAGCCGTGTTTACGAATACGGCGGCGGCGCGTTCTGTCTGGCTGATAATGCCTTGGCTTGGGTTTGCGAAGCTGACCAACAGCTGTATTGGCAACCGCTCGAAGGCGCTATCAAGCAACTGACACAGCGCTCTGATTGCCGCTATGGCGATCTTGCCTATGACCCGTATCACGGAGCTGTACTGGCGGTTGAAGAGTCGCGGGAAGACAACAAAGGGGTTCATCGCTTAGTCGCCATCAGCTGCGACGATGGCGTGAGAACGGTGCTGGTAGAGGGGGCTGATTTTTATGCCGCACCGACCCTGAGTCAGGATGGCCAGCGATTGGCCTGGATCGAGTGGGACCGACCTTATCAACCTTGGCTGGCAACGCGACTGTGTGTGGCGCAGCGGCAAGCAGATGGCAGCTGGTCAGCTAAACAGGTGGTGGCAGGGCAGGCGCTTGATCAGTCGATCCAACAGCCTGCATTTGATGCGCAGCAGCGCTTGCTAGCGCTGACTGACCGCAATGGTTATTGGCAGCCTTGGCAGGAAACACGGGCGGGTTCCGGTGAGTTGCAACCCCTGAACAGTCGCGCCACCGACCATGCCGGAGCGCCTTGGCAGCTGGGGGCGCGTAACTATCAGCCTCTGCACAACGGTCTATTGCTCAGTGGCTTTGATGCAGGCTTTGCCTGGCTGGCTGAGCGTGAGCCGCAATCCGGCCGCGAATACCGAATGGCCATGGATTACAGCCGTTTTCGCCAGTTAGCCGCAGATGAGCAGCACTTTTATGCGATTGCGGCCAGTCCGGTGACGGGCAGCGAAGTGCTGGCCATTGACCGTATCAGCCATGAGGTGCGGGTCTTGGCCTCAGTGGGGTGTAACTTGCCGGCGGCTGAAATCTCCCAGCCCCAACGCATGCTCTATTTGAGTGGAGCGGATGAGACCTGTTATGGCTTTTTCTACGCGCCCCACAATTGTGGTTACAGCGCGGAAGGGGATGAAAAACCGCCGCTGGTGATCTTTCTGCATGGCGGGCCCACGTCGGCTTGCTACCCGGTGTTTGATCCGCGCATTCAGTTCTGGACTCAGCGTGGCTTTGCAGTGGCCGATATCAACTACCGGGGCAGCACCGGCTATGGTCGGGCATACCGCTTGCGCCTGCGTGGCAGCTGGGGTGAGGTGGATGTGCAGGATGCTGAAGCGGCTGTGCGGCACTTGGCTCAAGCCGGGTTGATTGATCCTAAACGGGCATTTATCCGTGGCGGCAGTGCAGGGGGGTATACCGCATTGTGTGGGTTGGCCTTTACCGAGGCGTTTTGCGGCGGGGCCAGTCTGTATGGCGTCAGTGATCCGTTGAGCCTGCGTCAGGTGACGCATAAGTTCGAAGCGGATTATCTGGATTGGCTCATTGGTGACCCCGAACGTGATGCTGAGCGGTACAAGGCCCGTACACCGCTGTTACACGCCGAGCGTATCCATACGCCGGTGATCTTCTTCCAAGGCGCCCTGGATGCCGTGGTGCTGCCTGAGCAAACGGCCTCCATGGTGGCAGCGCTGGAGACGCAGCAGGTTCAGGTGGAATGCCATGTGTTCCCCGAAGAGCGTCATGGCTTTCGCCAGGCCGCTAACCTGGCTTTTGCCCTAGATGCCGAATTGGCCTTCTACAGGCGCTTGTTGTAACGACAGATGACTTGCACATAGCAGCACATGCACTGTGCTGGCTCTGGTAAAGTGCGATCCAAACTTTTCAGAAAACACTTATTTGATGAGTGCTCTTATGCTTAATTGCATAAAGTTACAAATTAGGTAGGCTGGCGTGATTAGTCAAATAACAACAAAAAAGGCCGAAGTATGAGCCAGCACCTCACCTCATTACGCAAATTTGTATCGCCTGAAATCGTCTTCGGTGCCGGTTGCCGCCATAACGTTGCTAACTACGTCAGCAATTTTGGTGCGCGCAAGGTGCTGCTGGTGTCTGACCCCGGCGTGGTTGCTGCAGGCTGGGTGGCGGATATTGAGGCCAGCTTGCAAGCGCAGAACATTGATTACTGCCTGTACACCGCGGTTTCACCCAACCCCAGGGTAGAGGAAGTCATGCATGGCGCGGAAATTTACCGCGCCAACAACTGCAATGGCATCGTTGCCATCGGCGGGGGCAGCCCGATGGATTGTGCCAAGGGCATTGGCATTGTGGTGGCCCACGGGCGCAGCATCCTAGAGTTTGAGGGAGTGGACACCATCCGCGTGCCCAGCCCGCCGCTGATTCTGATCCCGACCACTGCCGGTACTTCAGCCGATGTGTCGCAGTTCGTGATCATCTCCAACCAGCAAGAACGCATGAAGTTCTCCATCGTCAGCAAGGCCGTGGTGCCCGATGTGTCGTTGATCGACCCGGAAACCACCCTGAGCATGGACCCGTTCCTGTCGGCCTGTACCGGCATTGATGCGCTGGTGCATGCCATTGAGGCGTTTGTCTCTACCGGCAGCGGGCCGCTGACCGATTCCCACGCGCTCGAAGCCATGCGCTTGATCAACGGCAATCTGGTGCAGATGATCGCCAATCCTCACGATATTGCGCTGCGTGAAAAAATCATGCTCGGCAGCATGCAGGCCGGGCTGGCGTTTTCCAACGCGATTCTTGGCGCCGTACACGCGATGTCTCATAGCCTGGGGGGCTTCCTCGACTTGCCCCATGGCATGTGCAACGCCGCATTGGTTGAGCATGTGGTGGCTTTTAACTACAGCGCGGCACCGGAGCGATTCCGTATTGTTGCCGACACCTTGGGGATTGATGGCCGAGGGCTCAATCACAACCAGATTCGCCAGCGTTTGGTTGAACATCTGGTGGGCTTCAAGAACGCGGTGGGCTTTAACGAAACGCTCAAGCTGCATGGCGTTTCAATTTCTGATATTCCGTTCCTGTCCCGTCATGCCATGGAAGATCCATGCATCCTGACGAATCCACGGCAATCTACACAGCGGGACGTTGAGGTCGTCTATGCCGAGGCACTCTGACCCAGAAAAAAATACGCAGAATGATGCGTTAGCCGGTTTGCTGGGCTTGGGCAGCCACTCTGCCCGAAAGAGCCATTACCCCGAGCTGATGGCGCGCCTGGATGAGTTGGAAACCGAGCGTAACCGCTACAAGTGGCTGTTTGAGCATGCGGTACACGGGATTTTTCAGGCCAGTATTCAGGATGGTCTTTTGGCCGCAAACCCCGCATTGGCGCGTATGCTCGGTTACGACAGCCCGCAGGACGTGTTGCTGTCCACGGGAGGCTTAGCTAAATCGTTGGTTGTTGGCGGCAGCCGCGAGCTTGAGCACATCCGTGATGTGTTGATGCACGAGCCTGGCCTGTTCAGCTATGAGACACAACTGCGCCGGCGCGATGGCAGTGTCATTGATGTGTTGATGAACCTGCTGATCAAACCCGATGAAGACGGCTTGCTGGAAGGGTTTGTTGCAGACATCACCGAGCGTAAGCAGGCTCAGCAGCACTTACAGCAACTCAATGACGAACTCGAGCAGCGGGTTGCCGAGCGCACCCGTGAGCTGGAGGAGGCCAATCGCAATCTGTTGCAGCAGATCGTTGAACGTAAGCAGATCGAGAAGGCCCTGCGTGTGGCGCGTGATGCAGCTGAAGAGGCCAATCGCAGCAAGGACAAATACCTGGCAGCCGCCAGTCATGACCTGCTGCAACCACTCAATGCGGCCCGCTTGCTGATCTCCACGCTGCGTGAGCGTGATCTTCCTGCAAGTGAAAAGAATCTGGTTGAGCGCAGTCATCAGGCCCTGGAAGGCGCTGAGGATTTGCTGACAGACCTGCTGGAGATATCTCGTCTCGATCAGTCCGCAATTAAGGCTGATATGGATACCTACAGCCTTGAGGAAGTCCTTTCGCCGCTGGCTTCTGAGTTCCAGCCAGTGGCAGAAGCGGCCGGGCTGAATTTGCGCGTGCGCAGCAGTAAATGTCAGATTCAGACCGACCTGCGCCTGTTAACCCGGATATTGCGTAACTTCCTCAGTAACGCCTGCCGTTATACCGATTCCGGCGGCATTCTGCTGGCTGCGCGCAAACGGGGAGAGTTTGTAGAGCTGCAAGTGTGGGATAGCGGCCGTGGTATCCCTGAAGATCAGCTGGAAACAGTGTTTCTGGAGTTCAGCCAGCTGAATGTGGAGCGGGCCTCCGAGCGTAAAGGGGTAGGGCTAGGCCTTGCCATCGTCGAACGAATTGCACGTATCCTCGGTTGCCCGATTACCGTGCGTTCTCAGGTCGGCCGGGGGTCTATCTTCAGTATTCGCGTGCCATTGGCCAAGGTTAGCCGGCGTAATCCTCCCAGCATCATGCGGGCGCCGCAGCAGAGTTTGGGGGACCCTCTGCCCGGGCGTCGTCTGTTAGTGCTGGACAACGAGCTGAGCATTCTTCACAGCATGTCGGCGTTGTTAGAGCAGTGGGGATGTGAAGTAAAAACCGCCACCGATCTGAACAGCGCGCTACAGGTTCTGGCGGGGCAGGCACCAGAGTTGATCCTCGCCGATTACCATTTGGATCAGGGCGTGTTGGGATGCGATGTAATTCATTACCTGCGTGATCACTATGCGCTGGATATACCAGCGGTGATGATCACCGCCGATCGCAGTGATCAGTGCCGACGAATTTTGCAGAGCATGGGGCTGCCGTTGCTGAACAAACCGGTTAAACCGGGCAAGTTGCGGGCCGTGCTGACTCAGCTGCTTCAATAGATGATCTTTTATAGGTGGCCTGATGTGCTTTGAGCGTTAAGGCTTGGAGCACTTAGGAGAAATTATAAGAATAGGGCTGCCTGATTAAGTCGGTGCTTGCAATCGTTAAAGTTCGATAAAGGCACTTTGCCAAGTTGCAGGTGTGGTGATCGTACTAGTCAGAAATACAGCCTGATAAGACGCTTCTCATTTTTCATGATCGCTCTTTTAAAGAGTATGCGCTCGGGATTTATATCCTTACCAATAAAGCCTATAGCACCGTAGCTATGGGCTTTTATGCATTCGAAATGACTGCGAATAATCTAGGCGGTAGGAGTTTAACTCCTGTGTCTGAGAATTAACTGTGCCATTACAAGGAGCGTTTGTGAAATTCGCAATTGCTAAGAAGTTGTTGTTGCCCGCGTTACTGATAGTTAGCCCCCTGAGCCATGCTGTTGTGGCCGGTGGTATTGTCTCGATTCGTAATGTGTGGCCAGCAGGTGCGAGCTATAACCAGATGGCGTTCTACCAGCAGATCAGCAATGACGGCGGCCCCAAATCACACTATTTCTGGGCAAACCAGTTTCATTTTAAAGGAGGCGATGGCGGTTATATTGGCCTGCAAAATCGTGGCAATGGCGTTCACGCTTTTAATTATTCAATATGGAAAGCTAAGGGTTGGAAGTCCGGCAACTGCAAACACTTCTCCCATGAGGGATCAGGTGTTCAATGTCAGGTTGAGTATCCTTGGAAAACGGGTCATATCTACCAGTTGAAGGTACTAAAAGAAGGTAACTTGGTTAAAGGTGTTATTTATGACTTTATGACTGGGCAGGCCAAGACAGTTGGCGTAATTGAAGTGACAGAGACGTTTGGTGGGCTTTATGCTTCGTCAGGTTTCGTCGAAGAGTATTCACAAGGCAATGGTCAGTTGTCTTCGTGTAGCGTTATCGGGGCTCAGAGCTCTGTCTTTTATAATCCAGTGGCTAATGATTCAGTAAGGGCTGAGCAAAGCACTAAAACATATGGTAACTGCAATGATGGATATATCGTTCAGGCTGCCTGTAATGCGAGTGCCTGCATCAATGTCATTAACGATCTAGGTGCGATACCGTCGCCCAGCGTAAAGCAAGTACCGGTGGTTCACAGTAATGATCTGGGTGCGCAGACCATTGCCAACGCTCTGAGTGATACGCAACAGGTGACGATTCAAACAACCAAGAGCAATTGGGCGCCGAATATCTTCTTCCCAAGTCCGGGGCAGTACAAATGGAAGTCGATCTTTGTTGATCACCGGGCGAGCAACACTTCGTCCCTGCACATTAACGGTTCGTTGCTTACGTTGAGTAAAGGCCAGCAGCTGAGTTATGTCTCGGATGGCAAGTCTTGGAACGCTGTAACCGTTCAATAACGCTTATGAAGCCCGGGCCGTGTATATCCAGGCCCGGCGTCTTCTGAAAATTATTGGTTGAACGCTCTTAGCTGCGTTGAGCCGGAATCTTTTTGACCTCATCCAACCATTGTTGGTAGAGGCGCAGCTGCTCGGTATCTAGGTTCAGCTCTTCCATGCGCTCTTTGTGCTGATCAATCTCTTTGACCATCTCGCTTAAGGCACTGGAGTTGCCATCCAGCTGATGCATTTGGGTAACGCCCAGGTGATAGAAACGCAGCAGCTTCATCGCGCTTTCATTGCGGGCACCAACCCCGGCTTTAACGTGGTGCATAACATTGGTGATGCGCATCAGGCTGCGCTTGAGGTTCCAGCCATAAGCAGCCTCGGCCATGAAGGGCTGGTGCCACAGCACACCCCGGACGAACGCGACAGTCGCTGCCAGTGCGACCAGCACACCGCCAAGATTCCAGCGGAAGTTATCACCGCCCTCAGAGCCGAAGAGCATAACGGCAGTGCTTGATAGCAGCATGGCCAGGGCAATGAACACAACAGCAATCACCAAGGTGCTGCGGCGGGTTTTCTGGCGATAGGTTTCGGGGCTGCGGGGTTGAATCTCGAAGAGTGCGGTCACGGTTTTCTCACTTGAGCACAAAAACTGGAAGGCCAGTTGTAATAGCAATGGCTGAGACAGATTATGCGCGATAACCCTGCTAGGGGTATTGTTGCCATCCCGCTGATATTGCTAAAGGATTTTTCTGTTCTATGCGCCCATTGCTTATACAACTGCTACTGACTCTTGGCTTGGCACTGAGTTCGGGTGCTGCTTTGGCCAAGGTGGATGTGCAGGCCGGGATGCACAAAACGTTGGGCATGATGCTGGTGGTTAAAATATCGGAAGACATCGTGCCTGGCGATTACGAGGCCTTGCTGCGCGGCATCAGGCAGCATCCGGGTAAGTACCAGAAGAAGATTGCCATGCTCGACAGCATTGGTGGCAATGTCACTGAGGCCATGAAACTGGGCAGGCTGCTGCGGGAAACCGGCTTCGAAACCCTGGTGCCTTCGACGGGTGTTTGTCAGGGCAGCTGTGTGTATGTGCTGGTGGCTGGCGTGAAAAAGTCCGTGCGTGGCCATGTTGGGCTGCACAAACCTTATTACGCGGGCAGTGACTCGATTCACAGCGTTAGCCGCAGCAACGATCCGCGTTACAGCGCTACCACGTACTTCCGGGAAATGGGCATGCCAATGGGGTTGCTGGAGCTGATGCTGAGTACGCAGCCGAATCGTATGCGGGTGCTGACACGGGATGAGCTGGTTCGTTACAAGCTCACTCCGGAAACGCTTCCGGCTGTTAAACCTAAGGCATAGCAGTCGGGGCGCGGCCTGAGCCGCGCCGCCTTAATGCCATTCGGCTATTTGCGTTGCCACTGCCCCTGGGACTGGATGTATTGCCCTGCCGGGGTTTTGTCGATGGCTTTTTGTCCGGCGATGGCTTCCACGTCGGTCAGCTTAATGCCGTTCTGTGCAGCCAGCTTTTGGTATTCAGCGCGGCGGGCTTCGTTGATCAGTTTGGCAATCTCGGCGGCCTGGCCTCCGGGTTTCACGACGCCTAAGTAACCATTGGGTTGTTCACCTAACTGGCCGCTGGCTTTGGCGTCACTGAGTGCCGACATCGCATCATTCAAGGTAAGGGCTGCCGCTGGAAGGCTCAGGGCAAGCAGTAGGGCCAAGCTGGCAATACGTTGGAAAGTCTTCATACAGGGCTCCTTAGAACAGTCCGCTGGATTCGTTGAATACGTTGTCCAGTGCTTTATCGACCTTGATGTAAATCTCGTGCTCAACCTTCACATTCAGGTTGATGTTGATCGGTTCATTGGGCATCGCCAATTGCACCGTCGGGGTACAGGCTGCGCTGAGAAATCCCAGTAGCACGACGGCCAGGTGGTTGCGCAAGCGCATGTCACGTCTCCTTGTATTGGCTAACGGCCTTCTGATGGCCGCAGTGTGTCTAACGCTGTTCACTCGCTTCGCGTTCAAGCATGCGCTTCTGAACACGCTGTTTGATAACTTCGCTGACTTTATCGCTCAGTTGCAGGCTGGCCAGCAAGGTCGGTATGTCTTCCTGCAAGTTGATGTTGAAGTGGATAGGGCGGCCCTTTTCAATGGCCTGGTTTTGCCCTTCAAGGCGTATACCCAAATTCAGTTTGCCTTGTGGATCATAGTTGACCTGGCTGCTCAGTGTGCTGAATTGGAAATCCTCCAGCGATTGAGTCACCAGCTGCATGGCCGGGTTACTGCGCCCCAGCTGGCGGATGCGTTCAGAGTTGAATTGAAGTTTTCCACCGGGCTCGCGTGCCTGTACGTGGCCGTCATTGATGCTGAATCCATCTGCGTTCAGTTGCAGCGGCAGGTGTCCGTCGATGGTGCCATGCCCGGCCAGTCCTTCGGTGGGGTAGAGGATAAACAGTTGTTCAAGTTCCAGCCCCTCAAGCTCAAAGGGGAAGGTCAGTGTGCTGTTATCCAACTTCCACTGACCGGAGGGCAGGTGAAGTTTGCCGCCGACCAGGGCGCTCTCGGCTTTCGTTAATTGCAGCGTGCCTGCGCTGGCTGACTGCAACGGTGCCTGATAGCTGCCTTGGAGTTGCAGCGGGCCGAGCGCAATGCCGGGGTTGGCTTGCTCCAAAGTCAGGTCGGGGAGGTCGAGTTGAAGGGAATTGCTCGTGATCTTTACCTTCGGATTGCCACTAAGGCCCGTCAGCTCGGTGCGGTCGTAGATGCCTGCAAGCCCTTTGCCTGTGAGGTTCAGGCTTATCTCCGGGAAATTCTGACTGGGCTTAAGTGTGAGTTTGGCGCTGGCTTTGAGGCGGCCGTTATTCAGTTCAAGCAGTGCTGGCCATGCACTGAAGCTGCCCTGTAATGGGTTGCCACTGCGTAGGAATATTTCTGCAAGCTGGGCGTTAATGTCCAGGCCTTTAGTGCTGCTGTTCTGGATGGTTAGTTGGGTGCTGAGCTGGGCGTCATTACGCAGGTTGCCGTTGAGGCTGATGCTGTCAGTGTCGACTTTTACCGGGCCTTGCCAGTACCAACGCTGGGCATTCAACTGTTCATGTATAGGCTTGGCGGCAATGTCGAGGTCGCCTTGAAGCGTCCATGCCTGTGCTGAGTTATCGACAATTTTGCCTTCTAGGTGGAGATTTTGGCTGCGGGCCTCAACGTCATCAGCTTGCCACTGGCTGTAGCTCAGCTGTTTGGCGGACAGTGTTGAACCGTTGTTGAGTTGAACGTGGAATTGTTGTGGGGCGATATAGCCATTTAGCTTGAGCTGAGCCTTGAGCTTTTTAAGGCTTAGCTCTGCAAGGCTCAGGCTGAGATTGTTGGCGTTCACTTGCGTGTCTACCAGTTGCACAGCCCAAGGCAGGTTGTTGGAGAGAATCAGTGTGCCGTCTGCAACCAAGGGGGCCTTGCCCTGCATCATCAGCTGAGCCTTGACCGGCAGCGAGCGTCCGGCCAGCCCTTCAGCAACTTCGCTGGGGAGTGTTGTCGGTTGGATTTTGATTTGCACGGCATCTGGGTTCAGTCCCGCAGGCAAGAGCTGGCTGAGCTCTGCGGAAATCTCACTGAGGGTTAGGTTGCTGCTCAGACTCTCGGCCAGCCACTGCCCGTCGACGCTCTTGGCTGTGGCATCCAGTTGTCCTTGTATCTGGCCAATGCCGGGGATCGGCCAGGGTTGCGGCAAGTTGGCGTATGCGGTCAGTGCGCCAGTCGCTTGTGCGAGGGACTCAGCGCGCAGCGGCCCAGAAGGCAGCAGCAGGCTGGCTTGGGCTTCGATCCGTGCGCTTTGTGGCGCTTGTGAGAGCTGTCGAGCTGAGTCTGGTAACCACTGCTGCAGCCAGCTGTGCAGTGCTGCGGCCTGCTGGATATCCGCATTCACCAACGTGTGCCAGAACTGCCCGTTAGCCTTGGGCTCCAAGCTAGTCAGCAGGAGCAACTGCGGCCGCTGGTTGATGGCCAGATCAACTTGCAGGTGGGGGGCATAACGAATGCCAAGCAGCCGAGCCTGCCAGTCAAGCTCGTTGCCATCGTGCTGCAAGGCCAGCCTGACGCTGAGATCCAGGTTCAAATCCGGCGCATAACGTGACGTGTTTTTTGCCTGTAACGCACCAGATAGGGTGCAGCGTTGCTGAGCGCAGGGGACTTGCAGTTCTAACTGTTTCACGTCCAGCCGCGCTGGTATCAATGCGATAAGGTTCGCTGTGCTTGGAACATCTACAGCAGTGGGGGCTGCGTCATCTGTCGATTCGCTGTCGGTAATGCTTACGTTGGCATGTTCGAGAGAGATCTGACGTAACCACGGAGCTGGGCGCTTGAAATCCAGCCATTCAGCACGTAATCCCTTCAGCTCTACGCGGGCTGTGGGGTGCGTGAAGTCCAGCTGTTGCAGCTGTAGACCATCAGATGAAAGGCGTAACCCTTGCCATTCAATTTGGCTGATTTGTTGCTGGTCAAGCAGACGGTTAACGCCCAACCACGCTACAGCAAAGAGGATAAGTACAAGTAAAAACAGCCATGCTGTCAGTCGCAGCCAGATACGGCGGCCCGGCATAACACTGATTCCTTTTATGTGTTACGAGTCCGGCGACCAGTGGCTGTGTCCGCCGTGTATGGCTTGAGTATACACAGCGTGTAAAACGAGTTTTTAGTCAGGTCGTAGCGGGCTGGGTGGACCCAAAGTGAACTTTCGCGCGATAAAGCGGGTAAGCGCAGGGCCGAACACCAGCACAATCACGAAACGGAACATCTGCGCGGTGATGATAAAGGGCATATCCACCGGGCTGCCTGAGGCAATAATGGCAATCGAGTCGACCCCACCCGGGCTGCTGGCCAAATAAGCGGTAAGCGGGTCGATACCGAAAACCAGCACTAACACGGCTGCTGGAATCAGGCACAAAGCAATCATGGCCGCTAACAGCGCTACGACTTTGAAGAACGCATTGACCGCAGCCTGACGCACCTCGCGGGTGAAGCGCAAGCCAATGCTCCAGCCCAGCAGTACAAACCCCAGCGCTTGCAGCCAGAACGGCGGGTGGGTGGATAACAGTTCAGTGCTACCCAGGGCGAAGCCCAGAACGATGGCGATCAGAAAGATATTCGATGCTCTGGGTACCAGTCGGGCTATCAGCAGACTGCCACCGACCACGAGCAGCGCGCCAAGGGGCTCACCAGAACCGCCAAGGGGGGGAACCGATACGGAGGATGGAGCACTGCTGTTGCCAGCGAAAGCGCCCACTACCAGCGCGGCAACAAATGCCATCATCACAACCCGGGTGTACTGCACAAATGCCACCAGATGTGGGGCGGCGCCGTGCTGTTCCGAGAGGATTATCATCATAGGGGCCGCGCCGGGGAGCGATCCCCAGATACCCGTCGTGCCCGGTAAGACCTGGATGCGACTAACCAGAATCCCAACGCCCAGGCTGATCACCAGGACTGAAAGCGTGATGCCGCTATACAGCCACAGGTTATTAGCCGTATGTGGCAAGAGGTTTAGGGTTATGGAGGAGCCTATCAGGCAGCCGATTATTGCTTGGGCAATGTTGGATAGCGATGTCGGTAACTTCAACTGCCAGCCCCGTGCCGTAACCCCGATACCGGCCAGCATTGCGCCTAACATAAACGCTGCTGGGGCGCTAAGTAATATCAGGACGCCGGAAGTACCTATTGAAACTATAATAAGTACCATCCACTGCTTAGGTGTTGAGATCGACTGCATCAAATAATTCACCTGCTAATAGGTGGTAATGATTTTGAATGATTAATTAAATGTCATTGGTTAAGGATTTTTATTTTTGGCTGGAGTCTGGATTGGGTTGCAGCAGTAAGTTTTAATTAATTCGGTTTCGGCCCTGTATAGGTTGACTGTGGTCTAATAAGGCGGCCATACAAATATTGCTCGCGGGCATGCGCAAGCCAGCCACCGATGCGGCCTATAGCAAAAATGCAGGTGAAGTCTTCCCGGCTAAATCCTAGGGAGTCGAGAAGTAGGGCGGTGTAGAACTCGACATTGGTGTGCAGTGGTTTTTGCGGTTTAAATTCTTTTAAAACCTCAAGTGCTGTGCGCTCTACGTTGATCGCCAGATTAAGGCGATCACTGTCGATGGCTGACGAGTCTTTTAGACCGTCAATAGCCCGTTTCAGTGCATCGGCGCGCGGGTCTCTGACCTTGTAGATGCGGTGGCCAAAGCCCATTAGTCTGTCTCCGTTGCGCACGGTTTGTTCAAGCCAAGAGCGGGCATTTGCGGCTGAGCCAATAGCGTCCAGCATGTCTAATACGGGACCAGGAGCACCACCGTGGAGCGGGCCTTTAAGGGCGCTTAGGGCGGCGACTGCTGATGATGTCAGCCCTGCATGGGTTGAAGCCACTACACGGCTAGTGAAGGTCGATGCATTTAGTCCGTGATCAATGATGGTGACCAGGTAGGTGTCTAATGCCTGGGCGTGCTGCTCCGAGGCATCCAGCCCGGCCATATGCAGGATGTCTTGCGCATGGCTTGCGTCTGTTAACGGGGGGATCGAAGACTTTCCTTGGCGTGCACGGATCAGCAGAGCGGTGAATACGGCAGGTGCTGCAACCAAGCGGATTGCCGTAGGCAAATCATTAGCGTCTTCAAGCTTTGCGAGCAGTGCTCTGAGTGCATCTACAACCGGCAGTGATTTTATTTGATCATCAGTGTGCTTGAAGTGCTCATATATTTCATGTCGTGCTGCTGAAAGTTGTTGGCGGATTATTTCAGGATCAAGGTTGTTTCCTAATAAATCCTGAAAGAGTTCCGTAATAACTTCTTCGTAGTCAAGAACGCCGGCGATATGGTCCAGATAGTGGCCGCGAATTATAAGTTCGCCTTTTTCGCCATCAACGCTGGAAAGTCGGGTTTCTGCTGCAATAGCAGCATCAATTCCTAGGCTCATAGTTATATCTCCTGCATCGACTGATGTGGAATCTAGGAGCGCTCGGATGATGAGTCAATCTTGATTGAGTTAATCAACATAAAATAGGATTTATAAGGTTTTCTATGCGGCTTATAACTTTTTATCTTGTCGGATTGGAGGAAGTTCCATGCTTTTAGATAGGATTGGTATGTTATTAATTTGTTTTTAATTGATAAATCGCGCCCTTGGCCTTATCAGGTTGCCGTTCTCAACTTGCTCTAAGGCATGTGCTAGCCAGCCAACGCATCGGCTGGCTATGTACAGGGCAAGGGGGGCATCCCCAGGCAGGTCGTAGACTAGGGCCAAGCAGCCGAGAGCGTAGTCAATATTAGGGTGTTCTCCGCTGAGCTGAGTCCCCCAGTACTCAAGCTCGGCCATGCTATCCGGGCGGGGAAGTCCTTGCAGTATTGCTAAGGCGCGGGCATCACCGTTTG
This sequence comes from Pseudomonas mendocina, assembly GCA_037482215.1. Taxonomy (NCBI): domain Bacteria; kingdom Pseudomonadati; phylum Pseudomonadota; class Gammaproteobacteria; order Pseudomonadales; family Pseudomonadaceae; genus Ectopseudomonas; species Ectopseudomonas mendocina. The sequence continues at coordinate 1,854,431 of CP148074.1, forward strand.
GGTAGAGCGGATGGCCAAAACCCGGTAAGCGTTTCTTTTGGGTTAACCAGTCGCTGACGGCTTTTTGTGCGCCGTGTGCCGTCGATTCACAGACTAATGAGTTGAACTCCTGCGTAGCCCTGCCATGTAGAGGCCCTCCCAGAGCGGACAGGCCTGCGAGCACCCCGGAGGCGAGGCTGGCACCGGTTGATATGACGACCCGAGTGGCGAAGGTTGAGGCATTCAGTTCATGGTCGGCTAACAGGCATAAGGCCTGACGAATATGTGTCTCGGCTTGCGGGCGCTGCCAGGCATGGCTGATTTGTGCGCTGATATCTCCGCCAGCACGGATTACAGTGCTTCCGAAGGCTGAGCAGATTAGGGTGGAAAGGAGCGCTTTTGCCTCAGTTTGAAGTTCGCTGAGGGGGAGCTCCAAACTTGGTGCTGCTATGTATGCCAGTTGGCTGATCGCTGATAGTGCACGGCTAAATACTAATGTCGCCGGGTAGTCGGTTGTGTCACCGGCAGTACTTGCTGGAGCGCTGAGCACCACGTGCTTGCAGCGCCAGAGCAGGCTGGCAATTGATTCCAGGGAGTGGGATTTGGACAGGCCCACAGCATCTTCTGCCCGGTAAAGAAGGGTGTCGTTGGCTACGGTGGAAATGGAGGTGGCCATAATCGGTTGTCCCCAGCCGGTGGCCTCTGACATCAATTCCTCAATTCGTTTAGGGCCTCTGCGCGTATCACTGAGACGGGCGATGTCGCCTGCGTGATAAAGGCTCTTACGGGAGTCGTTCGGGTCAGCTTTGGTGCGTACTTTGCCTCTGCTGACGTTGGCATACAGGGTTTGCGCTCTCACGTTAAGCAAGGCCAGCGCTTCCGCTGAGCTGAGCCAGTTATGCATTCCACACTCCTTTGCGGCAGTTTAGGACTCATGATGCCTGTCAGTCCTGAGAGTCACCTATATCGCTGTGGTTCGACTGCTGCACTATATTTTAGCGCCCCAAACAGAACGACTTGCTGTGCTCAGATTTGAGATTGTCTAGTCAGACAAACTGCTTCACTGAGTGGCTTCTGCCATAGATGTCGCTTTAACGAAAGTGGTTTTTGTGCCTTGAAAAAGGGCATTTTTGTCGCATCCCGCTCAGACTTGTGCACATTACTGATACATGTCAGTGAATCGTGGCGGTTAGTTGTTATAAGCCCTGCCCAATACCATTTGGTTTTGTAAATCAATGAAAAATATGATTTTTTTTCTTTGGCGAAAAAATCATCAAACTGACCTTAGCCCCCATGCCATCAGGGGTGAGAGCGACTGCACCCATGTTATCCACGTAGTTATCCACAGGTTCTGTGGATTACATCTGATGTGGCTCTAGGACGCATATTCCAGAAGCACCTGTGACTTTACTGTGCCGAAAAAAGGAGTAGAGTGCGCGCCTTTCGCGCCACTTTGACTTTGTATGCCTCGCGTTATTTCCCGGCCTGTTTCGGCCCCACTTCCTCGCATCCACCATCTCAGCACTTGGCTTGCTTTACGCATGCTCGACAGCCGGAGCCTGGGGCAGCGGGTGGGTACCAAACGTCTGGCGGGGCGTCTGCTCAAGCAGCCCGCTTTGCAAGGTCTGGTACCGGCACAGCTGCGTCTGGGGCAAATGCTTTGTCGCGATTGCGGTAACCCCCGTGATCGACGCATGGGCTTTGAGCTGTTGCGTCAGGCCGCCCGTTCCGGTGATCTGTCTGCTCAGTTGGAGCTGGGACAGCTGTACAGTCATCCACGTACCAGTGAACCACAGCAGGCGCGCTACTGGCTTGAGCTGGCTGCTGCTCAAGGTTCAGCCGAAGCCGTTGAGCTGCTTAAACAGCTCTGATTACGCCGGTGTGGCTGGTTATACTCCAGCCTCTGGTTTGCGGAGTTGTTTATGCCTATTGATCTGTCTGTTGCTTTGATCCCGGCTGTGTTGGGTTTTGTCTTGGCGGCGTTGCCATTGGCGGCATTTGCCTGGTCGTTGCAACGGCGTCTTGCCAGTCAACAGGCATTGGTGAGTGTCCTAGATGAACGCTTGAGCAATGCTCAGCTGGCTCAGGATGGCCTGGCTGCACAACTGGACGCTTGCCGTGATGAGTTGTCCGCCATCAGCGAAATCAAGGCTGATCAACAAGCCGAATTGGCCGCGTTACGCCGTGAAGCTGAGTTGTTGCAACAGGAGCGCCAGGTTGCCCGCGAAGCTTCACAAGAGTGGGCTGGCCAGCGAGCCCGTCAAGAAGCCGAAATCCGCCAGCTCGACGCCCAGCGAGCAGCCCTCAGCGCCGAGCTGAAGGAGCAGCAGGACAGCCATCAACAGCGCCTCAATGATCTGCAGAGTGCTCGTGACGAGCTGCGTGCGCAGTTCGCCGAGCTGGCGGGGAAGATTTTTGATGAGCGCGAACAACGCTTTGCTGAAACCAGCCAGCAGCAACTGGTGCAATTGCTTGACCCGCTCAAGGAGCGCATTCAGTCCTTTGAAAAACGGGTAGAGGAGAGCTATCAGCAGGAGGCGCGTGAGCGTTTCTCTCTTGGCAAGGAGCTGGAACGCTTGCAGCAGCTCAACCAGCGTCTGGGCGATGAAGCCACAAACCTGACCCGCGCCCTTAAGGGCCAGAAAACCCAAGGCAACTGGGGCGAGCTGGTGCTAGAGCGGGTGCTGGAACATGCCGGTTTGGAGAAGGGGCGTGAGTACCAGACTCAGGTCAGCCTGAAGAGCCCTGAGGGTGAGCGCTTTCAACCTGACGTACTGATCCAGCTGCCGGGTGACAAGCAGGTGGTGGTGGATGCCAAAGTTAGCCTCACGGCTTACCAGCAGTTTATTGCGGCTGAGGATGAAGTCGCCCGGCAGCAAGCCTTGAAGCAGCATGTGCTGTCTCTGCGCGGTCACCTCAAAGGACTCTCGCACAAGGACTATCAACGTCTTGAAGGCTTGCACAGCTTGGACTTCGTGTTGCTCTTTGTGCCGATTGAGGCGGCGTTCGCTTCGGCTTTGCAGGCTGATCCTGGTTTGTTTCAGGAGGCGTTCGACCAGCATATCGTGATCGTCAGTCCAACCACGTTGCTGGCCACGCTGCGGGTGATCGACAGCCTCTGGCGGCAGGAACGGCAAAGTCAGAATGCCCTTGAAATAGCCGAGCGTGCCGGAGCGCTGTACGACAAGTTTGTTGCTTTCGTACAGGATCTGGATGAAGTCGGCAGCCGGGTTCAGCAACTCGATAAGGCTTATGCAGCGGCACGCAATAAACTCTGCGACGGCCGCGGCAATATCATCAGTCGCGTGGAAAACCTTAAGCTGCTTGGTGCCCGCGCCAGCAAGAGCTTGTCGCCAGATCTGCTGGAGCGGGCGTCCGGGCTGGAGCTACTGGATCAGTCGGGCGACTGATCAGGCCTCCATTAGCATCAGCAATACACCGCCAGCCAATAGTCCGCTGACGATGATCGGCAAGGTTGCCAGCGCCAGTCTGCGACCGCCGATCAGAGCGATCAGCCCGGCTTTGACCAAGCTGTTGCTCAATACCGCCAGGAATATCCCTTGTACGGCCACGTGCTGACTTAACTCACCCTGAGCACTGCGGGCCAGTGACAGGGTGATGGCATCCACGTCGGCCAGGCCTGATAGCAGTGCGACCAGATAAACCCCCACATCCCCCAGCCAATGCTGGGCGGCCTCAACCAGAAACAGAATGACCGCCAGAAGTAATGCAAAGCGTAATGCTGGCGCTAATTCAAAGGGGTTCTTTAACGGTGGTTCTGCCTGTTCGGCAACCTCTTGGCTGGCGCGCAGGTAATGGAACAGCGCCCCGCCCGCATAAATCAGCATGGTGAGCAGTAGGGGCCAAGTCAGTTGAGGCAGCAAGCTGCGGTTGATCAGGCCGACTTCAAGCAGCACGCGCGGGAACATCAGGGCTGAGGTGGCCAGCAGGCCGCAGGTGAGGATGGCGTTGAGATTGCGCCCCTGAGCGAGCCGGGCGAGGGTAATGGTCATGGCTGTTGAAGACACCATGCCACCCAGCAGGGCCGTGATCAGCAGGCCATGGCGGGTGCCCACCAGGCGGATGGCCATATAGGCAGCGAAGCCAATGCTGGCGATCAGTACCACCATCCACCACATTTCGTACGGATTGAATGCAGCCCAAGGGCCGTAGCCCTGATTGGGCAGGGCAGGCAGTAGCACTAATGAGATAAACAGCAGTTTCAGTGCGCCAGACAGTTCGGCTTCCGATAGTTTTTGCAGAGCCCCGTGGAGAACCTGTTTCAGACTAAGCAGTAAGGCCACTGCCACCGCCCCGGCGGCGGCAACCCCGGCATAACCTGCCATGGCCAAGCTGCCGAGCAGAAAGGTAATCAGCAGGGCTACCTCACTGGTCAGGCCTAGGTCACCCTTGTTGCTCATCTCGCCGCAGTAAGACGCCACCACCAGCACCGCGAAGCCGGCGAAGATGACAGCCCATCCGGCAACACCGAAATGTGTTCCAAGCAGCATGGCAAAGGCGCCTAAGAGGCTGCTCAGGGCGAAAGTGCGGATTCCTGCGACCAGCTTTGAGTCATCGCTGTTGCGGCTCTGCCAGCCGCGCTCGGCACCAATCAGCAAACCAGCCGCTAATGCGCTGGCAAAATTCAGCAGTGTGTCGAACGCTTCTGGCATCTCATGGGGTCCAAGGCAGCAGGTTTGTTTAAGCACCGTACTGTGCGGGGGCGATTGAAAATATTCAATACGATGGTTCCAAGACGATGTGTCCAGAGTTGCGGTGTAATCACCTCGTTCTTTGCGTGCTACGTCTATACTAGCAACATATTTGTCTCTGTAGACCAATTATGGATATTATTGTGTCTATAGATACAGAAGAGGCCTCACTATGAGTGCTGTACTGCAAGAAAGAGCCTTCACAACGGACGATTGCCGCAAAGTGCTCAGTGCGGCTGCGAATATTCTTGCCAAGTGGAAGGCTACAACCGAACTGGCCTGCAAAATCCTGCGCGTATCGCGCAGCACCTTGGCGCGCGCTCAAAGCGGTAAGCCGGTTGATTTAGACGCGGATCAAATCAGCCGTGCCAGCATCATTCTCAATTGCCATGCAGCGCTGAGAACCGTGTTTGATAACCCCGAGAACGTCTACGGTTTCGTCAACATGAAGAATCACAACCCGTTCTTCAACGGCAAATCACCGCTGGAAATCATGTCCAGCGGCCAGTTTGTGTCGCTCTACGAAACCTATAAGCGCATTGACGCATTGCGCGGTGCAGGCTGGTGAAGCTGAGTCATCTGCCTGTGCTGGGCAAGACAGAGGTGCGAGGCTATCGCCTAATCAACTCCAAGTTCCCGCCAACCTCGTTGTTTGACGACGTGGCCAGCGCTGAGGACTTTGATGTGCTCTACATGGCCCAAGCGCTGACCAATCCGCGTATTCAGGTGGAATTGGGTAACTTGTCGCTGATTCCACGGGAGGAAATTCCATTCGGCATCAAGGGATGTAACTACGCGACAGGGCCATTCACCCATGTAAATCCTGACGGGTCGCGTTTCAGTGATGGTCGATTCGGTGTCCTGTACATTGCGGACGAGTTAGAGACGGCTATTGCTGAGGTGAGCTATCACCAGACGCTCTATTGGCCCCAAGTGCCTGACCTGCATTACGACCGCTTTGTATTTCGTGGGCTCAGGTGCACCTTCAATCAAGGTGGCATGCTTGATCTAAGCGCGGTGCCGTTAAGTGATGCGATCTACTCGCCTGACGATTACAGCGCCAGCCGTGGCGTGGGAATTAAGGCCAGAGAGGAGGGCGTACCGGGTTTGCGTTACTGTTCGGTGCGCCGAGTGGGCCAGCTGTGCTGGGCGTTGATGACGCCACGCTGTGTCACTGAGGTGATTCAAACTGCCCATTTTGAAATGGTCTGGAATAAGCGAATTACGCAGATAAGCAAGCTCAGTGCGTTCAAATAAAGCTGCTTAATTACTTCAGGCATGGGTGCGACAGCTCGCACAGGGATTCGCTATAGTCGGCTCTTGCGCACCGGTTTATGGGTGTATAGAGGCCGTTAGGTAAGGTGTGGCTTAATCCGCCGCCTTGCAGTCAAATCAGCACAAGTCATTGCAGACAAGGATATAAGAACGATGAGTGAGCCATCCCAATTTGCCTTGTTGGGTAAAAAACGCTTCCTGCCATTCTTTCTGACGCAGTTCATCGGGGCCTTCAACGACAACATCTTCAAGCAGTCGTTGATTCTGGCCATTCTCTTCAAAATCACCACCACAGCAGACAAGGACTTGTTGGTTAACCTGTGCGCTTTGCTGTTTATCCTGCCGTTCTTTTTGTTCTCGGCATTGGGTGGGCAGTTTGGTGAGAAATTCGCTAAGGATGCGTTGATCCGCAATATCAAATTGCTGGAAATCGTCATCATGGCCGTCGGTGCGGCGGGAGTGGTGATGTCCAATCTGCCGCTGATGCTCGGGGCGCTGTTTGCCATGGGCACGCAGTCGGCGCTATTCGGGCCGGTTAAGTACTCGATTTTGCCGCAGCACCTCGAAGAGCAAGAACTGGTGGGCGGCAACGCATTGGTGGAAATGGGCACCTTTCTGGCCATTCTCACCGGCACCATCGGCGCGGGCGTGATCATGGCGGGCAGTCACTACGCCGAAGTGGTGGCCACGGTGATTGTGGTGGTGTCAGTGCTGGGTTATCTGACCAGCCGTGGTATTCCCACGGCGCCGGCTGCATTGCCGGAGCTGAAGCTGGACTGGAATATCTTCCGTCAAACTTGGCGCACCATGAAACTTGGCTTTAACCAGACACCGGCAGTGTCGCGCTCGCTGGTGGGCAACTCCTGGTTCTGGTTCCTCGGCGCAATCTACCTGACGCAGATTCCGGCCTTTGCCAAAGAGTGGCTGCACGGCGATGAAAGCGTTGTCACACTGATTCTCACAGTGTTCTCAGTGGGTATCGCACTGGGATCGGTGCTGTGTGAGCGCCTGAGCGGACGCAAGGTTGAAATCGGTCTGGTGCCGTTTGGTTCGTTCGGTCTGACCCTGTTCGGCATCCTGCTTTGGTGGAATGCGTCGGGCTTCCCGCAGGGCGCAGTGGACCATGACTGGCTGACCGTATTGAGTGAGCCTCAGGCGTGGTGGATTTTGGGCTCGATTGCCGGAATCGGCCTGTTCGGAGGCTTCTATATCGTGCCGCTCTATGCGTTGATCCAGTCGCGCACGGCTGAGCATGAGCGGGCACGGGTTATTGCCGCGAACAACATCCTCAACGCGCTGTTTATGGTGATCTCGGCCGTGGTGTCGATCCTGTTCTTGAGCGTGGCTGAACTGTCGATCCCACAGCTGTTCCTGGCCGTGGCGCTGATGAACATCGCGGTCAATAGCTACATCTTCAAAATCGTTCCCGAATTCACCATGCGCTTCATGATCTGGATGCTCAGCCATTCCATGTATCGGGTTGAGCACAAGAATTTGGAGGCAATTCCTGACGAGGGTGCAGCGGTGCTGGTGTGCAACCATGTGTCCTTCGTCGATGCGCTGCTGATTGGCGGGGCGATCCGGCGGCCGGTGCGGTTCGTGATGTACTACAAAATCTACAACCTACCGGTGCTCAACTTTATCTTCCGCACTGCCGGGACAGTGCCGATTGCCGGCCGTTCGGAAGATCTGCTGATCTACGATGCGGCCTTCCGCAAAATTGCTGAATACCTGCGCAACGGTGAAGTGGTGTGCATCTTCCCTGAGGGTAAGTTGACGGCGGATGGCGAGATCGACGAGTTCAAGGCCGGTGTTGAGCGCATCATCGAAGAGAATCCGGTGCCCGTCGTACCGATGGCTTTGCAGGGGTTGTGGGGGAGTTTCTTCAGTCGCGATCCGAAGAAGGGCTTTTTCAAGCGTCTCTGGTCCCGCGTCACTTTGGTGGCGGGGCGGGCGATCCCGGCTGAGTTGGCCACCCGTGAGTTTTTACAGAAGAAGGTTGGCGAGCTGCGCGGCGATCAGCGTTAAGCCGCCACACTAAAAGCGCCGCTGCGGTTATGTTGCCGCCGCGGCGTTTTTGTTTTCAGGGCTTAAGTGCGTGCAGCACGTCAGCGAGGGTAGGGCGTAACGAAATATCTTCGCTCATGCAGGCTTGGCTGAGTTGCACTAAAGCTTCTGGCGCGGCTGCGCAATGCTGGAGCAGTTCTTCCAGCAAAATCCCCAATGCGCGGGTTTCGATTGCTTGAAGTGTTCGCCCTGTCGAGCTGTGCGGGTCAAAGAATGACGCTGCGCCGAAGTCGCCCAGTAAGGCGTGGCCACTCTGCTTGACCAATAGATTATGGCCATACAGATCACCATGCAGGATGCCGCGATGATGCAGGTGCAGCGCCGCCGATGTGGCGCCACGAGCTATGCTAAGTGCCTGTTCAAGGCTGAATTGAACCCTCTCTGCGTAGCAATCCCGCGTGCAACTGGTCAGCGAGGGTGGATCAGCGAGGATAGAGTAATCCTCCGGTATGCGCTCAAGGACAAGCCCGGGGGCTTCGTGAGCATTCGTGTTTAAGGTGCCAATAACCTGAATCAAATTCGGGTGTTCACCCGCTTTCAGGCAGGCCGCCATTTCGCAGTGAGGCAGGCCGTCACTGGTCATCTGGCCTTTGAAGCGTTTGACCGCAACAGCCCGAACAGGCTGGCTCTTCGGGTGCCACTGAGCCGCGTGGATGATGCCGGAGGCGCCTTGCCCCAGCAGTTCGCCAATTTCCAAATCACTGCTGTGGATGTCATGACTTTCTGGAGGCTGCTCAAGTACAGCGGTAAAGGGATTACCGGCAAATGCCAGCCACGCCAGCTTTGGCAGCTCATCAAGCCAGTGCGGCAGGTTGGGCAGCTGGTTGGCCGCGATACGCAGCAACTCGAGGTTTTTGCAGTTGGCCAGGCTCGCTGGCAGTTCTGTCAGGCGATTGCCCGCCAGCATCAGTTTTTGCAGGCGCGCTCAGTTACCCAACTCGTCTGGTAGTCGACTGATGCGGTTGTCGGTAAGGATCAGCCAGCGCAAGCGCGGCGGCAGCGCAGCAGCGGGTACATGCTCAATCTGGCAGGACTTGAAGCCGACCATTTCCAGTTGCGGGCATAGGCCGAGCACAGATGGCAGCTCGGTAAACGGATTACCTGAACAGAACAGCACGCGCAGCTTGTGCAGCTTCGGCAGGTCATCAGGCAGGCTGCTGAGCTGGTTGTTGGAGAGATTGAGGATTTCCAGGCTATCCGCTAGCTCGAACACTTCCGCTGGCAGTTCGCGTAGGTTGTCGGATAGATCAAGGCGGGTGATGCCTTTCAGTTCTCCGTTGCGCAGCTGTTCGAGGGTGTGCATGGAATGTTTGTACAGGTCCTTGGAAACGAGCGGTGGATTACGCCACGCAGTGGCTAATCCACCCTACAAAAAACAGAGTTCTGCGCGAAGTAGGGTGGATTAGTCGTGAAACGACGTAATCCACCATTCGATTTCGGCCTGTTAGTTGTCGTAACCCAAGTTAGGCGCCAGCCAGCGTTCGGTCACAGCTAGGTCTTGCTGTTTGCGGGCGGTGTAGCTGTCGATCTGATCCTTATCGACCTTGCCCACGGCGAAGTACTGCGCCTGCGGGTGGGCGAAGTACCAGCCGCTGACCGCTGCTGCCGGGAACATGGCGTAGTGCTCGGTGAGGAACACGCCGCTTTGACCTGCCTTGTTGAAGTCTGCCGCTGGGTCGAGCAGGGCGAACAGGGTCTTCTTCTCGGTGTGGTCAGGGCAGGCTGGGTAGCCGGGAGCAGGACGGATGCCTTTGTAGGCTTCCTTGATCAGCTCTTCGTTGCTCAGCTGTTCGTCCGGCGCGTAGCCCCAGTGAGTCTTACGCACTTGCTCGTGCAGCCACTCAGCGCAGGCTTCGGCCAGGCGGTCGGCCAGGGCTTTAACCATGATCGAGTTGTAGTCGTCACCGGCCTCCTGATAGGCCTTGGCCACTTCTTCGGCGCCGATACCAGCGGTGGTGATAAAGCCACCCACGTAGTCGGTAATGCCGCTGTCTTTCGGCGCAACAAAGTCGGCCAGGGAGAAGTTCGGCTTGCCGTCCGGCTTGATGGTCTGCTGGCGCAGGTGGTGCAGGGTGGCCAACGTGCTGCCGTCTTCGCCGTAGACTTCCAGATCGTCATCGGCTACTTGGTTAGCAGGCCAGAAACCAAGCACAGCGCGTGCGCGGATCAGCTTCTCGTCGATCAGCTTGCGCAGCATGGCTTGTGCGTCGTTGAACAGGTTGGTGGCGGCTTCACCGACCACTTCATCTGTAAGGATGCGCGGGTATTTGCCTGCCAAGTCCCAGGAGATAAAGAACGGCGTCCAGTCGATGTAGTCGGCCAGTACATTGAGGTCGATATCTTCCAGTACGCGCACGCCAGTAAACGTCGGCTTGCTCGGCTGGTAGCTGGCCCAGTCGAACTTCGGCTTGTTGGCCACCGAGTCGGCATAGCTCAGGCGCTCGGTACGGGCGCTACGGTTGGCGGTGCGCTCGCGCAGCTCAACGTACTCCTGGCGGGTGCGGGCCACGAAATCGGCCTTCATTTCTTTGGACAGGAGCTGGGTAGCCACGCCCACCGCGCGGGAGGCGTCGGTAACGTAAACCACGGCGTCGTTCTGGTACTTCGGCTCGATCTTCACCGCGGTGTGGGCTTTGGAGGTGGTGGCACCGCCGATCATCAGCGGCAGGTTAAAGCCCTGACGCTGCATTTCACGGGCAACGTGAACCATCTCATCCAGTGACGGTGTGATCAGGCCGGACAGGCCGATGATGTCGCACTTCTCAGCGATGGCGGTTTGCAGGATTTTCTCTGCAGGAACCATGACGCCCAGGTCAACGATGTCGTAACCGTTACAGCCCAGCACCACACCAACAATGTTTTTGCCGATGTCGTGTACGTCGCCTTTAACCGTGGCCATCAGGATCTTGCCTTTGGCTTCTGGCTTGTCGCCTTTTTCCGCTTCGATAAACGGAATCAGATGGGCTACAGCCTGCTTCATCACGCGGGCGGATTTCACCACCTGCGGCAGGAACATCTTGCCTGCGCCGAACAGGTCGCCGACCACGTTCATGCCGCTCATGAGCGGGCCTTCGATCACTTCGATCGGGCGGGCGCACTTCTGGCGGCACTCTTCGGTGTCTTCAACGATAAAGGTGGTGATGCCTTTAACCAGCGCGTGTTCCAGACGCTTTTCAACGCTGTAGCTGCGCCATTCTTCGTTTTCGACTTCTTTAACGCTGCCGTCGCCTTTGTAGTTGTCGGCAATCGCCAGCAGGGCCTCGGTGGCTCCGCTGTTGCGGTTGAGCACCACGTCTTCTACCGCGTCACGCAGTTCTTTTGGAATCTCGTCATAGATTTCCAGCTGACCGGCGTTGACGATACCCATGGTCAGGCCGTTCTTGATCGCGTAGTAGAGGAAGACCGAGTGAATGGCCTCACGCACCGGGTTGTTACCCCGGAAGGAGAACGACACGTTGCTCACGCCGCCGCTGGACAGAGCGTGGGGCAGGTGGTCGCGGATAAAGGCGCAGGCCTCGATGAAGTCCACCGCGTAGTTGTTGTGTTCTTCAATACCGGTGGCGACGGCAAAGATGTTTGGGTCGAAGATGATGTCTTCCGGCGGGAAGCCGACTTCGTTAACCAGAATGTCGTAGCTGCGCTGGCAGATTTCTTTCTTGCGTGCGGCCGTGTCGGCTTGGCCGACTTCGTCGAAGGCCATCACTACCACAGCAGCGCCGTAGCGCTTGCACAGGGTGGCGTGGTGTTTGAACTGCTCAACGCCTTCTTTCATGGAGATGGAGTTGACGATGCCCTTGCCCTGAATGCACTTGAGGCCCGCTTCGATCACGTCCCACTTGGAGGAGTCGATCATGATCGGTACGCGGGAGATATCTGGCTCACCGGCAATCAGGTTGAGGAAGCGGACCATGGCAGCTTTGGAATCAAGCATGCCTTCGTCCATGTTGATGTCGATCACCTGAGCACCGGCTTCCACCTGCTGCAGGGCGACTTCAAGAGCCTCTGTGTAGTTTTCTTCACGGATCAGGCGGGCGAACTTGGCGGAACCAGTGATGTTGGTACGCTCACCGACGTTCACGAACAGCGAGTTGCGGTCGATGGTGAACGGCTCAAGGCCAGACAGGCGGCACGCTTTCGGAATGTCCGGAATGGCGCGTGGCTTGTACTTGCTGACCGCTTCGGCAATCGCCTGAATATGGCCGGGTGTGGTACCGCAGCAGCCGCCGACGATATTCAAGAAGCCGCTGGCAGCGAATTCTTCAACCACAACAGCCATCTCGGCTGGGGTTTCGTCGTATTCACCAAAGGCGTTGGGCAGGCCTGCGTTCGGGTGGGCAGACACATGGGTGTCAGCTTTAGAGGCCAGCTCTTCCAGATACGGGCGCAGGTCTTTGGCACCTAGGGCGCAGTTCAGGCCGATTGAGATTGGCTTGGCATGGCGCACGGAGTTCCAGAAAGCTTCGGTGGTCTGGCCGGAGAGGGTGCGGCCGGAAGCATCGGTGATGGTGCCGGAAATCATGATCGGCAGCTCGACGCCCAACTCTTCGAATACGCCCTGTACGGCGAAGATCGCGGCTTTGGCGTTAAGGGTGTCGAAGATAGTTTCGATCAGGATCAGGTCGGCGCCGCCTTCAATCAGGCCTTTGGTGGCTTCGGTGTAGTTCTCCACCAGCTCATCAAAGGTGACGTTACGGAAACCAGGGTCGTTGACGTCCGGAGAGATCGAGCAGGTGCGGCTGGTTGGGCCGAGTACGCCTGCAACAAAGCGTGGGCGATCTGGGGTTTCCAGGGTTTTGGCGTCTGCCACGCTGCGGGCCAGACGGGCGCCTTCAACGTTCAGCTCATACACCAGCGACTCCATGCCGTAGTCGGCCTGTGATACGCGGGTGGCGTTGAAAGTGTTGGTTTCAAGGATGTCCGCACCGGCATCCAGATAGGCCTTTTCGATGGCGCCGATGACATCCGGGCGGCTGAGTACCAGCAGGTCGTTGTTGCCTTTGACGTCTTGTGGCCAGTCGGCAAAGCGGTCACCACGGTAGTCCGCCTCTTCCAGTTTGTAGCTCTGGATCATGGTGCCCATGCCGCCATCGAGAATCAGAATGCGCTCGGCGAGGGCCTTTTGCAGGGCTTGAAGACGGACTGTACGGTCGGACATGAAAAACTCTACCTGAAGGAATAGCAAAGAGGCGCAATGATACCAAAGCTGCATGAGATTTCCGCGCACCGGTCGGATGCATGAATTTCATTCATGATGCAGTTGGTGCAACTTATATAAGCCCGGCTATTATCAACTTTGGTTTTAAACAAGGACGATTTTATGTTTCACCGTTTGGTGTTATTCGTGTGTTGCCTGTTTGCCGGGTCTTTGCACGCTGCACAACCCATTTCATACAGTCGGGACATTCAGCCGATTTTTACCCGCAACTGTGTGTCGTGCCATGCCTGCTATGACGCGCCATGCCAATTGAACTTGGGCAGTGGCGAAGGTGTTATGCGCGGGGCCAGCCAGACCCCCGTCTATAACGGTACCCGTACCAAGGTGCAGGCAACCACGCGCCTCTATATGGATGCGCACACACCTGAGGCCTGGCAACGCAAAGGTTTTTATTCGGTGCTTGAGCAGCAGAGCAGTCAGGCCGCGCTGATGTCGCGCATGCTCACGCTGGGGCATAGCCAGACCTTCGCTGCCAACCAGAAGTTGCCAGACAGCCTCGATATTGGCATCAACCGTGAAAATCAGTGCGCGCTGCCGAGTGGTTTCGATGCGTTTGCGCAGAAGAATCCCTATTCCGGGATGCCATTTGCGGTCACCGGTTTGCAACCTGAAGACTATGAAAAATTACAAGCATGGCTGGCGCAAGGTGCAGTAGTCGATCAGGAACCTGTTGTTGCCGACGCAACAGAGCTTAAAAAAATCGCTGTATGGGAGCGTTTCCTGAATGAGCCTGGCGCACGTCAGGCGCTGGTTTCACGCTGGTTATATGAGCACTTGTTCCTGGCCCATTTATATTTCTCGGACAGCGAAGTTAAACGCTTTTTCCAGGTTGTTCGCTCACGTACGCCCAGTGGACAACCGGTAGATTTGATCGCTACCCGTCGCCCAAATGAGGACCCAGGCAGCAATTTCTATTACAGAATTGTGCCGGTACAGGGGGTGATTGTGCATAAAACCCACATCACCTATGCCTTGAGTCCCGCTAAGCTGGAGCGCATCAAATCGCTGTTCTATGGCACTGACTGGCAGGCTGATGCCGTGCCTGGTTATGGCATACAGCGCCGCGCAAACCCCTTCGAGACCTTTTCCGCGATACCAGTGCTGGCTCGCTACCAGTTCATGCTGGACGATGCGGAGTATTTCACACGCACCTTCATTCGCGGCCCGGTTTGCCGAGGGCAAATCGCCACAGACGTCATCCGCGATAATTTTTGGGTGATCTATCAAGACCCCGCGCATGATCTGTTCGTTACCGATGCGGCTTATCGCGCTCAAGCCGAGCCGTTGCTGGCCATGCCTGGGCAACTAGACGGTATCAGTGATTTGCCAGGCTTGTGGCGCTCTTACAGGGATAAGCGCAATGAGTACGGTGAGTTGCGCACGGATCGCTATGCCGAATCCCCTAAGCCGAGTTGGTCGCACATATGGGCGGGGAACGACAATGCCTTGCTGACGATCTTCCGCCAGCATGACAGCGCTTCTGTGCGGAAAGGCCTTGTTGGGGAGATTCCGCAAACCATCTGGCTGATGGATTACCCGCTGTTTGAACGCACCTACTACCAGCTGGTGGTCAATTTTGATGTGTTCGGCAATGTGTCTCATCAGGCTCAGACGCGCCTGTATTTTGATCTGATCCGCAACGGCTCTGAGGTCAACTTCTTAAGGTTGATGCCGCCAGATTCTCGTGATGCCTATATAGACGATTGGTATCAGGACAGTGGCAAGCTGAAGTGGTGGTTGGACTATTCGGTGGATATCGACACAGACACTGAGACCGGTCTGAAGCTGCCAGAACATGACCCCAAGAAGGCCTTTGCAGAGAAGTTGTTGGATCGTTACGGCAGTCTAAATGCTCGCCCTGACCCCATTAACCGCTGTCGCAGTGCCTATTGCTACCGGGATGGGTTGCAGCCTGCCCAGCAGGACGCTGAACAGGCCTTAAGTCGTTTGGCCAGCAAACCGGCTGCTAGTCTTAAGGTGATAGACCAGCTCCCTGAAGCCACCATGATCCGTGTCGAGTTGCCAGGTGGGCAACGTGAGGTCTATAGCATGTTGCGCAACCGCGCTCACTCCAACGTGGCCTTTATGCTGGGTGAGGAAAGCCGTTACCAGCCTGCTTTGGATACTTTGACGGTCTACCCTGGCGTGCTCAGCAGCTATCCCAACTTCATGTTCAATGTGCCTGCTGCCCAGGTGCCTGAGTTTGTAGCGGCGATGGAAAGGGCGCGTGATAAAGCGGCCTTCGAGCGTGTGGTTGAGCGCTGGGGGATTCGACGCACTCATCCGCAGTTCTGGTTTTATTTCCATGACCTGACCGATTACATCCAGCAGACTGAGCCAATTGAAGCGGGCGTGTTGGATATGAATCGTTACGAGAATCTGTAAGTCGGGGGAGGGCGCGCACTGCTTAACGCGGTGCGTGTCAGGGCAGTTACCAGTTTAAAGGTAACTGCCCGGCAGGCTTAACGGTTGAAGCGGGCAACCAGCGCGTACTGGCCGTTTGCGGTGGCAGTAAGTGCTTCGCTGAGCATTGCAGTGTCGTGAGCTTCCGATGCTGTTTGATCTGCCAACACTGCGATGGTGGTGATACTGCGATTAACCTCTTCAGCCACAGCGCTTTGCTCTTCAGCAGCGGCCGCAATCTGGTTGGTCATATCCGTAATATTGGCAACCGCTTCGCTGATACCAGCCAGTGCTTCATCGGCTTGTTGGACGCGCTCGACACCTTCCAGGGCTTGTTGACGACCCACTTCCATGGTGGCCACGGCCTCTTCGGCCGTGCGCTGCAGTTTGGCGATGAGTTGGTGGATCTGCCCGGTGGACTCTGCGGTGCGTTGAGCCAGCGAGCGGACTTCGTCGGCAACAACCGCGAAGCCGCGCCCCATTTCCCCGGCGCGTGCAGCTTCAATCGCGGCATTAAGCGCAAGCAGGTTGGTTTGGTCGGCGATGCCTTTAATCACATCTACAACACCACCGATTTCGTTGCTGTCCTGAGCTAGGCGAGTAACGGTTTCGCCGGTATCACCGACGGATTCGGACAGGCGCTGAATGGCTTCGCGTGTTTCTGTGGCAATGACACGGCCAGCAGTCGTCAGGCGGTTGGCTTCCTGAGTCGCAGTGGCGGTGCGTGCAACGTTGCTGGCCACTTCTTGTGTGGTCGCTGCCATTTCGTTGATTGCGGTTGCAACCTGATCAGTCTCAGTGCGCTGGCGTTCAAGGCTAGTGGAGCTATTGTGTGCCAGCGTATCAGCTTGCTGAGCTTGTTGGGTCAGTTGCTCGGCGGTGTCCTGAAGGCGAGTCAGGCAGGTTTTTAACCGTGCATCTTGGCTGATCAGCGACAACTCCAAACGCCCCTGTTTACCACGGCTATCGGTATACATCTGCGCGATCAACGGGTCTGACGTGGTTTGGTCAACCACTTTCAGCAGGCTGTCGATACCGCGTTGCTGCCATTTGAGTCCGGCCAAGCCCAGTGGAACTGCAAGCGCAGCGGCCAGTGCAAAGCCCCAGGAGGAGTCCAGCCATGCGCCAACCAGAAAGCTGATCTGGCTGATCAGAATGAACGGCAGCCAGTTTTTAAGCACCGGTAACCAGCTGTCGCGTTTAGGAATGGCTGATTTACCGCTGTTGATGCGGTTATAGAGGTTTTGCGCGCGGTTGATTTGGTCTGCCGTGGGTTTTACCCGGACAGACTCATAGCCCACGACCTGGTTGTTATCCAGAACAGGCGTAACGTAGGCATTTACCCAATAGTGGTCGCCGTTCTTGCAGCGGTTTTTAACGATCCCCATCCATGGTTGACCACTCTTAAGGGTATCCCACATGTGCTGGAAAACCGCAGGTGGCACATCCGGGTGGCGGACTAAATTATGTGGCGCACGGATCAGCTCATCACGGGTAAAACCGCTGATGTCGATGAAGGCATCGTTGCAGTAAGTGATTTGGCCCTTGAGATCGGTCGTCGATATCAAGCGCTGCTGTGCGGGGAAGGTCCGCTCACGCTGGGTAACAGGCTGGTTATTACGCATAGCGAAATTGAGTTCCTTGAACGTTACCAATACTTCGGCTGCAACCGGCGGAAGTTTAGATTTATTTAATAGATAGGGCGTTAGGAGCTAAGTCGTAGACGCTTTGGGAATTGGTCTCGATTTGTAGGTGTCGGCAATCGGCAACATCACTCCGCGGCAGCTCTTAGAACTGGCACTTGCGATGAAATATTGTACATCAGTGCATTGTCTGGCGGGTTGATAACTGTCTAAGACATTGCTCGAAGTCAGTTATCATGTGCGGCTTGAGGAGAATGTCTGATGAATACCCTGCTGTTGCATTGCCGCGCCGGATTTGAAAATGAGGTGTGCGCTGAGATTACCGATCAGGCTGCCCGTGCAGGCGTTGCCGGTTATGCCAAGGCAAAACCAAGTTCCGCTTATGTGGAATTCATTTGCAGCGAAGAGGGCGGCGCAGAGCGCCTTGTTCATGAACTTAGGTTCAGCCAGCTGATCTTCGCCCGTCAGTGGGCAGCAGGAGGATTTGTCCAGTTACCGGAGCAGGATCGCATCAGCGTTTTACTCGAACATCTGGCTGACGCTCCGGTGTTCGGCAGCCTGTGGCTTGAGGTGCTGGACACCAATGAAGGCAAAGAGCTATCGAACTTCTGCAAAAAGTTCGAAGTCCCCCTGCGTAATGCGTTGCGCAAGGCGGGCAAATTACAGGATGACCCGCGCAAGCCACGGTTACTGTTGACCTTTAAGAGCGGTCGCGAGGTGTTTCTCGGCCAGGCAGAAGTCGGTAACTCGGCGCTGTGGCCGATGGGTATTCCGCGTCTGAAGTTTCCCCGTGAGGCGCCTAGCCGCTCGACTCTCAAGCTGGAAGAGGCCTGGCATACCTTTATTCCCCGTGAGCAGTGGGATGAGCGTCTGTCTGACGAGATGACCGCTGTCGATTTGGGCGCAGCGCCCGGCGGCTGGACTTATCAATTGGTTAAGCGCGGCATGCTGGTCACCGCCGTTGATAATGGCCCTATGGCTGAAAGCCTGATGGATACCGGGCTGGTCAATCACCTGATGGTGGATGGTTTTGTCTGGAAGCCTAAGCAGCCCGTGGACTGGATGGTCTGCGATATCGTGGAAAAACCAGCGCGCACGGCTGCCATGTTGGCGGAGTGGGTCGGTGGCGGGCACTGCCGGGAGGCGGTAGTCAACTTGAAGCTGCCGATGAAGCAGCGTTACGCAGAAGTAGTGCGTTTACTGGATCGTATTCGCGATGACTTTGCCTCACGCAAAATCAAAGTCAGCATCGCCTGCAAGCAGCTCTACCACGACCGTGAAGAAGTTACCTGTCACCTGCGTCGCCTGAGCAAATAAACCTGATATGGATGCCCGGCAATGTCCTTTGCCGGGTCTTTACACCAGAATAGCGGCTTATTACCGGAGCGTTCTGATGCCCCTGCAAAGTACTGAAATTCCTGAGTCCATCCTTGATGCCAGCGGACTTAACTGTCCAGAACCAGTGATGATGCTGCACAACAAGGTGCATGATCTGTCTGCGGGTGGTCTGCTCAAGGTGATCGCCACCGACCCGTCTACCCGTCGCGATATTCCCAAATTCTGCATGTTTCTCGGTCATGAACTGGTCGAGCAAGTCGATGAAGGGGATACCTACTTGTACCTGATCCGCAAAAAGACAGATTGATGCGTTGGTATTTCGCCTACGGCTCCAACATGAATCCGGCCCGCATGCAGGCCCGTGGGCTTGAAGTTGTTGAGGCCATGGCGGGCGTACTGCCGGGATATGGCCTGTGTTTTAACAAGCGGGCGACCAATCGTGCCGCTGGGCGTGCGTATGCCAATATCCGTCACCAGCGTGGCGCAAAGGTTGAGGGCGTGCTGTACCGGCTGGCGGACGAGCACGAAATCATCAAGCTCGACCACTTTGAGGGCACGCCAGTTTTTTACAGCCGGGAGTGCATGCCCGTGATCACCCAAAGTGGTGTGCAAGCGGCATGGGTCTATATCGCCAACCCGGCTTTCCGCGAAGAAGGGTTACTGCCCAGTGTCGATTACATGGCCCACTTGCTGGCAGGCCGTGCATGGCTTTCCCACGAGTACTGGGCTGCTCTGGCTGCGCAGCCCGTACATCCTGACTGATTCAGGGCTCCATTCACGATGCCAGCACAGTGCGCTCGGCATAGATGTGTTTACGGGCGCTGCGCTTTAAGCGAATAACCAGCAGCACCGCAGCGCAAGTCAGGCCGACGACCAAACCTTCCCACAGCCCTTTGGGGCCGCTCGCTTCCATAAACCAGTCGGTCAGGCCAAGGATGTAGCCAACCGGCAGGCCAATTCCCCAATAGGCAAACAGGGTGATGAACATCGTCACGCGGGTGTCCTGATAACCGCGCAGAGCACCGGCTGCGGTCACCTGTATGGCATCAGAGAACTGGAACAGTGCGGAATACACCAGCAGTGAGGCCGCCACCGCGATGACGGTCGGATCTGGGGTGTAGATACCCGCGATCTGCTCACGAAACAGCAGCATCACACTGGCGGAAAGGCAGGCATAAGTGAGCGCTGTTCCTATGCTCACGCCGGAGGCAAAACGTGCTTCGCGGGGATCGTTGCGGCCGAGCGCTTGGCCCACGCGCACGGTGGTGGCCATGGCGAGCGCATAGGGGATCATAAAAACAATCGAGCTGAAGTTCAGGGCAATCTGGTGTCCTGCCACTACGGTGGCACCGAGTCCGCCAATTAGCAGAGCAATCACCGAGAAAATGCTGGACTCGGCAAACACTGAAATGCCAATCGGCAGCCCAACCCCCAGCAAGCGTTTGATGATTGACCATTGTGGCCAGTCGAAACGTTCGAACAACTGGCTGCTGCTGTACTTAGGTATCCACTTGACCCAAGCCAACATGGCCAGGCACATAAACACCATCACCAATCCGGTTGCCCAGCCGCAGCCGACACCGCCCATGGCCGGTACACCCAGCTTGCCGTAAATGAACACATAGTTGAGGGGGATGTTCAGGGCTAGGCCAGCAAGGCCGATGATCATACTGGGACGTGTCAGCCCAAGGCCATCGCTGAAACAGCGCAGTACGTAATACAGCGCCAATGCCGGGAAGCCGCAGGCTACACCACGCAAATAGCCCATGGCCGAGGGAATCAGATAGGGGTCAACCTTCATTAAAACCAGCACAAATTCGGTATGCCACAGCAGGGTCGCAGCCGCTAAACCTAAGAGCAAGCCCAGCCACAGGGCTTGGCGCACGACTGGGCCGATCTCGGTGTATTCACCGGCCCCGAAGCGGCGCGCTACTTTGGCGGTGGTGGCCAGCAGGGTGCCGGTCATCAGCAGGAAAACCGGAACCCAAATCGAGTTACCCAGCGCCACCGAGGCCAAGTCTTGGGGGCTTACCCGGCCAGCCATAACGGCATCCACAAAGCCCATGGCGGTATTCGCCAATTGAGCGATCATGATGGGGAAGGCGAGCGACAGCAGTTTGCTGAGCTCCGTGCGTACGCGATCCTGGCGAGTCATCTGGCAGAGTCCGATTGGCAGGCGAAAGCTATGCAGTTTACTTCCTGACGAGCAAGTCAGGAAAAGGATTTGTCGCAATGATCAAGGTTGCGCTTTATAACACGCATTGACGTAATCGAACGGGTACTGACCCTGAACGTAGACTCTGGCTGCCTGCTAGAATGCACAACGCATTTTCGGAGCCGTATCATGCAAATTGTTGCTGATGAAAACATCCCTCTTCTTGATGAGTTCTTTGCCGGGTTTGGCAACATCCGCCGTTTGCCCGGTCGCTCAATTGATGCCGCCAGCGTTGCCGATGCAGACGTGCTGCTGGTGCGCTCAGTGACCAACGTGGATCGTGCTCTGTTACAGAGTTCGCCGGTTAAGTTTGTCGGCACCTGCACAATCGGTACGGATCATCTCGATATTCCTTATTTCGACGAAGCCGGTATCACCTGGTCCAGTGCTCCAGGTTGTAATGCCCGTGGCGTGGTGGATTATGTGCTCGGCAGCATGATGGTGTTGGCTGAGCGGCAGGCGGCTGATCTTTCCGCGCGGACTTACGGTGTGGTGGGTGTCGGGCAGGTGGGCGGGCGTCTGGTAAACGTCCTGAAGGGGCTAGGCTGGCGTGTGCTGGTGTGTGACCCGCTGCGGCAGGCTGCTGAAGGGGGCGACTTTGTCAGCCTGCAACAGGTGCTGGATGAGTGTGATGTGATCAGCCTGCATACACCGCTTGAGCGTGCAGGTGATCACCCGACCTATCACCTGCTAAATGCTGAGCGATTGGCAGCTCTCAAACCAGGATGCTGGTTGATTAACAGCAGCCGGGGCCCGGTGGTGGATAATCAAGCGTTGCGCGCGCTGCTTCCAGTGCGCCCTGATCTGCAAGTGGTGTTGGATGTGTGGGAGGGGGAACCGCAAGCCGACGTCGAACTGGCGGCTTTGTGCCAGATCACCACGCCGCACATTGCCGGTTATAGCCTGGATGGCAAGCTGCGCGGTACTGAGCAGATCTATCAGGCTTACTGCCGGTTCCTGGGTACTGCTGCTGAGGTTGAGTTACAAGCGTTGATGCCAGCCCCGTGGTTGCGTGAGCTGGTTGTGGATGCAACGGCACCTGAAGCGTGGGCGTTGTCCAGTATCTGTCGTGCTGTGTACGACCCGCGTCGAGATGATGCTGATTTCCGCCGCAGCTTGATTGGCGATGCAGCAGCGCGTCGTGCGGCTTTTGATGGGTTGCGTAAGGGCTACCCGGTGCGTCGGGAGCTAGAAGGGCTACAGGTGCGTCTCAATGGTGACGGTGGCCAGAAGCATCTGGCTGATAAGGTCGCGGCGTTAGGGGTTCGGCTGGTGTAGCAGAGACTACCGGGGCGGCTGAGCGTCCCGGCAGTTGTTGCTTACTTTTGTTTTGCTTCGGTCTTCTGGGCCTGATCCAGTTCGCGGCACGCTTTCTGGATCATGTCTTCGGTAATCGGGATTTCGCGACCTTGCGCGTCAATCACGTACCCGACCTGAGGCGGAGCCGGTGTGCTGGCTTTCTGTTGATGGCTTTGCATGCTGCTCTCCTTATCAGTTAATCAGGCGGTACGGTCTGAATCATATGGATGTAGTGTGAACATGCCATGACGACTGCCCGCCTGCCATGACCTTTTGGTTGTAGCAGGGGGCATGCCAAAGCATTGGATTTTTCAGGGTAGAGGGAGAAATGACGCTTTTCCACATTGGTCTGATCATCAATCCACTGGCAGGACTGGGTGGTCCAGCAGGTTTTAAAGGTTCTGATGGCATGGCGCAAACGGCCATGGCACAAGGCTTTGAGGCTAAATCAGCACTGCGCACAAAGACCGCGTTGGAGGTGCTGCTGCCACTACGTGAACGCGTGCATTTCGTCGCATTCCCCGGAGCGATGGGCGAAGACCTGCTGCGTGAAATGGGCTTTAACTACGAAATCGTCGGAACCTTGACGTCTGCCGTGACCAGCGCGGCGGATACCCGGCAGGCTGTGCACTTGCTTCAGGATGCAGGCGTGGCGTTGATTTTGTTTGCCGGCGGGGATGGTACGGCGCGTGATGTATGCGAGGCGGTCAGACCCGATCAACCCGTGTTGGGGATTCCTGCCGGGGTGAAGATTCAGTCCGGTGTCTATGCCATCAGCCCACGTGCAGCCGGTGAACTGACAGCGCGTCTGATTCAGGGTGGTCTGGTGCGTTTGGCCAGTGGTGAGGTGCGGGACATTGACGAGAGTGCGCTGCGTGAAGGCCGGGTGACGGCACGCTGGTACGGTGAGCTGACTGTGCCAGAGGAGGGCGGCTTTGTTCAGCACGTCAAACAAGGTGGGATGGAGTCTGAAGAGCTGGTACTCAATGACCTGGCAGACTGGTTGCGGGACAGCTGGGAAGAGGGTGTGCGCTACGTCTTCGGCCCCGGTTCGACCTTGCATGGCCTGGCGGAAAACCTCGGTTTGCAGACCACCTTGCTGGGGGTGGATGTCATCGAGAATGGCTTGGTGATCGCGACCGATGTCAACGAGCATCAATTGTATGAGTTGGTAGACGGGCGACCAGCACGTTTACTGGTCACGGCAATCGGCGGCCAAGGGCATATTATCGGTCGCGGAAATCAGCAGATCAGCCCAAGAGTGCTGCGCGCCATCGGGCTGGAGAACATCCGGGTCATCGCCACTAAACGCAAACTGGCCACCCTTGAAGGCCGCCCTTTGCTGGTAGACAGCGGCGACGTGAGCCTTGATGACAGCTTCCCGGATGTGGCTAGGGTGTGGGCTGGTTATAAGGAAGAGTTGCTGTATCCCGTTAGCAAATAGTCGGACTTGCTGTCTGATAAGGCGCATTGGTGTTCTCGCAACCGGCTAATCTGTGTTTCGCACGTCTGGCTTGTAGCCCTTACTAGTGAGTCTTCATGGAATCTGTTCTCTCTCTGCGTAACCGCAGTGCTCTAAGCGTCGCCTGGCGTTTTATTTCGCCCTATCGCGGTCGGGTGATCGGGGCGTTGTTGGCGTTGATGTTTACCGCTGCCATTACCCTGTCTATGGGGCAGGGCATCAAGCTGCTGGTGGATCAGGGCTTGGCGACTCAGTCGGATGAGGCGCTGCGTCACTCCATTGCGTTGTTCTTTGTGCTGGTGCTGGCCCTGGCGGTTGGCACGTTTACCCGTTTTTATCTGGTCTCCTGGCTGGGAGAGCGGGTGGTGGCGGATATCCGTAAACGGGTGTTCAACCATTTGGTTGAGTTGCATCCAGGTTTTTACGAGAGCAACCGCAGTTCGGAGATCCAATCACGGCTGACGGCGGATACCACGTTGTTGCAGTCGGTGATCGGTTCGTCGTTGTCGATGGCATTGCGCAACCTGATCATGTTGATCGGCGGCAGCATTCTGCTGGTGGTAACCAATGCCAAGCTCAGTGGCATCGTGCTGCTGGCCTTGCCTCTGGTGGTCGCGCCGATTCTGATTTTTGGCCGCCGTGTGCGTAGCTTGTCGCGGCAGAGCCAGGACCGTGTGGCGGATGTCGGCAGTTATGTGGGGGAGGCGCTGGGCCAGATCAAAACGGTGCAGGCTTACAACCACCAGGCGGAGGATATGCGGCGTTTCGGTCAGTCTGCCGAGGCTGCCTTTGATACGGCGCGTAAACGCATCGCCCAGCGTGCCTGGCTGATCACCGTGGTGATTGTGCTGGTGCTGGGGGCGGTGGGTGTCATGCTCTGGGTCGGTGGGATGGATGTGATCGCCGGACGCATCAGTGGCGGTGAGCTGGCGGCTTTCGTGTTTTATAGCCTGATTGTGGGGTCTTCATTTGGCACCCTGAGTGAGGTGATCGGTGAGTTGCAGCGTGCGGCTGGGGCGGCTGAGCGTATTGCTGAGTTGCTTCAGGCACGCAATGAAATCACTGCACCAACTGGTGACGTGCAGCAGCTACAGCATCCGGTTGAGGGGCGCATCGAACTACGGGATCTGTATTTTGCCTATCCGTCGAGGCCAGAGAGTTATGCGGTCAATGGCATCAGCCTGCATATTGAGCCAGGCGAGACGCTGGCGCTGGTGGGGCCTTCCGGCGCCGGGAAGTCGACGCTGTTCGATTTGCTCTTGCGTTTCTTCGATCCGCAGCAGGGCCAAATCCTGATTGATGGTCAGCCAATCCGGCAACTGGACCCGCATGACCTGCGTAAGGCCTTTGCCTGGGTGTCGCAAAGCCCCGCGCTGTTCTTTGGCAGCGTCGAGGACAATATTCGTTACGGTCGCAGCGAAGCCAGTTTTGCTGAAGTTGAAGCGGCGGCCAGGGCGGCCCATGCCCATGAGTTCATCCTTAAGTTGCCTCAGGGTTATCAGACTCACTTGGGCGAGGCCGGGCTGGGGCTTTCTGGCGGGCAAAGGCAGCGGCTGGCGATTGCGCGAGCGTTGCTCTCGGATGCGCCCATTTTGCTGCTGGATGAAGCGACCAGTGCGCTGGATGCAGAAAGCGAACATCTGATTCAGCAGGCCTTGCCGGGGTTGATGAAGGATCGGACCACGCTGGTGATTGCCCACCGTTTGGCCACCGTAAAAAGTGCCGACCGGATTGCGGTGATTGAGCAGGGCAGGTTGGCGGCTATTGGCAGTCATGCCGAGCTGGTTAGCAACAGCCCGTTGTATGCGCGTTTGGCTGAGTTGCAGTTTGGTTTAGACGATGTTGTGCCTGCGGGCTAGCTCGGTGCGGGCCGCCGAAGTCGGCGGCTGTGCCAGGGCTACTTCTGCGGCCTGATGGTGGCCGCAGCACCTGCGGAGGCGAGAATGATGGCGCTGATGGCTATCCACTGGCTTAAGGTCAGGCGCTCACTCAGGAATAGCAGTCCAGACAGTGCTGCAATCGCAGGCTCCATACTCATCAGTACGCTGAATGTACGGGCCGGGAGGCGTGTCAATGCGACCATTTCCAGGCTGTAGGGCAGTGCAGACGAGAGTATGGCCACGCCGATAGCGATAGGCAGAATATCAAGCGCGAAAAGGCTGGTGCCGACCTGAGATAAACCAATCGGGAAGACCAGCAACGCTGCGACCACTGTGCCAAGGGCAACGGTGTGGTGGCCATGCTCTGCGCCTGCCTTCTGACCGAAGACGATGTACAGCGCCCAGCACACCCCTGCCGCGAGTGACAGGGCCATGCCCAATGGGTCTAGGGCGGCCTCTGATTTACCGGTGGGCAAGAGCAGCCATATGCCAAATATGGCTAACGCGATCCAGACAAAGTCCAGCAGTCGGCGCGATGAAAGCAAGGCCAGCGCAAGCGGGCCAGTAAATTCCAGGGCAACGGCAATGCCCAAGGGAATCGTCTTAAGGGAGAGATAAAAGAGCAGGTTCATACCGCCTAACGCCAGGCCGTATGCAACAAGAGAACGGCAGGATTGAAGCGTCAGCTTTGCCCGCCATGGGCGCATGATTGCGCACAGGATTATCGCTGCAAGGCTAAGACGCAGAGCCGTGGTGCCGCTGGCGCCTACCTCCGGGAACAGGCTTTTGGCCAGTGATGCACCGCTCTGGATCGAGGTCATGGCAACAATCAGTACCAGTATGGGCACTATCACCAGAGAGAAGCGGGTAGAGCGGGGCATGGCATGAGTCCTGTGTATTCATTAAAAAAGCCGGCCTTGTGAGCCGGCTTTCAGCACTACGGTGTTCTTAGCGGTATTCGCAAAGGTATGCAGTGTCTACGGCAACTTTTAGTTGGAACTTACTGTTGGCTGGCACAGTGAACTTGGTGCCAGCAGCAAATGTTTCCCAGTTTTCACTGCCCGGCAGTTTTACGGTCAGGGCGCCGGCGACTACGTGCATGATTTCCAGCTGGTTAGTGCCGAATTCATATTCACCTGCAGCCATTACGCCAATAGTGGCGGGACCTTCTTCCATGCCGAAAGCGATGGATTTAACGGTACCGTCGAAATATTCGTTGACCTTGAACATCTGCAGATCCTCGATGGGAAAAATGGGGCGCCAGTATGCCGAAGGCAGATTGCCTAGTCATCTGCTTTAAAAGGGCTGTGCGAGTGGAACTAAACGAGCTGTATTGCGGGCATCCGTCAAGGCTCGGTGCTGTTGTCCGTTAAACGTGAGCCCGGCCAGTTGCAGGGCGTTTTTCAGGCTTACCGGGCTGGTCAGGTGACGTGCGCTGGCAAAACGCTGTTTGAGGTTGTAATGCTGTAACTGCTCAAGGGCACTGCTCAATTTGTGCTGCCTCCATTCAACAACCAGTTGCTTGCGGTCGTAGTCTCCCCAACTGACCCAGCCGGTGAGGTTATTGCTAAAGCCTGAAAGCCAAAGTTCAAACGCAGACCAGACTTGCGGCAATGGCGCGGCGCTATCAATTTCAGACTGGCTGATATGAGTCAGCTGCTGGCAAAACTGAGTCAATTGAGGGCGGCGAGTGGGGCGTACGAGGCGCTGGAACTGACCTAGCTCGTGGCCGTTATCACTGATGATGCAGGCACCGATTTCGATAATTTCCATTTCGGATACTGGCCAGCCACCTTCTTCGGTGGTGGCTTCCAGATCAATGACCAGCCAGTTCGACATGAGCCCTCCATTGCGAACACTGAGTATGCAGACACCATAAAGCTGGGTAAAGGCAGCGGCTTGCTGTGGCAGTGGATTAGACCACGACTGTACTGGTAATCACTGTGTCAGCACGGCATTCTGAATAACTAAGGCACCCATGCTGTGTAGTAAGCAGCCGCGTTGGAAAACTGGGTGCGGCCAGCTCGTGGTGTACAGGTTCAAATGTAAGGTGAGGTAAGCATGGCAAAGGTAGCGTTTATCGGACTGGGCGTAATGGGTTATCCGATGGCGGGTCATTTGGCCCGTGCAGGACATGATGTTTGCGTTTACAACCGCACAGCAGCAAAGGCACAGCAGTGGGTGGCCGAATATGCTGGCAATTTTGCACTGACACCCCGTGAAGCGGTGTCGGGAGCTGAGTTTGTAATGGTGTGTGTAGGCAATGATGATGATCTGCGTAGCGTTATCCTTGGTCCTGATGGCGCATTTGCTGGCATGCAGGAAGGTGCATTGCTGATTGATCACACCACAGCATCCGCACAGGTTGCCCGTGAACTGGCGGCTGAAGCTACTGCCCGCAAACTGGGTTTTGTCGATGCACCGGTATCCGGTGGTCAAGCCGGGGCTCAGAATGGTGCATTGACCATCATGGTGGGTGGGGAGGAGGCCCTGTATGCCAAAGCTGAGCCTGTGATAAAGGTCTACGCTCGTATGAGTCGCCTGATGGGCGAGGCGGGAAGTGGCCAGTTGACCAAAATGGTCAATCAGATTTGTATCGCGGGCTTGGTCCAAGGTCTTTCTGAGGCTTTGCATTTTGCCCAATGTGCTGGGCTCGATGCTGAAGGGGCCATGGAGGTGATCAGTAAGGGGGCTGCGCAGTCCTGGCAATTGGAGAACCGGCACAAGACCATGCTGGCGGGTGAGTATGAGCATGGTTTCGCGGTGGACTGGATGCGTAAGGATCTGAGCATCCTGCTCGATGAGTCACGCCGCAATGGTGCGCAATTGCCGGTAACTGCTCTGGTCGATCAGTTCTACGCGGATGTCCAGAAGATGGGCGGGGGGCGTTGGGATACCTCAAGTTTGTTGGCACGTCTGGGGCGCAAATAGCCACAGCCACGCAAGCTACCACTCACCCTGCAGGGGCTGCACAGTCTTAAACGCTCAGCGTAAAATTTGCGCGTTTTAGTTCTGCTTCCTGCGGGGGTTGTCCTGATGAATTGCCGTGCTGGTTGCGGTGCCTGCTGTATCGCGCCTTCAATAACATCTCCTATCCCTGGCATGCCATCTGGCAAGCCTGCTGGTGTGCGCTGCGTACAACTCACAGACGATAACTACTGTGGGATATTTGGGAAGCCTGAGCGGCCTGCTGTGTGTTCCGCTTTTCAGGCGGATATAGATGTCTGTGGCCAAACCACCGAAGAGGCTATTACTCTGCTCGGGTGGTTAGAGCAGAGCACTGCAATAGCTGTCTGAGGTTCTGCTGTCTGGGGTGTCAAAACAAGGAGAAGTTGCATGAGACGTTCAGTAAGCTGGCTTGTGGGTGCGGTTGCGCTGGTGGTTGCAGGTGTCGGGCATACCGATGAGGGGGCGTGGCGCTTGGTCAAAGACGAAGACGGCATCAAGGTTTATCTGCAAAGTGTGCCGGGTTCAAAATATCAGTCCTACCGAGGCGTAACACTGATCAAGGCGCCGATTGAGAAGCTGGTTGCGATGCAAGAGGATGTTGCCTCTGCTTGTAAGTGGATTCATAGCTGTCTGAAGCAAGCCCTCCTGAAGTCTGAAGGGGATCAAAGCTGGCTCTACAGCCAGTTTGAGACACCATGGCCTGTTCAGTCCCGGGACGCGGTTTTCCATGTGAAAACCAAACGTGAGGCCGATGGGGTGGTTGTGCGTGAACTTGCCGGTGAGTCGAGCTACAAGCCTGAAGAGAAAGGTTTTGTGCGAGTGACTTCTGCCCAGGGTTACTGGCGTTTGAAGCCAACCTCTGAAGGTGTCGAGGTCGTCTATCAGATGCATACCGAGCCTGGTGGCAGCGTTCCCGGCTGGTTGGCCAATAGCTTTGTTGTTGATGCGCCCTTCAATACGCTCAAGGCTTGGCGCAAGGCGGCAGAGTAGGGCAGGCAAGTTATAGATTGTGCCGGTATTAAAAAGCCAGTCCTGAGGACTGGCTTTTTTGCTTTCGCGGTGACTCAGTTCTTAGCAATCAGATTGCCTGCGTGCAGGCCGCACTCTTTCTGCGTAGCTTCCTCCCACCACCAGCGCCCTTCGCGCTCGTGCTGATTAGGTAGAACTGGACGGGTGCAGGGTTCGCAGCCAATGCTGATAAATCCACGCTCGTGCAAGCTGTTGTAAGGCAGCTCAAGCATTCTGATATAGGCCCAGACTTCCTCACTACTCATCTGTGCAAGTGGATTGAACTTGTACAGAGTCTGCCCGGCACCGGCGAAAGTTTTGTCTTCTTCAATTGCTGCGACATGGCTACGGGTACCAGGGCTCTGGTCGCGGCGCTGGCCTGTTGCCCACGCTTTAACTGTGGCGAGCTTGCGCCTCAGTGGGGCGGTTTTACGGATGCCGCAACATTCGCTATGGCCATCTTTATAGAAGCTGAACAGACCTTTTTCCTTTACGAAGGGTTCAAGGGCCGCCGCATCGGGAGAGAGGATCTCGATGCTGATACCGTAGTGCTCACGCACCTGGTCGATAAAACGATAGGTTTCTGGGTGAAGGCGGCCCGTATCAAGGCTGAACACTTTGACGTCTTTGTTCAGTTTCCACGCCATATCAACCAACACCACATCTTCAGCACCGCTGAAAGATAGCCAGAGATCATCTCCAAAGTGCTCAAAGGCCAGTTTGAGGATGTCCTGCGGCGACTTGGTTGCGTACTGGGTCGCCAGTTCGGCTGCATCAAAAGGGTGACTCATCGGGCTGTGTTCCTAGTTATGGTGGTGCTCTCAGGCTTGTGCAGTGATGTTACCAAATGCCAGATATGCCTCTAAATAACCAAACATGGTAGTGCTGCTTTGTTATGGATATAAGCCTTGCATTGCAAGGCATCAGGCGAGCCGCTAGAGTGCCGCCTTCTTACTCAACGGTATTAGGAGTGTGTTGTGGAAATCGCGTGTCTCGACCTTGAAGGTGTACTGGTTCCGGAAATCTGGATTGCCTTCGCGGAAAAAACCGGCATCGAATCGCTCAAGGCGACCACCCGGGACATTCCTGACTATGACGTATTGATGAAGCAGCGCCTGCGCATTCTGGATGAACATGGCCTGAAACTGTCGGATATTCAGGAGGTGATCGCCACCCTGAAGCCGCTGGAAGGTGCAGTCGAGTTTGTGGATTGGCTGCGAGAGCGCTTCCAGGTTGTCATCCTGTCTGACACATTTTATGAGTTTTCTCAGCCGCTGATGCGTCAGCTGGGTTTCCCGACGCTGCTATGCCACAAGTTGATCACTGATGAAACAGATCGCGTTGTGGACTATCAACTGCGTCAGAAGGATCCAAAGCGTCAGTCTGTAATCGCTTTCAAGAGTCTTTACTATCGCGTGATTGCAGCAGGTGACTCTTATAACGACACCACCATGCTGAGTGAAGCGCATGCTGGTATTTTGTTCCATGCTCCGGAAAATGTTATCCGCGAGTTCCCGCAATTCCCTGCGGTCCATACCTATGAAGACCTCAAGCGCGAGTTCATCAAGGCATCGGTGCGTGATCTGAGCCTGTAAGCAGGCTCTGAAACTAAAAAAGGCTGCCAATGGCAGCCTTTTTTATTGCGACGGATAACTTACTTGTTAAGGTCGCGCTTTGGATGGCCGGTGTACAGCTGGCGTGGACGGCCAATCTTGTACGGACCAGACAGCATTTCTTTCCAGTGAGAGATCCAGCCTACAGTGCGGGCCAGAGCAAAAATCACGGTGAACATGCTGGTCGGGATACCGATAGCCTTGAGGATGATACCCGAGTAGAAGTCCACGTTCGGGTACAGATTACGCTCTTTGAAGTACGGATCGGTCAGAGCTATCTCTTCCAGGCGCATCGCCAGCTGCAGCTGAGGATCGTTTTCGATTCCCAGTTCTTTCAGGACTTCGTCGCAAGTCTGTTTCATCACAGTGGCGCGTGGGTCGCGGTTTTTGTAAACGCGGTGACCGAAGCCCATCAGTTTGAAAGGATCGTTTTTGTCCTTAGCTTTGGCGATGAACTTGTCGATGTTCTCAACCGAGCCAATTTCGTCCAGCATGGTCAGAACGGCTTCGTTGGCACCGCCGTGGGCCGGGCCCCACAGTGCTGCAATACCGGCTGCGATACAGGCGAACGGGTTGGCGCCCGATGAGCCCGCAAGGCGAACGGTAGAAGTGGAGGCGTTCTGTTCGTGGTCAGCATGGAGGATGAAAATCTTATCCATGGCTTTGGCCAGTACCGGGCTGATCGGTTTGATCTCGCACGGAGTGTTGAACATCATGTGCAGGAAGTTTTCTGCGTAGTCCAGATCGTTGCGCGGATACATCATCGGCTGACCCATGGAGTACTTATAGGTCATGGCTGCGATGGTTGGCATCTTGGAGATCAGGCGCATAGCCGATACTTCACGGTGATGCGGATTATTGATGTCCAGCGAGTCGTGGTAGAAAGCGGAGAGGGCGCCTACAACGCCACACATGATGGCCATCGGGTGGGCATCACGGCGGAAACCATTAAAGAAGCTCTTCAGCTGCTCGTGAACCATGGTGTGGTTCTTGATGGTGCTGACAAACTTGGCTTTCTCTTCAGCACTCGGCAGTTCGCCGTTCAGCAGGAGGTAGCAGGTTTCCAGGTAATCAGATTTTTCGGCGAGCTGCTCGATCGGATAGCCACGATGGAGCAGAATGCCTTGGTCCCCGTCAATATATGTGATCTTGGATTCACACGAAGCGGTGGACATAAAGCCAGGGTCGAAAGTGAAGCGTCCCGTGGAGGTTAAGCTTCGCACATCGATAACATCGGGACCGACGGTGCCGGTAAGAATGGGCAGCTCGACGGGGGCTGCGCCCTCGATGATCAACTGCGCTTTTTTGTCAGCCATGCTTGGCCTCCTAGTTATGCTTGAAATCATCAGACAGCCCCCCACGCAGGGCCCGCACCACTATAGTGGGATAAATTTGAATGTCAATTTGCGACAACCTAGATGGTAGAAGGGTTTGCGCGCGGATTGTCTGGCATGGACGTGCTGAATACGACATTTATTAAGGCTGCGCAATCAGCTATTAGGTAGAGGCCTCTGCGTTGTCATTAGTTTCCTAACTGTCTATACTCTGCGGCCAGCTGCCAGAGGCCTTGCGCCTAGAGACTGGCAGTTGTCACTCCTTGGGTGATGGGTACCTGACCAGTGCACTTCCCGACAACTTTGCCCTGATAGTTATGGGCTCTCAGTGTGATAAAAAAAGCCGTGAATAGCCAAAGACCTGTAAACCTAGACCTTAGGACTATCAAACTCCCGATCACTGCTTATAGCTCCATCCTTCACCGTATCTCCGGTGTCATCCTCTTTGTCGGTATCGCAATTCTGCTGTATGCGCTCGACAAGTCGCTGGCTTCCGAGGAGGGCTTTGCCCAGGTGCAGGAATGCTTGGCCAGCCCGCTGGCTAAATTTGTGGTTTGGGGTCTGTTGTCCGCTCTGCTGTATCACCTCGTGGCTGGCGTGCGCCACTTGATCATGGACATTGGCATCGGTGAGACGCTGGAAGGCGGCAAGCTGGGTGCAAAAATTGTTCTCGTCGTTTCGGCGATTCTGATCGTGCTGCTGGGGGTGTGGATATGGTAACCAATGTCACGAACTTTTCACGTTCGGGTCTTTATGATTGGATGGCTCAGCGTGTTTCTGCAGTCGTTCTCGCGGCTTATGTGCTGTTCCTGCTCGGCTTCATCATTTGCAACCCGGGTATGGGTTATGCTGAATGGAAAGCTCTGTTCTCCAACAATCTCATGCGTATCTTCAGTCTGCTGACCCTGTTGGCTCTGAGTGTTCATGCTTGGGTTGGTATGTGGACAATCTCCACTGACTACCTGACCCAGATGGCGCTCGGCAAATGGTCCACTGTTGTGCGTTTCCTGTTCCAGGCAGTTTGCGGCGTTCTGATGTTCGCGTTCTTTGTCTGGGGCGTGCAGATTTTTTGGGGTAACTGATCCATGACTAGCATTCGCACTCTTTCTTATGACGCCATCATTGTTGGTGGCGGCGGCGCTGGTATGCGCGCTGCGTTGCAGTTGGCCCAGGGTGGTCATAAAACTGCAGTAGTTACTAAAGTGTTCCCGACTCGTTCGCACACAGTATCGGCGCAGGGTGGTATCACCTGTGCAATCGCTTCGGCTGACCCGAACGACGATTGGCGCTGGCACATGTACGATACCGTTAAGGGCTCCGACTATATCGGTGACCAAGATGCTATCGAATACATGTGTTCTGTAGGTCCGGAAGCGGTATTTGAATTGGAGCACATGGGGCTTCCATTCTCCCGTACTGAGCAGGGTCGTATTTATCAGCGTCCTTTCGGTGGTCAGTCGAAAGGCCCTAATAACCCGACTCAGGCTGCACGTACCTGTGCTGCTGCTGACCGTACCGGTCACGCGCTGCTGCACACCCTGTATCAGGGTAACCTGAAGGCTGGCACATCGTTCCTGAACGAGTGGTATGCCGTCGACTTGGTGAAAAACCAAGATGGCGCCATCGTCGGCATCATCGCTATCTGCATTGAGACTGGCGAGACTGTTTACATCCGCTCCAAAGCCGTTGTTCTGGCGACTGGTGGTGCAGGTCGTATCTATGCGTCCACTACCAACGCACTGATCAACACCGGTGACGGTGTAGGTATGGCACTGCGTGCTGGTGTGCCGGTTCAAGATATTGAAATGTGGCAGTTCCACCCGACTGGCATCGCTGGTGCAGGTGTACTGGTTACTGAAGGTTGCCGTGGTGAAGGTGGTTACCTGATCAACGCTCACGGTGAGCGCTTCATGGAACGTTATGCCCCGAACGCTAAAGACCTTGCTGGTCGTGACGTTGTAGCGCGTTCGATGGTTAAAGAAGTTATCGCCGGTAACGGTGTAGGCCCGAACAAAGACCACGTACTGCTCAAGCTTGATCACCTGGGTGAGGAAGTGCTGCACAGCCGCCTGCCAGGTATCTGTGAGCTGTCGAAGACCTTTGCTCACGTTGACCCGGTTGTTGCTCCGATCCCGGTTATCCCGACCTGCCACTACATGATGGGTGGTGTAGCCACCAATATTCATGGTCAGGCAATCACTCAGGACGCCAACGGCAACGACAAGATCATCGACGGTCTGTTTGCTGTGGGTGAAGTTGCTTGCGTATCCGTACACGGTGCAAACCGTCTGGGCGGTAACTCGCTGCTCGACTTGGTGGTGTTCGGCCGTGCTGCTGGTCTGCATCTGGAAAAAGCACTGAAAGAAGGTGTTGAAGTTCGCAGTGCAAGCGAGACCGACATTGATCAGTCACTGTCCCGTCTGGCTGGCGTCAATGAGCGTTCCACCGGTGAAGAAGTGGCGCCGCTTAAGCGTGAGCTGCAACAGTGCATGCAGAACTACTTCGGTGTATTCCGTACTGGTGAATACATGCAGAAGGGTATTGCTCAACTGGCTGAGCTGCGCGAGCGTATTGCTAAGGTCAAGATCTCCGACAAGAGCCAGGCTTTCAACACTGCACGTATTGAAGCTCTGGAACTGCAAAACTTGCTCGAAGTTGCTGAAGCGACTGCGATCGCTGCTGAGGCTCGTAAAGAGTCCCGTGGTGCTCACGCTCGTGAAGACTTTGAAGAGCGCGACGACGAAAACTGGCTGTGCCACTCCCTGTACTTCCCGGGCGAGAAGCGCGTAACCAAGCGTGCCGTCAACTTTGCGCCGAAGACAGTTCCAGCGTTCGAGCCTAAGGTTCGGACTTATTAAGGTGGCCGATATGTTGAAAGTCAGTGTTTATCGTTACAACCCGGAGAAAGACGCTGCTCCGTTCATGCAGGACTTCGAGGTTGATACAGCCGGTAAGGACATCATGGTTCTTGACGTGCTGGCTCTGGTTAAAGAGCAAGACGAAGGCTTCTCCTACCGTCGCTCTTGCCGTGAAGGTGTTTGCGGCTCCGATGGTATGAATATCAACGGTAAGAACGGCTTGGCCTGTATCACACCGTTGTCTGCTGCTGGTCTGAAAGGTGGCAAGCTGGTTATCCGTCCTTTGCCGGGTCTGCCAGTTATCCGTGACTTGGTCGTGGATATGAGCATCTTCTACAAGCAATATGAAAAAGTTCAGCCGTTCCTGCAGAACGATAAGCCGTCTCCGGCGATCGAACGTCTGCAAAGCCCGGCAGAGCGCGAGAAGTTGGATGGTCTGTACGAGTGCATCCTGTGTGCTTGCTGCTCCACCAGCTGCCCGTCGTTCTGGTGGAATCCAGACAAGTTCCTGGGTCCGGCTGCACTGCTGCAAGCTTATCGTTTCCTGGCGGACAGCCGTGATACCAAGACCGAAGAGCGTCTGGCGTCTCTGGATGATCCGTTCAGTGTATTCCGCTGCCGCGGTATCATGAATTGCGTAAACGTTTGTCCGAAAGGTTTGAACCCTACTAAGGCAATCGGTCATATCCGCAACATGCTTCTGCAAAGCGGTACCTGATTTACTGTTGGACCGTTACACCTGCAACGTCGGCCTGGCTGGCGTTGCAGTAAAAGCTTGAATCACTGCTCACAAAGTGGTGTTTCTTAAACTGAAAAATTTGATGACCAGCAGGGGCATCCGGGCTGGTACCCGGACTATCTGCGGGATCCGTAGTGGCCTACCAGTCGCTGCTTCAAGACTGGACAGGATCATGCGGTTTCTTCGCCGGTGGAGTCCCCTTACCGAGGGTGACCAAGCATGCAAGAAAGCGTGATGCAGCGCATGTGGGACAGTGCCTACCTATCCGGTGGCAACGCTGCCTATGTGGAAGAGCTCTATGAGCTTTACCTGCACGATCCCAACGCTGTGCCAGAAGAGTGGCGCAATTATTTCCAGAAGTTGCCTACAGATGGCAGCGCCGCTACTGATGTATCGCATTCCACAATTCGCGATCATTTCGTATTGCTTGCTAAAAATCAGCGCCGTGCTCAACCGGTATCTGCCGGTAGTGTGAGCAGCGAGCATGATAAGAAGCAGGTTGAAGTGCTGCGCCTGATTCAGGCGTATCGTATGCGTGGTCATCAGGCTGCCAAGCTCGATCCGCTTGGTCTTTGGCAGCGCCCTGTGCCAGCCGATCTGTCCATCAATCATTACGGGCTGACTGACGCTGATCTTGATACTACTTTCCGTACCGGTGGTCTGTTCATCGGCAAGGAAGAGGCAAGTCTGCGCGAGATTCGCGACGCGTTACAGCAGACATATTGCCGCACCATCGGTGCAGAGTTCACTCATATCGTCGATTCTGAGCAGCGCAGCTGGTTCCAGCAGCGCCTGGAGTCTGTCCGTGGTCGTCCGGACTTTTCTCCTGAAATTCAGAGCCACGTACTTGAGCGTTTGACCGCAGCTGAGGGCCTGGAAAAGTATCTGGGTACTAAGTATCCGGGAACTAAGCGTTTTGGCTTGGAAGGTGGCGAGAGCCTCATCCCTATGCTGGATGAGGTTATTCAGCGTTCGGGTTCCTACGGCACTAAAGAAATCGTTATCGGGATGGCCCACCGTGGTCGTCTAAACGTGCTGGTCAACACCTTTGGCAAGAACCCGCGTGATCTGTTCGATGAGTTCGAAGGTAAAAAGACTGCCGGCCTGTCCTCTGGTGACGTGAAATACCACCAGGGTTTCTCATCCAACGTGATGACGCCTGGCGGTGAAGTTCACTTGGCGATGGCGTTCAACCCGTCTCACTTGGAAATTGTTTCTCCGGTGGTCGAGGGTTCTGTTCGTGCCCGTCAGGATCGTCGTAACGATGCCAGTGGTGACAAAGTACTGCCGGTTTCCCTTCACGGTGATGCTGCTTTCGCAGGTCAGGGTGTGGTCATGGAAACCTTCCAGATGTCGCAGACCCGCGGCTTCAAAACTGGCGGTACGATCCATATCGTGATCAACAACCAAGTTGGTTTCACCATTAGTAACCCGTTGGATTCGCGCTCTACTGAGTACGCGACCGACGTGGCCAAGATGATTCAGGCACCGATTCTTCACGTTAACGGTGATGATCCTGAGGCTGTGTTGTTCGTGACTCAGCTTGCTGTCGATTACCGCATGCAGTTCAAGCGCGATGTGGTTATCGATCTGGTTTGCTATCGCCGCCGTGGCCACAACGAAGCGGATGAGCCGAGTGGTACTCAGCCACTGATGTATCAGCAAATCACTAAGCAGCGTACTACACGCGAGCTTTATGCTGATGCGCTGATCAGTGCTGCACGACTGTCGGCGGATGATGTTCAAGCCAAGGTGGATGATTACCGTACTGCACTGGATAACGGTCAGCACGTTGTTAAGAGCCTGGTTAAAGAGCCAAACAAAGAGTTGTTTGTTGATTGGCGTCCGTACTTGGGGCATGCCTGGACTGCTCGTCACGACACCCGCTTTGACCTGAAGACCTTGCAGGAACTGTCCAGCAAATTGTTGGAAATCCCAGAAGGTTTTGTCGTCCAGCGCCAAGTGTCTAAGATCCTTGAAGACCGTCAGAAAATGGGTGCCGGTGCGCTGCCGATCAACTGGGGTTATGCTGAAACCATGGCGTACGCGACCCTGTTGTTCGAAGGTCATCCGATCCGTATGACGGGCCAGGACATTGGTCGTGGCACCTTCTCGCACCGCCATGCGGTTCTGCATAACCAGAAGGATGCCAGCACCTACGTTGCGCTGAAGAACCTTTATGAAGGTCAACCAAAGTTCGAGCTGTATGACTCCTTCCTCTCTGAGGAAGCCGTTCTTGCATTCGAATATGGCTATGCAACAACTCAGCCTAATGCGCTTGTTATCTGGGAAGCCCAGTTCGGTGACTTCGCCAACGGTGCC
Source organism: Pseudomonas mendocina (assembly GCA_037482215.1). NCBI lineage: Bacteria > Pseudomonadati > Pseudomonadota > Gammaproteobacteria > Pseudomonadales > Pseudomonadaceae > Ectopseudomonas > Ectopseudomonas mendocina. The sequence continues at coordinate 1,892,742 of CP148074.1, forward strand.
CAGGTGGTATTTGACCAGTTCATTTCCAGTGGTGAGCACAAGTGGGGCCGTCTGTGCGGTCTGACTATGCTGCTGCCGCACGGCTATGAAGGGCAGGGGCCTGAGCACAGTTCTGCACGCCTTGAGCGCTATCTGCAGCTGTGCGCTGAGCAGAACATGCAGGTTGCTGTGCCGACCACTCCGGCTCAGATCTATCATTTGTTGCGTCGACAGGTTATCCGTCCGCTGCGTAAGCCGCTGGTGGTTCTGTCGCCTAAATCTCTGCTGCGTCACAAGTTGGCTATCTCTACCCTGGAAGAATTGGCCGAAGGCTCCTTCCAGACCGTGATTCCAGAAATCGATGCACTCGATCCGAAAAAGGTCGAGCGTCTGATTCTGTGCAGTGGCAAGGTTTACTACGATCTGCTTGAGAAGCGTCGCAACGAAGGCCGTGAAGATATCGCCATCGTGCGTATCGAGCAGCTTTATCCGTTCCCGGAAGAGGATCTGGCTGAAGCACTGGCTCCGTACAAAAACCTCAAGAACATCATTTGGTGTCAGGAAGAGCCAATGAACCAAGGCGCATGGTATTGCAGTCAGCATCACATGCGTCGTGTGGCTACCGCGCACAAAAAATCGCTGTTCCTTGAGTATGCAGGTCGTGACGCTTCTGCGGCACCGGCATGTGGTTACGCTTCAATGCACGCGGAACAGCAGGAAAAACTCCTGCAAGACGCCTTTACTGTTTAACGCCATCGCACAACAGGCGGTCATTTGACCGCCTGTTGGCTGAAACCGAATTTAAGGACTTATACACATGGCTATCGAGATCAAAGCCCCTACTTTCCCGGAATCGGTTGCCGATGGCACCGTTGCCACTTGGCACAAACAGCCGGGTGATGCAGTCAAGCGCGACGAGCTGATCGTTGACATTGAGACAGACAAGGTTGTAATCGAAGTTCTGGCTGAGGCTGACGGTGTTCTGGGGCAGATCATCAAGAACGAAGGTGACACCGTTCTGAGCAACGAAGTACTGGGTACTTTGGCTGAGGGCGGCGCTGCTGCTCCTGCTCCCGCGGCTGCCGCACCTGCTGCTACCCAGGCCGCTGCTGCAGCTCCGGCCGCAAGCGCTGACGATCAGATCCTGTCTCCGGCTGCTCGTAAGTTGGCGGAAGAGAACGGTATCGACCCTAACAGTGTTGCTGGCACTGGCAAAGGTGGTCGTGTCACTAAGGAAGATGTCGTGGCTGCTGTTGAAGCCAAGAAAAATGCCCCGGCTGCCGCCCCGGCTGCTAAGGCCGCTGCTCCAGCTGCAGCTGCTCCAGTATTCGCGGCCGGTGATCGTGTCGAGAAGCGTGTGCCGATGACTCGCCTGCGTGCGAAAATCGCTGAGCGTCTGGTTGAAGCCCAGTCTTCCATGGCTATGCTGACCACCTTCAACGAAGTTGACATGACTGAAGTCATGGCGCTGCGTTCGAAGTACAAAGACCTGTTCGAGAAGACTCACAATGGCGTGCGCCTGGGCTTCATGTCCTTCTTCGTTAAGGCCGCTGTTGAATCACTGAAGCGCTTCCCGGCAGTCAACGCTTCGATTGATGGTAACGACATTGTTTACCACGGTTATCAGGACATCGGTGTTGCTGTTTCCAGCGACCGTGGCTTGGTTGTTCCGGTACTGCGCAACGCTGAGCTGATGAGCCTGGCTGAAATCGAAAATGGCATCGCTACTTTTGGTAAGAAAGCCCGTGAAGGCAAGCTGTCCATCGAAGAGATGACTGGCGGCACGTTCACCATCACCAACGGTGGTACTTTCGGCTCGATGATGTCGACTCCGATTGTCAACCCACCTCAGGCAGCTATTCTGGGTATGCACAACATCATCCAGCGCCCGATGGCAATCAATGGTCAGGTCGTTATTCGTCCGATGATGTATCTGGCACTGTCTTATGACCACCGTCTGATCGATGGTAAAGAAGCGGTTAGCTTCTTGGTTAGCATCAAGAATCTGCTGGAAGATCCGGCTCGTTTGCTGCTGGACATCTAAGCAAGTGTCTCACGACGGTTCTCACAAGGGACCGTCCGGTTTATCCGAGAAGGAATGAGTTATGACCCAGAAATTCGACGTGGTTGTCATTGGTGCAGGCCCTGGCGGTTATGTGGCTGCAATCAAAGCTGCTCAGCTTGGTCTGAAGACCGCCTGTATCGAGAAGTATCAGGATAAGGAAGGCAAGGTAGCGCTGGGTGGTACTTGCTTGAACGTGGGCTGTATCCCATCCAAGGCGCTGTTGGACAGCTCCTGGAAATACCACGAAGCTAAAGAAGGCTTCGCGGTTCACGGCATTGAAGCCAAAGGCGTGAGCATTGATGTGCCTGCCATGGTTGCCCGTAAGAACAACATCATCAAAAACCTGACTGGTGGTGTTGCTGGTCTGTTCAAGGCTAACGGTGTCACACTGCTGGAAGGCCACGGTAAGCTGCTGGCCAATAAGCAGGTTGAAGTCACTGACCGTGATGGTAAGGCTCAAATTATCGAGGCTACCAGCGTTATTCTGGCTTCCGGTTCCAAGCCAATTGATATCCCGCCAGCACCTGTTGATCAGGATGTTATCGTCGATTCTACAGGCGCTCTGGAGTTCCAATCAGTTCCGAAAAAACTGGGCGTCATCGGCGCAGGTGTAATCGGTCTTGAGTTGGGTTCTGTCTGGGCACGTCTGGGTGCCGAAGTGACTGTTCTGGAGGCTCTGGATAAGTTCCTGCCTGCAGCTGACGAGCAGATTTCCAAAGAAGCGATGAAAGCGCTGACCAAGCAAGGTCTGCAGATTCGTCTGGGCGCTCGTGTAACTGGTTCTGAAGTGAAGAAGAAGCAGGTCACTGTTAGCTTCACTGATGCCGAAGGTGAGCAGAAACTGGTATTCGACAAGCTGATCGTAGCTGTTGGCCGTCGTCCGGTGACTACTGATCTGCTCGCAGCAGACAGCGGTGTCACGCTGGATGAGCGTGGCTTTGTCTTCGTTAACGACCAGTGCGAAACCAGTGTGCCAGGCGTATACGCTATTGGTGACGTGGTTCGTGGCGCAATGCTCGCTCACAAAGCCTCAGAAGAAGGTGTGATGGTTGCAGAGCGTATCGCGGGTCACAAAGCTCAGATGAACTACGATCTGATTCCTTCGGTCATTTACACCCATCCGGAAATCGCATGGGTAGGTAAAACCGAGCAGCAGCTGAAGGCTGAGGGTGTCGCTATCAATGTCGGTACCTTCCCGTTCGCTGCTAGTGGTCGTGCTATGGCTGCCAACGATACTGGCGGTCTGGTTAAGGTCATTGCCGACGCTAAGACTGACCGTGTGCTGGGTGTGCACGTGATTGGCCCAAGCGCTGCAGAACTCGTGCAGCAGGGTGCGATTGGTATGGAATTCGGCACCAGCTCCGAAGATTTGGGAATGATGGTGTTCTCCCATCCGACCCTGTCCGAAGCGCTGCATGAGGCCGCTCTGGCTGTGAATGGCCACGCTATTCACATTGCCAACCGCAAGAAGCGTTAAGCAATGAGGCTTGAACCGCTTGTGCCATTGCTGTGATGCAGTAAGGGCAGAGCGGTTCTGGCTATAAGGAACCACGGCTGATGGCCCGCGTCCGGCCTTCTAGCCGCGCGGAAAACAGTCGGACTGTCACAGGCAGTCAAAGGTGGTGCGGCACCATAAGTGCAGCATCGTATGCGCAATACCTAAAACGAAGACGGTAGACAAGCATGAATCTCCATGAGTATCAGGGTAAGCAGCTGTTCGCTGAATACGGCCTGCCCGTATCCAAAGGCTTCGCGGTAGACACTCCGGAAGAAGCCGCAGCAGCTTGCGAAAAAATCGGTGGCACTGAGTGGGTCGTCAAGGCTCAGGTCCACGCTGGTGGCCGCGGTAAAGCGGGCGGCGTGAAACTGGTCAAGAGCAAAGAAGACGCCAAAGCCTTCGCTGCCAACTGGCTGGGCAAGCGTCTGGTGACTTACCAGACAGACGCAAATGGTCAACCAGTGAGCAAGATCCTGGTCGAGTCCTGCACCGATATCGCTAAAGAGCTGTATCTGGGCGCGGTTGTTGACCGTTCCAGCCGTCGCATCGTTTTCATGGCCTCCACTGAAGGTGGTGTGGACATCGAGAAAGTAGCGCACGAAACCCCTGAGAAAATCCTCAAGGCCACTATCGATCCTTTGGTTGGCGCTCAGCCGTTCCAAGGTCGCGAGTTGGCTTTCCAGCTGGGCCTGGAGGGTAAGCAAGTGAACCAATTCGCCAAGATCTTCGTAGGTCTGGCCAAGCTGTTCCAGGATCACGATCTGGCACTGCTGGAAGTGAACCCGCTGGTTATCAAAACTGATGGCGATCTGCACTGCCTGGATGCCAAGGTCAACATTGATGCCAACGCAATGTACCGTCAGCCTAAGCTGAAGACTTTCCACGATCCGTCTCAGGACGATCCGCGCGAAGCGCACGCTGCTCAGTTCGAACTGAACTATGTAGCACTGGAAGGTAACATCGGTTGCATGGTTAACGGCGCTGGCCTGGCCATGGGTACCATGGACATCGTCAACCTGCACGGCGGTAAGCCAGCCAACTTCCTCGACGTAGGTGGTGGTGCAACTAAAGAGCGCGTAACCGAAGCCTTCAAGATCATCCTGTCCGACTCCAACGTTGCTGCAGTGCTGGTCAACATCTTCGGCGGTATCGTTCGTTGCGACATGATTGCCGAAGGCATCATCGGTGCAGTGAAAGAAGTTGGCGTTAAAATTCCGGTTGTTGTTCGCCTTGAGGGCAACAACGCTGAGCTGGGCGCTAAAGTATTGGCAGAAAGCGGTTTGAACATCATCGCTGCTACCAGCCTGACCGACGCTGCTCAACAAGTTGTTAAAGCTGCGGAGGGCAAATAATGAGCGTCCTGATCAATAAAGATACCAAGGTTATCTGCCAGGGCTTCACCGGCTCCCAAGGTACTTTCCACAGCGAACAAGCGATTGCCTACGGCACCAAGATGGTTGGTGGCGTAACGCCGGGCAAAGGCGGCACCACTCACCTGGGCCTGCCAGTGTTCAACACTGTGAAAGAAGCGGTAGAAGCAACCGGCGCTGAAGCTTCGGTTATCTACGTACCGGCTCCTTTCTGCAAAGACTCGATCCTGGAAGCTGCTTTCGGCGGCATCAAGCTGATCGTGTGCATCACCGAAGGCATTCCTACCCTGGACATGCTGGATGCCAAAGTTAAGTGTGACGAGCTGGGCGTTCGCCTGATCGGCCCTAACTGCCCTGGCGTTATCACTCCGGGCGAGTGCAAGATCGGCATCATGCCCGGTCACATTCACCTGCCAGGTAAAGTCGGTATCGTTTCCCGTTCCGGCACCCTGACTTATGAAGCTGTTAAGCAGACCACTGACGCTGGTTTCGGCCAGTCCACTTGCGTGGGTATCGGTGGTGACCCGATTCCGGGTTCCAACTTCATCGACATCCTGAAGCTGTTCCAGGAAGACCCGCAGACCGAAGCGATCGTGATGATCGGTGAGATCGGCGGTAGCGCTGAAGAAGAGGCCGCAGCTTTCATCAAGGCTAATGTGACCAAGCCTGTTGTGTCTTACATCGCGGGTGTTACTGCACCGGCTGGTAAGCGCATGGGCCACGCAGGTGCAATCATCTCCGGCGGTAAAGGCACTGCTGACGAGAAGTTTGCTGCTCTGCAAGACGCAGGTGTTAAAACCGTGCGTTCCCTGGCGGACATCGGTAAGGCCCTGGCCGAACTGACCGGTTGGGAAGTCAAAAACGCTTAATCGTTTTTGAATGGAAAAGGCCACCCTCGGGTGGCCTTTTTTGTTTCAATGCTGCTGACGCAACTGTTGCTGATGCGACAGTAGGATTCAGTATTTCGACAGTTTGTCGACTGCAACCACTGCAAATGCCGTATTTTCGCTACCCTTATCGACTTTGCATGACGTCGCCAAAAGCGAGTCGTGCCTAATACTGGCTCAGCTTATCCCGCTGAGTAACGTTTCCCCCGATCCTTCGGGAAACCTCGGAGCTTTCTATTATCTGTTTGTGGTATTTCCCTCTATGACTCGTTTGAAAGGCTTGGACCTCCTTGCCCTTGGCTTCATGACGTTTGCACTTTTCTTAGGTGCAGGCAATATCATCTTTCCTCCCAGCGCAGGGCTTGCTGCTGGTGAGAACCTTATGCCCGCGGCTCTTGGGTTTTTGCTTACGGGCGTAGGCTTACCGCTGCTGACTGTGGTGGCATTGGCTCGTGTGGGTGGGGGTATGGATACGCTGACCTTGCCTCTGGGTAAAGTGGCCGGTGCAATCCTGGCTGTTGCGGTTTATCTGGCTATCGGCCCACTGTTTGCGACGCCTCGTACCGCCGTTGCATCATTTGAAATTGGTGTTGCCCCATTTACCGGCAATAAGCCATTACCTCTATTCTTGTATACCGTAGGTTATTTCGGGATTGTGCTGTTCTTGTCCCTTAACCCTGGGCGTTTGGTCGACCGTGTGGGTAAGGTGATCACGCCGGTATTGCTCACGGGGTTGCTGGTGTTGGGCATGGCGGGCGTGTTTGCTCCGGCAGGCGAAATTTCTCAAGTTACCGATGAGTACCGTTCGGCTCCTATGGTTCAAGGTTTCCTACAGGGCTATCTGACTATGGATGCGTTGGGGGCTCTGGTGTTCGGTATCGTGATTGCGACGGCAATTCGCGATAGAGGGGTTAATGACGGCGCTCTGGTAACTCGCTACTCCATCATTGCAGGCATCATTGCAGCTATCGGCCTGTCCTTGGTTTACCTGTCTCTGTTCTATCTTGGTGCTACCAGTAGCGGTATTGCTGCCGATGCACAGAACGGCGGACAGATTCTGGCCAGCTATGTAAATCACACCTTTGGTGACAAAGGCAGTTTGTTGTTGGCTGTTGTTATCGTCCTTGCGTGTGTGACTACTGCCGTCGGCCTACTGAGCGCGTGTGGTGAGTTTTTCAGCAAGCTGTTCCCTGTTTCGTACCGGACGGTTGTAATTGGTTTTGGTCTGTTCAGCATGGCAGTGGCTAACCAGGGGCTTACCCAGTTGATCAGCGTATCTGTCCCGGTGCTGGTGGGGCTCTATCCGCTGGCTATTGTGTTGGTGGCATTGAGTTTGGCGAATCGCCTGTGGCTATCTCAGTCGAGGATCTTTGTGCCGGTTATGGCGGTCACTCTGATCTTTGGGGTGGCAGATGGGATCGGTGCTACCCCGTGGAAAGCACTGGTCCCTGAGATATTCGGGAAGTTACCATTTGCTGAAATGAGCCTAGGTTGGCTCACACCGGCATTGATCACCTTGGTGATAGCTGTTGTGGTTGACCGATTGCTCGGACAACCCGCTGACAGCAATTTGCTGAAAACAGCAGAGTAGACAAAAGGCCGCTCAATTGAGCGGCCTTTTTATTGCGCAGCTTCTGGGTTGGCTTGTTTATAATTGCTCATAGGTTATTAGGAGCTGCCATGACTATCAGCAATGAATATCTGCCCCACCTGCTTGCTGCATTATGGTTCGTCTTCTGTTGGGCCGGTTATACCCGGTATGCAAGGTGGAAAGGACTTACTACCCCTTGTTTGGCCAGTGTATTGCACTTGTATCGGGAAGACTGGATGCGACGTATGTTGCTTCGGGACAACCGTATAGCCGATGCCAACGTGATCGGTAATCTCGAGCGCAATGCCTCGTTCTTTGCTTCAAGTACCCTCATCATTCTTGCGGGTATTTTGACGGTATTAGGTGCGTCTGAGCGTGCCGTTTCTTTATTGGCGGACTTGCCGTTCGTACAGGTTGCCAGTCGCGGTCTTTCAGAGGTTAAGCTGTTGTGTTTGGGGCTGGTGTTTGTTTATGCCTTCTTCACCTTCAGCTGGTGTATGCGCCAGTACAATTTTGCGGCAGTACTGGTTGGTTCGGCACCGATGGTGGGGGAGAGGCATGTCACCGAGCAGGAGCGGCAGTCTTTTGCGGAGCGGACGGCTCGGGTGATTTCCCTTGCGGCTAATCAGTTCAACCAAGGCCTGCGTGCTTATTACTTCGGTATGGCTACATTGGCGTGGTTCATCAATCCATGGTTCTTCATGTTAATGACGGCCGGTGTTGTGTTTGTGCTGTATCGCCGAGAGTTCCATTCTTCTGTTCTGGAAGTCATGGTTTATACCCAGACTCCGATGTTCGACCAGACTAAAGATATCCCGTGAATGTAAAAAGGCCCGCTACTGCGGGCCTTTTTATTTCGGAGTGAAGATTAGTTGCCGTCTACGGCATCTTTAATCTCATCCCCGGCGTCTTGTACGGCATCTGAAACGCTGTCAGCTGCGTCTTCAAGTTTTTCACCAGTGGTGGGTTCACGACCGAGAGCTTCATTGGTCTTTTGTTCGATAGCTTCGCCGGTTTTCTTCGCGGCATCACCAAGCGATTCCACAGCCTCAGAAGCAGACTCTTTGGCAGACTGCATCTTGTCTTCCGGTGTTTTTTCGCAGGCAGCGAGGAACAGTGCGGAAGCGAGCAGCAGTGCATAAGTGAAAGGCTTTTGCATAAGTCAGTTGTCCTTTTTATAGATGAATGTCTGGTTAAACCAGGCACATTTATTAAACAGCGCCAATTCGACGAAGTTCCCTGTAATTACTGAGCGTTACTGCATTTTGCTCAGACCTATGTGGCTGCAGAGCTCTAACGGGTATTATGCTCACTCCCTTGGCAGTTTGTTCGGTGAGATCCTTTCATGAGCACTAACCCGATATTTGAGCGGGCACAGCTTTTCCTCTCAGCATTACGCCATTGCCAGGTCTTGGCTATGAGCGTACACAGCGCCGAACCGCAGGGCCTGACACTTAAATTGCCCTACAGTCCTAACATTGTAGGCAATCCTGAAACAGGTGTTATTCATGGCGGTGCAATTACTACCTTGATGGATACCACGTGCGGCATATCAACCGTGTGTGTATTGCCTGATTTTGAAATATGCCCAACGCTGGACTTGCGAATTGATTATATGCGGCCTGCAGAACCTCATAAGGATGTGTTCGGTTTTGCTGAGTGTTATCGCGTGACACCCAACGTGATCTTTACGCGCGGTTATGCCTATCAGGATGATCCTGCCCAGCCAGTCGCTCATGTGGTCGGGACTTTTATGCGAATGGGTAAGGCTGCAACCATGGGAAAAGACTCCTTGGCTAACGTGAAGGGGGGCGCTTGATGTCTGCTCTTAACCTCAATCAGTTAGTGAAAGAAGCCCATGAGCGAGACAACTATGACTCGCTTATTGATTTGATGCCGTATGCAAAGTTATTGGGTATGGAGTGTCTGCGCTTAGGGGACGATATGGTGTTCCGCTTGCCTGCTAATCGCGACAGCATCGGTAATCCAACCCTGCCAGCCCTACATGGAGGTGTTATCGCCGGGTTTATGGAGCATTCGGCGATGATGCACTTGCTGGTGTTTATGGGGATTCCCCATTTACCGAAAATCATCGACTTCTCGATTGATTATCTTCGCGCCGGACACTTCCGAGATACTTACGCTCAATGTCAGGTATGGCGTCAAGGCAAGCGGGTTGCCAACGTGGCAATTACGGCTTGGCAGACTAATCAGACTGAGCCGATCGCAACAGCGCGCGCCCATTTCAAAGTAGACGAGCCGTAAGCGCCCGGCTGATCACGTCAATATACCTAGCAGCTCGCCTGTGGCTCAAAGGCATACAGTCTCCGTTTGTAGGCGAGTTGTTGAGCGACTCTTATTGAATATTCAAGCAAGCCCTTGAAAAGCTAAGACTTGCCCCCACCTTTTTTACATCCGCCGAACTCCGGCATCGTAAATAAAGTGGAGTAAGAGACCATGAGTGTGGAGACTCAAAAAGAAACGCTGGGCTTCCAGACCGAGGTGAAGCAACTGCTTCATCTGATGATCCATTCGCTGTATTCCAATAAGGAAATCTTCCTTCGTGAGCTGATTTCCAACGCATCCGATGCCTCTGACAAGCTGCGCTTTGAAGCACTGGCCAAGCCAGAGCTGCTTGAGGGCGGTGCTGATCTGAAAATTCGTGTCAGCTTCGACAAAGATGCCAAAACCGTAACGCTTGAAGATAACGGTATTGGTATGAACCGCGAAGACGCGATTACCCATCTGGGCACTATCGCCAAGTCCGGCACTGCTGATTTCATGAAACAACTGACAGGCGATCAGAAAAAAGACTCGCACCTGATCGGTCAGTTTGGTGTGGGCTTTTATTCAGCCTTTATTGTTGCTGACAAAGTAGATGTTTACAGTCGCCGTGCCGGTACACCTGCCAATGAAGGTGTCCACTGGTCGAGCAAAGGTGAGGGTGATTTTGAAATTGCCACCATCGATAAAGCTGAGCGTGGTACGCGCATTGTGCTGCACCTGAAAGCTGGCGAAGAAGAGTTCGCTGATGGCTGGCGCCTGCGCAACATCATCAAAAAGTATTCCGATCACATCGCGTTGCCGATTGAATTGCCGAAAGAGTTCCACGGTGATGAGAAAGACAAGCCGGCTGAGGTTGAATGGGAAACTGTTAACCGTGCCAGCGCGCTGTGGACCCGCCCTCGTACCGAAATTACAGACGACGAGTACCAAGAGTTCTACAAACACATTGGCCATGATTTCGAAAACCCGCTGAGCTGGAGCCATAACAAGGTCGAGGGTAAGCTGGAGTACACCTCGCTGCTGTATACCCCGGCTCGTGCACCGTTTGATCTGTATCAGCGTGAAGCACCGCGTGGCCTGAAACTGTATGTGCAGCGTGTATTTGTGATGGATCAGGCTGAGTCGTTCCTGCCCTTGTACCTGCGCTTCATCAAGGGTGTGGTGGACTCCAATGACCTGTCCCTGAACGTCTCTCGTGAGATTCTGCAGAAAGACCCAATCATCGACTCGATGAAATCGGCACTGACCAAGCGTGTCCTCGACATGCTAGAGAAGCTGGCTAAAAACGAGCCTGAGAAGTACCAAGGTTTCTGGAAAAACTTCGGGCAAGTGCTGAAGGAAGGCCCAGCAGAAGATTTCGCCAACAAAGAGAAGATTGCAGGACTGCTGCGCTTCGCTTCCACCCAGACCGAAAATGGCGAGCAGAGCGTTGCCTTGGCTGATTATGTAGCGCGCATGGCTGAGGGGCAGGACAAGATTTACTACCTCACCGGTGAGTCCTATGCCCATGTTAAAAACAGCCCGCATCTCGAGGTCTTCCGCAAGAAGGGCATCGAAGTACTGCTGCTGACCGATCGTATTGATGAGTGGCTGATGAGCTACCTGACTGACTTCGATGGTAAGCAGTTTGTCGATGTGGCTCGTGGTGATCTGGACCTCGGCAAGCTGGACAGCGAAGAAGACAAGAAGGCTCAAGAGGAAGTCGCTAAGTCTAAAGAAGAGCTGGTCGAGCGCTTGAAAACTGCATTGGGTGAGCAGGTGGCGGAGGTGCGTGTATCGCATCGCCTGACTGATTCGCCGGCGATTCTGGCCATCGGTGAGCAGGACCTTGGCTTGCAAATGCGCCAGATTCTGGAAGCCAGTGGGCAGAAGGTGCCTGAGTCCAAGCCGATCTTCGAATTCAACCCGACTCATCCGCTGATCGAGAAGTTGGATGCTGAGGCTGATGAAGACCGTTTTGCTGACCTAAGCCTGATCCTGTTCGACCAAGCAGCTCTGGCCGCAGGCGATACGCCTAAAGACCCGGCGGCTTATGTGCAGCGTCTGAACAAGCTCTTGGTTGAGCTGTCTGCCTAACGGCAGGACTAACGAAAAGCCCGCGAAAGCGGGCTTTTCTGTTTGTAAGCCCTGAAACCTAAGAGCGTTGTCAGATAAATGACTTAAAGGAAATGGCCATGGCTACGTCTTCTATTCCCGCGACATTGGCTGTACAGATACGTGATAGTGAGAAGGATTTTGTTGTTGAGTCGGTGACGTATGAAGTCGAAGGTAAATCCTTTGAGGGGCTGTTGGTTCGTGCAGCCGGTGTGACAGGTTTGCGTCCGGGGTTGGTGATGGTGCCGAACTGGCTGGGGTTGAATCGGGACGCTGCTGAGAATGCTGCGCAAGTGGCTGGTGAACGCTACGTAGTACTGGTCGCAGATGTTTATGGCAAAGAAACCAGACCTGCCAATACCGAAGAGGCTCAGGAGCTCACTGAGCAATTGCGGGCGGGTGATCGCAGTCTGTTACGAAAGCGCGCTCAGGGGGCGGTCGATTTTCTTAGGACTCGGGCGGCTGAACTGACTATTAACACAGAACAACTGGGTGCAGTGGGATTCTGTTTTGGAGGTTGTACGATTCTAGAACTAGCCCGCTCAGGCTCGGACTTGAAGGGTTTTGTCTCGTTTCATGGCAGCCTCGATACGCCCCAGCCTGCCGATGCGCAAAACATTAAAGCTCCTGTTTTAGTTCTGCACGGGGCTGATGATCCGATTGTTCCGCAAGCGCAAGTTGACGCGTTCATTACCGAAATGAAGGCGACAAAAGCGGACTGGCAGTTTGTGACATATGGCGGAGCAGTTCATTCTTTTACCAGTCCGCAGGCCAATGTACCGGGTTTTGCTGAATATCATCCGGTTGCGGCTGAACGAGCCTATAAGGCGATGGATGATTTTTTTACTGAGGTGTTTGGCCGCTGAAAACCAGATCGGGAAGCCGGAGGGCTTCCCGTATTAATGGCTCAGTTGTACTCGATACGATCAGTTTCTCCAGGTACTTCCGGCCAGTCTCCACTGCTCCAGCGCTCGCGAGCTTGGGCAATCAACTCTGGGCGGGTTGAAACAAAGTTCCAGAACATCCTGCGTGGGCCAAGCGGTTCGCCGCCAATCAACAGTAGGTGACTTTCACCGCAGGCTGTTATGGTGCAGGTTTCACCTTCCGGTAATTGCATCAGCCCCAGCTCCGGCAGTGCTATGTCATCCACCAACACTTCACCTTTGACGAGATACAGGGCTCGTTCAGTGTATTCGGGGGGTATTGGTAAGGCAGTACCCGCGGCCATCTTCAACTCGGCATAAATGGCGGGGGAGCGCATAGGTGCCGGGGATTCCATGCAGAAGCCACTTCCGGCGATGACACAGATTTCCACTCCCATACTTTCACTGCGTGGCAGGGTAGATTTGGGGTGGTGGCTGTAACTGGGCTCACATTCCTCTTCCTCTGCAGGCAGCGCAACCCATAGCTGGGTGCCATGCACTTTTGAGCCTGATCTAACTAGCGCTTCGGGCGTTCTTTCGACGTGGGTGATGCTATGCCCGGCGGTCATCCAGCTGACATCTCCAGCCTCAACGAGTTGGTCAGAACCAAGGCTGTCTTTATGCTGGAGTTGCCCTTCAAAAAGATAGGAGAGGGTGGACAGGCCGATATGCGGGTGCTGTCCAATATCCACTCCCGAGCCCGGTTGAAAGTGGTGTTCGCTAATGTGGTCGAAGAAGACAAATGGGCCGACGTTGCGGCATTTGGCGACCGGCATTGCCCGCACAATCGGCTGCCCGAGCAGTAGCTCAGGGCGAGCCTGGGTTACGAGGTAATCAGCCATGCGGGGTTTCGCCCAACGTGGTGGTGATTTCAACCTCTGTGCTGGTCATCAGCTTGTGTATAGGGCATTTGTCAGCGATACGCAGCAGTTGTTCACGCTGGGCGTCTTCCAGCACACCATGCAGGTTTAGCTCAACATTGAGCCGGTATAAGCCTTTGCGCTCTTCGCTGTTGTCACGGCTGAGTTGTACATCAACGCTTTCCAGAGGTATTCCGCGTTGCTTGGCGAAGAGGGTCAAGGTAAGAGCCTTACAGGCGCCCAGCGCGGTGTCAAAGTAATCGTGGGGATCAGGAGCCTGTCCTGTGCCGCCTAGGGCCTCACTGACATCCGTATGCAGTGTGTGAGCACCAATTTCAATGCGGTGCAGAAGGCCTTTTTCAGTTTTTACATTGATCATACGAACTCCGCTTCCATGAGTTAAGCACGCAGCCTAGCCTAGGCTGACGCCTCAAGCCAGTCTCGAAAAAGGCATTAGAGATGAACGTTGGCTAGCGCTGTCAGTCATCTATGCTTCATGAGTTAGACACTCAGACGGGCAAAATAGGGACGTGCAATGATACGTATTGGCTGCATGATGGTACTGGGGATGATCAGTTCGTTGGTTGAGGCTAGGGAGTACAGCTTCAGCGACGCTCATCTTCACTACGTGGATTTTTTCCAGGAGAGCGATGGGATGGAGGTTCTGCTGGAGAAAATGCAAGCCGCCAGAATTGATCACGTAATGCTCTCAGGTATTCCGGTTGCGAAGAAGTGGGATGAGGATGAGCCCAAACGGCCGCGCTATTACGCGGGTGATGATGCCAATGCCTATTGGTACAGCGCTACGGATGTATGGATCGCACACGCTTACAAAAATCTTCCTGCTGACAAGCAGCGGCATTTTCATCCTTTTCTCTCTGGCTTTAATCCCACTGATAAAAATGCTGACGCGCATATACGCCGGATGCTTGAGCTTGATCCAGGTCTATGGCAGGGCATAGGAGAGATTTTCACGCGCCATGACGATCTCACAGCACTGATACACGGCGAGGCTGCCAGGGCGAACAACGAGGCGCTGGCGCGGGTATTCCATCTGGCCGCTGAATATGATCTTCCTGTGATGCTGCATTCGAACATCACCTCTAAGCGCGAGCGCAATCCGCTGTACTTGCCGGAAATAGAAGAGTCGCTGCGTAACCACCCTCATGTGCGCTTCATCTGGGCTCATGCTGGCACCAGCATGGAGCTGCATCGGCATCAGGTGAAGTTAAAGTTTCTATACGACAATTTGCAGCGCATGCTTGAGCAGTATCCGAATCTGTACATCGACTTGTCGTGGACGCTTTTGCAGCCCTATTTGTTGGATAAAAACGGTCAGCCAGACCCCAAGTGGGTAAAGCTGGTCAGCGATTACCCGAAAAGATTTATGTTGGGCTCAGATGTTGTTGGGCATTTCGACAGCCTCGAAGAAACGATGCAAGGATTTGTGCCGTTTCTTGATGCCTTACCAGAAGATGTGGCGCGGCGTGTTGCCAGGGACAACTTTCTGGAGATTCTGCCGCGCAATCCAAAACTGCAATAACTGTGCAATGGCTCTGTCATGAGTGTGACATGTGAGCGTCATAGGCTCTCGGCAACTCAATAAAGGAGCACAACATGCATAACGTTTGCAGGGCTGCCGTCGCGGCGGTATTGCTGGGTACATCTACCTTGGGGCAGGCGGATGTCCAATTGGATGGGGCGGTCGAGTACGGCGTCTTTGTCAGCCAGTACGACAACTTTCAGCCGGGTGAACGGGTTTTGACCCGCAGTAATCAGGAAATTCAGCGCACCGAAGTTATCCCAGCAACGCTGGGTACCAAATTTGGATTGCGCTATACCTTGATTGGTAAGACTGAAGCCGAACAGCCACTGACGCTTATGTATTTCACACCCGGGGTGATCACGCCTGATGGCAAGCGTCATGACAAGTTTGAGGTTTACCAGAAACTGGTGCCAGCCGCTGCACAAGATGTAATGGCATTTGAGTTCAGTGAGAACCATGAAATTGTGAAAGGCACTTGGCACTTCATGGTGTTCCAGGGGGACCGCAAGCTGGCTGAACAGCGTTTTGAAGTCCGCTGATTGGGATCACATCCAAGCATAAAAAAAACGGCACCCTGAGGTGCCGTTTTTGTTGGTAGCAAGTGCGGCTTATTCAGCCCAGCGCTTGAGCACCAGTGTTGCGTTAGTGCCGCCGAAACCGAAGCTGTTGCTCATAACGGTGTCGATTTTGGCATTTTCGATGGTGGTGCGCTGAATCGGCAGATCGGCCACTTCAGGGTCCAGCTCATCAATGTTGGCGGAGCCGGCGATGAAGTTGCCTTCCATCATCAGCATGCAGTAGATCGCTTCGTGAACACCAGCAGCGCCCAGAGAGTGACCCGACAGGCTCTTGGTGGAGCTGATGGCAGGGGCTTTGTCGCCGAACACTTCGCGGATGCCACGGGCTTCAGCCACGTCGCCAACCGGAGTAGAAGTGCCATGGGTGTTCAGGTAGTCGATCGGTGTATTCACCGTGGACAGTGCCTGCTGCATGCAGCGGATTGCACCTTCGCCGCTCGGAGCAACCATGTCGTAACCGTCGGAGGTTGCACCGTAGCCGATGATTTCGGCGTAGATTTTGGCGCCGCGCTTGAGAGCATGTTCCAGTTCTTCGACTATAACCATACCGCCGCCGCCGGCGATAACGAAACCGTCACGCTTAGCGTCGTAGGCGCGGGAGGCTTTCTCCGGCGTGTCATTGTACTGGGTGGAGAGGGCGCCCATTGCGTCGAACAGGCAGCTCTGGCTCCAATGCTCTTCTTCACCACCACCGGCAAAGACGATGTCTTGTTTGCCCATCTGGATCTGCTCCATGGCGTGGCCGATGCAGTGGGCACTGGTCGCGCAGGCGGAGGAGATGGAGTAGTTCAGGCCTTTGATCTGGAACGGCGTAGCCAAGCAAGCCGATACAGTGCTACCCATGGTGCGGGTTACGCGGTATGGGCCAATGCGCTTGACGCCCTTTTCGCGCAGGGTGTCGATGGCTTCCATCTGGTTCAGGGTGGAAGCTCCGCCAGAACCTGCAACCAAGCCAGTACGTGGATTGGAAACTTGCTCAGGAGTCAGTCCAGAGTCAGCAATGGCCTGATTCATTGCCAGGTAGGCGTAAGCAGCTGCATCGCCCATAAAGCGGAACAGCTTGCGGTCGATCAGCTCTTCGAGGTTCAGATCAACAGAACCTGAAACGTGGCTGCGCAGCCCCATTTCAGCGTAGGACGGGTTGTGCCTGATACCTGGGCGACCAGCGCGCAGGTTGGCGGAGACGGTCTCTTTGTCATTGCCCAGGCAAGAAACGATACCCAGGCCGGTAATCACAACGCGACGCATGAAGAGAGTCCTTTAGAAACTGTCGGTAGAGGTGAACAGGCCGACCCGCAGGCCTTCGGCGCTGTAAATTTCGCGACCGTCGACGCTGACGGTACCGTCGGCAATTGCCAGGACCAGGGAGCGGGCGATGGTGCGTTTAATGTGGATGTTATAGGTGACTTTCTTGGCGGTAGGCAGTACCTGACCAAAGAACTTCACTTCACCTGAGCCCAGGGCGCGGCCACGGCCAGGGTTACCCTGCCAGCCGAGGTGGAAGCCCACGAGTTGCCACATGGCGTCGAGGCCCAGGCAGCCAGGCATCACAGGGTCGCCTTCGAAGTGGCAAGCGAAGAACCACAGATCAGGGGTGATATCGAGCTCGGCTACAATCTCGCCTTTGCCATACTTGCCACCAACGTCGCTGATATGGGTAATGCGGTCGATCATCAGCATGTTCGGCGCGGGCAGTTGCGCATTACCTGGGCCGAAGAGTTCGCCGCGGCTGCAGCGCAACAGGTCTTCCCGGGTGAAGGCGTTTTGTTTGGTCATGCGAGCTCCTCAATATGTCCCATGCGCCAGGCTGGGGGATTGTTATGGCGGGCGGCACAGTTGCGCTGCACCAGCCAACAGCCTAGTCATAGACTATTGCGACGAAGTGAAAGTCACAGATTTGTGAGTACAGTTGTACTCTGCATTATATGGCAGCACATTGTATACGTTGACTAGCCTGTCGTCGTTGAAAACAAATAATCACTCGGCGATGGTTCAGCTGTTGTGCAATGTACGAAGATTGGCAAGACGCAGCTGTATCAGTGGCGATTGGGCAAGAACTGTCCGCTTTGCGGCACGGTAGGTGGTGCGCCAGTGCTGTAACAGCCTATTGCAGCCTTGCCGATGAGTGGTCTGAGCTCTCATGCAGGTCATGGATAGGTTGTTCATCTGCTTCAGCGCTTGGAGGCAGCCTATTGCCATCCTTTTGGATAGACACGGGTATTGCCTGAGTTTGCGCCGATGCAGGTGTGGCTTGTATGCACATACTACCCTCGATATGAGCACAAATCAGGGGAAGCTCCAGCGTAAACACTGAGCCTTGGCCTTCCAAACTGGTGGCACGCAATGTGCCACCCATGCGCTCAGCAAGGGATCTTGCAATGGGCAGGCCCAGGCCTGTGCCTCCATAGCGTCTTGATATCGATGTGTCGGCTTGTTGGAACGGGTCGAATATCTTGCTTAGGCGTTCTGCGGGTATACCGATACCGCTGTCATGAACCGAACAGGTAAGCCATAACACATCCTTATCTAACACTTGATAGCTGCACTGGAGGCTTATGCTGCCTTTTTCGGTGAACTTAAGTGCGTTACCAATCAAGTTGATCAGTATCTGCCGAATACGCGTTGGGTCGCCTTGGGTGTATAGGCTTTCCATTCCGTCCTGCATTTCCAGATTTAGCTTTAGGCCACGCTGCTGGGCATTGTGTTGGAATAGCTGGATCGAGTTGTGTAGTAGCTCCGTCAGGCTGAAATGGATGCGCTCGAGCTCGAACGCACCTCGCTCAATGCGAGAGAAATCAAGCATGTCGTTGAAGATCTTCAGCAAGTGCTCTGTCGACTCTTTGGCCAGTATGGTGTATTCGCGCTGCTCCGGGCTCAAATCGGTGGTTTCGAGCAGTTGCAACATGCCCAATACACCATTCATGGGGGTGCGCAGTTCGTGGCTCATCATGGCTAGAAAGTCAGACTTAGCACGGTTGGCCAGTTCTGCCTGCTCGCGGGCCTGAATCAGCAGGCTCATGGCTCGTTGCTGCTCTTCGCTGGCAAATGAAAGGCCCATTGCCAGGTTATTGATATGACGAGCCAGAGAGGCCAGTTCGCCGTTACCAACTTCCGGCAAATGTGAGTGGTAATCGCCAGCTTGAATGGCATTGACCGCTTTGCCCATGGCACTTAAGGGCTGTGATAGGTGCCGTGCCAGGCTGCGGGCTAGAAAAAATGTTAGCAGCATGGCAAATAAAGCCAGCAGGACTGCTTTTAACAGAATCTCGTTCTGACGTGAGGTGAAATCGTCATTGGACATGCCCACGATTACTTGACCAATCACGTTGGATTTAGCGTCAGGATTGTTAGAGGCTTCGGGCTTTAAGGTCTGAGCACGAAAAATTTCAACCTGCCTGCGTGCAATGTCGGTACTGACCGGTTGTTCGGCATAGTGCAACAGTTTTCCAGCACCATCGCGCAATTCCAGAAAACGAATTTGGGGTGAGCTTTGCAGGGTGCCTTGAATCACTAGATCAAGCATCTCTGGATTGTGCTCAACCAGCCCAATGGTGCTAGTGCGGGCGAGTTGGCTGGCAATCTGTTGACCGTAATGGAGTCGCTCTTCACGCAGATCATGCAAGCGGGTAATGGCGAAGAAACTGCATAACAGCACGGTCAGAACCAGGGCAGGCCCTAGACTGATCAACTGTGTTTGTGCGTGGATGCCCCATCCCCGTATCAGAGTCATACTGCTGGTCTCATTCAGGTGTGCAGGCTTAAAGATATGCGCAGTGTACTGATTTGCATCGTGTCCCGGCCCACATTTTAGAACTCACAGTCATGTTGTAAGTTGCCCATCTTTATGGTTTTACCTGAGCAGGATGGTATATCAGGCTTGGCGATTTGCTATCACTGGAATTGGCTGTGGCGTATGGCCGTACAGGGTGGTGGACGTATAATGCGTAACATTGGCCTATTCACTGCCTTATCACGGAAGCGTTATGACAGATAAACAACCTATTGCAGTACTAGGTGGAGGTAGCTTCGGTACTGCAATTGCCAACTTGCTGGCTGAGAATGGCCAGCAAGTTCTGCATTGGATGCGGGACCCTGAGCAGGCAGCCGCGATTAAAAATGACCGGGAAAATCCCCGCTACCTGAAGGGTATAAAGATTCACTCTGGCGTCGAGCCTGTCACTGACTTATCTGCCACCTTGGCGCAGTGCCAAATGATCTTCGTCGCTCTGCCTTCCAGTGCCCTGCGTCAGGCCCTGCAGCCGGTGGCCGATCAATTGAAGGGTAAGATGCTGGTCAGTACGACCAAGGGCATTGAAGCCAACACGTTTCTGTTGATGAGTCAGATTCTTGAGGATATCGCTCCTGAGGCGCGCATTGGCGTGCTGTCAGGTCCGAATTTGGCTCGCGAAGTGGCTGAAAATGCACTGACGGCCTCCGTAGTAGCGAGTGAAGACGAAGACTTGTGTCGCCAGGTTCAGGCCGCCCTGCATGGCCGCACGTTCCGTGTCTATGCCAGCAGCGACCGTTTCGGTGTCGAGCTGGGCGGGGCTCTGAAGAATGTCTATGCAATCATTGCCGGTATGGCCGCCGCCATGGGCATGGGTGAAAACACTAAAAGCATGCTCATCACTCGGGCGTTGGCAGAGATGACCCGCTTTGCGGTGAAGCTTGGTGCCAATCCGATGACATTCCTGGGTTTGGCCGGGGTGGGCGATCTCATCGTCACCTGTTCTTCCTCTAAAAGCCGGAACTACCAAGTGGGGTATGCCTTAGGTGAAGGGCTCACGCTGGAGGCTGCCGTAGCGCGCTTGGGTGAGGTTGCCGAGGGGGTCAACACGATCAAGGTGCTGAAAGCCAAGGCCGAGGAAATGCAGGTTTATATGCCGCTGGTGACAGGTTTGCACGCCATTCTGTTCGAGGGCCGCACCCTTGATCAGGTGATCGGTGCATTGATGCGTGGCGAGCCGAAAACGGACGTGGATTTCATATCAACCAGCGGTTTTTGATGTAAAGCCTTAAAAGGGGAACACAATGAGCGGTGAACAAAAGACGTTACAGCGGGAATCCATTGTGCTGCGTGTATTGTGGATGGTGATTTATGCCATCGTTTGGCAAGTGGCTGAGCTGGTATTGCTGGCAGTTGTTGTCGTGCAGCTGGGCTACCGGCTTTTCTATGGCGCACCCAGTGCGAGCTTGTTGAGTTTTGGGGACAGCCTGAGTCAGTTCATCGCCCAAATCGGCCGCTTCGGTACCTTTAATACAGATGAAAAGCCTTGGCCATTTGCTGACTGGCCGACCCCACAGGCGCCTCAGGGTGAGCAGCCGCACACAGTAGCGCCAGCTGCACAACCGGTACGAGACGAAGAACCTAAAATCTGATTGGGGGAATGCCATGAAACTTTGGCTGCTGCGCCATGGTGAAGCCGAACCTGCCCGCCAGAGTGATGCTGAGCGTGAGCTAACGGATTTTGGCCGCCAACAGGCCAGCCGTGCCGCAGAGGCCATGCGTGGCCAGCACCTACAGAGGGTGCTGGTTAGCCCGTATATCCGCGCTCAGCAAACGGCAGAGCTGTTCTGCCAAGCGCTGGGTTACAGCGGTGTGCGTGAGACTGTTTCTTGGCTCACCCCTGAAAGCTCATCGCGTCATGCGATTGAGCAATTGGATCAGTACAGCGACCAAAATATTTTGCTGGTCAGCCATCAGCCGTTGGTGGGGGATTTGGCGGGGCTTTTGGTAAATGGGCATCGTCAGGATCCCGTACCGATGGGCACATCCAGTCTTGCGGCGTTAGAAGGCGAGGCCATTGCCACTGGTCTGATGTATTTACGGGATTTACGCCATTCCATGCGCGATTAATCCCATATCACTACACAACGATACATTTCCCCTCTTGCGATAACCCCTTTGTACGTGGAATAGTCGACCAAGCAATCGCTTGGTAGGCTCCACAAGAATAACAAAGGAGGTATTCCGCGTGACTGAAGCAATCCGTCTGCCGCTCGAGCTGTTTTATGAGCGTGAAACGCGTCACCCAAACAAGCTCTATATGGTGCAACCTCTGGTGGGCGGGCAGCTTCAGGAACTGACCTGGGGTGATGTCGCCGATCAGGCGAGGCGGGCGGCAAATTGGCTGCGTAGCCGCGAGCTGCCTCAAGGCAGCCGTATTGCAATCATTTCCAAGAACTGCGCGCATTGGATCATCGCCGATCTGGCGATCTGGATGGCCGGGCATGTGTCCGTACCGCTGTATCCAAACCTGACTGCCGAATCCATGCGTCAGGTGCTGGAACATTCAGAGTCAGAGCTGGTTTTTATCGGCAAGTTGGATGACTGGGCGGCGATGGCCCCAGGGCTACCTGAGGGGTTGCCAACAATCAGCCTGCCGCTGCATCCGTCCGGTACGTTCAATTACAGCTGGAGCGACCTGCAAGCGTGTACGCCGATCAAGGATTCTCCACTTCCAGCTGCTGACCAGCTGTCCACCATCATTTACACCTCAGGCACCACCGGAACGCCCAAAGGGGTGATGCACAACTTCGGTAATTTTGGCTTTGCAGCAGGCCAGGCCACTGCGCTATTCGGTGTAACGGACAAAGACCGGGTGCTGTCGTATTTGCCTCTGTGCCATGTGGCTGAACGCATGTTTGTCGAGCTTTCATCTATCTACGCAGGGCAGACGGTGTTCTTTGCCGAAAGTTTGGAGACGTTTGTAAACGATTTGCGTCGTGCAAGGCCGACAGTGTTCTTCTCCGTTCCACGGCTGTGGACCAAGTTTCAGGTTGGCGTGTTCAGCAAGATGCCGGAGCAGAAGCTGGAACGT
Source organism: Pseudomonas mendocina (assembly GCA_037482215.1). Lineage (NCBI taxonomy): Bacteria > Pseudomonadati > Pseudomonadota > Gammaproteobacteria > Pseudomonadales > Pseudomonadaceae > Ectopseudomonas > Ectopseudomonas mendocina. The sequence goes on from CP148074.1 coordinate 1,915,240, forward strand.
CTGCTCAAACTGCCCATTATTGGGCGAATCGTCGGTAAGAAAGTGCTGGCAGGGCTTGGCCTTGATGCGGTTCGTTATGCCTTGTCCGGTGCCGCGCCTGTACCTGAGGCTCTGCTGAAGTGGTATCGCCGGCTCGGCCTGGAAATTCAGGAAGTGTATGGCATGACCGAAAACTGTGGTTACTCCCACGTATGCCGTCCGGGCATGTTCAAACTTGGTTGGATCGGACAGAACAACCCAGGTGTGGAGGTGCGGATTTCTGCTGAGGGTGAAGTGCAAGTTCGCAGCGGCGCCACGATGCAGGGCTACTACAAAGACCCGGAAAAGACCGCCGAGACGATTACTCCGGATGGCTACCTGCGCACAGGCGACAAAGGCGAGCAGGACGCTGATGGGAACCTGCGCTTGACCGGGCGCATCAAGGAAATCTTTAAAACCACCAAAGGCAAGTACGTGGCACCCGCACCAATCGAAAACCGTATCGGTGAGCATTCCCGGATTGAGCAGGTCTGTGTAGTGGGCGATGGCATGCCGCAGCCTATTGCTTTGTGTGTGCTCTCTGATGAGGGGCGCCATGAGGCTTCAAATGGTGCACGAAGCGATCTGGAAGGCAGCCTGAAAAAGTTGCTGGAGGAGGTCAATAAGGCCTTGGATCAGCATGAACGTCTAAACAGCCTCGTGCTCATGAATGACGTGTGGACGGTAGAGAACGGCTTCCTGACGCCTACGCTCAAGATTAAACGCAATGTGGTCGAAGGCTCCTATCGAGATCACTTCGAACGTTGGCAGGCGCGTTCTGAAACTGTTATCTGGCAAGACTGAGTGCAGCGGGCCGCTCTACAGCGGCCTGTCTGTTTCTGGAGCTGAAAGCAAGGACGACATCATGAGTATCTGGCACCAAACCCCTGACCTCGAAACGCTAAACCGTTTGCAGAAGAACACCATTGGCGAACAGTTAGATATCCGCTTTGAAGCAATTGATGAGGAGTCTCTCAGTGCCAGCATGGTGGTGGACTCGCGCACTCATCAACCTTATGGCGTGTTGCATGGAGGGGCTTCGGTCGTGCTGGCCGAGACAGTCGGCTCCATGGCCAGCTACCTATGTATCGACCCCACCAAGTTTTATTGCGTTGGTCTTGAGGTGAACGCCAATCACCTTCGGGGCGTGCGCTCTGGGCGTGTCACTGCTGTTGCCAGGCCTGTTCATCTTGGGCGAACCACGCACGTTTGGGATATCCGTATCAGTGATGAGCAGGGCAAGAATAGCTGCATTTCACGCCTGACGACTGCCATCGTGCCGTTGGCGGCCAAGGTACAGGAGGCCTGATGCCAACCGTTCAGCTAAGCTCAGCTGACATCTGTTGAGGCGCACTGGTTGTTATGTCCCGTTCGATCTTTTTTGCCCACGCCAACGGGTTTCCCTCTGCAACCTATGGCAAGTTGTTTGCGGCGCTGGAGCCGGATTATCAGGTGCAACATCTGCAGCAGCACGGCCACGATCCGCAATTCCCGGTGAACGATAATTGGGGCAATCTGGTTGATGAGCTGATTCATCATCTGCAACGCGGTGGACAGCCTGTTTGGGGTGTTGGGCATTCGTTGGGAGGCGTGCTGCATTACCATGCGGCCTTGCGACGGCCTGAGTTGTACCGTGGTGTTGTGATGCTGGACTCACCCGTTCTGACATTGCCTGACCGGCTGGTGATCCGTACGGCCAAGCGCTTTGGCTTTATAGACCGAATCACGCCGGCAGGGCGTACGCTGGGGCGTCGTGAACGTTTCGGGGATCACACTGAGGCGCGGGATTATTTTGCTGGAAAAACCCTGTTTAGAGCGTTTGATCCGGAGTGTTTGGATGCCTATGTCCAGCATGGCTTAGTAGAAGACGACTGCGGGCTGCGCCTGCGCTTTGATCCTCATACCGAGATCAATATCTACCGCAGCGTGCCACACCTGAGTCCGGGCCGTCTTAAACAGTTGCAAGTGCCTCTGGCTGTGGTGCGGGGTAGCAAAAGTCGGGTGGTGTTGCCGCACCAAGCCCGTTTGGTCTGGCGTGCCCCTAAAGGCGAGTACATGACCCTGCCAGGCGGGCATATGTTCCCTCTGGAACGCCCACAGGACACCGCATATCTGCTTAAATCGCTCCTCCAGCGCTGGACAGACGGCGCGAAGTAAGAGCCTGAGGCATGAACCTGAATTTTGAAGAAGTCCGTTTGCGTCTCCCTCATATCGAGCTGGCCGCCCATATGTATGGGCCGGAAGATGGTCAGCCGGTTATTGCCCTGCATGGCTGGTTGGACAATGCCGCCAGCTTTGCCCGCCTTGCGCCGCTGCTACCGGGGTTGAGGATTGTTGCGGTGGATTTGCCGGGGCATGGTCATTCCGATCATCGACCGGCCGGCAATAGTTACGCCATCTGGGATTATGTCTACGACGTGCTGCAAGTTGCAGAACAGCTGGGCTGGCAGCGTTTTTCTCTGTTGGGGCACTCCATGGGAGCAATTGTCTCGGTGATCCTGGCGGCGGTAATGCCGGAGCGGGTCGAGCGTTTGGCTCTCATTGATGGCTTGCTTCCACAGACAGCGGAAGCCGATGCAGCGCCGAGTAAAATGCAGGAGTCCCTCGTTGCGCGCCTGGCTCTGGCGAGCAAGCGAAAACCGGTATACGCACAAATCGACCGGGCGATTGAGGCACGTATGCGCGGCGTCGGTGCGGTTAGCCGCGAGGCTGCCGAGCTTTTAGCTCAGCGAGGGCTGATGCCGGTGCCAGGCGGTTACACGTGGCGAGCCGACAGTCAATTAACCCTGCCATCGCCCATGCGCTTTACGCGGGCACATGCTTTAAGTTTTGCCCGCAAGCTGCAATGTCCGGCGAAATTAGTGTTGGCTGAACAAGGCATGCTGCATGCGCAGCCGAACATCCACGAAGTACTTTCAGATTTGCCGGTGGAGGTCGAACAGCTTCCGGGTGGGCATCATTTGCATTTGGACGACGAGCAGGGTGCTGCCTTGGTAGCAGGTAGTTTCAAAGCTTTTTTGAGCGCGCCTTGACTTGCTCCGCGTAAGTGGGGAAAGGTGTCGGTATAACCCACGGAGATAGTCATGATCGACCTTTACACAGCCGCCACGCCCAATGGCTACAAAGCTTCGATTGCACTGGAAGAACTGCAACTGCCGTATGAGTTGCATGTGCTGAGTTTTGACAAACGCGAACAGAAGTCTCCTGAATTCCTCAAGATCAACCCCAATGGCCGCATACCGGCGATTGTTGATCGCAGCGAAGGGGATTTCGCCGTGTTTGAATCCGGTGCGATCCTCATCTACCTTGCTGAAAAAACCGGGCAATTGATGCCGACCGATTTCAAAGGCCGTTCAAGGGTCATTCAGTGGCTGATGTTCCAAATGGGCGGAGTTGGCCCGATGCAGGGACAGGCGAACGTGTTTTATCGCTATTTCCCGGAAAAACTCCAAGGCGCCATCGACCGTTACCAGCATGAAACCCGCAGGCTTTATGAAGTGCTGGACGGGCGCCTGGGCGAGTCACAGTTCCTGGCGGGCGATTACAGCATTGCCGATATCGCCACCTTCCCATGGGTACGCACCCATGAATGGGCGGGCGTTTCAGTTGATGGCTTGGAGCATCTGCAACGCTGGCTGGCGGAAATTGCTGCCCGCCCAGCGGTGCAACGCGGGCTGCAAGCGCCACTGCGGGAGCAGGACAGCGGAAAGCTGGTCAAGTCGGCTCAGTCGATCATCGTTAAATGAGAAAAGCTATGCGTTTATGCGTTGCACTGGCAGCAAGCCTGGCCTGCACAACTGTGTGGGCTGATGTGGCTGGCAGCCGCGATCTTGTTGTGCTGCCGAGGTTTCCCGGCAGCGAGATCGTCGCTTATAACCACCTGAGTGATCAGGAGCGGATATACCCACAAGGCGCCATCCGCCGTATCAGCGGCAAACTCCGTTTTGAGCGGGAGGTGATGGCTCAAGGTGGCTTTACCGCCGTTACCTATGAGTTGCCACGCACTCACTCAGCCAATGAGGTGTTCAATAGTGCCCGTGAAGGCGTGCACAAGCAGAACGCCGAGCTGTTGTACTGGTGTGTAGGTCGGGAGTGTGGCTCCAGTAACTTGTGGGCCAATTCGGTGTTCAACAACGCGACCCTGTATGGTTCTGATGCGCAGCAAAGCTATGCGCTGCTGCGCTTGGCTGAGCCGCAGCAAAATAGCCTGTTGGCGCTGTACAGCATCACGCGCGGAAATGGCCGGGCCTATCTGCACGTTGAACAGCTGGATGCCAATGCCGCCTTACCAGAGCTCTTGCCAACCCCGGCGACCTTACAGCGAGCGTTGAAAAACAGCGGTGAACTGCGCCTGCCTAAACTGTCTGAGCCTACTGAGGCTTGGGTTGCGGTGTTGGCTCGAAGCCTCAACCTTGACAGCACCCTGCGTGTAGCGCTGAGCGGGGAACAGGCTGCGGCTTGGCGTGATGCCTTGATTGCGCAGCAAGTACGGGCGGCGCGTATTGAGGTTGATACACAGGCTGTAGCCGGTTTGCTGGTAAAAGTCCTGCGCTAAGCTGTAGCAATGCGCACGTTGCGTTCGAACCTTTTCACGGCTCTGCCTAAGTGCGCGGAGCCTTTTGTTTCTGTGGGAGTTTAAATGGGCAATAACGATCGCTTGCTGGTGCAGATATTGATGCTCAGCTTGCTGGGCGCGAGCTTGTGGGTGCTGGCGCCATTTTGGTCCGCCTTGTTTTGGGCTGCCGTGCTGTCATTTGCCAGCTGGCCGCTCATGCGCATCCTGACCAATCTGCTGGGCGGTCGTCAGGCCCTTGCTGCTGGGTTGCTAACCCTGGCTTGGACGGTGTTACTGGCCGTGCCTTTGGTGATGTTGGGCTTCAACCTGGCTGACCACATCAAAGATTTCACCAGCATGGTCAAGGACTACCAAGTAGACGGCTTGCCACCGCCCCCCGTGTGGCTCGGGACGTTGCCGATGGTGGGCAACTATCTGGTTGAGCTGTGGCAGACCATAGATAAGCAGGGCGCGGAACTGTTTGCCACTGTACAGCCTTACTTGGGGCAAGTCGGTAACTGGCTGCTGACACGCAGCGCCAAGATTGCGGGTGGCATGGTGGAGCTGGCCCTGAGCTTGGTGCTGGTGTTCTTCTTCTACCGTGATGGACCACGTTTGGCTGCACTGGTTGAGCGTCTGCTGGAACGTCTGATTGGTAACCGTGCCGAGCACTACATAGAGCTGGTTGCCGGTACGGTTCAGCGGGTGGTTAACGGTGTGATCGGTACGGCGGTGGCGCAAGCGATTCTGGCTTGGATCGGTTTCACCATTGCTGGGGTTCCGGGAGCACTGGTGCTGGGCTTCCTGACCTTTGGCTTCAGCCTGATCATGGTTCCGCCGCTGGTGTGGGGGCCTGCTGTAGCCTGGCTGTTCTGGCATGGCGAGATCGGCATGGCGATCTTCCTGGCCATCTGGGGCTTCTTTGTCATCAGTGGTGTGGACAATATCCTCAAGCCCTACCTCATCAGCCGCGGCGGCAACCTGCCGTTGATCGTGGTACTGCTGGGGGTATTTGGCGGTATTTTGGCCTTCGGTTTTATGGGCCTGTTTATGGGGCCGACACTGTTGGCCGTCGCCTACAGCCTTTTGGGCGATTGGGTGCGTACGCCGGTCTATGACCCGTGCGCGGAAAATCCCCCGCAGCCGCAAGACAAACCTAAAAGCTAGCCTGCAACGCCAGATAATCCGTTACGATTCTGCACGTAGCTGAATTGTGTCGGATTGTCTGGATTTCTCACTGTTGACCTATGTAGCAGGCAGGCGGCATGGGGCGGTATGTTCGAAATATTAGTAATGGATGTCTCATGAAGAAATATATTCTGGGTGCAGCGATTGCTGTGGGGGCGATAGGCTGCGCTGGGGCTTGGTACACCGGGAAGGTATTACCGGATGTGCTTCAAGCCTCCATCAACCAGGCTAATCAGGAACTGGCTAAATCGCTGCCCTCATTAGGTGTTAACGGCACGATTGAACTGACTTCGCTGGAAACTCATTTTTTTAGCAGCTCCGCCCGTTACAAAGTGCGGTTAGACATACCGGACGAAAACGGCAAACAGGTCAGCACAGAACTGTATTTCACTGACAAACTCGACCATGGACCGTTCCCGCTTTCGCGCCTGCTGCGTATGAAACTGTCGCCGGTTATGGCTGAAAGTAATTTCGAGCTTGAGTCCAGCCCAGAGCTGGCTAAGTGGTTTGCCGCCACCAATGGCGTCGCCCCGGTCAGCGGTAATTTGTCCGTTAGCTATTCACAAGCGATTGAAGGCGACTTGCGCATGGAAAAGGCGCTGGCAACCTTGCCGGATGAGACGCGTATCGACTTCAGTGGTCTTGATCTGCGCATTGAAAGCAGCGCTGGGGCGGATCGGGTGAAGTCCAGTGGACTGATGGCACAGCTGAAGGTGTCGGCCCCCATTGAGACTGGCGAAACCCTGCATATTGATATGCAGGACCTCACGTTTAGCAGCAATCTGAAACGTGGCGGCGGTGATTTCTACTTTGGGGGTACCGACGGCAAGATCGCATCGCTGTCCTTTGCTGTCGATGACGAGCAACCGTTGCTGATTAAGGCCCTCGGCTATGATTCGCAGAGCAGTGAAATCGGCAATATGCTGTCCCAGCGCGATGCCTACCATACCGGCATGATCAGCTATCAGGGGCAGGATATTGGTACGGCTGAAGCGGTTATGCAGGTCAGCAATATTGATACCTCGGTGGCCAAGTCGCTGTTGGAGTTTTATGGCGAGCTGCTTAAGCAAGACCAGTCGAACTCATCCGAGCTGACGCCTGAACAGGAAGAGCGGCTGCTGGCAGAGGTGAATAAATTGCTGGCGGGTAAGCCCATGTTTACCTTGGAAAAGCTGGCGCTTAAGACTGCCAATGGTCAGGCCGACGTTCGCCTCAGCCTGAACTTGGATAAGCCGGAATCGTTCGAACTTGAAGCGCCCGAGCTGACCCGCCAATTACTTACCAAGCTGGACTTCAACTTCACCCTGTCGAAGAAGCTGATTGAGGATGTGGTTGGCGTACAGGCGGCGCTGGCGGGGCTGACGGATCCGCAAGCGGTCGCCCAGCAGGCGAAGATGAGCAGTCAAATGGCTGGCATCATGGCCATGAGCACTGGCTTGGCAACGGTGAATGACGAAACCATCAGTAGCGCCTTGAGCTATGCCAACGGACAGGTGACGTTCAACGGTAAGCAGATGCCATTGGAGCAGTTCGTGGTGCTGCTCATGAATGCCAGTTCTGGCTTTATGGGGCATCAGCCCTGATCAGGGTTGAACCCACGTGTTATCCAAACGGCCAACCATCGTGTTGGCCGTTTGCGTTTTAGGGCACTCGCTACTGAATCTTTACGGATTCTTTATGCCCAGCGGCGGCTACTCCAATCGCTCCTTTACGCCACTTGCGACGAGACTTTGTTTCAGGCGAGCACTGCCTTGAAATGGAGCAAGTCATGAGCGTTCTTGATGGTATGGCCCTGGCCTTGGCTGTGGGCCTGTTCATTTATCTGCTGATTGCGCTGCTGCGCGCTGAACAGGCGTAGGAGGGCATATGCACAGTTACGATTGGGCGCTGCTGGCGCTGTTTTTCGGATTGCTGCTGGTGCCTGCGCCTTTTATCGGGCGCTACCTGTACCGGGCAATGGAGGGCGAGCGCACCTGGCTGACTCCTGTACTACGTCCGTTTGAGCGGCTGTGCTACCGCGTTGCCGGGATCGAGCCGGACGACGAACAAGATTGGCAACGCTACAGCCTAGCCCTGCTGGTCTTTACCTTAGTCTGCCTGCTGGCGTTGACCGCGATCTTGATGCTGCAAGGCCTGTTGCCGCTGAACCCGCAGCACCTGCCGGGGCTTGAGTGGAGCCTGGCGCTGAACACAGCGGTGAGTTTTGTCACCAACACCAACTGGCAGGCCTACAGCGGTGAGGCCAGCCTGAGCTATTTCAGCCAAATGGTTGGCTTGGGTGTGCAGAACTTTGTCAGCCCGGCAGTGGGGCTGGCGGTTCTGGCTGTGCTGTGCCGGGGTTTCTGCCGTGGCTCCAGCCGCAGCGTCGGTAATTTCTGGGTCGATCTGACTCGCGCCACGCTTTACGGCCTGTTGCCGTTTGCGCTGGTGCTGGCGCTGCTGCTGGTATGGCAAGGCGTGCCGCAGAGCTTTCACGATTATGTGCATGTGCAGACACTCGGCGGCCACGAGCAGGTGGTGCCGCTTGGCCCGGCTGCCAGCCAGATCGCCATCAAGCAGTTGGGCACTAACGGCGGCGGCTTCTTTGGGGTGAACTCGGCGCATCCGTTCGAAAACCCCACCGCCTGGAGCAACCTGTTTGAGATGGTCTCCATTCTGCTGATCCCGGCGGCGCTGATTTTCACCTTCGGCCATTACGTGAAGGACTTACGCCAGAGCCGCGCCTTGCTGGCTTGCGTGCTCCTGCTGTTCTGCGCCGGGCTGGGCGTGACCCTGTATGCGGAGCTGCAACCGAACCCGCTGCTGGCTGGGTTGCCGGTTGAACAGGTCGGCTCATTGGAAGGCAAAGAAAGCCGCTTCGGCACTGTCGCCTCGGCATTGTGGGCGGTAGCCACCACGGCGGCTTCCAGTGGCTCGGTTAACGCCATGCACGACAGCTTGAGCCCCTTGGGTAGCCTGATGCCGATGTTCAACATGATGCTGGGTGAGGTGATCTTTGGCGGTGTTGGGGCTGGGCTGTATGGCCTGCTGCTGTTTGTGCTGATCACCGTGTTTCTGGCCGGGCTGATGATTGGGCGTACTCCGGAGTACCTGGGCAAAAAGCTGGAGGCGCGGGAAGTGCGGCTGCTGGTGCTGACGCTGTTGGTCATGCCGCTGGGTGTGCTGGTGCTGACGGCACTGGCGGCAAGCTTGCCGGGCGCTGCGGCTTCGGTGAGCAATCCGGGTGCCCATGGCTTCAGCCAACTGCTCTACAACTACACCTCGGTGACGGCCAATAACGGCTCAGCCTTCGGCGGCTTCTCCGCCAATACCCCGTACCACAACCTGATGATGAGTCTGGCCATGCTGCTCGGGCGCTTTGGCTACATCCTGCCGGTGCTGGCGATTGCCGGTGGTCTGGCGGCGAAGAAGAGCGCCCCGCAAGGCAGCAACAGCCTGCCGACTCACAGCCCGATGTTTGTGGCGCTGCTGGTGGTGATCATTCTGGTGGTGGGTGGTTTGACGTTCCTGCCTGCGCTGGCACTGGGGCCGATTGCTGAGCATCTGTCCATGGTGCAGGGCCTGTGAGGAGTCGTGAGATGAAAATGAATACCGATATGCAGGTTAAGCCCGTGCAACAGCCAGCTCTATGGCCTGAGGCGTTGCGCCAGGCGCTGGTCAAACTCGACCCGCGTCAGTTAGTGCGCTCGCCGGTGATGCTGGTGGTGGAACTGACCGCAATTGTCACTACGTTGCTGTGCTTTGTTCCGAACCCTGCGGTGTCGCTGGGTTTATCGGTGCAGATCGCCCTGTGGTTGTGGTTCACCCTGCTGTTTGCCAACTTTGCCGAGGCGTTGGCAGAAGGGCGCGGCAAAGCTCGGGCGGATAGCCTCAAAGCGGGTAGTCAGGGTCTGAGTGCGCGGCGGCAGAAGGGCGAGCAATTTGAAACCGTGCCTGCCAGCAACCTGCGCAGTGGCGATATCGTCCGCGTCGAAGCCGGGGAGATGATCCCCGGTGACGGCGAGGTGATCGAAGGTGTGGCAGCCGTCAACGAGGCGGCGATTACCGGGGAATCGGCACCGGTGATTCGCGAATCCGGCGGCGACCGCTCGGCGGTGACCGGCAATACGCAGGTGGTGTCCGACTGGTTGCTGGTGCGCATTACCGCCAACCCTGGCGAGTCCACGTTGGATCGCATGATCGCGCTGGTAGAGGGCGCCAAACGCAAGAAAACCCCGAACGAGCAGGCGCTGGATATCCTGCTGATCGGCCTGACCCTGATCTTCTTGCTGGTGGTCGCCACCCTACAGCCCTTTGCCCGTTACGCAGGCGGCGAGTTGCCGCTGATTTATCTGGCCGTACTGTTGGTCACGCTGATCCCGACCACCATTGGCGGCTTGCTCTCGGCCATCGGTATTGCCGGGATGGACCGCCTGGTGCGCTTGAACGTGATCGCCAAATCCGGCCGGGCCGTGGAGGCAGCAGGGGATGTGCATGTGCTGTTGCTGGACAAGACCGGTACCATCACCTTTGGTAACCGCCGTTGCAGCGCGCTGCACAAGGCACCGGGCGTTACCGAGCAGGAACTGAACGAGGCAACACTGCTGGCCTCGCTGGGTGATGACACCGCTGAGGGTAAATCTATCGTTGAGTTTCTGCGCAATGCAGGCACCCGTGTGGTTACTGAGCGCAATGCGTTGGAGTCGATTGCCTTCAGTGCTGAGACGCGCTTGTCCGGCGCCAACTGGGATGGTCATCGCTACCGCAAAGGCGCGGTGGATGCGCTGCTGACTTATCTGGACATGACCCGCGAGCAGTTGCCCGCCGCCCTTAAACGGGAAGTGGAGAAAATCGCCCAGAGCGGCGGCACCCCGTTGCTGGTGGCGGCTGACGACAAACTGCTGGGCGCCATTCACCTGAAAGACGTCGTCAAACCGGGCATCCGTGAACGCTTTGCCGAGCTGCGCCAGATGGGCATCCGCACGGTGATGGTGACCGGTGACAACCCGCTGACAGCGGCAGCAATTGCGGCGGAAGCGGGCGTTGATGACCTGATTGCCGAAGCAACACCAGAGAAGAAGCTTCAGCGTATTCGTAGCGAGCAGGCCGAAGGCAAGCTGGTGGCCATGTGTGGCGACGGTGCCAATGACGCTCCTGCGCTGGCTCAGGCCGATGTGGGCCTAGCCATGAACGACGGCACCCAGGCTGCCCGTGAAGCCGCCAACCTGGTGGACTTGGATTCCGACCCGACCAAGCTGCTGGATGTGGTGCAGGTGGGCAAGGAGTTGCTGGTAACCCGTGGCGCGCTGACCACCTTCTCGGTGGCCAACGATGTGGCCAAGTATTTCGCCATCCTCCCGGCGTTGTTTGCAGGCATCTATCCGCAGCTGGGCGTGCTCAACCTGATGCACCTGCACAGCCCGCAGAGCGCGATTCTCTCGGCCATCGTGTTTAACGCGCTGATCATCATTGCGTTGGTGCCGTTGGCGCTGCGCGGGGTGCGGGTCAAGGCGCTGGATGCCGCGCAATTACTGCGGCGCAATCTGCTGATCTACGGCGTAGGTGGGCTGCTGGCGCCATTTACCGGAATCAAACTGATCGACTTGCTGCTGGTGGCGGCGGGGCTGGTTTAGGCAATATCAGGTAAAGGAGAACACTCATGGTTAACGCTATTCGTCCTGCCCTTGGTGTGCTGGCTTTTATGACGGTACTCACGGGCGTGGTCTATCCGCTGTCGGTCACCGCCGTGGCGCAACTTGCCTTTCCAATGCAGGCCAACGGCAGTCTGGTTGAGGATAGCAACGGCGTGTTGCGCGGTAGCCAGTTGCTGGCCCAGCGCTTTGATGCGCCGCTGTGGTTTCATGCACGGCCTTCAGCCGGAGATTTTGCGACGGTGCCCAGCAGTGCAAGCAATCTGGCGCCAAGCAATCCGGCGTTACTGCAGCGAATTACCAAGGAGGTGGTGCTGCTTAAAGGCGACCAGACCCAGCCAGTGCCGATGCAATTGGTGACCACTTCCGGCAGTGGGCTTGATCCACACATCTCACCTGACGCGGCGCGTTATCAGATCAAGCGCATTGCCGCTGCCCGCAATATGCCTGCCGAGGACTTGGAGAAACTGATCGCCGGTTATGTGCAAAGCCCTTTGATCGGCCCGCCGGTGGTCAACGTACTGGTGCTTAACCTGGCGCTCGCGGACAATCCCGCCATCTCGAGGAATGAGTAGAGCCCATGAGGGACGCAGATCGGGCAGATGCCCTGTTGGAAGAACTGCCGAAAGAAGGGCGTGGACGGCTCAAGGTGTTTCTCGGCGCTGCGCCGGGGGTGGGTAAAACCTACGCGATGTTGCAGGCCGCCCAGCGCCAGTTGCGCCAGGGCATAGACCTGCGTGTCGGCGTCGTAGAAACCCACGGCCGTGCGGAAACCGAGGCCATGCTCAATGGCCTGCCGCAACAGCCACTGCTGCGCACGGAATACCGTGGCATGCAGCTGAGTGAAATGGATTTGGACGGCATCCTGGCCAATCCGCCGCGCCTGCTGCTGGTGGATGAACTGGCCCACAGCAATGCCCCTGGCAGCCGCCACAGCAAGCGTTGGCAGGATGTGCAGGAACTGCTGGATGCAGGGATCGACGTCTACACCACGGTCAACGTCCAGCACCTTGAAGCGTTGAATGATCAAGTGCGCGACATCACCGGCGTGCAGGTGCGGGAAACCCTGCCAGATTGGGTGTTGCAGGAAGCCGATGAAATCCTCCTGATCGACCTGCCGCCTCGCGAGCTGCTGGAGCGCCTGCGCGAAGGCAAGGTGTACGTGCCAGATCAGGCCCGCGCGGCGATTGATGCCTTTTTCAGTCAGACCAACCTCACCGCGTTGCGCGAACTGGCCATGCAAACCGCAGCCGCCCGGGTGGATGCCGATCTGCACCGGCGTTATCGCCAGCAAGGTGTGACGGCTCCAGCGGTGCGTGGCTGTCTGGTGCTGGGCATTGATGGCGACAGCCATGCCGAGCGACTGATACGACACGCTTGCCGGGTTGCAGAGAGGCGCCATCTGCCCTGGTCGGTGGTGCATGTGGACACCGGCCGGGAGCGCTCCGAGGAGCGCCTCGGCTATCTGCAAGCCGCGCAGCAACTGGCTGAGCGGTTGGGTGCAGAGGTGGTGCGGCTGCGCGGCACCAGTCTGGCCAGAACCCTGATTGAGTACGCCCGTGAGCGTCACGCCAGCCTGATTCTGATTGGCCGCAATCAGCGTCGTTTTGGCGGTAACTGGCTGCCCCGGCGCGGCCTGGCCGAGCACCTGTTGCAGCAGGGGCTGGGCATGGAAATCAGCGTGCTGGATGTCCCCCATGACAGTGACGTGCCTGCTAAGCGCAGTCCTCGAATTGTGGCATGGCGAAATTATTGGCTCGCGGCGTTGGCCACGGCTGCGGCCTCTGGTGCGGCGTTAGGGCTGGCCAGCGTGCTGGAGTTGCCGAATATCTCGCTGATCTTTCTGGCAGCAGTCTTGCTGGTGGCGGTGCGTAGCAGCCTGGGGCCTGCGTTGGTCTGCGCCGGGCTGTCGTTTCTGGCATACAACTTCCTGTTTATCTCACCGACCCTGACCTTGACCATCGCTCGTCAGGAGGACGTGCTGACCTTGTTGTTCTTCCTGCTGATGGCGGTGCTGACTGGCAATTTGGCCTCGCGTCAGCGTCGGCAGTTGCATGCACTGCGCGAGACTCAGGCGGAAACCACAGCGCTGTTACAGCTGTCGCGCAAGCTCACGGCTGCCACCGACCGGCAAGCCGTGCTGGCTGCGGCCATGCAGCAACTGGAACTGTGGAGTGATGTCGATGTGCGGGTGCAATCGCTGACCGCAGAGGGCGTGTGGGTAGTCGAGGCGGGTATCGACCGGACGCTCACTGAGCAGGAGCGCGCCGCCGCTGATTGGTCATGGCAGCGCGAGCAGTCAGCCGGGCAGGGCACCGATACCTTGCCGGGGGGCAGTTGGTGGTGGTTACCGCTGCTGGGCGAATCCGGGCCGCTGGCGCTGCTGGGGGTGAGCCCAAAGCAGGGCGCGTTGCTCAGCGCTGAACGGCGCCGTCTACTCAGTGCATTGGGGCAACCGCTGGCGCAGGCGCTGGAGCGGGCGCAACTGGCGGCTGATCTTGAAGCTGCGCGCCTGCACGGGCAAACCGAAGAGCTGCGCAGCGCATTGCTGGCATCGGTATCTCATGATTTGCGCACGCCGCTGACCGCCATGCGCGGCTCCATCGACAGCCTGCTGGCGCTGGGTGAGCAGATACCGCCGGATGATCGCCGTGAACTGCTAGAAGGCACGCGGGACGAAGCCGAACGGCTGGATCGCTACATCCAAAACCTGTTGGACATGACTCGCCTTGGTCACGGCGGCCTGAAGCTGGCGAGGGACTGGGTGGCACCTGCGGATATAGTCTGCAGTGCGTTGCAGCGCTTGCGCCCGGTATTGGCTCCCCTGCAGCTGGAAACGCACATACCGCCGGAATTACCACTGTTGTACGTACACGCAGCCCTAATCGAACAGGCGCTGGTCAATGTGCTGGAGAACGCGGCGCGCTTTTCTCCTTCGCAAGGCCGGTTGCGGATGGCCATAGAGGCCGATGCGGAAGAACTGCGTTTTATTGTCAGTGACCAAGGGCCAGGGATTCCCGAGCACGAACGTGGCAAAATATTCGATATGTTTTACACCGCCAGCCGTGGCGACCGGGGCGGGCAGGGTACCGGCCTGGGGCTGGCAATCTGTCAGGGCATGGTCGGTGCCCATGGTGGCCGCGTCAGTGTCGGTGATGGCTTGGACGGCCGCGGCGCCAGCCTGATCCTGCATCTGCCCATGCAGCGCCAGCCATCAGCAGATGAGGAGGCAGACAGCTAACCATGAGCGCCAACGCTGCGACCATTCTGGTCATCGACGACGAAGCACAGATTCGCAAGTTCCTGCGCATCAGTCTGACCGCCCAGGGCTACAAGGTACTGGAAGGCGCCAATGGCCGCGAAGGGCTGGAGCAGGCTGCGCTGGGCGGGCCTGATCTGGTTGTGCTGGACCTTGGCTTACCGGATATGGACGGGCAGGACGTGCTGCGCGAGCTACGCAGTTGGTCGAGTGTGCCGGTGCTGGTGCTGTCTGTTCGTGCCAGCGAAGGGGAGAAGGTACTGGCGCTGGATGGCGGTGCCAATGATTACGTCACCAAACCCTTTGGCATTCAGGAGTTTCTGGCGCGGGTACGGGTATTGCTGCGCCTGTCCATTAGCCCTCAGCAGACGCTTTCGCAGATCAGCAGCGGCCCGTTGCAGGTGGATTTTGCTTATCGCAGGGTTACGTTGGACGGTGATGATGTCAGCCTGACCCGCAAGGAGTACGCAGTGCTGGCGCTGCTGGCCCAGCACGTGGGGCGTGTCGTTACCCAGCAGCAATTGCTCAAGGATATCTGGGGACCTAGCCATGTTGAAGACAGCCACTACCTGCGGGTTGTGGTCGGCCATCTGCGGCAAAAACTTGGGGATGATCCCACCGCACCACGTTTTATTCTCACCGAGGCCGGTGTGGGCTATCGCTTGCGTGAGTGATAGCGTCATCCGCAAACTGTTTGATATTGCTGCGATATTGAAGTGATATTGCAAGAATATCACTTCAACTCATTTAAGTGCTCCAGTGCAAGAAAGTGCATGCAGAGTGTAGGGTTTTTACTGCTTGTTGTTGTATGGTCAAGAGTTTGAGGCGGAATGTGCCTCATCATGGATGATCGAACGACAGGGAACCCGTCATGTTCAACCCCGCCAACGAAGCCCATTTCAGCCTGCATATCCCCGGCCTCAAGCACGATCTGCAAGTGCTCGCCTTTGAAGGCCGAGAAGCCATCAGCCAGCCTTATCGCATTGAAGTTGAGGCGGTCAGCGAAAACCCCAACATCGACCTGGCCGAGCTGCTGCACCAGCCGGTGTTTCTCGGTTTTACTCCCGAAGGGTTGGGCATTCACGGTCTGATCTATCAGGCTTCTATGGGCGAGTCCGGCAGGCGCCTGCACCGCTATGGTTTGAGCATCGTGCCGCAGCTTTCCTACCTTGGCCTGCGCACCAATCAGCGAATCTTCCAGCACCTGACTGTGCCGCAAATCGTTGCCCAAGTACTGGAAGAACACGGCATTCTGGCGGGTGCTTACCAGTTCGCCTTGGGCCCAACCGTTTATCCCGAACGCGAATACTGCGTGCAGTACGACGAAACCGACCTGCACTTTATTCAGCGCCTGTGTGAAGAAGAAGGTATTCACTACCACTTCCAGCACAGCAAAGACGGTCACGTACTGATCTTCGGCGACGACCAGAGCGCCTTCAGCTCATTTGGCCGGTCCACGGCCTACCAGCAAGACAGCGGCTTGGTGGCGGATGAAGGCGTGGTCAAAAACTTCAGCGTACGAGTGGAAACCCGCACCAGCCGGGTCAGCCGCCGGGACTACGACTTTGAAAAGCCCAGCGTGCTGATGCATGCCGACTACAAAGGCGATCAACCCAATAGCGACCAGCAGCAACCCGATCTGGAAGATTACGACTACCCCGGCCGTTTCACCGAACGGGATCGCGGTAAGCACCTGAGCAAACGCAACCTTGAGCGCCACCGCAGCGACTACCGCCTTGCTGAAGGGCGCAGCGATCAGCCGATGCTGCTCAGCGGGCACTTCCTCGAACTCAGCGAACACCCGCGCGCCGACTACAACGACCTGTGGCTACTGCACCACGTCCTGCACGAAGGCAAACAGCCGCAAGTGCTAGAAGAGTCCGTTACCAGCCATACCGATGTGAAAGATGGATTCCAGCAGGGATACCGCAACCGCTTTACCGCCACACCGTGGGACGTGCCGTTCCGCCCAGCATTAAGGCACCCGAAACCGCGCATGCTCGGCAGCCAGACTGCTGTCGTAACCGGCCCTAAAGGCGAAGAAATTCACTGCGATAAATACGGCCGCATCAAAGTGCAATTTCACTGGGACCGCGAAGGCCAGGCCGACGATAAAACCAGCTGCTGGCTGCGCGTCGCCTCCAACTGGGCAGGCGACCGTTACGGCGGTGTGGCGATACCGCGTATCGGCATGGAAGTGCTGGTGACCTTCCTTGAAAGCGACCCGGACCAGCCGCTGGTGACCGGCTGCCTGTTCCACGCCAAACACATGCCGCCCTACGAGCTGCCTGCAAACAAAACCCGCAGCACCTTCAAAACCCTCAGCACACCGGGCGGTGGCGGTTACAACGAATTTCGTATTGAAGACAAAAAGGGCGCAGAACAGATCTACCTGCACGCCCAACGCGACTGGGACGAAAACGTCGAGAACGACCAGAAAATCCGCGTCGGTAATGAACGCCACGACTTAGTCGAAGCCAACAGCTTCACCGAGCTAAAAGCCGAAGAACACCTCACCGTTCGCGCCGACCGCAAAGTCGAAGTCAAACCCGACGACCACCTCACCGTCGGCATCAGCCAACACATCAAACTCGGCACCGCCCAACTGACCAAAGCCGGCCGCGAAATCCACCTCAAGGCCGGGCAAAAAATGGTCATCGAAGCCGGTACCGAACTGACCATCGCCGCAGGCGGCAGCTTTATCAAACTCGACCCAGGTGGCATCACCATGAGTGGCCCGATTGTGAAAGTGAATGCGGGAGGTTCGCCGGGGAAAGGCTCGGGGAATGCGTCGGTGTTGCCGGTTATTCCGTTGCCTGTTGATGCCAGCAGGGCAGGCAATTTGCTGGACACTGCGATTGGAAACGCTGTCGAGCCACCTTCAAATCAGCTGTCTATACGGCTGGCACCGTTACCAACATTACCCGGCTACGCAGATGAGCCTTATCAACTTTTTGCAGATGGTACGCTATTAGAAAAAGGCTTTTCCGATGCGCAGGGCTATGTGCGTTTTGAGCACCGGCAGGGCACCCAGGAATATGTAATCGAAACGGTTAATGGGCACCGTTTTAGCTTTTCCGTAAGAGCCAATGATGACACCAGCAGCGATGTACTGAACGAGCGTTTAGGGCGGCAGGGATATCGCGATTACCCGTTAGCTGCAGCTTCGCTAGAACCACTTCAGGATGAAGCTGACTTCCGCCTTCTTATGGCAGGGCGGGATAAAAAGACTGTGTAAAAGGACTTACAGCATGACCTACCTAGATCAGAATCTCAGTCTGTCACTTGAAGAGCGAAGCGCCACGGCAACGATGGACTGGTTCGCCCATCTCAATCGGCCTCTGAGCCCACCGCGTCCTGCGGGTAACACCGTGACGCCACTTGTTTGTGGTGAGGAAGCATTCGCAAAAGTTTATGAGTGCATAGAAAAGGCCCGGCACAGTGTTGATCTCATAAGTTGGGGCTTTGACCCGGCGATGCGACTGAAACGCGATAATCCGGATGCGCTTCCGTTGGGGGACTTGCTCAAGCGTAAGGCGGAGCAGGGCGTACAGGTCCGTGTGCTCATCTGGAATAACCGACTTGCCCAGCTTGGTGAAAACTCGGTTATTGGTGAGGGTATGAGTGGAGCCGGTGGTACTTGGCTGGGGTCGGGGCAAACCGAAGGAAAACCTGCGGATACAGAGGCTCTGGAAGCCAAGCGAAAGAAAAACCTGGATGAACAGGAGAGAATTCGGCAGCGAATTGCTCAACTAGGTCCAGAGGACGAGAAAGAACGGCGAACTAGTCGTGACCGTTTGAACAGCTTGCAAAGTGAGCTTGAGGGACTAAACGGAGGCTATGCCAAAGGGCGGGACTCAGGAGGAACGGTTCACGATCCTGATGCACAAATTTACACCCGCAACTGGTTTCGCTGGGTCAGAAGCAGCAACGTCAAGAACATCGAGTTCAGAACACGAGACTTCGACTTAATTGGCAAGCTGACTTACCACGATGACGTAGGCTTCAGGCTTCATCGTGGCCGCCTGATGATCTTGAGCAGATTGCTGCGCGAAGATTTGTCAGGTGATATTGAAGTAACAGGGCTGCAGATGTTGTTACTCAGTATCTTTCCAAGCCATCACCAAAAGACCCTTCTCACTGATTACGAGTATCCAGAACTCGCCGAAGGTTTTGTGATGGGCCATAACCTGCATCGTAATTACTGGGATACAACAGCCCATCTTTATGATGACAAAGCGGCTAATCGGGATATTGGTTTTGGCCCATGGCAAGACCTTTCTCTGCACGTGAAAGGGCCGGTCCTGTTCGATTTAAACCACAACTTCTGCAACGCCTGGGATAGTGGCACCAGCTGGATCAGGCGCTTATTTCAAGGTTCATTGGCTGGTCAAAGACGGACAACTACGCCTCTGAGCTACATCCAGAATGGTGGCGAAGCTGCACAGATATGCCGTACGCATCCACAGGAAGGGCCGGAAACCAGCATTTTGGAGGTCTATGAGAAAGCGTTGGGCAATGTTCACCAATATGCCTATATAGAAAACCAATACTTTCGCTACAAACCACTCGCTGAACGCCTTAAAGAGATTGCTGCAAAACGTAAAGCAGCCGGGGCGATGCATGACTTGTACCTTTTTGTTGTGACCAATAATCCTGAGAGCAAGCATTTTTCCAGCAGCACGTACGACACACTGGACAGCTTGGGCCAAGGCGAACTGATGCCTTTAGCCCACAGGGATTACCTGTACGACCAGCGCCAACTGGTCTACAGGGAACGTGAGTTAAACGAGCAGCCTCCATCAAAAGCGCGTGATAACGAGCTTGCTGGAATACGCAGGCAGATGCATGAGCAAGGTATCAATGAGGAGCGCGCTGAGGAGCTAATTGCTCTGGACCCTAATGCTCATTACAACAAAGCCGCTGCTCGTGAGCTCGAACCCGAGATGCTCCCGCCGGAGGGCTTAAAAGTAATCGTCACAACATTAGTAAGCTGCGATGCCTCTGGTAGCGCTACTCAAACAGTTAAAACTCAGAGCGAGCGTAAAGTCGAACAGCGAATTAGCCAGACCCTAGGTCCGGAGCAAGGTACAGCCAAGTACAAACCTATTTATGTCCACAGCAAACTACTGTTGGTAGATGATCTGTTTTTCACCTTGGGGTCAGCGAATATTAACGCTCGGAGCTTGTTTAGTGATACGGAACTTAATATTGCAATGCCTAGTCCGGGAACTACAAGGTTGTGGCGTGAGCGGTTGTGGAGCATGCATGCCGGAAAAGAAATAGAATCACATGTTAGTGATGACTTTGTTAGGTGGGAAAACGTAATAAATGATAATTGGGAGAATCAGAAAAAAAGTCTTCCGTTGCGCAGTAATTTAGTCAGATTTTGGGATTTGGTGACGCCTTATGCAACAGCAGTTGATTAAATTAACACTTGCAATTACTTTGCTGTTTACAGGAGCGCAGGTCATGGCTTACGAATTTAAATGTACACATGAAAAGGATACAGCGCCACACTTGGATCAAGTGGCAGATGGCTGGTTTCAACAAGCTCGAAAGGCCAGCAAAGAGCGCTTGCCTAATTGGCAGCAAGTTGCTCAGCTTTATCAACAGGCTGTTGATAAACAGCATTGGAAAGCTATGCATAATCTTGCAGAGCTTTATTTGCGCGGTAAAGGCGTACCTAAGGATACTAACAAAGCTATCGATCTTTATCAGCAGATGATCGATTTAGATGTGCCGCTGGGTTATTACGATATGGGTGTTATGGTGCAGCGAGGTGTCGGTGTAGTCCAGTCTGATAAAGATGCCATGCTGTTTTTACTTAAGGCTGCTGATTTGGGGAATCCCAATGCTCAGACTAGAATTGGATATATATATATATATGATAAGCATCAGGATGCTATAGGCATAGAGTACCTGAAATGTGCAGCTAGGCAGGATTTTGCAGATGCAAATTTTAAGTTGGCTAGTTACAGTAAGAATGTTGATGCTAATTATCCGGTCGCTATGTATTATTATCAGCGAGCAGCGGCTCTTGGTGAGCCAAAAGGAGCATTAAATATTAGAGATGCGTTCCGTGATGGTGATTTTCAGTACGGTAAGAATGAAAAAATAGCTGAGGCTTATAATAAAGTATTCAGGAGCTTACAAGATAACCCAGATTTACGATTTCCAAACCTTGCTAAAGAATACCCTTTGCCGCCGCACCCCACTCAGGGCTACCACGCCGATAAAGACATTAACTGGAAACCAACTGGGCGTGATGATGATTATTAAGCCCGCTTTTAAATGGAATTAAACATGAAAAAGATCATTGGTATATCCGCTTTAATACTGCTGGCTCTTTCTATCTTTTCGGCAGTGCTATGGCTGGGAGGTATCGCTGGCGCTGTAACGGGAGGAGGGCGGAATACCAATGAGATTGACTATCTCATGACGCTTGCAAAAGTCTTGTTTGTGCTTGCGGCACTTAGCGGTGTGGTTGCTTTGGCATGGCCTGGCCAAGAGTCTGGCTCGGCTAACGAGAGCAGTAGGTAAACTCAAACACTGGCTTCGCCAGCCTGCTATGCAGGCTGGCCATTGCAATGATGAGTCTGCCTCTACCGCTCCCCCCGCTCATATTTATCCAGCGTATCACTGGCAATCTGGCGACCCAGTTGGATCAGCTCGGGGGCGCGGTAGAACTCGAAGAAGCGGCAGATGCGCTTGGGCACGTTGATCAGGACGTCCGGCGGGTAGCCTGCGATTTTGTATTGCGCCAGTGAGGTTTGCATCACCTCGAAACTCTGGTTCACCAGTTCAAGGAGGGAGGCCGGGCCGTGCAGTTCGGCCAGGCGGGTGCCGCTGGCATTGGTACGGTTGGATTTGCTGTTGGCATCCTCTTCTGCACGGCGTTGCCAAGGGTTGATGGCCTCGGCCGGTACGCTGTCCTGATTGGCTTCGATCAGCAGTTGTTCGTCGTGCTCCTCGTGGTTTTCTGTGTCGCTGGATTTGCGCCGTAACGAGGGCAGGCGTGAGCCGATTGAACTCATCAGGTTATCGAAGCGACCCTTAAGTGCTGGGGGTCGGGTGATGATGGGCAGCTCATATTGGCTCTGGTTGGTGGCGTTGAGGTTAACCGCGACGATCAGGTCGCAGCGGCTGGAGACCACAGGGACGATGGGAAGCGGGTTGAGCAGGCCGCCATCCACCAGAATGCGATTGCCCTGTACCACCGGCGTAAACAGGCTGGGGATCGCGGCGGAGGCACGCATGGCCTGATGCAGATCACCTTCCTGAAACCAGATTTCCTGCTGATTGGTCAGGTCCGTTGCAACGGCCGTAAAGGGGATGGGCAACTGCTCGATATTGATCTCACCAAGCATTTCGTGGATTTTGCCGAAGACCTTTTCCCCGCGAATGGCCCCCAAGCGGAAACTCACGTCCAGCAAACGCAGGACGTCGAGGTAGTCCAGGCTCTCTGTCCATTGCCGGTATTCGTCGAGTTTTCCAGCTGCATAAATACCGCCGACGACTGCGCCCATGGAACAGCCAGCAATACAGCAAATTTCATAATCGCGCTCAAGCAGCTCTTCGATTACGCCGATATGGGCGTAGCCCCGTGCTCCTCCTGAACCCAGAACCAGTGCGACGCGTTTACTCATCCTTAAATCCCCCTGACCGAAGGGCAGAACATACGCCCACCACGCAGTCCAGCCAAGGCGCTATTTGTTAAACTAGATGGCTTACCGCGGTAGAGACCCTTTTCATGAGCGAGCCAATCCGATTGACCCAATACAGCCACGGCGCTGGTTGTGGGTGCAAAATTTCCCCTAAGGTGCTGGAAGTGATTCTGGCTGGCAGCGGCGCGCAGAACCTGGACCCTAAACTCTGGGTCGGTAACGCCTCCCGCGATGATGCAGCGGTCTACGCCATCGACGACGAGCGCGGTGTTGTGTCTACCACTGACTTCTTTATGCCGATTGTCGATGATCCGTACGACTTCGGCCGTATCGCCGCAACCAATGCCATCAGCGATATTTATGCGATGGGCGGTGATCCGCTAATGGCCATTGCTATCCTCGGCTGGCCGGTCAATCTGTTGCCGCCGGAAGTGGCCCGTGAGGTGATTCGCGGTGGTCGTGCTGTATGCGACGCGGCCGGTATTCCGCTGGCAGGCGGCCATTCCATCGACGCACCTGAGCCGATTTTTGGTCTGGCCGTGACCGGACTGGTCGACAAGCAGCATATGAAACGTAACGACAGTGCCACGGCCGGTTGCCGCCTGTACCTGAGCAAGCCGCTGGGGATCGGCATCCTCACCACTGCCGAGAAGAAGTCCAAGCTGCGTGCCGAAGACGTTGGTCTGGCCCGTGACTGGATGTGTACCCTGAACAAGCCCGGTAGCCGTTTCGGTAAGCTGGCCGGGGTTAAAGCAATGACTGACGTCACCGGCTTCGGTCTACTTGGTCACCTCTTGGAAATGGCCGATGGCAGTGGCCTGACCGCTCAACTTGAGTTCGCCAAAGTGCCGCGTCTGCCGGGTGTTGAGTACTATTTGGAGCAGGGCTGCGTCCCTGGTGGCACCTTGCGCAACTTTGATAGCTACGGCGATAAGGTTGCACCGTTGACTGAGCAGCAGAAGTCGCTGCTGTGTGATCCACAAACCAGCGGCGGTCTGTTGGTTGCCGTTACCCCTGAAGGTGAGGCTGAGTTCCTGTCGGTTGCCGCTGAGCTGGGTTTGAGCCTTGAGCCGATTGGCCTGATGCTGGAGCGACAGCGTTATGCGGTTGAGGTGGTGTAATGCGCGAAAACGCCACGGATTACCGCAGCCTGTTTATCAATGATGTGCCGATGATGGATGCTCGCGCGCCGATTGAATTCAACAAGGGCGCGTTCCCCGGTGTGGTCAATCTGCCACTGATGAATGATGTCGAGCGGCAGAAGGTTGGCACTTGCTACAAACAGCAAGGACAGCAGGCGGCTATTGAGTTGGGCCATCAGTTGGTGAGTGGTGCGGTTAAGGCTGAGCGTGTCGAGGCTTGGGCCGCTTTTGCCAGGGCTAATCCTGATGGTTATTTGTATTGCTTCCGTGGCGGACTGCGCTCGCAGATCGTGCAGCAATGGCTGAAAACCGAAGCAGGTATCGAATATCCGCGCGTCATCGGCGGTTACAAAGAGATGCGGACGTTCCTGCTGAGCACTCTCGAAGAGGCGGTGGAGCAGTGCGATTTGGTCCTCATTGGAGGCATGACCGGCACCGGTAAGACGGAGGTTATCGCCCAGTTAGACAACAGCCTCGATTTGGAAGGCCATGCCAATCACAGGGGCTCCAGCTTTGGTAAACGTGCCACGGCACAGCCACCGCAGATCGGTTTCGAAAATGCCCTGGCAGTGGACATCCTGAAAAAGCGCGCCGCCGGTATCGACCAATTCGTCCTGGAGGATGAGGGGCGCATTGTGGGCTCCTGCTCGTTGCCGCACGTGCTTTACCAGCGCATGCAGACACTGCCGCTGGTCTGGCTTGAGGACAGCCCTAGCAGTCGGGTAGAGCGCATTCTCAAGGATTATGTGGTGGACCTGAGTGCCGAGTTCATCCAGTTGCACGGCGTTGAAGAGGGCTTCGCTGCTTTTGCCGAGCGACTTCAGCAAAGCCTGACTAATATCGTTAAACGCCTGGGTGGTGAGCGTTACAAGCGGTTGGCCGGCATCATGCAGCAGGCACTGAGGGAACAGGAGCAAGGTCGTGGTGTCGATACTCATCGCGGCTGGATTGAAGCGCTGCTGACTGAGTATTACGACCCGATGTACGTGTTTCAACGCGAGTCCAAAGCCCCACGCATTGAATTTGCGGGTGGGCAGGGCGAGGTTCTGGCGTATTTAAGGACACGTAAGCGTTCGTAAGCAGGGCACTTTTGCAGGAACTTTAGATCCAATTTGCCAGCCTATAACTCTAATTATTTCTGGGAGATTAAAGATGAAAGTATGGATCGCGCTATCGGTGGCGTTGTTGGTGCTGACAGGCTGTGCGGGTAAGACGGCTTACCGCAACAGCTGTGCGACTCAGCTTGATGCCGCCTGGAAAGAGCTGGACCTTGCTAAAGCAGATGGTTTTGCTGGCACCGTTAGCTATTCCAAAGCGTTGTCGCTGCTCACTGCCGCTAAAACCCAACAGCAATTTGAAAGTTATGAGGGTTGCACGGCCAAGTCCGAGCGTGCCCGGTTCTATATACGCGAGTCGCGTGAGGGACGTTGATGCAAATAGATTTCAGCAAACTGGAACCCCTTGAGCGCTATCGCTGGTTGGCTTCAACCGTGACGCCAAGGCCGATTGCTTGGGTGTCCAGTTTGTCCAAGGAGGGCGCCAGTAACCTGGCGCCTTTCAGTTTTTTTCAGGTGATCAACGATGACCCGGCCACGCTGCTGGTCAACATCAATCACCGTGAGGATGGCAGCTACAAAGACACCTTGATCAACGTGCTGGATAACGGCGAGTTGGTGATTCATCTGGTGGATTACGCGCTGTCTGAGCAGATGAATGCCTCATCTGCACAGTTTGCCCACGGTATCAGTGAGTTCGAGCAATGTGGCATTGCCAGTGCGCCCTCTGTACAGGTTAAGCCACCACGTGTCGCAGCAGCCCCGGTGGCCTTTGAGTGCCGTTTGGCGCAAGCGATGCCTTACCCGCCACAGGCCCCGAATTGCCACCTGTTGTTTGCTGAGGTCTTGCGGGTGCATGTTGACGAGCGCGTGTTGAACGAAAAAGGCCGTGCTGATCCGCTCAAACTGGATCTGGTCGGTCGTTTGGGTGGGGCGAGCTACACCCGTACCCGTGATGTGTTCGATATGGTGCGACCTAGCTGAAGCTGCCACCGCGTACACGTTAGGCAAATCAGGCTCTGCTTTCCAAAAACGACCTCTACATAGTCATAAGCACCCCTGGCAAGTCTTCTGGCTTGTCGTGGGTGTGGCACTTTCCCTAAGGTTTCAGGCAGAAGTCAGACGGTGCAACGCTGTCTGCTGTAGTCTCTGAAAGGGTGGCGCTATGTTGAGCGGTTTACACCGGCAATTCGCAAGTCTGAGTACAGCAAAAAAGCTCTCGCTAGGTTTTGGGGTTGTACTGGTTCTTACCATTTTGGTTGCAGTCACTGCCTTTTGGGCCCTGCAGGCGTTAAGTCAGCGTTCTGCGCTGCTTGAACGCATGAGTGGGGTTAATACTCAGGTGCTGCAGTTGCGCCTTACCCAGCAGGCTTTTGCCCTGCGCGGCGATAAAACCCTTGTTGAGCAGCTGCACGAGCAGGCAGTCGGCATGTTGGAGCACAACAACGCGCTTCGTAGCGACATGTCTGAAGCGGAGGGCGTTGAGCTGGATGCGGTGGACCAAGCACTCGACTCATTCCGGAACGGCTTTGATCGTTATGTCGAGTTGCGTGAAAACATGCATATGGCTTTGGATGCGGCTAACTGGCTGGTGGTGAGCGCTGCTAATAGCCTGGATTTGTTGAGTGAAGGTCTGGCCGAAGACGGCTTGGATCGGTTGCGTGAAAGTCAGGGCCTTGAAGGCGACGCGATGGTCGTGCAGGCCGGGCAAATCAGCAAAATCTACCAGTTGATTCTCAAGGCGATGGATCAGGCGCGGGTTCAGTTGGAAAACAGCCGCAGCTCTGGCGATGCTACGCTGGCTAAGATTGCTGAAGCCGACGAAGCACAAAAGCTGGCCGCTGAGTTGAGCCAGTCGATGAGCGACCCCGGTTACGTGGCTGTGTTGGGGGAGGTCATTGGTAACCTCAACTCCTTCACTGAGCGGCTCAATGAGTATTCAGGCTTAGTGCAGCAACAGCAGCAGGAGTACCTCAATCTGGTCCAGCAGGCGGATCGTATGTTGGATCAGGTTGAGCAGGCCTACGCACAACAGCAAGCGCAGCTGTCAAAGCAATTGCAGCGCAGTACCTGGTTGATCGTCGTGGCCGCTGGTTTGGCCTTGCTGTTGGGGCTGCTCTCGACGCTTACCATTACCGTGCTGATAGTGAGGCCTCTGCGTGATGTGACTGCTCAGGCACAGCGCATCGCGTCAGGTGACTTGAGCGTGCGCATAGAGGTTTCTCGCCGGGATGAGATCGGTCAATTGCAAACGGCAATGGCAGACATGGCGCAGAACCTGCGGGATATGGTTGGGCAATTACAGAACGGGGTTGAGCAGATTTCTACATCGGCTCAGTCGCTGTCGCTGGCAACTGAGCAAACCCGCGTGGGTGTGAATGGGCAAAAGCAAGAGACAGAGCAAGTCGCAACCGCCATGACGCAGATGAGCGCGACTGTGTATGAGGTGGCGCGCAACGCTGAAACTGCGGCTGCCTCTACCGCCCAAGCAGACCAGCGGGTGAGTAATGGCGTGAGCGTTGTACAGCAGACGCTGGCGCGTATTGATGAGCTGTCACAGGCTTTAGATGTCAGTGCCAGCAGCATTCAACAACTCAGCCAGGAAACCCAGCGCATTGAGTCGGTGCTGGATGTGATCAAGGCTGTCGCTGATCAAACTAACCTGCTGGCACTGAATGCTGCGATTGAGGCGGCACGTGCCGGCGAGCAGGGCCGAGGGTTTGCTGTGGTGGCCGATGAGGTACGTGCGCTGGCACAGCGTACGCGGCAATCCACCGCTGAGATTGAGGGGCTGATTGGCGCCCTGCGCGAAGGCAGCCAGCATTCAGTGAACAACATGACACGCAGTGGCGGCTTGATCGGGCAAGTTGTGCAGGATGCGCGGGATACCGAGGCACAGCTGACGCAAATAGCCGAAGCCGTCAGCCAGATCTATGAAATGAACCAGCAGATCGCCGCTGCCGCTGAGCAGCAGACAGCTGTCGCAGACGAGATTAGCCACAGTGTCACCAGTATCCGTGGCGTTGCTGAACAGTCGGCATTGGCGATGGATGAGTCGGCCGGTGCCAGTATTCGTTTGGCTCAGCTTGGCAGTTCGCTGCAAGAAATGGCCGGGCGATTCCGGCTCTAACGGACCGGATTGGTGAGCAAACGTTACAGGGCGCTTTGCCCGAGCGAGCACTACCAGTAGCATCGTCCCACCTTCACTGAGGAGCGGACGATGCGAACGAAGCTCAAAGCCTGTCTGGATGCCGTCAATCAACTGGTACTGGGCAAGGAGGGCCAGGTCAGATTGGCCATGGCCTGCCTGTTAGCCCGCGGTCATTTGTTGATTGAAGATTTGCCCGGTATGGGCAAAACCACCCTCAGTCATGCCTTGGCTCGCGTGCTGGGCTTGAGCTTTCAACGCATCCAGTTCACTTCAGATTTACTCCCAGGCGACATCCTCGGGACTTCCGTATTTGATCGGGAAAGTGGTCAGTTTGTGTTCCATCCAGGGCCGATTTTCGCCGAGCTGGTGTTGGCGGACGAAATCAACCGAGCCACGCCCAAAAGCCAGAGCGCGCTGCTTGAGGCCATGGAAGAAGGGCAGGTGACCATCGAGGGGGCAACCCGCCCGCTGCCTGATCCATTCTTTGTGATTGCCACGCAAAACCCGGCCAACCAGGGTGGCACATTCGCTTTGCCCGAATCGCAGCTGGACCGCTTCCTTATGCGCATCTGTCTCGGTTACCCGGCTCATGCCGCCGAGAAAGCACTGCTGCAGGGTGAGGGCAGGCGCTCGCTGCTGCCCAACTTGCAACCGTTGCTGGACCATCAGGAATTGGCCGAGATCCAGGCGCACATCCCCTCCGTGCGGGCCAGTGATGCGTTGCTGGATTACATCCTGCGTCTGGTAGACGCCACCCGCACGCAGACACAGTTCACTTCTGGCTTGTCGCCACGGGCCAGTCTGGCTCTGTTGGCAGCGGCTAAAGCCTGGGCATTTATGGCCAATCGGGATTATGTGATCCCTGAAGACGTGCAAGCTGTATTACCCGCCGTGGCGGGGCATCGTTTGCGCGAACCAGCGGAAGCTGGCGGGCAGGGCGGAAAGCTGGTGCAGTGGCTGCTGCGTGAGGTTCCGGTGCTGTGATTGCACAGGCCCGCTCATTGTGGGGGCGCTGGTTGTCCCGGCGTATTCCGGCCTCCAGTAGTGTGCTGCTTAATCAGCGGCGGATTTTCATCATCCCGACCCGCGTTGGCGTGGCCTATATGGCGGCGCTGTTGCTGATGCTGTTGATGGGCATCAACTATCAGAACAGCTTGGCCTATGCGCTGACTTTTCTGCTGGCCTCAGTGTTTGTGGTGGCGATTCTGCATACCTACCGTAACCTCGCTGGGCTGCGGCTGAAGTCGGGCAGAGCACCTTCTGTTTTTGTGGGGGAAGAGGCCGCTATAGGTGTCGTGCTGGAGAGCAAGGGCAAGGCCCATCAGGCCATCAGCATCGGCTGGCCGCCGCAACCTCTGCTGACAGTGGATGTGCCCCCAGCGGGCGTCTGCGACTGTCAGCTGAACCATGTCACTGATTGGCGTGGCTGGTTACGTCCAACCCGACTACGGGTGGAAAGCCGCTTCCCGCTGGGGATTCTGGTGGCCTGGAGTTGGGTCGATCTGGATCAGCGCGTGTTGGTCTATCCGCGACCGCTGGAGGGCGACTTGCCACTGATTGCAGCTGCCGGTGATGACGATGACGAGCAGGGGCATAGCGTGAAGGGCCAAGGCGTTGATGACTATCAGGGCTTGCGCAGCTATCAGGCCGGTGACTCAAAACGACGCCTGCATTGGAAAGCCTACTCACGGGGGCAGGGCCTGTTGGTGAAGGACTTCGCGGCCATCAGCGGGCGCGATTGGATGCTGGATTTCGATGCCCTCAGTGGCGACGTGGAGACGCGTTTGTCGCTGCTCTGCCACTGGGTGCTGCAACTCAGTGAGGCGCAGCAGGCCTATGGCCTTACGCTTCCTGGTGTTCATTTGCCCGTCGCCAGCGGCGAGCAGCAGCGGGAAAGCTGCTTGCGGGCGCTGGCTCTGTTTGGACATAACTCATGAGTCAGGTACAGGCTATCCCTCGTATTAGCCTGGTCTGGCTGTTGGCTGCGCAGGCACTGGTCATTGTGCCGCATCTGGCTTATCTGCCTGTCTGGATCGTGCTGCTGTGGCTGGGCTGTGCGTTCTGGCGGGTGCAGATATTACGCATGCGGGCCCGCTATCCGGGCGCGCTGGTAAAGGCCGGGTTAATCGTGGCTACGGCCGCCGCTGTTGTGTTGTCACGGGGTACGCTGGTGGGGCTGGATGCCGGTGTGGCCGTGCTGATCGCGGCTTTCATCCTAAAAATGCTGGAAATGCAGAGCCAGCGAGATGCCCTGGTGGTGATTCTGTTGGGTTTCTTCAGCGTGGCGGCAGCTTATCTGTTTAATGACAGCCTACTGGCTGCGCTCTACAGCATGTTGCCGGTTACCGCATTACTCGCCGCACTGATCGGCTTGCAACAAAGCAGCTTGGCCAGTAAGCCGTGGCCGACTGTGCGCTTGGCGGGCAGCCTGATGTTGCAAGCGTTGCCGGTGATGGTGCTGCTGTTTGTGTTCTTTCCCCGGATTGGCCCGCTGTGGTCATTGCCTGTGGCAGACAACAAGGCCCAGAGCGGTCTGTCGGACAGCATGTCGCCTGCGGATATCGCTGATTTGAGCCGCTCAGATGCATTGGCATTCCGCGCCAGCTTTACCGGGCCAACTCCGGCCCGTAGTGAGCTGTATTGGCGGGCGCTGACGCTGGATCAGTTTGACGGACGACGTTGGTCGCAGTCCGGCTATGGCAAATTTGCTCCGGGAGCCCGTTGGCAGAAGCAGGGTGAGGCGTTGAGCTACAGCATCATCATGCAGCCCAGTGCGAAGCCCTGGCTGTTTGCGCTGGATGTGGCTGAAACAGCGCTGGAGTCGACCCGGCAGATGGCGGACTTTCGTTTGCAGCGCAATAAGCCTGTGGAGCGGCCTTTGCTCTATCAAGTGCAGTCCTGGCCGGATGCCGTGCGTGAGCCTCAATTAAGTCGCGTGAGCAAAGCGCATGCCCTGCAGCTGCCTGAGGGGGGGGATGCGCGCAGCCGAGCTTGGGCTGCCGATCTCAAGCGTCAATATCCTCAGACTGAGCAGTTGGTTCAGCAGCTGCTGCAGCACTTCAACCGCGAGCCGTTTGTCTACACTTTGCGCCCGCCGTTGCTAGGGCAGGACTCGATCGACGAATTTCTTTTCGATAGCCGCCGAGGGTTCTGTGCTCATTATGCCGGGGCCATGACCTTTGTCCTGCGTGCGGCTGGTATTCCGGCGCGGGTGGTGGCGGGTTATCAGGGCGGGGAATTCAACCCGGCAGGCAACTATGTGCAGGTGCGGCAGTTTGATGCCCACGCTTGGGTTGAGTATTGGCAGGAAGGGCGCGGCTGGATCAGTGTCGATCCAACGTTTCAGGTTGCCCCTGAGCGTATCGAGCAAGGCTTGGAAGAGGCCCTGGCTGAAGAGCGCAGCTTTCTCGAAGGTTCGCCGTTCTCGCCGCTGCGCTACCGTGATCTCGGTTGGTTGAATGACCTGCGCATGGGCTGGGACAACATCAATTACGGCTGGCAGCGGTGGGTGCTGAACTACCAGACAGAACAACAGCTGGTCTTCCTGAAACGCTGGCTGGGCAGTATTGATGCTCAGCGTATTGCTGTGGCGTTGGTCGGCAGTGCTGCCGTGATTCTGGGCTTACTCGCACTTTGGCTGTTCAAGCCGTGGCGACGCGAACGGGATGTCAGCAAGCGCTTGTACCAACGCTTCGAGCGGTTGCTGAGACGTCATAGAGTGATGCCAGCGCGGGGCGAAGGGCCGCGGGCCTTTGCTGAACGCGCTGCCGCTCAGTTGCCAGCACAGGCGGACGCTATTCTTGCATTTGCGCTGGCGTTTGAGGCCCAGCGCTACGGTCAGGCAGATGTATCACCGGTTCAGCTGTCAGCACACCTCAGGTCGCTAAACAGGGCGATGCCATGGCGTATACGCCGTCTTACGTGCCGAGACGGCACCTAGGGCTTGTGAGAACGGCGGAGAAGGGTAGTCTGTTCCCCCATTGGCCGATACAAGGAGTGTCTGATGTCTGTAACCCAAGTTGATGTGCTTAAGCATGTATTGCATCTGCAGGTTCGATTGTTTGCCTGCCGGGAACGTCTGATTGCAGGTACAGACACTGAGGCCTTGCATGATTTGCGCATAGCCTTACGGCAGTTGCGTAGTCTGTTGCGCCCTTTACGGGGTTTACCCGCGTGTGATGAGTTGTCTGAAGCCGCTGCACAGTTGGGACGGCTCAGTGGGCCGGTGAGGGACTTGGAGGTGCTAGAGGCCCATTTGCGTGAGGTAGGCCTAAATGAAGCGGCGGATGCGCGTCTTGCTCGTTTACAGGCTAGTTATGCCGGGCTGATCAAAAGTCGTCAGATGACGAAACTCTTTACTGTCTTGGACCAATGGCCACAGCAGTGGCGTGAATCGGGTTTTGAAGACCAAGTTCAGGAACTCAGTAAGCGCGTCAATAAATGCTTGAAGAAAGATCGCAAGCGTCTATACAGCGCATTGCATGAGTTATTGGGCGATCGTCATCGCCTGCGGCTGCTAGTAAAACGCCTGCGTTATAACATCGAGGCTTATGCGGCAGACACCTGCCCAGACACTCAAATCCAACTCAAGCGTGCGCAGTCGGCTTTAGGTGACTGGCATGATCATTACCAATGGTTGAGTCGGGCGGAAAGTGAGGTGGATTTACAGCCCCGCATTGCCACATGGCGAAACAATATGCAGGAGGCTGCTAAGCGCAGTGACGAGGCATTAGCCCGTTTGATGTCAGATCCTTTATTCAGTGCGTGGAATGGTTGATTCCAGAGCCTCTGTGACAGTGTTTTGACCGAAATGGCATGCCGAGCCAGGCACGCTTTGACCTATCATCCGCCACATATTGAGTGGCGAGGTGTGTGCAGATGGAGTTTTCACAATTACTACAGGCTGTCCGTGCTAACCCGGAGGCGGTCGTGATTCCGCCTGAGTGGGGGCAGGGACGTGCCAGCTTCGGTGGGCTGGTGGCGGCACTGGTGTATGAAGCCATGCGTAGCAAGGTTGCGGCTGACCGCCCGGTGCGCTCACTGGCGCTTACCTTTGTTGGCCCTGCGGCAGCCGACGTACCGATCAGTTTTGAGGTGGAGGTGCTGCGTGAGGGGCGGGCTGTCAGCCAGCTCCTGGGGCGTGCCGTGCAAAATGGGCAGGTGGTGACGCTGGTGCAGGGCAGTTTTGGCGCCGGACGCGAGTCGGTCATTAATCTTGCTGCTGCGCCAGCGCCGGAAGCCTTGTCGCCTGAACAGAGCAAAGAGCTGCCTTATATCCCTGGTGTAACCCCTGAGTTCACCCGTTATTTGGCCATGCGCTGGTGCTACGGTGGCTTACCGTTCAGCAATACGCCATCCCGGCAAATGGGCGGTTGGGTTCAATTGCGCAACCAGCCAGCGGGTGTAGCAGTGGATGAGGCACATTTGTTGGCATTAGTCGATGCCTGGCCTCCAGCGCTGCTGTCGTATTTGAATAAGCCCGCGGCAGGGAGCTCGCTGACCTGGACCATTGAGTTTGTACAGCCTGTCGCATCGCTGACTACGCAGGATTGGTGTTTGTACAAGGCCGAAATTGAGCATGCCCGAGATGGGTACGGTCACGTCGCTGCAGCACTCTGGAGCGCTGAAGGGGAGTTGCTAGCGATCAGTCGACAGACCGTCGCTGTGTTTGCGTAATTTTTAGGCGGCCGTGTTTAAGCGGCCGCCTAAAAATGATGGGTCACAGTTTTAACTGCCGTATGGCTGTAGTCAGCTCACCAGCCAGTTCAGCTAATTCAACACTGGTAGTGGCGGATTGGCTGGTTTGTTCTACGGTTTTTTCGGTGACATCGCGGATACGAATGACCGTGCGGTTCATCTCTTCAGCCACTTGGCTTTGCTGCTCAGCCGCTACGGCAATCTGCGTATTGCTTTCGCGCATCAGGGCCACTGAGCCCGTGATAGCTTCGAGCGCATGACCGGCTTCTTCGGCCTGCTTAACGCACTCATCCGCTTTAATTGAGCTTTCCTGCATGAAATCCACGGCATCACGGGTACCTGCTTGCAGGGTGGTGATGATTTCGGTGATCTCGTTGGTCGAATCCTGAACGCGCTTGGCCAGGTTACGCACTTCATCGGCAACAACGGCAAAGCCGCGGCCCATTTCCCCTGCACGGGCTGCCTCAATAGCAGCGTTCAGGGCGAGTAGGTTGGTCTGCTCAGCGATGCCGTGGATTTCATTGACCACGCCGCCGATACGGTGGCTGTCTGCGGCCAGTTTTTCGATCATTTCGGCAGTCTGCTGAACGCCACTGGAAAGACCTGAAATCGATAGACCAACACGGTTAACCACTTGCTGGCCACTGCGTGCCAACTGTTCAGCGTTTTGCGATTGATCACGCGTGTCCGCAGCATGCTCTGCAATGTGGTACACGGTGGCCGACATCTCATTGATGGCAGTGGCTGCCTGTTCGGTTTCGCTTTGTTGTTCGAGCATGCCCTGGCGCACTTCACGCATGCTGCTAGCCAAACGCTCTGCGCCGTTATCGAGCTGAGTTGCTGATTGAGCTACAACACCCACCACACGCTGGTAACCGGCTTGCATGGCGTTGAAAGCGCGTGCCATTTGACCTACTTCATCACGGCTGGCAAGGGGGGCGCGGGCATTAAGATCGCCCGTACGCTCGACCAGAAGCATCACATCCTTAAGGGTGTTGAGGTGGCTGAGCAGAAACATGATGAGCAGTTGAGAGGCGGCCAGCAGGAGCAGCATCAGCAGGGCCACTACAAGCGCATAGCTTGGCGCTCGATCAATGAATACCTCAATCAGGCTCGGTGCTTTGGCGATTACCGCAAGGCGTTGACCATTGCTCAGTGTGATCACTTGTGCCCCGATTACGCCCTGGCTGCCGTTCAGCTCAACCCAACCGGTGGTTTTGCCCAGCAGTGCGCCCTGATTATCGGGGAGGCGAGGCGACTCGCCCGCGGCGAAGCGGATGAGGTTATCTCCAACTGGCAGTGACTCGCTCTGTGGCCATTTACTGAGCAAGCCCGCTTGCTGTTGTGCGGCAGCTTTGGCTGCACTCTGATGTGTCCGGGTCTCCAGGTGAATGGAGTAGAGGACCAAGAGCAGGGTGGTGAAAAAGGCTACGGCATTGACGGCCCAGAATTTGTACTTCAGCGACAGATCGCTAATCCAAGAACCCATGCTTAATTCTTCTTTATCAGAGGTTGGTGTGAGGCGAAGCCATTAGTATTAAGTGTTATCGGCATTACGCCGTTGATCTTTATCAACGACATGAAAAACTTGTCATTCCTGGCTTTGGGACTGATCTGGCAGCTCAGGGAGCTGGAAAAAAGCCCGTGCGCACGCCGTGGTATGAGCTGCAAGATGTTGTTCTGTTTCACCTCTGTGCAGAGCCACTTCCCTGAGCACTTCACCCAAAAAAGCTGGTTCGTTTCGATTGCTTTTGGGCTTTGGGCGCAGGCTGCGAGGTAATAAATAGGGGGCGTCACTTTCCAGCATCAGACGGCCTTTAGGGATTTCACGTACCAGCGGGTGTAAATGGCTGCCGCGTCGCTCATCACAAATCCAGCCTGTAATACCGATGTGCAGGTCTAGGTCCAGATAACGATACAACGTGTCTTTTTCGCCGGTGAAGCAGTGCACAACCGCAGCAGGCAATTTGTCACGGAATTCACGCACAATCGCTAATAGACGCTCTCCAGCTTCGCGCTCGTGGAGAAAAACCGGCAGCTGATGCTCTACGGCTAGCGCCAATTGCATTTCCAGCACTTTCTCCTGCTGGGGGCGAGGCGAGAAGTCACGGTTGAAATCCAGCCCGCACTCGCCAACAGCCTTTACACGTGCCTCTTGAAAAAGGGCTTTCAGCTGATTGTGGCTATCGCTGTTCCAGTTGCTGGCATCATGAGGGTGAATACCTGCTGTACTAAAGAGGTACTCACTGCTTTCATCCAGCTGTTGGCTCAGTTCCAGTGCCTGTTGGCTTTCACTGATGCTGGTACCGGTCAGCACCATCTGGCAGACGCCCGCAGCTCTTGCACGGTCCAGAATTGCCTGGTGCTGTTCGTTAAAGCTGGGGTGGGTCAGATTGACGCCAATGTCGATGAGTTGCATCGTGCTACCTGAACAAAGTGATGGTTTGTGAGTCAGTACATGGTTCGATGTATTTAATGTCAATAAATACAATCAGTTAATTCTTTTATATGAAGTCATACGTCATGCAAAGTTGGCATCTTGCGCTTAGCTGTGCGACCCTCCGCGCCCCGCACAAGCCAGCATTTGCCTGCATGACAGCATTCTCGTTCACGAACCTCATTTTCCAAACTGCCTGCCGGAGGCCGGGGTTTTGAGGCTGCGTGCACTGTTGGCATGTTGCCTGCTCTTGCTCTCATGCAATGTGTTTGCACGTATCTCCGGCCCGCAGGAGGTCGACCAGCCCAGGGCTGCCCGTGACCTTCCGGCTATTCGCAGCAGTGGTGAGCTGCGCGTCCTGATCAACCAAAGCCGTAATAGCTCTGGGGAGGTTAAAGGGCAAAGTATAGGTACTGAGTATCAGCGTTTACGTGCATTTGAGCACTATCTCAATCGTAATAGCCGCAACGGGCGAACGATCAAGCTCAAGCTTATTCCGACCGCTAAAGATCAGTTGCTGGGAGCATTGAGGCGTGGTGAGGGCGATTTAGTCGCGCCGGGTGAACTTATAAATGTGCCACGTGGCAGCAACCTGAGTGCCAGTACTGAGACGCGTCAGCGTGTTCCGTTGGTTATTGTTGCCCGTAAAGGTAATCGCGTTTATCAGCGCCTGGAGGATCTCTCCGGGCGTAGCCTAGCTTTACCGGCCGGTAGCGTAGCGGGAGAAGCCGTGCAGGCGCTCAATCAGCAATTGATGGACCGCAAGAAGGCGCCTCTGGTTATCGAATGGGTAAGCCCTACGCTGGCCGTAGAAGATGTGCTGGAAATGGTCCATGCGGGCATCTTCACTTTGACGGCGGTTGAGTTGCCCATCGCTGAACGCTGGGCCAAGGTCATGCCCAAGCTGCGTGTTGACCGACACATGAAGCTGTTGGAGGAGGGCTCGACCCATTGGTACACGCGGCGCGATATGCCGATGCTGACCGCCAGTATGGATCAGTTCATCAAGGGCTATCAGCCTCCCGACGACCAGGATGCTAACTTCCAGCGAGTCTACCGGCGGCTATACAAAGTGCACTATCCGTTGGGGAGGGTTGAGCGTCAGCGGCTGACCCGGTTACGCCCAGTATTGCAAAAGCATGCACGCGCGCAGAATTTCGACTGGCTCATGTTGGCTGCGTTGGCCTTTAAGGAGTCGACACTCAATCCATCGGCCCGTGGTGCAAGCGGTGCTGTTGGTCTGATGCAAATCACTCCGCCCGCTGCGCGCAGTGTCGGCGTCAGTAATATTGCCAATCTGGATAACAACGTCATGGCCAGTGCCAAGTACCTGGCAATGGTTCGCCGCAACTTCTTTAACAGCCCCAAGTTGAATGAGCGCGAGCGAATGGCATTTGTTCTGGCGGGCTATAACCTGGGACCGCAGCGTGTGCAGAGCCTACGGGCTGAGGCACGCAGGAGAGGCTTGAACCCTAATCAGTGGTTCTTCCAGGTTGAGCGTGTGGCGATGGAGCAGCTCGGGATGGGCGTGGTCAGCTATGTTAATAGTGTGAACAAATACTATATTGCGTATGACAGGGAGCGGTACTTGCTCGAGCAGTAATGAGCTTTGGGCTTAAGCCTGTTGGATCGATTTATTCGATTATTTTTAGTGGAATTGTCCGTTAGAAGTATTCACTAAACTGGATATTATGCAGGCGTCTCTTACCCATTCTCAGACAAGGAAAGCTGTAATGAACACATTCATTCAATCTGTACTTTCATCACGCGCAGGTTATGGCATCACCGTTCTACGCATACTGATTGGTATTACATTTGTTGCCCATGGCGGCCAGAAGTTGTTCGGTCTGTTCGGCGGTTATGGACTTGAAGGCACCGGTCAGTGGATGGAAAGCATTGGCCTGACGCCAGGGTACTTCCTCGCCCTGTTGACTGGCGCTACTGAGTTCTTTGGCGGTCTGGCATTGATTATCGGTCTGCTGGCGCGTCCTGCAGCAGCTGCTCTGGCCTTTGCTATGGTCGTGGCGATTTTTTCGGTCCACATTTCCAACGGCTTCTTCCTGAGCAACAACGGTTATGAGTTTGGTCTGGCCCTGCTGGCTGCCAGCCTCGCTATCTTGATTGAAGGGGCGGGCAAACTGTCCGTCGATAACGCCATCGCACACTAATGGTGTTGTACCGTGAAAGCCCACCTAGCGTGGGCTTTTTCATTGACAGTAGTAGGGCAGGGTTCTAGGATTCTCGTCCAGCGCCGATTTAAACAGCTACTTGCGGGGCGCCGGGAGTTTGTTTTTCAAACCCCTGAGAAGATCTCTATTGAGACTTCGAAATACCGCTAAAGCGCTGGTTCGGTGTCGCCTCTCACCGCTGCCCAGCGGAAGCAACGAGGCGGAGATGTATAAATGCTTTGTCCAAAACCCCATATTCGATTAGCCCCGATCACTTCCGGGCTGGCTTTGCGCAATCCAAAAATCCTCCTTGGCGGCAGTCATCAGCCGACATTGCTGCGCTATCTGGATGGCTGGCCAAAGCGTTGGGTTGGACAGAAGAACCTGCTCATCAACTTCGTCCATGACGGCGAATCACTGTCTCGCTTCCGCACCGATCAATTTGATATTGCGGTTATTCAGTCACCAGCTGCAGGGCAGGTGGATGAGACAATCAAGCAATTAATCCGCGTTGCCAGACAAGGTTTGATTACCCGCCGTTAGTTCTGCACCGATAAGCTTTTCCCAAGACCGCTCTGATCCGCTAATCTGCGGGGATATGTCTGGGAGAGGGTTATGTTCGAATCCGCTGAAATTGGCCGCAGTATTGCCAAAGACGTTTACGAAAAAGAAGTCGTCATGCTGCGCGAGGCCCTGCTTGAGGCTCAATACGAACTCCAGCAGCAGGGCCGCTTTGCTGTATTGATTTTGATCAACGGCATTGAGGGGGCAGGTAAGGGCGAAACGGTCAAACTACTCAACGAGTGGATGGACCCGCGTCTTATCCAAGTGAACACGTTCGATCGCCCTACTGATGAAGAGTTGGCGCGGCCACCAGCATGGCGTTACTGGCGACAATTACCGCCTAAGGGGCGCATGGGGATTTTCTTTGGTGACTGGTACAGCCAGATGCTCCAAGGGCGTGTCCATGGCCGCATTAAAAGTGCCCAGTTGGATCAGTACATTGATGGCACATTGAGCATGGAGCGGATGCTCAGCGATGAAGGCACGCTCATATTTAAGTTCTGGTTCCACCTGTCCAAGCAGCAGATGAAAGCTCGCCTCAAAGCGCTGCGTGATGACCCATTACACAGTTGGCGCATCAGCCCGCTGGATTGGCAGCAATCAAGGACTTACAACAAGTTTGTTGAAGTTGGTGAGCGTCTGCTGCGTCGTACCAGCCGGGATTATGCGCCTTGGTATGTCGTGGAGGGTGCTGATCAGTATTATCGCAGCCTCACTGTGGGGCGTATTTTGCTCGATGGTCTGCAAGCAGCTCTCAAGTCCCGCGAGCGCATCACCTCACATCCCCATGCTGCGCCTATGATTTCTAGTCTGGATGAGCGGGGGCTTCTAGAAAGTCTGGATATGACCCAGGCGCTGGATAAAGGGGATTACAACGAGCAACTGGCGATTGAACAAGCGAGTCTGTCTAGCCTGTTGCGCGACAAGCGTATGCGTAAGCATTCACTGGTCGCGGTTTTCGAGGGTAATGATGCTGCAGGTAAGGGTGGAGCGATCCGCCGTGTAATCGGGGCTCTTGACCCACGACAGTACCGGATTGTTCCAGTTGCTGCGCCTACTGACGAAGAGCGGCAACAACCCTACTTGTGGCGGTTTTGGCGGCATTTGCCTGCAAGAGGTCAGTTCACGTTGTTTGACCGATCTTGGTATGGCCGTGTTCTTGTCGAGCGAGTTGAAGAGTTTTGCTCTCCCAGCGACTGGCTGCGTGCCTATGGTGAGATCAATGACTTTGAGCAGCAGATGACGGATGCCGGTGTTGTTCTGGTCAAGTTTTGGTTGGCTATTGATCAGAAAACCCAGCTCAAGCGGTTTAAGGAAAGGGAAAAGATTCCGTTCAAACGCTTCAAAATTACAGAGGAAGATTGGCGTAACCGGGAGAAGTGGCCGTTGTACCGGGACGCAGTTGGCGACATGGTGGATCGCACCAGTACAGAGATTGCTCCATGGACGTTAGTTGAGGCTAACGACAAGCGCTTTGCCAGGATAAAGGTGCTGCGCACCATCAATCAGGCGTTAGAAGAGGCTTTCAAAAAGGATTGAGTTGGGTGCTCACAAATAAAAAACCGCGATTAATCGCGGTTTTTTATTTAAAGGTGCGGGGCGTAGCTCAGGCCAAGTAACTGCCGGGCGCGAACTTGTCTGTCAATATAGCGTTGGACTTCCCTCTCAGCATCGACACGCGTGAAGTAAGGACCTTCGAGAGTGCCTTCACGGGTCGAAAAAAAATATTGGCCGTTGACCGAGCTAATTCGATCAGATCGGTAGTGGGTAGATTTTGCCGGGTCAACTTCACGCTTACCGATCATGATGATGTCCTTGGTAAATAAAGGGTTATTGTTTTTATAGTTCGACTGTACCAAATAATCGAATCAATAGGACAGGGCTTGCGGCACACGTCACATGTTTGTTTTTTCTGTACTGCAATACAGTACGGGGGCAACTGAGGGCATGACTGTGTCTGTAGTCGTTGATGGTCAGCCCCTAAAATGACCTATTCACCTGTTTGGGGCTGTCATGCATACGTCGTCGGGTCGTTGGGCTTATGGTCTGTTTTTAACCCTTTTAACGGCTTTCCTCTGGGGCATTCTGCCCATCAAACTCAAAGAAGTGCTTGAGGTCATGGACCCTATCACCGTGACTTGGTACCGCCTCTTGGTATCGGGTGGCGTCTTGTTGGCCTACCTCACGGCAAGCAAGCGCCTGCCTGCGTTTTCCTTATTGGGTAAGAAGGGCAA
Organism: Pseudomonas mendocina; assembly: GCA_037482215.1. NCBI lineage: Bacteria > Pseudomonadati > Pseudomonadota > Gammaproteobacteria > Pseudomonadales > Pseudomonadaceae > Ectopseudomonas > Ectopseudomonas mendocina. The sequence continues at coordinate 1,956,005 of CP148074.1, forward strand.
ATGGTTAGTGGTAATTGCTGTATTAGGGCTGACGGGCAACTACGTGCTTTATCTGTTTGGGCTGAAGTTGTTAAATCCAGGCACTACCCAGTTGGTTATTCAGGTGGCACCGATACTGTTGCTGGTGAGTAGCCTGCTTATCTTTCGTGAGCGTTTTAGTCTCATTCAAGGGCTTGGATTATTAGTGCTACTTGTGGGGTTTGGCCTGTTCTTTAATCAGCGCTTGGTTGAGTTGCTGACCTCTTTGACCGCATACACCACGGGTGTATTGATCGTTTTGGCTGCAGCCTTTGTTTGGACGTTTTACGGGTTGGCGCAGAAACAGCTGCTGACGGTGTGGAATTCTCTGCAGATCATGATGGTGATTTACCTGGCCTGCGCCGTCCTGCTTTTCCCTTGGGCGCATCCGCAGCAGGTAACGGAGTTGAATTCGGTTCAGGGCTGGTTACTGCTGGCGTGCTGCTTGAACACGTTGGTGGCCTATGGCGCTTTTGCCGAGGCGCTGGCGCATTGGGAAGCGTCTAAGGTCAGTGCTGCATTGGCAGTGACGCCATTGGTAACCTTTGCAGCGGTTGCCCTAGCGGCCATTTGGTGGCCGTCACACATCCTGCCTGAACAGCTGAATTGGATCGCTTATGGCGGTGCCTTGTTGGTGGTGAGTGGCTCAGCATTGACCGCAATGGGCCCGACTTTGCTGGCCGGGCTGCGCGGGCGTTCATCTTTGCGCTGATTCAGGCTTGGCTGCCTAGCTTTTCAGCGTGATTGAGCCATTTCAGTCGCTGTTCTTCTGAGGCCATGCGCACGGGGGCGAACGTGTGCAGGCTTCGGGTTTTGATCCCGCTGAAGCCAAGAATGGTGCGCTTTATTTGCCGATGCCCCGGTGCGCCATATACCCAGCGGAAGTACCAAGGTGGTGTGTCCATGGTGACCAACACGTCAGCGGTGCGGCCGCTGAGAAGTTTGTCCCAGATGCGTCCGTCGTTACGGTATTTGAAGGCAAAACCAGGTAAGAACGTACGGTCAAAAAAGCCCTTGAGCAGGGCCGGCATGCCGCCCCACCAAACGGGGTAGGCGATAACCAGATGCTCAGCCCAATGGATCTGCCGTTGGGCTTCGAGCAGGTCAGGTTCGAGAGTCTGGCTTTGCTCATATCCGTGATGAAGAATCGGGTCAAAGGCCATCTCGTTAAGGCGTAATTCCCGCACGATGTGGCCTTTACTGCGAGCACCGGTGCTCCAAGCGTCCGCCAATGCGTGGCACAGGCTGCGGCGCTTGGGGGAGCCGATAATCATCAGAATGCGTTTGCCGTCGCCCTCCAGTTTGGTTGCGCCGCTCTTAACCTGATCATTCATGTTGGCCTGCCTTCAGCATATTTTCGGGACGCACCCAAGCGTCGAATTCCTCGTTGCTGAGGTAACCCAATTGCAGGGCGGCCTGGCGCAGGGTCAAACCGTCTTGATAGGCCAGTTTGGCGATCTGCGCGGCTTTGTCGTAACCGATATGTGGATTGAGGGCTGTAACCAACATCAGGCCTTGCTCCAGATGTGCGGCCATGCGCTCGCTATCGGCTTGCAGACCCGCGACGCAATGCAGCTGGAAGTTTCGGCAGCCATCACCAAGCAGGCGGATTGATTGCAGCAGGTTGTAGATGATGACGGGCTTGAATACGTTGAGTTGCAAATGGCCCTGGCTGGCAGCAAAGGTAATGGCGGTGTCGTTGCCAAGAACCTGACAGGCCAGCATAGACAATGCTTCGCATTGGGTCGGGTTAACCTTGCCGGGCATGATTGAGCTACCGGGCTCGTTCGCGGGTAGGCGTACTTCCGCAAGTCCTGCACGGGGGCCGGAACCCAACAGGCGCAGGTCGTTGGCGATTTTCATCAGCGCTACTGCGAGCGCCTTCAAGGCGCCTGCGAGTGCTACAAGCGGCTCGTGGCCTGCCAATGCGGCAAATTTGTTAGGGGCCGTCACCAGCGGCAGCCCCGTTAAGGCAGCCAGTTCGGCAGCGATGGCGGTATCGAAGCCGTGTGGTGAATTAAGGCCGGTGCCTACCGCTGTTCCACCTTGTGCCAGTTGGTAGACAGCGGGCAGGGCGTTGAGCAGTGCCTGCTCCGCGTAGTTAAGCTGCGCGACGAAGGCTGAAAGCTCCTGGCCAAAGGTCATCGGCGTGGCGTCCATCATGTGAGTACGCCCAGTTTTGATCTGCTTGCTATAGCGCTCTGCTTGCTCCTGCAGGCCGTCGCGCAACTCGTGCAGAGCAGGGAGCAGGTGCTGGTGAACAGCTTCTGCTGCGGCAATATGCATGGCGGTTGGGAAGCTGTCGTTGGAGCTTTGCGACTGGTTGACGTGATCGTTCGGGTGGACAGGGCTTTTGCCGCCACGGGGCTTGCCCGCCAGCTCATTGGCGCGCCCAGCAATCACTTCGTTGACGTTCATATTGGTTTGCGTGCCGCTGCCGGTTTGCCAGACCACCAGTGGGAATTGGTCGTCGTGTTGTCCAGCGATGACTTCATTGGCGGCTTGCTCAATTAAACGAGCCGTGTCGGCCGGCAATGAGCCAATGCGCTGATTGACCCGTGCAGCCGCTTTTTTGATCTGGGCCAGGGCGCGAACGACCGCAAGGGGCATGCGCTCATCGCCGATGGCAAAGTTCAGGTGAGAGCGCTGGGTCTGGGCGCCCCAGTATGCTTGCTCTGGTACTTCAATCGGGCCAAGGCTGTCAGTTTCAATACGGCTCATGCATTTCTCCTGATCGCAAAGACATGGGAAATCGCTGGCTCCATAGCGGTTTCTGTATGGCTTAGGGTGCGGCAGGTGGGCAGAGGTTCCGTATGGACGTGCAACTACCAGCGCGCTTCAGCTTCGCCCAGCCAGCCGAGTGCATGTTGTACAGGTACACACTCGTTCTGATCACCGCGTAATGTGCCGCTGAAGCGCCCGAAGAGCTGGCGGTTATTGATATATAGCAGGCCAAAATTGCGGCGGGTGACGTGTTTCTGGCTGGGTGTGAATGACAGCTGCACTTTTCCGTCCGCACTTGTTAATTGGCGCGTGGCCATTAACTCGCTGGACTCCACCTCAATACGAATGGGGCTGGTCAGGTGTTGCGCCTGCCCGCCGAACCACAGGGTGTTTTCAGACAGCCCGCTGTGGTCTGTCCACCCGGTGCCGAAATTACCTGCAATGCCGCCTGGAGCGGCAAAAGCTGCGCGGGTCCATTGGCTTTGGAACGGCCAAACACCTCGGCCGAAGTCTAAGGAAGCATAGCTCTGGGTGCCGGCACTTTCATGAAGACGGCCGTTGAGCTGGATGCTGCCAGTACAGGGCAGGCCTAGGTGACGACTTGATGCATGAAAGCTGTTGCGTCCAAGGGGGGCAACTAGATTAGCCGATTCGAGGTGGGCAGGGCGCTGTATGTGCAGCATGGCCTGGATTGCTTGGCCGCCATGGTTGGACGCGCTTAGGGTAATGGTGCTGTTGTGGGCGGTGGCGCTGACTCTGAGTTGCAGCAGAGGGTGATTGAAGGTGTGATCATCGAAAGGCTGATCAGGAAGGCTAGAGTCCCTTGCAAAGAGTCGTTTCTGGCTGAAGCTGTAATGTTCGCCGCTGACCAAGTCGACAAAATGTGCTGAGGCCAAACCCACGTAGTCAAAGTCAGCATGGGTAATCGCTAACATCCACTGGGGATTGATGATGCACCAATGATTCCACCGCTTGCGTCGACCATAACGACCGGGTATGGCGTAGTTCACCGCGGGGTGAGATGAAAAACCGATAGCCGCAGGGTTGAGTTGCCCTTTGCTGTCACACAAGGAAGTGCCAGAGGTTGTTAAGGTGTTCATTTGCACGTCCATGTGTGCGCCCGAATTGGCCATAAGCCTCAGACAGGCGTGTTATCAATGAGTTTCTTGGCGTGTGAACCTGTCTTAAAAATACATAGAACGTTAGTGCTTAAATATTGTCTATTAGCTTGAGTATGACAATAGCTTGGGCACAAAATGATGTTACGAGGGTCACAAAAACTCGTAGATAAATATTGGAGACAACCATGTCACGCTTAACCGCTGTAAGTGCTGCCCTCATTCTGGCCTGTGCGAGTGCGCCTGTGCTGGCCGATGCCAAAAGCCACGCGGCGGATGCTGAACGCTTCCTTTTGCTGGCTCGGGCGGACAAGTTGGCTGTGCCGGTTTATTCGCAGGTACAAGGCATGTTTGCCCAGCGATTCGCTGAATTAAAGGCCCCAGCTAGCCAGAAAGCTGTGCTGGAAACCTATCAGGCGCAGGCCAATACCGCGCTGGATCAGGCGGTGGGTTGGGACAAAATCAAACCCGATATGGTCAAGCTCTATACCAGCACCTTTAATGAGCAGGAGCTGAAGGACCTGATTCGTTTCTATGAATCCCCGCTGGGCAAGAAAGTCATGGAGCAAATGCCGATGCTGACAGCACGCTCGGCACAGCTGACTCAGGGTAAACTGGAAACCGCGGTGCCCAAGGTCAATCAATTGCTGGACGAGATGACCACCAAGCTGGGCGGCAAGAAACAGTAATCAGCGTTTTCAGGTGAGTTTTTATGGCAAAGATTGATCTTCTGCGCGGCGCTTTAGCTGCATTTGATGCTCAGCACCTTGATGTGCTGGATGAAAGCCATATGCACAGCCGTGGACAGGAAACCCATTACAAGGCCGTTATCGTCAGTGAGCAGTTTGCCGGGCTGAATGCGGTTAAGCGTCACCAGAAGGTTTATGGCTGCCTGGGCGATTTGATGGGGCAGATTCATGCATTGGCTCTGCACACCTATACCCCGCAGGAGTGGCAGGAGCAGGGCGTTGCACCGGCTTCACCGACCTGTCGCGGAGGCCACTGAGGCAATTGAGCCTTAACAGCGCTGCATTAAGCCCCTAAAATGCACGCCATCGGCCCGAGGTGATCACTGACCTCGGGCCGAACTTTTTCTGCTACCCGGTCCGCCCTTTACGTGGGCGACTACTGAAGGAAGTACCCATGACAGACAAGATCGTTGTCGCTGCGCTGTATAAGTTCGTTTCCCTGCCTGACTATGAATCCCTGCGTGAACCGCTGTTGCAATGCATGCTGGATAACGGCGTGAAAGGCACGCTGCTACTGGCCGAAGAGGGCATCAATGGCACCGTGTCTGCGACCCGCGCAGGTATTGATGGCTTGCTGGCGTGGCTGACTCAGGACCCACGTTTGGCAGACATTGACCACAAAGAGTCCTACTGCGACGAGCAGCCGTTCTACCGCACCAAGGTCAAGCTGAAGAAAGAGATCGTGACACTCGGCGTGCCCGGTGTTGACCCGAACAAAAAGGTTGGCACCTACATTGAGCCGAAAGACTGGAACGCGCTGATCAGTGATCCGGAAGTGCTGCTGATCGACACCCGCAATGACTACGAAGTCTCCATCGGCACGTTTGAAGGTGCCATCGACCCGAAGACCAAGACGTTCCGTGAGTTCCCGGATTACATCCGCGCCCACTTCGATCCAAGCAAGCACAAGAAGGTCGCCATGTTCTGCACTGGCGGTATCCGTTGTGAGAAGGCTTCCAGCTATATGCTGACTGAAGGGTTCGAAGAGGTGTATCACCTCAAGGGCGGCATCCTCAAATACTTGGAGGAGGTGCCGCAGGAAGAGTCCAAGTGGCAGGGCGACTGTTTCGTATTTGATAACCGCGTCACCGTGCGGCACGACTTGAGTGAGGGCGACTACGATCAGTGCCACGCCTGTCGTACACCAGTTTCGGTTGAAGACCGTCAGTCTGAGTTCTATACACCAGGTATCAGCTGCCCGCATTGCTGGGACTCGTTGCCGGAGAAAACTCGCGCAGGGGCTCGCGAGCGTCAGCGTCAAATTGAATTGGCCAAGGCCCGCAATCAACCGCACCCACTGGGCTACAACGCCCGTCAGAAACGCGAGGCTTAATCATGCAAGCACGCCTGCTCTACGTTATGGACCCTATGTGCTCCTGGTGCTGGGGATTTGCGCCGGTATTGGAAGCACTCGCAGAGCAGGCCGCGGCTGATGGCGTTGGGCTTGAGCTGGTCGTGGGTGGCTTGCGCCGCGATGGCGTTGCCGTCGATGCAGCCGGTCGGGTGCGTTATCTGGGGTACTGGCAGGCGGTTAATGCAGCCACCGGGCAGCTGTTCAACTTTGACAAAGGCATCCCCGAGGGCTTTGTCTACGACACCGAACCCGCCTGCCGCGCTATCGTCACGGCTCGGAGTCTGGCGCCAGAGTTGGTATGGCCGCTGACCCGCTTGATTCAGCAGGGTTTCTATACCCAGGGCCTGGATGTCAGCCGTGCCAGTGTGCTGGTTGAGCTAGCCGAAAAGGCTGGGATCCCACGGATTGAGTTTGCCCAAGCATTCGACAGCCAGGCACAAAGGGATGCGACCCAGGCTGACTTCGAATGGGCGAAAGGCCTTGGTATCGCTGGTTTTCCTACCTTGCTGGCTGAGCACAATGGTCAGCTGGCACTGGTGACCAACGGCTACCAACCCTTGGAGTCGCTGCAGCCGTTGTTAACGCGCTGGTTGGACAGGGCCAGGAATGGTTGACCGCCTCAGCTGGGCTGAAATCCGTCGCCTGGCCCTGCGACATAAGAAAGCACTGATCTGGGCCAATTTGGTCGCTGTTCTGGCGACCTTGTGCAGCGTACCCATTCCCTTGCTGTTGCCGTTGCTGGTGGACGAAGTGCTGCTCAAGGATGGCGATGCTGCCTTGCGCTTCATGGATAACTTCTTGCCCGCCAGCTGGGAGACAGCTGCCGGTTATATCGGCCTGATGCTGGTGGTGACCTTGTTGCTGCGGATGGGGGCGTTGGTGTTCAATGTGCTGCAGGCCAAGCAGTTTGCGTTGTTGTCCAAGGACATTGTCTACCGCATTCGTATCCGCCTGATTGAGCGACTCAAGCGTATCTCGCTGGAAGAATACGAAAGCCTCGGTGGCGGTACGGTCAGCACCCACCTGGTGACGGACCTGGACACGCTGGATAAGTTTGTCGGCGAGACCCTTAGCCGTTTCTTGGTCGCCATGCTGACCTTGGCAGGGACTTCCGCCATCCTGATCTGGATGCACTGGAAGCTGGCGCTGTTGATTCTGTTGTTCAACCCGCTGGTGATCTACGCCACGGTACAGCTGGGTAAGCGGGTCAAACACCTGAAAAAACAGGAAAACGACAGCACCTCGCGCTTCACCCAGGCGCTGACCGAAACCCTGGAGGCCATCCAGGAAGTCCGCGCTGGAAATCGACAGGGTTACTTCCTTGGCCGCCTTGGCCTGCGTGCCAAAGAGGTTCGGGACTACGCCGTTGCGTCGCAATGGAAAACCGACGCCTCAAACCGCGCCAGCGGCTTGTTGTTCCAGTTCGGCATCGACCTGTTTCGCGCCGCCGCCATGCTCACGGTGCTGTTCTCCGATCTGTCGATCGGGCAGATGCTCGCCGTGTTCAGCTACCTGTGGTTCATGATCGGGCCGGTGGAGCAACTGCTGAACTTGCAGTACGCCTTCTACGCCGCTGGCGGCGCCTTAAGTCGTATCAATGAGCTGCTGGCGCGCAAGGATGAGCCACAATACCCGGGGCATGCCGATCCGTTTAGCGGCCATAAAACTGTAGGAATCGAGGTCGATGGGCTGAGCTTCGCCTACACCGACGAGCCCGTGCTCAATGGGTTGAACTTGAGCATCAAGCCAGGTGAGAAGGTGGCGATTGTCGGCGCCAGCGGGGGCGGTAAGAGCACGCTGGTGCAGCTGTTACTTGGACTCTACACGCCTCAGGCCGGGACCATCCGCTTTGGTGGCTTGAGCCAGCAGGAAATCGGCTTGGAAACCATCCGTGAGCATGTAGCGGTGGTTTTGCAATCCCCGGCGCTGTTCAACGACACGGTCCGCGCCAACCTGTGCATGGGCCGTGAGCGGGATGACGCAGCGTGCTGGCAGGCGCTGGAAATCGCTCAGCTGGCAGACACCATTCGTGAGTTGCCCAGCGGCTTGGACAGTGTGGTCGGACGATCCGGTGTGCGGCTGTCTGGGGGGCAGCGCCAGCGTCTGGCCACCGCACGGATGGTGCTGGCAGAACCTAAAGTCGTCATCCTTGATGAGGCGACTTCAGCGCTGGATGCGGCGACCGAATATGCACTCCACCAAGCGCTCAACACCTTCCTGCAGGGGCGTACCACGCTGATCATTGCTCACCGCCTCAGTGCAGTGAAGCAGGCTGACAGGGTTGTAGTGTTCGATGACGGCCACATTGCTGAAGACGGCGATCATCAGCAGTTGATCGCAGAAGGTGGGTTGTACGCCAAGCTCTACGGCAACTTGCAGCATTGATGCGCCAATCGGTCTGGCAAGTCTGCTGGCCTCCTTGTAAGAAAATCGTTACGAATCCGGGGGCTGTTCTGCGACTCGGTATCGCCTGTCATAAAAGCTTGCCAGTCAGCCCAAGGGCGGGGGCTGAGGCGGGCTATTAGCCGGGTTGTTGCTGCGGTGCGGCTGGGATGTGATGAGGGCATCCATTCGCACCACAACAATAATCAGGAGGCGAGATGAACGCCGTGAGCAAAATTGAACAGCACAACCCAATCGGTACCGATGGTTTCGAATTCGTCGAGTTCACCGCACCCAATGCCGAGGGCATCCAGCAGCTGCGTGAGCTCTTTACCGCAATGGGATTTACCGAAACAGCCAAACACCGGACTAAAGAGGTGTGGCTGTTCCAGCAGAACGACATCAACTTCGTGCTCAATGGCAGCCCTAGCGGCCATGTTCGAGCCTTCGCTGAGAAGCATGGGCCGAGCGCCTGCGCGATGGCCTTCCGGGTGAAGAATGCGGCTCAGGCGGCGGCTTATGTGGCGCAGCAGGGCGCCACCTTAGTGGGCAGCCACGCGAACTTCGGTGAGCTGAACATTCCCTGCGTTGAGGGCATTGGCGGGTCACTGCTGTATCTGGTAGATCGCTACGGCGATAAGACAATCTACGACGTCGACTTCGAGTTCATCCCCGGCCGCTGCGCCCATGACAACAGCGTCGGCCTGGTGGGGCTTGATCACCTCACTCACAACGTCCGCCGTGGGCAAATGGATGTGTGGTCGGGCTTTTACGAGCGTATCGCCAACTTCCGCGAAATCCGCTACTTCGATATCGAAGGCAAACTCACCGGGCTGCTGTCCCGGGCGATGACTGCGCCCTGCGGCAAGATCCGCATTCCAATCAATGAGTCGGCTGACGATAAGTCCCAGATCGAAGAATTTATCCGCGAATACCATGGCGAAGGCATCCAGCACATCGCCCTGAGCACCGACGACATTTATCAGACTGTCCGCCAACTGCGTGCAAACGGCGTCGATTTTATGGTCACGCCCGGCACTTACTACGACAAGGTCGACACCCGTGTCGCGGGGCATGGTGAGCCAACAGATACCTTGCGTGAGCTGAGCATCTTGATCGACGGCGCGCCGGGCGATGACGGCATTCTGCTGCAAATTTTCACCAACACAGTGATTGGCCCGATCTTCTTCGAGATCATCCAGCGCAAGGGCAATCAGGGCTTTGGCGAGGGCAACTTCAAGGCCCTGTTTGAGTCCATCGAAGAGGACCAGATCAAGCGTGGCGTGATCGCTGCGGATTGATAGGCGCAGGTTTTACCTGAGCTAACCGGCAACGGTGCAACAGGCACCTTGGATGGAGACTGGTCATGAGTCGTAACTGGGTACGTATTCCCCTGAGTGAGGGCGTGTGCTCGCGGCAAGCACATTGCGACTTCCCGCAGGGCACCTATGAGCGTGAGATGGGCCGCGAAGGTTTCTTCGGGCCGACCGCGCACTTGCATCACAAACACCCGCCAACCGGCTGGATCGACTGGGAAGGGCCGCTGCGGCCCCATGCGTTTGATTTCAACCGCATCGAAAGCCAGCGCGATTGTCCGCTGGCCGCGCCACTGACGCTGCACAACGGTGACGTCAAACTGCGCATATGGCGAACCAACGGCGCCATGCGCCATCTGGTGCGCAACGGCGACGGCGACGATCTGCTCTTTGTTCACGAAGGCGCAGGGGAGTTCTACTGCGACTTCGGCCACCTGAGTTACCGCGATGGCGATTACCTGCTGATTCCGCGTGGTACGGCGTGGCGGATTGAGGCGAAGCAGCCCACTTTTATGCTGCTTATTGAGAGCACGGACGGCGCTTATCAGCTCCCGGATAAAGGGCTACTGGGGCCGCAGGCGATTTTTGATCCGGCGGTACTGGATTACCCGCGTCTGGACGATGCCTTCAAGGCGCAACAGGACGAACAGACCTGGCAAATCCGCATCAAGCGACGCGGGCAGATCAGCACCGTGACCTATCCCTACAACCCGCTGGATGTGGTGGGCTGGCATGGCGACAACAGTGTTTTCCGTCTTAACTGGCGCGATATCCGCCCGCTGATGAGCCATCGCTATCACTTACCGCCCTCGGCCCACACCACCTTCGTCGCCAATGGTTTTGTGATCTGCACCTTCACCCCAAGGCCTGTGGAGAGCGACCCCGGCGCTTTAAAGGTGCCGTTCTATCACAACAACGATGACTACGACGAAGTGCTGTTCTACCACCGTGGCAACTTCTTTAGCCGCGACAACATTGAGGCCGGGATGGTCACCCTGCATCCGTGCGGTTTCCCCCACGGTCCGCATCCCAAGGCGCTGAAAAAGAGCCAGGAAGACCCGGCCACCTTTATCGATGAAGTGGCGGTGATGATCGACACCCGCCGCGCACTGGAAATCGCTGACGTGACGTCAGCGGTGGATGTTCCCCAATACGTGAACTCCTGGCGTGCGCCGGGTAAGGAAAGCTGATGAAACTCGCTTCTCTCAATCAAGGTCGTGACGGTGTGCTGGTGGTGGTTTCGCGGGATTTACAGCGGGCCGTTCAAGTTCCAACGATTGCCGCTACGTTGCAGGCTGCATTGGATGATTGGCAGCACACCCGACCCAAGCTGGAAGCTGTCTATGAGCGTCTGAATGATGGCCTGGAGGCGCGGGCCTTCGGATTTGACCAGCAATCCTGCCACAGCCCTTTACCCAGGGCTTACCACTGGGCCGATGGTAGCGCCTACGTGAATCATGTTGAGCTGGTGCGTAAGGCCCGTGGGGCTGAGATGCCGGAGAGTTTCTGGCACGACCCGCTGATGTATCAGGGCGGTGCCGATTCCTTCATCCCGCCACATAGCCCGATTTTGATGGCGGATGAAGCGTGGGGCATTGACCTCGAAGCTGAACTGGCGGTGGTTACTGATGACGTGCCAATGGGCGTCAGTGCAGCGGAGGCCGCAGGCCATATCCAGCTGCTGATGCTGGTTAACGATGTGTCCCTGCGTAACCTGATTCCCGGTGAATTAGCCAAGGGCTTCGGTTTCTATCAGAGCAAGCCATCCTCCAGTTTTTCTCCGGTTGCGATTACCCCAGATGAATTGGGGGAGCATTGGCGGGAAGGCAAGGTGCACCGACCTTTGGTCAGCCACATCAACGGGACGCTTTTCGGTCGGCCCGATGCAGGCGTTGATATGACCTTCAACTTCCCGACGCTGCTGGCCCACGCCGCAAAAACACGCCCCTTGGGTAGCGGCACCATCATCGGCTCGGGCACCGTTTCCAACTATGACCGCAGCGCAGGCTCCAGCTGTCTGGCTGAAAAACGCATGTTGGAGATTATCGAGCAGGGCGAGGCACAGACGCCATTTCTGAAGTTTGGTGACCGGTTGCGTATTGAGATGTTTGATACCGCTGGCAACAGCCTGTTTGGTGCAATTGACCAGGTGGTCCAGCGCTATGAGGGCTGAGCTGACGCTATACGGCTACTGGCGTTCCAGTGCAGCGTATCGGGTGCGGATTGCTTTGAATCTGAAAGGTCTCGCCTATGAGCAGGTGCCTGTGCACCTGCTCAAGGACGGTGGCCAGCAGCACAGCGACGCGTACCTCCAGCTCAATCCTCAAGGGTTAGTTCCTCTGCTGGTCGATGAAGGCAATGGCGGGGTACGCATTGCCCAATCGTTGGCGATTCTGGAATATCTGGATGAGCGTTTCGCTGGGCCGCCGCTGTTGCCGGAAGATTCGGTGCGGCGGGCTCAAGTACGGGCATTGGCGCTGCATATTGCGTGTGATTTGCACCCGATCACAAACTTGAGAGTACTTCAGTACCTTGCAGATGAACTGAACCTTTCAGAACCGGTCAGAACCGATTGGTATCTGCACTGGCTTCATCGCGGTTTAGCAGCGGTGGAGGATGGACTAGCCGTGTTCAAGGATGAGTTGTCTTTGGGCGAGCAGCCAGGTTACCTGGAGGCTTGTCTCATTCCTCAGCTTTACAACGCCCGTCGTTATCACGTCGATCTGAATGCCTATCCGCGTTTGCTGGCAGTGGCTAACCGCTGTGAGCCGTTGGATGCGTTCAGACAGGCCGCGCCGGAGGTTCAACCGGACGCTCCGTAACACCATCCGTCTTGCGTGCAGTTCCTAACCCGGGTGTATCCGCCCGACTCATTCCGCTGCGCTACAAACGCTGCGGGTTCTATCCGTCACGATAACAACATCAAGGTGACGTCATGCAGCATGAGACCTCCGATACCGGCCAGTTAAAACGCGGCCTGAAAAACCGACATATTCAGTTGATTGCTTTAGGGGGCGCCATTGGCACGGGCTTGTTTCTAGGTTCGGCTGGTGTGCTTAAGTCCGCCGGGCCTTCAATGATTCTCGGTTATGCCTTTTGCGGATTTATTGCGTTCCTGATCATGCGCCAGCTCGGCGAGATGATTGTTGAGGAGCCTGTCGCGGGTTCTTTCAGTCACTTCGCCCACAAATACTGGGGACGCTTCGGTGGCTTTTTGTCCGGCTGGAACTGTTGGGTGTTGTATGTGCTGGTGGGCATGTCGGAGCTGACAGCCGTCGGCAAATACATTCATTTCTGGTGGCCAGAGATTCCCACCTGGGCAACCGCTGCTGCCTTTTTTGTGCTGGTTAATGCCATTAACCTCGCGAACGTGAAGTTCTTTGGTGAGGCCGAATTCTGGTTCGCCATGATCAAGGTGGTAGCGGTGGTCGGGATGATCGTGCTCGGCTGTTGGCTGCTGTTCAGCGGCGCGGGTGGGGAGCAGGCCACGGTCACTAACCTGTGGAGCCATGGCGGGTTCTTCCCTAACGGCATCATGGGCCTGGTGCTGGCGATGACTTTCATCATGTTCAGCTTTGGTGGGCTTGAAATGCTGGGCTTCACCGCTGCCGAGGCGGAGAACCCGAAGAAGGTAATTCCCAAAGCGATCAATCAGGTGATCTGGCGGATTCTTATCTTCTACATCGGTGCGCTGGTGGTGTTGCTGTCCCTGAGCCCTTGGGATTCCCTGCTGCAAAGCATCAGCAGTGCAGGGGACGACTACAGCGGCAGCCCGTTTGTGAAGATTTTCTCCCTGATCGGCCATGATGCCGCTGCGCACATCCTTAACTTCGTGGTGCTGATGGCGGCGCTGTCGGTCTACAACAGCGGTACCTATTGCAATGGCCGCATGTTGCTGGGGTTGGCTGAGCAGGGTGATGCGCCACGGGCACTGGCCAAGGTCGATAAGCGCGGTGTGCCGGTACGGGCATTGCTGGTATCGGCGTTGGTTACGGGCTTGGCGGTTGGGGTGAATTATCTGGTGCCAAAGAATGCGCTGGAACTGCTGATGTCGCTGGTGGTAGCAACCCTGGTGATCAACTGGGCAATGATCAGTTACTCGCACCTTAAGTTCCGCCAGCACCAAATCCGCACCGGGCAGCACAGCAGCTTTAAAGCATTGTTCTATCCCGTGGGGAACTACCTGGTGTTGGCATTTGTGCTGTTTATGCTGACAGTCATGCTGATGACGCCAGGTATCCGTGTTTCGGTCTTTGCTATCCCGGTATGGCTGATCGTGGTGGGTATTTTTTACTGGATCAAAGTCTCCAGAAGCACGGCTGGAGCTACGCGCAATGCGGCCGACTTTCAGACCAGCTGAGGCCTGATCCACGCACAATTGGCTCTGTTCGGCTGCTTTAGCTCAGCACTTGAGGCAGGCGAACAGGGCCAAAGCTGTATATAATCCGCGCCTTTTCCGTGACCTGATGCTCACATGCATCTACCTTTTCTTGGCCTTTGGCCAATTTTATTCCATCGAGTTATCAACCTGATGGGTGTGTTCCCGTCACGGAATAGAGCGACAGGTGATCCCATGTCTCGTCTCCCCATGTCCAGCAGCCCGTTGTGGAGTGTGTGCTGATGTCTGACTCGTTGCAGGCTGGCTCGCTCAAGCGCGGGCTAAAAAACCGTCATATCCAGCTTATTGCCCTCGGTGGCGCCATCGGTACTGGCCTGTTTCTAGGGTCGGCCGGTGTACTGAAATCCGCCGGGCCGTCGATGATCCTCGGCTATGCCATCGGTGGCTTCATCGCCTTCCTGATCATGCGTCAGCTCGGCGAAATGATTGTGGAAGAGCCCGTCGCAGGTTCTTTCAGTCACTTTGCTCATAGCTATTGGGGCCCGCTGGCTGGGTTTATGTCTGGCTGGAACTACTGGGTGCTGTATGTGCTGGTGGGGATGGCCGAGCTGACGGCGGTGGGCAAGTACGTGCAGTACTGGTATCCCGAGATACCGACGTGGGCCACGGCAGCGGCATTCTTTGTGCTGATCAATGCGATCAACCTGACCAACGTGAAGGCGTTTGGCGAAGCTGAGTTCTGGTTTGCCATTATCAAGGTGGTGGCGATCATTGGCATGATTGCTCTGGGTTGCTACCTGCTGTTCAGCGGTGCGGGTGGCGAGGAGGCTAGCGTCAGCAACCTGTGGAGCCACGGTGGGTTCTTCCCAAATGGTGTGACCGGGTTGGTAATGGTGATGGCTATCATCATGTTCAGTTTTGGTGGCCTTGAGCTGGTGGGAATTACTGCGGCTGAGGCTGATCAGCCTAAGACTGTCATTCCCAAGGCGATCAACCAGGTGGTGTACCGCATCCTGATTTTCTATATCGGTGCGCTGGCTGTGCTGCTGTCTCTGCATCCATGGGACAGTCTGGTGGAAACCCTGAGTGCCGGTGGCGATGCTTACAGCAGCAGCCCGTTTGTGCAGATTTTCTCACTGATCGGCAGCGATACAGCGGCGAACATCCTCAACTTTGTAGTGCTGACAGCGGCTTTGTCGGTCTACAACAGCTGCGTGTATTGCACCAGCCGCATGATGTACGGCCTGGCTGATCAGGGCGATGCGCCACGGGCGTTGGCAAAGGTCAACAAGCGGGGAGTACCGGTGCTGTCCATTGGCGTCTCGGCCTTGGTCACGCTGCTGTGTGTGCTGGTTAACTACTTGGCACCTAAATCTGCGCTGGAGCTGCTGATGGCGCTGGTGGTGGCGGCGTTGGTGATCAACTGGGCGATGATTAGCCTGGCACACATCAAGTTCCGTAAAGCCATGCAGGCCAAGGGCGTGGATACCCAGTTCAAGGCGTTGTGGTACCCGGTCAGCAACTATCTGTGCTTGGCATTTGTGGCGTTTATTCTGGGTGTGATGCTGCTGATCCCGGGCATTAATGTCTCGGTGTATGCGATCCCCGTATGGTTAGGGTTGTTGTGGTTGTGCTTCACCTTGAAGAACAAGTCATCACGCTGAGGCAGCCATAGTGACAAACAAAGCCCGGCAATTGCCGGGCTTTGTGCTATTTGGAGCTACATCGGTGTTGTTGCGACAGTGTTTCCCCGGACTGCCTGCGGCTAATCCACGCTACGGGTGTTGGTGATGTGTTTGCAGGGTGGAACCGCGTAGCGTTTCCACCGTTGCGTTGTGGCAGGTTTGGCGGCGCTGTGGCTCCTGAGACATGGATTACGCCGCGATGCGGCTAATCCACGCTACGGGTGTTGGTGGTGTGTTGTAGGGTGGAACCGCATAGCGTTTCCACCTTCGGGGTTGAGGTAGAAATCAGCCTGCTGTGGTAGGTCTGGTCAATTCATCCGCCCATGCCCGTAGCGGAATATCCACGTCCTGATCCCAAATGCGCTGCCACAGCTGTTTGAGGCGGCTGTAATCACCACGATCCACGGCAATCTGTGGAACTTCTTCGGCAAGTTTCCACTGGCCATCCTCTAACGTGGCGAAGGCAAAGCGGAACGGGTGGTAGCCGGTCATGCCCAGGCGGATATCGGTGACGATCAACTGATCGTCAACCTGGTCATAGCGCAGCAGGTTATCGGTAAACCAGACTAAGCGACGATAGGCAGGTGATTCCGCTAAGGGCTGCGCCAGTGAGGTGCCACGGGGAATGCGTTCGAGTTTCGGTGGCTTGTTATCAAACCAGCTGACCAGGGCCTCGTGATAGTCCTCACCATCCATGACAACCACGCGCCAAAGCAGGGTGTTGAATGGCGTCGGGGTGCTGAAAATGGCTTCAGCCTGAATACCCTGGCGGGCCAGTTCTGCATTCACCTGTTTCTCGGCCATGTATTTGCCAGCGAACGTCGAGGCCATATAGACCGAGGACAGCGCGAGCGCCCAAGTGCAAAGGCGTACTCCAGTTTTCCCCATTCCAGCCAATAGCCCCACAAGTACCGCCACTAGGAGAGGGATGCTGTACAGGGGATCAATAATGAAGATGTTGGACCATGCCGTCGGGGTGGGCATCAGCGGCCAGAACAGTTGGGTGCCGTAGCTGGTGAAACTGTCCAGAATCGGATGGGTGATGAGCACGAGCCAAATCGTCCAGAACAGTCGCTGCGTAGAGTAGCCGGGCGAGCCGCGAAAACGACTGAACAGCCATGCCATTACAAGGGCAAGGCCAGACAGGACGAATAGAGAGTGACTGAAACCACGATGGAAGGTCATGTCAGCGACTGCATCGCCGTAATCAATAACCACGTCCAGATCGGGCAGCGTACCGAGCATTGCGCCGTACAACAGTGCTTTACGTCCCTGCCAGCGACCCAGCAAAGCACCCTGAATCGAGGCGCCTAGAACAGCCTGAGTGATTGAATCCATGAGTTATTCCTGATTAATGCAGCCGATTACGTTAGCTGACTTAAATCGCGTGTGCTCAGGGAAATTTAAAGGGAACGTTTCACCGACTCAGAATGAAGCCAGGATGCGCCCCAGCACTGCCATGGCCTGTTCACTGTGGGCCGTCCAAGGGTGGCCGGAGTTAAGGCGGGCGCAATTTCCAAAGCGTCGGGTGGCAGAGAAGATCGGCCCCGGCGCCAGGCTTATGCCTTGTGCAAGTGCCAGTTGGAACAGCTTGAGCGAATCCACTTGTTCCGGGAACTCAAACCACAGGAAATAGCCCCCTGAAGGGCGGGTTACCTTGGTTTGGGCAGGAAAGTGTCGCGCGGCTGAAGCGAGCATGGAGGCCTGCTGGGCTTCCAGTTCGTGGCGCAGCTTGCGCAGATGACGATCATAGCCGCCGTGTTGCAGGTAATCAGCAATGGCGGCTTGCGCCGGTACGGAGGGTGAAATGGTGGTCATAAGCTTGAGGCGTGTGACCTGCTCGGCGTAGCGTCCGGCTGCCACCCAGCCCACCCGGTAACCCGGCGCCAAGCATTTGGAAAAGGACCCGCAGTGCATCACTAGTCCGTCGCGGTCGAAGCTCTTCACCGGTTTGGGCGGCTGATTGCCAAAGTACAGCTCGGCGTAGACGTCATCCTCAATCATCGGCACCTGATGCTGTTGCAGCAGCTCGCACAGGGCGCGCTTTTTGTCGTCGCTCATGGTCGCGCCCAGCGGATTTTGCAGGCCGCTCATAAACCAGCAGGCTTTGATTGGCAGGCGCTGCAAGCTTTCGGCGAGGCTATCCAGATCAATCCCTTCGCGAGGGTGAACAGGAATTTCGACGGCCTTCAGTTTCAGGCGTTCCAGCACTTGCAGGCAGGCGTAGAAGGCTGGGGCCTCAATAGCCACCAGATCACCAGGTTGGGTGACGCATTGCAGGCAGAGGTTAAGTGCCTCCATGGCGCCGTTGGTGATCACCAGCTCTTCAAGGGGCAGCATGACTCCGCTGACCATATAGCGCAGGGCAATCTGACGGCGCAGGTCCGGGTTGCCCTCGGTCATGTCAGCGATGACCGCCTGTGGCTGCATGTCCCGAAGGCTGTGGGCCATTGAACGGCTGAGGCGGGCGAGGGGGAATAGGTCTGGGCTGGGGAAGGCCGAGCCGAACGGTACGGTATCCGGGTCTTTAAGAGAGCCGAGCACGGAGAACACCAGCTCGCTGACGTCCACATCGCTGGTCTGGGCTTGCTTGCTGCTGATTTCCGGCTCGTGCAGCGGCTGTTGCGCGTGTTCGCGGACAAAGTAGCCAGAGCGCTCGCGGGCCACGATCAGGCCACGGCTTTCCAACAGGTAATAGGCTTGGAAGACCGTGGATGGACTGACGCCATATGTGCGGCTGGCGTGACGCACAGAGGGCACGCGCTCGCCAGCAGCCAGTACGCCGGTGCGGATCAGTTCGGCGATGTCGTCAGCAAACTTTTCGTAGCGTTTCATCTTGTCCTGATTCAGCGCTGCGCTGGATAAAGCTGCGTACTTTACTGGCTGTTGGGCGGGCATGCGACCTGCCTCAGCGGTTACGGGGTGAAACGAAGGTGCTTTCGGCGCTGACGCGGATGCTGTCGTCGTCCACTGCAACCAGCTCGAAGGTCAGTTTCTCTGAGGTGCTGGGGGCTGTAGCGGTTAACAAGGCAACGCTGACGGGCACGTCTAACATCTCTCCGGCGGCAACCTGAATGACCGGCTGCTGGCTGAGTTGAAGCTGGGCATCGCTCTTGATTGTCACCACGTAGTGATGAGTGCTCTGCGCTTTGTTGATGATCTTCAGGCGATAGATGTTCTCGATCTGCCCCAGGTTATTTTCGCGGTAAATGCTGCGGTCTTTATGGATATCCAGCGAGACCAGCGAGCGGGCTTGCAGGGCCCAGATCAATGCGCCAATCATGATCAGCAGCATGGCGGCATACCCAGTCAGTTGCGGGCGCAGCCAGTTGGTTTTGCCACCGGCCATGGCCAGGTCCGAGCTGTAGCGCACCAAGCCGCGCTCATAGCCCATCTTGTCCATCACACTGTCGCAGGCGTCGATACAGGCGCCACAGCTGATGCAGTCGATCTGCAAACCATCACGGATGTCGATGCCGGTGGGGCAGACTTGCACGCACAGGGTGCAGTCGATGCAGTCGCCCAGGCCTTCAGCACGGTAATCCGCGCCTTTTTTGCGGGCACCGCGGCTTTCACCGCGTTTACTGTCGTAGCTCACCAGCAGCGTGCTGTCGTCAAACATCACGCTCTGGAAGCGGGAATATGGGCACATATGCACGCAGACCTTTTCCCGGATAAATCCGGCGTTCATGTAGGTGGCTGCGGTGAAAAAAATGATCCAGAAGACGCTGGTTGCTCCGGCTTGCAAGCTCAGCATGTCTGAAACGAGCGGTTTAATCGGGGTGAAATAGCCGACAAAGGTCAGGCCCGTTATAAAGCTGACCCCTAGCCACAGCGCATGCTTGCTGACACGGCGCATCAGCTTGTTGGCAGACCAAGGCGCCTCATCCAGTTTGATACGTTGGTTGCGCTCACCCTCAGTGACTTTTTCGACCCACATAAAGATCCAGGTCCAAACACTTTGCGGGCAGCTGTAACCGCACCAGACGCGACCCGCGACCTTGGTGATAAAGAACAAACCGAACGCGCAGATGATCAAGAGTGCTGACAGCAGGATGAAATCTTGCGGCCAGAAGGTGGTGCCGAATACATGGAATTGGCTGCCCAGCAGGTCCCAGAGCACAGCCTGGCGATCGCCCCAATCCAGCCAGACGGTGCCGAAGTACAGCAGCATCAATGCGCCCGCGCCATAGCGGCGCAGGTTGCGAAATAGGCCGGTAAAGCTGCGGGTATGGATATGACCGCCCGCTTGCGAGGGTGTCAGGCGGATAGGATGGCGCGGGTCGATGGTTTCAACGATCTTTGCCGGGATACGTTCGCTCACGGTGTTCGGCCCCCTTGGGCTATTCAGGCGGGGCGCATGATCGGCTTAGCGGTGTTATGAAAACAGAAGCAGGTTTTTAAATAAAAACCGTATCAGATGATTTATTTGAGCACGCTGTATTTAAATTTATCCTTATAAATCAACTGATTGGTGTCTATTTTGTTGAGTTGTTAAGTGCTCAAACAGTTAGCCTGTGCGCCTTTGTCGCGGGGGTTTTTAGTCCTGCGGGCGGCATCCTGAGGGAGTAAACTGACCGATTATTCTGAGCTAACCGATGCCTGACGATGTTACTGATCTCCAATAGTGTTCATTTGCCGGATGATGAAATTGAGCTAACGGCGATCCGTGCCCAAGGGGCAGGTGGGCAGAACGTGAATAAGGTCAGCAGTGCAGTGCATTTGCGCTTTGACAGTCAGGCGTCATCCTTGCCTGCGTTTTACAAGGAGCGCCTGCTGGAGTGGCGGGATAGCCGGATTACCAGTGATGGTGTGGTCATCATTAAGGCGCAGCAGTATCGAACTCAGGAGCAGAATCGAGCGGATGCCCTGGAACGTTTGGTTGAGTTGATCCTGGCTGCGGGCAAAACTGAAAAAAAGCGCCGCCCCACCAAGCCTACGCTGGGCTCTAAAAAACGCCGTTTGGACGGCAAGAGCAAGCGCGGGGCTATCAAGGCAGGGCGGGGCAAGGTCGACTTTTAGTGGCAGCCCCAGCTATTTACAGACGTGGGCAATTGCAGTGGCCAACTGATCAATGTGCGCACTGTTAATGCCGGTGATATTCGCCCGGCCTCGTCCAACCATATAAATGCTGAACTCTTCTTGCAGGCGTTTGACTTGCGGGATGCTCAGGCCAGTGTAGGAGAAAATCCCGCGCTGCCGGGTAATGTGCTCGAAGCGCTCAGCCAAACCATAACTGCCCAGCGCCTCAACCAGTCCATGACGAAGGCGGACGATGCGTTGACGCATGGTTTCCAACTCCTGCGTCCACTGTCGGCGCAGCTCGTCATTACCCAGAATGTGAGTGACAACCGCAGCGCCGTGGGACGGCGGTGTTGACCACAGGTTACGGGCAGCAACGGCTAATTGGCTGCGAATGGCTTGCAGATGATCACTGTTTGCTGCGCATACCAGCAGTGCGCCTGTGCGCTCGCGGTACAGCCCGAAGTTCTTAGAGCACGAATGAGTGATCAGTAATTCTGGCAATTGCTCAGCGAACAAGCGCACGACGGAGGCATCCTGTTCAAGGCCATCGCCAAAACCTTGATAGGCAAAGTCGAGAAGAGGCAACAGGTCACGGCTTTTGATTACATCCAACACCCGTTGCCAATCGTGATCGGTCAGGTCAAATCCGCTTGGGTTGTGGCAACAGGCATGCAACAGAACCACATCACCTTTGGTGGCGCGGTTTAGTGTGTCCAGCAGAGTGTCCACGGCCACTTGGTTGTGGCTGTCAATGTAGGGGTAGTGCTTGACCTCTACACCCGCGGCAGCAAATAGCGTTTGGTGAATTGGCCAACTGGGGTCGCTGATCCAGATGCTGCGTCCGGGTAAGCATGTGGCAATGAACTCAGCAGCAAGCCTCAGTGCACCTGTACCTCCGGGCGCCTGTGTGGCGGCTGCGCGCTGGTCGAGCAGTGGGTTGTTGTCGCCCAGTACCAATCGGGTGATGAGTTGGTTGAACAGTGGATCGCCATGACTACCGATATAGCTTTTGCTGGTTTCATGCTCCAGCAAGTGCTGCTCGGCGCGTTTCACAACGTCAAGCACGGGCGTGTTGCCGTGCTCATCTTTATAGACGCCAAGGGCCAGTTCCATTTTGCTGCTGGCAGGATCGTTCTTATACAGCTCCTGCAGTCCGAAAATAGGATCACCGGGTACTTTTTCAATCTGTTGAAAATGCATTATTTACGACCCTCTGCGTGTGCGGCCAGCTCATCGGTACGGGCGGCCATGATGAAGTCGTTGCGGTGGAGGCCGCGCATTTCATGGCTCCACCAGGTAACAGTGACCTTGCCCCATTCGGTCAGCAGGGCTGGGTGATGGCCCACTTCTTCTGCGATGGCGGCAACTGCATTGGTAAAGGCAAGGGCGTGGCGGAAGGTCCTGAACAGAAAAACACGTTCAAGCTCCATGTGATCGTCACGGACTTCGATGTTCCAGTCGGGGATGTGACGGATCAGTTCGGCCAGTTCTTCAGGTGACACTTTGGGGGCGTCGGCTCGGCAGGCTTCACATTGTGCTTGGGCAAGGCTCATGCTTTTTCTCCTTATAGATAACGTGCTGTGGGCTCAGGCTGCCTTGGGGGCGA
Source organism: Pseudomonas mendocina (assembly GCA_037482215.1). NCBI lineage: Bacteria > Pseudomonadati > Pseudomonadota > Gammaproteobacteria > Pseudomonadales > Pseudomonadaceae > Ectopseudomonas > Ectopseudomonas mendocina. The sequence goes on from CP148074.1 coordinate 1,978,321, forward strand.
ATTTAGGCGCGTGCAGCCCGAGCTGTTGGGCCTGTCGCAGTAACGCCATGATGTCTTCCTGTGCGAGCTGATACAGACGTTTCATCTCCGGCAAGACGAAGTAAAGCGGCTGCAAAATGTCGATTCGATAAGGGGTACGCATGGCTTCGACTGCATCAAATGGCAGGTGTTCGGGGTCGCTCGTCAGGCAGTACTGCGTTTCTTTGGGGGAGGAGAGAATGCCGCCGCCATAGATTTTCCGGCCTTGTGGTGTATCAATCAGGCCAAACTCGATGGTCATCCAATACAGGCGGGCCAAATACACGCGCTCTTCTTTACTGGCCTTAAGGCCGAGCTTGCCGTAGGTATGAGTAAATTCGGCAAACCAGGGGTTGGTGAGCAATGGGCAGTGGCCGAATATTTCGTGAAAGATGTCTGGCTCCTGCAGGTAATCCAGTTCTTCTGGCGTGCGGATAAACGTCGCGACTGGAAACTGCTTGCTGGCCAGCAATTCGAAAAATTTCTGGAAGGGAATTAGCGCAGGCACCCTGGCTACGCTCCAGCCTGTTGTGTTGCGCAGCACCTTGTTGATTTCGGCCAGTTGCGGAATGCGGTGGTGTGGCAGGTTGAGCTGCTCTATCCCGTTTAGGTAGTCATCGCAGGCGCGCCCTTCAATAACCGCTAGCTGTCGGGTGATCAGGGTGTTCCACACCTCATGTTCCGCTTCAGGGTAATCAATAAAACCGTCTGCATCAGGTTCGCGGGCCTGATAGTGGGTATCCGACATCACCATCTCCTGTAGGCGTCTTGTTGTTGTGATGCCTTAAGTCATACGCCTTGAGCGCCTTGAATACAGGTTGCGTGGCCAGTGGTGTCAGCCGAATTCTTGTTGATTTCGTAAAGAATTTATTACGACTTGCCCGATTGGTAGATCTCCATTGCTTTGGCTGCTTCATTTCGTCACATAAATTTGACGAAAGATTGTCGGGCAACCATTTTTGTCAGGAGTACGGCCACAATAAATTCAAAAGAGCCTCCTTCATGCGTATCAAGATTCATTGCCAAAACCGTGTTGGCATTCTCCGTGACATCCTCGACTTGCTGGTTGGCTACGGCGTAAACGTCGCCCGTGGCGAGGTGGGGGGCGAGCAGGGCAATGCCATCTACATGCATTGCCCAAACCTGATCAACATGCAGTTTCAGTCTTTGCGCCCACAGATCGAAAAAGTGGTGGGTGTATTTGGGGTTAAGCGTGTCGGGCTGATGCCCAGTGAGCGTAAACATCTTGAACTCAACGCTTTGCTGGGTGCCCTGGACTTCCCAGTGCTGTCGGTCGATATGGGTGGCAGTATCGTCGCGGCAAACCGCAGTGCGGCCCAGTTGCTCGGCGTGCGGGTGGATGAAGTGCCAGGCATTGCATTGTCGCGCTATACCGAGGACTTTGATCTGCCCGAATTGGTTCGGGCCAATAAGGCTCGTATCAATGGCATGCGGGTGAAGATCAAGGGCGATGTCTTTCTTGTGGACATAGCGCCTTTGCAAACCGAGCATGAAGACAGTGACGCCCTGGCCGGAGCCGTGCTCACATTGCATCGGGCTGATCGCGTGGGTGAGCGCATCTATCAAGTGCGTAAGCAGGAACTGCGTGGCTTTGACAGCATCTTCCAGAGTTCCAAAGGCATGGCGGCAGTGGTGCGTGAGGCCCGGCGCATGGCGCCGCTGGATGCCCCCTTATTAATAGAAGGGGAAACCGGCACGGGCAAAGAGCTGCTGGCGCGAGCCTGCCACCTTGCAAGCCCGCGCGGTCAGTCGCCGTTTATGGCGCTTAATTGCGCGGGGCTGCCGGAGTCCATGGCGGAAACCGAGCTGTTTGGCTACGGCCCCGGTGCATTCGAAGGTGCGCGCCCCGAAGGCAAGCTCGGATTGCTGGAGCTGACCGCAGGCGGCACTTTGTTTCTAGATGGGGTTGGCGAAATGAGCCCGCGCTTGCAGGCCAAGCTGCTGCGGTTTCTGCAGGATGGATGCTTTCGGCGGGTGGGCAGTGATGAAGAGGTTTATCTGGATGTTCGCGTCATTTGCGCCACACAAGTGGATCTCTCCGAACTGTGCACTAAAGGTGAGTTTCGCCAGGACCTGTACCATCGTCTGAATGTACTCAGCCTGCATATCCCACCGCTACGTGAGTGTCTAGATGGCCTTGCACCATTGGTTGAACACTTTCTTGATCAGGCCTGCCGCCAGATTGGCTGCCCACTGCCCAAATTGCATCCGGCAGTCATGGACAAACTCAGCCACTACCACTGGCCGGGAAATATCCGTCAATTGGAAAATGCTTTGTTTCAGGCTGTGTCCCTGTGTGATGGCGGTACTGTAAAGGCCGAGCACATTCGCTTGCCTGACTATGGTGCTGCTCAGTCACTCGGGGCTTTTTCCGTGGAAGGGGATTTGGACGCGATAGTCGGGCGCTTTGAACGAGCTGTATTGGAAAGCCTGTTTCACGAGCACCCCAGCAGTCGGCTGTTGGGCAAACGTCTTGGCGTTTCCCATACCACCATTGCAAACAAGCTGCGGCAGTACGGGTTGGGTAAGGAGTAGGGGGGTATTAGCTTTCGCTTGGAGGGCTTATGGGGCAGTCAATTCAAACGGCAGGCAGTATCTGCCTGATAAAGGGGCTCTTAATCAGCACATGAAGGGGCTGTTTCACTGGCCTTAAGGCTGATCTTAGAACTCCCTCCCGATTGACGCTTGTTACAGGGTGACTTCTTGAAAATCAGCCACTAGAATGCATGCCCTTGATTATTGGGGTCGATAAACGGCCGGCTTATGTCTGTGCAACGAGGATTATCCATGCAAGTTTCCGTTGAAAGTACTTCTTCCCTCGAACGCCGCATGACTGTAGGTGTACCTGTTGAGCGCGTTGAGACTGAAGTCAACAAGCGTCTGCAACAGACTGCCCGTCGTGCAAAAGTTCCTGGCTTCCGTCCTGGTAAAGTGCCGATGAGCGTTATTCGTCAGCGCTACGAAGATTCCGCTCGCCAGGAAGTTCTGGGCGACCTGATTCAGTCCACTTTCTATGAAGCTGTTGTTGAGCAGAAGCTGAACCCGGCTGGTGCTCCTTCGGTTGAGCCAAAAACCTTCGAAAAGGGCAAGGATCTCGAGTACGTTGCCACCTTCGAAGTATTCCCGGAAATCAAGGTCGAAGGCCTTGAGTCCATCGCTATCGAGCGTCTGCAGGCTGAAGTTGCTGATGCTGACGTCGATAACATGCTGGAAATTCTGCGTAAGCAGAACACCCGTTTCGAAACCGTTGAGCGTGCTGCCGAAAACGGCGACCAACTGAACATTGATTTCGTTGGCAAGCTGGATGGTGAAGCATTCGCTGGCGGTTCCGCTAAGGGCACCCAGCTGGTTCTGGGCTCTGGCCGTATGATCCCAGGCTTTGAAGACGCCCTGGTTGGCGCTAAAGCTGGCGAAGAGCGTGTAATCAACCCAACCTTCCCGGCTGATTACCAGAACCTGGACCTGGCAGGCAAAACTGCTGAGTTCACTGTTACTGTCAACAGCGTATCTGCTCCGCAACTGCCGGAACTGAACGAAGAGTTCTTCGCTCTGTTCGGTGTTAAAGAAGGCGGTGTTGACGGCTTCCGCGCCGAAGTTCGTAAGAACATGGAGCGTGAGCTGCGCCAAGCCATCAAATCCAAGGTTAAAAACCAAGTGATGGATGGCCTGCTGGCTGCTAACCCGATCGACACGCCTAAAGCGCTGATCTCCAACGAAGTAAACCGTCTGCGCGTACAAGCTGTTCAGCAGTTTGGTGGCAACATCAAGCCTGACCAACTGCCAGCTGAACTGTTCGAAGAGCAAGCCAAGCGTCGTGTATCCCTGGGCCTGCTGGTTGCCGAAGTGGTTAAACAGTTCGAGCTGAAGCCAGACGACGCTCGCGTTCGTGAGATGATCGAAGAGATGGCTTCCGCTTATCAAGAGCCTGAGCAAGTTGTGGCTTGGTACTACAAAAACGACCAGCAACTGAACGAAGTGCGTTCTGTTGTGCTGGAAGAGCAAGTTGTAGATACTGTTTTGCAGAAGGCTAAAGTGACTGATAAAGCAGTCTCTTACGAAGAAGCAGTTAAGCCGGCTGAAGCGCCAAAAGCTGACTGATTTCTTTAGCTTGTCAGAGCACGCATAAGCCAGCCTTCGTGCTGGCTTATGCGCATTTGATGTATGACTACTTAGGGAGCGAGTGCCGAATGTACCGCAATCCAATTTTCCCGCAGGTACCAGAAGTCCAGGCCGCAGGTGGCTTGGTGCCGATGGTGGTTGAGCAGTCAGCCCGCGGTGAGCGCGCTTACGACATTTATTCGCGCTTGCTGAAAGAACGCGTCATTTTCCTCGTTGGTCAGGTTGAAGATTACATGGCCAACCTGATTTGCGCTCAGCTCCTGTTCCTTGAAGCCGAGAACCCGGACAAGGACATCCACCTTTATATCAACTCCCCAGGTGGTTCCGTCACCGCAGGCATGGCGATCTATGACACCATGCAGTTCATTAAGGCTGACGTGTCGACGACCTGCATTGGCCAAGCATGCAGCATGGGAGCTTTCCTCCTGTCCGGTGGTGCTAAGGGTAAGCGTTTCTGCCTGCCTAACTCCCGCGTGATGATTCACCAGCCGCTGGGTGGTTTCCAGGGGCAGGCGTCTGATATTGATATCCACGCTCGTGAGATCCTGTTCATCCGCCAGCGTCTGAACGAACTGCTTGCCCAGCACACCGGGCAGACGCTTGAGACCATCGAGCGGGATACCAACCGTGACAACTTCATGAGCGCTACCCGTGCTCTGGAGTACGGAATTGTCGATGCCGTTCATGAAAAGCGGCAAATGCCGGTTTAACTCCGGTGTAAGGCGGTAAAATTCGGGCTGATTCAGGTGTGCGTGATTTGCACCCTTGAAAATGCCCGGATTTAGCCCCATCTTGTGTTTTAAGCCTACCGCATTGGATTGAACGAATGACTGACACCCGCAACGGCGAGGATAACGGCAAGCTGCTTTATTGCTCCTTCTGTGGCAAGAGCCAACATGAAGTACGCAAATTGATCGCGGGCCCCTCAGTTTTTATCTGCGATGAGTGTGTTGACCTGTGCAATGACATCATCCGCGAGGAGGTGCAGGAGGCGCAGACCGAGAGCAATGCGCACAAGTTGCCCGCACCCAAGGAAATCAGCAGCATTCTTGATCAGTATGTGATCGGTCAGGAGCGCGCCAAGAAAATTCTGGCTGTAGCTGTCTACAACCATTACAAACGCCTGAATCAGCGTGACAAAAAGGACGAAGTTGAGCTCGGCAAGAGCAACATTCTCCTGATTGGTCCGACCGGTTCCGGTAAAACATTGCTGGCTGAGACATTGGCTCGCCTGCTCAATGTGCCGTTTACCATCGCTGATGCAACCACGCTGACAGAAGCCGGTTATGTGGGTGAAGATGTCGAAAACATCATCCAGAAACTGCTGCAGAAGTGTGATTACGATGTAGAGAAGGCCCAGATGGGTATTGTCTACATTGATGAAATTGACAAGATTTCCCGTAAGTCAGACAACCCTTCAATCACCCGTGACGTATCGGGTGAGGGCGTGCAGCAGGCTCTGCTGAAACTGATCGAGGGTACTGTTGCTTCGGTTCCACCGCAGGGCGGTCGCAAGCATCCACAGCAAGAGTTCCTGCAAGTGGATACACGCAACATCCTGTTTATTTGTGGTGGTGCGTTTGCTGGCCTGGAGAAGGTTATTCAGGGGCGCTCCGCTAAAGGCGGCATCGGCTTTGGTGCTGAGGTTCGCAGTAAAGAGGAAGGCAAGAAAGTTGGTGAGTCGCTGCGGGCTGTAGAGCCGGACGATTTGGTCAAGTTTGGCCTGATTCCAGAGTTTGTTGGTCGTTTGCCTGTTATCGCGACGCTTGATGAGCTGGATGAGGCAGCACTTGTGCAGATCCTTACCGAGCCTAAGAACGCGCTGACTAAGCAATACGCTAAGCTGTTTGAAATGGAAGGCGTTGAGCTGGAGTTCCGTCCAGACGCGCTCAACTCGGTAGCCCGTAAAGCGCTTGAGCGCAAAACGGGGGCCCGTGGTCTTCGCTCTATCCTTGAAGGGGTACTGCTGGACACCATGTATGAGATTCCATCTCAGTCAGATGTCAGCAAGGTCGTAATTGATGAAAGTGTGATCGATGGGACTTCTGAGCCTATCCGTATCTACGAAAGTGCTGAGCTGCCGGCCAAGGCTGCACCTGATGCTTAATGCTTTTGTAGCGGACTGAGAAAGGGGCCTTCGGGCCCCTTTTTCTTTTGCGTGTTTAAAGCTTGTTTTTTGTCAAAGCAGCCCCCATCTTAGAAGCCAAGGGTAGTCCCAATTGTTTACGGCCGTATGGCCGCCGTAGAGCCGAAATCATGAAAACAACCTTTGAATTGCCTCTGTTGCCATTGCGCGATGTTGTGGTTTATCCGCACATGGTTATTCCTTTATTTGTCGGGCGTGAAAAGTCAATCGAGGCTCTCGAGGCTGCTATGACGGGCGAAAAGCAGATTCTGCTGCTCGCTCAGAAAAACCCGGCGGACGATGATCCCTCTGAAGAGGCGCTGTACCGCGTAGGTACGGTGGCGACTGTTCTGCAATTACTCAAGTTGCCTGATGGCACCGTCAAGGTTTTGGTTGAGGGTGAGCAGCGCGGTGAAGTTGCACGTTTCCTTGAGGCCGACTCGCATTTGCGCGCCGAGGTGCAACTGATCGATGAAACCGAGATTGCTGAGCGCGAGTCGGAGGTGTTCACCCGCACCCTCCTGAGTCAGTTCGAACAATACGTACAGTTGGGCAAGAAGGTTCCTGCTGAGGTTCTGGCCTCCCTGAATAGCATTGAAGAGCCTGCCCGTCTGGTCGACACCATGGCTGCACATATGGTGTTGAAGATTGAGCAGAAGCAGGAAATCCTTGAAATCACCGACCTGCCAACCCGTGTTGAGCATGTACTTGCCTTGTTGGATGCTGAAATCGACCTGCTTCAGGTGGAGAAGCGAATTCGCGGTCGTGTCAAAAAACAGATGGAGCGTAGCCAGCGCGAGTACTACCTGAATGAGCAGATGAAGGCCATTCAGAAGGAGCTGGGTGACGGTGAAGAAGGCCATAACGAGCTGGATGAGCTGAGAAAGCGCATTGATAACGCCGGTATGACCCCTGAGGCACTGAATAAGGCCAATGCGGAACTGAACAAGCTTAAGCAGATGTCGCCGATGTCTGCTGAGGCTACAGTTGTGCGTTCTTACATTGATTGGTTAGTCAATGTACCTTGGAAGGCTGAGAGCAAGGTTCGCCTTGATCTGGCGCGTGCTGAAGCGGTTCTCGAGGCGGATCACTACGGCCTTGAGGAGGTCAAGGAACGCATCCTTGAGTATCTCGCTGTACAGAAACGTGTGAAGAAGCTGAAGGGCCCTGTGCTGTGCCTGGTTGGGCCACCTGGTGTTGGTAAGACTTCGTTGGCAGAGTCTATTGCAACGGCCACTAACCGCAAGTTTGTGCGGATGGCGTTGGGTGGCGTTCGTGACGAAGCGGAAATTCGTGGTCACCGCCGCACCTATATTGGTTCGATGCCCGGTCGTCTGATTCAGAAGATGACCAAGGTTGGCGTGCGTAACCCCCTGTTTTTGCTCGATGAAATCGACAAAATGGGTCAGGACATGCGCGGTGATCCCGCGTCGGCTCTGCTCGAGGTGCTGGACCCAGAACAGAACCACAACTTCAACGACCATTACCTTGAAGTTGACTACGATTTGTCCGATGTAATGTTCCTGTGTACATCGAACTCGATGAATATTCCGGGTCCATTATTGGATCGTATGGAGGTCATTCGTCTGCCGGGCTATACCGAAGCAGAGAAGATCAACATCGCGACGAAATATCTAGTACCAAAACAAATCCAAGCCAATGGTCTGAAAAAAACCGAGTTGGAATTTGCCGAAGAGTCGATCCGCGACATTATTCGCTACTACACTCGTGAGGCTGGCGTGCGTGGTCTGGAGCGTCAGATCGCTAAAGTGTGCCGTAAGGTTGTGAAGGAAAATACGGCTCAGAAACGCTTCCATGTGACCGTTACAGCGGAGAACCTTGAGCACTATCTGGGCGTACGTAAGCATCGTTATGGGCTAGCTGAGCAGCAGGACCAGATTGGTCAGGTAACAGGTCTGGCCTGGACTCAGGTGGGTGGTGAACTGCTGACCATCGAGGCTGTAGTAGTGCCAGGCAAAGGCCAGTTAATCAAAACTGGCTCCTTGGGTGACGTGATGCTTGAGTCGATTACAGCCGCTCAGACTGTGGTACGTAGTCGCGCCAAAAGCTTGGGAATTCCGGTCGATTTCTACGAGAAGCAGGACCTTCACATTCACATGCCCGAAGGCGCTACACCGAAGGATGGCCCGAGTGCAGGCATTGGTATGTGCACCGCATTGGTGTCGGCTTTGACCCAGATTCCGGTGCGTGCAGACGTGGCGATGACCGGTGAAATTACCCTGCGTGGGCAGGTTCTGGCGATCGGTGGCCTCAAGGAAAAGCTGCTTGCAGCACACCGTGGCGGCATCAAGACGGTGATCATTCCAGAGGAAAATGTGCGTGACCTGAAGGAGATTCCTGAGAATATTAAGCAAGACCTGCAGATTAAACCGGTTAAATGGATTGACGAGGTCCTGCAAATTGCGCTGCAATACGCCCCGGAGCCTTTACCTGATGCGGCTCCGATCGTTGCAAAGGATGATAAACGCGAGTCTGATTCCAAGGAGCGAATTAGCACGCATTAGGCCGGAGTGCTTCCTTGACACTTTTTTAAAGCCCTTGCTATAAAGCGGCTCAATGGTGTCAGCAGGCTCTCTAGCACTAGCTTCGCTTACATTCAAAAGCAAGAAATAAACTCAACAGAAATTAAGGGGACTTAAGAGTGAACAAGTCGGAACTGATCGATGCTATCGCAGCATCTGCTGATATCCCGAAAGCTGTTGCTGGCCGCGCGCTGGACGCAGTGATTGAATCCGTTACTGGCGCTCTGAAAGCTGGTGACTCCGTTGTGCTGGTAGGCTTCGGTACTTTCGCTGTTAAAGAGCGTGCTGCCCGTACTGGCCGTAACCCGCAGACTGGCAAGCCAATCAGCATTGCTGCTGCCAAGATCCCTGGTTTCAAAGCTGGCAAGGCTCTGAAAGACGCTGTTAACTAAGTGTCTTCGGTTTTGCCTGCGGATCAGTTGATCTGATCCATGACATGGCGAGCTAATTAGAGATCAGTGTTCGAGATTGCTGTACGAGACGGTCAACAACCAGTTCGCTATGCCAGTTACGAGAAGGCGCATCTCCTGATGCGCCTTTCTTCTATTCGGACTTTACCCACACTGCGCGATTGCTTTTTTCTACAGTCGTTCTGGGGGACGCATGCTGCAGAACATCAGGGACAATTCACAGGGTTGGATTGCCAAAACCATTATCGGCCTCATCGTCGTACTACTGGCACTGACAGGTGTTGAGGCGATTTTTACCAGCTCTAATAGCGGCAAGGTTGTAGCCGAGGTGGATGGCCAGGAAATCAGCGCCGATTCCCTCACACAAGCTGTAGAAATGCAGCGTCGCCAATTGGCACAGCAGCTCGGGCGTGATTTCGATGCTTCGATGCTGGACGAGAAACTGTTGCGTGAGGCCTCTCTTAAAGGCCTGATTGAGCGCACATTGCTGCTTAACGGCGCAAAAGATTCAAAATTCGCGTTTTCCCAGCAGGGCCTTGATCAGGTCATCCTGAGCACGCCGGAGTTTCTGGTAGACGGAAAATTTAGCCCGGAGCGTTTCGATCAGGTAATCGCACGGCTGGGTTACTCCCGCATGCAATTCCGCCAGATGCTGGAAGAGGAAATGCTGATCGGCCAACTGCGTGCCGGTATCGGTAACAGCGGCTTTGTTACAGACACTCAAATTAAAGCGTTCGCGGCTCTGGAAAAGCAGACCCGTGATTTCGCAACTCTGACCCTCAAGGCTGACCTGAAGTCCGTCACGCTCAGTGATGACGACATCAAGGCTTATTATGACGCGCAGTCCAGCGAGTTCATGAGCCCGGAGCAGGTTGTTCTCGAATACGTCGAACTGAAGAAAGATGCTTTCTTTGATCAGGTGGACGTTAAAGATGAAGACCTGCAAGCGGCTTATCAGAGTGAAATTGCCGGCTTGAGTGAGCAGCGTCGAGCTGCCCATATCTTGGTCGAGATATCTGACAAAACTTCAGATGAACAAGCCAAGGCTAAGATCGAAGAGATTCAAAAGCGCGTCCAGCAGGGTGAAGACTTTGCTGCTCTGGCCAAAGAACTCTCCGATGATAAGGGCTCCTCGACGGAGGGCGGTGACCTCGGTTTCGCAAGCAAAGGTGTCTACGACCAGGCTTTCGAAGACGCCTTGTATGCCCTCAAAGAAAACGAAGTTTCTGCCCCAGTGCGTACTGAATTCGGTTGGCATCTGATTAAGCTGATCGGCATCCAGGCGCCAGAGGTACCAACCTTCGCCAGTTTGGAAGACAAGCTGAAGCATGACCTCAAAGCTCGTGAGGTTGAGCAGCGTTTTGTAGAGGTTTCCAAGGAACTTGAAGACTCAGCTTTTGAATCCTCTGATCTGGCTCAACCTGCTCAAGAGCTTGGTTTGACTGTGCAAACGAGCGAGCCTTTTGGCCGTCAGGGCGGCGCGACCGGAATTGCTGCAAATCGTCAGGTGATTCAGGCGGCATTCAGCCCAGAAGTCCTTGAAGACGGTAGCAACAGCAGTGTGATTGAGCTTGATCCAAACACCGTTGTTGTCGTGCGTGTCAAAGAGCATCTGAAGCCTCAGCAACTGCCGCTGGAGCAGGTTGCCGATAGCATCCGTAAGCAGCTGACTAAGGTGCGTGCAACGGAGGCCGTTAAAGCCAAAGCTGAAGAGCAATTGAAAGCACTGCGCAGTGGTAAAACCCCTGTTGAGCAGGCAGCAGAAGGCGAAAGCTGGAATGTTGTTGAAGCTGCAACTCGCAGCCAAGAGGGTGTGGATCCTGCTGTGTTGCAAGCACTATTCCGTATGCCGAAGCCTGAAGCCGCTGACAAGCCGGTATTTAGCGGTATCAGCTTGAGCAATGGTGATTACGTCATCATCCGTTTGAATGGTGTTAGTCAGCCTGATGTGCAGCTGAGCGATGAAGAGAAGGCGATGTACGGCCGCTTCCTGGCTTCGCGTGTTGGTCAGCAAGACTTTGAGGCTTTCCGCAAACAGCTGGAAGCAAGCGCTAAGATCGAACGCATGTAATGGTTTGATTAATTAAAAAAGGCCGCGTAAGCGGCCTTTTTTATTGTGATGGTTTACAGCCATGTTTTCTAAGGAGCCCTCGAGTGGGCTTGCCGACCACAAATAAAAACGCCCGGAGCAATGCACCGGGCGCTTGTAGGCTCTTATCTGAAGCTGATTAGTCTTCGAGGTTGCCCATAGCGGTGGTGTTGAAGCCGCCATCAACGTACATGATTTCACCGCTTACACCGGAAGCCAGGTCGGAGCAGAGGAACGCTGCTGCGTTACCCACTTCTTCGATGGTCACGTTGCGGCGCAGCGGAGTTTGCTTCTCGTTAGCAGCCAGCATTTTGCGGAAGCTCTTAATACCGGAAGCAGCGAGCGTACGGATTGGGCCAGCGGATACAGCGTTAACGCGGGTGCCTTCTGGGCCGAGGCTGCCTGCGAGGTAGCGTACACCGGCTTCCAGGCTAGCTTTGGCCATGCCCATAACGTTGTAGTTAGGCATGGTGCGTTCTGCACCCAGATAGGAGAGGGTCAGCAGGCTACCGTTACGGCCCTTCATCATTTCGCGGCCGGCTTTCGCCAGGGCGACGAAGCTATAGGCGCTGATGTCATGAGCAATGCGGAAACCTTCACGGGTGGTGACGTCGGTGAAGTCACCATCCAGTTGATCGCCAGGAGCAAAACCTACAGAGTGAACGATGCAGTCCAGACCATCCCACTTCTTGCTCAAGGCTTCGAATACGGCGGTGATATCGTCGTCATTGGCAACGTCGCACGGGAAGCACAGTTCTGCGCTGGAGCCCCAGCCGGCGGCGAATTCTTCCACGCGGCCTTTGAGCTTGTCGTTCTGATAGGTGAAGGCCAGTTCGGCGCCTTCACGGTGCATTGCAGCGGCAATACCCGAGGCGATGGACAGCTTGCTGGCGACACCAACGATCAGGACGCGCTTGCCGGTTAGAAAACCCATGTGTGTGATTCCTCTTCCTGTCTACAAGGATTAATTAGCTGGGGCCATAAAGGCCGCTTCCAGTAACTGTTGTGTATAGATGTTCTGTGGCGCTGCGAAGACACTTTCTGCGGGGCCCTGTTCGACAACTTTTCCTTGTTTGACCACCATCACCTGATGACTCAAGGCTCTGACAACCGCCAAATCATGGCTAATGAACAAGTAGGTCAGGTTGTACTTGATCTGGAGATTACGCAGCAGCTCAACCACTTGTCGCTGTACGGTGCGGTCCAAGGCTGAGGTAGGCTCGTCCAGCAGGATCATTTCAGGCTTGAGTACCAACGCGCGGGCGATAGCGATACGCTGTCTCTGGCCACCGGAAAACTCATGAGGATAGCGATGTCGGGTTTCTGGATCGAGTCCGACTTCTTTGAGCACCTCGATGATGGCTTTTTCCTGTTCCTCTTCGCTGCCAATTTTGTGAATACGCAAGCCTTCCCCAATGATCTGGCCAACGGACATGCGGGGGCTAAGGCTGCCAAAAGGATCTTGGAAAACCACCTGCATCTGGCGCCGCAATGGCCGGACTTCTGTCTGTGTCAGGCTTTGAATGGCTTTCCCGTTGAAGCTGATATTGCCCTCGCTGTTGATCAGCCGGAGTATAGCCAGGCCGAGCGTTGACTTGCCGGAGCCGCTTTCTCCAACAATGCCAAGGGTATGTCCTTGTGGCAGGCTGAAGTTAATGCCGTCGACGGCCTTCACGTGATCAACCGTGCGGCGCAGAAGTCCTTTTTTTATCGGAAACCAGATGCGTAGATTATCCACTTCTAGCAAGGGTTTACCGGCGGGCTGATCAGCCGCTTTGCCACTGGGTTCAGCATCTAGCAGCAGTTTGGTGTAGGGGTGTTGCGGTGAGGTAAACAGCGTCTCGCATTCAGCCTGCTCGACGATTTCACCTTGCTTCATGACGCAGACACGGTTGGCAATACGTCGAACCAAATTGAGGTCGTGACTGATCAGTAGGATCGCCATGCCCAGCCTGGCTTGCAGGTCTTTGAGTAAGCCGAGAATTTTCAGTTGAACGGTAACGTCCAGTGCTGTGGTCGGTTCGTCTGCGATTAGCAGCTCTGGCTCATTGGCCAGTGCCATTGCGATCACCACACGTTGTCTTTGACCACCTGATAGTTCGTGGGGGTACGACTTCAGACGTTTGTGAGGTTCTGGGATGCCAACCAGTTCAAGCAGCTCAAGAGTGCGCTTGGTGGCTTCTTTATTGCGCAGGCCTTTGTGCAAGTAGAGCACTTCGTTGATCTGTTTTTCTATGGTGTGCAGTGGGTTCAGTGAGGTCATGGGCTCCTGAAACACCATGGCAATACGGTTGCCACGAATACTGCGCATCTGCTTTTCACTGAGCTTGAGCAGATCTTGTTGATTGAACTGGATGCTGCCGCTGGGGTGTTGAGCAATGGGGTAGGGCAGTAGGCGCAGAATCGAATGTGCGGTCACTGATTTACCAGAACCGCTTTCGCCCACCAATGCGACCGTTTCACCGCGGTGGATAGTAAAACTAACCCGGTGAACGACGCGCTGGGTTTTATCACCGCTGGTAAATTCGACGGCGAGATCCTTGATTTCGATCAGACTACTGGATTCGGTCATCTTATTTCCTTGGGTCAAAGGCATCACGTGCAGCCTCACCAATAAACACTAGCAGGCTCAACATCAGGGCCAGAATGACAAACGCACTCATGCCCAGCCAAGGTGCTTGAAGGTTGGATTTACCTTGTGCAACCAGTTCGCCGAGTGATGGTGAGCCGGGTGGAAGGCCAAAGCCGAGGAAGTCCAATGCAGTCAGGGTGCCAATCGCACTGGTGAGAATGAAGGGCATAAAGGTCAGGGTGGAGACCATGGCATTAGGCAGAATATGCCGGAACATGATGGCGCTGTTCTGCATGCCCAGCGCTCGGGCTGCGCGGACGTATTCGAGATTGCGCCCGCGCAGGAATTCCGCGCGCACCAAATCAACCAGGCTCATCCATGAGAACAGTAGCATGATTCCCAGCAACCACCAAAAGTTTGGCTGCACGAAACTCGCCAGGATGATCAGCAGGTACAACACCGGAAGTCCCGACCAAATTTCGAGAAAGCGCTGACCCGCTAGATCAACCCAGCCACCGTAAAAGCCTTGAATAGCCCCTGCGAACACACCAATGATTGAACTGATGATGGTCAACGTGAGGGCAAACAGTACCGATATACGGAAGCCGTATATGACCCGGGCCAGTACATCGCGGCCTTGATCATCAGTGCCCAGCCAGTTTTCCGCAGAAGGTGGGGCGGGGGCAGGGACTTGCAGGTCGTAGTTGATGCTGGAGTAGTTGTAAGGGATCGGAGGCCAGATCATCCAGCCTTCTTTGGCCTTGATTAACTCCTGGAAATACGGGCTTTTGTAATTGGGCTGTAGCGGAAACTCGCCGCCGAAGGCGGTTTCTGGGTAGCGCTTGAACACGGGGAAATACAAGGCGTTGTCGTAGCTGACAACCAGTGGTTTGTCGTTGGCGATAAGTTCGGCACCGAGGGTGATGACGAACAGCGTGAGGAAGATCCACAGTGACCACCAGCCACGTTTGTGAGCCTTGAACAGCTTCAGCCGACGTTGCGCAATAGGAGACAATTTCATCTGGTTACTCCCGGCTCTCGAAGTCGATACGAGGGTCGACCAGGGTGTAGGTAATGTCGCCGATCAATTTCACCACCAGACCTAGCAGCGTAAAAATAAACAGGGTGCCAAACACCACCGGGTAGTCACGGTTTATGGCGGCTTCAAAACTCATCAGTCCCAGGCCGTCGAGGGAGAAAATTACTTCGATCAGCAGGGAGCCGGTGAAAAACACGCCAATAAAAGCGGCGGGGAAACCGGCAATGATGATCAACATGGCGTTGCGGAATACATGGCCGTAGAGCACGCGGTTATTGGTCAGGCCTTTGGCTCGGGCAGTAACCACATACTGTTTGTTGATCTCATCGAGAAAGCTGTTTTTAGTCAGCAGGGTGAGGGTGGCGAAGTTGCCAATGACTAGCGCTGTAACAGGCAGGGCCAGGTGCCAGAAGTAGTCCAGCACCTTGCCAGTGAAGGTCAGTTCATCAAAGTTGTTAGAGGTCAGACCGCGAAGGGGGAACCAGTCCCAGTAGCTGCCACCGGCAAACAGCACGATGAGCAGAATGGCGAACAGGAAAGCTGGAATGGCGTAGCCAATGATGATGGCTGAGCTTGTCCAGACATCGAATGCACTTCCATTTCGCGTGGCTTTGGCGATCCCCAGGGGGATCGATACTAGGTACATGATCAGGGTGCTCCATAGCCCGAGGGAGATGGAGACAGGCATCTTTTCGATAATCAGGTCGATGACTTTGGCATCCCGGAAGAAACTTGAGCCGAAGTCCAGTTGCGCATAGCTTTTGACCATCAGCCAGAAGCGTTCAGGTGCAGATTTATCAAACCCGTACATCTTTTCAATTTCTTTGATCAGATCCGGGTCGAGGCCCTGCGCCCCTCGGTAGTTTGAGCCGGCAACGGAGACTTCTGCGCCACCGCCGGCTACTCGGCTGGTGGCACCATCAAAGCCTTCAAGCTTGGCAATCATCTGCTCTACAGGGCCACCTGGAGCGGCCTGGATGATGACAAAGTTGATCAGCAGAATTCCGAACAGGGTCGGAATGATCAGCAGCAATCGCCGCAGTATGTACGCCAGCATGTTATTGCTCCGAACCTGGGGTTACTGATTCAGTTTCGGATGCCTGGGGCACGTCGCGGGACCACCAAGTGTGTATGCCAATATCATACTTAGGGCTGACGGCGGGGTGCTCGAAGTGGTTCCAGTAGGCGACTCGCCAGGTTTTGATGTGCCAGTTTGGCACCACGTAATGCCCCCACTGCAGCACACGGTCCAGAGCACGGGCGCTGGTGATCAGCTGTTGTCTCGAGTCAGACTTGATCAGTGTGTTGACCAAGCTGTCGATCGCTGGCTCCTTGAGGCCGATCAAATTGCGGCTGCCGGGGTTATCTGCACTGCTGGAGTGCCAGTATTCGCGCTGCTCATTACCCGGGGATGAGGATTGGGGGAAGTTGCCGACAATCATGTCGTAATCCCTAGAGCGCAGTCGGTTAATGTACTGGGACACGTCTACCCGACGGATAATCATGTCGATGCCGAGATCAGACAGGTTGCGCTTGTAGGGGAGAAGAACGCGTTCGAATTCGGTCTGTGCCAGCAGAAACTCAAAGCTTACCGGTTGGCCGTTGGCATCCAGCATCTTGTCACCGTCTACACGCCAGCCAGCCTCTTGCAGCAATTGATAGGCGCGCCGTTGCTGCTCACGGATGATACCGTCGCCATTGGTGACAGGCGGCTCATAAGCTTCGCTAAATACTTTCGCCGGTACCTGCTCGCGTAACGGCTCTAGCAGCGCCAGTTCTGCTTCTGAGGGCAGACCGGTGGCGCTTAGTTCAGAGTTTTCAAAATAGCTATGGGTGCGTGTGTACGCGCCGTTGAACAGTTGGCGGTTGGTCCATTCGAAGTCAAACAGAAGCGAAAAGGCTTCGCGTACACGGTTATCACTGAAGATCGGGCGACGGGTGTTGAAAATAAAACCCTGCATACCCACCGGGTTGTAGTTGGTGATTTCTTCCTTGATCAGCTGACCGTCTGCTACTGCCGGTATGTTGTAGGCAGTGGCCCAGTTTTTGGCGCTGGTTTCTTGCCAGAAGTCGAAATGACCGGCTTTGAGTGCCTCAAGGGCGACCGTGTTATCGCGGTAATAGTCGATTTGCAGGGTGTCGAAATTGTAGAAACCACGGCTCACTGGCAGATTTTTACCCCACCAATCCTTGACCCGCTCATAGCGGATGGAGCGGCCAGCCTGCACTTTGCCGACTTGATACGGTCCACTGCCCAGTGGTACTTCAAGATTGCCCTTGGTGAAATCACGATTTTCCCACCAGTGTTTTGGCAGTACCGGAAGCTGGCCAACGATCAAAGGCAGTTCACGGTTACCAGCATGCTTGAAGACAAACTTAACCACGTTAGGTGCTTCAACTTCGGCACGCTCAACCTCGGCATAGTAACCGCGATACATCGGTGCGCCTTTGCTCATCAGCAAGTCGAAGGTGAATTTGACGTCTTCAGCTGTAACCGGCTTGGCGTCGTGAAAACGTGCTTCAGGGCGCAGGTAAAACCGCACCCAAGAACAGTCATCGGCCTTCTCGATTTTCTCGGCCAACAGTCCATAGACCGTAAAGGGCTCATCCATGCTCTGGATGAGCAGGGTGTCATAAATCATGTTGATGTCGTCAGCCGGGACCCCTTTACTGATGAAGGGGTTGAGGCTATCGAAACTGCCGAAGCCTGCCTGGCGTAGTGTGCCGCCTTTGGGGGCATCGGGATTTACGTATTCGAAGTGCTTAAAGCCTGCGGGGTATTTAGGGGCTTCGTCATACAGCGTCAGAGCATGTTGCGGTGCAGCCAGAGTGAGGCTGGCGGCACCTAGCAGGATAATCCCGCTAACGTGGGCAAGTGCGCGCAGAGCAGCATGGGTCATTCAGCTTTCTCCATGGATTTCAGCCACCAACTACGTAACCCCAAGGTGTAGGGCGGCGTGGTGACGAATGCAAATCGGTTTCGGTAAGCCAGTCGATGGTAATCGATATACCAGTTAGGAATGCTGTAGTGCTGCCACAACAATACCCGGTCAAGGGCTTTAGTCGCAGCAACTTGTTGGTCGCGGCTCTGGGCTGATAACAATTTTTCGATCATGGCATCCACGACAGGGTGGGCGACACCCGCATAGTTGCGTCCGCCTTTGACAGTGGCCTGGGATGAGTGGAAGTACAGGGACTGCTCAATACCGGGGCTTAAAGTTTGGGCGAGAGTGGTGAGAATCATGTCGAAGTCGTATTGATCAAGTCGCTGCTTGTATTGAGCACGATCAACCGTGCGCAAGCTAACCTGGATACCGATGCTGGCTAGATTCCTTGTATACGACTGTAAGATTCGCTCTAGATTCGGGTTGACGAGCAATATCTCGAAACGGAAGGGTTGGCCTTTGCTATTCAATAATCGTTGCCCGGATGGTTTCCAACCCGCCTCGGCCAATAGGCTCAGTGCTTTGCGTAGGTTTTCACGGGGGATTCCCCGTCCGTCAGTGTGGGGCACACTGTAGGGCTCTGTGAACAGACGTGCTTGAAGCTGTTTACGATAGGGTGAAAGCAGCAACCATTCAGCGCCAATGGGCTTTCCCGTGGCGGAAAATTCGCTGTTCGGGAAGTAGCTTTTGGCGCGGGTATAAGAACTATTGAACAGCGCTCGATTGGCCCACTCAAAGTCGAACATCAGGCCCATGGCTTCGCGCACTTTGCGTTCGGCAAAAACTGCCCGGCGGGTGTTCATAAAGAGCGCTTGGGTTTGTGTCGGGATCTTGTGCGGGATTTCAGCGCGAATCACCTCGCCACGAACGAGGGCAGGGAAGCGGTAGGCAGTAGCCCAGTTTTTCGCCTGCTGTTCGATATAGATGTCAAATTCGTCTGCTTTAAAGGCTTCGAAAGCCACATTACTGTCACGGTAAAACTCGACCTCAACCCGGTCGAAATTGTACTTGCCGCGATTAACCGGTAAATCCGCCCCCCACCAGTCTTTTACCCGCTCAAATGTCAGGCTGCGTCCAGGCGTTACCCGGCTGATTCGATACGGTCCATTTCCTAGTGGCGGCTCAAATGTTGTGGCTTTGAAGTCCCGATTTTTCCAATAGTGTTGGGGCAGCACAGGCAATTCGCCCAGGCGCAGTATCTGTAAAGCGCTATTAGGG
The DNA here is from genome assembly GCA_037482215.1 of Pseudomonas mendocina. NCBI lineage: Bacteria > Pseudomonadati > Pseudomonadota > Gammaproteobacteria > Pseudomonadales > Pseudomonadaceae > Ectopseudomonas > Ectopseudomonas mendocina. The sequence goes on from CP148074.1 coordinate 1,997,420, forward strand.
CGTTTTAGGATGAAGCGAATACTCAGACGGTTGAGTATGTCTACTCGCTTTACTTCCTGAAGATTGGCCCTGTATTGCGGATGGCCTTCCTTGAGCAGCAAACGGTAGGAGAAGGCCACGTCATAGGCGGTTATAGGCGTGTTGTCATGAAAGCGCGCTTGGGGGCGGATATTGAAAACCACCCAGCTGCGATCATCACTGTATTCCACAGACTCTGCGACCAGACCATAACTGGAGGCCGGCTCATCCCCGGAAGGGTCATAGATTCCCGTTCCCACCATCAGTGGAGCGTTAAGTTCATTGACGCCATATTGCAGGAAGTTAGGGCTGCTAGTAGGGCTAGAGCCCTTGATGGTATAGGGGTTAAGTGTGTCGAAGGTGCCCGATGCCATCATCCGCAAGGTTCCGCCTTTTGGGGCTTGCGGGTTTACCCAGTCAAAATGCTTGAAGGTCGATGGATATTTCAGGTCGCCAAACTGGGCGAACCCATGACTTACGTAAACTTCTGCCCAAGCGCTTTGTATGAAGCAGGTCAGGAAAATCAGCGAGAGGAGGGGACGCATTCAATAAAGTATCCGATCCGTGGCGTCAAAGGGCTTCTGAGGGGCACATTAACAGCTTGTAGGGGTGCGAAAAAGAGCACTCGAACGAGGGTTCCATTAAGCCGTTTTATCTTTATGACTATTCTCTACGGCAGATGTAAGGTGATGTGGTTAATCGGCTCTGTGTTAACACTAGGCTGTAGGCAATGATGGGGTCGCTCAGCAGCCATGATTGCCCCGCTAGTTGGCAGTGTACAGGGTTAACGTCTGACCAGGGCGTAGCGATTTTCCAGCCTTGGGGTTCCAGTTTTGCAAACTGCTCATGGATACATTGAAGCGCCGTGCAATTTCATACATCGAGTCTCCCGAGCGCACGCGATAGTAAGTGACATTTTGACGCGGTTGCTGACGGGTTGTACGGGTTTGCTGAGCCAGGTTTGTCGCACTACCGTGCAGGTTGAGGACCTGGCCGACGCGTAGGCTGTTGCCTGAGAGCCTGTTCCAGCGCTGTATGTCACTGACCTTTACATTATTGCGCTGAGCGATTTGCCACAGGTTGTCGCCATCTTTCACTCGATACGTGCGGCCGGTGACAGGGCGGCTAGTGGCAACTGTGGTGTCGACTGTACGACGCTGATACAGCGGTTCGTGCCGCGAGGTTGGCTCAGTTGGTATGCTCAACAGTTGTCCAACGCTAAGGTTGTTGCTGGAGAGTTTGTTGATGTCTTTGAGGGTGTTGACCGTGATCTGATTCCGGTTAGCGATACTGTGCAGACTGTCGCCGGGTCTAACGCGGTACTCTTGCCAGCTCACCTGCTCATCGGCCTTTAGCAAGGAAAGGCTAGCGCTGAACTGTTCAGCTTTATCGGCTGGGACCAGAAGGTGTTTAGGGCCGTCATGGGTGACGCCGCGCTTGTAAGCCGGATTGAGCAATTCGAGTTCGGTTTCATCGAGATTGGTGATCTTGGCAACCCTGGCCAAGTCCATACGCTGATTGAACGCTACTTTTTCGAAGTAGGGCTCGTTGGCGATCGGTGCCAAGCTCACGCCATAGGCTTGTGGCGTCATGATCACCTGTGACAGGGCGAGAAGCTTTGGCACGTAGTTCTGGGTTTCAGTCGGCAGGGACAAGTTCCAATAATCGGTTGGCAGGCCCAGCTTCTCATTCCGCTCAATGGCCCGGCTGACACGCCCTTCACCGGCGTTGTATGCCGCCAAGGCCAGCAGCCAGTCGCCATTGAACATTTCCTTGAGGCGGCTCAGGTAGTCGATGGCCGCTTGGGTGGACGCGGTGACATCGCGGCGCCCGTCGTACCAGTTGGTCTGGCGCAGATTAAAGTTGCGTCCGGTCGAGGGAATAAATTGCCAAAGCCCAACTGCATGGGCCCTAGAGTAGGCCATTGGGTTGTAGGCACTTTCGATCATCGGCAGCAGAGCCAGTTCAGTTGGCATGTTGTGCTGTTCGAGACGCTCCACAATATAGTGAATATAAGGGCTGCTGCTGTTAGCCGCTTTTTCTACAAAGGAGGAGTTGCTGACGAACCATAAACGCTGCTGCTCAATACGGGGATTGAGGCCAATGGTCTCTTGTAATTGATAGCCACTGCGTACCCGCTCCCAGATGTCTTTGGGCTGTTTTTCGGCATCACGGGCAGTAGTTTTAAGCCATTCGGGTTCACGGTTGAGACCAACAGCAAGGTCTGTGTTGCGGCTGCTATCGGGGGGCTCTGGTGTGGTCTGACAACCGGCGAGCACCACGCACATGATCACCACAAGGCTACGGATGCCTTGTGCCAATGCCTTAAAATTCAATGGCTTGCTAGGTGATAAAGGCATTGGCTGTGGTGTGTATCCCGTAAAAAATGTCGGACGATTCTAGGAATCGACCCTTTCATGGTCAAGTTTCAGCCCACTGTTTGCGACGTAATGATCATTTCAGAACGTGTCTTTCCAGGCTCGCAGTGCAGCAAAGACCGCCACGGGCGACTCCGCTTCAAGGCCTTTTTGCTGCGTGATAGACGCAATAATTTCGGGCTCGCTGCAGCGCAGGAAAGGGTTGGTGGCTTTTTCTAAGCCAATCGTTGATGGCAGGCTGATTTTTCCTTCTTCACGCCACTGAGTGACCTCGGTAAAGCGCTGCTGCAGGCGCTGGTTGCCCGGTTCAACCGCGACAGCAAATCGCAGGTTGCTCAGGGTGTATTCGTGTGTGCAGTACACGTGGGTCTGCTCAGGCAAGGCAGCAAAGCGTTGTAGTGAGGTATGCATCTGCTCGGGTGTCCCTTCGAACAGGCGTCCGCAGCCCGCAGCGAAAAGGGTATCGCCACAGAACAACCAGTGCTGCTCAGGTTGAACGTAGGCAATGTGCCCTAATGTATGGCCAGGCACCGCTAAGATGTTGAAGCGCACGCCTAGGACTTCGATACTGTCACCATCGTCCAGAGCCAGATCACGGCCAGGAATCTTCTCTTTGGCCGGACCAGCCACTCGCGCGCCAGTGACTGATTTGAGTTGCTCAACGCCGCCGACATGATCGTGATGATGGTGAGTGATCAGAATATCGGTGAGTTGCCATCCCGGATTATCTTTCAGCCAAGCCAACACCGGGGCAGCATCACCGGGATCAACAACTGCACATCGGCGCGCGTCGATGGCTTGCAGGAGCCATATATAGTTGTCATTAAAGGCCGGTAATGCGTCGATTTTAATCATGTGATGGTCGCCAACTAGGTCACAAAGGTGCATCTTAGGTTTTGCGTGCGTGAGCGTCGAGCCAGCACTCAGTTTTCTCCGGTCGTCACGCAGTGTAAACACCTCCTGCGCATGGGGGCTGGCAATAGAAGGTGAAGGTTATGGCCCTACATACACTGAGTAGCGCTGACAAAGACTGGCTTACCCTAAACCGGGCAGCCAGAGACTGGCTGGCAGGGCCTTTAGGTCAGCTGCTGCTGACTCAGGAGCAGCCCTGGCTTGAGGAGGAACTGGCGCGTCTATTTGGAGGTTTTCTGCTGCACTACGGCCCCGCCGCAGAAAAACCTCCGCAACCCGGCAAGATACAGCGCAGCGTTCGGTTGGGGGCGCCGTTTAGTGGTGTAGATATTGTCTGCGAAGACCAAGCATGGCCTGTCAGTGAGAATTCGGCAGATGCCGTACTGCTTCAGCATGGGCTGGACTTCAGTTTAGTTCCGCACGGCTTGCTGCGTGAGGCTGCCCGTGGCGTCAGGCCAGGGGGGCACTTGTTGATCGTAGGTATCAATCCATCCAGCCTCTGGGGCGCACGGCATTACTTGAGCCGTGGCGGTTTGCGTAAGGCTCGCTGCATTTCGCCGGAACGAATCACTGACTGGCTGAATGTACTGGGTTTCGTGCTGGAGAAACGACGCTTCGGGTGCTATCGTCCGCCGCTTTCTTCACTGACTTGGCAGCATCGGCTGGCACCGCTGGAGCGATTGGGGCAGTCCTGGAACTTGCCTGGAGCCGGGTTTTATCTGTTGGTTGCGCGCAAACTGGTGCGTGGAGTAAGGCCTAATCAGGTCAATAGCCGACAGCCTTTGGGCAAGCTGCTGCCAATGCCCGTGGCTCAGGTCAGCCGTTATGAACCCAGACAGTCTGAGAACTGTACGACTAAGCGTGGAATGACAGATACATGAGTGAACAGGTCGTTATCTATACCGACGGAGCCTGCAAAGGTAATCCCGGTATTGGAGGCTGGGGAGCGCTGCTTATTTATAAGGGCGTGGAAAAGGAATTGTGGGGCGGTGAGCCTGACACGACCAACAACCGTATGGAAATGACTGCGGCGATCCGTGCGTTGGCCGAACTCAAACGCAGTTGTGATGTTTGCTTGGTCACTGACTCGCAGTATCTGATGCAAGGCATTCAGGACTGGATGCCCAATTGGAAAAAACGCGGCTGGAAGACGGCGGCTAAACAGCCGGTTAAGAATGCTGATTTGTGGCAGCAACTGGATGAACAGGTTAATCGCCATAACCTGACCTGGCGGTGGGTGCGCGGACATACCGGTGATGCCGGTAACGAGCGGGCTGATCAGTTGGCCAACCGCGGTGTTGATGAAGTGAGAGGTTTGAAACATGCGTAGCGTGGTGCTGGATACTGAAACCACTGGTATGCCGGTTACAGACGGCCACCGGATTATCGAAATCGGTTGCGTCGAACTGATGGGGCGACGCCTGACGGGGCGGCACTTTCATGTCTACCTCCAGCCGGATCGCGAAATTGATGAAGGCGCGATTGCGGTGCACGGTATTACGAATGAGTTCGTGCAGGACAAGCCGCGCTTTAAAGAAGTCGCCGATGAGTTTTTTGAGTTTATCAAGGGCGCCCAGCTGATCATCCACAACGCCGCGTTCGACGTTGGTTTTATCAACAACGAATTTGCCTTGTTGAATCAGCAAGATCGCGCTGACATCAGCGAACATTGCTCTATCCTCGATACCTTGTTGATGGCCCGTGAGCGTCATCCAGGTCAGCGTAATAACCTGGATGCTCTGTGTAAGCGCTACGGCGTAGACAACTCCGGCCGTGAGTTGCATGGCGCTTTGCTCGATGCCGAGATTCTGGCCGACGTTTATCTGGCCATGACCGGCGGGCAGACCAACCTGTCGCTAGCCGGTGAAGGTAGTGATGGTGATGGCGGGCGCCAGCAGGCAACCCCTATCAAGCGCCTGCCAGCAGACAGACCGCGCACGCGAGTTATCACTGCAAGCCCCGAGGAACTTGAGGCTCACATGGCGCGTTTGGCAGTGATCGAAAAGTCAGCGGGGGCGCCACCTTTGTGGGTTCAAATGGAGCAAGGAGAGGGCGGAGCTTAAGCCTTCTCGACTTATCTGCTGGCGACCTTTTCTTACAGTCGTACACGGGTGGGGTTCCTTCAGACCTGGCAAGTCACTAACCTGAAGAGACAGGCAGACTCGATCTGCCGCTCTTCAGGGACGCCATAATGTATAAAGATCTCAAGTTCCCCATTCTGATTGTTCACCGTGACATCAAGGCTGACACTGTGGCCGGTGATCGCGTTCGCGCCATTGCGGCAGAACTTGAACAGGATGGTTTCAACATCCTGTCGACGGCTAGTTCTGCGGAAGGGCGCATCGTTGCTTCTACCCACCATGGCTTGGCCTGCATCCTGGTCGCAGCGGAAGGGGCGGGGGAAAACAAGACGCTGCTCAAGGATATGGTTGAGCTGATCCGCATTGCCCGCAGCCGTGCACCACAGTTGCCGATTTTTGCGCTGGGCGAACAGGTTACTATCGAGAATGCGCCGGCTGACGCCATGGCCGACCTGAACCAGTTGCGCGGCATTCTCTACCTGTTTGAAGACACCGTTCCGTTTCTGGCTCGCCAAGTAGCCCGTGCTGCACGTAATTACCTAGACTGCCTGTTACCGCCGTTTTTCAAGGCACTTGTGCAACACACCGCACAGTCCAACTACTCATGGCATACACCGGGCCATGGTGGTGGCGTGGCTTACCGGAAGAGTCCAGTGGGGCAGGCGTTCCACCAGTTTTTCGGGGAGAACACCCTGCGCTCGGATTTGTCGGTTTCAGTACCAGAGCTGGGTTCGTTGCTCGATCACACCGGCCCTTTGGCCGAAGCTGAAGCCCGTGCCGCCCGAAACTTTGGGGCTGATCACACCTATTTCGTCATTAACGGCACCTCCACGGCTAACAAGATTGTCTGGCATAGCATGGTCGGGCGAGATGATCTGGTGCTGGTGGATCGCAATTGCCACAAGTCGATTCTCCATTCGATCATCATGACCGGCGCGATCCCGCTATATCTATGCCCGGAGCGCAATGAGCTGGGCATCATTGGGCCGATCCCGTTATCTGAGTTCAGTCGTGAGTCGATTGAGGCGAAAATTGCAGCCAGCCCGTTGGCGCGTAACCGGCAGCCGAACCGTAGTGGGGCGTTGGTCAAACTGGTGGTGGTTACAAACTCCACCTACGACGGTTTGTGCTACAACGCCGAGCTGATTAAGCAGGCTTTGGGCAACAGCGTTGAAGTGCTGCATTTTGACGAAGCCTGGTATGCCTACGCGGCCTTCCATGAGTTCTATGCCGGACGTTACGGCATGGGTACCTGCCGGACACCGGACGCACCGCTGGTGTGTACCACACACTCAACCCACAAGCTGTTGGCTGCGTTCAGCCAAGCGTCAATGATTCATGTTCAAGATGGTGGGTTGCGTCAGCTCGATCATGAGCGCTTCAACGAAGCTTTCATGATGCACATCTCCACGTCCCCTCAGTACGGCATCATCGCCTCGCTGGATGTAGCCTCCGCCATGATGGAAGGGCCAGCAGGGCGCTCACTGGTTCAGGAAACCTTTGACGAAGCGCTGAGCTTTCGGCGTGCGCTGGCCAACCTGCGTCAGAACCTTTCAGCGGATGATTGGTGGTTCAGCATTTGGCAGCCGCCACAAGCGGAGGGTAGCGATAGCGTCGCGACTCAGGACTGGTTGCTGCGCCCACAAGCCGATTGGCACGGCTTCGGTGATGTTGCTGAAGACTACGTGTTACTGGACCCGATCAAGGTCACATTGGCGATGCCCGGTCTAACCGCCGATGGCACCTTGGCTGAGCGCGGTATTCCAGCTGCGGTGGTTAGTAAGTTCTTGTGGGAGCGTGGGCTGGTTGTTGAAAAAACCGGGCTGTATTCGTTCTTGGTTCTGTTCTCCATGGGGATTACCAAGGGTAAATGGAGCACGTTGCTGACGGAGTTGCTTGAGTTCAAGCGCAGCTACGATGCGAATTTGCCGCTTACTCAGGTTCTGCCTTCCATTGCCCAGGCAGGTGGATCTGTCTATCAGCCGATGGGCTTGCGTGACCTGTGTGATGCGTTGCATGGGTGTTACCGCGAAAATGCCACGGCCAAAGCTCTTAAACGTATGTACACAGTACTGCCAGAGGTGGTGATGAAACCGGCGGATGCCTACGATCAACTGGTCCGCGGTGAGGTGGAGGCGGTACCGATTGAGGCGCTGGAGGGGCGTATTGCCGCCGTCATGCTAGTGCCATACCCGCCAGGAATTCCGTTGATCATGCCGGGGGAGCGATTTACCGCGCAAACGCGTTCGATCATTGATTATCTGGAGTTTGCTCGCGCGTTTGACAGCAGTTTTCCGGGCTTTGATGCCGATGTTCATGGTTTGCAACGGGTTAATGGGCGCTACTGCGTCAATTGCATTAAAGCTTGAACCGCAGAACCCGGAACAAAGGTGGGCAATGTTTCGGGTCTGTTCTTGGCGCTGCTGCGAATCGAGTAAAAATGTCTACCCGTCATGGCGAGTAATACGTCACATTGAGCAGCATCGACATTTGATTTCTGATTGTTATAGTTGAGAAGTTTTTAATATAAGAACGTTCCCATAACGCGCCAGCGCAATTAGATAAGGAAGACTGCCGTGAACGACTACAAAGCCTTTAACGTCTCGGTGGCTGATAAGGTCGCTCATGTCGTGATCAATCGTCCGGAAAAAATCAACGCAATGAATGCGGACTTCTGGCGTGAGATCATTGAAATCTTCCAGTGGATCGACGACACCGATGAGGTGCGCGCTGTAGTGATCTCGGGAGCCGGCAAGCACTTTTCTTCTGGCATCGACCTGATGATGCTGGCTTCGTTAGGCAGCCAGATGGGCAAGGATGTTGGGCGTAACGCTGAAAAGCTGCGGCGCAAAGTGCTTGAACTGCAAGCCTCTTTTAATGCGATAGATCAGTGCCGTAAGCCAGTACTGGCAGCTATCCATGGCTACTGCTTGGGCGGAGCCATCGACATGATCGCCGCTTGTGACATGCGCTATGCCACGCATGATGCTCAGTTTTCCATCAAAGAGATCGACATCGGTATGGCGGCTGATGTCGGTACTTTGCAGCGTCTTCCGCGCATTATCGGTGACGGCATCATGCGCGAGCTGGCATACACCGGTCGCACTATCAACGGTGAGGAAGCTCGTAGTATTGGGCTGGTCAATCGTACCTATGAGAGCAGCGAGGCGCTGCTGGACGGGGTGATGGGGATCGCCGGGGAAATCGCCAGCAAGTCGCCAATTGCCATTCGCGGCACCAAGGAGATGATCCGTTACATGCGTGACCATCGTGTTGACGATGGCTTGGAATATGTCGCCACCTGGAACGCTGCCATGCTCCAGTCCGCTGACTTACGTGTGGCGATGACCGCGCAGATGAGTAAGCAGAAGCCGGAGTTCGAGGACTGATGCAAGGTTTATTGATGAACTCATCAACGATCTTTGGGGGGCGTTAGTTCATGGCTTCAGGGGCTACTTCGCTAAATCTGGTGCGGGATGAGCTGTTCGCTACCCTTGAAGAGGCAGAAACTTGTCTCGAGCACTTTATCGTCGATCGTAACAACGCCAGTTTGTTGCAGCAGGCAGTCGCCAACCTGCAGCAGGTGCGTGGCACGTTTAACTTGATTGAATTAGCGGGTGCTGAGCTGCTGGCTCAGGAAATGCTGACCCAGGCTGGCGCCATACCGGTTGGTGCAGATGATGCCTGTAACACGCTTCTGACCGCTTTGAGCAAGGCGCTGCACGTGCTGCGACGCTATCTGGAGAATCTCGAAACTCACCGCCAAGAGTTTCCTGAACTACTGCTACCTGCGATCAATGATCTGCGTCAAGCTGCCGGCCAACCGGTCTTGCCTGAGAGCTTTTTCTATACGGTACGTTTGGATAATGACCGGCCTGCTAGTGTACCGAAGACTTTGGATGAATCGGCAAAGTCCCATGCTGTGAGGCGCCTGCGCCATGGATATCAGGCAGGACTGCTCAGTTATCTGCGTGAAAGCAATACGCTTGATGGGCTGAAGTTGATGGAGCGGGCTTTAACCCGGTTGGACAGCCTGCACAGCAATACTGCCCAGGCACGGCTCTTTTGGATCGCTGCAGCGGCTGCGGAAGCTCATGCAGATGGCCAGCTTATACCTCGTAAGGAGCGCAAGGCTCTTTTTGCCAGGGTAGAGCGTGAGCTCAAAGCTATTTTGGAGAACGGTCAGTACGAACCGTCCAAGGTTGTGCTGAAAGAGCTGCTATACCTTGTGGCGCTAGCCGGTACGCAAGGGCCCTTGGCAAGTGAAGTGTCGCAACTCTATGGCCTGATGCCGCTGCCTTTTACCGATCATATGCTGGAAGAGGAATACCAGCGTCTGGAAGGTCCGGGTAAGGCGGTGTTGCAATCGCTCAGCTCGGCTATTCGGGATGAGCTGAATAGCCTCAAGGACATGCTGGATTTAGTAGAACGTGGCACGTTCGAGAAAGACAGCCTCGGCACCTTGCACAGCCTGCTGGCTAAGCTCAGTAAAACATTGGGAATGGTAGGCCTGAATTCGGCCAGTTCGGCGCTGAGTGGGCAATTGCCGGTAGTGGCCGCATGGGCAAACGATCAGCAGCCGCAAGTTCATGAACTGCATAAAATGGCTGACTCGCTGTTGTATGTGGAAGGTGTAGTGGCCGACTTCGAGCGTGGCGAGCGCCGTGAGCAGCGGGCTAATGCGCAACAAAATGAAGCGGACTCATTTGCCCAGCATCAGTTGAATGAGGCTCGTATCGTGGTGTTGGACGAGGCTCAGGGTGGTTTAGCCCTGGCTAAGCGGGCCATCACGGCGTATCTGGAGTCGTCAGGTGACCGCATGCACTTGGCCAACGTACCTTTCAGCTTGCATGCGTTGCGTGGTGGATTGTGGTTCCTAGGTCAGGAGCGCGCTGCAGCGTTGGTTGGTGCCTGTGCCGACTATATTCAGACGCAGATGTGCGATTCACCGCAGATGCCATCCGAACAGATGTTGGAAACCCTGGCCGATGCTTTGAGCAGCCTTGAGTACTACCTTGAGGGTGGTGTAGACGGTGCCGACGACAAGCAGTCGAACGTACTGGAGCTTGCCAGTGAAAGTGTCCGTGCCTTGGGCATGGCACTGGAGGTCTGAGATGCCAAGCTGGCAGCCGAGTGTGTTGGATACGACTGTAACGGGCGGTTGGGCAGTGGCCCACTGTAAGCAACAGTTCCTCTGTGACAGCAATGGCGTGCTGTTTCCCCGTGAGTGGCTTAAGAAACAGGATCTGCCGGTTATCGCCGAGCATGGCATTGGCCACTTTGGGGACGATGCTGTTTATGTGCTTGAGCTGAAAGACTGTGTTGATCTGCCCGGGTTGGGTTGGCAAGGCCTCCGCCGCTATATGTTGGAAAGCGATATCGATACTTACAAGATGCTGGGTTATGCGTCGCAGATCGGTATTTGGGCTCGCGAGCACCGCTTTTGTGGCGGATGTGGTGAGGCGACCCAACAAGTGCCTGGCGAGCGGGCCATGTCTTGTGAACTTTGCAATATACGCCATTACCCTCGCATATCACCCAGCATGATCGTGCTGGTGACCCGCGGTGATGAAATTCTTTTGGCCCGTTCCCCACGCTATGTTCCCGGCATGTACAGCACACTAGCCGGATTTGTTGAGCCGGGTGAGTCAGCAGAGAACTGTGTACGCAGAGAGGTGCGCGAGGAGGTGGCGCTGAGCGTCGATAATATTCGGTATATGGGCAGCCAATGCTGGCCGTTCCCACACTCCATGATGCTGGGATTCCACGCGGACTATGCCGATGGCGAGATCATCATTCAGGAAGACGAAATCGAAGATGCCCGCTGGTTTGATGTGCGCAGCCTGCCACCACTTCCAGCATCGCGTTCGATTGCCCGTTATTTGATTGACAGTTACGTCGCCACACGGCTTGGTCTACCCCAGCCAGTGCTGCCAAACTAGCCTGAGCGTCAATGCCAGCACGACCATAATAAATACCGGGCGGATGAATTTTGCTCCGCCACCGATCGCGGTTCGTGCTCCTAAATAAGCCCCCAGCATCAGCGTCAGTCCCATGCCCAGGCCGAGGAGCCAGGCTACTTGCCCGGTAAAGATAAATACACTGAGCGCGCATGCGTTGCTGACAAAGTTCATGCTGCGGGCTACACCGCTGGCCCTGACGAGGTCTAGCGGATACAACAGCAGTGAGCTGACAGTCCAGAATGCGCCTGTTCCAGGGCCTGCAACGCCATCATAGAAACCGAGGGACACGCTTTGCGGCCATTGTCGCTTTTGGCCAATGGGGGCGTTTGCATCGGGAGTGGAGTTTGGTGTCTTCGAAAACAGCAGGTAAAGACCGCAAGCAAAGACAACCAGTGGCAGTAACTGATTAAGCCATTGCGAGGGTAGCCAGTGGGCGATCAGTGCGCCGAGTAGGGCACCCACTGCTGTACCGATCAAGGCATTTCGCCAATGCACGGGGCTAAACAGCTTCCTCTTGTAAAACGTAAAGGCTGCTGTGGCCGAACCGAAAGTCGCGCAGAGTTTGTTTGTGCCCAGAGCGAGATGAGGCGGCAGCCCCACCGTAAGCAGCGCGGGCAGTGTGAGCAGACCACCGCCACCGGCTATGGCATCAATAAAGCCTGCAAGAAAAGCCACTGCTGCAAGAATCAGCAGGGTTGTCAGCTCAAAACCCGGATCCAAAGAAAGTATCATCAACGAAACTCATAGGCAGGAGTGTGGGTGCGCCAGTCCCTAGCTTGAGCGCCCGACCGTTGATAATGCCGTAAAGCCTGCCGCAGGCAAATGCCAGTTGTGAATTGAGGGATTTTCATTGAAATAAAAAAAGAGGCCGAAGCCTCTTTTTAAGTGCAGTCGGATCAGGCCAGAAGGCCGCCATCCACGTTCAGGGATACACCCGTAGTGTAGCTGGACGCATCGCTTGCAAGGTACAGCACTGCGCCGGCCATTTCGCTTGGGTCGGCGACGCGCTTGAGCGGTATGCGTTGCAGGGCCATCTTCAGGATCGCTTCGTTACCGGTCAGGGCAGAGGCGAATTTGGTGTCGGTCAGACCCGGCAGCAGAGCGTTACAGCGGATGCCGAAGGGCGCGCACTCCTTAGCAAAAACCTTGGTCATGCTGATGACCGCAGCTTTGGTAACGGAGTAGATACCCTGAAACTCGCCTGGTGTCACCCCGTTGATAGAGGCGACGTTGATAATGCTGCCGCCGCCATTGGCTTTCATCAGCTTGCCGCCAGCGATCGACATGAAGTAGTAGCCGCGGATGTTCACGTCGACGGTCTTCTGGAAGGCAGACAGGTCAGTGTCCAGCACATTGCAGAACTGCGGGTTGGTCGCAGCGTTATTGACCAGAATATCGAGGCGACCGAACTGCGCTTTAATCTGCTCGAATACACTCTGGATCTGTTCCATTTCACCAATGTGGCAGGCGATGGCAGTGGCTTTGCCGCCGTCGGCAATAATCGCATCGGCGACGGCCTGACAGCCTTCAATCTTGCGGCTGGATACAATCACGTGGGCGCCTTGCTGGGCCAGCAGGCGGGCAATGGCTTCACCAATGCCGCGGCTGGCACCGGAGACAAATGCGATCTTGCCATCGAGGTCAAACAGTTGTGTTTTGGACATGGCTAATTCCTTGATCTAGCGGGCAATGGTGCCGATTACAGTTGTGATTTGCGGATAACTTGCAGGCTCATTTGTTCAAGCAGTTTGTTCATCTGGATGAACTGAGCAAAGCGCTTGTCTTTGGTCTGGCCGTGGAAGTAGCGGTAATAAATTTGCTGCACGATGCCAGCCAGACGGAACAGGCCATAGGTGTAATAAAAGTCGTAATTGCTGATCTCGATACCGGCTTTACGCGCGTAATAGTCAACAAACTCCTGCCGGGTCAGCATGCCAGGGGCATTGCTCGGCTGGCGACGCATGAGCTGTACCGGAGCCGGATCGCTTGCTTCAATCCAGTAGGCCAGGGTGTTACCAAGATCCATCAGTGGGTCACCGATGGTGGTGAGTTCCCAGTCCAGCACGCCGATGATCTGGCTGGGGTTGGTTGGATCAAGGATTACGTTATCGAAGCGGTAGTCGTTGTGCACGATGCCAGGCTTGGAGTGGTCGGCGGGCATCTTCTCGTTAAGCCACGCGATGACCGGTTCCCACAGGGGGGCATCTGGAGTCAGGGCTTTCTGGTAACGGTCTGTCCAACCGCTGATTTGACGTTGCACATAACCTTCCGGCTTGCCAAGGTCACCTAGGCCGCAGGCCTGATAATCGACGTTATGCAGCTCGACCATCTTGTCGATGAAGCTTTCGCACAGGTTTCGGGTTTGTTCGGGTGTGAAGTTCAGCTCGGCGGGCATGTCCGAACGCAGGATGATGCCGTTGACCCGTTGCATCACATAGAACTCACAGCCCATAACAGACTCATCAGTACAGTGCACGTAGGCCTTGGGGCAGTAGGGGAAGCCGGCATTGAGGTGGTTGAGAATGCGGAACTCTCGCCCCATGTCGTGGGCGGATTTAGCTTTGTGGCCAAACGGTGGGCGACGCAGCACAAACTCTTGATTTGGGTACTTCAGCAGATAGGTCAGGTTTGACGCGCCACCGGGAAACTGGCTGATCTGGGGTTGGCCTGTCAGGCCCGGTATGTGCGCCTTGAGGTACTGGTCAATAACTGCGGCGTCTAGCTCTTCGCCTTCACGTATTTGGGTAGACTGATCAGTAAGCGCCATCTGTATACCTTCTACTTATGATAGGTGTCCTGGATAATTGGCTAATCTAATGCTGTGGTGTGCTGCTCACAATACAGAGTGAGCTGTTATAGATGGGCGTGTTGCCCACTGATCAAGCACCCTGATTGAGCTTAGTGGACGAAAAAAACCGGAGTCGGTCGACTCCGGTTTTTCGGTCCTGCATCGGTTTAATTAAACCGGGAACAGTTCGCTGAGTTTCATTGCCAGCATCATGTCGCCTTCGGCGCGCAGCTTGCCAGCCATGAATGCTTGCATGCCGTCGGTGGTGCCGCTGGTGATGCCTTCCAGGGTTTCGCTGTCCATGATCAGGGTCACGTTGGCGTTCGGGTTGTCGCCTTGCTCAACGGCACAGGTACCGTCTTTAACGATCAGGGCGTAGTTCTCACCGTCTTCGATGTTGAATTGGAAAACCAGATCCAGGCCTGCAGCAGCGCCGGCGTTGAACTTGGAGTGCATGGTTTGGATGATGTCAGCAACGCTCATGATGTTTTCCTTTTTTTAGTTTAACTACGCTCATAGAGGAGCAGGGCCGGGCTTATCGGTAAGTGATCAGCTCCGGAGCCTTCATCAGCTGTAAATGCACGTGGCTGTTGAAGGAAGCTAGGCTCACTTGGCTGCCACGAAACTTCAGGCAGCTCAGTGAGGTATTGACGATTTGCCAGTTCAGCTCAAAAGCTTGGGCTGGCGCTATTCCAGTAATCAGATGGAGCAGGGCAGTAATAGTGCCACCAGAGGTAAAAACAGCAATATTCTGTTTGCTCTCAGCTGCATTAAGTATGCGCTCTAATCCAGCTTGAACTTGTTCAACAAAACCCTGCCAGCTTTGCAGATTGGCGTTGTCGTATTCCGCATTGACCCAACGTTGGATCAATTTGGAGAATATTCTCTGAAATTCATTACGGTTAGTCGCGCCATTGCGCATGATATGTAGGGCCTGAGGCTCTTCCGTCAGCATATCTGGCAACAGCGCGCGGATGACCGCTTCTGTATCAAATTCATTAAAGGCTGGGTCAATCTCGAGCTTTGGTGCAGCGCCGTGGGTGTTGCGCAACTGATCCAATGCTGCATTGGCCGTGTGTTGCTGGCGACGCAGGTCGCCACTGATGGAGCGGTCAAGGCGCGTTCCCAATTCAGCCAGGTGTGAGCCGAGAATCTCTGCCTGACGAATACCGACGGGTGAAAGCACATCGTAGTCATCGGCGCCGAAAGAGGCTTGGCCATGTCTGATCAGGTAAATGCAACCCACGTCCGTTTCTCGGTCCGCTCTAAGTTTTGGCGAGGTTATGAGGAAGCGTTTGGCCTGTCAACGAAAAAACATACGCTTGTTTGAAATTCTCGTTTTAGTAAGTTTATTGGCCTCTAGCTGGCCCGCCATTCACCGCCTCGGTATGCTTGAAGGTAGTGTGCGCCGTGCTTGAGCGCATTTGACGAACAAGGGGATGGATGTGGAGTTTCTGGCGGATTACATCGGCTTTCTGGCCAAAACGGTCACGGTGGTTGTGGCGCTTGTGGTGGTTTTGCTGACAATTGCTGCCATTCGCAGCAAAGGGCGCCAAGGTACCGGCCAGTTGCAGGTGAGCAAGCTCAATGATTTTTTCAAAGGTTTGCAGGAGCGTGTCGAGCACGCTGTTTTGAACAAGGAACAGCTTAAAGCAGCGGGCAAAGCTGAGGCTAAAGCGGCCAAGCTGGAGAAAAAGGCCGGTGCCACTAAGCCTCGTGTTTATGTGCTGGATTTCGAGGGGGATATCAAGGCATCCGCCACCGAGAGTCTGCGCCATGAAATTACGGCGGTGCTGAGCATGGCGACCCCGGCCGATGAGGTAGTGGTCAGGCTGGAGAGCGGTGGTGGCATGGTCCACAGCTATGGTTTGGCCTCATCGCAGTTAGCACGTATCCGTCAAGCTGGGGTGCCGCTGACCATCTGTATCGACAAGGTTGCTGCCAGTGGCGGTTACATGATGGCCTGTATCGGCAACCGGATTATGTCTGCACCTTTTGCTGTATTGGGCTCGATTGGGGTTGTGGCTCAGATGCCAAACATCCATCGCCTGCTGAAGAAGCATGACATTGACGTAGAGGTCCTGACGGCCGGTGAGTTCAAGCGTACGCTCACTGTGTTGGGTGAAAATACTGAGAAGGGCCGTGAGAAGTTCCAGGAGGATCTGGAGACGACCCATGAGCTGTTTAAGGGTTTTGTCGCGCAATACCGACCACAGCTTGATATCGAAAAAATTGCCACCGGCGAAGTCTGGCTGGGCATGGCCGCTAAGGAAAAGCAGCTGGTCGATGAGCTGAAGACCAGCGATGAGTACTTGGCTGAGCGGGCCAAGGTTGCCGAGCTGTACCACCTGCATTTCGCGCAGAAGAAAACCCTGCAGGAGCGTGTCGGTATCGTTGGCAGTGTCGCGCTGGATCAATTTGTGCTGGGGTGGCTGAGCAGGCTGCAACAGCGTTTCTGGTAAGCAGATTATTGGGGAGAGGGAATGAGCAGCTTCAAGGCATTGCAGGCCCGGGCAAATGATTCGGGCGGATTCGAACAGGTCATTGTGTCCCGTGATATTGCAGAGCTGCCCGCTGGGGAGTTGCTTATTCGGGTCAAGTATTCCTCCCTGAACTTTAAGGATGCTCTCTCGGCCTCCGGTAACAAGGGCGTCACCAAAAGCTTTCCTCATACACCAGGCATTGATGCCGCAGGTGTTGTTGAGGCTTCCAGTGTTTCCGAGTTTGGGGTCGGTGATGAAGTGATTGTCACCGGCTATGACCTGGGTATGAATACGGCGGGAGGTTTCGGCCAGTACATTCGGGTTCCTGCTCAGTGGGCGATCAAGCGCCCTAAGGGGCTGAGCCTGCGCGAAACGATGGTGCTTGGCACGGCAGGCCTGACCGCCGCCCTGTGTGTCGATAAATTGGAGCGTTCAGGGCTGAGCCCTGATGCGGGACCTGTGCTGGTAACTGGCGCGACTGGCGGGGTGGGCAGTGTTGCTGTGGTGCTATTGAACCGCCTTGGTTATCAAGTGGTTGCAGCCACAGGTAAAGCGGAACAAGCGGCTTATCTGCGTCAGTTAGGGGCTCAGGACGTCGTTACTCGTGCGGCGCTGGAGGCCGGCATAGAACGGCCGCTGCTTAAAGAACAGTGGGCTGCGGCGGTTGATTGTGTAGGCGGCGAGATTCTGTTCAATGTGGTCAAGTCGCTGCGCTATGGCGCCAGTGTGGCCTGTTGCGGTCTGACAGCCGGAACCAGTTTCAGCGGCAGTGTGCTGCCGTTCATTCTTCGTGGTGTGAATCTGCTGGGTGTGGATTCGGTGGAGCTTTCGCTGGTAGCCAAGGCTTCAATGTGGGACAAGCTGTCACTGCAATGGAAAGTTGATCTCGATGCATTGGTCACCGAAATCAACATTGAGCAGTTGCCCGAATACATTTCACGCATTCTGGCTGGCCAGCAGGTTGGTCGTGTTCTGGTAAATCTTTCCTGATCTTGAGTACGGGCTATTCGCTGTCTGCGATTAGTCCGAACCTTGCGTAATTCCCGTAATGTTGCCGCGAGTGCTGGGTTAGCCCGGTGCAGAGCGGTTTTGTGCCGCCGCAAGTGTGTGGGCTATGCCTAGGGGAGTGCAGAGGAAAACAAAACGCCCGGTACATAGACCGGGCGTTTAAGGATCTTTCGATCAGTCTGAACAGGTTATGGCCTGTTTCAGTTCAACACCCTCAACCTCAGCGCATGCCTCGGTTGAGGTGAGTCAGTTCTTAGTGGAACTGGTTCATGGTGTTGTCTTTACCGCTTGCTTTCAGAGCAGCTTCACCAGCGAAGTACTCCTTATGGTTGTCACCGATGTCGGAGCCAGCCATGTTCTGGTGCTTAACGCAGGCGATACCTTGGCGGATTTCCTGACGCTGAACGCCTTTCACGTAGGCCAACATGCCTTGATCTGCGAAGTAACCTTTGGCCAGGTTGTCGGTGGACAGCGCGGCAGTGTGGTAAGTCGGCAGAGTGATCAGGTGGTGGAAGATACCGGCGTGAGCGGAGCCATCGCGTTGGAAGGTACGGATCTTCTCGTCTGCAATCTGAGCCAGTTCAGTATCATCGTACTCAACGCTCATCAGCTTGGCGCGGTCGTAGGCAGAAACGTCTTTGCCTTCAGCAACGAATGCATCGAACACTTGCTGACGGAAGTTCAGCGTCCAGTTGAAGGATGGGCTGTTGTTGTAAACCAGCTTGGCATTCGGAATCACTTCGCGGATGCGGTCAACCATGCCTTTGATCTGGCCAACGTGTGGTTTCTCGGTTTCGATCCACAGCAGGTCAGCACCGTTTTGCAGGCTGGTGATGCAGTCCAGTACGCAACGGTCTTCGCCAGTGCCAGCGCGGAACTGGAACAGGTTGGACGGCAGGCGCTTCGGACGCAGCAGTTTGCCTTCGCGCTTGATTACGACGTCGCCGTTGCCCAGTTCGGCTTCGGAGATTTCTTCGCAATCCAGGAAGCTGTTGTACAGGTCGCCCAAGTCGCCCGGCTCGTTGGTTACAGCGATTTGCTTGGTCAGGCCAGCACCCAGGGAGTCGGTACGAGCAACGATCACGCCGTTGTCGATGCCCAGCTCCAGGAATGCGTAGCGAACTGCAGCGATCTTGGCCAGGAAGTCAGCGTGCGGAACGGTAACTTTACCGTCTTGGTGGCCGCACTGCTTCTCGTCAGAAACCTGGTTTTCGATCTGGATGCAGCAAGCGCCTGCTTCAATCATGCGCTTAGCCAGCAGGTAGGTCGCTTCTGGGTTACCGAAACCAGCGTCGATGTCAGCGATGATCGGTACGATGTGAGTTTCGTAGTTGTCGATCTGGTTCTGGATTTCAGCCGCTTTAGCGGTGTCGCCAGCTTCGCGGGCAGCGTCCAGAGCAGTGAACAGCAGGTCGAGCTCGCGAGCATCGGCCTGACGCAGGAAGGTGTACAGTTCTTCGATCAGGTCGGAAACTGCAGTTTTTTCGTGCATGGACTGATCCGGCAGTGGGCCGAAGTCAGAGCGCAGTGCTGCAACCATCCAGCCGGACAGGTACAGGTATTTTTTGTTGGTGGTCTTCAGGTGCTTCTTGATCGAGATCAGCTTCTGCTGACCGATGAAGCCGTGCCAGCAGCCCAGGGATTGGGTGTAGACAGAAGAATCGGCGTCGTACTCTTCCATGTCTTTACGCATGATGTCAGCAGTGTACTGAGCGATTTCCAGACCGGTTTTGAAGCGGTTCTGTGCGCGCATGCGAGCCACGGACTCTGGGTTGATAGCGCTCCAGCTGCTGCCGAATTTCTCTTTCAGAGCGGCTACGGCCTTAATATCGTTTTGATAAGCTGACATGGTCAATCCTTCAAAGAGTGTGTTTGGTTGAGCACCGGCTTTCCCACTTAATACCTGTGTTGCCGGGTTGTTGCTGCTCACTTGCAGGACGTCGAGATGTCGACTTGAGACGGAGAGTATCCGGGAGGAGGGTGACGATATCAGCAGGAGGTAGGTGTGCAGGGTGCAGACGTTTTGGTCTGCTGCTATCCGGCTCGTGGTTGCCATCAAGCAATACATCCTGAATTAACTACTTCGGTCTTGCTGTCAAACGCTTCCCCGTCCCTCAGGACAACTTCGTTCCAGTCGCAATCTCATCGAACAGCCTTGTGAGCTTCACAACGCAAATCGCCTCGTACGGTAAGTGGAGCGCGATTTGGAGGACCCTTTCGGAACCTCTGATTAGCGGGAGCGAGGCCATCATGCCTCCGGTTAAAGGGTTCGTCAATTATTTTGTAGTGTTTTTTTTCGGCTACTACAAAAGTTGAATAGCGACTCGTGGGTCACTAGCTAGACGGAAGAAGAAGGGTATGCAATGCCCTGCTCAGGGCATGTGTGGAGGGTAGAGCGTGGGGCGAGCGAGCGGCCTGGATCGCTCCAGGCCTGGGCTATTGAAGGAGGTCGACCTTTACCCGCAAGCTCATATCATTCCGGCCCTGGGTGCTCTGGTAGCGGACTATGCCGGTGTTTGTGCCGTTGCTTTGTTCACTGACGCCGCCCAGGTTGATCCATTCGCCAAGGCGACCGCTGACTCGCGTGTCGGTGCCTTGTACATTGACGACGCCTGGCTGGCTCTGGCTCATGCGGTCGTTGTTGGTGCTGATGTTCAGATGAACCATTTCACCGCTTACGCTGGCGGTTACGTACATGCCTCGGGTGACATCACGGTACTGGGTGTTGCGGTAGGTTTGGCCATAACCGTCATGTCCGTAGGTGGTCAATGGAACACTCTGACCTACCTGGATTAGCGCCGGGTAACCTTCGGTTGCTTGTATTTGCTGAGTCCCACCGCTACGACTGGTGGTGGAGCGATTGATGATCCTGACCTGATCACGTCCATGCACCTCGCCCTGGCCAATCTGGATCTGGCCGTTACCTGAACTGATGCTGCCGTCAGCGCGGAAACCTTGGTTATTGCCGAAGCCTGATTCGCTGGTGTCGACGGTGATCAGTAAGCGCTTAGGTTCGGTGTCGAGCTGCGTGAGTAGGTTACGAATTTCGCTCATCATGGCCGGATCAGCATTGATTATCAGCTGGTTTCCGTATGCATTAACACGACCTTGTCCGCCCAGTGTCGACTGCACGATAGGCAATACATCCTCGGCTGTGCGGTAGTTCAGTGGTATGACCTCGGTTGCTGCGCTAAGGGGCAGGCTGAGGGCCAGCAGGTTGGCGAGCAAGATGTGGCGAAGCCTCATAGCAAAAAACTCCGTAAGTCCGGATCGGTAATGCTGGTGTCCCAGGCTTGATCAAACTGTGCGCGCCGTTTTTTACAGCGAGCGGCATCCTGATACAAAGCATATCCGCTGGGATTACCTGTTTCGGGTATGAACAGCAGGCCACGGTCATCTGCCAGCAAGAAAGCGACTTGTTCAGAAGGATAGTCGGGATGCAGCTTGCGGATATGCAGGTTGCTAGAAATACGTTTGGACAGCCCAAGTAATCGATGGCCGTCTTTAATGGCTCGACTGGAGTCGCGTAATAGGATGCGCAATTGGTTACGGGGATGACTCAGCAGGAAGCGTGTGCACGCGTCTTGTGCGCTGCTGTGGTGATACAACCAAGGCTCCAGGTCATGGCTGTAGATGCACAGCGTGCGTCGTGCTTGAAGCATCATTGCCAGGGCATGGGCGCGAGCGTGTTCGGGCTGGCTAAAGCGTTCGAGCCTGTCGTGATCACCCAGTATGAAAGGCGCAGGCTCAGCCAATGGTCCGTCAGTCGCTTGCGGCTCGGGGTTGAGAATGGCAAAACGCCCCGGCGAATGAAACTCGATGGCTGGGAGCTCTGCGGGCTCTTGGCTGTCGGGTTGTCCGCTCGGGGCGTTTGTGCTGATCATCACTGTACCTATGTACTGCTGCGTACCATATCAACGTGCGGGATACCTGCGTCTAGGTATTCGCCACTGACCACCGTGAAGCCCAGCTTTTCATAGAAAGCAGTGGCGTGTACCTGCGCGCTTAGCATCTGCTGATTAAGCCCGCGCTTTTCCGCTTCTGCAATCACTGCTTTGATTAAGGCTGCGCCGACATTGAGGCCACGCCAGTCTTTGAGGACTGAAAGGCGGCCGATGTGGCCGTCTGGCATCAGCCGGGCAGTACCTATTGCGTAGTCGCCATCTGTAGCCAGAAAGTGCACGGCTTCTGGATCTTCAGCATCCCACTCCAGCTCAGGTGGTACAGCCTGTTCAGTGATGAATACAGTTTCGCGGATACGACGCAGCTCGGCATTGTCCTTGTGCCAATCGGCCAGGCGAATCTGCAGATTATTCATCAGCGAACTCCAGGCTTCCTTGTTTGGTCAGCTCAAGCAACAGGCAGCGTGCGTTCTCATCCTGCAGCCAGGTGCTGAGGTTTTCGCTGTGCAGTGCGTCTGCTGCGCATACCAGTTTGAGCAACTCGCGGAAGCTTTCGGGGAACAGGCGACTTTGGCCGCTGGCAAACAAGACGAGGTCTTCACCGACTTCAGACCAGGCCAGGCGGGCACTTGGGTTACGGATGAGGATTGCGCCGTCTTGCAGCGTGGCAAGAAACTCTTCTTCCTCAATCTCAATGCCGCTGATGAGTTCCGGATAGCGCGGCTCGGTCATAAACTGGCCAAACCAAGTCATCAATAGGCGCTCATCGTTCATGTGTTCGTTGAGCAGCTTTTTCAGGCGCTCGAGTGCATCACGCTGGATTTGTGTTGGGTCCACAGCTGGCTGCGCGTCGGCGTCGCTGTAGCGCTCTTCATCGGGCAGAAACTGGCCGAGAAAGTCAGTGAAATGGGTGAGGACTTCAGCGGCGCTCGGTGCGCGGAAGCCTACGGAATACGTCATACAATCATCCTCAGCGGTGCCACAGTGGGCCAGAAGAGGCGGCAGGTACAGCATGTCGCCAGGTTCCAGGACCCATTCATCAGTCTTGGTAAATTCAGCAAGGATCTTAAGATCCGCATGTTTCAGCATCGGGCTATCCGAGTCGCACATCTGGCCAATCTGCCAGCGGCGCTTGCCGTAGCCCTGAAGCAGGAATACGTCGTAGTTGTCGAAGTGCGGACCAACGCCACCACCTGGCGCTGCGTAGCTGATCATGACGTCGTCAATGCGCCACTTCGGCAAGAACTTGAAGTCTTCGATCAGTTCGGCGACTTCAGGTACAAATTGGTCAACAGCTTGAACCAGCAGGGTCCAGTCTTTCTCTGGGAGTTGCGAAAAGGTGTCTTCGGCGAATGGACCGCGGCGCAGTTCCCAAGGGTGGGCGCCATTCTCAATCACAATGCGTGATTCGACTTCGTCTTCCAGGGCCAGGCCTGCCAGTTCGTCAGGAGAAATCGGGCTCTCAAAGCCGGGAATGGCCTGGCGAACTAGCAGTGGTTTTTTCTGCCAGTAATCACGCATGAACTCGCGTGGAGTGAGGCCACCCAACAGTTGCAGCGGAGCATCAGGATTCATACCTAAGCCTTTGAAGTTATTAGAAACCCATAAATGAAAACGCCCGGCTCAGCCGGGCGTGTGCAAGGCTGTAGCCTTAGATGCGCTTGGCCTGCGCAACAGCGTTGCCGATGTAGCTGGCAGGCGTCAGTTGCTTAAGTTCGGCTTTTGCGGCTTCGGGCATTTCCAAGCCGTCGATGAAGCTCAACAGGGCTTCCGGACTGATGCCTTTACCACGAGTCAGCTCTTTGAGCTTCTCGTAGGGGTTTTCGATGGCGTAACGGCGCATTACGGTCTGGATGGGCTCAGCGAGCACCTCCCAGCAGGCGTCGAGGTCTTCGGCAATGCGCTGAGCATTGAGCTCAAGCTTGCTGATACCTTTGAGGCTAGCTTCGTAAGCGATAACGCTGTGAGCCAGGCCTACGCCCAGATTGCGCAGTACGGTGGAATCGGTCAGGTCGCGCTGCCAGCGAGAAATCGGCAGTTTGCTGGCCAAGTGCTGCAGCAAGGCGTTGGCGATGCCGAGGTTGCCTTCGGAGTTTTCGAAGTCAATCGGGTTGACCTTGTGCGGCATGGTCGAGGAGCCGATTTCACCCGCGATAGTCTTCTGCTTGAAGTAGCCGAGGGAGATGTAGCCCCACACATCACGGTCAAAGTCGATCAGGATGGTGTTGAAGCGGGCGACAGCATCAAACAGCTCGGCAATATAGTCGTGCGGCTCGATCTGTGTGGTATACGGGTTCCACTGCAGGCCCAGGTCTTGTTCGATAAACTCGCGGGCGTTGGCTTCCCAGTCGATCTGCGGATATGCAGACAGGTGAGCGTTGTAGTTACCCACGGCACCGTTGATCTTGCCCAGCAGTGGTACTGCTGCTACTTGAGCGATCTGGCGCTCAAGGCGGTAGACGACGTTGGCCAACTCCTTGCCCAGAGTCGTCGGCGAAGCTGGCTGACCATGGGTACGGGAGAGCATAGGAACGTCAGCAAATTTGATAGCCAGTTCGCGGATAGCTTGAGCTGTCTGACGCATCAGCGGCAGCAGGACTTCATCACGGCCAGCGCGCAGCATCAGTGCGTGGGACAGGTTGTTGATGTCCTCACTGGTGCAGGCGAAGTGGATGAACTCACTTACAGCATTGAGTTCTGGCAATTTTGCGGCCTGCTCTTTAAGCAGGTATTCCACGGCTTTTACGTCGTGGTTGGTGGTGCGCTCGATTTCTTTGACGCGCTCGGCGTGTTCAACGGTGAAGTTGTCCGCCAGCTGGTTGAGCACAGCCTGAGCTTCGGCAGAGAAAGGGGCAACCTCAGTTACGCCTGTATGGGCAGCGAGGCGCTGGAGCCAGCGGACCTCAACCAGTACGCGGAAACGGATCAGACCGAATTCGCTGAAAATTGGGCGCAGAGCGCTGGTTTTACCGGCATAGCGGCCATCAACAGGGGAAACCGCGGTGAGCGAGGAAAGCTGCATGGGAGGCGTTCTCGGACAATCGGCCATAGAAAAGGGCGCATATTGTACATGAAATCGATACGCGTGACCGGATTGGCTTAAGCCGTTTGGCTGCGTTTAGTGCGACTAATTGACAGCAGGCTTGCGGCGAAGATTAATCCTGCGCCGATCAGTGAGCTGATATCAGGGGTTTCACCCCAGCGCAGCCATGCAATCATGCCGGCAAACACAATGGCTATATACGACACCGGTCCGATCACGCCTGGTGGAGCGAGGCTGTATGCTTTGGACATGATCAGTTGGCTAGTTGTGGCCAGAAGCCCGATCACAAGCAATAGCGTAAGGCTGCCTGTGCTGATGGGTTGCCATGCCCACGTGACGGGGATCGCTGAAATCAGAGCACTGAACAGCGCGAAGTAGAAGACGATCCTAGAGGCCGGCTCGGTGTCGCTCATTTCGCGTATAGACACAAACGCAAAAGCGGCCAGCATGCTTGCGGCCAGTCCTACTAAGGCCTGGGCGTCAAAAATGGCCGATGAAGGTTTGGCAACTAATAAAACGCCGAACAGTCCGATCACGCTGGTCGCGATCATCCGCTTGGTAATGGGCTCTTTCAGCCACAGGTAGGCGAACAGCGGTGTGAAAACAGGGGCTGCATAGGTGAAGAGCATGGCGTCGGCCAGAGGAAGGTTCGCCAGCGCATAGAAGAAGCAGTACATGCCCGCTAGGCCGAAAAACGTCCGCCATAAGTGGGATTTGAGGCGTTTCGTTTTAAGGGCTCGTCTGCCTTTGATCATGACCAGTGGCAGAAAAAATAAAACGCCGACCAAATTACGGGCAAATACAACAGTTTCGTTGTTGACGTGCTCTGAGACTTCGCGGATGCCAACGCCCATTAGGGCAAACAATAGGGCTGACAGGGCGAGCAAGGCCGCGCCCTGAACAGGCTTTGATGTACGAGTTGTCATGATTAGCTGCGTATAAGTGGATAAAGCTCTTTTAGCAGCTTGTTGCGGCTGAACACCATTTGCCAGCGGCTACCACCCAGTTGGCGCCACAGGCGGGCGCAACGGATACCAGCAAGAAGCAGGGCGCGGATCATTGCTGCATTGTGTGGTTGCTGCAAATGGCGCATGTCACCCTGCACCTGAATGCGCTGGCGAAAGGTGCTGATGGTGTCCTGATACAGGCTGCCACAATTGGCGATGACGTTTTCGTGTGCCGGGCCGAACATGTCAACCTGTTGCTGAATCTGATCCAGACGGTTACCCATCAGTTGTAGTAAGTCGTTGCGTTTGCTCAGTTGGCGTTCGAGTGTGAGCAGGGCCAGCGTGTAGCGAAGCGGGGCCCGCTGAAGACTGGCGGGGTCACGTTCGAGCGCGCCGACCAAGGCACGATAGCCATCGCGCAGATACAGGTCGTCACCCCCGAAAACGTCGAGGGTACTGTCTGGGTTGCGTATCAGCAGGCTGTTGATCAGGCAGATAACCGCAGGCTCGCTGACTTGGCCTGTGCGGGCCAGTTTGTCGACCATAGTAGCGGACTGAAATACAGCCCTGAGGGCTATCAGTTGCTCACGAATCTGGCTCATGCTGTTTGATCCCGGTCGTACCAAGGCTCAGCGGTCTCGATAACGCCGCCACCCAAGCAAACTTCACCGTCATAGAACACTACGGACTGGCCGGGGGTGACTGCGCGTTGCGGTTCGGCAAAGACAGCGCGGTATCCTGCTTCGGTTTTTTCCAAGGTGCAGGCTTGATCTTGCTGGCGGTAACGTACTTTTGCCGTCAGCGCTTTGGGGCTGGACAGGTCGATTGGGTTGACCCAGTAGATGTCCGAGGCAAGCAGGGAGCGGCTGAAAAGCCAAGGGTGATCATTGCCTTGGCCGACGACCAGTACGTTGCGCTCAAGGTCCTTGTGCAGGACGTACCATGGTTCGTCACTGGCATCTTTCATGCCGCCGATACCGAGCCCCTGCCGTTGGCCAATGGTGTGGTACATCAGGCCATGGTGGCGACCGATGATTTCACCTTTAGTGGTCTCGATATTGCCAGGCTGGGCGGGTAGGTACTGCTTGAGGAAGTCGCTGAAGCGCCGTTCGCCAATAAAGCAGATGCCGGTTGAGTCTTTCTTTTTGGCAGTGGCGAGTTGGTACATCTCGGCAATGGCACGAACTTCTGGCTTTTCCAGTTCACCAACAGGGAACAAGGTTTTAGCCAGTTGTTCGCCACCCACTGCGTGCAAGAAGTAGCTCTGATCCTTGTTGGGATCAAGGCCCTTTAGCAGTTGTGTTTGGCCACCCGTATCGCGTCGGCGCACATAGTGGCCGGTGGCGATCAGGTCTGCGCCCAGCGATAGGGCGTAATCAAGGAAGGCTTTGAACTTGATCTCGCGGTTGCACAGAATGTCTGGGTTCGGCGTGCGCCCGGCCTTGTACTCAGCAAGGAAGTGCTCAAACACATTGTCCCAGTATTCGGCGGCAAAGTTGGCGGTATGCAGCTTGATACCAATCTTGTCGCAGACAGCTTGAGCGTCAGCCAGATCATCCATGGCTGTGCAGTATTCGGTGCCGTCGTCTTCATCCCAGTTTTTCATGAACAGGCCTTCGACCTGATAGCCCTGTTCGAGAAGCAGAAGGGCAGAAACAGACGAGTCGACGCCGCCGGACATGCCGACAATCACGCGTTGAGTGCTAGGTGCTTGCATAAGGATCTGTGAATGAAGCCTGAAAGCTGTTCAGTTTATCAGAAAGCTCGGGGCAAGCGTTTGGCTAGTGTCAGTTTCGCACCAGATCCAAAGATCCGTGACTGCCGTTCAGGTAGTCATCCACGCAACGAATAATCAGCTCACTGCGGCAACGGCTGGCCTCTGCTGCAAGTTCTTCAGGGCTTAGCCACAGGGCGCGGGTGATGCCTTCATCCAGCTGGCGATCCGGGTGATGCCTAAGCGCTTTGGCGGTAAAGCACACGCGTTGATAGGTTACGCCGTTGCTGGGGGCGGTATACAGATAAATCCCGAGCAGGCCAGTAAGCTCTACGTCCCAGCCTGTTTCTTCAAGTGTCTCGCGAATGGCTGCCTCGCGAAGGGTTTCGTTGGCCTCAAGGTGTCCGGCAGGTTGGTTAAGAACCAGGCGTCCTGCTTTTAGCTCTTCAACGAGCAGAAATTTGCCGTCTTGTTCCACGACCGTTGCTACGGTGATGTGCGGGTTCCAGTTCATAGTCGGTTCCGTGTGTGTTTCACATACAAAAACCCCGGCGCTGGGCCGGGGCTTCTGTTGTGTTGCGATCGCGTTACTTCAGTGATGCCAGGGCAGCATTGAAGGTGGCGCTAGGGCGCATCACTTGGCTGGTTTTCTCTGGGTTCGAGCGGTAGTAACCGCCGATGTCGGCTGGCTTGCCTTGTACAGCGGCCAGTTCGGCAACGATGGTAGCTTCTTGCTCGGTCAGTGTTTTGGCCAGCGGCGTGAACTGAGCTTTCAGTTCAGCATTTTCGTTCTGAGCGGCCAGGGCTTGTGCCCAGTACAGTGCCAGATAGAAGTGACTGCCGCGGTTGTCCAGCTCACCAACTTTACGAGCTGGCGACTTGTTGTTGTCGAGCAGCTTGCCAGTGGCCTCGTCGAGGGTCTTGCCGAGGATTTTGGCCTTTTCGTTGTTGGTTTTAATGCCGGTTTCTTCGAGAGAGACGGCCAGAGCCAGGAATTCACCCAGCGAGTCCCAGCGCAGATAGTTCTCTTCCACCAGTTGCTGTACGTGTTTCGGTGCAGAACCACCCGCACCTGTCTCGTACATGCCGCCACCGGCCATCAGCGGCACGATGGAGAGCATTTTGGCGGAAGTACCCAGCTCCATGATCGGGAACAGGTCAGTCAGGTAGTCGCGCAGTACGTTGCCGGTCACGGAAATGGTGTCCAGGCCGCGGATCATACGCTCCATGGATACGCGGATGGCTTCGTTGTAGCCCATCATGCGGATATCCAGACCAGTCAGGTCGTGGTCTTTCAGGTACAGCTCAACTTTCTTCTGCAGTTCGCGGTCGTGAGCGCGCTCTGGGTCCAGCCAGAAGATGGCCGGGGTGTTGGATTGGCGGGCGCGGTTTACGGCCAGTTTCACCCAGTCACGGATCGGGGCATCTTTGGTCTGGCAGGCACGCCAAATGTCGCCAGCTTCGACTTCGTGCTGCATCAGCACGGTGCCGTCTGCCAGAACAACGCGCATAGTGCCGTCGGCAGTCATTTCGAAGGTTTTGTCGTGAGAGCCGTATTCTTCAGCTTTCTGTGCCATCAGGCCGACGTTCGGTACGCTGCCCATTGTGGTCGGGTCGAACGCGCCGTTGGTTTTGCAGAAATTGATCATTTCTTGGTAAATGCGGGCGTAAGTGCTTTCCGGCATTACCGCTTTGGTGTCTTTCTGCTTGCCGTCTTTGCCCCACATCTGACCCGAGTTACGGATCATGGCAGGCATGGAGGCGTCGACAATTACGTCACTTGGAATGTGCAGGTTGGTGATGCCTTTGACGGAATCAACCATTGCCATTTCCGGACGCTCGCTATAACAGGCGTGCAGGTCGTGGAGGATTTCTTCCTGCTGGGAAGCTGGCAGTACCTTGATTTTGTCGTAGACGCTGCTGATACCGTTGTTTGGGTTAACACCCAGCTCTTCAAAGAGCTTGCCGTGCTTCTCGAAAGCGCTCTTGTAGTACACGCTTACTGCGTGGCCAAACACGATGGGGTGAGAAACCTTCATCATGGTTGCCTTGACGTGCAGGGACCACATGACGCCGGTCTCTTTGCAGTCTTGCAGGGTGCGCTCGAAGAAGTCGCGCAGCTTACGGCAGCTCATGAACATGCTGTCGAGTACTTCGCCTTCCAGCAGGGAGAGTTGTTTCTTAACTTCAACCTTGCCGTCTTTGCCGACGAATTCGATGCGTACGTCACCGGCTTTGTCCATAGTGACGGACTGTTCGCTGGAGAAGAAGTCGCCGCCACGCATGTAGTCAGCGTGGGACTGAGAAGCCATGCTCCATTTGCCCATGGAGTGCGGGTGCTTGCGCGCGTACGCCTTAACTGCCGCTGGTGCGCGGCGGTCAGAGTTACCTTCACGCAGAACAGGGTTTACAGCGCTGCCCAGAATTTTGGCATACCGAGCGCGGGTTTCTTTCTCGGCGTCGGTCTGCGGGTCTTCCGGGAAGTCAGGAATGTTGTAACCCAGAGCCTGCAGTTCGGCGATGGCGCCTTTGAGCTGTGGTACTGAGGCGCTGATGTTCGGCAGCTTAATAATGTTTGCTTCAGGCTGTGTAGCCAGGACGGCCAGCTTGGCCAGGTCGTCATCAACGCGCTTCTCAGCGGGTAGTTGGTCGGCGAAGGCTGCCAGGATTCGTCCAGCAAGCGAGATGTCGCTGGTTTCTACAGAGATGTCTGCCGATGCGGCGAAGGCTTCAACAATAGGAAGAAGCGAGTAAGTTGCAAGGGCTGGAGCTTCGTCGGTGAATGTATAAACAATCTTCGAAGGGGTGGACATGTAGGGATAACTCTCTTCTTAGCTGTGCGTGCACAGAAACTCGACGGCGCTGGTAAGCACAGAGGTCTGCGGGTAGCAGTAACACACATCGAGGACTCGCCGCGGTGATGATGGATGCACCAGTAGAGGGTCGAGCATTTCGAACAGGAGGGCCATGATATTGGTCAACTGTTACAAGAGGTCTGAGTCTCGTGCGAGACGGTGGCCCCTTATGACTTGTTAGTCATGGGCGCAGTATACCACTGCGGTGGCTTGTCGCAGAGTGTTCTTGTAAAAGAGATATGTTTCTATGGTTGAAGAGGGCGTATTTCGCTACTCTCGGTGATGAGATTGCTGTTTTTTACAACACGAAAACGGAGTCCAGCATGGGATACCAAAAGATCCAGGTGCCTGCCACCGGTGACAAAATCACCGTCAATAAAGATTCATCCCTGAATGTTCCTAATAATCCCATCATTCCATATATAGAGGGAGATGGCATTGGTGTAGACATCAGCCCCGTCATGATTGATGTGGTTGATGCCGCTGTTAAAAAAGCTTACGGCGGTCAGCGCAAGATCTCCTGGATGGAGGTTTACGCTGGCGAGAAGGCTACCCAGGTCTACGATGTTGACACTTGGTTGCCGCAGGAAACGCTGGATGCCGTTAAAGATTATGTGGTGTCGATCAAGGGGCCGCTAACCACTCCTGTAGGGGGCGGTATTCGTTCTCTGAACGTGGCCTTGCGCCAGCAGCTTGACCTCTACGTTTGTCTGCGCCCGGTGCGTTGGTTTGAAGGTGTTCCGAGTCCGGTGAAGAAGCCGGGGGATGTGGATATGACCATCTTTCGCGAGAACTCTGAGGATATTTACGCCGGAATTGAATGGAAGGCCGGTTCATCTGAAGCGAATAAGGTCATTAAATTCCTTAAAGAGGAAATGGGTGTCACCAAGATTCGCTTTGATGAAGACTGTGGTATTGGCGTTAAGCCAGTATCCAAAGCGGGCACTAAGCGTTTGGCGCGCAAAGCACTGCAATATGCCGTTGATAATGACCGCTCGTCGTTAACTATCGTCCACAAAGGCAACATCATGAAGTTCACCGAAGGTGCCTTCAAAGAGTGGGCCTATGAGGTGGCAGCTGAAGAATTTGGGGCGACATTGCTGGACGGTGGTCCATGGATGCAATTCAAAAACCCGAAAACCGGTAAGAACATTGTCGTTAAAGATGCGATTGCCGATGCCATGCTGCAGCAGATCCTGTTGCGTCCTGCTGAATATGACGTGATCGCCACACTCAACCTGAACGGTGACTATTTGTCTGATGCGCTGGCGGCTGAGGTGGGGGGGATCGGTATTGCTCCTGGTGCCAACCTGTCTGACTCGGTGGCTATGTTTGAGGCGACACACGGTACCGCGCCGAAGTATGCGGGTAAGGATCAGGTCAACCCTGGGTCATTGATTCTGTCTGCCGAGATGATGCTGCGGCACATGGGATGGACGGAGGCCGCTGATCTGATCATCAAAGGAATGAACGGCGCCATTGCGGCCAAAACCGTGACTTACGATTTTGAGCGTCTGATGGACGGTGCAACGCTGGTATCCAGCTCTGGGTTCGGTAAAGCCGTTATCGAACACATGTAAGGCGTGAAAAAGGCCGGTCAAATGACCGGCCTTTTTATTACGTGTCAGGGGTGGGCTATGCCTCTCCCTGGGCGGGGTCGGGTTGCTCTGCAGCAGCACTTGGAGCACTGATATTAACTGCGTGGAGCCCTTTGGGACCCTGAATAATATCGAAACTCACGGGCTGTCCAGCCTTGAGCGTTTTGTAGCCATCCATCTGAATGGCGGAGTAGTGGGCGAACAGGTCCTCATCTCGACCGTCGGCCAGGATAAAACCGTAGCCTTTGGCGTTGTTGAACCACTTGACCTTACCGCTAACCATGCTGATATCCCTCTGCAAGGACTCCATCACTGGAGTATCATCCACTTCCGATCCACAATTCGGCTGGCTGTGCCGGACAAATTGTGAAGCACCTTAATACCCCACCGGGTATTCATTGTTTGTAACATCCTTTGGCCGATAGTCAAGGCAGTGCATTGAATGGTTTTGACGCCGATCAAGCTAAGCCTGTCCGTACAGTCAGTTTGCCCATTAATGAAGCTATCCAGCATGCATGAAGACCGCGAGATTCGACTAACATTCAATCAGGATCATCCTGAAGAGCATGAAGACGACAGTTCTGGTGTTGCGGTCCAGGAGTCGAAACCGGCACTTCAGAGGCCGCCTATGTACAAAGTCCTCTTGTTAAATGATGACTACACCCCCATGGATTTTGTGGTGGAAGTGCTCGAGGCGTTTTTTAACCTGAATCGTGAGCTGGCAACTAAGATTATGCTCACTGTCCATACGGAAGGTAGGGCAGTGTGCGGGGTTTATACTCGGGATATAGCTGAAACCAAAGCAACACAAGTGAATCAATATGCGAGAGAGAGCCAGCATCCGCTACTCTGTGAAATAGAGAAGGACGGTTAATACCGGCCATGTGGCATGAGGTGAAGCTATGTTGAATCGAGAGCTCGAAGTTACCCTCAATCTGGCTTTCAAAGAGGCCCGGAGCAAGCGTCATGAATTCATGACAGTTGAGCACCTGTTGCTTGCTCTGTTGGACAATGAGGCGGCCGCCAGTGTCTTGCGTGCGTGTGGCGCAAACATGGACAAACTGCGTAATGACCTTCAGGAGTTCATCGACTCCACTACGCCGCTAATTCCCCAGCATGATGAAGATCGTGAAACGCAGCCTACGCTGGGGTTCCAGCGCGTGCTTCAGCGTGCAGTTTTTCATGTGCAGAGCTCTGGCAAGCGTGAAGTCACTGGCGCCAATGTGTTGGTTGCGATTTTCAGTGAGCAAGAAAGCCAGGCTGTGTTCCTGCTGAAGCAACAGAATGTGGCGCGGATTGATGTGGTCAACTTTATTGCTCACGGCATTTCCAAAGTGCCCGGCCATGATGCCCACAACGAGAACGATCAGGACGCTCAGGATGACGAGGGCGGCGAGAGCAGCTCGTCGGGCAATCCGTTGGATGCCTATGCCAGCAATCTGAATGAATTGGCACGTCAGGGGCGTATTGATCCACTGGTCGGACGTGAGCACGAAGTTGAGCGTGTTGCGCAGATTTTGGCGCGACGCCGTAAAAACAACCCTCTGCTTGTGGGTGAGGCTGGTGTGGGTAAAACCGCCATTGCTGAGGGGCTTGCTAAGCGTATTGTCGATAACCAAGTGCCTGACCTGCTGTCTGGTAGCGTGGTGTATTCGCTGGACTTGGGTGCCTTGCTCGCGGGTACCAAGTACCGGGGGGACTTCGAGAAGCGCTTAAAGGCGTTGCTGGGCGAGTTACGCAAGCGGCCTAATGCCATTCTCTTTATTGATGAGATCCACACGATTATTGGTGCTGGTGCCGCATCGGGCGGGGTGATGGATGCGTCCAACCTGCTTAAGCCTATGCTGTCCTCGGGTGAGATTCGCTGCATTGGTTCGACCACATTCCAGGAGTTCCGCGGGATTTTCGAAAAAGACCGTGCTCTGGCACGGCGCTTCCAGAAAGTCGATGTGGTGGAGCCGTCGGTGGAAGACACCATTGGTATTCTGCGTGGCTTGAAGGGACGCTTTGAGCAGCATCACAACATCGAGTACACCGATGAGGCGCTACGTTCGGCTGCTGAGCTGGCTGCACGCTACATTAATGACCGGCACATGCCTGATAAGGCCATTGATGTCATTGATGAGGCAGGTGCCTATCAGCAGTTGCAGCCGCAAGAAAAGCGTGCTGAGCGCATTGATGTGCCTCAAGTGGAGGATATCGTCGCGAAGATTGCCCGTATTCCGCCTAAGCATGTCAGTAGCTCTGACAAAGAATTGCTGCGCAATCTAGAGCGTGACCTCAAGCTCACGGTGTTTGGCCAGGATGCTGCAATTGACTCATTGTCGACTGCAATCAAGCTTTCCCGTGCAGGGCTGAAGGCGCCTGACAAGCCCGTCGGTTCTTTCCTGTTCGCCGGTCCGACCGGGGTGGGCAAAACCGAGGCAGCGCGTCAGCTGTCAAAAGCGCTGGGCGTGGAGCTGATTCGCTTTGATATGTCTGAGTACATGGAGCGACATACTGTGTCGCGCCTCATTGGTGCGCCACCAGGCTATGTCGGGTTTGATCAGGGGGGGCTGCTGACAGAGGCCATCACTAAGACGCCTCATTGTGTGCTGCTGCTTGATGAAATCGAAAAAGCTCACCCAGAAGTCTTCAACCTGCTGTTGCAGGTCATGGACCATGGCACGCTGACCGACAACAACGGCCGTAAAGCTGATTTCCGTAACGTGATCATTATCATGACCACCAACGCGGGTGCTGAAACTGCCTCGCGGGCGTCAATTGGCTTCACCTATCAGGATCACGCCTCTGATGCGATGGAAGTGATCAAAAAGAGCTTCACGCCGGAGTTCCGCAACCGTCTGGATACTATTATTCAGTTTGGTCGCCTGAGCCATGAGGTCATTAAGAGTATCGTCGATAAATTCCTTACCGAGCTTCAGGCTCAGTTGGAAGACAAGCACGTTACCCTCGAAGTTAGCGAGGCTGCCCGTAGCTGGTTGGCTGAGCGTGGCTATGACGTGCAGATGGGTGCTCGTCCGATGGCGCGTTTGATTCAGGATAAGATCAAGCGGCCGCTGGCGGAGGAGATCCTGTTTGGCGAGCTTGCCGACCATGGCGGTGTGGTCCATGTCGACATCGAGAACGAAGATCTGACCTTCGAGTTCGAGACCAGCGCAGAGTTGGCCTGATCGACAGGCACACAAAAACGCCCGGCAATGCCGGGCGTTTTTCTTGGCAAGGCTGTAACGGTTGTTGGAGGCAGGCTCCGTCAGCCGTTAGCGGGCGCGGTAAGTAATACGGCCCTTGCTCAAGTCATAAGGTGTCAGCTCAACGCGCACCTTGTCACCCGTCAGAATGCGGATGTAATTTTTACGCATCTTTCCAGAGATGTGCGCAGTAACGACGTGCCCATTTTCCAACTCCACGCGAAACATGGTGTTAGGCAGGGTGTCGACGACAGTACCTTCCATTTCGAAGCTGTCTTCTTTCGACATGCAGTAAAGCCCTCGGTATCCAGATAATGGCCCGGTGCAACTGGCCCCAGGCAAAGCGGCGTGCATTGTGCCCGAAAACTGCCCCTTGCGCCAAGGGCTTCAGTTAAGAGATGCCCAACGTTGGTTTACAAAGAGCTCAATTGGCCTGTATTGGGTCTTGTAGTTCATTTTGCGACAGTTCTTGATCCAGTAACCCAAGTAGACCGCCTCAAGGCCCAAGCGGGCGCACTCCGCGATTTGCCAGAGAATGGCAAAGCGGCCCAGGCTGCGGCGTTCTTCGTCCGGGTCATAGAAGGTGTAGACCGCCGATAGACCGTTGGGCAGGGCGTCGGTTACGGCGACGGCCAGCAGGCGTCCTGCCAGGCGGAACTCGTAAAAGTGCGAAAAACTCAGGTCGCGGACGAGGAACGTACTGAACTGCTCGCGATTGGGCGGGAACATGTCGCCGTCAGCGTGACGCTGTTCGATGTAGCGCGCGTAAAGTGTGTAGTACTCCTCAGTAAAGCTGGGGCGCGCCCGAGTTACGGTGAGGTCCTGGTTGCGGTTACAAATGCGGCGTTGCTGACGATTGGGGGTGAAGCGTTCAGCAGGAATGCGCGCAGGTATGCAAGCGCTGCAATGCTGACAGTGTGGGCGATAGAGATGGTCGCCGCTGCGGCGAAAACCCAGTTCTGAAAGCTCAGCATAAACGCCAGCATCCATGGGCTGGCTGGGGTCAAGGAACAAGGTTGCTGCCTGTTCCTCTGCCAGATAGCTGCATGGATGAGGTTGCGTTGCATAAAACTTCAGCCGGGCCAGCTCAGTCATGGTCAATTCTCGACGTAGGCTTGAGCTAAGTGTAAGCCAGGCTGGCTTGCTCGACTAGGCAACCCAATCAGCCTGATTGGGTTGATCAAGGTGATGTTCAAGATAACGGGCGAATTCGGTGCGACTAATCGTGCGGGCGCCCAAGCTCAGCAGGTGCTCGGTTGGCATCTGACAGTCGATCAAAACAAAGCCCCATTGCTTAAGGTGTTGCACGAGTGTCGCGAAGGCGAGTTTAGAGGTGTTGTCCGCACGGCTAAACATGGATTCGCCAAAGAACAGCTGGCCCATGGCAAGGCCATAAAGGCCACCTACGAGTGTGTCGTCTTGCCAGACTTCAACAGAGTGAGCAATTCCGCGCTTATGCAGGGTGATATAGGCCTCCTGCATGTCCTGTGTGATCCAGGTTTCGTTTGCGTAGCTGCGGGGGGCCGCGCAGGCGCGGATGACCTCGCTGAATGCTTCATCAAAACTGACCCGGTAACGTCCTTGGCGCATGAGTTTGGCCAAGCTGCGGGAAACATGCAGTTCATCAGGTAGCAGGACGGTGCGTGGATCGGGCGACCACCAGAGAATCGGCTGGCCATCCTGAAACCAAGGGAAACAGCCATGGCGGTAAGCCTGTATCAGTCGATCTGGGTTGAGGTCGCCGCCAGCTGCGAGCAATCCATTTGGGTTGCGCAGGGCTTTCGATAGCGGGGGGAAATCAAATGTGTCGCGTTGCAGCCACGTCAGCATGGGCTTGGCCGGAGTAGGGCAGGGCGGCTGCAGAGGCCGCCCTGGTGGTGGATCAATTGTGGTCGAGGTACTTCTCTACATCCAGAGCAGCCATGCAGCCAGCACCGGCGGAAGTGATTGCTTGGCGATAGACGTGGTCAGCCACATCGCCAGCGGCAAACACGCCTTCGATGTTGGTGGCTGTCGCGTTACCTTCGTTGCCACCTTTAACCAGCAGATAGCCGTCGCGCATTTCCAGCTGGCCTTTGAACAGATCAGTGTTGGGCTTGTGGCCAATTGCAATGAATACACCTGCCAGCGGCAGGTCGGTGGTGTTGCCAGTCTGAGTGCACTTCAGGCGAGCGCCGGTTACACCGGTATTGTCGCCCAGCACTTCTTCAAGCTCGTGATTCCAGTGCAGGACGATGTTGCCGTTGGCCGCTTTGTCGAAGATTTTGTCTTGCAGAATCTTCTCGGAACGTAACTTGTCGCGGCGGTGAACCAGGTGTACTTCTTTGGCAATGTTGGACAGGTACAGGGCTTCTTCAACGGCCGTGTTTCCGCCGCCGATAACGGCTACGACCTGGTTGCGGTAGAAGAAACCGTCACAGGTTGCACAGGCGGATACGCCTTTGCCGGAAAAGGTCTCTTCTGACGGCAGGCCAAGGTATTGAGCAGACGCGCCGGTGGCGATAATAAGTGCGTCACAGGTGTAGGTGCCGCTGTCACCTTTGAGGGTGAACGGGCGTGACTGCAACTCGGCAGTGTGGATATGGTCGTAGATGATCTCTGTTTCAAAGCGCTCAGCGTGTTTTTGCATGCGCTCCATCAAGGCTGGGCCAGTCAGGCCTTCAACGTCACCGGGCCAGTTGTCGACTTCGGTGGTTGTAGTCAATTGGCCGCCAGGCTGCATGCCAGTGATGATTACAGGCTTGAGGTTCGCACGTGCGGCGTAGACGGCAGCACTGTAACCTGCAGGCCCGGAGCCCAGGATGATCAAGCGTGTGTGCTTGACGTCACTCATAAAAACACCTCATAAGCCTTTGTCACAAAAGAAAATGCATGCTCAAATTGGGGAGCACGGACGACATTGGTGATTATGCTACACCGAAGTAATGTACGACGGGAGTCGGGTATTGATGCTCAGGCAGCTATTTTGAGTCTGCCGGTCAGAGCCTGGCTAAATTCGTACGATCGCTGCATATTTCGCCATTAATTACTCATTCGGCACCGATGGTGCAGGAACAGATGCGTTTTGAAGAAATCTAGCTCAACTCCCAAAGCTCTCCCGGTCTGGCGTCAGCAGCTTCCTTCCCGACTAAAAGAAGGCGCGCTGATTGGTCTGGGTGCGCTCTGCCTATATATGTGGATGGCCCTGCTGACTTACGATGCGGGCGATCCGGGTTGGACCCATACCAGCACGGTTGATCAGGTGCATAACGCTGCCGGGCGTGCCGGTGCGTGGCTGGCTGATATCTTGTTTATGGTGCTGGGCTACTTTGCCTATGTCTTCCCGCTACTGCTGGTGCTCAAGACCATTCAGGTATTCAAGACCCGGCATCAGCCATGGCAGTGGAGTGGCTGGTTGTTCTCGTGGCGCATGATTGGCCTGGTGATTCTGGTGCTTGCCGGTGCTGCGTTGGCCAACATTCATTTCGTAGCGGGGCCGAGTCTGCCTGCATCAGCCGGTGGCGCTATTGGTGAAAGTATTGGCGAATTTGGCATCAGCGCACTGAATGTCCAAGGAAGTACGTTACTGTTTATTGCGCTATTCCTGTTTGGTCTGACGATTTTTGTCGACTTGTCATGGTTCAAAGTGATGGACCTCACCGGCAAGATCACCCTTGATCTGATCGAGTTGATACAAGGGCTCGCCAATCGCTGGTGGAGCGCCCGCCTGGAGCGCAAACAACTGGTGGCCCAGCTGCGCGAAGTGGATGAACGCGTGACAGAGGTAGCGGCGCCAGTGGTTTCAGATCGCCGTGAGCAGGCCAAGGTTAAAGAGCGTCTGATTGAGCGTGAAGAGTCACTGAATAAGCACATGAGCGAACGGGTTAATCGCCCGGCTCCGGTTATTGCTGCGCCTGAGGTTCCTAAGGCTCCTGAGCCGAGTAAGCGTGTACTGAAAGAGAAACAGGTCAGCCTGTTCGAGGACAGTGCTCTGGCTGGAACCTTGCCGCCGATTTCGCTGTTGGATAAAGCGGAAAAAATTCAGAAGAGTTATTCGCCAGAGTCCCTCGAAGGCATGAGCCGCCTGCTTGAGATCAAACTTAAGGAGTTTGGTGTTGAAGTGCAGGTGGAGTCTGTCCATCCGGGCCCGGTTATTACCCGTTTTGAAATCCAGCCTGCGGCAGGGGTCAAGGTCAGTCGTATCTCCAACTTGGCGAAGGATTTGGCGCGCTCGCTGGCGGTAATCAGTGTACGGGTCGTGGAGGTTATTCCGGGTAAAACCACGGTTGGTATCGAGATTCCTAACGAAGACCGCCAGATCGTTCGCTTCTCTGAGGTGTTGTCGTCAGCAGAATATGACGAAGCCAAGTCGCCAGTGACGCTTGCTCTGGGCCACGATATTGGCGGCAAGCCAGTGATCACTGATTTGGCGCGCATGCCACACCTGCTGGTTGCGGGTACGACTGGCTCCGGTAAGTCGGTGGGCGTTAACGCTATGATTCTGTCGATTCTGTTTAAGTCGACGCCTGAAGAGGCGCGTCTGATCATGATCGACCCGAAAATGCTGGAGCTGTCGATCTACGAGGGTATTCCGCATCTGCTGTGCCCGGTCGTGACTGACATGAAAGAGGCCGCCAACTCGCTGCGCTGGTCGGTGGCTGAGATGGAGCGCCGTTACAAGCTCATGTCGAAGATGGGCGTGCGTAACCTGGCTGGCTTTAACCGTAAGGTCAAAGATGCCATCGAGGCTGGTGAGCCGCTTTCTGACCCGCTGTACAAGCGTGAGAGCATGGAAGACGAGGCTCCGTTGCTGAAGCCGCTGCCGACCATCGTCGTGATCGTCGACGAATTCGCCGACATGATGATGATCGTTGGTAAGAAGGTTGAAGAGCTGATCGCCCGTATTGCCCAGAAAGCCCGTGCGGCCGGTATTCACCTGATTCTGGCAACTCAGCGTCCGTCGGTGGATGTGATCACCGGCCTGATCAAGGCCAACATCCCGACCCGTATGGCGTTCCAAGTGTCCAGCAAGATCGACTCACGGACCATCCTGGATCAGGGCGGGGCAGAACAACTGCTGGGCCATGGTGACATGCTCTATATGCCGCCAGGTACAGGTTTGCCAATTCGTGTGCACGGTGCTTTTGTTTCAGATGATGAAGTGCACCGTGTTGTAGAGGCATGGAAGCAGCGTGGTGCGCCGGACTACATCGAGGATATTCTGTCCGGTGGTGAAGAGTCGGGCAGTGGCTTTGAAGGCGGTGGTGAAGGCGGTGGCGAGGGTAGCGAAGAAGATCCGCTGTACGACGAAGCTGTGCGTTTTGTGACCGAAAGCCGCCGGGCGTCCATTTCTGCTGTGCAGCGCAAGCTCAAGATTGGCTACAACCGCGCAGCGCGTATGATTGAAGCCATGGAAATGGCTGGCGTTGTGACTTCCATGAATACCAATGGCTCGCGTGAAGTGATCGCGCCGGGCCCGATTCGAGATTAAAAGGATTCCCATGCGTCTGATCCGTATGATGTTGCTGGCTGTTCTGAGTATCGCCAGTGTTACTGCTACCGCAGATGAAGTGGCAGCCAAGCGCCTGTCTGGGTTGCTGACCCAGGCGCAAACGTTGACTGCTCGGTTTTCCCAGCTCAGCCTGGATGCTGGCGGTACCCAGTTGCAGGAAACCTCCGGTGAGCTGATCCTCAAACGCCCCGGTCTGTTTCGCTGGCACACTGATCAGCCGATGGAGCAACTGCTGGTTTCCAACGGTGAGAAAGTCTGGCTGTATGACCCGGACCTGCAACAAGTCACCATTCAGTCGCTGGATCAACGCCTGACTCACACTCCGGCGCTGCTGCTCTCTGGGGATGTATCGAAGATTCGTGAGAACTTCGAAATCACCCATAAGGAAGGTGGCAACGTGGTGGATTTCATCCTCAAGCCCAAAGCCAAGGACAGCCTGTTTGACAGCCTGCGTCTGTCTTTCCGCAACGACGTGCTGAACGACATGCAGTTGATCGACAGCATTGGTCAGCGCACCAATATCTTGTTTATGGGGGTGAAGATGAATGAGCCACAGGATAACGCCCAGTTCACCTTTGAAATTCCTGCTGGCGCAGACGTCATTCAGGAATAAGCCCGAGGCATTGCACGCACGTCATGGATTTATTCGGTAAGGCTCCTGTCGCACAGCCACTGGCTGCCCGCCTGCGCGCAACCAGTCTGGACGAGTATGTCGGGCAGGAGCACTTACTGGCCCGTGGTAAGCCGCTGCGTGAAGCGTTGGAGCAAGGCGCGCTGCACTCGATGATCTTCTGGGGGCCGCCAGGCGTTGGAAAAACCACCCTGGCCAAGTTGCTCGCACAGGTCACGGACGCGCATTTTGAGACGATCTCAGCAGTGCTGTCTGGGGTCAAAGAAATCCGCCAGGCCGTTGAAGTGGCGCAGCAGCACGCTGCTCAATATGGCCGTCGCACCATTCTGTTTGTCGACGAAGTCCACCGATTCAACAAGTCCCAGCAAGATGCATTTCTACCCTATGTAGAAGACGGCACGCTGATTTTCATCGGGGCGACTACGGAAAACCCTTCATTTGAATTGAACAACGCGCTGCTGTCGCGGGCTCGGGTCTATGTGCTTAAGAGCCTCGATGAGGCTGCAATGCGTAAACTGGTAGACCGGGCGCTGACCGAATCCAAGGGGCTAGGTGACCGGCACCTGCAGCTGCCGGAAGAAAGTTTCAAAATCCTCATGTCCGCAGCCGATGGTGACGGACGCCGGCTCCTGAACTTTCTGGAGAATGCTGCCGATTTGGCAGAAGACGACAGCGAAATCGGTACTGAGCTGTTACTGGATCTGCTGGGTGACAGTCGCCGCCGTTTTGATAAGGGCGGCGAAGCGTTCTACGATCAGATTTCTGCGCTGCACAAGTCTGTCCGGGGTTCCAGCCCAAACGGTGCGCTGTACTGGTATGCGCGGATGCTCGATGGCGGTTGCGACCCGCTTTATATCGCCCGCCGTGTTGTGCGCATGGCCAGCGAAGATATCGGTAATGCCGACCCGAGAGCACTGACGCTGTGCCTCAACGCTTGGGATGTGCAGGAGCGTCTGGGAAGTCCGGAAGGCGAGCTGGCGGTGGCGCAGGCCATCGTCTACCTAGCCTGTGCGCCGAAGAGTAATGCGGTTTACACCGGCTTTAAGGCGGCGAAACGCGATGCGGCTGAATATGGCTCCCTGGAGGTGCCGCTGCACTTACGTAACGCACCGACCAAATTGATGCAGCAGTTGGGGTATGGCGAGGAATACCGCTACGCCCACGATGAGCCTGATGCTTATGCGGCGGGCGAAGATTACTTCCCGGAAAACTTCGAGCCGCGGGAGTATTACCAGCCTGTACCACGGGGGCTTGAGCTGAAAATTGGTGACAAGCTCAAGCACCTGAAAAATCTGGACGCCAACAGCCCTCGGCAGAGACGTAAACCATGATGCGACTGGCATTGGCGATTGCCCTGGGTGGCGCTGTTGGGTCGGTGCTGCGTTTTTTCCTTGGGCAGTGGGTAGTGGCCCAGTGGCCACGACATTTCTACCTGGGCACCTTAACTGTGAATGTGCTGGGCTGCCTGTGTATTGGTTTGCTCTCTGCCTTATTTCTGATGCGCAGCGATTTGCCGGTTGAACTGCGCAGTGGCCTGATCGTTGGTGTGCTGGGTGGTTTCACCACCTTTTCTTCATTCAGCCTTGAGCTATTCAAGTTGTTTGAAGAGGGCCGCACAACCGAAGCGCTGGTGTACCTAGCTGTCAGTGTTGTGACAGGTATTCTGGCTGTATGGGCGGGCTTCTCCCTGGTACGTATTTATCAATAACGCCTGGTGATGTGGCAACAAGCCCATCTAAAGCCTTAAACTGCGCCATTGCTTGCGTGGTGCTGCCATGCAAACCCTTTTGTGAAGTGTTGAGACCCTAAACATGCTCGATTCCAAACTCGTTCGTACCCAACTTCAGGAAGTGGCCGAGCGCCTTGCAACCCGTGGCTTTGTCCTCGATGTTGCGCGCATTGAAGCCCTGGAGGCGCAGCGTAAAACTGTACAAACCCGCACAGAACAGTTGCAGGCCGAACGTAACAGTCGCTCGAAGTCTATTGGGCAGGCCAAGCAGCGTGGCGAAGACATCGCGCCGCTGATGGCTGAAGTCAATCAGATGGGTAACGATCTGGAAGAGGGCAAGCGCCAGCTGGATGCCATTCAGACTGAGCTGGATCAGCTGCTGCTGAGCATTCCTAACTTGCCAGACGCTTCTGTACCGGTCGGTGCCGACGAAGACGACAACGTTGAAGTGTCCCGCTGGGGAACTCCTCGCACGTTCGACTTTCCGGTGCAGGATCATGTCGCACTGGGTGAGAAATTTGGTTGGTTGGACTTTGAAACCGCGGCCAAGCTCTCTGGTGCCCGTTTTGCATTGCTGCGTGGCCCGATTGCCCGTCTGCACCGTGCACTTGCGCAGTTTATGATCAACCTGCACACCGCTGAGCATGGCTACGAAGAGGCCTATACGCCTTATCTGGTTCAGGCTCCAGCTCTGCAGGGCACTGGCCAACTGCCGAAGTTCGAAGAAGACCTGTTCAAGATTGCCCGTGAAGGCGAGGCTGATCTGTACCTGATCCCGACCGCTGAAGTGTCGCTGACTAATATCGTGGCTGGCGAGATTCTTGATGTGAAACAGCTGCCGTTGAAGCTGGTTGCACACACGCCATGCTTCCGCAGCGAGGCCGGTGCTTCCGGTCGCGATACTCGCGGCATGATCCGTCAGCACCAGTTCGACAAAGTCGAGATGGTCCAGGTTGTTGAGCCGAGTAAGTCTTTCGAGGCACTGGAAAGCCTGACCGCTAACGCTGAACGTGTGCTGCAACTGCTTGAGCTGCCATACCGTAAGCTGGCGCTTTGCACCGGTGACATGGGCTTCGGTGCGGTTAAGACCTACGATCTGGAAGTGTGGATTCCAAGCCAGGACAAGTACCGCGAAATCTCTTCCTGCTCTAACTGTGGGGATTTCCAGGCGCGTCGTATGCAGGCCCGTTACCGCAACCCGGAAACTGGTAAGCCGGAGCTGGTGCATACCTTGAACGGCTCTGGTCTGGCAGTTGGCCGTACACTGGTCGCGGTGCTGGAGAACTACCAGCAAGCCGACGGCAGCATCCGTGTGCCGGAAGTGCTCAAGCCGTACATGGCGGGTATTGAAGTTATCGGCTAAGCCTTTGCTGATGCCGCAACGGGGTGGCTGCGGCCGCCCCGTTTTGTTTTGAACGATAGAGTGTGCGCTTCATGGAATTCCTCCCTCTGTTTCACAAGCTGCAAGGCCGCTGGGTTCTGGTTGTTGGTGGTGGCGAAGTGGCGCTGCGCAAAGCGCGTCTGCTGGCGGATGCCGGTGCTACGTTGCGTGTTGTTGCGCTGGATGCTGTGGGAGAGCTTGAGCAGCTTGTTCGTACCACTGGCGGCGAGTTGCAGTTACGCGGGTATCAGGCGGCTGATTTAGATAAGGTCGTGCTGGTTATCGCTGCGACCGATGATTCAGCGCTGAATGCACAGGTATCGGCCGACGCTCAGGCGCAAGGTATTCCGGTCAATGTGGTGGATGCTCCGCAGCTGTGCAGCGTGATTTTCCCGGCTATCGTCGATCGCTCGCCGCTTGTGGTCGCCGTCAGCAGTGGTGGCGATGCTCCTGTTCTGGCGCGCTTGGTGCGGGCCAAGATCGAAACCTGGTTGCCTGCGACTTACGGCCATCTGGCTGGTCTGGCCGGGCGCTTCCGCCATCGGGTTAAGGCACTATTGCCTAACGTCCAGCAGCGCCGGGTGTTTTGGGAGGAGGTCTTTCAGGGACAAATTGCTGAACGCATGTTTGCTGGCAAACAGCAGG
This sequence comes from Pseudomonas mendocina, assembly GCA_037482215.1. NCBI lineage: Bacteria > Pseudomonadati > Pseudomonadota > Gammaproteobacteria > Pseudomonadales > Pseudomonadaceae > Ectopseudomonas > Ectopseudomonas mendocina. Next base: position 2,042,178 of record CP148074.1, read on the forward strand.
AAGCTGAGCAACTGCTGGAGAGCAAATTGGCGGGCAATGCTGAGCGCAATGTCGGTGAGGTGTATCTGGTAGGCGCAGGGCCAGGTGATCCCGACCTGCTTACCTTCCGCGCGCTGCGACTGATGCAACAGGCAGATGTGGTGCTGTATGACCGCCTTGTGGCGCCTGCCATTATCGAGTTGTGCCGTCGCGACGCTGAACGCATCTACGTTGGTAAGCAACGCTCTGAGCACGCTGTGCCGCAGGATCAGATCAATCAGCGTTTGGTCGATCTGGCCAAAGAGGGTAAGTGCGTGCTGCGCCTGAAGGGCGGCGACCCCTTTATCTTTGGCCGTGGCGGTGAGGAAATCGAAGAGCTGGCGTCCCACGGCATTCCGTTTCAGGTGGTGCCGGGCATTACTGCGGCTTCGGGCTGCGCGGCCTATTCGGGTATTCCGCTGACCCACCGGGATTATGCGCAGTCTGTGCGTTTCGTTACCGGTCACCTGAAAGATGGCACTACCAATCTGCCGTGGAATGATTTGGTCGCGCCGGGGCAAACCTTGGTGTTCTACATGGGGCTGGTTGGTTTGCCGTCCATATGCCAACAACTGATTGCCCATGGCCGTTCCGCTGAGACGCCAGCGGCGCTTATTCAGCAAGGCACTACGCAGAATCAGCGGGTCTTCACCGGCACGCTGGAGACCTTACCGCAGCTGGTGGCTGAGCATGAGGTGAAGGCGCCGACACTGGTTATCGTCGGTGAGGTCGTTAGTCTCAGGGATAAGCTGGCTTGGTTTGAAGGCGCTCAATCCCAGCTGTAAGGCTGCTGAACAGGGCTCCGTGCGAGCCCTGATGCGTCACAGGCAATTGGTCGGCTTGGGCAGCCCCGCCAACTTGGCGGCGAGCTTGGCTGGTGTGCCATTGAACAGGCGATTCAAGTGCAGGCTGTTGCCTTTCTCGGGGCCGAGGTGCAACGCCGCGTATTTGATCAGCGGACGGTTAGCGGGAGACAGCTGGAATTCGTCGTAGAACTTGCGCAGCAAGTGCAAGATTTCCCAGTGCTCAGGGCTCAACTGAATACCCTCCTGTGCGGCAAGGGCTTGGGCAGCTTCATCTGACCAGTCTGTCAGTTCGGCGAGGTAGCCATCCTTATCCAGCGACAGTTCACGCCCAGATATCTGTAATGTACTCATAACCACGCATTCACTTTGTCGTACTGGCAGCACAGCTCAACAAACGCGGTGTAATCCACCAGTTGGGCGTTGTGGGCAGCGCTGATATTGCGGGCTGTAACGTCCTCGTCCAGCGCATACAGCGCGGCTGAGACTTGCGTGAGCCTGTTGCTGGCTTCAGAGCCCTGCAGGGCGTACACCGCATCGCCACTTAGCAGCAAGCCATCTTGCTTGCCCAATACACGCAGGCAGCTTTCTAGGCTGCGATCCGCATAGGGCGAATGGGAAAGTACATGCAAAGTAGCCATCAGATCGTAATCACCTTGTCAAAGCGGTCTATCAGGGCGCTGATATCAGCGGGTGACAACTGCTCTGCGGGCAGGGCCAGCGGAGCTTCAAGGATGCCGCGGGCTTGCAGGCTGTGCTGGCAGATGAACAACTCCTCGACTCCGAACATGTGCAGCGCTTGCAGGTTGGCGCTCAGGTCTTTTTGTTCAAGGCTGCGAGGCTGCTGATTGGCGCTGAGCTGAAATACGCCGTCATCCATAAACAGCATGGCAATCGGCAGATCGAAAGCGCCACCTGCCAGAGCGATGTCCAGTGCTTCTCGGGCGGTGGGGCCGCTCCAGGGCGACTGACGGCTGATGATAAGCATCGACTTGGCCATCTCAGTTATCTCCAAAGCAGATAAGCCGGTCGGCAAGCTGAGCCGCTTCGTGCAGCTGACCCAAGCCCGAAAGCTCCCAGGGGGTATGAGCGTTAGCCGCAGGGCGGTTATAGCGCTGCGCCTCCTGCTCATTCAGCACGCCCCGGCGAAGGGCCGCAGCAATGCAGACGACCGCGTCCAGTTGATGCTTCTCGATTAACGTGCGCCACTCGCCCGGCATATCCAGCTCATCCTGCGGGCTAACGATATTGCTCGATGCTGTGTGAACGCTGTCCTGATAAAAGAACAGACGCACGATTTCATGCCCCGAATTCAGGGCAGCTTCAGCAAAGCGCAGGGCGCGGCGCGAAGAGGGTGCGTGAGGCGGTGCAAACAGAGCGATCGCGAATTTCATGGCAGGCCATACAAATGCATTTGCGCAAATGATAAGGCCTTGCCGGGCCTTTCACAAAAGCGCAGATAACAAAAAAGCCCTGCCGGAGGTTGCCGGGCAGGGCTTTGGGGGCGAGCGCTGAGTATCAGTCGTCGCTGCCCATGATGCCGAACAGCTGCAACAGACTGACGAACAGGTTGTAGATCGACACGTACAGGCTGATGGTAGCCAGGATGTAGTTGCGCTCACCGCCATGGATGATGGCGCTGGTCTGATACAGGATGCAGACCGATGAGAACAGAACAAAGCCAGCGCTGATCGCCAGTTGCAGGCCGCTAATCTGGAAGAAGAAGCTGGCAACCACCGCGCCCAACAGGACAAAGAAACCGGCGGTGATAAAGCCGCTGAGGAAGCTCATGTCCTTACGGGTCGTCAGCACATAGGCAGACAGGCCACAGAACACCAGCGCCGTCATGGCAAAGGCCGAACTGATCACTTCCGCGCCATTAGCCATGCCCAGGTAACGGTTGAGAATTGGGCCAAGGGTGTAGCCCATAAAACCGGTCAGGGCGAGGGTAGAAACCAGCCCCCAGCCAGAGTTGCGCAGTTTAACTGTGAGGAAGAACAGGCCATAGAAACCGATCAGCACCACGAAAATATTCGGATAAGGCAGGTTGGCCTGTTGCGAGAAATAAGCCACCAGACCACTGAAGGCGAGCGTGATCGCCAGCAGGCCGTAAGTATTGCGCAGGACGCGGCTTACCTCCTGCTGTTCCGCCTGGGTGTGGTCCAGAGCGTAGTTGTGTTGATTCATGCTGAAACTCCTGATTGCTGGTCTTTCCATACCAAGGATAGTGGCGACTATAGCAGAGCTTTTTCAACTTCTTGCACGAAGAGTTTGACAGCGTGTAACTATCGGGTAAGATTGCCGCCCGCAGACGCCGGAAGCGTGGCAGAGCGGTTGAATGCAACGGTCTTGAAAACCGTCGAAGGGGAAACTCTTCCGTGAGTTCGAATCTCACCGCTTCCGCCATACACCAAAGCAAAAGCCCCGCAATGCGGGGCTTTTGCTTTTATGCTTTATAAAAAGTCCTGTGCGCTTCTGAGCCTCTTTCGATTGGTTCAGGCGAGGGCGAATTTCCTGGAGCGCCTGTATGCGTGTGACCTGGGATATCTTTTGCAGTGTCGTCGACAACTACGGCGATATTGGCGTCACCTGGCGTCTGGCCCGCCAGCTTGTGGCCGAGCATGATGTGTCTGTGCGCCTTTGGGTGGATGATCTATCCCCATTTACGCGAATTTGCCCGGAGGCTGACTCAGCCGCTTTGCGTCAAGTGCAGCAGGGTGTTGAGGTGTGTTTCTGGGGGGCTGACTGGTTGCCGGCAGAGCCAGCGGATGTCGTTGTTGAGGCGTTTGCCTGTGAGTTGCCGGCTGCGTATGTCGATGCCATGGCCAAGCGTGAGCGTAAGGTGCTGTGGCTGAACCTCGAATACCTCAGCGCCGAGGATTGGGTTGAAGGATGCCATGGTCTGCCTTCAATGCAGCCGGGCGGGCTGGCCAAGTTCTTTTTCTTTCCGGGGTTCACTGCGGGCACTGGCGGCTTGTTGCGGGAGCACAAGCTTTTATCGGAGCGTCTTGAGTTTCAGGCTGATGCGCAGGCACGCGGCAATTTTTTGCGCAGCCTGGGCGTGGAACCGGTCAGCAACGCACGCCTCATTTCATTGTTCGCGTATGAAAATGATGCGCTTGCGTCCTGGTTGGACGCGCTGGCAGCGGGCTCTCAGGTAAGCCAGCTGTTGGTGCCTGAAGGGAGGGTGTTGAGCAGCGTGCAGGCTTGGCTTGGTGGTGAGCTTTTGCGTGCGGGCGATCAGGTGCAGCGTGGCGCCTTGCAGCTGCATGTGCTGCCGTTCGTGCGGCAAGATCAATACGACCGTCTTTTGTGGTGCTGTGACTTTAATGCGGTGCGCGGTGAGGATTCTTTTGTCCGGGCGCAGTGGGCTGGTCGGCCGTTGCTGTGGCACATCTATCAGCAAGATGAGGGTGTGCATCTGGAGAAGCTTGAGGCGTTTTTAAGTCTTTACGCTGAGGGGCTTTCAGATGACGCGCGGGCTGCGCTGTGTGATTTATGGCGGGCCTGGAATACCAGTGGTGAGATGACTGACAGCTGGAATCAAACGCTAAAAGTGTGGGATGAACTGGATTTGCATGCCGCGAAATGGGCACTAGAGCAGGCTTCTCGGCCTGATCTTGCGACAGCGCTGGTGCAGTTTTATCTAAATTGGCTATGATACGCGACCAAAATTTCTGTCACTCCATGTAAAACCGGATATTCGTATGAAAACCGCACAAGAAATGAAGCCCAACAGTGTGGCCCTGATTGATGGCCAACCTTGGCTGATCCAGAAAGCTGAATTCACCAAGTCCGGTCGTAACAGCGCCATCGTTAAGATGAAGCTGAAGAACCTGCTGAACGGTTCCAAGACCGAGACCGTTTACAAGGCCGACGACAAAATGGAGCCGGTTATCCTTGAGCGCAAGGAAGTAAACCTGTCCTACATCAGCGGCGAAGACTATGTATTCATGGACCCTGAGTACAACTCTTACGAGCTGCGTGCTGAAGACCTGGAAAGCGTTCTGCCGTTCATCGAAGAAGGCATGACCGACATCTGCGAAGCTGTGTTCTTCGAAGGTAAAGTGATCTCCGTTGACCTGCCGACCACTATCGTGCGTCAGGTTGTTTACACTGAGAACGCTGCCCGTGGCGACACTTCCGGTAAGGTGATGAAGCCTGCCAAGCTGCGCAACGGCACCGAAATCAAGGTTGCTGAATTCGTTGAGATCGACGATTGGATCGAAATCGACACCCGTGACGGTTCCTACAAAGGCCGTACTCAGGCGCCACAAGCTTAATCGCTTGTCCGCTGCAAAAAGCCCGGCTATGTGCCGGGCTTTTTATTTTCTGCAGAACTATCACAGCGCGGCGGGTAAGTAGGCTTGCAGCGCTTGATCCCATGGCGGAGGGAAGCCAAAGCGCTGCTGCAGGAAGGTCAACAACAGGCGAATGCGCGGGCTGCTTTCGCGTTCCAGGCGCAGGGCGTAGATGCCGCTTGGTTCTGGCGGTGGCAGGCCGTTTTCACAAAACAGTGGCACCAGTTCACCGCGCAGCAGGTAGTCGCTGATAAGCCAGGTGGGCAGATGGGCAATGCCAAGCCCGGCGAGGGCACTGAATAGTAGCGTTTCGGCGTTGTTGGCGGTCATGCGCAGGCGCTTGGGGCGAAAATGCTGGAGTTTTCCCTCATGTTCGAAACGCCACGCAAATGGTGGGGCAAGACTGTCCCAATCCAGGCCATCGTGATCCGTTAACTCGGTAGGGTTGCGGGGAATACCACGTTCACGCAGGTATTTCGGGCTGGCGCAGAGCACTCTCACCATGGGGGAAAGCGCTGTGGCGACCAAGCGAGTGTCTTCCAGCGGGCCGATGCGCAAGACTAAATCCACCTCGCCTAAGTGCGTGCCGTGCAGGTCGACGAAACTATCGATCAGCCGAAGCTGGACATCCAGCCCCGGATAGGCGACCAGAAAGTCAGCTATGGCCGGTGCCAAGTGGCGTCGACCAAACGGCGCAGGCGCGTCGATGCGGATCAGTCCTTCTGGCGCGCTGCTCAGGGATACCGCTTCTGCGCGGGCCAGGTGCAATTCGGCCAATATGCGCCGCGCCCTTTCTGCAAAAGCCAGCCCGGCAGGTGTTACCCGTACTGCATGGGTGCTGCGGCTGAACAGTGTGCTGCCCAGCGAGCGCTCAAGTGCGTCTATACGCCGGGCCACGGCCGAAGGGGTGAGAGGATGGCGGCGGGCGGCGGCTGAGAAGCTGCCTGTTTCCAGAACATCGAGAAACAGGCTGAGTTGATCAGTAAGGGTATCGGGATTCATTTCGGCTTTGCTTGTGCGAAATATGCAAAGCCATTGTGCGTGGCTATGCGTTTCGCTGCTAGTACCGAGTATCTAGGCTATGCGGGTCTTGGAGCGGGAGCGCATGAGTGTGTTGGATTTTGTTCTAAATGTTCTTCTGGGGGCCGCACTTGGCAGCCTGGGTGGTTTGTTTGGGATTGGCGGTGGTTTGATCGCTATTCCTGCTTTGGGTGTTCTGTTCGGGCTTGATCAGCAATTGGCGCAGGGCACGGCGTTGGTGATGGTGGTGCCGAATGTCATGCTGGCCTTGTGGCGTTATCACCAGCGCAATCACATCAACGTCCGTAATGCCTTGACGCTGGCCGTCAGCGGTTTTTTATTCGCCCTGTTGGGGGCGCGTTGGGCGGTGAGCCTTGATGCAGAGCTGATGCGCATTGCCTTCGTGGTGTTCTTAGTGCTGCTTGCGCTGTACACGGTGTTGCGGCTGTATTCAAAGCCGGTCATGGCTACTGGTGATTTGCGTCATCCGTGGCCTTGGCTGGCGTTATTGGGCGCGGTGTCCGGCCTTACCGGCGGGGTGTTGGCTGTCGGTGGTGCGGTGGTGGCTACACCGGTGCTGAGTATGGTTTTCGGCGCCACGCAGGTAATGGCGCAAGGCTTATCGCTGGCCCTGGCACTGCCGAGCACGCTGGTAACGCTGGTGACTTATGCAGTGCATGGGCATGTCGATTGGGCACTGGCTATTCCACTGGCAATCGGTGGATTGCTGAGCATCAGCTGGGGCGTAAAGCTTGCCCATGCGCTGCCTGAACGGGGTCTGCGCGGGCTGTTTGCGCTGTTTCTGTTGGTGTGTGCGGTGCTGCTGGCTTTTAAAGTCTGAAGCCTTCCACGATGTGCTCGGCCAGGGTTTCGCTGACCTGTGTCTGTCTGCGCGGGTTACGCAGCAGAACGATACTGGCTGAGGGCAGGGCAGGCATGGATTCGGCGGCACCCAGTATCTGCAAGTCACTGGTAATCAGGCTTTGCAGTTGAGCAGTAATCGCCAGCCCTGCACTGGTAACAGCCATGATCGCTGAGAGTCCGGCGCTGGTGTAGGCGATGCGGTAGTCACGGCCGATACCGTCCAGAGCATTACGTACCCAGTTATGACAGAAGCAGGGTGGCGTAAAGAGGGCCAGGGGTAGTGTCTGCTGTTCATGCAGGTTGCTACCGCGGGCCTGCGCCCAAACAAAGGGTTCTTGTCGCAGCAGCTGGCCGTTCTCGCTTCCCGGCTCTCGGGTAACGATGGTCAGGTCCAGATCCTGACGTTGGAGCAGCTGAATCGTGGGTTCGCAGTGCATCTCCACTTGGATCAGCGGGTAGGCCTGGGCAAAACGCATGAGGATGCTGGGCATGAAACGCATGACGTAATCGTCTGGGGTGCCAATCCGCACTGTCCCAACCATGTGCGGCTCACGCATGCTGTTCAGTACTTCTGCGTGAAGTTTCAGGATGCGCCTGGCATAACCCAATAGCAGTTGCCCCTCTGCGGTGAGGCTGATCTGCCGGCCATCACGGATAAACAGTGCACGCTGTAAGACATCATCCTCAAGCCGCTTTATCTGCATGCTGACGGCAGACTGGGTGCGGTTGACGGCTTCGGCGGCACGGGTGAAACCGCCATGATCAACGATGGCGACAAAGGTGCGCAGCAGTTCGCTGTCGATACTCGGGTAGTGGCTCATCCATCAAAACCTAAAATGGGTTGCATCAGAAACATTCGTTGGATTGATGTTAAATCTCCGGCAAGACTCTCGTCATGTCCTGTAGGAGGGCGATGAGATGAATGGTCAACACAGTTGTGATGTTATGCAGGCGCGCCTTCAGTGGGAGGGTGGCCTGTTCTCAGCAATCCGTGATGCGGGTAAGCGTGTGCTGCGCTGGTGGGAACTGGCCCGGCAGCGTCGGCAGTTGGCTAGGCTCGATGAGTGTGCATTGAAAGACTTAGGACTGAGCCGGGCGGATGTAATGCAGGAAAGTGAGCGTCCTTTCTGGGATGATCCTCTGTCGCGTTAGCCGCAAGGAGTGGCTGACGGTTCGGGTGAATGAGTGGTGTGATGAGTGGAGTTCGTAAAGAGGCTGATCTGTTTCTGTTCGGCCTTATGGTGGGGTTGTGTGCCTTGTGGGGTTCGCAGGGAGTTGTGATCAAGCTGGCAGCGCAGGATATTGCGCCAATGCTGCAGGCGGCATTGCGCTCCGGCATTGCCGCCTTGCTCGTAGCGTGCCTGCTGGCATGGCGTCGTGATTGGATGGAGTGGGTGGGCAGCACATGGCGGGCCGGTCTACTGGCCGGTGTGCTGTTTTGTATGGAGTTCCTGTTGATTGCGCAGGGGCTGCAATACACATCCGCCTCACATATGTCGGTGTTGCTCTATACCGCGCCGATATTTTCGGCACTCGGGCTGCACCTGATGCTGCCCAATGAGCGTCTGCGCTGGCTGCAGTGGCTAGGCGTGGGGATATGCTTTATCGGGATTGTGGTGGCCTTCGCCTGGGACATTCAGTGGTCGACGATCAATCGAACAGTGCTTTTAGGTGATGCGCTCGGGTTGTTGGCCGGAGTTGCTTTTGGTGGCACAACGGTTGTGGTGCGTGGCTCGCGCCTTTCTGAGGGGCCGGTTCAGCTGACCCTGTTTTATCAGTTGGCCACTGCGTTTGTGCTTTTGTTGGTTTATGCGGTGTTGTCAGGACAGATCAGGCCTTTGCAATGGAGTTACCTGAGCGTAGGTAGTGTGCTGTACCAAGGTGTTCTGGTCTCTTTTCTGAGTTATTTAGCTTGGTTTTGGCTGCTGCGCCGTTATTTGGCTTCGCACATTGGTGTATTTGCCTTTATGACGCCGATGTATGGCGTGCTGTTTGGCGTGTGGGTGCTGGATGAGCCGCTAACAGCCAATTTTATTGTCGGGGCAGTGCTGGTTTTGGCAGGCATCATGCTCGTGGGTAACCATGCATGGGTGCTGCGTCAGTTGAAGCGTTACTGAGTGGCTGAGCCCGATCGTGCATTAGCAGGCACGCTGGCGACGCATCCGCTACAATGCGCGGCGAATTTGCTTAACCGAGAGCCTGTACCATGTCCGCTTGCCAGACCCCGATCATTGTTGCCCTGGATTTTCCAACCCGCGCCGCCGCTTTGGCACTGGCGGATCAGCTTGATCCGAAACTTTGTCGAGTGAAGGTGGGCAAAGAGCTGTTCACCAGCAGCGGTGCAGATGTCATCGGCACACTGGCTGAGCGTGGTTTTGAAGTTTTTCTGGATCTGAAATTTCACGATATTCCAAATACCACGGCGATGGCAGTTAAAGCTGCTGCTGAAATGGGCGTGTGGATGGTCAACGTTCATTGCTCTGGCGGCCTGCGCATGATGGCCGCCTGCCGCGAGACGCTGGATAAACTCAATGGTGCCAAGCCACTGCTGATTGGTGTAACAGTGTTGACCAGCATGGAGCGCGAGGATCTGGCCGGTATTGGCCTTGATATCGAGCCTCAGGAGCAGGTGCTACGCCTGGCCGGTCTGGCTGATAAGGCTGGCATGGACGGTTTGGTTTGCTCGGCTCAGGAGGCTTCGGCACTCAAAACGGCTTTCCCGCGCCTGAAGTTGGTGACTCCGGGAATTCGTCCGGCAGGCAGTGCGCAGGACGATCAGCGACGCATTTTGACACCGCGTCAGGCCATTGAAGCAGGTTCTGACTATCTGGTTATCGGTCGCCCGATCAGCCAGGCTGCGAACCCGGCTCAGGCGTTGGCTGCTGTTGCTGCAGAGCTGGCCTGAAGGGCTGATATTTTCCCGGATTTGATTGAGCAGGTTTTATATGCACCCCGCCGCAGAAGATTCGCCACTGGGTAAGTCCAGCGAATACGTTTCCACATACACGCCATCGCTGCTGTTCCCGATTCCCCGTGCGGCCAAATGGGCCGAGTTGGGGCTCACCGCCGAGACCTTGCCGTACAAGGGCGTGGATTTCTGGAACTGTTTCGAGTTGTCCTGGTTGCTGCCATCCGGTAAGCCAGTGGTGGCGATAGGCGAGTTTGCGATTCCAGCTGATTCGCCCAATATCATTGAGTCCAAATCCTTCAAGCTTTACCTGAACTCGCTTAACCAAACCGTATTTAGCGATGCTGCGCTGTTACAGGCCATTTTGGTCAAGGATCTGTCTGCTGCTGCGGGTAAACCTGTTGCAGTGCGTGTCCGTAGCCTGTCCGAAGTGACGGCTGAAGGTGTAGTGCTGCCACAAGGGACGTGTATTGACGAGTTGGATGTTTCCATCAGCAACTACGAACAACCTGCACCTGATTTGCTGCGTTGTGACGCGTCTGCGGTGGTCGAAGAGACCTTGTACAGCAACCTCCTGAAATCCAACTGCCCTGTCACCGGACAGCCGGATTGGGGCACTGTGGTGATCAAGTACCACGGTGCGGCGTTGGACCGTAGTAGTCTGCTGGCTTATTTGGTGAGCTTCCGCCAGCACGCTGATTTCCATGAGCAGTGCGTGGAGCGTATCTTTTTGGATTTGCAGCGTTTAATCAAACCTAAATCGCTGACCGTTTATGCTCGATACGTTCGACGCGGAGGGCTGGATATCAACCCATATCGCAGCACGGAATCAATCACGCCTGATAATCGGCGTTTGGTGCGTCAGTAAAGCAAACCCCAGCCAGTCAGCTGGGGTTTTTATTGGTGCTTCAAATACCCATATTGGCAAGCGTTTGCAGGATGTTGCGCAAGGTTGCTGCTAGGGTCGGATGGCTGCATTCGAAGCGCTCGACCGCCAGATTGACGCCATCTACCAAGCTCGCATCGGGTTCTGCAGCCGCCTGCTCGGCTAGCTGTAATTCGATTTCCTGACTCAAGATAAACAGTTCGGTACGGTCTTCTTTGCTGAGTGGAGACTGTTCAGCCAGTTGTTGGCGGAGTTCTTGGAGTTGCTGATGCAAGCGAGTTGCAGGCATGTCGTTCACCTCTTTCCGTCCATTCTGATTCCGTTTGCCCGGCGTGTGGTAGGCAGGGATAGTTAGAGGGTAATTCAAGGCCCAAGGCTTTGCATGTCTTGGATCAAGCACTGAAACGAATTATGGTTTTTCGCCCTTGAGCCGACGTTGAGCAATATCCTCCAGGCATCCCGGTAACTCTGTGAGTTGATCGATGACTGAGTGTACGCCCATGCGATACAGCGCCAATGTTGCTTCCGTGCGCATTGCGTCGCGGTGACTTTGGGGCAGTGTCTTCCATTCCTCCAACGGTTGACCGCAGAGAGGGCCTGAGACAGCAAGTCCGACGGTCCATAGCCCTGCGTTAAGGGCCGCCTGAAGCACAAGAGGGTCGCCACTGATGAGCATGCAGCCCTGAATACGCTTAATTCTGAGTGCGATCAGTGCCTGCCAGATGGCATCAGGTGCGGGGAGGGGGCGCTCGCCGGCAATGGCGGTGCCCGATATTGTTTCAGGCAGTTGAGCGCTGAGTTTTGAGCACGTCGTAACGGGTAGAGGCTCGACCCAAGCGCATGTAATTGAATGCTGCTTAAGGTATTTGAGTGCTTCTCGAGCGCCGGGCGTTAGCTGAGCACAGTCTGAATTACGGTCATCAGCGATGTTGGAAGGCGTCGTCTGCTGAAGGAAGGATGACCGGGCGCCAAAGTCGACCAGGCATCCTGTTAGGCTGAAAAGGACGGTGTTGATAGCAGGCTTGTTCATGCTTCTTCCTGTGGGTGACTTTTCACACACTATGAAAAAAGGATGAACGTCTTGTTACGTAATTCTGTGTGAGCTTTTCTGATGAAACCGCCGAAATAGGGGCGTTTTTAAATTATTTCTACAAACCTGTTGCTGCTGAGAGTGATTGCGCGCTTTATACTTCGGAGCCTTATGGCAGGTAAAAAGCTGCTGGCAATTGAAGGAGTGAACCTGATGCGTGTAACCGCTAATAGCTGGCTTAAGCCCTTAAGCCGAGTGGCCGCCTGTGCAAGCTTTGTATTGCTGCCAGTTGTGGCTACAGCCAGTGAAGAGGACCCATGGGAGGGTTATAACCGTTTCATGTTTGAGGTCAACGACACCGTTGACACCTACACACTTAAACCTCTTGCAAAGGGTTACCAGGCGGTCACGCCGGACTTTTTGGAAGATGGCGTACACAATGTCTTCCGTAATATCGGGGATGTCGGCAACTTGGCTAATGACCTGTTGCAAGGCAAATTCCACAGTGCGGGTGTTGATACCAGCCGTCTGATCGTGAATACAACGTTTGGTTTGCTCGGCTTTTTTGATGTGGGCACCAAAATGGGGTTGCAGCGCAGTGATGAAGACTTCGGTCAGACACTGGGCAAATGGGGTGTCGGCAGTGGGCCCTATGTCGTGTTGCCGCTTCTTGGGCCAAGCACCGTACGAGATGCCTTTGGCAAGGTCCCGGACGCCTATCTGACCGCTCCAGCGGCTATTGATCATGTGCCGACACGCAATACCGTGATTGCAGTGCAGGCTGTCGATGTCCGTGCCAATCTGCTCAAGGCTGAACGCCTGGTTAGTGGGGACAAGTACATCTTTGTCCGCAACGCCTACTTGCAGAACCGTGAGTTTCGTGTGAAAGACGGCCAAGTCGAAGACGATTTTTAGTCGTCAGCCCATAAAAATGGCGGCCCTAGTGCCGCCATTTTTGTATCTGGACATTTACCGCATTTCAATGATGGCCAAGCCCAGTGACTGCCGGCCATCGTCGAGCAGGTTTACCCTTACGACCTCAGCCTGTGCATCAAGACCTTTCAATTCGCTGTGGTCAGATGCAATGTGGACTTGCACCTTGTCGCCGACCTTAACTGCACTGGCAGCCTCTAATTGCATGCCCGTGCTAGACAGATCAAGGCATACAGCTGGGACCTCATTACCTTCGTGGAGCAGGGTGACAGCAGCTTCCAGGCGCATGCGAATGTAGTCGCGCTTTTCACTGTAGGCTCGGTCGGGTGAGTTCATGGGCGTTTCCTCTTTTAGTCTTAGGGTGCAGCCTTCTTATTAAACACGCCTATTTAAGGCTGAAAGCCACTATAGGACAACCGTTATCAGCTTGAATCGCAGGGCGGATGGGAGTACCGTCTGCGCCTGAATATGTGCCGAGTTCACATGCTCTGGCCGCTTGGCGCGGAGTACCAACTTGGCCGGTGCAGTTTGTCTGGAAATCTCATGCACAAAACCAGTGCCACGCTGCTGATAATTGATGACGACGATGTAGTGCGAGCCAGTCTGGCTGCCTACCTTGAAGACAGTGGTTTTCACGTACTGCAGGCCGCGAATGCGTTGCAGGGCCTGGAAGTCTTTCAAAGCAAATCTCCGGATCTTGTCATCTGTGATCTGCGCATGCCGCAGATTGATGGCTTGGAGCTGATTCGTCGGATCAACGCACTCCAGGTTGAAACCCCCGTCATTGTGGTGTCTGGCGCGGGCGTTATGACGGATGCAGTTGAAGCGTTGCGTTTGGGCGCGGTGGATTATCTGATCAAGCCGCTGGCCGATCTCGCCGTGCTGGAGCATTCAGTTAATCGCGCTTTGGATCGCGTGAATCTGCGCAAAGAAAACCAGCGTTATCGGGAACAGCTTGAGTCCACTAACCGTGAGCTTCAGGCCAGCCTGCATCTGTTGCAGGAAGACCAGAATGCAGGGCGACAGGTGCAGATGAACATGCTGCCTGAAACGCCTGGTCAGATTGATGACTTCCGCTTTGCTCACCAGATCATCCCTTCCCTGTACCTGTCAGGTGACTTCGTCGATTACTTCCGTGTTGACGACTCGCGCATCGCCTTCTATCTGGCGGACGTGTCGGGGCATGGCGCCTCATCGGCTTTTATCACCGTATTGCTCAAGTTTATGACCACTCGGCTGCTGTACGAGTCCCGCCGTGCTGGTGTTTTACCTGACTTTAAACCGTCCGAGGTTCTGGGCCACATAAATCGGGGACTGATCAGTTGCAAGTTAGGTAAACATGTCACCATGTTGGGTGGTGTAATCGACCAGACGACTAACCGCCTGACCTACAGCATTGGTGGGCATCTACCGCTTCCAGTACTCTATGCCAATGGTGAGGCGCAGTATCTGGAGGGCAGGGGGCTGCCGGTGGGGTTGTTCCAAGAGGCGGAATACACCGATTTGCAGCTGGATTTACCGGAGTCATTCAGCCTGACATTGCTGTCTGACGGCATCTTCGACCTGCTGCCTGGCGAAACGCTTAAGGACAAAGAAGCCGAGCTGCCCAAGCTAATTGCTTCTGCAGGTGGAACTTTGGACGGTCTGCGCGAAGCATTTGGGCTGGCCAAGTTGCATGATATGCCGGATGATATTGCGTTGCTGGTGTTAAGCAGGAACCTTGCATGAGCCTTGGGATGAATCCTGGTCGAATTCAATTTGCCGAACAGGATGGGACTTTTGTTCTTAAGTTTGTCGGTGAAGTTCGTCTGACGCTTTGTTCAGCGTTGGATGCGACTATTGAAAAGATTTTCACTGCGTTGGACTTTTCGGCAATCGTGATTGATCTGACCGAAACGCGCAGTATCGACAGCACAACGCTGGGCCTGTTGGCCAAGCTGTCTATTCTTTCGCGCCAGAAAATCGGGCTGCTGCCGACAGTTGTCACCACCCACGACGACATTACTCGGCTGCTTCAGTCCATGGGCTTTGATCAAGTCTTCAATATCGTCCACAAACCGGTTCCGTGTCCGGAGTGTCTCGATGACTTGCCGTCGCAGGACGAGTCAGAAGACGTGGTGCGTTCCAAGGTGCTGGAGGCGCATCGGATTCTGATGAGCCTCAATGAGTCAAACCGCGAGGCCTTCCACGATCTGGTTAATGCGTTGGAGCATCAGTAATACCGAATTCATTAAGAAAAAGGGCGCTCATTGAGCGCCCTGTTTTCATTTAGGCTAGGCTGGCGAGAAGCTTTTCCAGTTTCTCTTGGTCGCGAGTGAACAAGCGAATGCCTTCTGCGAGCTTCTCGGTGGCCATGGCATCTTCGTTCATGCCCCAGCGGAACTGCGCTTCAGTCAGTGTCTGCTTGCCCTCGGCTGTGTGGCCTGGGTTGAGCTTACGGCTGAGGGGCTGCTGATCATCGGCTAGTTGCTGTAACAGCTCGGGGCTAATCGTCAGGCGATCGCAGCCAGCCAGTTGTTCAATCTGGCCGATATTGCGGAAGCTGGCACCCATTACCACGGTCTGGTAGCTGTGCGCCTTGTAGTAGTTGTAGATGCGAGTTACGGACTGCACGCCTGGATCTTCTTCGGCGGTGTAGTCGCGACCCTCAACTTTTTTGTACCAGTCGTAGATACGCCCAACGAACGGTGAAATCAGGAATACACCGGCGTCAGCACAGGCCTGTGCTTGGGCAAAGGCGAACAGCAAGGTCAGGTTGCACTGAATACCGGCTTTTTCCAGTTGCTCGGCGGCCTGAATACCTTCCCAGGTGGAGGCGATCTTGATAAGCACCCGCTCACGGCCGATGCCGGCTGCTTCGTACAGGCCGATCAGGCGCTCGGCGCGGCGTAGGGTCGCCTGGGTGTCGAAGGAAAGCCGGGCATCAACT
The DNA here is from genome assembly GCA_037482215.1 of Pseudomonas mendocina. Taxonomy (NCBI): domain Bacteria; kingdom Pseudomonadati; phylum Pseudomonadota; class Gammaproteobacteria; order Pseudomonadales; family Pseudomonadaceae; genus Ectopseudomonas; species Ectopseudomonas mendocina. The sequence continues at coordinate 2,057,870 of CP148074.1, forward strand.
TCTGTGGAGATGCGCCCCGGGATAACCTTAAGGATTTCACTGCCGACAGCGACGCCGAAATGATCGCTGGCCAAGCCAAGATCGCCTCTGGCGCTTTGGATAGACTTTTGCAGCAGTGAGCTATAACCGGGCAGAGCGGCTGCTTTGAGCAGCAGCGAGGGGTTGGTTGTTGCATCAACCGGCTTCAGGCGAGAAATGGCGTCAAGGTCGCCGGTGTCGGCGACCACTGTGGTGAATTGTTTGAGTTGTTCCAGCTTGGATGTCATGACACGGCCTTGTCGTTACTAATGCAACGACATTACCCGAGTCAGTGCCCTTGCAGCAATTCGCCAACCTGATCAAATAGCGTTAAAGGTTTGTCCGTTTTGTGGATGTCGACCGAAAGCATTTGGCGGAACTTGCGCGCGCCCTTAAAACCTTGGGCCATGCCCAGCATGTGCCGGGTGATATGGTGCATGTTGCCGCCATCTTCGATGTGGGCCGCAATGTAGTCACGCATGCTGTTAAAGGCTTCGAATCGGCTCAATACGGGGCGCTCCGATCCGAACAGTTGCTGATCAACAAATGCCAGCAGATAGGGGTTCTGGTATGCCTCACGACCTAACATCACGCCATCGAACACCTGTAGATGCTGTTCGCATTCTGCAAGGGTCTTGATACCACCGTTAAGGATGAGTTCAAGCTCGGGGAAGTCCTGTTTGAGTCGTGCTGCGACGTCGTAACGCAGGGGGGGAATTTCGCGATTCTCCTTGGGAGAGAGTCCCTCAAGAATGGCGATGCGTGCGTGGACGGTGAAGCTGGTGCAGCCAGCCTCTTTGACTGTGCCGACAAAGTCGCACAGTTCGGCATAGCTGTCGCGGCCATTGATGCCAATACGGTGTTTGACCGTAACAGGGATTTCCACGGCATCTTGCATAGCCTTCACGCAATCAGCAACTAACTGCGGATGTCCCATCAGGCAGGCGCCAATCATGTTGTTCTGCACCCGGTCGCTGGGGCAGCCTACGTTCAGGTTAATCTCATCGTACCCTGCTTGCTGACCCATCTTGGCGCTAGCTGCCAAATCTGCAGGTGTGCTTCCGCCCAATTGCAGGGCTAGTGGGTATTCAGCTGTGTTGTGTCGCAAAAAACGCTCGGCATCACCGTGCAAGATTGCGCCGGTCGTGACCATCTCTGTGTAGAGCAGCGCATGCTGTGACAGCTGGCGGTGAAAGTAGCGGCAGTGCCTGTCCGTCCAATCCATCATCGGCGCAACGCTAAAGCGGCGGGACAGTGTAGGGCGCGTGGTTTGTGTCGATGAGGGGGTTGGCTTGGGCATGCTGACAGTCTAAGAGGAGGTCTTTTGATACATCAGGAACGGGCGCTCTAAGGCGCGTCGCGATATTCTGCGGCTGTTTTACCAGCAGTTTAGCAAGAATGGCCGACTTACCGCTGGCGTAAACGGGTGGGAGTCAGTATTAGGTAACATAAGCGCCATTGATCTGGACGGTACTGACAGTAGATTTTGACTTACAACTACCGTACCTGTTACTCAGATTCACGCATCAGACTCAACTACATTTCAGCTACCGCAACCCAGCCGCTACAAGGAAAGATATGGCGAGTGTAAATAAGACCGAAGCGCAGCAGCGTGCTGATGATATCGGTATTTTTAATCGTGAGCTTGGGCGCCTCGAAGGGGCCGGTGTCCTGCATCTTTCGGATGAGCAGCGGGGCAATTTGCATCGTTATCAGGAACAACTGCTCAAGGGCTATCTTGAGGCATTTGACATAGATCGAGACCAGCAGACACGCCAGTTGTCTCTAGGTATGCGTGTGGCATCGTTGCTAGGTGCTTTGGCATTGGCCGCCAGTCTGTTCTTTCTCTTCAACCAGTTTTGGGGTGATTTATCCACGATAAGTCAGGTCGTTATTCTGATCGGCAGCAGTGTATTGACCTGCTGCTTGACTTACGTGCTGCGTCGCTTCGACAGTTCGGGCTATTTCTGCAAGCTTTCCGCGGTGGTCGCGTTCACCAGCCTGGTGCTGAATGTCGTTTTGATGGGGGATATTTTCAATGTCGAGCCCTCTGCCAGAGCTTTTCTGCCTTGGGCGGCATATGGGCTGTTGCTTGCCTATAGCTGCAACTCGCGATTGTTGTTGATTTTAGGGTTGGTTTGCGGAGGTGTATTCGTGGCCTCCTGGCTAGGGAGTCTTGCGGGTGCTCCGTGGGATTCGTTTATCGAGCACCCTGAGAGCTTTTTGTTGTCAGGGATAGTGATTTTTTTCCTGCCCCTGCTGTTCAATCAACGTAAATACGATGGCTTTGCAGCAGTTTACCGAGTGATAGGTCTGTTAGGTCTTTTCATCCCGATTTTGTGTCTTTCATATTGGGGAGGGGGAGTTATCTGAACTACGTCCCTTTCATTGTCGAGAGCGGATATCAGTTAGTTGGATTTTGCTTGGCTGTGACCGTTATCTGCCTCGGGATACAGCGTGGCTGGGCGGATGTGCTTAACGTTGGCATAGGTTTTTTTGTGCTGCTCTTGTTCATGAAAATGGTGGACTGGTTCTGGGATTTTCTACCGAATTACCTCTTCTTCCTCCTAGTTGGGATGGTTGCGGTTATTGTCTTACTGGTCTTGCGCCGCCTGCGTAATCGCAGTGGCTATGCATACGGTCGTTCGTGATGAAACTAGGTTCTCAGTTGTTTCTAGGCATAGGGCTTATTACAGCTGTAAACGTTGCAATTCTGTCTGGGGTCTATCTGAATCGGCAGATGCCCGCTGACAGTGTTGTAGAGCTTTCTGAGCGGGAGCTGGCTGTCGCCTTTGGTCGTGGTAGTTACGATTTCCATACCGGGGCCCAGTTGGGGCTTAGATATCGTTGGCCCACAGTGGATGGCGCTGAGCAAGGGATAAGGGCAGATCAACTGCGCAGGTTAGGATTCGATGTGAGTCCGGAGCCTGCTAGCTGCAATAGTCTTCTGCTGCCCAGGTTTTCTGAGCGCAAAGCATTACTGGTGTTGGAGTTAAATGGCGATTCTTACCGGGCTGAAGTCGAGCGAGGGCGTCAGGCTCAGGTCGTAGCGCGGCAGCGTTTAAAGGCTAAGCCTGGAAGCAAGATGCTCGCACGGGCGATTGAAACAGCTGACAAGGATCTTGAGTATCAAACCATGCATGCCAGTCGCCTGATGGTGGTTGACTCAGGTTTAGACCCGATCGAGTTGAGGGCGCTTTATCCCGATCGAACGAAGTATGTGCTACTGCCTGTGAAACTACGGCCTGGAATTCGTGCGGCAGCAGGGGCGTCCGGTTTCTGTGTTCCTTATGCGAGTGCGACGCAGTTGAATGGGGCGATTCATCTCCCTGTAGGTTTTCGAGCCGAACTGGTACGAAATCAAACGGAGGGTAGTCGAGCTGATGTTAAGCCTTTCATTGCAAAAATAGCGTTCGGTAAGCGTCTTGAACCTTGGATATTGAGCATGAATCGCGTGATGCGCTGAGGTCGACTACGACCTTGGTTGTATGGCGGCTTTTTGCCCATTCGGCAAGACTTAAACCACTCACGTTCTGCGTGATCTGTGAGCGAACATATGTCAATTCCTCCCCTGGAATGACACCTTAATGGCGACCTTTTGGTCGCCATTTTTTTTGCCTGACAATGAGGCTAGGACTATCGTCGCAAGGTGATAAGACCATGGTCGAATGCCCGTTTATGAGGGTCTGGCGCCACAATTACCGGTAGAACAACAACTACCCACCGAGGTAATTTAGATGAGTGCTGCGTCCTTGTATCCCGTGCGCCCTGAGGTGGCTGCTGCGTCGCTGACTGATGAGGCGACTTACAAAGCCATGTATCAGCAGTCGGTAATCAATCCCGATGGTTTCTGGCGTGAGCAGGCCAAGCGGATCGACTGGATTAAGCCTTTCACCAAGGTCAAACAGACGTCATTTGACGATCACCATGTGGATATCAAATGGTTTGCTGACGGTACGTTGAACGTCTCATACAACTGCCTTGACCGCCATCTGGAAGAGCGCGGCGATCAGGTCGCAATTATCTGGGAAGGGGACGATCCTTCCGAGCATCAGGAAATCACTTACCGCCAGTTGCATGAGCAAGTGTGTAAGTTTGCCAACGCACTGCGTGGCCAAGATGTGCATCGCGGTGACGTTGTCACCATCTACATGCCGATGATCCCACAAGCCGTAGTTGCCATGTTGGCATGCGCGCGCATTGGTGCGATTCACTCGGTGGTGTTTGGTGGTTTCTCACCTGAGGCGCTGGCGGGTCGGATCATTGACTGCAAATCCAAGGTCGTCATTACTGCGGATGAAGGTGTACGTGGCGGCAAGAAAACCCCGCTCAAGGCCAACGTCGACGATGCACTGACTAACCCGGAAACCAATAGCATCCAGAAAGTGATTGTTTGCAAGCGCACTGGCGGCAACATCAAGTGGAACCAGCATCGCGATATCTGGTTTGAGGACTTGATGGCTGTTGCTTCTAGCCACTGTGCTCCGAAGGAGATGGGGGCTGAGGAAGCTCTGTTTATCCTCTATACCTCTGGCTCGACCGGTAAGCCGAAAGGTGTACAGCACACCACTGGCGGCTACCTTGTGTATGCAGCCCTGACCCATGAGCGTGTATTCGATTACCGTCCTGGCGATGTTTACTGGTGCACGGCTGACGTGGGTTGGGTAACTGGCCACAGTTACATTGTTTACGGCCCGCTGGCCAACGGCGCGACCACCGTTTTGTTTGAGGGTGTGCCTAACTACCCGGATATCACTCGCGTCTCCAAAATCGTCGACAAGCACAAAGTCAATATTCTCTACACTGCGCCGACTGCAATTCGCGCCATGATGGCGGAAGGCACGGCTGCAGTTGAGGGCGCTAACGGTTCAAGCTTGCGTTTGCTGGGCTCGGTTGGAGAACCAATTAACCCTGAAGCTTGGAACTGGTACTACAAAACTGTAGGCCAGGAGCGCTGCCCGATCGTTGACACTTGGTGGCAGACAGAGACTGGCGGCATTCTTATCAGCCCGCTACCGGGTGCTACCGCCCTGAAGCCAGGCTCGGCGACCCGTCCGTTCTTCGGCGTTCAACCGGCGCTGGTTGATAATTTGGGTAACCTGCTGGATGGCGCTACTGAGGGGAATCTGGTCATCATTGATTCTTGGCCAGGCCAGGCGCGTACTTTGTACGGTGATCACGATCGCTTTGTGGATACCTACTTCAAAACGTTCAAGGGCATGTACTTCACTGGTGACGGTGCCCGTCGTGATGAAGATGGTTATTACTGGATTACGGGACGCGTGGATGACGTGCTTAACGTCTCCGGCCACCGTATGGGCACTGCCGAAATCGAAAGCGCCATGGTTGCCCACCCGAAAGTGGCAGAGGCAGCCGTTGTGGGTGTGCCGCACGACATCAAAGGGCAGGGCATTTATGTCTATGTCACCCTTAATGGTGGCGAGCAGACCTCCGAGCAGTTGCGCCTGGAGCTGAAAAACTGGGTGCGCCGTGAAATTGGTCCGATCGCGACGCCGGACGTTATCCAGTGGGCGCCGGGCCTCCCAAAAACCCGTTCAGGCAAGATCATGCGCCGTATCCTGCGCAAGATTGCAACTGCTGAGTACGACAGCCTTGGGGATATCTCCACGCTAGCTGATCCAAGTGTAGTCCAGCACCTGATTGATACACATCGTGAGATGAGCGTAGCCTGATCGGCTTGCTTGATTAAATGAGGCGCCCCATACAGCCATAAGCTGTGTGGGGCGCTTACGTTTGTGCGCTACGTTGCGGCATTAGGAAACACGTGTGTAACTATAAAGGGCGGAAAACGGTCTTCAGATACTGAGTTGGTCCCTACGGCCGCAGGAAATTAAGGGATTGCAAGATTGGCGTGTTATTTGCTCGTCTATCAGGTTAATCTATTTTTTCCCTCAAGCATCTTCGGCATTCTGTGTCAATATGCTCCTGCAGGGGCTATGAGGCTTTTGTAATTAGTTGTCGCATTCGAGAAATGTCGGCTTTGCAGTCGTCGATAGAATGCCGCTCACTCGTCTAAAGCCCCTTGCCTTCGCGCAATCAGGCTGGCGCCCACTATAATTCATGCTTGGTTAATGGCATCCGCCCCAGTCTATGAGGGTGGGCGAACCCCATTTAAGGAGTTACTAATGAAGAAGATTGCACTGCTCGGCGCATTGGCGCTGTCTATGCTGTCTCCGCTGGTTATCGCGGATGAGGCCAAGCCTCTGCGTATTGGGATTGAGGCTGCCTATCCACCGTTTGCCTTCAAAACTCCGGATGGAAAAATTAGTGGTTTTGATTACGACATCGGCGTTGCGCTGTGTGAAGAGATGAAGGTTGAGTGTAAATGGATCGAGCAAGAGTTTGATGGCCTGATCCCAGCACTCAAAGTGCGCAAATTTGATGCGGTGCTGTCTTCCATGTCTATTACTGAAGACCGTAAGCGCTCAGTTGATTTCACCGGCAAGTACTACGCTACCCCGGCTAAGCTGGCCATGAAGGAGGGGGCAGTGCTGAATGATGTGAAAACCGACCTTAAGGGCAAAAAGATCGGTGTTCAGCGCTCTTCTGTATATGACCGGTATGCCTCTGATGTCTTTGCTAAGGACGGTGCAGAGATCGTGCGTTATACCTCGCAGAATGAAATCTTCCTGGATCTGAATGCGGGGCGACTAGATGCTACGCTGGCTGACTCGGTGAATATTGCAGATGGCTTCCTCAAGACCGATGCAGGTAAGGGCTTTGCTTTTGTTGGCCCAGATTTCACTGATGTGAAGTACTTCGGTGAGGGGCAGGGCATCGCTGTGCGTAAAGGTGACAAGGCCCTGGCGGAGAAAATCAGTGCCGCCATCTTGGCTATTCGTGCCAATGGCAAATACAAAGAAGTACAAGATAAGTACTTCTCCTTCGACGTATACGGCAACTGACACGTCCAGTTCTCTGATGGCATAGAAAGTGGCGTAAACCGAAATTTCAGGTTTGCGCCACTTTTTTCATTCTGCTCGGGCACCTCAGTGCCTGTATGAGGTAAGCGGTGCATGCTTAATGGCTATGGCTCGACCATTCTTGAAGGTGCCTGGGTCACTCTAGCTTTGGCGTTGACATCCATGGCGGTGGCAATTGTGCTGGGGTTGGTTGGGGCTGCCTGTCGGCTCTCACCGGTAAAGTGGCTCTCATTTTTGGGGGAGACCTACTCGACGGTGATCCGTGGTATTCCTGACTTGGTACTGATCTTGCTGATCTTTTATGGCGGGCAGGACATGGTCAATCGAATTGCACCGATGCTAGGCCATGAGGATTACATTGATATTAATCCGTTTATCGCGGGTGTCTTCACCATGGGCTTTATCTTTGGGGCCTACTTGTCGGAGACATTTCGTGGTGCCTTCATGGCAATCCCCAGAGGGCAGGCTGAAGCAGGCCTGGCTTACGGTTTGAGCAGCCGCCAGGTTTTTTTCCGCATTCTTGTGCCGCAGATGATCCGTTTCGCTATCCCCGGTTTTACTAATAACTGGCTGGTTCTGGCTAAGGCTACGGCGCTAATTTCGGTGGTGGGGTTACAGGACATGATGTTTAAGGCTAAGAGCGCCGCTGATGCGACGCGTGAGCCGTTTACCTTTTATCTTGCTGTTGCTGCGTTGTATTTGGTGATTACCAGTGTCTCGCTGCTGGCACTGCGTTACCTGGAAAAGCGCTATTCGGTCGGCATTAGATCCGCTGAATTGTAAGAGGGGGCGCAGCAATGATATTTGATGTGAATGTGATCTGGGAAAACCTGCCGCTTTATTTTGAGGGGTTGTTGGTCACCCTTAAGATTCTTTCTATTTCTCTGGCTGTAGGTTTGGCGGTTGCGGTTCCGCTTGGTCTGATGCGTATTTCTCGCTCGGCGTGGGTCAACTTTCCGGCCTGGTTGTATACCTATGTAATTCGTGGCACGCCAATGTTGGTGCAACTGTTCCTGATCTATTACGGTCTGGCTCAGTTCGACTTGGTACGGGAAAGCAGCCTGTGGCCTTATTTCTCCAGTGCGACCTTTTGCGCGTGTTTGGCATTTGCCATCAACACCAGTGCCTATACCGCCGAGATTCTGGCTGGGAGCCTGAAGGCGACGCCCTATGGTGAAATTGAAGCGGCCAAGGCGATGGGGATGTCCCGTGGCAAGCTTTACCGGCGCATTTTGCTCCCGTCTGCCTTGCGCCGGGCTCTGCCACAATACAGTAATGAGGTGATCATGATGCTGCATGGCACTAGCCTTGCCTCAATCGTGACATTGGTCGATATCACCGGTGCTGCGCGTACCGTGAGTTCACAGTACTACTTGCCATTTGAGGCGTTCATTACCGCAGGGCTGTTCTATCTACTGCTGACGCTTATTCTGGTGCGACTGTTCAAACTGGCAGAGCGCCGCTGGTTGGCCTATCTGGCGCCGCGTAAGTCATGAGCGTGTTGTGAGTGAAGAATTTTGCCCGGGTCGTGCGGTCTACGACTGATTCAATAGAGTGAAACCCATGTACAAACTTGAAGTACAGGATCTGCATAAACGCTATGGCGACCATGAGGTGTTGAAGGGCGTGTCGCTGGCGGCTAAAGCGGGTGATGTCATCAGTATTATCGGCTCCAGTGGTTCAGGTAAGAGTACCTTTCTGCGCTGTATCAATTTGCTTGAACAGCCACACAGCGGGCGGATTCTGCTCAATAACGAAGAGCTAAAGCTGCGGCCGGGCAAAGATGGAGCTTTGCGCGCGGCAGATGATAAGCAGTTGCAGCGCATGCGTTCGCGCTTGTCCATGGTCTTCCAGCATTTCAATCTCTGGTCCCACATGAATGTGCTGGAGAACGTGATAGAAGCTCCTGTGCATGTGTTGGGCATCAGCAAGCGTGAGGCGTTGGAAAAGGCTGAGCATTACTTGAACCAAGTTGGAGTGGCTCATCGCAAGCATGCTTATCCGGCTCATATGAGTGGTGGCGAGCAGCAGCGCGTGGCCATTGCCCGTGCGTTGGCGATGGAGCCTGAGGTCATGCTGTTTGATGAGCCGACGTCCGCACTTGACCCTGAGTTGGTTGGGGATGTGCTGAAGGTTATGCAGGTTTTGGCGCAGGAAGGGCGTACCATGGTGGTGGTTACTCACGAAATGGGTTTTGCTCGTGAAGTCTCCAATCAGCTGATATTTCTACATAAAGGCCTAGTTGAGGAGACAGGTTGTCCGCGAGAGGTCCTGGCCAGTCCTAAATCTGAACGCTTACAGCAGTTTCTTTCCGGCAGTTTGAAGTAGTCGGAAACTGAGCTTTAAGGATCGAAGCAATGCCTAGACTGTCAGCATGAACGTCCATCGAGTTGGTTTCCTGATCTGGCCGGGAACCCGGCCGCTCACTTTGGCGCTGGCAGAGGAGGCGCTCCAGGTCGCTCATCGGGTGCACCCTGAAGTTGTCTACGAGCTGCAGTTCTTGCAAGCCGAGCCACCTGAGTCTGGAGCCTGGCAGCTGCCGGGGGAGGCTTGGCATGGTAAGTTGGAAAGCCTTGATCGACTGTTCCTGTTAGCAGACGAACCTCCTGCAACGTTGTCCGCTGCGCTTAGCTCAGCATTAAAGTTATTGGTCCGCTCTGGGTGCGTCCTTGCTGGCGTTGCGGCTGGTGTGTATCCGCTGGCTCAAATGGGACTGCTGGACGGGTATCGGGCAGCCGTACATTGGCGCTGGCAGGATGATTTCAGCGAGCGATTCCCCAAGGTGATTGCGACTAACCACCTGTTCGACTGGGATCGTGACCGCCTAACTGCGTGTGGCGGTCTAGCTGTGTTGGATCTGCTGTTAGCCATTCTGGCGCGCGATTATGGTGCGGAGCTAGCTGGCGCTGTTTCTGAAGAGTTAGTAGTCGAACGCATTCGGGAGGGTGGGGAGCGCCAGCGCATACCCCTTCAGAACCGGTTGGGCTCAAGCCATCCTAAGCTTACCCAGGCCGTGTTACTGATGGAGGCCAATATTGAAGAGCCACTGACTACTGACGAAATTGCTCAGCATGTCTGCGTGTCACGACGTCAGTTGGAACGTATTTTCAAGCAATATCTCAATCGTGTTCCGAGCCAGTATTATCTCGAGCTTCGCCTAAATAAGGCTCGACAGTTGCTGATGCAAACCAGCAAGTCGATTATTCAGATTGGTTTGTCTTGTGGCTTCTCTTCTGGACCGCACTTTTCCAGTGCTTATCGTAATTTTTTTGGCGCAACCCCGCGGGAAGATCGTAATCACCGTCGCAGTAGCAGCCCCTTTGAGTTGAATACTTCCTTGTCCGAAAAGGGGTAGGAACATCAACTCTCGTTCATCCGGAGGCATTATGCACCTGGAAACTTCACGATTGATTTTACGGCTATGGCGCAAGTCTGACCTTGATGGATTTGCTGAGTTGAACGCAGATTCTCAGGTGATGCGTCATTTTCCTGCATGCCTGACGCGTCAGCAGAGCGATGCGCTGGCGGAGCGCTGCCAGGGATATATCGAGTCCCAAGGCTGGGGCTTTTGGGCAATTGAAGAGAAAGCGTCTGGCCAGTTTGTAGGATTTACGGGGCTCCATCATCAGCCTGAAAAATTTTCATTTTCACCCTGTACGGAAATAGGCTGGCGGCTGCATCGGCGATTTTGGGGGCGTGGTTATGCCACTGAGGCAGCGATAGTTTGTCTGGATTATGCGTTTGATGATCTAGGTCTGCTTGAAGTGGTGGCGTTTACAGCTCATTCCAATCATCGTTCAGAAGCAGTAATGCGGCGTCTGGGAATGAGTTTTAAGCAGACGTTTTTGCACCCAGATGTGGACCCTGAAAGCTCGCTCTCAACGCATTTGCTGTATGGGATTGAGCAGGGGCAGTACAGGCGCGCCGTGTAACGCTTAGTTGTTGTGGCTGCTCATGAGTGAGAGTGCACCGGCACTTCCAAACAGGGCGGCGCTGATACGGTTAAACCATCGCTGCCCGTTTCCAGAGCGTAAATATCGGCTCATCCACTGCGCACCCAAGCCATAGAAGAGTTTGCAGGCCAGATCGAGCGAAGCCCATGTGCCGATCATGACGGCGAGTTGCGTGTAGATAGGGCTATTAGCAGTGATAAATTGCGGCAGAAATGCGGCAAAGAACAGGATGTCTTTGGGGTTGCTGGCACCCAGTGCAAATGCCTTACCAAACAGAGTGCTTGGACGTGGGGGAGGAGGGGCTCCGGTGCTTGAGGTAGGTTGGTTTGGGGCCCTTGATGCCTGCCAGCTCTGCCAGGCCAAATAGAACAGGTAAAGCGCGCCTATCAACTTCAGACAGTTGAATAGTTGTTCAGACGCCAGTAGTAGCGCGCCAAGCCCAAGCGCGGAGGCGCTAAGCAGGCATAGGGACGCTGCAACTCCGCCGAGGAAGGCGGGTGCCGAGTTTTTCAGTCCGTAGTTCAGGCTGTTGCTGACCATTAACAGTGTCAGTGGTCCGGGTATCAGAATGACGACCAGTGCTGCGCTGCTGAATAAAAGCCAAGTCTGTATGTCCATTTTTTGTCCGTGATTGTGCCGGTATTGGTAGCAGCTATCTCTTGTAAATTCGCCGGCATCGATACGTTCAAACTACCGGAATAAAGGTGTTTTCTTAGAGCCTAACACCTAGGCTTAAGCACGTGTAAAAGGTCAGCCGAAGGCTCTAGCACATGGCTTTTGGCCTTTAAGCACTGTGTGTTACACTGAGATTCTGCATTACCAAGCTTTCGCCAAGGATTGCGGTGGCTTATCCAGGTTGTATGCCCCCTCTCGTTTACCTCTTTTTAATCAGGCGCCATAAGCCTGAGGAATACCCGTATGTTTAAGGCACCGGACAGTCTCGCCGAGCAAATTGCAAGTCACATCACAGAACGTATCATCTATGGAGAATTGAAGCCTAAGGAAAGGATTCAAGAGCAAAAAGTTACGCAGGCTCTTGATGTAAGTCGTGGATCGGTTCGTGAAGCATTGCTTATTCTCGAGCGACGCCATCTGGTAGTGATTTTGCCGCGACGTGGGGCTCATGTTGCGGAGTTGAGCGCTGAGAACGTAAAGAGCCTGTATGCATTGGTGGTTGAGCTGTACATCTTGCTAGGATGTGCAGTTGCTGAAAACTGGAAGACCGAGTCAGATCTGAAGCCCTTTTTTGAACACAAGGCCCGCCTGATTGCGTCACTTGAGCAAAAGGACATAAAGGGTTTTATCAATGGCAGCTTCCAAGTGCTGCGCGAAACATATCCTTTTGCTCGTAATCCTTATTTGCAGCAAACTGTAGAAGATCTGGTGCCAGCCATCACTCGGACATATCATCTGTCGCTGGAAAAACGTAAGGGGGAGATGGGCAAGTTTTTTGCTACATTCGAATCCTTGCTACAGGCACTGGTCAACCGGGATAAGCAAGCAATCCGCCAGTTGCTCCTGAGTTATGCTGAAGATAATTGCCAGTTGGTTTTGGCAGCCCTGGAGGACTCCTAAGGAAGGCGGTACATGCGGCTCAAGTGCATTAAGCTGGCCGGTTTCAAATCTTTTGTTGACCCAACCACGGTAACCTTCCCCAGTAATATGGCGGCGGTTGTCGGGCCCAATGGTTGCGGCAAGTCGAACATTATCGATGCCGTTCGTTGGGTGATGGGCGAAAGTTCGGCGAAGAACTTGCGCGGCGAGTCGATGACCGATGTCATCTTCAACGGTTCCAATACCCGCAAACCCGTTACACAAGCCTCGATTGAACTGGTATTCGATAACTCGGATGCCACGCTCACGGGGGAATATGCGGGTTACAACGAAATCTCAATTCGCCGCCGGGTCACCCGTGATGGCCAAAACACTTATTTCCTTAATGGCACCAAGTGCCGTCGTCGGGATATTACCGACATCTTCCTGGGTACCGGCCTAGGGCCTCGCAGCTATTCGATCATTGAGCAGGGGATGATCTCTAAGCTGATTGAGGCCAAGCCTGAGGATTTGCGTAACTTCATCGAAGAAGCTGCAGGTATCTCTAAATACAAAGAACGTCGCCGTGAGACTGAGAGCCGTATCCGTCGCACTCAAGAAAACTTGGCTCGTCTGACCGACCTGCGCGAAGAGCTTGAGCGTCAACTGGAGCGTCTGCACCGGCAGGCTCAAGCTGCTGAGAAATATCAGGAATACAAAGCTGAGGAGCGTCAGCTCAAAGCACAACTGACGGCTTTGCGCTGGCAAGCCTTGAACGAGCTTGTTGGCCAGCGTGAAGCGGTTATTGGGAACCAGGAAGTTAGTTTCGAGGCGCTCGTGGCCGAGCAGCGCAGTGCTGACTCCAGCATTGAGCGCTTACGTGATGGCCATCATGAGCTGAGCGAGCGTTTTAATCTGATTCAGGGGCGTTTTTATTCGGTCGGGGCAGATATTGCCCGTATTGAGCAGAGCATCCAGCACGGCCAGCAGCGCCTGCGTCAGTTGCAAGACGATCTGCGCGAGGCTGAGCGTGCTCGCCAGGAAACGGAATCCCACCTTGGTCATGATACGACCTTACAAGCCACGCTTGCTGAAGAGCTGGCCATGCTTGAGCCTGAGCTTGAGCTCAGCAGCGCTGCGGCTGAAGAGTCAGCGGCTGCACTGGAAGAGTCCGAAGGTGCGATGCAGGGCTGGCAGGAGCAATGGGACAGCTTCAACCTGCGCAGCGCTGAACCGCGTCGTCAGGCTGAGGTGCAGCAGTCCCGCATCGCTCAGCTTGAGCAAAGTCTGGAGCGCTTGAGTGAGCGCCAGCGCCGTCTTACCGATGAGTTGCAACAACTGGCTGCTGACCCTGAGGATGCGGCCATTATTGAGTTGGGCGAACAGATTACAGCGGGGGAAATCACCCTCGAAGAGCTACAACTCGAAGAGCAACAGTTCGCCGAGCGTATTGAGCAAATTCGCACCGATATTCAGAGCAGCAGCCAAGCTCAACAACAGGCTCAGGGTGAGTTGCAGCGGCTCAGCGGTCGGCTGTCCTCTTTGGAGGCGTTACAGCAGGCGGCGCTTGATCCGGGTAAGGGGGCTGGTCAGTGGTTAAAAGATCAGAACCTGGCGGATCGGCCTAGGCTTGCTAAAGGGTTGCGTGTTGAGGCTGGCTGGGAGCTGGCTGTTGAAACAGTGTTGGGGGCCGATCTACAGGCGGTTCTGCTTGAAGACTTCGGCGGATTGAATTTCTCGGCCTTCACTCATGGCGAACTGCGATTGGCGGGCTTAGCCAAGGGCGGCACGCGGGTTGCCGGTAGCTTGCTGGACAAGGTCGAGTCGGCACTTGATCTGGCGCCCTGGCTGGGCAGTGTGAAGCCTGTGGAGAGTCTCGATGCGGCGCTACAAGCTCGTGCGAGCCTGCTGGATGGTGAAAGCCTGATTAGCCGTGATGGTTATTGGGTGGGGCGTCATTTTCTACGAGTTCGCAGGGCCAGTGAAGCAGAGAGTGGCCTGTTAGCTCGCGGGCAGGAAATTGAGCAGTTAACGCTTGAGAGAGAGGAGCGAGAGGCTGCATTAGCTGTACTGGATGAGCGCATGCAAGCGTTGCGTGACGAACTGCGTCAGGTTGAGGAGCGTCGTGAGCACGTTAGGCGTCAGGTGCAGGATCAGGCTCGTAGCTTGGCGGATTACAAGGCTCAATTATCGGCCGGGCAGGCAAAGATGGAGCAGCTACAGCTGCGCCGTACTCGCCTGGATCACGAGTTGCAAGAGTTGGCTGAACAGCGAGCACTAGAAACCGAGCAGCTGGGTGAGTCCCGGCTGGTTTTGCAGGACGCTCTCGACTCCATGGCAGCAGACAACGAACTGCGTGAGACTCTGCTAGTTAGTCGTGACAAGATTCGTGAAGGTCTTGACCGTCTCCGTCAGGAGGCTCGCCAGCATAAAGATCATGCGCATCAACTGGCCGTGCGTTTGGGCTCATTGCGGGCCCAGCATGATTCTACAGCACAGGCGCTGGAGCGCCTGAAACTACAAGCGCAACGCCTGCATGAGCGCCGTGAGCAGCTCAGTCTTAATCTTGAAGAGGGTGAGGCGCCGCTTGAAGAGCTGCGCCTAAAGTTGGAAGAACAGCTTGAAAGGCGCATGGCCGTCGATGACGAACTGCGTTTGGCACGGGTTGCGATGGAAGATGCTGACCGTGAGTTGCGCGACGCTGAAAAACGCCGTACTCAAGCCGAGCAGCAAGCGCAAATGTTACGTACCCAGCTTGAGCAGCAACGCATGGAGTGGCAGTCACTGACTGTGCGTCGTAAAACCCTGCAAGAGCAGCTACAAGAAGATAACTATGACCTGCATGGTGTGCTTAGCACGCTTCCGGCTGAGGCCAGTGAGTCCGGCTGGGAGGAGGAGCTTGAGCGCCTTGCAGCGCGTATCCAGCGCCTGGGGCCGATTAACCTGGCGGCTATTGATGAATATCAGCAGCAGTCAGAGCGAAAGCGCTATTTAGATGCGCAGAATGCTGATCTTGATGAGGCATTGGAAACGCTTGAGAACGTTATCCGTAAAATCGACAAGGAGACCCGTAATCGTTTCAAGGAAACCTTTGATCAGATTAACGCGGGCTTGCAGGCCTTATTCCCTAAAGTCTTTGGTGGAGGGAATGCCTACCTTGAGTTGACCGGAGAGGACCTGTTGGACACGGGCGTAACCATCATGGCGCGCCCTCCAGGCAAGAAAAACAGCACCATTCACCTGTTGTCAGGTGGCGAAAAGGCTTTGACCGCGTTGGCATTGGTATTCGCCATCTTCAAGCTGAATCCTGCACCGTTCTGTATGCTGGATGAGGTTGATGCACCACTCGATGACGCCAACGTCGGGCGCTACGCCAAGTTGGTCAAAGAAATGTCTGAAAGTGTTCAGTTCATTTATATCACCCACAATAAAATCGCCATGGAAATGGCTGATCAGTTGATGGGCGTTACCATGCATGAGCCCGGTTGCTCACGCCTTGTTGCTGTGGATGTCGAGGAGGCATTGGCACTGGTTGAGTCTTAATGTGACAAGCGGTGTAAAGTTTGCCGCCATCGTGCTAGTTTTATGTGCACTATTATTGGGCTGACTATTGTCTGTAGGCATTATCATTGCCACACAGGCTTGGCGTTACGTAAAAGAATTAGCAAAATACGTTTTAAACCCTTTTTTCATTACATTTTCATTTTCAGGGGTCAGGGTATTTCATGGAATTTGGTCTGCGCGAGTGGCTAATTGTCATCGGCATCATTGTAATTGCAGGCATTCTTTTTGACGGCTGGCGCCGTATGCGCGGCGGCAAAGGCAAGCTTAAGTTCAAGCTTGATCGCAGTTTTGCCAACGTGCCTGATGAGGACGATCCAAACCTATTAAGCCCACCACGTGTGGTGGATCGCAGCAAAGAACCCGTACTCGATGAAGAGGATTTGCCGTCCCTAAGTGCGCGCGAGCTTAATCGCCGCCGTACAGGCGAGCCACAGCAAGGTGACTTGAATCTTGATTTGGATGAGCCGGTTCCAACTCTGCTCAATCCTGTGGATGAAGAGAAGCCTGCTAAGGCCTCTTCACCATCGAAGAGTTCGAAGAAAGAAGAACCCAAAGAGCTGCCGCCTGTTGAAGAAGTGTTGGTCATTAACGTGGTTGCACGTGATGACGCTGGCTTTAAAGGTCCTGCATTGCTGCAGAATATTTTGGAGAGCGGACTGCGTTTCGGTGAGATGGATATTTTCCATCGCCATGAAAGCATGGCGGGTAACGGTGAAGTGTTGTTCTCAATGGCTAACGCACTTAAGCCGGGTACTTTTGATCTGGACGATATCGAAGGTTTCAGCACGCGCGCAGTCAGCTTCTTCCTTGGTTTGCCGGGGCCTCGCCATCCTAAGCAGGCGTTTGATGTCATGGTGGCAGCTGCACGCAAGTTGGCCCATGAATTAAACGGTGAGTTGAAAGACGACCAGCGCAGTGTGCTGACCGCTCAAACCATTGAGCATTATCGCCAGCGCATTGTCGAATACGAACGCAAGCAGCTGACCACCAAGCGCTGATTTGACCTGTAATAAAAAAGAGCAGCCAAGGCTGCTCTTTTCGTTTGAGAGAAAAGTAATGACCGACGCCTCCGTAGCCGCCCAGCGCATCCTGCAATTGCGCAGTGAATTGGATGAGCACAATTACCGCTATCACGTGCTGGACGAGCCCAGCATTCCCGATGCGGAATATGACCGTCTGTATCACGAGCTGAAAGCGTTGGAGGCTGAGCATCCGGATCTGGTTACGGCTGATTCTCCGACGCAGCGTGTTGGCAGTATGGCCTTGAGTGCCTTCGGCCAAGTTAAGCACGAAGTACCGATGCTGAGTCTTGGTAACGCTTTTGAAGAGACTGATCTTCTGGATTTTGATCGTCGCGTTCACGAAGGGCTGGATCTGCCTGCTGGCGATCTTTTCGGTGGTGGCGCAGAAGTTGAGTACAGCTGTGAGCCCAAGCTGGATGGTCTGGCCGTTAGCCTGTTGTATCAGGATGGGCTATTGGTGCGTGGCGCCACCCGTGGCGACGGCACCACTGGTGAAGATATCAGCGCCAACGTGCGTACCATTCGCAATATACCGCTGAAACTCAAAGGCGAAGGCTGGCCTGCCGTGCTGGAGGTTCGCGGCGAGGTCTTTATGGCCAAGGCGGGATTTGAGGCGCTTAACGCAAGGCAGTTGGAGCAGGGGGCTAAGACCTTTGCTAATCCGCGTAATGCGGCTGCCGGAAGCTTGCGGCAACTTGATTCGAAAATAACCGCGAGCCGTCCTCTTGAGTTTTGCTGTTACGGCATTGGCCTGGTTGAGGGTGATTTACCTGCAACTCACATCGGCATTCTTGAAGCCTTAAAAAAATGGGGTATGCCGATCAGTCGTGAACTGAAGCTCGCCAAGGGTGTAGATGAATGTCTGGCGTATTACCGTGATATCGGTGAGCGCCGTGCGTCGCTGGCCTATGAAATCGATGGTGTGGTGTTTAAGGTCAATAGCTTGGAGTCTCAGCGTGAATTGGGTTTCCGTGCCCGTGAGCCGCGCTGGGCAATCGCGCACAAGTTCCCGGCAATGGAGGAAATGACCGAGCTCTTGGATGTCGAGTTTCAGGTGGGTCGTACCGGCGCAGTAACGCCTGTTGCCCGTCTCAAACCGGTCAAAGTGGCTGGTGTAACGGTATCTAATGCAACCCTGCACAATATGGATGAAGTTGCTCGACTGGGGCTGATGATCGGGGATACCGTCATCATTCGCCGGGCAGGGGATGTTATTCCGCAGGTTGTGCAGGTGGTGTTAGATAAACGCCCCGAACAGGCCCGTGCTGTGCATATCCCTGAACAGTGCCCGGTGTGTGGCTCCCATGTGGAGCGCACACAACTTGTTAAGCGTAGCAAAGGTAAAGAAACGCTCAGTGAGGGGGCTGTTTATCGTTGTGTCGGTCGCCTGAGCTGCCAGGCTCAGCTGAAGCAAGCAATCATTCACTTTGTTTCGCGGCGAGCGATGGACATCGAAGGTCTGGGTGATAAGACCATTGAGCAGTTAGTTGATGAGAGTCTGATCGCTTCACCGGCAGACCTGTACAAGCTTCAATACGCCCAGATTATCGGTTTGGAAGGGTTTGCCGAGGTATCCAGCAATAAGCTGTTGCAGGCGATTCAGAGCAGTAAAAAGCCAGCTCTGGCCCGGTTTATCTATGCATTGGGCATCCCGGATGTGGGGGAAGAGACTGCTAAGGTGCTGGCTCGCTCCCTGGGAACGTTGGAGCGTATCCAGAAAGCCCTGCCTGAGGTCCTGACTTACCTGCCTGATATTGGCTTGGAGGTGGCTTATGAGATTCACAGCTTTTTCGAGGACGAGCATAACCAGCAGGTTATTGCGAGCCTGTTAGGCGAATGCGGCTTGGAATTACAAGATCAGTCAGAACTAGGCGCAGGATTCACTGCCTGTGCAACCCTGGCTGGCCTGCTGGATAAGCTCAACATCCCGTTTGTCGGACCTGGCGGAGCGCAGAAACTGGCGGAGCGCTTCCAAAGCCTTGAGGCGCTTGCTCGTGCCGATTGGCTGGACATGCGTCAGACGCTGCCAGAGAAGCAGGCTAATGCTGTTCGCGAATTTTTTGCTGCTGCCGGCAATCTTGAGAAAGCCCAGGCAATTGAAGCGCAGTTGCGTGACTTCGGTATGCATTGGCAGAGCGAGAAAAAGGTTGTTGCAGGCTTGCCGTTGGCCGGACAAACCTGGGTGTTGACCGGTACTCTGGAGGCCATGAGCCGCGACGTAGCCAAGGAAAAGCTCGAGAGTCTTGGTGCCAAGGTGGCAGGCTCAGTTTCAGCGAAAACCAGCTGTGTGGTGGCTGGGCCTGGAGCGGGTTCTAAACTAGCTAAAGCCAACGAGTTAGGCCTTAACGTGCTGGACGAAGATCAGTTCCTGCAAGCTCTGAAAGGCTACGGTCTCTAATGTCTAGCCTGCGCCGCGTTATGCGTGCGCAGGCCAACAGGCTTCAGTCGCCGCGGTATTCGCATCCGCTGGTGCAGGTTTCGTGAATACGTACACGGGAGAGCTCGGGCAGCAAAGGTTTGAGCTGTTGCCAGATCCACTTGGCGAGGACTTCGCTGGTGGGGTTTTCCAAGCCGGGTATTTCATTCAGGTAGTTGTGGTCAAGCTGCTCATAGATCGGCTTGAATATGGCTTTGATCTCGGAGAAGTCGCGAATCCAGCCGGTATGTGGATCAACCTCACCCTGGATATAAACGGCTACCTTGAATGAGTGGCCGTGCAGGCGTCCACATTTGTGTCCTGCAGGTACGTGAGGCAGGCGATGCGCAGCCTCAAACATGAATTCTTTGAACAGTTCCACAACAATTCTCTCAGGTGAAAGGCTTTCAGGCCTCGAACAAAGGGAAATCTTATCAGCTAAGCAGCAACGAACCGAGCCCGGTACGCGGTAAGCAGATTATTTTGATTACAGAACTACGGGCTATGAAGAGTCAGCGAGTGAGGCTTTTTGTCATGTATTGTGTTTAAGACTACAAATAATCGGCGTATTCTATATTTTTGTGAGTCGTATTTTTAAAATGTTTGTTTAATTACTACAAAATGGCAGGAGCCCACCATGCACCCACGGATTCTTGAGGTCACTGAGCGTTTGATCGAGCGCAGCAGGGACACCCGTTCAGCCTACCTCCGCATGATCAGGGCTGCGGCCAGTGAGGGGCCGGCGCGGGGCAAACTGCAGTGCGCCAATTTCGCCCACGGTGTGGCGGGGTGTGGTGGCAGTGACAAGCAACGCTTGCGTTTGATGGACTCTGCCAACGTCGCCATCGTCACAGCTTACAACGATATGTTGTCGGCCCATCAGCCCTATGAAACTTACCCGGAGCAAATTCGTCAGGCATTGCGCGATATCGGCTCAGTCGGACAAGTGGCCGGTGGCGTACCCGCCATGTGCGATGGCGTGACACAGGGCGAGCCGGGGATGGAAATTGGCTTGGCCAGTCGCGAAGTGATTGCGATGTCCACGGCCGTTGCCTTGTCGCACAATATGTTTGATGCAGCTGTATTCCTGGGCGTGTGCGACAAGATCATCCCAGGCCTGCTGATGGGGGCCCTGCGCTTTGGTCATCTGCCTGCGCTGTTTATTCCAGCAGGGCCAATGCCTTCAGGCATCTCCAACAAAGAAAAGGCTGATGTGCGTGAACGCTATGCCGAAGGCAAAGCAACGCGTGATGAGTTGCTTGAGTCCGAGATGAAGGCCTATCACGCACCGGGCACTTGCACCTTTTACGGCACGGCTAATACCAATCAGATGTTGATGGAAATGATGGGGCTGCACCTGCCTGGCTCCTCGTTCGTTAACCCCAACACGCCGCTGCGTGATGCGCTGACGCAGGAGTCTGCTCGGCAGGCGGTGCGCCTGACCAAGCAGGGAGGCAATTTCCTACCGTTGGGCGAGTTGCTCGATGAGCGCGTGTTGATCAACTCGATTGTTGCACTGCATGCGACTGGCGGCTCGACCAACCATACCCTGCATATGCCAGCCATTGCGATGGCGGCCGGGATCAAGCTGACCTGGCAGGATATGGCGGATTTGTCCGAGGTGGTGCCGACCCTTGCCAAGGTCTATCCCAATGGCAAAGCTGACGTAAACCATTTTCATGCGGCCGGGGGCGTGGCTTATCTGGTGCGTCAACTGCTAGACGCGGGCTTGTTGCATGAGGATGTGAACACCGTGATGGGGCGTGGCCTGCGTCGATACACACAAGAGCCATTTCTTGAAAATGGCCAGCTGGTGTGGCGTGAAGGTGGCCTGCAAAGCCTGGATCCGAACATTCTGCGACCTGTTTCCGAGCCGTTTTCCCACGAGGGAGGATTGCGTCTCATGAGCGGCAACCTTGGTCGTGGGGTGATGAAGGTTTCCGCTGTCGCGCCCGAGCATCAAGTGGTTGAGGCTCCAGCCAAGGTATTTCATGACCAGCAAGCACTGGCGGATGCCTTTAAGGCTGGGCAGTTAGAGTGCGATTTCGTTGCGGTCATGCGTTTTCAAGGGCCACGCTTCAATGGGATGCCCGAGCTGCACAAAATGACACCTTATTTGGCGGTATTACAGGATCGCGGCTTCAAGGTGGCACTGGTGACGGATGGGCGTATGTCTGGCGCGTCCGGGAAAATTCCCGCTGCTATTCACGTGTGTCCAGAGGCTAGTGATGGTGGCCCTTTGGCTAAAGTGCAGGAGGGTGATCTGGTCCGCGTAGACGGCACCACTGGCACGCTGCAATTACTGATTGATCCTACCGAATTGGAGCAACGAGCGGCGGAACCTGCGCCGAGCGAGCAGGCGGTTGGTTGCGGTCGTGAATTGTTTGGCTTTATGCGTGCAGCAATAAGCTCAGCAGAGCAGGGTGCTAGCGCCTTCACTACATCGCTGGAGAACTTGAAGTGACACTGGCGCTGGTAGGAGATATCGGTGGAACAAATGCGCGTTTTGGCCTTTGGCAGGATGGTCACCTGAGCGGTGTCCAGGTGTTATCGACCTCGGCTTTCGCGACACCCGAACAAGCAGTGCTGCAATACCTGGCTGGTCGTAATGTACTGCCTGGCGACATCAGTTCAGTTTGCCTGGCGGTGGCTGGGCCGGTGAGTGGTGACACTTTTCGTTTCACCAACAATCACTGGGTGTTGAGTCGCAGTACATTTAGCTCGGCGCTGGGTACCGAGCGCCTATTATTGATCAATGATTTTACGGCTATGGCATTGGGTATGACCCAAGTCGAGCCGGATGAGCTTGCCCAGATTCGTACCGGTGTCGCAGAACCAAGCGCTCCAGCGGTGGTAATCGGGGCTGGAACAGGCCTGGGTGTCAGCACCTTGCAGCCGCTGGAAAATGGACGCTGGATGGTGATCCCCGGTGAGGGTGGTCATGTTGACCTGCCGGTGGCCACGGCCTGGGAAGCAGAGCTGTGGCTTCAGCTTAAAGCGCTTCTCGGGCATGTCAGAGCTGAGGATGTGCTGAGCGGTGCTGGCTTGGTAAATCTCTACCGTGCGGTGTGTGCTGTGGAGGGAGTCGACCTTGAGCTGACGACACCGGCAGAGATAACCTCTGCTGCGATCGCCGGTGACCCGCTTGCAGAAAAGGTGCTGGATCAGTTCTGTGTTTGGTTAGGGCGTGTTGCTGGTAATAACGTGCTGACCGTAGGTGCCCGTGGCGGTGTCTACATTGTCGGTGGTGTTGTTCCTCGCTTTGCTGAGTTCTTCCAAAGCAGTGGATTCAACACAGCCATTGCCGAAAAAGGCTGTATGAGTCGGTATTTTGATGACATTCCTGTCTGGCTGGTGACAGCTAAATACCCAGGGTTGGTCGGAGCTGGTGTAGCTTTGACGCAGATTTGATGGTGCAGTAATGCGCGAGCATTTGCGCTCGTGCATACCAATATGGTGAGCAGGGATAGCGAGCATGAGCGCAAATGGAAAAACCATTCTGCTGGTCGATGATGACGAGGAAATCCGTGATCTGCTTCAGGCCTATCTGAGCAAAGCGGGATTTCCTGTGCTGGCGGTTGCTGATGGCGCTTCATTTCGCAGTGAAATGGAGGCCTCTGGTGCTGATCTGGTTATTCTCGATGTAATGCTGCCCGATGAGGATGGCTTTAGCTTGTGTCGCTGGGTGCGTCAGCATCAAAGCTTTTCCCGGGTACCCATCATTATGCTAACGGCAAGCTCCGACGAGGTGGATCGGGTCATAGGCCTTGAGTTGGGGGCCGATGATTACTTGGGCAAGCCTTTTAGTCCCCGTGAGCTGCAGGCGCGTATCAAAGCATTGCTACGCCGTGCGGGTTTTGCTGAAGAGCCCACTGCCGACGAAGTGCTGGTATTTGATGAGTGGAGGCTCAATACCGTTAGCCACCGCCTGTTCCACAAGGATGGCGATGAAGTCATCCTTTCCGGAGCCGACTTTGCCTTGCTCAAATTGTTTCTGGATCATCCGCAGCAGATTCTGGATCGGGATACTATCGCCAATCTGACCCGTGGTCGCGATGTAATGCCGTTGGAGCGGATTGTCGATATGGGCGTCAGCCGCTTGCGTCAGCGCCTGCGCGATACCGGTAAGTCGCCACGGCTTATACGTACGGTACGCGGTGCGGGCTACCTGCTTGCGGTTAATGTGACGAGACAGCGCCATGTCAGGGCTTAGGCGCTGGTTGCCTGTGCCGCGCTCAATGCTGGCGCGGATGTTGTTGTTGACGCTGTTGGCAGTGCTTCTGGCCCAAGGCTTATCGAGCCTGATCTGGGTGTCGCAGATTCGCACCAGCCAAATGGAGGGGCTACAAGGCAGTGCTCGCAGCCTCGCACTCTCAATCGCTGCAAGCGTTAGATACTTTCGCTCGTTACCCCTCGGCTTTCGTCCGATGGTGCTGGAGCAGTTACGCAGCATGGGCGGGTCTCGGTTCTTTGTTTCACTGAATAATCAACCGTTGTCGATGCAGGTGCTGCCCGTGACGTCTCGGACGCAGGTGGTTCTTAGCGAAATTGAACAAGTGCTTAAAGAGCGCTTGGGCAATGATTTGCAGTTTTCAGTGCAGTTCGTCAAACCGGATGATTTGCGAGTCTTTAATGGTGGCTTGAAGTTGGATGAGTTGCCCAAGTCTTGGGCCAACTACTCATTGACACTGGAGCCGTTAAACCCGCCGGTACTGGTCACGCAGATTCACATCGGCCCGGATGAGTGGCTTTACTTGGCCTCACTATTGCCAGAGCCCTATACCAATATTGACCAAGCACAGACGCCTGAGCATCAGCTGTTATTTATCGCCTTTACCAGCTGTTTTTTGCTGTTGTTCATCGGGCTGCTGGTACGTTGGCAGACGCAGCCACTTAAGCGCTTGGCTCAGGCTGCTCGTGAGTTGTCACTTGGTTCCGCGACTGAAGCGGTGGTTGAGGAAGGTGGTACTGAGGTGGTAGAGGTTGGTAAAGCCTTCAACACCATGCGCCAGCGTATCAGTCGTTATCTTGGTGAGCGCAGCCAGTTGTTCAGTGCTATTTCCCACGACTTGCGTACGCCCATCACACGGTTGCGTTTACGGGCAGAGCTGCTTGATGACGAGCTGCTTCGGAGCAAATTCAATCGCGACCTAGATGAGCTAGAGCTTCTGGTAAAAGGGGCCTTGCAGTGTGTGAAAGACACCGACATTCACGAGAATATCGAGCAGATTGACCTAAACAATTTGCTGCATGGTCTCGTTGAGCCTTACCTCGCTGACGGGCGGGTTACCCTTCAGGGGCGTGCGGAATCTACCTACGCTGGTAAAGCATTGGCGTTGCGGCGTTGCATTGGGAATGTTTTGGATAATGCGCTGAAGTACGGCAATCGTGCCCATCTGCTTATTGAAGACAGCGCCGAAGCCTTTGTTCTGCATGTGGATGACGAAGGGCCTGGCGTGCCTGAGCGGCAGCTGGAACAAGTCTTTGAGCCGCATTTCCGGCTTGCTGGAGGGCAGCAGGGCTACGGTCTTGGGCTGGGGATTGCACGGAGTTTGGCCCATAGCCACGGCGGTGAGGTGACCTTGCAGAACCTGCGAGAAGGCGGCTTACGAGTCTCGCTATGGTTGCCGCGCTGGAGAAGCACCTGATTTGCTTTGTAACCGTTCTGTGACAATCAGGCATCCCTTTGTTACTCAGCCTTAAAACCTTCTGGATAGACTCAATAACCAGGCAAGCACACAAGCTTGCGGCTGTATAACAACAAGAAGGTAGCGCTATGCACACGATTTCACGCCTGGCTTTAGTCATGTCTTTTGTTTCTGTACTGCCTCTTACTGCAAGCGCGGGTGAGGTTGAGGTGTTGCACTGGTGGACATCCGGTGGCGAAAAACGCTCAGCAGAAACCCTGCAAAAACTCGTTGAAGAAAAAGGTCATGTCTGGAAAGACTTCGCCGTAGCCGGAGGTGGTGGTGAGGCTGCCATGACCGTGCTGAAGACCCGCGCCGTTTCCGGTAATCCACCTGCTGCTGCGCAGATCAAAGGCCCGAACATTCAAGAGTGGGGCCAGCTCGGACTGCTCGCGGACCTCACTCCGGTGGCCCAGGAGGGCAAGTGGGATGAGTTGCTGCCTGAAGAGCTTGCGCATGTCGTGAAATACGACGGCCACTATGTCGCGGTGCCGCTGAATGTGCACCGTGTCAACTGGCTGTGGATCAACCCGGAAGTATTCAAGAAGGCCGGTGCAGCAGTGCCGACTACGCTGGATGAGTTGTTCGCTGCGGCTGACAAAATCAAGGCTGCCGGATTTATTCCTTTCGCTCACGGTGGCCAACCTTGGCAGGATGGCACGGTGTTCGAAAACTTTGTGCTGTCGATACTCGGCCCGCAGGAATACCACAAGGCATTTGTTGAGCTCGATCAGTCTGCCCTGTCCGGGCCGAAGATGGTCGAGGCGTTTGCCACGTTGCGCAAACTACGCAGTTACATAGACCCTGATGCCGCCGGACGTGACTGGAACGTTGCCACAGGCTTGCTGATCAACGGCAAGGCAGGCATGCAGATTATGGGCGACTGGGCCAAGAGCGAGTGGACGGCTGCTAACAAGATTGCAGGCAAGGATTACCAGTGTGTGCCGTTCCCCGGAACACAAGGTAGTTTCGCCTACAACATGGACTCGTTGGTGATGTTCAAACTGAGCAATGAAGCTAATCGGCAGGCTCAAGATGATCTGGCTCGCACCATGATGGAGCCTAAGTTCCAAGAGTTCTTTAACCAGAACAAAGGCTCAATTCCAGTACGCCAGGACTTGAGCATGGATAACTTCGACAGTTGCGCTCAGCAGTCCATGGCTGATTTCAAACAGGCAGCCTCTGATGGTGGTCTGCAACCGAGCCTGT
Organism: Pseudomonas mendocina; assembly: GCA_037482215.1. Lineage (NCBI taxonomy): Bacteria > Pseudomonadati > Pseudomonadota > Gammaproteobacteria > Pseudomonadales > Pseudomonadaceae > Ectopseudomonas > Ectopseudomonas mendocina. Next base: position 2,084,216 of record CP148074.1, read on the forward strand.
CCCATGACATGGCCGCATCCAGCTATGTGCAGGGTGCGGTGTTTGATGTGGTAACCAACTTCTTCAACAGCCCGGATATGTCTCCGGAAAAAGCGGCCAAACAATTGGCAGCGGCGGTTCAGGCCGTTCAGTAAACCGGGTGGCTGTTAAGGCCAGTCGTAGCGCTGTGTATTGGCGGTGATCCGCCCAATTCCCGAAAACCTCGCCGCACCTGCCTCCGGGCAGGTGTTTGGAGGTGTGTGCGCAGGTTTCGGGCTGAGTGTCAGGGAGTGAACCATGGGGTCGAGAGCGCTTGCTGCTAAAGCTTCGCCGTTTGATGTGCTTCAGCGCTGGTTACCAAAACTGGTTCTCGCGCCGAGCATGCTGGTTGTGCTGATAGGTTTTTATGGCTACATCCTCTGGACGTTTGTTCTGAGCTTCACCAACTCTCGTTTTATGCCGACCTATAGCTGGGCTGGGCTGGTGCAATACGAGCGCTTGTGGAACAACGATCGGTGGTGGGTAGCGAGCAAGAACCTGCTGCTGTTTGGTGGGCTTTTTATAGCGATCAGCCTGGTTATCGGTGTGGTGCTGGCGGTACTGCTGGATCAGCGGATTCGTCGTGAAGGCTTTATCCGCACCATCTATCTCTATCCGATGGCGCTGTCGATGATCGTCACCGGTACTGCCTGGAAATGGCTGCTCAATCCCGGCCTTGGATTGGACAAGCTGCTGCGTGACTGGGGTTGGGACGGTTTTCGTTTTGACTGGATCGTCGATCCTGATCGGGTGGTTTACACCCTGGTTATTGCGGCGGTCTGGCAGTCATCCGGTTTTGTTATGGCGCTATTTCTCGCAGGTTTGCGGGGTGTCGATCAGTCGATCATCCGCGCTGCTCAGGTCGATGGCGCCAGCCCAGCAACTATCTACCTGCGCATTGTTCTGCCGAGTCTGCGTCCGGTTTTTTTCAGTGCGCTGATGATTCTCGCCCACATTGCAATCAAGAGCTTCGATCTGGTCGCGGCGATGACTGCGGGCGGTCCGGGCTATGCATCGGATCTGCCAGCAATGTTCATGTACGCCCACACCTTTACCCGTGGCCAGATGGGCCTCGGTGCAGCCAGCGCGATGCTGATGCTGGGGGCAGTGCTGGCGGTGATTGTGCCGTATCTGTATTCGGAGCTGAGGAACAAACGTCATGACTAAGTCCCTCAATCGCGTAGTGATTTACACGCTGCTGTTGCTGGCTTGCGCGGTGTATCTGGTGCCGCTGTTGGTGATGCTGCTCACCAGCTTCAAGACCCCTGATGCGATCCGCACCGGCAACCTGCTCAGCCTGCCGGATGTTTTCACGCTGATAGGTTGGGTCAAAGCCTGGGATGTTGTGGGCGGCTATTTCTGGAACTCGGTGAAGATCGCCATTCCTGCGGTGCTGATTTCCACGGCACTGGGCGCACTCAACGGTTATGTGCTGTCGATGTGGCGCTTCAGGGGCTCCCAGCTGTTCTTCGGCATGCTGTTGTTTGGTTGCTTCCTGCCGTTTCAGGTGGTGTTGCTGCCTGCCTCGTTCACCCTTGGCAAGCTGGGATTGGCCAATACCACATCGGGCCTTGTGCTGGTGCATGTGGTCTACGGCTTGGCGTTCACCACACTGTTCTTCCGTAACTTCTACGTGAGTGTGCCGGATGCGCTGGTGCGGGCGGCGCGGCTGGATGGTGCGGGCTTCTTCACCATCTTTGGGCGCATCCTGCTACCGATGTCAGTCCCGACCATCATGGTCTGCCTGATCTGGCAGTTCACCCAAATTTGGAATGACTTTCTGTTCGGTGTGGTGTTCGCCAGCGGTGACACTCAGCCCATCACGGTTGCGCTGAACAACCTGGTGAACACCAGCACTGGGGTTAAGGAATACAACGTCGATATGGCTGCGGCGATGATCGCCGGTCTGCCGACTTTGTTGGTTTATGTGTTCGCGGGCAAGTACTTCCTGCGCGGACTTACAGCAGGCGCCGTGAAGGGCTGAGGCTCTGATTGCGGTGGTTGGTAACGCGAACAAACGTGGAGAGATGCAATGGCAACCCTGGAACTGCGTAACGTACACAAATCGTATGGTGAAGGGCTGGCGGATACCCTCAAGAGCATCGAGTTATCGATTGACTCCGGTGAGTTTCTGATTCTGGTCGGGCCCTCCGGCTGCGGTAAGTCGACCCTGATGAACTGCATTGCTGGGTTGGAGACTATCACTGGTGGCTCGATCCTGGTTGATGGCGTGGATATCAGCAAACAGTCGCCTAAGGAACGGGACATCGCCATGGTGTTTCAGTCCTATGCGCTGTACCCGACTATGACCGTTCGGGAGAACATCGCCTTCGGTTTGAAAATCCGCAAGCTACCGGCTGAAACCATTAATGCTGAAGTGGACCGGGTCTCCAAGCTCCTGCAAATCGAGCACCTACTGACGCGCAAGCCTGGGCAATTGTCAGGTGGGCAGCAGCAGCGTGTAGCGATGGGGCGGGCCTTGGCGCGGCGACCAAAGATTTATCTGTTTGATGAGCCGCTCTCAAACCTTGACGCCAAGTTGCGGGTGGAAATGCGCACCGAGATCAAGCTGATGCATCAGCGTCTGAAAACGACCACGGTGTATGTCACCCACGACCAGATTGAAGCCATGACGCTGGGCGATAAGGTCGCAGTCATGAAGGACGGCATCATCCAGCAGTTCGGCACACCGCAACAGATTTATAACGACCCGGCCAATCAGTTCGTGGCCAGTTTTATCGGCTCTCCGCCAATGAACTTTATCCCGTTGCCGGTACAGCAGAAGGATGGTCTGGCGGTTGGAATTCTGGAGTCGGAGCAGGGCCGTTGTGAGCTGGTGCTTGGCCAGTGGCAGGCTGCTATGCAAGGGGCTGGCGTGCTGTTAGGGGTGCGGCCGGAACAGATTCGTACTGGCATTGATGCTGCACTGCCGGGGCTTACTGCGGCTGTCTCTGTTACCGAGCCCACCGGGCCGGACACCTTGGCTTTCGTCACACTCAACGGCGCACATGTGTGTTGTCGTCTAGCACCGGAGCAGGTCCCGGCGCCGGGAGAAATTCTCAATTTGCAATTCGATCCGTCACGTTTGTTGCTGTTTAACGCTGCGACGGGCGAGCGACTGCGCATGCTTGAGCCGTCGGCTGCAGCTGCCCAACAGGCGGATGCTCGACCATTCGTGCTGCAGGCGAATAGCTAGGCCGTTTAAACCGAATCTTTAACAGAAACAATGACAACAAGAGGATGTGAAGATATGGAATGTCGTAATCGTGTGCTGGCTAAAGGGGCGCTGACCCTGTTAGCCATTGCATGCAGTGGTTCTGTGCTGGCTGCTGAGGCTTTTTCTTCGGAGTCGAAATGGATGACGGGTGACTGGGGCGGATTGCGCACCGAGTTACTGGAGAAGGGCTATGACTTCACCGTGGATTATGTGGGTGAAGTCGCTGGCAATCTGCATGGAGGTTACAACGACGATAAAACGGCCCGTTATAGTGACCAATTCGCGCTGGGTATGCATTTGGATTTGGAGAAAATTCTCGGCTGGCAGGATGCTGAGTTCAAACTGGCTATCACCGAGCGCAGTGGTCGCAATCTATCCAATGATCGCATTGCTGATCCACGCACTGGGCAGCTCAGCTCGGCTCAGGAGGTTTGGGGCCGTGGCCAAACGTGGCGCCTGACTCAGATGTGGGTCAAACAGAAATACTTTGATGGCGCGCTGGACATCAAGTTTGGTCAGTTTGGCGAAGGAGAAGACTTCAACAGTTTCCCCTGTGACTTCCAGAACTTGGCATTCTGCGGCTCACAGGTTGGTAACTGGGTGGGGGGTGTTTGGTACAACTGGCCGGTTAGCCAGTGGGCGTTGCGGGTCAAGTACAACATTACGCCTGAGTTCTTTGTGCAGGTCGGCGCGTACGAACAGAACCCTTCCAATCTTGAAACAGGAAATGGCTTCAAACTCAGTGGCAGCGGTACTAAAGGGGCGATTATTCCGGTTGAGATGGTCTGGTCCCCTAAGGTCAATGATCTGCCAGGGGAATACCGACTGGGTTATTACTACAGCAATGCCAAAGCGGATGATGTTTACGACGATGTAAACGGCCGGCCTCAGGGCATCACTGGAAATGACTTTAAGTCACGCTCCAGTAAGCATGGCTGGTGGGTAGTGGCGCAGCAGCAGGTGACTGCGCATGAAGGCGATAGCAGTCGCGGTTTGAGCCTGTTCGCCAACTTTACGGTGCACGATCAAGCAACCAACGTAGTCGATAACTATCAGCAGGTCGGCATGGTCTACAAAGGCGCGTTCAATGCCCGACCTAAAGATGACATCGGCCTGGCTGTCGCCCGGATTCACGTCAATGACGATGTAAAAAAACGTGCTGAGCAGATCAATACCGCAAATGGCATTTCTGACTATGAGAACCCGGCCTACTTGCCAATACAGCGCAGTGAATACAACGCCGAGTTGTATTACGGCATTCACGTAACTAACTGGCTGACCGTGCGTCCTAACGTGCAATACATCAAGAGCCCAGGTGGCGTTGACCAAGTGGATAACGCCGTGGTTGCTGGCCTGAAAATTCAGTCGTCTTTCTAAGTTGTTTGTCTGAACGCGCCGCTAGTCCTCGAGGGGGTAGCGTGACGCGTTCAGGCTTTCCTTGATCTTGCGCAGATGAGGCTGAAAGTCAGGGCCTCGGCGCAAGGTGACACCGGTTGCGAGCACATCCAGCACGGTTAGTTGGACGATACGTGACGTCATGGGCATGTAGATGTCGGTGTCTTCCGGTAACGGAATATTCAAACTCAGGGTGCAGGCTTGAGCCAGCGGAGAGTCCGCTGCAGTCATGCCCAGAACGGATGCTCCGTTCTGACGAACCATGCGGGCGATTTCAACCAGTTCACGCGTGCGTCCGGTATAGGAAATGATCACGAACAGATCGCCGGTATGCGCCACAGAGGCCAGCATGCGCTGCATGAGGACATCGGAGTGGGCGCTGACGGCAAGATTGAAGCGGAAGAACTTGTGTTGTGCGTCCAGTGCAACCGAGGCGGAGGCGCCGAGGCCAAAGAAATGGATCTGACGGGCTTGAATGATCAGATCGACAGCCTGGCTGATTAGCTGTGGATCAAGCTGCTTGAGGGCGCTGTCCAGCGAGTTGATGGTGCTGCCGAAAATTTTCTGCGTATAGGCCTCGGGCGAGTCGTTAGCTTCGACTGCCCGGCTAACATAGGCCGCGCCGCTGGCCAGGCTCTGCGCCAGCTGCATCTTCAGTTCTGGGTAGCCGCCTACACCAAAAGAGCGGCAAAAGCGGTTCACTGTTGGTTCACTGACTTTGGCTGCCTGGGCGAGGGCGGCAATGCTGTATCGGGTCGCTTGATGTGGTGCTTGCAGGATGACCTCTGCAACCTTGCGTTCGGCTTTATTAAGTTCGCTGACGCGAGACTGGATGTCTTCCAGCAGGTTGCTGAGTCGGTTCATGTGGGCTCCATGCAGGCGAAAAATTGGCCTTATCGTACAAGGCTGCTGGGTGTCCGACTACCGTTAACTCTGAGGTGAATGTTGGGTTTTAAGATTAATGTTGTTTTATTACTACATTTGTCTTGAAAACATCAGGGTCAGGGTGTACTTATATCGCACGATGTTATGGAAGCCTACAAATGAGCATTGATGCTGTTGAGCCGTGCACGATCGCCATCTTTGGTGCTTTTGGTGATCTGGCCTTGCGTAAGTTGTTCCCGTCACTGTTTCAGCTGGATCGGGCTGGTTTGCTACCTGCTCAGACCCGGGTGATTTCACTCGGTCGTGATGATGGGGGGCTTGAGCCTAGTGCGCTGGTGGCGAATGCGTTGCATGAATATGTCGCAGCAAAGGAGCTTGAGCAGCCTGTTCTGGATCGGTTTCTGAGCCGTATAGATTGGCTGTATATGGACTTCCTGGATGCTGAGGCGTACCACACCTTGGCTGAACGCGTTGGGCAAGTGGATTCTGTTATTGCTTACTTTGCTACTCCAGCCAAGGTTTACGGAGGTATTTGCGCAGGCCTGGCCAGTGTCAATCTCGCAGAGCGCACACGGGTGGTGTTGGAAAAGCCTATTGGCCATGATCTTCAATCCTCGATGGCCGTCAATGAGGCTGTAGCGCGTTATTTTCCGGAAGAACGCGTCTATCGCATCGACCATTATCTGGGCAAAGAAACGGTGCAGAACCTGATTGCCTTGCGCTTTGCCAACAACCTATTTGAAACCCAATGGAATCAGAACCACATTTCGCATGTGGAAATTACGGTTGCAGAAAAGGTCGGCATTGAAGGGCGATGGGGCTATTTCGATCAGGCCGGGCAGCTGCGCGATATGGTGCAGAACCACCTACTGCAACTGCTGTGTCTGGTGGCGATGGACCCTCCGTCTGATCTTTCCGCAGACAGCATCCGCAATGAGAAAGTAAAAGTACTCAAGGCCTTGGCCCCTATTAGTGGCGAGCAGCTCGGGCAGCAACTCGTGCGTGGCCAATATGTGGCCGGCAGCATTGATGGTCGGTCGGTTCCGGGTTACCTCGACGAAGAAAACAGCAACACCAGAAGTGACACTGAAACCTTCGTCGCGCTGCGTGCGGAAATCCGCAACTGGCGTTGGGCGGGTGTACCGTTTTATCTGCGTACCGGTAAGCGTATGCCGCAAAAGGTTTCGCAAATCGTCATCCAGTTTAAGGACCCGGCGCACCATATTTTTGCCCCGGAGCAGCGGCCTTTGATCAGCAATCGTCTGGTCATCCGCTTACAGCCTGACGAAGGTATCACCTTGCATGTGATGACTAAGGAGCAGGGGCTGGATAAAGGCATGCAGCTGCGTAGCGGTCCATTGCAATTGGACTTTTCGGACACGTTCCGTAACTCACGCGTGCCGGATGCGTATGAGCGTTTGTTGCTGGAAGTTATGAAAGGCAACCAAAACTTGTTTGTGCGTAAAGATGAAATTGAATACGCGTGGCAGTGGTGTGATCAATTGATTGCCGGCTGGCGACGACAGGGAGCAGCGCCCAAACCCTACGCAGCTGGAACGTGGGGGCCGTTGGCTTCGATTGGTTTGATATCTCGTGATGGCAAGGACTGGTATGGCGATTACTAATCTCAAATTTCCTGAGCATGTGCAGGTGCATACCTTCACAAATGCCGAAAAACAGGCGGTTGAATTGGCCGCTCAGGTAGCAGAAACACTACGCGGTGCGATTGTCGAGAAGGGCGTTGCAACCTTGGTTGTATCCGGTGGCCGCTCGCCACTGAGTTTCTTCAGACACCTCGCGCGCCAGGAGTTGGATTGGAGTCGTGTAGTGGTAAGCCTTGCGGATGAGCGCTGGGTGCCGATCGGCCATGCGGACAGCAACGAGGGGCTCGTACGGGCGCATCTGCTACAGGGCGCGGCTGCCAAGGCGCGCTTTATTGGTCTGTACCAAGCAGCACAAACGCTTGAAGCCGCAGCCCTGCGCAGCAATGAGGCACTGGCTGAACTGCCGCAGCCCATTGATGCAATGGTGCTGGGCATGGGGGAGGATGGCCACACGGCCTCGTTGTTTCCCGGTTCGATCAATCTTGATTTGGCACTGACGGCTGATGGCCAGAGCCGCTGTCTGCCTATGCAGGCGCCAACTGTTCCACGTCAGCGCCTGACGTTGACGTTGCCCGTTCTGAGCAATGCTCGAAAGACCTTTCTGCTTCTGCAAGGCAAGTCAAAAACCGACACCCTGCGTGAGGCGCTGGCTGATACCGATGTGGCAAGGATGCCAATACGCGCCTTTTTAGCTGCCCCCCTCGAACTCTACTGGTGCCCATGAGCACAAGGAGCACCACAATGAATACTGTTTTTCAACATCGCGCTAAGCAAGACGCTGTCCCTAGCATGGACGACAAAATTGAGTTGATAGATGCCCTGTGCGCACGGGCGCGAATTCTGCCGGTCATCACCATTGAGCGTGAAGAGGATATCTTGCCGCTGGCTGATGCATTGGCGGAAGGCGGGCTGGATACGTTAGAAATAACCCTGCGATCTGCGTACGGGCTGACTGCCATTCGTACATTGCGTGAACAGCGCCCGGAATTATGCGTGGGTGCTGGCACGGTGTTGGACGAGCGCATGTTGGCCGAAGCAGAAGCAGCCGGCGCGCAATTTATCGTCACGCCAGGCAGTACCAGTGAGCTTCTTCGAGCTGGCGTGTACAGCCCGCTGCCGCTGCTGCCGGGCGTCAGTTCAGCCTCCGAGATTATGATTGGATATGCCCTTGGCTATCGTCGTTTCAAGCTATTTCCGGCTGAGCTGGCAGGCGGTGTAGCTGCACTGAAAGCGTTGGGTGGCCCCTTCGGTAATGTACGTTTTTGCCCAACAGGTGGCGTCACGCCAGAGAACCTCAAGCAGTACACCGCACAGAACAATGTGATGTGTGTGGGCGGAACCTGGATGATTAACCGCGACTGGATTCGTAACAGTGAGTGGGCGCGAATTCGTACAGCGACTGAAGAGGCTTTGCAGCTGTTCGGGTAACCGTGAGTGGTTTCAGGCTGCTGAGCCTATCGTTTAGCAGCTCAGTTTTTAGACAGGGACAGGTGAATACATGAGCACGAGCCAACTGGATACGCTTTTTCCACGAGCTGAAGATATCCCCGAACAGTATCGGCTGGGAGAGCCCGTCGAGCAGCGTGAATATCTGGTCAATGGCGAGTTGCTACGCTGGGAGGGAGCTCTTGCCACCGTATATAGCCCTGTGTATCTGGCGGATGAGGCGCATGATCAACAGGTGGTGCTGGGCAGTACGCCTCTGCTGGATGCGGATGCTGCGATGGTAGCGCTGGATGCCGCGGTCAAAGCCTACGATCACGGTCAGGGGCTTTGGCCAAACCTGCGTGTGGCAGAGCGTATTCAGCATGTCGAAACCTTTCTGGCAAAGATGCGTGAGCAGCGTGAGACGGTTGTTCGCCTGCTGATGTGGGAGATCGGTAAAAACCTAAAGGACTCTGAAAAAGAGTTCGACCGTACCTGCGATTACATCGTCGACACTATTGAGTCGCTCAAAGAATTGGACCGCAAGTCCAGCCGCTTTGAGCAGGTGCAGGGCACCATCGGCCAGATTCGCCGGGTGCCGCTGGGTGTAGCGCTGTGCATGGGGCCCTATAACTACCCGCTGAACGAAACGTTTACTACGCTGATCCCGGCCTTGATCATGGGTAATACCGTGGTGTTTAAGCCGGCGAAGTTCGGTGTGTTGCTGATTCGTCCGCTGCTTGAGGCTTTCAGGGATAGCTTCCCGCCGGGCGTGATCAATGTGATTTACGGCCGTGGCCGCGAAACTGTCAGCGCACTGATGGCCAGTGGAAAAATTGATGTGTTTGCCTTTATCGGTACACATAAAGGCGCCAGTGATCTTAAGCGCCTACACCCGCGTCCGCACCGTCTCCGCGCTGCGTTGGGACTGGATGCAAAAAACCCTGGCATCGTGTTGCCAGAAGTCGATCTGGATAATGCCGTGAATGAAGCCATTACTGGTGCTTTGTCATTCAATGGGCAGCGCTGTACGGCTTTGAAGATTCTGTTCGTGCATGAAAATGTATTGGGCAGTTTCCTGGACAAGTTCACTGCCAAGCTAGCAACACTCAAACCGGGTATGCCTTGGGATGCTTCCGCAGCGCTAACGCCCTTGCCGGAGCCGGGCAAAGTCGATTACCTCAACGGCCTGCTTGATGATGCGGTCAGTAAAGGCGCGAAGGTGGTCAACCCAGGTGGTGGAGAGAGCCGTCACAGCTTCTTCTATCCGGCGGTGTTAAGCCCTGTGTCGCCTGACATGCGCATTTATCACGAAGAACAATTCGGCCCATTGGTGCCTGTTGTGCCTTATCGTGATGTGCAGGAAGTCATCGACTATGTGCAGGAGTCTGACTATGGCCAGCAACTGAGTATTTTTGGAAATAACTCAGCAGAGGTGGGGCGCCTAGTGGATGCTTTTGTCAATCAGGTCGGTCGTATCAACATCAACGCGCAGTGCCAGCGTGGCCCGGACAGCTATCCGTTCAACGGGCGTAAAAACTCGGCAGAAGGAACGCTATCTGTACACGATGCGCTGAGGGTGTTCTCGATCCGCACTTTGGTAGCAAGTCGCGGCACTGCAGAGAGCAAGGCACTGTTGAACGATATCATCTTGAATCGTGAGTCAGTCTTTATCAGCACTGACTATATTCTCTGATCAAACCCGAGTGATTTGAAAGGCGCGCGTATCGACATTCGGTACGCGCGCTTTTTTATTTCTAGTGCCTGTTCGGACTAACTAAAAGGCATTTTGTTTGGACGATTGTTTTACTTTAAAAGATGCATTTACAGTTCGGCCAAATAATCAATTGTGGTGTGCCCATGGCACCTAGTGTGGCAGGTCAACATCTATCCAGTCGTCATCATCAGCACGGTACAAGTTCCGCGCGCTACTTTGGGCTTTACCCCCGGTGTGAGGTTCATCAGGCTATATACCCAGTCAACACGACGGTTTGCTGGTGCCTTTAGATGATGCGAGTTGGTAACAAAACCGCACTGTCCCACTGAGTCCATTAACTGGAGTAAGGCAATGACACTCGAGGGTTTGTCTACCGCATCGCTCAGTGAAATAAAGTGCGTTTTCTGCAAGCTGGAGCCCGTACCAGCTTGCGCCCGGCGGGGGTTCTTTAGGGCGCGTTTTATAGGTCCGTGGTGGTTGCGAATCAGTGCCGGACCGGGACTTGTACTGGGCGGTTTGCCTGGGTGGCAAGGTAAGCGATTTATTGATGAGTCAACGGCAACCAATGTCCTGAAGAAGGGCGATGAGTTGGTAGACAAGTTACGCATGGGGTGCCAAGAAGGTGTTTCATCTGTCGATGGTCGACGAGGTGTTGCGCTGAACTACGGGGCTGATGCACCGCCTCCATGGCGTTGGATTCGAGATGAGCTTAGGGTGCTTGATGACGACACCTGGTTGGCCATGACGGTAGTGGACTTACCGTTGCTACGCTGTCTGGCGCTGCCATTCGTTTTGCAACGCGAGTGCTGAAACATGAGCTTCGACTATGACGTGATTGTGATCGGCTCAGGATTCGGCGGCAGTGTCAGCGCATTACGCCTTGCTGAGCAGGGACTGCGGGTTGCGGTGATCGAACAAGGACGGCGTGTTACTGAACAGGATATGGCCCGCGCAGGGCAGGACGCTAATGCACTGACTTGGATGCCATCACTCGGTCGCACCGGCTTTCTTGCTCAAGATGTCTATCAGCATATGGGCGTGGTACGTGGCATTGGTGTGGGTGGCGGCAGCTTGGTTTACGCCGCTGTATTACTGGAGCCCGGGGAGCGCTTCTATCAAGACCCAGCCTGGTGCGATTTAAGTGAAGATTGGGCCGCAGAGCTAGCGCCGCACTATGCGACAGCGCGTCGAATGTTGGGCGTTGCCACTAACCCATACCGAGGTATTCAGGATCAGTGGTTGCAGCAAACTGCTGAAAAAAATGGGCGTTGCAAACACGTTCGGCTCAGTACCTCAGGGCATTTATTTTGGAGGTGCCGAAGTTTCAGTCGATCCATTTTTTTCAGGGAAGGGACCTTTGCGCAAAGGCTGCAACCTATGTGGGCAGTGCATTACTGGCTGTTCTCAGGGGGCAAAAAACAGTCTGGATAAAAACTATCTGTATTTGGCTGAGCAGTTGGGCGTAGAAGTTATTGAGCAGTCGCGTGTCAGTCATATCGAACCTCTTGGGGCGGGGTACCGTGTCATACGTAATCACCCTTGGAAGCGACAGGCTCAAGTCGCACTGTCGGCTCGCCGCGTGGTACTCGCCGCAGGTGTGATTGGGACGCTGGAAATCCTGTTTGCCTCACGTGACCATTACCGCACACTGCCAAACATATCACCGGCTCTCGGCTCACATGTGCGTACTAACAGTGAAGCTGTGGTCAGTATTCTTGCGGATGATCGCCGTATCGATGTCACTGAAGGCACTACCATTTCAACTCATTTTCATGCGGACGCGCAGACCCATATCACGCAAAACCGCTTTCCAAGCAGTTACAACTTTATGCGTTTTTATATGGGGCCACTGGTTGATGGCGTTCAGCCGTGGAAGCGTAGATTGAAGGTAGTGGCTGAGCTGCTGATACATCCGCTACGTTCTACACGCTCATGGCGTACCAAAGACTGGCATCGGCGGGCGTCGGTGCTTACGGTTATGCAGCAGGCAGATAATCAACTGAGCTTCGCATATGGTCGCAGCGTTTTGCGCGGGGGGCGACGAGCGCTTAAGTCCAGATTGGCAGCTGGTCAGCGAGCACCATCTTATCTTTCTCAGGCTAACAAGGCGGCGAGAGTTTTTGCCGAAGTCAGTGGCGGTCAGCCACAAAACGTTTTGCTTGAGAGCGTAGGCAACCTCTCAGTAACTGCCCACCTATTAGGTGGTGCTGTGATGGCTGATAGTCCGAGTGAAGGCGTTGTCGATAAATATCACGAGGTATTCGGCTGTCCGGGGTTGTATGTGGTGGATGGCAGTGCGATAGCCGCTAATGTGGGCGTTAATCCGAGTCTTACAATTGCCGCACTGGCAGAGCGTTTTGCCTCGGCGTTTCACATGCCTGAGGACTCAAGGCTAAGTAGTTGAGTCCAATGCATATGGTTTTTATATGGTGCGATAAGTATTTACTGCAATCGTATTGCCCTAACTCCGTGCCTGACTTAGTGCTGTCACCGTTCCTGTGACGTGTTAGCACAAGGATTGACCTGCCTTGAGTGGCTGATAGTGGTTAAGAGCGAATTGTAGATTTGCTTAGATATCAGCTTGATAGGCTGCGTAACGCTATCCAGTTTCTGAGCATTTACTGGCTATTTATAAGGGCAAAAAAACCGATATCAGAACTTTCACAACTCCGTCAATGCTCCTGATTTTTCGAAGGTTACCAGCCGTTTTTAGTGACTGAACAATAAATCATTGGGCGGTTAGCATGTTTCTCATGTGCTGCTTCATTAGCAGCTGACAGGGAGACAGATATGGACGGCAATAAACGTAATTCTGGCAATGATTTGACTCGCCGCACGGTTCTAGCCAGTGGAGTGGCTGCTGTTGCAACCCTAGCGGTAGGCAGCCATTTGTCTCATGCAGCACAGCATTCTCCACGTGAGAAAATTAATGAGCCGGATCAGGCTGCTGTGGACGTCATTATTGTTGGTGCAGGCTCCGCAGGAGCCGTATTGGCGCGACGTTTGAGTGAAAACCCCAAACGCCGTGTGCTGTTGCTTGAAGCAGGGCATAGTTTCAAGCCAGCGGGCTATCCGCGGATTTTGGCCAGTAGCGATATCGTTGGCGCTAATGGCAATCCTGAGTTCGAGTGGGGTTACAAGAGTCTAGCCGGTTACATAGATCATCCCATCGGGGCGCTTCGCGGTAAGGTCATTGGTGGGAGTTCGGCTATCAATGGAGCGGTGGCGATACGTTCGCGTCCGAGTGACTTTAAACGCTGGAATTTGCCGGGCTGGAGTTATGAAGAGGTTCTCCCGTACTTCAAAAAACTCGAAAGTCACAGCGGCGGTCAAAGTGAGCTGCATGGTCACGATGGGCCTCTGCCGGTACATCAGTTGTCTCGCGACGAAGTCACACCCATGCAGCGGGCTTTTATAGATGCCACCGTCACCAGCGGCTACAAGGTTGTAGCTGATTTTGATGGTATCGATGCCAATGGTGTGGCGCCGTATCCGATGAATATAGTCAAAGGCGTTCGCGTTAATACGGGGATAGCCTACCTGACGGATGCAGTCCGGGCACGACCCAATCTGCAAATTCGCCCGGACTCGTTGGTCAATAAAGTCTTGTTCAGCGATCAGCGTGCAGTCGGTGTGCAGATGGCCAATGGCGAGAAGATTCTTGCTAATGAGGTGATTCTGTCGGCGGGTAGCTACGGTAGTGCATCAGTTCTTTTGCGTTCCGGTATTGGACCCAAAAACGATCTTAATAATTTGAACATTCCGCTTGTGGCTGATCTGCCTGTTGGGCAGCGCCTTCAGGACCATCCGTTTTATTACAACGCCTATGCGGCACGACCGGACAAAATCGGCTCTCAGTCTCCGGTAATTGGCGCAAAGCTCTGGACGCACAGCAGCAGCGCAGAGAATGGTGATTTAGACATCCACATTACCGCCACGCATCTGTTCCCCCATGAACAGAGTCCTACAAAGGTGGGATTCGTTTTAGCCGTGGCACTGACTCGTCCACTGTCACGGGGCAAAGTGACTCTGGCTGACAGTGATCCCTATAGCGCACCCAGGATTGACCTGAACTTTTTGGGCGAAGAGAAGGACAGGGAGCGCTTGCTCGAGGGGATCCGTTTAGCACGAAAGATCGGTGCCACTAGACCGCTTGGCGGCTTGATTGATTCCGAGCTGAACCCGGGAAAGGGTACGTCATCAGATGAGGAGCTACTCGCAAGTGCAAGAGCGACGCTTGATACCTATCACCATCCAACCTCAACGGCTCCGATGGCCAGGCCAGGTGACAAACACGCCGTTGTTGATCTCCAGGGCCGAGTTTTGGGTGTGCAAGGTTTGCGCGTGGTGGATGCCTCGATCCTCCCGGATGTGCCGTCAGTGGCCACCAACATTACCGTAATCGCTATTGCGGAAAAAATTGCAGGTCTTTACGCCTGAAGACAGGGAGTTGTCGAGTATGAATCAAGCAATTGCGCTGAACTGGATTGGTGGGGAGTGGGTTGACTCCGGTAATCATCGAGAGTCGATCGATCCTGCGACATACAACATCATCGGTATCTACGCTGAAGGAGGAGTTGCTGAGGCTGAGCGTGGTGTGGCTGCAGCTCGGCGGGCATTTGAGCAATCCCCGTGGAAAGATGATGCGCCCTTGCGCTCAAAGGTGTTGCTGGATCTTGCGGATGCCTTTGAAAGAAACACCCAGGCCCTGATCGATATTCTCACTTTAGAGAATGGAAAGATTAAAGGCGAAGCCGCTTTTGAGGTCACTATGGTGCCGTCAAAGCTTCGCTACTACGCGGCGTTGACACGTACTGAATATGGCAGGGTTGCTGAGCCTAAGCCAGGTAAGATCTCATTGGTGTTGCGTCAGCCTCTGGGCGTTGCAGGCATTATCGTCCCGTGGAATTCCCCAATTGTACTTATGGTCCGCTCGCTGGCGCCTGCTTTGGCTGCTGGTTGCACTGCGGTCGTCAAAATGCCGGGGCAAAGTGCGCAAATCACTAACTTAGTCGCTAGGATCATTTCCGAAGTCGCTTTGTTGCCGATAGGTGTCGTCAACATCTTCAGTGAGTACGGCTCGGCGGGTTCGAAATTTCTAGTGGAATCCCCCGACGTACCGACCATCAGCTTTACCGGAAGTACGGCAACAGGGCGCGCAATTGCTGCGGCTGGTGCCCAGCATCTGAAGCGCTTTGGGCTTGAGTTGGGCGGCAAAACGCCAATGGTTGTTTTTGCTGATGCCGACATTGATGCAGCTGTCCCCTGTCTTGAAAAGGCCCTAACGGTTTTCGCAGGCCAGTTTTGCATGACTGGTTCCCGATTGCTGGTGCAGCGTGAGGTTGCGGATGTCGTTGCAGAACGCCTGACTGCGCGCTTGCGGGCAGTCCGTGTAGGGCCGGCGGCGGATGATGCCAGTGATATGGGGCCGTTGCTAGATAAGCCGAATGTCGAGCGGGTTAACCGGGTGGTTGAAGAAGCTATCGCATCAGGCGCCAAGGTTTTGCTGCGAGGTGGTCCGGTTACTGAAGGGCCTCTGGCCAAAGGCGCTTTCTACAAACCAACGCTGTTGCAAATCACTGATCCGAATCTGTCGATTGTTCAGCGTGAAACATTTGGGCCTGTCTTGACATTGCAAGTGTTCGATACGGAGGCAGAGGCTGTTGAGCTGGCAAATAACAGTGAATATGGCTTGGCAGCCAGTATCTGGACCCGAGATGTTGATCGCTCTCTACGTGTAGCTCGTGCGGTAGACGCAGGCACTGTTTGGATCAATGACTGGGCCGTTGTTTATGACGAAATAGAAGAGGGCGGTTTCAAGCAGTCAGGTCAAGGCCGCCTTAATGGTGTTGCTGCTCTGGATGATTTCATTGAGTACAAGCACATCGCATTGAATCCAGGTCTTCGGCTTAGCTGAAGGCCTGCTTTACCTGTCCAGTGACGGACATACATGGAGCTGTTATGAGTCATATACAAAGCTTGTTGCAACCGTTCAAACTCTCGACTTTTACGGCCAAAAACCGTGTGTTGATGGCTCCGATGACAAGGGCGCGTTCAACTCAGCCAGGGGACATTCCAAATGCACTTACTGCTGAGTACTACTCCCAGCGTGCCAGTGCTGGTTTGATCATTACTGAGGGTGTTCCTGTTGCACCGGGAGCAAAAGGCTATGCCTTTACACCGGGTATATTCACTGACGAGCAGCAGGCCGGCTGGAAGCTGGTTACAGATGCTGTGCATGCCAAGGGTGGTTTGATTGCTGCGCAGCTGTGGCATGTCGGCCGTATTTCTCATCATTCGGTATTGCCAGAAGGTCAGCCTCCTGTTGCACCTTCTCCTATTCGTGCACAGGCCAAAACCTTTGCTTTTGACGAGCAAGGTAATCCTGGCATGGTGGATTGTGATGAGCCCTATTTGCTTAGCGAAAAAGGCATCGCCAGGGTCGTTGAAGAATTTGCTCAGGCTGCTCGCCGTGCAGATGCAGCCGGTTTTGATCTGGTTGAATTGCATGGTGCCAATGGCTATTTGATCGAGCAGTTTCTGTCGGTCAGCACCAACCATCGTACTGATGGGTATGGTGGTTCGATTGCCAATCGCGCCCGTTTTGCCTTGGAAGTGGTAGACGCGGTATCTGAAGTGCTTGGGGCACAGCGTGTGGGTATTCGCCTTTCGCCTTGGTGCCCGCCTTTTGTTAACGATATGGACTTCAGCAGTGAGGCCGGTGAGATCACCTTATACCTGGCTGAGGAACTGAGTAAGCGCAATGTTGCATATATCCACCTTGCCGAATGGCCGGGGGCGAACTACACAACTGAGTTCCGCCAGCAGCTGCGTGACAAGTTCAATGGCACCATCATCGTATGTGGCGGTTATACGCAAGAGACTGCACAGCAAACGATTGATACAGGTTTGATCGACGCGATTGCATTCGGTAAGCATTTTATCTCCAACCCTGATCTGCCAGAGCGCTTTGCGCAAGGTGCCGCTCTGGCTGAGCCAGATCCAAGCAGCTTCTATGGTGGCGCGGATAAGGGCTACACCGACTATCCATTCCTGTCGAAGTAAGACCAGTTCTCCATGGGTAGGCATTCAGTGCTGGTCTTGGCTGTGCTG
The DNA here is from genome assembly GCA_037482215.1 of Pseudomonas mendocina. Lineage (NCBI taxonomy): Bacteria > Pseudomonadati > Pseudomonadota > Gammaproteobacteria > Pseudomonadales > Pseudomonadaceae > Ectopseudomonas > Ectopseudomonas mendocina. The sequence goes on from CP148074.1 coordinate 2,101,590, forward strand.
GCCAGCCTGAGTGCGGTGGCTGCACCATTCGTAAACGCTGCGGATGATGTGCAGCCATCAGTGAGGGGGATCCCCATGACGCAGAACCAGCTCTACGATGCTTTGCTGGATGCCTTGTATGCGACATTTGGTAGGCATCCGGGCTTCCGTGTTGCCCATGCCAAGGGCGTGCTGGTGCAAGGCACTTTTGTAGCCTCACCTGAGGCCAAGCGATTGAGTAGAGCACCCCATTTTCAGGGGGGGGTTGTTCCGGTCGTACTACGCTTTTCAAATTTCAGTGGAATTCCATCAACAGTAGATGGAGACCCGACGGCCAGTCCGCATGGACTGGCTATTCGGTTCACGCTTCCTGATGGGAAGACTACGGATATTGTCAGTCACTCCTTCAATGGATTTCCAGTCGCGACACCTGAAGAGTTCCTGAGCTTTCTCCGGGGTATCGCCGCTGCTGGAGGAGATCAGGCGAATCCGGCGCAACTAGGGGCGTTTCTTTCGTCCCATCCTCGTGCAAAAGCATTTATCGAAGCTGCCAAACCCGCACCACAAAGCTATGCCAGTCTTGAATACTACGGCGTCAATGCATTCGTGCTCGTCAATCAGAGCAATCAGCGTCGGGCCGTGCGCTATCGCATTGAGCCGCTGATCAGAGAACAAAGCCCAGATGTTCGTGAGATTGAAGGGTGGGAGCCGGATCATTTGCGAACAGAATTAAAGCGCCGGCTCCTTAAAGGGCCAGTGAAATTGAGGTTGATCGCCCAGTTGGCTGCGCCGGGAGATTCAGTGACTGACGGATCGGAGCCTTGGCCTGAGACTAATGAAGAGGTGAACCTAGGTCTGTTCACTCTAAGCACGCTGATTCCTGAGGCTGACCAAGATCGTCTGCAGCAGGCATTGGACTTTAATCCTGCACGTCTCAGTGATGGAATCGAAGACAGTGGCGATCCGATGATTATGGCTCGTCAGCGTATCTATGAGCGTGCTGTCGCGCGTCGGAGTAAATAGGCAGATGTTGTGCTGATATTCGTAATGCTCTGTTGACGCTCAGCGGCGCGCCTCTATAATGCGCCCCTTCTTCGGCGCTAGCCCTTAATTAAATTTCTTATAAATCAATAAGTTATGAAGATTAAGAGGTTGCAATTCAGCGGAAGCTGAGTAGAATGCGCCGGGCTGGCAGTGTGGTGGTTTACTCCTGTTGGTGGCTTCGGTCAGGTGGATCGAAAGCGGTGAGAAAGGCAGGTTGACAGGGTTTTTAAACGCTGTAGAATTCGCCTCCCGCTGACGAGATGCTGAATGGCGATCGAAAGCGCAAGTGGTTGAAGTTGAAAAGAAATTTTCACAAATCGCTTGACAGAGAAAGAGGCTGCTGTAGAATGCGCGCCTCGGTTGAGACGAAAGACTTAACCAACCGTTCTTTAACAACTGAATCAAGCAATTCGTGTGGGTGCTTGTGAGTTAAGACTGATAGTCAAAAGATTATCAGCATCACAAGTAACACTCGTGAATTCGAGAGTTTTTTGCGATTGCTGAGCCAGGTTTAGGGTTTTCTCAAAACCCAAGCAGTATTGAACTGAAGAGTTTGATCATGGCTCAGATTGAACGCTGGCGGCAGGCCTAACACATGCAAGTCGAGCGGATGAAGGGAGCTTGCTCTTGGATTTAGCGGCGGACGGGTGAGTAATGCCTAGGAATCTGCCTGGTGGTGGGGGATAACGTTCCGAAAGGAACGCTAATACCGCATACGTCCTACGGGAGAAAGCGGGGCACCTTCGGGCCTCGCGCCATTAGATGAGCCTAGGTCGGATTAGCTAGTTGGTGAGGTAATGGCTCACCAAGGCTACGATCCGTAACTGGTCTGAGAGGATGATCAGTCACACTGGAACTGAGACACGGTCCAGACTCCTACGGGAGGCAGCAGTGGGGAATATTGGACAATGGGCGAAAGCCTGATCCAGCCATGCCGCGTGTGTGAAGAAGGTCTTCGGATTGTAAAGCACTTTAAGTTGGGAGGAAGGGCAGTAAATTAATACTTTGCTGTTTTGACGTTACCGACAGAATAAGCACCGGCTAACTTCGTGCCAGCAGCCGCGGTAATACGAAGGGTGCAAGCGTTAATCGGAATTACTGGGCGTAAAGCGCGCGTAGGTGGTTCGGTAAGATGGAAGTGAAAGCCCCGGGCTCAACCTGGGAACTGCTTTCATAACTGCCGAGCTAGAGTACGGTAGAGGGTAGTGGAATTTCCTGTGTAGCGGTGAAATGCGTAGATATAGGAAGGAACACCAGTGGCGAAGGCGACTACCTGGACTGATACTGACACTGAGGTGCGAAAGCGTGGGGAGCAAACAGGATTAGATACCCTGGTAGTCCACGCCGTAAACGATGTCAACTAGCCGTTGGAATCCTTGAGATTTTAGTGGCGCAGCTAACGCATTAAGTTGACCGCCTGGGGAGTACGGCCGCAAGGTTAAAACTCAAATGAATTGACGGGGGCCCGCACAAGCGGTGGAGCATGTGGTTTAATTCGAAGCAACGCGAAGAACCTTACCTGGCCTTGACATGCTGAGAACTTTCTAGAGATAGATTGGTGCCTTCGGGAACTCAGACACAGGTGCTGCATGGCTGTCGTCAGCTCGTGTCGTGAGATGTTGGGTTAAGTCCCGTAACGAGCGCAACCCTTGTCCTTAGTTACCAGCACCTCGGGTGGGAACTCTAAGGAGACTGCCGGTGACAAACCGGAGGAAGGTGGGGATGACGTCAAGTCATCATGGCCCTTACGGCCAGGGCTACACACGTGCTACAATGGTCGGTACAAAGGGTTGCCAAGCCGCGAGGTGGAGCTAATCCCATAAAACCGATCGTAGTCCGGATCGCAGTCTGCAACTCGACTGCGTGAAGTCGGAATCGCTAGTAATCGTGAATCAGAATGTCACGGTGAATACGTTCCCGGGCCTTGTACACACCGCCCGTCACACCATGGGAGTGGGTTGCACCAGAAGTAGCTAGTCTAACCTTCGGGAGGACGGTTACCACGGTGTGATTCATGACTGGGGTGAAGTCGTAACAAGGTAGCCGTAGGGGAACCTGCGGCTGGATCACCTCCTTAATCGACGACATCAGCTTTCTCATAAGCTCCCACACGAATTGCTTGATTCATTGCAGAAGACGATTGGGTCTGTAGCTCAGTTGGTTAGAGCGCACCCCTGATAAGGGTGAGGTCGGCAGTTCGAATCTGCCCAGACCCACCAATGTTCATGGGGCGCAGGCTTCAAGACATTGGGGCCATAGCTCAGCTGGGAGAGCGCCTGCCTTGCACGCAGGAGGTCAGCGGTTCGATCCCGCTTGGCTCCACCACTCTCTACTAGAGTTCAGAAATGAACATTTATGCTTAGCATGAAATGTTGATTTCTGGTCTTTGGCTAGAAGAATCGTTCTTTAAAAATTTGGGTATGTGATAGAAGTGACTGACTAATTACTTTCACTGGTGATTAGTTTGGTCAAGGCAAAATTTGTAGTTCTCAATTGCAAATTTTCGGCGAATGTCGTCTTCACGTTTGAGACAGTAACCAGATTGCTTGGGGTTATATGGTCAAGTGAAGAAGCGCATACGGTGGATGCCTTGGCAGTCAGAGGCGATGAAAGACGTTGTAGCCTGCGATAAGCTCCGGGGAGTCGGCAAACAGACTTTGATCCGGAGATCTCTGAATGGGGGAACCCACTCAGCATAAGCTGAGTATCTTGCACTGAATACATAGGTGTAAGAGGCGAACCAGGGGAACTGAAACATCTAAGTACCCTGAGGAAAAGAAATCAACCGAGATTCCCTTAGTAGTGGCGAGCGAACGGGGACTAGCCCTTAAGTTGATTTGAGATTAGTAGAAGGCTCTGGAAAGTGCCGCCATAGTGGGTGATAGCCCCGTATACGAAAATCTCATTATCAATGAAATCGAGTAGGACGGAGCACGAGAAACTTTGTCTGAATATGGGGGGACCATCCTCCAAGGCTAAATACTACTGACTGACCGATAGTGAACCAGTACCGTGAGGGAAAGGCGAAAAGAACCCCGGAGAGGGGAGTGAAATAGAACCTGAAACCGTATGCGTACAAGCAGTGGGAGCCTACTTTGTTAGGTGACTGCGTACCTTTTGTATAATGGGTCAGCGACTTATATTCAGTGGCAAGCTTAACCGAATAGGGGAGGCGTAGCGAAAGCGAGTCTTAATAGGGCGTTTAGTCGCTGGGTATAGACCCGAAACCGGGCGATCTATCCATGGGCAGGTTGAAGGTTAGGTAACACTGACTGGAGGACCGAACCGACTACCGTTGAAAAGTTAGCGGATGACCTGTGGATCGGAGTGAAAGGCTAATCAAGCTCGGAGATAGCTGGTTCTCCTCGAAAGCTATTTAGGTAGCGCCTCGTGTATCACTGCTGGGGGTAGAGCACTGTTTCGGCTAGGGGTCATCCCGACTTACCAAACCGATGCAAACTCCGAATACCAGCAAGTGTCAGCACGGGAGACACACGGCGGGTGCTAACGTCCGTCGTGAAAAGGGAAACAACCCAGACCGTCAGCTAAGGTCCCAAAGTTATGGTTAAGTGGGAAACGATGTGGGAAGGCTTAGACAGCTAGGAGGTTGGCTTAGAAGCAGCCATCCTTTAAAGAAAGCGTAATAGCTCACTAGTCGAGTCGGCCTGCGCGGAAGATGTAACGGGGCTCAAACCATACACCGAAGCTACGGGTTCAACGTAAGTTGAGCGGTAGAGGAGCGTTCTGTAAGCCTGTGAAGGTGAGTTGAGAAGCTTGCTGGAGGTATCAGAAGTGCGAATGCTGACATGAGTAACGACAATGCGAGTGAAAAACTCGCACGCCGAAAGACCAAGGTTTCCTGCGCAACGTTAATCGACGCAGGGTGAGTCGGCCCCTAAGGCGAGGCAGAAATGCGTAGTCGATGGGAAACGGGTTAATATTCCCGTACTTCTAATTACTGCGATGGAGGGACGGAGAAGGCTAGGCCAGCACGGCGTTGGTTGTCCGTGTTTAAGGTTGTAGGCTGAATGCTTAGGTAAATCCGGGCGTTCAAGGCCGAGAACTGATGACGAGTTATCTTTTAGATGACGAAGTGGTTGATGCCATGCTTCCAGGAAAAGCTTCTAAGCTTCAGGTAATTAGGAACCGTACCCCAAACCGACACAGGTGGTTAGGTAGAGAATACCAAGGCGCTTGAGAGAACTCGGGTGAAGGAACTAGGCAAAATGGCACCGTAACTTCGGGAGAAGGTGCGCCGGTGAGGGTGAAGTATTTACTACGTAAGCCCACGCCGGTCGAAGATACCAGGCCGCTGCGACTGTTTATTAAAAACACAGCACTCTGCAAACACGAAAGTGGACGTATAGGGTGTGACGCCTGCCCGGTGCCGGAAGGTTAATTGATGGGGTTAGCGCAAGCGAAGCTCTTGATCGAAGCCCCGGTAAACGGCGGCCGTAACTATAACGGTCCTAAGGTAGCGAAATTCCTTGTCGGGTAAGTTCCGACCTGCACGAATGGCGTAACGATGGCGGCGCTGTCTCCACCCGAGACTCAGTGAAATTGAAATCGCTGTGAAGATGCAGTGTATCCGCGGCTAGACGGAAAGACCCCGTGAACCTTTACTATAGCTTTGCACTGGACTTTGAGTTTACTTGTGTAGGATAGGTGGGAGGCTTTGAAGCGTGGACGCCAGTTCGCGTGGAGCCATCCTTGAAATACCACCCTGGTAACCTTGAGGTTCTAACTCTGGTCCGTTATCCGGATCGAGGACAGTGTATGGTGGGTAGTTTGACTGGGGCGGTCTCCTCCCAAAGAGTAACGGAGGAGTACGAAGGTGCGCTCAGACCGGTCGGAAATCGGTCGTAGAGTATAAAGGCAAAAGCGCGCTTGACTGCGAGACAGACACGTCGAGCAGGTACGAAAGTAGGTCTTAGTGATCCGGTGGTTCTGTATGGAAGGGCCATCGCTCAACGGATAAAAGGTACTCCGGGGATAACAGGCTGATACCGCCCAAGAGTTCATATCGACGGCGGTGTTTGGCACCTCGATGTCGGCTCATCACATCCTGGGGCTGAAGCCGGTCCCAAGGGTATGGCTGTTCGCCATTTAAAGTGGTACGCGAGCTGGGTTTAGAACGTCGTGAGACAGTTCGGTCCCTATCTGCCGTGGACGTTTGAGATTTGAGAGGGGCTGCTCCTAGTACGAGAGGACCGGAGTGGACGAACCTCTGGTGTTCCGGTTGTCACGCCAGTGGCATTGCCGGGTAGCTATGTTCGGAAGAGATAACCGCTGAAAGCATCTAAGCGGGAAACTTGCCTCAAGATGAGATCTCACTGGAGCCTTGAGCTCCCTAAAGGGCCGTCGAAGACTACGACGTTGATAGGCTGGGTGTGTAAGCGTTGTGAGGCGTTGAGCTAACCAGTACTAATTGCCCGTGAGGCTTGACCATATAACGCCCAAACAATTTGTGGTGTCAGACGGTTGAAGTCGACAACATCCGAAAATTTGCAGCAACTACAAAGCAATCACATACCCAATTCGGGATAGCGCCTTAACCGCGATATCCCAGCTGAATCGCTTGACGACCATAGAGCATTGGAACCACCTGATCCCATCCCGAACTCAGAAGTGAAACGATGCATCGCCGATGATAGTGTGGAGTTTCTCCATGTGAGAGTAGGTCATCGTCAAGCACCTATACCGAAACCCCCGATCAGGTAACTGATCGGGGGTTTTACTTTAAGTAGAAGCAGTAAGTCTGAAGATTTCGAAGTAGTGCCTAGGCAGTATTTCAACGAATCGCTTGACGACCATAGAGCATTGGAACCACCTGATCCCATCCCGAACTCAGAAGTGAAACGATGCATCGCCGATGGTAGTGTGGAGTTTCTCCATGTGAGAGTAGGTCATCGTCAAGCACCTATACCGAAACCCCCGATCAGGTAACTGAGCGGGGGTTTTCTTTTGCGGTCGAATAATGTTGCTTAGAAAGAGCTACTTACAGGCTCTTTAGTTAATAGCGTCATTAAGGGCTTTAGCAGGAACAAACTTAACCACTTTCTTTGCGGCGATGGTTATTGCTTGGCCGGTTTGCGGGTTACGGCCGCTACGTTCAGGACGTTCCGTGACTTTGAGTTTGCCTATACCTGGAAGTGTGATCTCCTCTCCGTTTTCCAAAGCATCAGCCACAATTTCGCTTAATTGCTCTAGGGCCGCGCGTACGGTTGCTTTGGGGCTGTCGATTGCTTCTGAAATATCGCTAATCAGCTGATCTTTAGTGATGGGCATGTCATTTCCTTGTGTGGAGCCTGCTTAAGGCGTTAGGTCGTTAAACCTAGCTAGTTAGTTTTAAATAATTCTATTGATCTGAAGCTATAGAAACCAAAACTTCTGCCGTAAATATGTCTCGGGGGTTATTCACTAAGGTATTCTGAGAAATGCCAAATGGCCATTATGGGGGTTGTGATGTTTAAGAAGTTCTCCGACCTGAGTTTCAGGTGGAAGATAGCATTGCCGATCATGTTGTTAGCCGTACTTTTTATCGCCATGGGTTTGGTGGCGATGCATGGCATCAATCAAGTAGCCGGTTCCAGCACGACACTAACCAAACGCTACTTGCCCGGGATTAGTCTGCTGCTTAATGCAGACAGGGACCTCTATCAAGCTTTTCTGGCGGAGCGCAGCCTGTTGCTGGTTAAGGGCGGCGAGAGAACCAAAATTTTAAGTGCTGAACACGCAGAAAATTTAGCACAAGTTTCCGAGCGTATTCACAAGTTTGCCGCAATGCAGCCTAGCGCTGAGGCCTTAAAGCTTGTTGACGAGTTCGACACAACTTTTGAGCGCTGGAAGGTTACCTCCCAAGAGGTACTGAGACTGTCCTCTACAGACTTGCTTGCAGCACGAGAACTTAGTTTTAACAAAAGTAGAGATCAGTTCCAGGCTACCCGTTCGGTCATTGATAAGCTCGGTGAGATGGACGATTCCGAGGCGAATGCAGAGGGCCAAGCAGCGATTGAATTGGGTGAGGCTCTTGCCTGGCAGCAGGGTGTCATCATTGTTGTGGGGCTGGGTATCTGCCTTTTACTCGTGATGGGCGTTCCTTTGTTGGTTACCGGGCCATTAAATCGCTTACTCGAACGCATTAGCCAGATTGCCGAGGGTGATGGTGATTTGCGTACACGCCTGGATGTGCTTTCAGACGATGAAGTGGGGCGAGTGAGTTTCGCTTTCAACCGATTCCTAGATACGCTGCAACCGCTTATTAAAGAGGTTGGCCGTGTTACAGGTGAGGTTGAGGTTTCTGCCAAGCATCTTGCGGAAATGGCCGCTGAGAATGACCGCTTGATCAGCCGTGAACATGCTGCAGTTGATCAGGTTAGCACTGCGGCCACAGAAATGAGTTCTGCTGTACATGAGGTTGCTCGCAATGCGCAATCTGCAGCAGATGCGTCTCGCAATGCTGAGGAACAATCACGTAACGGCGCAGAGGTTGTAGGGGCAACTATTACGTTGATTCGCCAACTGGCACAAGAAGTTGAAGGCGCGTCATTGAAGATTCAGGCACTGGAGCAAGAAGCTTCCAGTATTGATGCAGTTCTAGCTGTGATCAGGGGCATCGCTGAGCAGACTAACCTTTTGGCTCTCAATGCCGCCATTGAGGCAGCGCGTGCCGGGGAGCAAGGCCGAGGCTTCGCTGTCGTCGCTGATGAGGTCAGGGCACTGGCTGCTCGCACTCAGGAGTCGACCAAAGACATTCAGACGATGATTGAGCGCTTGCAGCTAGGCGTTCAAGATGCTGTCAAAGCAACCCATGCTGGTAGCCTTAAGGCGCGGCAAAGTGTTGAACAGGCGGCAGGTGTTGATCAGTCGCTTGCCGATACGGGGGATTCAGTGCTTCGTATCAACGACATGACAGCGCAGATTGCTACAGCGTGTGAAGAGCAGAGCAGTGTGACTGAGGAAATTGCACGGAATATCAGCGATATTCGTGACCTCTCCAATGATGCGCTGCAAACCTCGGAGCGCAGTGCTCAAGCCAGCCGACATCTATCGGACTTGTCCCGTGACCTGGCTCGACTTGTATCAAGGTTCCGAGTCTGATGCGCTATTTTGCAGCTAAGTGATTGAAACGGTTGTAAGTTCAGCATAAGCCGGTACAATGTCGCGGCTCACTTATCGTGAGTCGCGTTATGGTGGCCCTGCCGGTCCCCTCGCATTGATCAGCCGTGAACCCGGTCAGGCCCGGAAGGGAGCAGCCGTAGCGGTGACATCGAGTGCCGGGGTGTGGCTGGTGGGGTCGCCTCCATTTCAAGCAAGCCTAAGGGCTGTGCTCTATCCCTGTAAAACCCCTTTCCCTCTGGTACTAAGCCCATTACTGGCTGCCAAGTTTCGCGTCTGTTTAAGACAAAATGATGCTGATGTTTCGTCACATTACCGACGTGAACTGCGTTCTCTGTTAGGATTTCCCCCCTGCAAATGCCGTAGCTTTTGCTGTGCATCAGCACGCATGTTGCATGCACTAAGAAGCGTTGCATTTTAAATCGTGTTTTTATCCGCGTCGATCAGGGCGCGTAATGGGGAGTGTGATGGATTATTGGGGCGCTTTTCAGGCCTTCATTCTGGGCGTGGTGGAAGGGATAACCGAGTTCTTGCCGATCTCCAGTACGGGGCATCAGATCATTGTTGCGGATCTGATTGGCTTTGGCGGTGAGCGGGCAATTGCCTTCAACATCATCATTCAGCTTGCAGCCATTCTGGCGGTTGTCTGGGAGTATCGACGCAAGATACTGGATGTCGTTATTGGTCTGCCTACTCAGCGCTCGGCCCAGCGTTTTACGGGCAACCTGTTGCTGGCCTTCCTACCTGCCGCAATTCTTGGGGTTATTTTCGCTGATCAAATTCATGAGTACCTCTTCAACCCAATTACGGTGGCAATTGCACTGGTAGTTGGTGGTGTGATCATGCTGTGGGCTGAGCGCCGCAACCACGCGGTACATGCTGAAACAGTCGACGACATGAGTTGGAAAGATGCATTGAAAGTGGGGTTTGCTCAGTGCCTGGCAATGATTCCTGGGACGTCACGCTCCGGAGCTACCATCATTGGCGGGTTACTGTTCGGTCTGTCACGTAAGGCCGCGACTGAGTTTTCTTTCTTCTTGGCAATGCCAACCATGGTCGGGGCCGCAGTTTATTCCGGCTGGAAGTATCGGGATATATTTGTAATGAGTGACTTGCCGATTTTTGCAGTCGGTTTTGTCACCTCGTTTATTTTTGCCATGATCGCAGTGCGGGCCTTGCTGAAGTTTATCGGCAACCATAGTTACGCTGTTTTTGCCTGGTACCGCATTGGTTTCGGCCTGCTCATTCTGGCGACTTGGCAATTGAGTTGGATTGACTGGAGTACAGCCCAAGGCTGATGAGCTTGTGGATAATCGTGTTACGGCAGGCTTCGGTCTGCCGTTTTTGTTTCTGACTCGATCAGGTTGTGGGGGGAGTAGATGGAACGCCGTGGGGTGGTGCGTAGCTGGGATGACGCTAAGGGGTTTGGCTTTATCACACCCGAGAAAGGTGGGCCCGATGTTTTCGCGCATATATCTGCTATGCGAGGTGACCGGCGACCACAGAAGGGCGATCAGGTTATGTATGTGCAAGGCAAGGATGAGCGTGGAAGAGATCGGGCAGAGCATGTTCGTCTTGCAGGTGAGTTGAGCTTGGATCGGCCCGCAATCCGGCGCAAGCCAAGAGCCGAAAGTAAACCTGGAGTCGCCCGTAAGGTTGCGAGTCCTCGGTCACAGCCGGGCGCAGTGCCGCACGGAATACGCAACATGACTGGCAAGCTTTCGCTTCTACTGCTGCTATGTGTGCTGCCCGTTTTCGGCGCCCTAGCGCTGTTTACTAAAAGCGGGGTCATCTGGGCGCTATTGGCCTATCCGGTGGCGAGCTGTATCAGTTTTATCCAGTACTGGCATGACAAAAGCAGTGCTCGAGGAGGACGTTGGCGCACGCCTGAAAACGCTCTACATGTGGTTGAGTTAGCCGGTGGATGGCCAGGGGCATTTGTGGCCCAGCAGGTGTTTAGGCATAAAACGCGAAAGGCTTCCTTTCAGGCTGTTTTCTGGTTGATTGTTATTGCTCACCAGGTCGTATGGGCTGACTGGCTTGTCCTGGATGGCCGCCTGTTTGGTGAGGTTCTGCAAAGCGTCTTGCGCTACTGATGGGTGTGTAGCAGTTGGCTGCTATAGCTGTCGGTTAAGTGTTCAATCCACGCTCGTACTGCCGGCAGCATGCCTCGGCGATGGGTATAGACGGCCTGCAAATTGCCTGACGCCAGGAACCAGTCAGGCAGCAGGCGGATTAACTGGCCATCGGCGAGTTCATTCTGGCACCAGGCTTCGGGGAGCATGGTGAAGCCCAGCCCATCCAATGCGGCTTGTTTGCGAATGTTGAAGTCTTCGCAGGCCAGACGTGGCTCGAGTTCTGCTTCGTAGTGCTCGCCTTGTTCGTTTTGAAAAAGTAGATGGATTTTTCGATCTGCACGTTGTGAACCCAGTGCAGGCAGTTGGTGAAGATCGACTGGTGTCTGGATACTGGCGCCATGCAGCAACTGCGGCGCAGCAACCACATACTCCCGTGAAGGTTGAAGGCGCCTGCAAATCAAATCTGGCTCTTCGTCATCCGTTGTACGAATGCGTAATGCGACATCAATGCCTTCATTGAGTAAGTCGACACGTCGATTAGTTTGTACAAGCTCCAGTTGTACTTTGGGGTGACTGCTCAGAAAGCTACTGATGACTTCTGCAAGGCGCAGCCCGCTAGGAGCACTTATGCGCAGGCGTCCAGCCGGCTCCGAAGTCAGACTGGCAATGGTTTCTTCTGCACGCTCAGCTTCCAACAGCATGGCTTGGCAGTGACGCAGGTAGCGCTGACCAACCTCAGTCAGCGCTAGCATCCGGGTCGTGCGGGAGAGCAGCCGCACATTCAGCCGCTTCTCAAGTTCGGCGATGCGCCTTGATAAGCGAGATTTTGGGATGCCCAGCATTCGTTCTGCTGCGGCAAAGCCTCCACACTCGACAACTTTGGCGAAATAAAAGAGATCGTTAAGGTCGTTCATATCGGCACTGTTCTATAAATAGGACAAAGTATTGCATTATTACCGTCTAATGCTCGAATTGGCTAAGGATTATCATCACTCCATCAACTAATCCTTGCTAGCCTCGTTGAGGAGTACTAAATGAAACTGTTGCACATTGATTCCAGCATTCTTGGTGAAGCTTCTGCCTCCCGTCAGTTGAGCCGTGCAGTTGTTGATGCATGGACTGCTGCTCAGCCCAATGCCCAAGTGACCTACCGTGATCTTGCTGCGGAGCCGATCAGCCATTTCTCCGGTCTGACTCTGGCTGCAGGCGCTACACCTGCTGATCAGCGTAATGATGCGCTGAAGTATGAGGCCGCAATTTCCGAGGCCACCATGAAGGAGTTCTTGGAAGCTGGCGCGATTGTGATTGGTGCGCCGATGTACAACTTCAGCATCTCCAGCCAACTGAAGGCATGGTTCGACCGCCTGGCTGTTGCAGGTAAAGCCTTCACTTACACCGAAACTGGTCCTAAAGGTTTGGCTGGTGGTAAGAAGGTGATCGTAGCGACTTCCGCAGGTGGTCAGCACGTAGGTCAGCCGAGTGGCTACGCTCATGAAGAGTACGTGAAGTTGATGCTCAATTTCTTTGGTATCACAGACATTCAGGTTGTTCGCGCCGAAGGTCTGGCATACGGGGATGAGGCTCGCGCTAACTCCATTAAGGCTGCTTTGGAGCAGGCTTCAGTACTGTTCAAGTAAGTCTGTTTAAGAACGGACAGCTTATCCCACGCAGAAAAAAACCGGCTTAATGCCGGTTTTTTTCGTTTAAAGATCAGTCGCGAATCAGACGATAATGCCTTGGCTGCGCAAGTAATCATCATAGGTGCCGGTGAAGTCGCTTACACCATTCTCTGATAGCTCGATGATGCGCGTTGCGAGCGAACCTACGAACTCACGGTCATGGCTGACGAAAATCAGAGTGCCGGGATAGTTCTCCAAAGCAAGGTTAAGGGCTTCGATGGATTCCATGTCCAAGTGGTTGGTGGGCTCATCCATTACCAGCACGTTAGGCTTCTGCAGAATCAGCTTGCCGAACAGCATGCGGCCTTGTTCACCACCGGAAATGACTTTGACTGACTTCTGGATGTCATCGCTGGAGAACAACATGCGGCCAAGGGTGCCGCGGACCAGCTGCTCACCGCCCTGAGTCCACTGGCCCATCCAGTCAAACAGGTTGCAGTCATCTTCAAAATCGTGGGCATGATCCTGGGCGTAGTAGCCGACTTCGGCGCTGTCAGTCCACTTCACGCTGCCGCTATCGGGCTGCAAGTCATTAACCAAGGTACGCAGTAGAGTGGTTTTACCGATGCCGTTGGGGCCGATGATGGCAACACGCTCTCCGGCTTCAACCGTAAAGCTGAAATCTTTGAACAACACTTTGTCGTCGAAGCCTTTGCTCAGGTGCTCGACGGTAACGGCCTGACGGTGGAGTTTTTTCGCCTGTTCGAAACGGATAAACGGGCTGACACGGCTCGAAGGCTTAACTTCGGCAAGCTGGATCTTGTCGATCTGCTTGGCGCGGGAAGTGGCTTGTTTAGCTTTAGAGGCGTTCGCTGAGAAGCGGCTGACGAAGCTTTGCAGCTCGGCAATTTGAGCTTTCTTCTTGGCGTTGTCTGACAGCAGGCGCTCACGGGCTTGGGTTGCAGCGGTCATGTACTCATCATAGTTGCCCGGGAACAGGCGCAGTTCACCGTAATCCAGGTCAGCCATGTGCGTGCACACACTGTTCAGGAAGTGGCGGTCGTGGGAAATGATGATCATGGTGCTGTTACGCGCCGTGAGGATGTTTTCCAGCCAGCGGATGGTGTTGATATCTAGGTGGTTGGTCGGTTCGTCGAGCAGCAGCACGTCAGGATCGGAGAACAGCGCCTGAGCCAGAAGCACGCGCAGTTTCCAGCCCGGCGCTACTTCGCTCATCGGGCCGAAGTGTTGTTCCAGCGGAATGCCCAGCCCCAGCAGCAGCTCACCCGCACGGGATTCGGCAGTGTAGCCGTCCATTTCGGCGAACTCGGTCTCAAGCTCGGCAACTGCCATGCCTTCTTCTTCACTCATTTCGGGCAGGGAGTAGATGCGATCGCGTTCGGCTTTGACCTTCCACAGTTCTTCGTGGCCCATGATGACGGTGTCGATCACGGTGAAGGTTTCGTAGGCGAACTGGTCCTGACGCAGCTTACCGAGGCGCACGTTCGGCTCAAGCATGACCTGGCCAGCGGAGGGCTCTAGGTCGCCACCGAGGATTTTCATGAAGGTGGACTTGCCGCAGCCGTTGGCGCCGATCAGGCCGTAACGGTTGCCGTTACCGAACTTGACGGAGACGTTTTCGAACAGGGGCTTAGGCCCGAATTGCATGGTGATGTTAGCGGTGGAGATCAAAGCCTGTATTCCTCGGGGCTTGCAGCAAGGTAAAGCTGGGGTGAGGGCTGATTGCTTTGCAATTAGCCCTGTGCATGTTGCCCAGTTGTATTTAATTAAGACGGTGTTCAGTAGCTGAACAAAAATTGCGGAGTCAGCCGGACATCCGGCAATTGTCTCATAGCTACGCGGGTAGTTGTATGGTGGGCGTACACGCTTCAATGGCCGGCAACTGGACAGCTGAGTAACAGTGATGTCATTGGCCAGTCGTATTTGTATTTTCGATTATCTGTAAGTAGATGAAAAAACGCTAAAAACGGTAGGCATGAATCCTGTTGGGATGCATCTATTCAGCAGCGCAATCAGGTGTTAGTTCTCTCCGCGAGAACCTTGTCTCGCGAGAGAACAGGAATGCGCGCATTACTCGTACAACGTGCGCTGAGGTTTAGAGCAAAAGCCCAGGCCTTTTTAGTTTCGGCAGTTTGCTCACGACCAGTTGGTGAGAGCGCGTCAGCAGAGTCATCAATTCTGTTTCTGACGCGGCATAAGGTTCTGTGAGGCTTATCCAGTGCGCCCGCGCAAGATAAGGGGCAGGGCGAATGCCGGGGCGGTCGCAGTAGCCGAGGAACAAGTCCTGATCCACTTTAAGGCCCAATGTCGGGGTGCCATTAATGTGCTGGACGGCAAACATCTTGTTGCCAGCGATGGAGAACACCCTGGCGCCGCCCCATTTGATGTCCTCGCGGGCACCGGGCAGTGATAGGCAGAAAGCGCGGACTTGTTCGGCATTCATGGTTAAACCTGCTTGGCTGCGGCCGGTGTTTTTAACCGGCCGCAAGCGCGTCAGCGTGCTCGGGACAGAGGGTCAAGCGCCAGTTCAATCAACTCGGTTACTAGGTCTGTATAACTCAGGCCACTGGCTTCCCAGAGTTTCGGGTACATCGAAATCGGGGTAAAGCCGGGCAGGGTGTTGATCTCGTTTACGATAGCGCCCTCTGGTGTAAGGAAGAAGTCGACACGGGCCAGACCCGCACAGTCAGTGGCTTCGAATGCGCGGATGGCTGTGTCCTGCAGCAGTTTCAGTTCACTGTCGCTGACCCTGGCTGGCAACTCAAGTGTGACACCGGCAGCCCCCAAGTACTTGGCTTCGAAATCGTAGAAGTCGCGGCCATCACAGATGATTTCGCCGACAACACTGGACGTGCGCGGGCTGTTACCAGAACGGCCGCCGAGCACTGAAATTTCTACCTCACGGCCAATAACGCCGGACTCAATGAGCACGACATCGTCTGACTTAAGGGCTTCATCTATTGCAGCACGAAGAGCGCTGGCATCGGCTACACGACTGACGCCGATACTGGAGCCGGAGCGTGCAGGCTTGATATACAGCGGGTAACGCAGGCCATTGTCCAATTGATCAATCAGTGCCGGGTCGCGCTGAAGTTGTGCGCGGCTTACCGAACGACCTGGTGCAACGCCAATACCGGCAGCGGCCAGCACTGCCTTGGTGAAGTGTTTATCCATGCACAGTGCAGAGGACAGCACACCGTTGCCCACGAAGGGGATTGACAGTAGTTGCAACATGCCTTGCAGCGTGCCGTCTTCACCAAATGGACCATGCAGCAGCGGGAAAGCCAGATCGACGTCGCCAAGGGAGCGAACGCTGCCGTCAGCCTCCGTGACGCTAATAGCGCGGCTTTCAGCCGATTCAGGCCAACGGAAACGGCTGCCATTGTCAGTGACCTCTGGCAGTGCGCCTGCAATCAGGGCGTAGTTCATATCCTCTTCGGCCACGAGCACCATATTGCCCGCTTTGGTAATGCCGACCGGAATAACGTCAAAGCGCTCACGATCAATGGCCTTGAGGACTTCTTTGGCCGTGACACAGCTAATGGCGTGCTCGCTGGAACGGCCCCCGTGCAACAGCACGACCCGGATTTTGTTGGACATCCTATGGTTCCTTGATAACTGAAGGGCGGCAGATTTAATCGCGGTAAAAAACCTGAACCAAATGGTAACCGAACTGGCTTTTCACCGGGCCGTGAACTTCGCGCAGGGGCTTTTTGAAGATGATTTGGTCGATGGCCCGAACCATCTGACCTGGACGAACCTCGCCTAGGTCACCGCCTTTTTTACCGGACGGGCAGGTTGAGTATTTGCGGGCGAGGGCATCGAAGGCTTCGCCAGCGGCGATGCGTTTTTTCAAGGCTGCAGCTTCAGCTTCAGTCTTAACAAGAATATGACGGGCCATTGCCTTGGGCATGACAGGCTCCTCGTTTAAAGTGGGATAAATGTGCCACTATCTAGTATGTTTCGTTTTAGACAGTGAACGGCTTCAAGTGCGTGGATGCTTGCGGCCGTGGTACGAAAAATAATAAATCCTTTCTGCCGGATGTTTTGTTATGGATCTCAACGCCATGCTCAAAATCCTGTCCTCTCAGGACGGGTCTGATCTATATCTATCCACGGGCGCTCCTCCCTGTGCCAAGTTTAATGGTGTCCTAAAAGCGCTCAGTGCAGAGCCTTTAAAGTCTGGAGAGGTGGCAGCTATTGCCGATTCGGTCATGGACAGTGCTCAGCGTGAGGAGTTTGAACGCGAGCTTGAGATGAACCTGGCGATCTCAGTTCCCAGTGTTGGCCGTTTTCGGATCAATATTTTCAAACAGCGCAAC
Source organism: Pseudomonas mendocina (assembly GCA_037482215.1). NCBI lineage: Bacteria > Pseudomonadati > Pseudomonadota > Gammaproteobacteria > Pseudomonadales > Pseudomonadaceae > Ectopseudomonas > Ectopseudomonas mendocina. The sequence continues at coordinate 2,118,771 of CP148074.1, forward strand.
GAGGTCTCTATTGTCGCACGGAACATCAAAATGGAGATTCCCCGTTTTGAGGACCTGAAACTGCCTGAAGTACTTCTCAAAACCGTGATGGAGAAGCGCGGGCTGGTGCTGTTTGTAGGGGGTACAGGGTCAGGTAAGTCGACTTCGTTGGCGGCGCTTATCGACTACCGCAACCGCAACAGCGGCGGTCATATCATCACCATTGAAGACCCCGTTGAATATGTGCACCGTCATAAAAAGTCGATTATCAACCAGCGTGAAGTCGGGGTGGATACGCGCAGTTTTCATGCAGCACTGAAGAACACGCTGCGCCAAGCGCCGGATGTGATTCTGATTGGCGAGATCCGTGACCGGGAGACCATGGAACATGCACTGGCGTTCGCCGATACCGGCCACCTGGCTATTTCTACTCTGCACGCCAACAACGCCAACCAAGCGTTGGACCGCATTATCAACTTCTTCCCAGAAGATCGCCGTCCGCAGTTGCTCAATGATCTGGGTAACAACCTCAAGGCCTTTATTTCTCAGCGCTTAGTTAAAACCGTCGATGGCAAACGCCGTGCTGCCGTGGAAGTGCTGCTGGGCACGCCGACTGTTCGCGATTTGATCAAGCGCAGCGAGCTGTCAGAAATTAAGGAGATCATGGAAAAGTCCCGAAACCTGGGCATGCAGACCTTTGATCAGGCCTTGATCGAGCTGGTGCATGAGGGGGCTATCACTGAGGAGGAGGCCGTCAAAAATGCCGACTCCGCGAACAACGTGCGTCTGCAACTCAAACTACACCGCGATAGTCGTTCAGCGACTCCTGCAGCCGCTGAGCAAGGTGCTGCTACCCCCGCGGCTGCTCAACCAACCGCAGCAAGTAAGCCTGAGTGGGGGCTAGAGTTGAAGTTGGAGGAAATTGAGGAAGAACAGTCCACTGATGATCCAGGCCGGATAGGCATTTGACTGGGCGCCCGGGCGCTTAGCGCTCGGGCAAGTACACGGCCATGATTTTCTTAAGCTCACCCTCTTTGTGCAATTGCTCGATAACCTGTCTCAGGCGCTGTACCAATTCAGGGTTGCAGTCCTTGGAGCAGGCCAGGTAGATATCAGATGAGTTCAGCACCGGGCTGCGGCGCAGCTTTGGGCCACCTTCAGGCCATAAGAAGAGTGCTTCTGGCACGCCGGTAAACCAAGCGTCGACCCGGCCTCGCTTGAGCATGGTGATAGGAATTTCACCCAGTTTGAGGCTGACAATTTGCTCCCTGCTGATACCCGCTTGAAGCAAAGTTTCCTCCTGCGGAGTACCATGGCCTACCGCAATACGGTTATAGCGTTTGCGCGCATCCTCAAAGCTGCTGACAGGGGTGCCCAAAGAGAAAAAAGCCCGCTCCAGCGCCATGATTGGTGCGATCCAAGTGTAATCTTCCTCACGCTCGGGTGTTCGCGAAAGCGGGGTGATTAATTGGTCTCGCCCAGCGCTCACAGTAATTTGTGCACGTGCCCAAGGTGAGTTGATAAGGTTGGCCGTCATGCCCGCACGGCCTATTGCGGCGAGGGTCATATCGCCTGCTATACCGTAGCCGAGCTGGTGCTGCTGAAAGGTCAGCGGAGGAGCATCAGGAATGAACAGCTGGATGGTCTCAGCTGCTTGGACAGATGCGGAAAGACAGCCCAAATAGATTAGGCAGTATCGAACGAGTCGCATCCCACATCCTCCGTACAGTTCCTTCAAGTGTAGGCATAAGTAGGCGCACTGCTTGAGGATTGGAACCCGCCCGTTGTCCCACTCATATGACAGCTTATTTTGACTGGGAATTCAGTCCCATTAAATATAGACGAAAGGTGTAGTCAAATGCTTGAGTCGTAAGGTAATTCTTAATACTGTATAAATAATCAGTATTCTGGATTGTGCTATGCAACTCATCGCCAAGCTCGGCATTCTGGCGGATGCCGCTAAATATGATGCTTCGTGTGCCAGCAGTGGAGGACAGACAAGGACCTCCAAGGGCAAGGATGGCATAGGCTCGACTAACGGAATGGGCATTTGTCACAGTTTTACCCCTGACGGACGCTGTGTCTCCCTACTCAAAGTCTTACTGACCAACTTTTGTTTGTATGACTGCCAGTACTGCGTTAATCGCCGTTCAAGCAACGTTCCTCGTGCCCGCTTTACGCCTGAAGAAGTCGTTCGCTTGACCTTGGATTTTTACCGGCGTAATTGCATCAGCGGTCTGTTTTTGAGTTCAGGCATTATCCGTTCTGCGGACTACACCATGGAGCAGCTGATTCGTGTGGCGCGGCTGCTGCGTGAGGAACATAACTTCCGTGGCTACATTCACCTTAAAACCATTCCAGATGCTGACCCGCTGCTGATTGAAGAGGCGGGCAGGCTGGCTGATCGACTCAGCGTCAACATCGAACTCCCCAGTGAGTCGGGGCTGAAGCGATTGGCTCCAGAGAAAAAGGTAGTCAGCATCCGCCAGGCGATGGGCACTATTCATTTGGGGCAGCAGGCCGTTGCAGGTGAGGCGAGGGCACCACGCTTTGCGCCGGCAGGCCAGAGCACGCAGATGATTGTCGGAGCAGACGGTTCGGACGACCGCACCATCTTGCGAAACGCGGAGTCGCTGTATAACGGCTATGGCCTGCGTCGCGTGTATTACTCAGCGTTCAGCCCGATTCCGGACAGCCCCAACACCGTACCGCTGGCTGCGCCGCCCTTGTTGCGTGAACACCGTCTGTATCAGGCGGACTTCCTGCTGCGTGGTTATGGCTACAAAGCCGGTGAGCTGGTAACTGAGGACAACCATCTAGCCTTAGATATCGACCCTAAACTGGCTTGGGCGCTGGCCAACCGCGAGCAGTTTCCGGTTGACCTGAACCGCGCGGAACCGGCTGTGATGGCTCGTATCCCTGGTATCGGTTTGCGCTCAGTGAAACGCCTAGTGGAGTTGCGCCGTGAACGGCGGATTCGCTATGACGACCTGATCCACCTGCGTTGTGTGCTGGATAAGGCAAAGCCCTTTATCGTCACCAGTGATTACCGGCCGCGTACTGGTGAGGTCTCAAGCCATCTATTGCGGGCGAAGCTGCGTGATCCGCAAGCGCCGGAGCAAATGGGGTTGTGGGGATGATTGAGCTGGATTGCGATGACACTTTTGAGCTGTGGCGCGATCAGGCACGAAGCCTGCTCAGCCATGGGATTGATCCGTCCCAGGTGACGTGGTCGCAAGGCTTGATCAACGATCTGCTGGCTGTGCCTGCTACGCTACCGGAGGGCCGTGGGCCATACCGCACTCAGGTTCCGGCGCAATTGCTCAACCTCCTGCAAACCGCCGCCCGTTATCACGGCGAGCAGCGTTGGAATCTGCTGTATGAGGTGCTCTGGCGTGTCGCCCATGGTGATCGCACCGCCATGCTACCGGGTGACAGCCTGGGTTCTGAATTGCACCGGCGGATTAAACAGGTGCGCCGCGAAGCCCATCACTTGCATGCGTATGTGCGCTTTACACCACTGCCTGCCGATCTGGCAGATCGGTTGCAGCTTGATCTGGTCGCATATTACGAGCCAGCCCACGATATTTTGTCCGAAGCCTGCGAGCACTTTGCCGAGCGGTTGGGCAAACAGCGCTGGCTGATTGCGACGCACCGCGACGGTATCCGCTATGACGGAGAATTCGATTACCGTCGCCAGTGTCCGGACGAATGGCGCGAGTGGGCAAAAAACGCGGATGATCCCGGTGCAGAGCTGTGGCGCACCTACTACCGCCACATCTTCAATCCGGCCCGTTTAAACCCGAATGTGATGCGTCAGCATATGCCGGGGCGGTTCTGGCAACACCTCACCGAAGGCGATCTGATCCCGCAATTGGTGGGGTTGGCCCGCCAGGGCAAGCAGCGGGATGGTCAGGCGCTTGAGGTTGCAGCGCAGGCCGGTAAAAGCCTGCGCATAAAGCCACAGCAATAAGGATTAGTCGTTTAGCTCAGGCAGGCCACGGTAAAGCTCAAGGGCTTGTGGGTTGGCCAGCGCATCGGTGTTTTTAACCGGTTGGCCATGGACCACATTACGTACAGCCAACTCAACGATTTTCCCGCTGATGGTGCGTGGGATATCCGCGACCTGGACGATTTTGGCTGGGACGTGCCGCGGCGTTGTATTGGCGCGGATGATGCTGCGAATTTGATCGCGCAGGGCGTCATCCAGTTGCAGTCCATCACGCAACCGCACAAACAGTACAACGCGCACATCCCCTTGCCAGTCCTGGCCGATGGCAATGGATTCCAGTACCTGCTCGACTTTCTCTACCTGACGGTAGATTTCCGCCGTGCCGATACGCACACCGCCGGGATTCAACACGGCATCTGAACGTCCATGGATGATCAGGCCGCCATTGTCGGTAACTTCTGCATAGTCGCCATGGGCCCAGACACCGGGGAAGTTCTCGAAGTAAGCGGAGCGGAACTTCTCACCGCTGGCGTCGTTCCAGAAGCCGACTGGCATGCTGGTGAAATGCTTGGCGCAGACCAACTCTCCTTTCTCGCCCACTACTGACTGGCCAGCGTCGTTCCACACCTGCACATCCATACCCAGCCCTTTGCATTGCAGCTCGCCGGTATAAACGGGTAGAACCGGGTTGCCCAGTGCGAAGCAAGAGACGATATCGGTCCCGCCGGAAATCGAGGACAGGCACACATCGGTTTTGATATCGCGATAAACGTACTCAAAGCTTTCGTGGGCCAATGGTGAACCGGTGCTGAGAATCGCTTTAAGGCTGCTGAGCTTGTGGCTTTCGCGGGGTTTCGCTCCGGCTTTTTCCAGTGCGGCAATAAACTTGGCGCTGGTGCCGAAAACGTTGATTTGCTCACTGTCGATCAAGTCAATGAGCCGAGTCGGCTCAGGGTGGAAGGGAGAACCGTCGAACAGCACCAGCGTAGCGCCGATGGCCAAGCCGGAGACCAGCCAGTTCCACATCATCCAGCCACAGGTGGTGTAGTAGAACAGGGTGTCGTCAGCCGTCAGGTCAGTGTGCAGCCCCAACTCTTTGACGTGCTGAAGCAGCGTGCCGCCGGTGCCGTGCACAATGCACTTAGGCACGCCGGTGGTGCCGCTGGAGTACATGATGTACAGCGGATGGGCGAACGGAACCGGGGTGAACTCAGGCTCGCCACCGGCTTGATAGAAGTCCTCCCAGAGACTGACGCTGGCGCTGCTGGTGAAATCTTCAGCGCGGACCTTGCTGTTGGAGTAGGGCACAACAACCAGTTGCTGCAAGTCAGGCAAGCGCGCCAGGATCTCGTTCAGCTTGGCGGTGGTGTCGAGATTTTTACCCGCGTAACGGTAGCCTGCGGTGGCGATCAGCACTTTAGGTTCGATCTGGCCGAAACGGTCGATCACACCTTGTGTGCCGAAGTCTGGCGAGCAGCTCGACCAAGTCGCACCGAGGCTGGTGGTGGCCAGCATGCCGACCAAGGTTTGCCACGTATTGGGCATAAAGGCGGCAACGCGATCCCCCACACTAACCCCAGCTGCCCTCAAGCTGCGCTGTAGACCGGCAACATGGCGGGCTAGCTCGGCGTAGGTTAATTGCTCGCGGCTGCCGTCTTCGCCGATGGCAACAATGGCCACGTGGTCATCACGGCGGCGCAGCAGGTGTTCGGCAAAGTTCAGTGTGGCGCCGGGAAACCAATTGGCGCTGGGCATCTGGCTGCCTTCTTCAAGCACCTGAGTTGGCTGCGCGGTGAAGCGAATGTTGAAGAAGTCGACAATCGCCTGCCAGAAGGCTTCCCGTTGCGCCACGCTCCACTGGTGCAGGGCAGGGTAATCACCCAATTGCAGCGTGTGGCGCTGATTGACGAACAGGCGAAAGCGATCCATTTGTGTAGCGGCAATGCGCTCGGCGGAAGGCGTCCAGAGGGGCTGTTGCATGTCGCATCCTCAAATTCTTGTTATGGCGTTTGGCTGCGCAGCCTAGCGGTTGGTTTCGTGGGGCTGGCGACTCGTTTAGCTGTTCTGACAGGAGGCACTGCGCCGTTGCTGTAGCAACTACACACCAAGGATCAGGCCTGATGGGCACAGCCTGATCGCAGTGCTTTACAGCCTGTCAGGCTGTCTTTACAGCATCAGGCACTGGCCAGTTTGGCTTTTGCAACCCGCGAGCCATTGGCTTTACCCAGCACCTCGCAAATGCGGCTGCCAGCCTGAATCAGCAGGTCGAGATCAATGCCGGTGTGGATACCCAGACCATTAAGCAGGTACACCACGTCTTCACTGGCTACGTTACCGCTGGCGCCTTTGGCATAAGGGCAGCCGCCCAAGCCAGCGACGGAGCTGTCAAACACGCTGATGCCTTCGAGCAAGCTGGCGTAAATGTTTGCCATGGCTTGGCCATAGGTGTCGTGGAAGTGGCCTGCGAGCTTGTCCCGTGGGATGTCTCGGCCTACCACATCAAACAGTGTACGGGTCGCGCCAGCGGTGCCGGTGCCGATGGTGTCGCCCAAGGAAACTTCATAGCAGCCCATGGCAAACAGCTCACGGGAAACCGCCGCGACTTGTTCAGGCGCAACGTCACCGTCATATGGGCAGCCCAGTACACAGGAGACATAACCGCGAACACGGATGCCATGCTGTTTGGCCGCGTCCATCACCGGTACGAAGCGTTGCAGGCTTTCGCTGATGGAACAGTTGATGTTCTTTTGCGAGAAGGCTTCGGAAGCCGCAGCAAACACCGCGACTTCTTTAACACCAGCGGCCAGGGCGTCTTCAAAACCCTTTAGGTTAGGCGCCAGCGCAGCGTAGGTGACGCCAGCCTTTTGTTGGATTTGCGCGAATACGTCGGCAGAGCCTGCCATTTGCGGCACCCACTTGGGCGATACGAAGCTGCCGACTTCCACATAGCTCAGGCCTGCGGCGGTCAGGTCGTCCACCAGACGAACCTTATCGGCAACGCTGATCGGTTGTTTCTCGTTCTGCAAACCGTCGCGGGGGCCGACTTCGACCAGGCGGACTTGTTTGGGTAAGGACATCTGGATTCTCCGTGGGCAGACGGCGTTTTGCCTGCCAAATATTGGTGGATAACGCTGCGCGCTTATCCACCCTACGTTGTGTGCTGCTGGCCTGATGCGGGATTTGTTGCATCAAGAGGGTGTTCAATCTTGCCATTCGCGGCTGAAGCCGCTCCTACAAACACTATGTCTGTGGGAGCGGTTTTAACCGCGAACGTCAGGCCGGTTCGGTGTCGGCCAATTCTACGAGCACAGTGCCTTCGCTGACCATTTCGCCTTCGCTGCAATACAGCGCGCTGACGGTACCGGCCTGCGGGGCGCGGATGCTGTGTTCCATTTTCATGGCTTCCAACACCACCAGCGCGGTACCGGCCTCAACCATCTGGCCTGGCTCCACCAGAACGCGAACAATGCTGCCGTTCATGGGCGCGGTGAGGCCGCCTTGCTGCTGATGGCTGGCTTCGGCCTCGGCAATCGGGTCGACAGCCTGCACGCAGCGCAGCTCACCGGCGTAGTGCAAAAACAGCGCATCACCGCGGCGGATGGCCAGATGCTGCTGGCGCAGGCCGTTGTGTTCAACCTGCAGCAGTTCACCGTTGAGCTGGATGTTGCTCGGCGCGGCATGGCGCAAACGCACCACTTGGCGCTGGCCCTGACAGCTCAAGTGCAGATCCGTCTCTGCTGGCAGGCCCAAACGCAGGCCGCTGTGTTGGCTCCAGGGGGAGTTGGCATCATCTGTGCGCACAGCGTTGTCGCTGCTTTGGCGCATCGCCTCAGCAGCCAGTTGCCAGAACTCATCGCTTAGCTCGGCTACCGGTGGCAGCAGTTGCTCGTGGTGACGGGCGATAAAACCGGTATCCAGTTCAGCACTGGCAAAGGCCGGATGTGCGAGTACGCGATGCAGGAACGCCAGGTTGGTTTTGACGCCACCCACACAGGTCTCTTTGAGCATGGCCAGCAGGCGCAGGCGCGCTTCTTCACGGTTAGCGCCCCAGGCGATCAGCTTGCCCAGCATTGGGTCGTAGAACGGCGAGACCTCATCCCCTTCGGCCACGCCAGAATCAATACGGCGGCCAGGTCCCGCTTTGGCTTCACGGTACAGCGAAAGCGTGCCGGTGGCGGGGAGGAAGTCGTTGTCCGGGTCTTCTGCGTACAGGCGCACTTCAATGGCGTGGCCGTTCAGCGGTACCTGATCCTGGGTGATTGGCAGCGGCTCGCCACGGGCGATTTGAATCTGCCAGGCGACCAGATCAAGCCCCGTGATCAGTTCGGTGACCGGATGCTCAACTTGCAAGCGGGTGTTCATCTCCATGAAGAAGAACTCGCCACGGGAGTCCAGCAAAAACTCCACGGTGCCCGCACCGACGTAGCCGATGGCCTGTGCGGCTTTAACAGCGGCTTCGCCCATGGCGCGGCGCAGTTCGGGGGACAGACCCGGCGCTGGCGCTTCTTCCACGACTTTTTGGTGGCGACGCTGGATCGAGCAGTCACGCTCGTTCAGGTACAGGCAGTTACCGTGGCTGTCGGCGAATACCTGAATCTCTACGTGGCGCGGCTTGAGTACGTATTTCTCCACCAGCATGCGCGAGTCACCGAAGGAGGACTGCGCTTCACGCTGGGCGCTGGCCAGCGCTTCCGCCAGCTCGCTTTCCTGCTCGACCACCTTCATGCCTTTACCGCCGCCGCCAGCCGCAGCTTTTAGCAATACCGGATAGCCGATGCGCGCAGCGGCGGCGCGGAACGTTTCCACATCCTGCGCTTCACCGTGATAGCCAGGTACCAGCGGTACACCTGCGGTTTCCATCAGTGCTTTGGCGGCTGATTTGCTGCCCATGGCGTCGATAGCGCTGGCGGGCGGGCCGAGGAAGATCAGACCCGCTTGCTCAATGGCGCGGGCAAAACCTGCGTTTTCCGAAAGAAAGCCATAACCAGGGTGGATCGCCTGAGCGCCACTGGCTTTGGCTGCGGCGATCAGTTTGTCCACCAGCAGATAACTTTCAGCGGCTTTGGCACCACCTAAGTTGATCGCCACGTCAGCTTCCCGCACATGGCGGGCGTTCTCGTCGATGGCGCTGTGAACGGCCACGGTGCGCAGGCCCATGGCGGAGGCGGTACGCATCACGCGGCAGGCAATTTCGCCGCGGTTAGCGACCAGCAGGGTATCAATGTGCTTCAGGCTCATGCGGATGGCTCCTGCCAGCTGGGCTTGCGTTTATCGAGGAAGGAACGCAAGCCTTCCTGACCTTCTGGGCTGACGCGGATACGGGCGATGGCGTTTTCGGTGTAACGGCGCAGCGCCGGGGGCAGGGTGCTGCTGGTGACTTCGCGGATCAGGTCTTTGGTCACCTGCATACCTTGCGGGCTGTTGAGCAGCAGATTGTTGATCCACTCTTCGACAGCCTGATCCAACTGGTCAGCCGGATAGGACTCATCCACCAAACCCAATTCATAAGCACGCACGCCGTTAAAACGCTCGGCAGTCATTGCATAGCGGCGGGCGGCACGTTCGCCCATGGCCTTGACCACGAACGGGCTGATCACCGCCGGGGCGAGGCCGATGCGCACTTCTGACAAGCACAGCTGTGCATCCTGGGCGGCGATGGCCATGTCGCAGCAGCTGATTAAACCCAACGCTCCACCGAAGGCTGCCCCTTGGACGACAGCCAAGGTTGGCAGTTTGAGCTGATAGAGGTTGTACATCAGCTCTGCTAGCTCGCGGGAGTCGGTGAGGTTGGCGTTGTAATCCAGCGTCGCAGCGTGTTGCATCCAAGCCAGATCGGCCCCGGCGCTGAAGTGTTTGCCACGTCCGCGCAGGAGCAGAAAGCGCAGGCTCTTATCCGCGGCGATCTCGTCGATGGCGAGGATCAGCTCACGAATCATCTCAGCATTAAATGCGTTGTTTTTATCCGCACGGTTCAGCCACAGGGTGGCAAAGCCGCGAGAGTCTTTTTCCAGTTGTACAGTCGTGAATTCGGTCATGGTCTATGGCCTTACATGCGGAACACGCCAAAGGTGGTCGGCTCAATCGGTGCGTTGAGGCTGGCGGAGAGGGCAAGGCCCAATACCTCGCGGGTCTGCGCTGGGTCGATCACACCGTCATCCCACAGGCGCGCACTGCTGTAGTAGCTGTGGCCCTGACGTTCGTACTGCTCAAGAATCGGCTGCTTGAGGCTGGCTTCTTCTTCAGCGCTAAAGGTCTGCCCAGCGCGGGCGGCCTGTTCGTGCTTCACCTGCACCAGCACGCCAGCAGCCTGCTCGGCTCCCATCACGGAGATGCGCGCATTCGGCCACATCCACAAGAAGCGTGGGTCGTAGGCGCGGCCACACATGCCGTAGTTACCAGCGCCAAAGCTGCCACCGATGATCACGGTGAATTTCGGCACCTTGGCGCAGGCCACTGCATTCACCAGCTTGGCACCGTGTTTGGCGATGCCACCGGCTTCGTATTTTTGCCCGACCATAAAACCGGTGATGTTTTGTAGGAACAGCAGCGGAATGCCGCGCTGGCAGGCCAGTTCGATGAAGTTCGCACCTTTTTGCGAGGATTCAGCAAACAAGATGCCGTTGTTGGCCAGAATCGCCACCGGATAGCCGTGAATATGGGCAAAGCCGCAGACCAGCGTGGTGCCGAACAGCGCCTTGTATTCATCCAACACGCTACCATCAACGATGCGGGCGATGACTTCGCGCACATCGAAGGGCTGCTTGGAGTCGGCCGGGACCACGCCGTACAGCTCGTCGCTGCTGTACAGCGGAGCGATTGGCGTTTGGGTATTTAGGCTGCCGAGCTTGCGCCAGTTAAGGTTGGCGATGCAACGGCGGGCGATGGCCAGGGCGTGTTCGTCGTTCTCGGCGTAATGGTCGGCCACGCCCGAGGTTTTGCAGTGCACATCGGCTCCGCCCAAATCTTCCGCGCTGACCACTTCACCGGTGGCGGCTTTCACCAACGGCGGGCCTGCAAGGAAAATGGTGGCTTGCTGGCGCACCATAATCGCTTCATCAGCCATGGCCGGCACATAGGCGCCACCGGCGGTGCAGGAGCCCATCACCACGGCAATCTGCGGGATGCCCATGGCGCTCATATTGGCCTGATTGAAGAAGATGCGACCGAAGTGCTCACGGTCCGGGAACACCTCATCCTGACGTGGCAGGTTGGCGCCGCCGGAGTCCACCAGATAAATGCACGGCAGACGGTTCTGCTGGGCGATGGTCTGGGCGCGCAGGTGCTTCTTAACGGTCAGCGGGTAATAGCTGCCGCCTTTTACCGTGGCGTCGTTGGCGACGATCATGCATTCAACGCCTTGCACGCGGCCAATCCCGGCCACGACACCGGCTGCTGGGACGTCTTCGCCATAGACTTCATAGGCTGCCAACTGGCCGATTTCGAGAAACGGCGAGCCGGGGTCCAGCAGGCGGTTGATGCGTTCACGGGGCAGTAATTTGCCGCGAGAGGTGTGGCGCAGTTGGGCTTTCTCGCCGCCGCCTTCATGGATGCGGGCGAGCAGGGTGCGCAGGTCGTCTACCTGAGCTTGCATCGCTTCAGTGTTGGCGATGAAGTCCGGCGAGCGGGTATTGATCTGGGAGTGCAGGATGGCCATGAAACGGCTCCGTTGATCCGTCTTTTCGTAGGGTGGGTGAGGCTTCGCTCACCCACCAGCTTTTAGCGTTCTTCTGCGTGTGCAGATTTCGAGACCAGTGACTTACTTGGTTTCGTTAAACAGCTCGCGGCCAATCAGCATGCGGCGGATTTCGCTGGTGCCTGCGCCGATCTCATACAGTTTGGCGTCACGCAGCAGACGGCCAGCCGGGTATTCGTTGGTGTAGCCGTTACCGCCAAGAATCTGGATGGTGTCCAGGGCCATTTTGGTGGCCATTTCGGCGGTGTAGAGGATCACTGCTGCAGCGTCTTTGCGGGACTCTTCGCCGCGATCACAGGCCTTGGCGACGTTGTACAGGTAGGATTTGGAGGCGTTCATACCTGCGTACATGTCGGCGACTTTGCCCTGAATCAGCTGGAACTCGCCAATGGACTGATTGAACTGGCGGCGTTCGTGAATGTACGGCACCACCACGTCCATGCACGCGGTCATGATCCCGGTCGGGCCGCCCGACAGCACAGTGCGCTCGTAGTCCAGGCCGCTCATCAGCACGGCCACGCCACGGCCTTCTGCGCCGAGGATGTTTTCTTCTGGCACTTCGCAATCTTCAAACACCAGCTCACAGGTGTTGGAGCCGCGCATGCCGAGCTTGTCGAGCTTCTGGTGACGGGAGAAACCTTTGAAGTCGCGTTCGACGATAAACGCTGTTATGCCTTTAGAACCGGCGTTGATGTCGGTCTTGGCATAGATCACATAGGTGTTGGCATCTGGGCCATTGGTGATCCACATCTTGTTGCCATTGAGCACATAGCGGTCGCCTTTCTTCTCGGCGCGCAGTTTCATCGACACCACGTCAGAACCGGCGTTCGGCTCACTCATGGCCAGGGCGCCGATATGCTCACCGGAGCAGAGCTTGGGCAGGTATTTCTGCTTCTGTGCTTCGGTGCCGTTTTTATGAATTTGGTTCACGCATAGGTTTGAGTGCGCGCCGTAGGATAGGCCAACTGAAGCAGACGCGCGGCTGATTTCTTCCATGGCAATCACGTGGGCCAGATAGCCCATGTCGGTTCCGCCGTATTCCTCTTTTACGGTCATCCCAAGCAGGCCCATGTCACCGAATTTACGCCACATATCCATGGGGAATTCGTTGTCACGGTCGATCTGAGCTGCGCGTGGCGCAAGCTCAGCTTGGGCAAACTGGCGAACCGAGTCGCGCAGCATGTCGATGGTTTCGCCAAGACCGAAGTTGAGGGACGGATAGTTCATGATTCCACCTGCGAAATTGTTATTGGATAGGGGAGTAGGGTTAGCGTTTTGTGATTTCTGCGAGCGCTGCCAGGCACCGCTCTTCGGCGGTATCCAGTTCCAGTTGCATTTGTTGGATATCGAGCAGCTGCTGTTCGAGCTGAGCGCGGCGCTCAGCAATCTTGCTCATAAAGGTGTTCAGCTGTTTCTGGTTGCCGTGAACCGGGTCGTACAGCTCAATCAGCTCCTTGCACTCGGCCAGGGAAAAGCCGATGCGCTTGCCGCGCAGAATCAGCTTCAGGGTGACTTTGTCTTTAGCGCTGTAGATGCGCTCCTGACCCCGGCGTTCGGGGTTGAGCATGCCTTGTTCTTCATAGAAGCGAATGGCGCGGGTGGTGATGTCCAGCTCGCGGGCCAGTTCGGAGATTGAATAAGTGACTGCAGACATGAATAGACTGGCTCGTATTTACCTTTACGTAAACGTAAAGCTGTTTGCAGCCGAAGTCAATCCACTCAATAAACCAACATGGCCTGGCCTTGTGGGTATAAGAAAGAAGGGCTAAGTCACTCAGAGGGGCTGTTTGTTTGCGGCTTGAGCAATCTCAATGATCTGCTCACGCATCCAGCGGTTGGCCGGGTCCTGATCTGTGCTTTCGTGCCAGTACAGGTGAGTTTCCAGCGTCTGCATGTCTTTAACAGGTAATTCGACAAAGTGCAGCCCGTTACGGTGGGCAAAGCGTTCAGGCACGGTCATGGCCATGTCGGTGGTTTCAAGCACGGTGGTCGCCATCAGGTAATGCTGTGAGCGCAAGGCGATATTGCGCTGCAGGCCCTGCCGACCAAGAGCCAGGTCAACGTGGCCGAGCCCGTTGCGACGAGTTGAGATGTGGATGTGGGTGAGTCCCAAGTATTCATCCAACGTGATTTTCTCTTTGGCCAGCGGGTGCCCCTGACGCATGGCGCAAACGTAGCGATCCTCCATGAGTTTGACGTGACGCACCTGCGGGTCAATGTTGAGCGGGGCATCTACGGCAAAGTCGAGGCGACCGGCGGCCAGCTCCTTAGTGGTCTCCCGGCGTCGAGCTAGCATACTTTCAATCTTCACATTAGGCGCTTGCCGGCGTAGTCGCTGGAACAGAGGTGGCAGCACGACGGCTTCGGTCAGGTCAGTCATGCTGATGCGAAAGATCTTGTTAGCTTGCGCAGGGTTAAAGATGCGGCTTTCCTGTACTGAAATCCGCAGCTGCTGGAGCGCATTGCGCACAGGGCCAATGATGTTTTGCGCCATGGGTGTGGGCACCATGCCTTGGGCGGTGCGAACAAACAGCGGGTCATTGAAGGTTTCCCGCAGGCGCGCCAAGGCGTTGGATACGGCAGGCTGGGTGATGCCAACGATCTGTCCTGCGCGAGTCAGGTTGGCCTCGGTATAAATGGCATCGAAGACGACGAAAAGGTTGAGGTCGACCTTGTTCAGATTCATTTCCGGTTCGCTCCGTATGCAGCTAGCATTAATGGCTAATATATGTTTTGTGAATAGTTGTGGTCGTAATAAATAGATTGGGTAAATCTTATGCTCAGTTCAAGTCTTATTGCTACTCCACCGAACACTCCAGAACGAACAAGAAGGTACCCCTATGGATTTCGCCTACTCACCAAAGGTTCAGGAATTGCGCCAGCGGGTCACTGCTTTTATGGAAAAGCATGTCTACCCTGCTGAATCCGTATTTGAACGGCAGGTCAATGAAGGTGACCGCTGGCAACCTACAGCCATCATGGAAGAGCTGAAGACCAAGGCTAAGGCCGAGGGCCTATGGAACTTGTTCTTGCCTGAGTCGGAACTCGGCGCTGGGTTGACCAATACCGAGTACGCGCCACTGGCTGAAATCATGGGTAGCTCCCTGATCGGCCCGGAGCCGTTCAACTGTGCAGCTCCAGATACCGGCAACATGGAGGTGCTGGTGCGTTATGGTAACGAGCAGCAGAAAGAGCAGTGGCTCAAGCCGCTGCTGGACGGCACGATTCGTTCAGCCTTCGCCATGACCGAGCCAGCTGTGGCCTCCAGTGATGCCACTAATATGCAAGCCCGCGCTGTGCGTGAGGGTGATGAGTGGGTGATCAATGGCCGTAAGTGGTGGACGTCCGGGGCTTGTGATCCGCGCTGCAAAATCATGATCTTCATGGGGCTGACCAATCCGGATGCACCGCGCCATGCACAGCATTCGATGATCTTGGTGCCGACAGATACCCCCGGCGTGAAGATCATCCGCCCGCTGCCTGTTTTTGGTTACGACGATGCGCCTCACGGTCATGCCGAAGTGCTGTTCGAGAACGTGCGAGTGCCCTATGAGAACGTGCTGTTGGGTGAGGGCCGTGGGTTTGAAATCGCCCAGGGGCGTCTTGGCCCAGGCCGGATTCACCACTGCATGCGCTCCATTGGTATGGCGGAGCGCGCTCTAAAACTGATGTGCGAGCGTTCAGTTAGCCGTACAGCATTTGGTAAGCCTCTGGCGCGCTTGGGGGGCAATCTGGATTTGATCGCCGAGTCGCGCATGGAGATCAACATGGCGCGCCTGCTGACGCTTAATGCGGCGTACATGATGGACACCGTCGGCAACAAGATCGCAGCGAGTGAAATCGCCCAGATCAAGGTGGTGGCACCCAATGTTGCCCTGAAGGTGATTGACCGGGCGATCCAGATGCACGGTGGAGCAGGCGTTTCCGGTGACTTCCCGCTTGCTTATTGGTATGCCATGCAGCGTACTCTGCGTTTGGCTGATGGCCCCGACGAAGTGCATCGTGCGGCCATTGGTAAGTTCGAGTTGGGTAAGTATGTGCCTAAGGAACTGCTGAAAAGCGCTCGCTAACGTCGAAGGCCAAAACAAAGCCCGCTAATGCGGGCTTTGTTTTTTAGTCATTCAGTGGCTTGTCTGGCCATTTAGCCACTGAACACGCATGTGCAACTGCGCGGCAAAAGAGCGGGCTGCACGTTCGTTGCTGAACGTCAGGCAACGTTTACCCATACGAACCTGCCAAAACTGTTGATTGTGTTTCAGCAGGGTTTCAATCGTGACAACGGGCTGTGACATAGAGAGTTATGTTTCATTTTGGGCTCGGGTCTTAATCAGAGACAAGATCACACCTGCTGCCAGCACTCCGAGCGTAACGCTTAACGAAAGCGCTGCGGGAACCTTGACGAACTCATGCAGGAAGATCTTGCCGCCGATGTAGATTAGCACTACAGCCAGGGCATATTTCAGGTACACAAAGCGGTGCATCAAGGCTGCCAGGGCGAAATAAAGAGACCTCAGTCCCAAAATTGCAAAGATGTTGGAGGTGTAGACGATAAACGGGTCCTGAGATATCGCTAGCACGGCCGGCACACTGTCTACAGCGAACACCAGATCGGCCAGTTCAATCAGCACCAGCGCCAGCAGTAGTGGGGTGGCAAACAACACGACTTTCCCTGTTTTGTCAGGCTGGCGCACCAGGAAATGCCCTTCATGCAAGCGGTCTGTAATACGCAGATGGCGGCGCAGGAACAGCAGCAGCTTGTTCTGGCTAAGGTCTGGGTGTGCTTCTTCCTTGGAAAACAGCATGCGGATGCCGCTGAAGAACAAGAATGCACCGAAGATATACAACACCCACTCGAAGTTCTGCACCAAGGCCGTGCCAAGGGCGATCATGATGGCGCGCAGGACGACCACGCCGAGGATGCCCCAGAACAACACGCGATGCTGGTAGCGGCGGGGGATGGCGAGGAAGTTTAGGATCATGGCCATGACGAACACGTTGTCCATTGAAAGCGACTGTTCGACCAGAAAGCCGGTGTAAAACTCAAGTGCTTTGGTGGCGCCAAGCTGGAGCCAGATCCAGCCGCCAAACGCCACGCCAACGCTGAAATAGCCTGCATAGAGCAGCAGGCTTTCGCGCATTTCGATTTCATGTTGATCGCGGTGCAGCACGCCCAGATCAAGGGCGAGCAAGGCGATGATGATGATAACGAAGGCCAGCCAGAACCAGCCAGGGGTACCAAAAAAGGACGTGCTAAGGATGCCTAATAGGCTTTCCATTTGAGCCACCTCTAAGTGTCGGTTTAAGTTGGGGTCACAAGTGACTCCGACATCACGGTGAGGAACTCACCGCCAGAGGGGCCCGGCGTCACGCAGTGTTAAGGATCGTCCTGACGCTAAATTTTCGCAAGTGATGTCATTTAGATGCTGTATCAATAGGTTGCAGCTTTGCCTGTGCCTGACACGGGCGCCTGATACTCAATAAACCCAAACCTCTACCCGGCGATTTTTAAGACGACCGTCTGCAGCTTGATTAGAGGCCACTGGCAAACCATCGCCCAGACCGATGAAGTCCCGCACCCTGACGCCGCTGCGTTGCAGTTCTCTCCTGACAGCGAGTGCGCGCAGTTTTGACAACAGCTCGGTGCGCTGAGGGTTATTGCGGGTGTCACCAAAGCCAACCAGCACCACATTGCCCTGCGTCTTGGCATGGGGTGTGAGGAAATCGTTGAGGCGGTTCAGGTCGCGCTTGGCCTTATTGTCTAGGGTGGCACTGCCTTCTTGAAAGCGGAAGTTCACTGAAAGGCGTTGTGCGTTTTGTGCCAATTCACGGTAGTTAGCGGGCATGTCTTCGTGCAGTTCGGTTGCAACGGTTTGTATGGTCTGCGGAATAAAACCGGTTTGTTGGACGATGGCCTGGCCGCGTGCGCTTTGGGCAAAGTCCACAAGCGCCTGCACCCATGGGTTTTGTGAATGTGGCGAGCTATACAAATAAAGGCGTCGAGACAGCGGGTAGTCTTCTGTCGCGATCTGGGTTTGGCTAGGTGACATGGCCAAGGCATCACCTGAGCCGATGGCTATTGCCTTGGCTTGTCGAATATAAGGCAGACCAATAAAACCAATGCCGTGTTTGTCACGGCTTACGGCGTCAGACAGTGCTTCGCTGGACTCGTACCGTTTTGCTGTCGCAGCGAGTTGTTTGGCATTAGCACTGAGTACGAGCTCGCTAAAGGTGTCATAGGTGCCGGATTTATCATCCCGCGCGTAGAGGTGAATCGGGCCAGGTGGCGCGCCAAGCTCGCCCCAATCGCTCACCTCACCGGCAAAAATCTGGGCCAGCTCCTCTGTGGTCAAACTCGTCAGTGGGTTGAGCGGATGCAGGATGATGGCGAGCCCGTCGAGCGCAATAATGTGTTCGGCATTCGCGCTGCTCAGATCGCCGAGTGCGGAAAGACTTGCAAGTTCTGCTGCTTTTATCGGCCTGGACGACGCGGCTAAATCAGCCTCTCCAGTTGCCAGAGCAGCGAAGCCAGTGCCAGAACCGTGCGCTGCAACGGTGATAATGATCGTGTTGCCGTCAGGACTTTGTGCTTGAACCAGTTGCTCGTTATCGCGCGCTCCTGCTTTGATCAAAATGGATTGGAAACCTTGTTCCTCCAAAAGACCACGAACTAGGGCGGGGGCCAGGCGTGCACCTACGGTGTTTGAGCCATGAATACGAAGAGTGGCGTGGTCACTTGTTGTCGGGGGGAGAGCGGCGAAAGCAGAAATGGGCAGCGAGTAAAAAACAAAGGCAAGGATCAATACAGCGATGGTGTGAGTCCAGTTTTCCCGGCCGGACAGTGTACAAGCACGCGACATGCGTCATTAACCTTATGAAGGGTTGGTAGGCAGACGCAGAGATTAAGACAAGCAGGTGACTGAACAATGACAGTCACCTGCTAGAGCCTACAGCGGAGCTTTGATCAGCTCAGTTCAAGCCAGATGGGCGCATGGTCTGAAGGTTTCTCCATGCCGCGCAGCTCGTAGTCGATACCGGCTTCTTTGAGTCGTCCCTGGAGCGCTAATGAAGCCAGAATAACGTCAATGCGCAGGCCGCGCTTAGGTTCGTCTTCAAAACCGCGACTGCGGTAGTCGAACCAGCTGAAACGGTCATTCACCTCAGGGTGCAATGCCTTGAAACTGTCTACAAGCCCCCAGTTCTTCAAGGTTTCCAGCCATTCGCGCTCCTCCGGTAGGAAGCTGCATTTGCCGGTTTTCAGCCAGCGCAAACGGTTGGGCTCGCCGATACCAATATCGCAATCTTGGGGGGAGATGTTGATGTCGCCCATCACTACCAGTGGCTGTTCTGGCGTGTATTGAGTGGTCAGAAGTTTCTGTAAATCCGCGTAGAAGCGTTGTTTGGCCGGAAACTTGAGTGGATGATCACGGCTTTCACCCTGCGGAAAATACCCATTCATGACGGTTACTGGGTTGCCGTTGGCATCGGCAAACGTGCCGTAAATAAATCGGCGCTGGGCGTCCTCTTCATCATCAGGGAAGCCTTTGCTGATGCTGATGGGCTCTTGGCGGGAGAGCAGAGCAACGCCGTAATGGCTCTTTTGGCCGTGGTAGTGAACGTGGTAGCCCAGTTGGCGAATTTCAGCCTCGGGAAACTGTTCGTCAGCGACTTTAGTTTCTTGAAGGCCGATGACATCCGGCTGGTGTTTTTCGATCAGCGCTGCCAGTTGATGTGGGCGTGCGCGCAGGCCGTTGATATTGAAGGAGACAATCTTCATGGTCGGCGATTTTGGCTTTTGCTATGGAAAGCTTTCGATCCTAGCCGATCAGGCTGCTCTACGGCCAGTCTGTGGCGAGGGACGGCGAGCGGTGCTAACTTGGCTGAAGGCCGATCCACTCTAAAAACAAAAGAGGTCAGATGAATGCCGGATACCCATGCAGAAGTTCGTATGCTGGACAGTGGTTATACGCGTGAAGCCCGCTCGTTGCTTTACCACGCCTACCGGCATGACCCCACTTTCGCCTATCTGTTTGATGCCGAGCGGCCTGGCTACGACCAGCGGGTTCGGGCTACGGTTCGCGAGTTGGTGCATCAGCACTTTGCTGAAGAACTACCCGCTATCGGTCTGCTGATTGAGGATCGTTTGGTGGGTATTGCGCTGATTGCTCCCCCTGTTCGGCGTTTAGGCATTACCGAAAGCTGGGGGTGGCGTTTGCGGATGTTGCTCTCAACCGGATATCGCTGTACGCAGCGCTACCTGGCTTACCACGAGGCAGTAATCGCCTGTTTGCCAGCTGGTCAGTACCATGTTTTACCACTGCTCGGTGTGCACCCGCAGTATCAGGGCAAGCGCCTTGGCGAGCAGCTTCTAGAGAATTTGCATGCCTGGTGCGCGGCAGATGCTTCATCCCAAGGCATTGTGCTGGATACAGGAAACAGCCATTACCTGGATTTCTATAAGCGTCATGGTTATGAGGAACTAGGTGAGGTCGCAATCGGGCCTGTGATTGAGCATGTGTTCTTCCATCCTAACCCGCAGCCTGCAACTGTTGCCGGGTGACATTCATGGCCTGTTAGTACGAACTTACTGACAGGCCTAACATCCAAGTTCGTTCGTACCCTGTGTTAGCATCTTTTAATGCCTGTTTTTGTTAATGTTTCTGCTCTTATTGCGCTTCTCCTCTTCAGTTCTGCCGCCTTGGCAGAGGCTCAATTGCGTGTCCGTGTTGAACCCTCTAACAGTGATCTGAAAAAGAACATTGAGGGGCATATAGGGGATTTGGGGGAGCGCGATGCTGAGGATCTCCAGCGTTTCCGTCGGGTCGCTGAGGCTCAGGCAGCCAAAGCAGCTCAGGCGCTTGGCTACTACCATGCGCACATCACCACTGAAGTCTCAGATGGAAAAAAACCACGGCTGAGCGTCAAGGTAGAGCCGGGCGAGCCAGTCAGGCTTCGCGATGTGGTGATTCGTATTGAAGGACCGGCCAGTGAGCTCAAGCGTTTTCGCATTCCAGATGAGCCAGGGTTAAAAGCTGGAGCCCAGCTGAATCATGGCCATTACGAGTCTGCAAAGCGCGATATTCAGAACCAAGCCTCACGGTTTGGATTTTTCTCAGGCAGGTTTACCCAGCAGCGATTTGTTATTGACCCTGAGGCGGAGACCGCTGATATCGAGCTGGTCTACAACAGTGGTCCGCGTTACCAGTTGGGGGAGGTCAACTTCAGTGGGGACGCACCGTTTGATGAGTCACTTCTGCAACGTATGGTGCCTTTTAAGCCCGAAACGCCCTATGACGCGGCGTTGATTAATGAGCTGTATCAGGCACTGCGTTCCAGTGGCTATTTCGAAACCGTTCAGGTTGATGCCAACCCGACTGCTGCGGATGAGCAGCGTATTCCGGTTCAGGTTCAGCTCCAGGCACGCAAGCCCCGCAGCATGGGCCTTGGTCTGGGCTTTTCGACAGATGTGGGGCCGCGCGGCCGGGCAAACTGGACACGTCACTATGCCAACCCCCAAGGACACAGTTACGGTGCTGAGTTTGAACTTTCCGCGCCACGGCAGAATGTGGGGTTGTGGTATGACATTCCACTGGACCCGCCACTGACTGACAAACTGCGTATTGCGGGTGGCTATCAAGCTGAGGACCTGGCCGACACCGATACTAAGAGCCGTCTGCTCACATTCGGACCTGAATGGCACAGTCAGTTGGAAAGCGGCTGGCAGCGGGTGCTTTCGGTGAAAATGCTACGAGAAGAGTACAACCTAGGCGGTGACTCAGGCCTGAGTACGCTCTTGATGCCAGGTTTCAGCTATTCGTACCTGCAAAGTGACAACAAGATTGATCCTAACCACGGTTATCGTGTGCAGCTCGGCTTGTCCGGGGCAGTGGAAGGCGTGTTATCAGACTCCAATGTGATTCACGGTAATGTGCAGCTTAAGGGATTAACGACCGTGTTCAGCAGGCATCGACTGTTGGGGCGAGTTGAGTTTGGGGGGACCGAGTCTGATGGGTTTGGCAACGTACCGCCGTCGCTAAGGTTCTTTGCCGGTGGTGATCAGAGCGTGCGGGGTTACGACTACCAGAGCCTCTCTCCGGAAAACAGCAAAGGTGACAAAATCGGTGGGCGATACTTGGTAGCTGCCAGCGCGGAATACCAGTACAGCCTGACTGACTCCTGGCGTCTGGCCAGCTTCTATGACACGGGGAATAGCTTCAACTCCCTGGACTTCCCTTCATTGAAGAGCGCTGTGGGCGTCGGGGTGCGTTGGGTCTCACCGTTGGGGCCGCTGCGTCTGGATCTTGCCCATCCGTTGGATGATAACGGCGGCATTCGCTTTCACTTCTCCATGGGGCCTGAGCTGTGAAGCGCCGTTTTTTGATTGCTATTTCCTGCTTGCTGGCGCTGCTGATATTCGCATTGGTGTCGGTCGGCCTGCTGCTCAAAACTGAGGCCGGTAGTCGTTGGGCGCTGGGGTTGATCCCAGGGCTGGAGGTCGAGGCATTTCAAGGGCAGCTCGCTGGAGAGTGGAAAGCTAACCAGCTGCATTGGACGCAGGGTGACAATAAGGTGCTGGTTGAGGCGCCTAATATGGAGTGGAGCCCCGCTTGTTTGTTGCGAATGACCCTATGCATCGGACGTTTGCACAGCGGCATGATTATTCTGGATTTTCCGCCGACAGATGAAGCGCCCAGCGAGGAGCCTTTCAGCTTGCCTGATCTGAATCTGCCGGTTGCGCTTGAGTTGGGCGATATCAGCATTGCGGGTGTGCGTTTTAATGGCAGTGACCAGGTACAGGGCGCACAGCTCGGCGCTCGCTGGAGCACTGAGGGGCTGTTGATCGAAACCCTTCGAGTTAAGTCCGGCGACGTTGCGCTGGACGTAAAAGGACAATTGTTGCCTGTCGGAGAATGGCCGTTGGAGCTGCGGGGGCAGTTGACGCTGCCGGCGCCTGATCAGCAGCCTTGGACGCTTGAGCTGAAGCTGGATGGCAATCTGCGTGATCAACTGACCCTTAACGCCAACAGCCAAGGTTACCTCGCCGGTACATTGAGTGGTGTTGTCCAGCCATTAGCGGAACATTTGCCTGCCTCATTGCGCTTGCAAGTGCCTTCTTTCAAAGCAAGTCGAGATTTACCCGATACCCTGACACTGCAGCGGCTCGACCTGCACGCCGAAGGTGATCTGGATAAAGGCTATATGGTGGCAGGTAAGTCTGATCTTGCTGCAACCGATGGCCCTATAGCGCTAACGCTTGCCGGGGTGGTAAAGGCTGACGGCGCCGTCATCAATACATTGAATGTAACGGCGAGCCCTGAGCATTACGTTCAGTTGAGCGGTAATGTCGACTGGGGCCAGGGCCTGAGTTTCGACAGTAAGCTCGCGTGGCAAGACTTTCCCTGGCTGCGGCTGTATCCGCTTGAGCAGCCGCCAGAGGTCGTGCTCAAAACATTGGATGCTGAAGTGGCGTACCGTGATGGCGACTACCTCGGTAACTTTGCCGCTGCGCTGGACGGCCCAGCTGGAGCCTTCAGTTTGAAAAGCCCGGTCAGCGGGAATCTGCATCGGGTGTACCTGCCTGATCTTGCGTTGCAAGCCGGAGAGGGGCTTGCCCAGGGGCAGGTCAGCGTAGGATTTGCTGATCAGCTCGACTGGGATGTTCGGCTGCAGGTCAGTCAGCTTGATCCGGCCTATTGGCTGGCAGAGATGCCGGGCACGCTGGCTGGTGCGATTAACAGCAAGGGTGATCTCAAGCAGTTTAAAGCGGATATCAACCTAGATGGCCGCCTGCGTGCTCAGCCTGCAAAAGTGCTGGTGCAGTACGACGGTGGGCTGGAGCAGGGCGAGCTGAGCGCGTTGGACGTTCAACTGGGTGATAACAGCATCAAGGGTAAGGCTGCTCTGCGTGAAACCCTGAGCGGACAGCTGCAGTTGGCGATGCCAAGGCTTGGACAGCTGTGGCCGGGCTTGCAGGGGCAGCTCAATGGACAGATCAACCTGACTGGTACTGTACAGGCACCTTCGGCCAAGGCTGTCTTGCAAGGTAACAAACTCGCATTTGATGGGCAGTACATCCGGCAATTGACGCTTGATGCTGCCCTGGATGCAGGTAAACGCGCCAAACTGGCCTTGGATGCTCAGGGGATTCGCTCAGGGGATACAGATGTCGGCCGCCTCACCGTCAACGGTGACGGTACGCTGGAGCAGCATCGCGTGCAGTTGGCCTTA
This sequence comes from Pseudomonas mendocina, assembly GCA_037482215.1. NCBI lineage: Bacteria > Pseudomonadati > Pseudomonadota > Gammaproteobacteria > Pseudomonadales > Pseudomonadaceae > Ectopseudomonas > Ectopseudomonas mendocina. The sequence continues at coordinate 2,142,620 of CP148074.1, forward strand.
CAGGGGCCGCTGCTCAACAGCGAGCTGGCAATCGACGGTGGGCTGAGCAACGGCAACTGGCGGGGGCGTCTGAGCAGTGCTCAGCTCGAAGGTGGCGGGCAGGACTGGCGCTTGCAAGAACCCGCAAGCATTGAGTACCTGGCAAACGGCCGTCTGGAGCTTGGTGCGCACTGCTGGCGTTCTGGTCAAGCCAGTTTGTGTGGGGCTAAGCAGCAACTGATGCCCCAGCCGAAACTCGACTTCCAGCTTCGTGACTTCCCTATGGCAAGTCTCAAACCGTGGCTGCCGGATAGCTTTCAGTGGCAGGGCGAGCTCAATGCTGACTTGAAACTGGATGTTCCGGCTGCTGGGCCGAGCGGCCGGATTCGTCTGGATGCTGGCCGCGGTGTCTGGAGGGTCAAGGAGCAAGATGAGTGGGTTGATTTCAACTACGAAAACCTTAGCTTGGTCTCGCAACTCAAACCTCAGCAGGTCGACACCCGTATTGAACTCAGTGGTCCGAAAATTGGCCAAATGCTCGTTCAATTCCAGCTAGATCCGCGGGCTAGCACTAAGCCTCTGCGAGGGAGCTTTGATCTTAACGGGCTAGATCTGGCAGTCGTTCGACCTTTCGCGCCTATGGTTGAGCGAGTGTCCGGACAATTGAATGGTTCGGGGATGCTTTCGGGCTTTCTGCTCTCTCCACAGGTGAATGGCTCATTGCGCATTGCAGATGGTGAAGTCTCGGGCGGCGAATTGCCTATGAATCTGGAGTCTTTGCAGTTGTTGGCGCAGATAGATGGCCAGCGTCTGCGGCTGGATGGCGGCTGGCGCAGCGGTGAGCTGGGGCAGGGCAAGTTGCAGGGTGACCTGAGCTGGGCGAATGGTCTGGCTGCTGATTGGCGACTGAAAGGCACTAACCTGCCGGTTAATGTCGAGCCCTACGCAGCATTGGATGTAGAGCCCGACTTGCAACTGGTCTTGCTCAATGATCACGTGTCTGTCACCGGTAAAGTGGCGATTCCAAAAGGTGCGATAGAGGTTCGCGAGCTACCGCCATCTACCGTTCAGGTCTCTGGCGATGCACAGGTTATTGGCACCGAGCAAACGCAAAAGCCAGCTACCGCCATCGCCATGGATATTGACGTAGAGGTCGGGCAGGAAAAGCTAACCTTTAAAGGATTTGGCCTCACGGCGGATCTCCTTGGGCGTCTGCATATTGGCAACGATCTCGACACACGGGGAGATCTGAATCTTAAAGACGGTCGTTTCCGTGCTTACGGACAGCGCTTGAATATCCGCAGGGCGCGCGTGTTCTTTACAGGCCCGATTGATCAGCCCTTTTTGGATATTGAGGCGGTGCGCAAGGTCGATGATGTCACGGCAGGGCTGCGTCTGACGGGCAATGCTATGCAACCAACAACTGAGGTCTTCTCAGAGCCAGCAATGAGTCAGGAGCAGGCTCTGTCTTACCTTGTGTTGGGACGTCCACTGGGTCAAAACGCTGGCGACAACAATATGCTGGCTCAGGCAGCTTTGGCGCTGGGTATGGCGGGCAGCGCGCCTGTGCTTAGTACAGTGGCAGAAGGTTTGGGGATTAAGGACTTCCAGTTGGATACCCAGGGTTCTGGTGCGACGACCAGTGTGGTGGCCAGCGGTAACCTCTCAGAACGGCTCAGCCTGCGCTATGGCGTGGGTGTGTTTGAACCCGCCAACACGATTGCATTGCGCTATGAGTTGACGCGTAAGCTGTATTTGGAAGCCGCCAGTGGTTTGGCCAGTTCTCTGGATATTTTTTATCGACGCGATTTTTAACTGGGCAGTCAGGATATTTTCTGGATTCCGAGGGATTAAAGGGGTTTTAATAACTTGGTAACCCAAATCCACTGGGCTTTTGGCCCTAAATAGTGAACTTTTCTGCTATCGGCTTCCTATACTAGCTTCGGTTTGTCTGCACTGATGTCTAAGTGAGGACAGGCACCAAATTGCTGTGAGTGCATCAGGCCTACAGGTCTGAGTATTAGCAGCATTGCCTACCCGGCATCTGGTCGAGCGAATTACCCCTCGCGTTCACTACAAGAATAAGGATATGAGCATGGAATTTCTGAATACCCTCGTAAACCAGGTCAACGCCCTGATCTGGGGCCCGCCCATCTTGGTGCTGATTCTCGGCACCGGTTTTTTCCTGATGCTGCGCTTGAAGTTTATGCCGATTCGCAAGATCGGAGCGGGCTTCAGTTTGATGTGGCAAGGGCGGCAAAAGGGTGACGCGTCTACGGGTGAAATCAGCCCTTTCCAGGCCTTGATGACCTGTCTGGCCGCCACTGTAGGTACCGGCAATATTGCCGGTGTTGCAACGGCAATCTTTTTAGGTGGCCCGGGCGCATTGTTCTGGATGTGGTGCACGGCGCTCGTGGGTATGGCGACCAAGTACTGCGAAGTTGTACTGGCCGTGCATTACCGCGAGAAGGACGAGCGTGGTGAGTTCGTCGGCGGCCCCATGTATGCCATTAAAAATGGCCTGGGTAAAAAATGGATGTGGCTGGGTACTGCATTTGCCATCTTTGGTGGTTTTGCAGGTTTTGGCATCGGTAACATGGTGCAGGTCAACAGCATGGCCGCTGCCTTGCAAGGTTCATTCGGCATTCCACTGTGGTTGACCGGTGTCGCCACTATGATTGTGGTTGGCTTGGTGATCCTTGGTGGCATTAAGCGTATTGGTAAAGTGGCCGCTGCGCTGGTGCCTTTTATGTGTGTGGCCTACATCATCGCTTCGCTGGTGGTCCTGATTGTCAACGCGGACAAGATTCCGGCAGCGTTTGAGACCATTTTCACGTACGCCTTTACACCTATTGCTGCCACCGGTGGCTTCGCGGGTGCTGCTGTAATCGCTGCCATCCGTTTTGGTGTAGCTCGTGGCATTTTCTCGAACGAAGCGGGTCTTGGTACGGCTGGTATTGCTCAAGCCGCAGGTACCACCAACAGTGCTGTGCGTTCGGGCATGATCGGCATGATCGGTACATTCATTGACACCATCATCATCTGCTCCATGACCGGCCTTGCGATCATTTGCTCAGGTGTGTGGACCAGCGGGCAGAGTGGGGCGGTATTGTCTGCGGCCGCGTTTGAGTCTGCTATGCCGGGCTTCGGTGGTTACATTCTGACCTTGGCGTTGGTGATTTTTGCTTTCACCACAATCCTTGGCTGGAGCTATTACGGTGAACGCTGCTGGGAATATTTGGTCGGAACGAAGGCTATTCTGCCGTTCCGCTTGTTTTGGGTGATTGCAGTTCCATTCGGCGCAATCTCTCAGCTTGATTTCGCTTGGCTGGTGGCGGACACATTGAATGGCTTAATGGCGCTACCAAACTTGTTGTCATTGCTGCTGCTCAGCCCGGTAGTGGTCAAGCTGACGCGCGATCACTTCGCGAATAAATAACCTGGTAATCCTGTCGAATGGTTAAGCTGACAGGCTAGGCCAAGCGTACGCACTGTTGTGTGACAGTGCGTACAGCCGCTTTCAAATATCAATCTGTTGAAGGACTTCACCATGGCAAACGTTACTCTCAAAGGCTCCCCGGTCGAAGTGGCGGGTCAACTGCCGCAGGTTGGTCAGCAGGCGCCTGCATTCTCTCTGGTTGCTGGCAACCTGAGCGATGTCACCCTGGCGAGCCTGGCTGGCAAGCGCAAGATTCTGAACATCTTCCCGAGCGTTGATACCCCGACCTGTGCAACCTCCGTGCGCACATTCAATGCCAAGGCGGACAAACTGGAAAACACCGTTGTGCTGTGCATCTCAGCAGACCTGCCATTTGCTCAAGCGCGCTTTTGTGGCGCTGAGGGCCTTGAGAATGTGGTGAATCTGTCCACGCTGCGTGGCGCTAACTTCCTCAAGGATTATGGTGTCGCTATCGCCAGCGGCCCGCTAACTGGCCTTGCTGCTCGGGCAGTAGTCGTGCTGGATGAAAACGATAAAGTGCTTCACAGCGAATTGGTCAGCGAAATTGCCAATGAGCCAGACTATGCTGCTGCACTGGCTGCTCTTAGCTAAGTTGTGCCAGCTGCATCAGACGGCCTGCCTCGCAGGCCGTTTTTATTTGTGGATCAGGTGCTTAGTTACGTAAGGAAATGGTAAATACAGCGCTGCGGGCTTTGCAGCGGGACTGATTCTGCATATCGTTCACGCTCCCAAGGAAACTGATCGCTGCCATGTCTGCTATGCCTACCCCAAACAGTCACTCAAAACCATCACGCCAATGGCTTATTGGCACAGTTGCCTTAGTCATTCTGATCATTCTTTTGTGGTGGTTCTGGCCGTCGAAACCTGAGGGACCACCGGCGGGGATGCCGCGCGGCCCGTTTGGTGATGCCGGGCCTATACCCGTGCGTTTGGCTCCTGTCACACAAGGGCGCTTTGATGTTGAGCTCAAGGCGCTGGGGACGGTCACCGCGTACAACACGGTGAATGTGAGACCCAGGGTTGATGGCGAGCTGGTCAAGCTTCTTTTCAAAGATGGCCAGCCAATCAAGGCAGGTGAATTGTTGGCGGTGATAGACCCGCGTCCCTACGAAATCGCTTTGCAACAGGCTAAAGGTGCGTTGCAGGAGAATCAGGCCCAGCTGCGTAACGCAGAAGTTGATCTGGAACGTTACCGTGGCTTGTTTGCCGCGGACTCCATTGCTAAGCAGACATTGGACACACAAGAAGCCTTGGTTAATCAACTACGCGGCACGACCCAGAGTTTGCAGGCTAACGTTGCAAGCGCGCAGTTGAACCTCGATTTCACCCAAGTCAGAGCCCCTATTACTGGACGTTTGGGTATTCGCCAAGCCGACGTAGGCAATCTGGTCAACTCTGGGGACACCACGCCGCTGGTGGTTATCACCCAGACGCTGCCAATCAGTGTTGTGTTCACCCTGCCTGAAGGTGATCTCCCTGCGGTTATGGAACAGTTACACGCAGGCAAAAAGATGGCGGTTGAGGCTTGGGATCGCAGTGAAGTTAACAAGCTGGCAGAAGGTGAGCTTGAAAGCGTCGATAACTTGATTGATACCGCTACCGGCACCATCAAACTCAAGGCCCGCTTTGAAAACGCTGATCAAAGCCTTTTCCCTAACCAATTCGTAAATGTACGACTGCGTGTCAAAACCCTTGACGACGCCGTCCTGATGCCTGCATCCGCGCTTCAATTCGGTGGTGAAGGGACATTCGTTTATGTTGTGGATGATGAAGACAAGGTGCAGTTGACCCCTGTTTCTGTAGGGACCAGTAACGGTCAGACCGCAGTTGTTGAACAGGGCCTTAAGGGTGGTGAGCGGGTCGTGCTGGAGGGAACCGATCGCTTGCGTTCCGGTAACAAGGTTGAAGTCGTCACCGATGGAAAACCCGCTGACGCTCAGCAAACTGTACCTTCCGGTGAAAACGCCGAAAGCCCGCGTGGACCACGCCCATAATGAATGTATCGCGTCTGTTTATTCTGAGGCCGGTCGCCACCACGCTGATCATGGCGGCGATCTTTATCAGTGGCCTTATTGCTTACCGACTGCTGCCTGTTTCTGCGTTGCCAGAGGTGGATTACCCGACTATTCGGGTGATGACCCTTTACCCGGGCGCCAGTCCGGATGTGATGACCAGTGCTGTCACTGCGCCGCTTGAGCGTGAGCTGGGGCAGATGGCGGGACTCAAGCAGATGTCGTCAACCAGCTCCGGTGGGGCTTCGGTCATTACCTTGCGCTTTAACCTGGACATGCGCATGGATGTGGCTGAGCAGGAGGTGCAGGCTGCGATTAACACCGCTAGCAATCTGCTGCCGAACGATCTGCCGTCACCGCCGGTGTACAACAAGGTCAACCCGGCTGACACGCCCGTCCTGACGCTGGCGATCAGTTCTGAAACCATGCCGCTGCCTAAGGTTTATGACTTGGTCGATACGCGCTTGGCTCAGAAACTCGCACAAACCAGTGGCGTGGGTCTGGTCAGCTTGGCGGGAGGGCAGCGTCCAGCCGTGCGCTTGCGTGTTAATCCTGAGTCGCTTGCAGCTTATGGACTGAACCTGAGTGATGTTCGCAGCCTGATTACTGCCAGTAACGTTAATCAGCCTAAAGGTAACTTTGACGGGCCTACGCGTATTTCCCAGCTGGATGCTAACGATCAGTTAACGTCAGTGGATGAGTATCAGCAGCTGATCCTCGATTATGAAAATGGCGCAGCGCTAAGGTTGAAGGACGTTGCCACGATCATCGACGGTGCCGAGAATCAGCGTCTTGCCGCGTGGGCGAACCGTAACAAGGCGGTGCTGGTCAACGTTCAGCGTCAACCTGGCGCCAATGTCATTGAGGTTGTCGACAGCATCAAAGAGCTGTTGCCTCACCTGACTCAGGGTTTGCCCGCCAGCTTGGATGTGGTGGTCCTGACTGACCGGACTGAGACAATTCGTGCTGCCGTTAAAGGTGTCCAGCATGAGTTGGTGCTGGCTATCGCGCTGGTGGTGTTGGTGACGTTTCTGTTTCTGCGCAAGCTGACTGCCACAATTATTCCGTCAGTTGTGGTGCCTTTGTCGTTGATCGGTACGTTCGCCGTGATGTACCTGGCAGGCTTCACCATTAACAACCTGACCCTGATGGCCTTGACCATCGCCACCGGTTTTGTGGTCGACGATGCCATCGTGATGCTGGAAAACATTGCTCGGCATCTGGAGGAGGGGGAAACACCGCTCAACGCAGCCCTGAAGGGTGCCAAGCAGATTGGTTTTACCCTGGTATCGCTGACTATTTCTCTGATCGCGGTACTGATTCCGTTGTTGTTTATGGCGGATGTGGTGGGGCGGCTGTTCCGTGAGTTTGCGATTACCCTGTCGGTAGCGATCTTGATATCGCTGGTTATCTCGCTAACCCTGACGCCTATGATGTGTGCACGGCTTCTCAAACCAGAGCAGCCAGAGAAAGAAGGGCGTTTCTACCATGCCGCCGGCGCTGTGCTGGACCGCATGATTGATCGTTACGGCGTCTGGTTGCAGTGGGTGCTTAAGCACCAGCCGCTGACGATGCTGGTGGCTGTGACCACTCTGGGCTTGACGGTTGTGTTGTATATGGCAGTGCCTAAGGGGTTTTTCCCTGTACAAGACACAGGGGTGATTCAAGGGATCTCTGAGGCGCCTCAGTCTATATCCTTCTCCGCGATGAGTGAGCGTCAGCAAATGCTGGCGGATGCGATCCTGAAAGATCCGGCGGTGGACAGCCTTTCTTCCTATATTGGTGTTGACGGGGACAATCCGACGTTGAACAGCGGGCGTCTGCTGATCAACCTGAAACCCCGTGACGAGCGTGATGTAACCGCCAGTCAGGTGATCGAACGACTGCGTCCTGAGTTGGCCCGCCTGCCAGGTATTGATCTGTACATGCAGCCTGTTCAGGACTTGAGTATTGAGGATCGCGTCAGTCGTACTCAATTCCAGTTCAGCGTGGAAACGCCGGAAATCACGCTGCTTGAAGAGTGGGTGCCAAAGCTGGTCAGCGCGCTGCGAGAGCGTCCAGAGCTGACGGATGTGGCCAGTGATCTGCAAAACCGAGGCTTACAGGTTTATCTCAAGATCGACCGCGATATGGCCGGGCGCTTGGGGATCAATGTGGCAGATATCAATAACGCTTTATACGATGCATTTGGCCAGCGGCAGATTTCCACCATTTACACCCAATCCAGTCAGTACCGGGTGGTCTTGGAAAGCCAGGATATAGGCAGTGCAGGAATCGCAGCGCTAAGGCAGATACACGTCAGGGCAGCTGACGGGCAGCAGGTGATGCTGTCATCACTGGCACAAATTGAAGAGCGTCCGGCCAGTTTGCTGATTAACCATATCGGCCAGTTCCCGGCGGCCACCTTGTCATTCAACTTGGCAAAGGGCGTTTCGTTGGGCGATGCCGTGGCGGTTATTGAGCAAGTGGAGCAGGAAATTGGCGTACCGGCGGCGATCCAGACCCGCTTCCAGGGTGCTGCCGAGGCCTTCCGCGCGTCACTGTCGAGCACGCTGCTGTTGATTCTTGCTGCTGTTGTAACCATGTACATCGTGCTGGGGGTGTTGTACGAAAGCTACATCCACCCGATCACCATTCTTTCTACATTGCCATCTGCGGGTGTTGGTGCGTTGCTGGGGTTGTTGCTGACGGGAACCGAGCTAGGGTTGATCGCCATCATCGGCATCATTTTGCTGATCGGTATCGTCAAGAAGAACGCGATTATGATGATCGACTTCGCCCTCGATGCCGAGCGTAATCAAGGGATGTCACCGGACGCTGCAATTTATCAGGCTGCGCTTCTGCGCTTCCGGCCGATTCTGATGACCACACTGGCTGCACTCTTTGGCGCAGTTCCGCTGATGCTGGCAACCGGCTCGGGTGCTGAATTGCGTCAGCCTCTGGGGTTGGTGATGGTGGGTGGGCTGTTGGTTAGTCAGGTGCTGACGTTGTTTACCACGCCCGTGATTTATCTGTATTTCGACCGCTGGGCACGTCGCTTTACAGGCCGTAGCGCGTCAGGAATTGTGGTCAGCCAATGAATCTCTCGGCTCCCTTTATCCTGCGCCCGGTAGCTACTTTACTGCTGAGTTTGGCCATCCTGTTACTCGGTGGGGTGAGCTTTGGCCTGCTGCCGGTTGCACCGTTGCCACAAATGGACTTCCCGACTATCACGGTTCAGGCCAGCCTGCCTGGGGCAAGTCCGCAGATCATGGCTTCCAGTGTGGCGACACCACTGGAGCGGTCGCTGGGTACCATCGCCGGCATCAGCCAGATGAACAGCCGCAGCAGTCAGGGCAGTACGCGGATCATGATTCAGTTTGATCTGGACCGTGATATCAATAGTGCGGCCCGTGAAGTGCAGGCGGCAATCAACGCCTCCCGCGAGTTGCTACCGAGTGGCATGCGCACCATGCCAACCTATGCCAAGGTCAACCCATCGCAAGCACCGATTATGGTGTTGTCACTGACCAGCCCGGTTCTCGATAAAGGTCAGCTGTACGACGTTGCATCGACGATTTTGGCGCAGAAGTTGGCTCAGATTGCGGGCGTGGGGGAGGTACAGGTTGGTGGTAGCTCCTTGCCTGCTGTGCGCGTAGCACTTGAGCCCCGGTTGTTGGATCACCACGGCATCGCTCTGGATGAAGTGCGTCAGGCCATCAGCAATGCCAACGTCAAACGCCCGAAAGGGGCAATTGAAGATGGTGATCGGCACTGGCAGGTTCAGGCCAGCGATCAGCTGGAAAAGGCAGCTGATTACATCCCGCTGATCATCCGTTATCAGAATGGCGCGGCGGTGCGCTTAGGCGACGTGGCTACGGTCACGGATGGGGTAGAGGATCGCTACAACAGTGGTTTCTTCAATGATCAGCAAGCCGTGCTGCTGGTGATTAACCGCCAGACCGGCGCCAATATTCTCGAAACCATTGATGAAATCCGCGCTCAGCTGCCTGAGATGCGGGCAGTGATCCCTGCCAGTGTTGATTTGCAAGTAGCGATGGATCGCTCTCCGGTTATCCGTGCCACCCTTCATGAGGCAGAGCAGACCTTGCTGATGGCGGTAGGGCTGGTGATTCTGGTGGTGTTTGCCTTCTTGGGCCGCTGGCGAGCCGCGTTGATTCCGGCTCTGGCAGTGCCGGTGTCGCTGGTTGGGACATTCGCGGTGATGTACCTGCTGGGCTTTTCCCTGAACAACTTGTCTTTGATGGCGCTAATTATTGCCACAGGGCTGGTGGTAGACGATGCCATCGTGGTGCTGGAGAACATCTCGCGTTACATCGAAGAGGGTGAAAGTCCGATGTCAGCGGCCTTCAAAGGCGCTAAGGAGGTCGGCTTTACACTGCTGGCGATGAACCTCTCGTTGGTGGCGGTATTTGTCTCCATTCTATTTATGGGAGGCATTGTCGAGCGGCTGTTCCGCGAGTTTTCCATCACCCTCGCTGTGGCTATTGTGATCTCTCTGGTTGTCTCGCTGACCCTGACACCGATGCTCTGCGCCCGTTGGCTGAAACCTGACGACATAGCACGCAAGCCTGGTCTGATGGAGCGCTGGGGGGCAGTCGTTCAGACCAAGGTGCTGACCTTCTACGGCAAAACGCTGGATTGGGCACTGCGCCATTCATTGCTGATGGTTTTCAGCCTGCTAGCAACCATCGCACTGAATGTGTTTTTGTTTATCAGCGTGCCGAAAACCTTTATGCCGCAGCAAGATACCGGGCAATTGATCGGCATGATCCGGGGCGATGATGGCCTGTCGTTTAAAGTCATGCAGCCGAAGATGGAAATCTACCGGCGCGCCATTCTGGCTGATCCAGCTGTTGAGAGTGTTGCGGGTTTTATTGGTGGTGGCGGTGGCATCAGTAATGCGTTTTTGATCGTCCGCTTAAAGCCAATTAAAGAGCGGAAAGACAGCTCGCAAGCTGTAATCGCACGTTTGCGTCACAACATGCCTAAGGTTCCCGGTGGGCGTATGTTCCTGATGCCTGATCAGGACTTACAGATCGGCGGCCGTGAAGGGCGCAGCTCGGAGAACGAGTACATGCTCATGTCTGGGGATTTGGAGTTGCTACGCAAGTGGCTACCTCCGGTACGTGAAGCGCTGCGAGCTTTGCCTGAACTGACTGACATCGATGCAAAAGAGGTAGATGGCGCACAGCAGATAAGCTTGGTCATCGACCGAGAGGTTGCTAAACGCTTGGGCGTTGATATGAGCATGATTACGGCGGTGCTCAACAATGCGTTTAGTCAGCGGCAAATCTCTACGATCTACGACACATTGAACCAATACAGCGTGGTGATGGAGATTAATCCTAAGTTTGCTGAAAACCCTGAATCGTTAGAGCAAATCAAGGTGATCACCGCAGATGGGGGCAGGGTTTCTCTATCAAGCTTTGCCCGCTGGGAACTGAGCCTCGAAGAGGACCGGGTAGGTCATCAGGGCCAGTTTGCTGCAGAAAACATCGGTTTCGCATTGGCCGAGGGTGTCAGCTTGGACCAGGCTACTGAGGCAATTAATAAGGCCGTGGCCCGTATTGGCTTGCCAACTGATGTCCAGGGCATGATGGGGGGCACTGGTGGGGCGTTCCAGCAGACCCAGAAAAATCAACCGTTGATGATCCTTATGGCGCTAGTTGTCGTCTATATCGTTCTGGGTGTGCTTTATGAAAGCTATGTGCATCCGTTGACGATTTTGTCGACATTACCTTCTGCAGGCGTAGGTGCACTGCTTGCCCTGCAGCTGATGAAGGTTGAATTCAGCCTGATTTCTTTGCTGGGTTTGTTTTTGCTGATCGGTATCGTCAAAAAGAATGCGATTTTGATGATCGATCTGGCTCTGCAACTAGAGCGGCAAGGCACCATGAGCCCGCAGGCGTCGATCCGCCAGGCCTGCCTGCTGCGCTTCCGCCCGATCATGATGACTACGCTGGCAGCTATCCTCGGTGCGTTGCCGTTGATGTTGGGTTCTGCCGAGGGTGCAGAGATGCGTCAGCCGCTGGGCATCACCATTGTCGGTGGACTGGTCCTTAGCCAGTTACTGACGCTCTACACCACGCCAGTGGTGTATTTGTACTTCGACAGACTGGGTCGGCGTGTTAATCGCTGGCGTGGCGTACAAACTGATACTGCTTTGGATACAAGGATATGAAGCTGATGCGTTTCAATCATTTACCCACGCTGCTGGCGCTGAGCCTGGCTCTGGGTGGCTGCGCCATCGGTCTTGATTATGAGCGCCCGACTCTGGAGACTCCGGCTCAATTCAAGCAGCTTGAGGGTTGGACACAGGCTGCGCCCAGTGATGCGCTCGAGAAGGGCGAATGGTGGGCACTCTATGGTGACAGTGAGCTGAACGCGCTGGTCGGGCGACTTAATGTTTCCAACCAGAATCTGGCTGCCAGTGAGGCGCAATACCGTCAGGCTCGTGCTCTTGTGAAAGGCGCGCGGGCTGCGTTCTACCCGAATCTGTCAGGTAACGTCGGTGTCACACGTGGTGCTCAGGGAGGGGCTGAAGGCAGCTCCGTCAGTAAAACCTACGACCTTGGACTTAATGCCGCTTGGGAGCTGGATATCTGGGGCAAGCTACGCCGGTCGCTGGAGTCCAGTAAGGCTGGGTACGAGGCGAGTGCCGCAGATCTGGCTGCACTCAAGTTGAGCCTGCAATCGGAGCTGGTGCAAAACTACCTGCAATTAAGGGTGATGGATGAACAGCGCCGTCTGCTGGATGCGACTGTCAGTGCTTATGAACGCTCATTGAAGCTGACGGAAAATCAGTTTAATGCCGGCATCGTGCCCAAGTCAGATGTCAGTCAGGCATTGACCCAGTTGCGAAGCACTCAAGCCCAAGCGGTTGACCTGCAATGGCAGCGTGCTCAGCTCGAGCATGCCATTGCAGTGTTGGTAGGCGTGCCGCCCAGTGAGCTGACTATTGCCTCACGCAAGGAAATTCCCACACTGCCACAAGTCCCCGTTGCCTTGCCCTCGCAGCTGTTGGAGCGCCGACCGGACATTGCAGCGGCAGAGCGCCGTGTTATCGCTGCTAATGCCGATATCGGTGTGGCCAAGGCGGCCTGGTTTCCTGATTTGAGTATTTCTGCCAGCGGTGGCTATCGTGGTAGCAGCTTTGCAGATTGGATTGAGCTACCGAATAGGGTTTGGTCTTTGGGCCCGCAACTGGCTGTAACGCTGTTTGATGGCGGTGCACGCAGTGCGGAGCTGGAGCGTGCTGACGCAGCCTATGATCAAACCGTTGCTCAGTACAGACAGTCTGTACTGGATGGCTTCCGCGAGGTGGAAGATTACCTAGTACAACTGCGCGTGTTGGAGCAAGAAGCTCAAATTCAACAACAGGCCCTGGAAGCGTCGCGTGAGTCTTTGCGTCTTGTTGACAATCAGTACCGTGCGGGGACTGTCGACTACAACGCCGTCGTGAACATTCAGGCAACCGCTTTGGCTAATGAGCGCACGACCCTGAACTTGTTAGGCAGCCGTCTAACAGCAAGTGTTCAATTGATCGCGGCTCTGGGTGGAGGCTGGGAGCAGTCACAACTGCTCCCGCAAAAGTAAAAGAACGTTATGCAGTTGTCCTTGATCAACGGCGGAGCGCTTTGATCAGGGTATAAACAACGAATACGAACAGGGCTGTCACGCTTAAGCAGGTCCAAACGCTGAATGGCAGTCCGAAAATTTTGTAATCATTCTCGCCACAAACGCCAGCACTCATGAAGATGTCTGGCATCCATTCATGCAGTGGGAAATAGAACGCGTAAAACGGAAAAGGTGAGCAACTGGTGCTTTCGATGACGCCAGTTTCAATCAGTAACAGATGGACGTTGTCATAGACAGCCATCCCGCTGGCTACCAGTAGGACGGCAAGGAAGGGGAGACCCGCCCAGCGTATACCCAACTGTTCAGCCATAAGGACTAAGAGGCCCGCTGTACCAGAGCACACCAGCCAAAGGCGGATTTGTACGCACAGTGTGCAGGGCTCCCAGCCAAGCCAATGCTGCGCGGATAGCGCTCCAGCAAGCATGCCAAAGCTGGTAAGTATGATGATTATCAATAAAGGCTTTATTGAACGGTTGGACTGCATCATGTGCTCCGGCAAAGGGGGTAAGGATTGATGTCACATCAGACGTGGACAGCCCATCAAAGTTGCTTGGCTAACCGATTTCAGATGCAGCGTTATCCGGTTTCACGGGGTGTGCCTAGGTATTGTGATTTGGTTCTTTGGTTTCATCTAGGCTTCATAACCGTCAGTTACTTTGTCGCAAAACATCGTGCCAGAGGCACAGGTAGATGTGGAGAGCTCGTGGAGCGGCCTAGCCTAGCAATCTTGTATAGGGCTATGACCAAGGAGCTATCACAATCATATTGAAAACTAATTGGTCAGTTTGGGGCGCTGCAACCATTCTGGTTCCATCTAGTAGCAAAAAGACGAATAGGAGTAGGTCATGTCAAACGAGTCGAAGTGTCCTTTCTCGGGTGGTGGTAAGCGTACAACTGCACCGACAAATACAGATTGGTGGCCGAACCAGCTGAAGGTCGACGTCCTGCACCAACACTCAGCAAAATCTAATCCTCTGGGGGAGGATTTTGATTATGCCGAGGCATTCAAACAGCTTGATTTGGATGCCGTTGTCAAAGATTTGCATGCGCTGATGACTGACTCCCAAGATTGGTGGCCTGCAGACTGGGGCCATTACGGTGGTCTGATGATCCGTATGGCATGGCACGCTGCCGGAACCTACCGTATTCATGATGGCCGCGGTGGTGCCGGTACCGGTAACCAGCGCTTCGCGCCGCTGAACAGCTGGCCGGATAACGCCAACCTGGATAAAGCTCGTCGCTTGCTGTGGCCGATCAAACAAAAGTATGGCAACAACATTTCCTGGGGCGACCTTTTCATCCTGGCGGGTAACGTCGCACTGGAGTCCATGGGCTTCAAAACCTTCGGCTTTGGTGGCGGTCGCGTGGACGTGTGGGAGCCTGAAAAAGACATCTACTGGGGTGCCGAAACTGAATGGTTGGCAACCAGTGACAAGCCAAACAGTCGCTACAGCGGTGATCGCGATCTGGAAAACCCGCTGGCTGCAGTGCAGATGGGGCTGATCTATGTAAACCCGGAAGGCCCGGACGGAAATCCAGATCCGGTCGCGTCTGCTCGTGATATCCGCGAAACCTTCGCCCGCATGGGTATGAACGACGAAGAAACCGTCGCCCTGGTTGCAGGGGGACACACCTTCGGTAAGGCCCACGGTGCTGGTGATGCTAGCTTGGTGGGGCGTGAGCCTGAAGCCGCCGCACTTGAGCATCAGGGGCTGGGTTGGATCAGCACGTTTGGCAGCGGTAAGGGTGTACACACCATTACCAGTGGGATCGAAGGTGCATGGAAACCCAACCCGACAAAATGGGATGGTGGCTTCTTTGAAGTTCTGTTCGGCAACGAGTGGGTACTGACTAAGAGCCCGGCTGGTGCCAAACAGTGGACACCGAAGGATCCTAAGCCGGAGCAGATGATTCCGGATGCGCATGATCCATCCAAGAAGTTCCCACCGATGATGACGACTGCCGACCTAGGTCTGCGTTTTGACCCGGTTTACGAGAAGATCGCACGTCGCTTCCATCAGGATCATGAGGCCTTTGCTGATGCGTTCGCCCGTGCATGGTTCAAGCTGACTCACCGCGATATGGGGCCGCGTAGCCGTTATCTTGGCCCGCTGGTGCCTCAGGAAGAACTGGTATGGCAAGACCCTGTTCCGGCAGTCGATCATCCGTTGATCACTGTTGAAGATGCTGAGGCGCTGAAGGCTCAAGTACTGCAGTCTGGTCTGAGCATTTCACAACTGGTCAGCACTGCATGGGCCTCGGCGTCGACTTTCCGTGGCGGCGACAAGCGCGGTGGTGCTAACGGTGCGCGTATCCGCTTGGCACCGCAGAAGGATTGGGCCGTTAACCAGCCAGCCCAGCTAGCTCAGGTGTTGTCCAAGCTTGAAGCTATCCAGCAGGCATTCAATTCGGCGCAGACTGACGGCAAAAAAGTATCGCTGGCAGATTTGATTGTCTTAGCGGGTAACGCAGCTGTTGAGGCTGCTGCGAAGAAAGCTGGGCAGGCAGTTGTCGTGCCGTTTGCGCCAGGTCGTACTGATGCTTCTCAAGAGCAAACAGACGTTGAATCTTTTGCAGCAATGGAGCCGGCTGCTGATGGCTTCCGCAACTACTTCCGTCCAGAGCGTGCTTCTGTACAGGGAGAGATGCTAATCGACAAAGCTCAGTTGCTGACGTTGAGTGCGCCGGAAATGACAGTCCTTGTGGGTGGCTTGCGTGTGTTGGGCGCCAACTTCGATCAGAGCAAGCACGGTGTCTTTACCGACAAGGTTGAGACCCTCAGCACTGATTTCTTCGTTAACCTGCTGGATATGGGGACTCAGTGGCAGCCATCTACAACGGCTGGTCTGCTCGAGGGGCGTGATCGTAAGAGCGGGGCGGTGAAGTGGACTGCATCCGTTGCGGATCTGGTGTTTGGTTCTAACTCTCAGCTGCGTGCACTTGCCGAGGTCTACGCACAGAGTGATTCGCAGGCGAAGTTTGTCACTGACTTCGTTGCGGCTTGGACTAAGGTAATGAACCTTGACCGTTTTGATTTGGTCTGAGTAACAACGCGGACTCATCTCCTGTTAGTCATTAAGCAAGGCCCGGCAGTGCACTGCGCTGTCGGGCCTTGTGCTTTAAAACTTAAGCGTTAATTAAGTTTGGTGTTCTAAAATTGATTAACACCGGATGAAGGCAGTATCTCTGAGCGGTCAGAGAGGATCCGTTCTTCGAAACTAATGTGTGGGGTATGAATGAAACGTGTCACCTGGATTGCGCTGGCCGCGCTGATGCCAGTATCGGTAATCGCTGCTGAGGAACCGCAAATTTATGGGCTGCATGAGTATGTAAATCTGCATGAACTGCAGGTAAAACTGCCGGCGAAGCTTGATACTGGTGCAGAGACAGCCTCTCTCAGCGCCCGAAATATCGAGGTGTTTAAAAAGGACGGCGGGGAGTGGGTGCGTTTCCAGTTGGGGTTGGATAATCCAAGCCAGGCCCATGTGTTGGAAAAGCCACTGGTTCGTATGAGCTACATCAAGCGCCGTGCAGGGGATCGTGAAGAGGGGGACGCAGAGCTTTATACCGAGCGCCCCGTTGTCGCCATGGATATCTGTCTTGGCGATGAGCTGCAGAATATTGAGGTTAACCTGACTGATCGCAGCGATTTCAAGTTCCCGCTGCTCATCGGTTCTACTGTACTTAAAGAAATGAATGCAGCAGTGAGCCCCAATCACAAGTTCTCTGCCGGTCAGCCTAGCTGTGGCCAGACCAGCTAAAAGTACTGTGCTCTGTCAGTGCCCCCTGCTGGGGTGGCGCTGACTCTGCCATTATTTTCTTTTCAGGTGGCTTCAGCCCTTGAAGACTGGATTGGGCGATAGAGCACTATCCGGTAGGCGATCACGCAGATCAACCAGTCAAACAGTAAGGTCCACAGGTTGTGGGAGAAGAAGTGTGCTCCCTGCGACATCCTCGCGACCGAAAATACCGTACCTAGTGTGAGAGCAAACCCTAAGGCAAACCGTGCCAGTCGTGGCCGGCGATCACGCAAGGCGAAGAAAAGTGCAATCAGCGAAAAGCCGGCTGATGCATGTCCACCAGGCCAGCATCGACCTGGTTTGTCGGTTGGAGCGCGCTCATGCAG
Organism: Pseudomonas mendocina; assembly: GCA_037482215.1. Classification (NCBI taxonomy): domain Bacteria; kingdom Pseudomonadati; phylum Pseudomonadota; class Gammaproteobacteria; order Pseudomonadales; family Pseudomonadaceae; genus Ectopseudomonas; species Ectopseudomonas mendocina. The sequence goes on from CP148074.1 coordinate 2,159,838, forward strand.
CAGCGGTGTATAGGTCTCCTTTCCTCCAAACTCCTTAAGGCTCCATGGGCACTCAACCGCAGTCAGTGCCTTTAAAGGCGTCACGATGCTGGTTGACAAGGACAATGCCAGTACAAGGTAGCCTAAAGCACGGCGGTATTGTCTCAAGGGCTTAAAGAAGAGGCTCACAATAAAGCCGATAATCGCTAAAACACCGAATACGATGACGACCTGTTTGGCCTTGTCATGCAGAATGTCTTCAATCCACGCGTGTTGTTTACCAATAAAACCGACGCCGGGCTGATAAAACGGGTAGGCCAAGCTGAAGTCCAGCTTTGTCGGATCCGCTGCTAACAAGATTGCCATCACAGCCAGGGGGATCAACAGAGCTAGGCGAAAATTAAAGTAACGACTAAGCGTTTGTATTTGGGCTGCAGCCATAGAGTTCTCCTAACTTGCGCTGTGCATGCCGCGTTGTCGAAGGCTTGGTTGGGGAAAAGGCGAGTGCTTGTAGGCCCGGCAATATGAAACACACTCAAAGTTTTAGTTGCCCCTGCGCACTGGTGGTGAGCATTAATGAGCAATGATTGAGCTGCTCTCAGGTGACGTTCGTGCTCTTAATGGTTTTGCCTGTTTCAAGAAAATGAGCCGGAGTGCTGAAGTTTGGGAGAGTTATCAGAGCGATCGTGCAATGTGACTGGTGGTGGAACCTTATTCGGTTTAGTTTGACTTAGCTTGCGCTATCCCAAGTCAGGGAAGTGTCAAAGATTTGTGAAAAAAACGTTATCGGCCCGGTTGCAAAGGATTCACATGCGCATCTTAGTAATTGAAGACAACCGAGATATTCTGGCGAATATCCTTGATTATCTACAGCTCAAGGGTTTTACGGTCGATTGCGCCCAAGATGGGTTAACTGGGCTCCACCTCGCTACCACTGGCCATTTTGATTTAATTATTCTGGACATCATGCTGCCTGGAATTGATGGCTATCAGGTGTGTCAACGGTTACGTGATGATGGTGGAAACGACGTTCCTATCTTGATGCTGACAGCACGAGATGCACTGGATGACCGCCTGAAGGGGCTGCGTGCAGGTGCAGATGATTACCTCGTTAAGCCCTTTGCTTTGTCTGAGTTGGTAGCTCGTGTGGAGGCCATTCTTCGTCGCAGCCAAGGGCAAAGAACGCGACAATTAAAGGTAGCGGACCTGTTCTACGATTTGGACACACTGAATGTCACTCGAGCAGGGCAGGCCATCAAGCTTAACCCCTTGGGGCTGAAGCTTCTCGCGGTACTCATGCAGAAAAGCCCATCTGTCGTTAGGCGAGAGGTACTCGAAGAAGCACTGTGGGGAGATGATTATCCGGACAGTGATAGTCTGCGTAGCCATATTCACCAACTTCGGCAGGTCATCGACAAACCTTTTAGTAAGCCTTTATTGCACACCTTGCATGGTGTCGGCTACCGGCTGGCAGAGTTGGATCATGCTGTCTAAGCAGCCCTTTGAGCGGCGCATCCTGATTGCGTTTGTTCTGATGACGACATTGGTCAGTGGGGTGTTCTCACTGAGTATTGTTGCTGTTGTGCATTTTATAGAAGATCACTTGCTAACGTTGGAACTTGGACATGAGCTGCAGGGCATCATTGAGGAGGATCTGAAGCTCGGCCGTGTTCCCCGCCTTGATCCCTCGACACATTTTTACGCGTCTAATATTCCAGAATTCCTGCCTCCGCCCGACTTCAGCGGGCTAAGAAAGGGGTTCTCTGAGGTTGTGCTGGGGGCTGATGCTTACTACGCCTATACAGAGGAAGTGGACGGCAATATTTATACGCTGGTTCAGGGGCAGCACGGTTTCGAGGCTCGTGAGCATGTTTTGTTCAATGTGGTCCTGGCAGGGTTTCTACTTACCGTTGTCGGTGCTTGGGGATTGGGGCTGATTCTAGCGCGGAAAATTATGGCCCCTGTGAGCCGCCTGGCTATGCAGGTTAGACATCGTGATCAGTTGCTTGCCCTGGCACCAGCTTTGGGACCGCAATATCCTGACGATGAGGTCGGGCAGCTCGCTTCAGCATTCGACAGTACGCTAGGGCAAGTTCGTCAGGCTCTTGAGCGTGAGCGACTGTTTACCAGTGATGTCAGTCATGAGCTACGCACCCCTTTGATGGTTATTGCTACGACCTGCGAGCTGCTGGAAGAGGGCGAGCTTGGGGCAAAGGAGAAGGAACAGCTCGCACGAATTATCCGGGCCAGTGAGGAGATGCATGATTTGGTTAGAACTTTCCTGCAATTAGCGCGGGACAGTTCAGATGAAGCATCATCGGTCAGTGCACGCAGCCTTGAATCTGTTGCTGAAGAGCAGATTGCACATTGGGGGGCGTCATTTAGGCTCAAAGGGCTGGAGCTTATTTATAGTAAAGAAGGTCTGGACACTGGGGTTTATAACACAACATTGCTTTCGGTTGTGGTCTCCAATTTACTACGTAACGCCCTCCATTACACTGATAATGGCTTTGTCAGGCTGGTTATCGAGACAGGTGGCTTGCGTGTCGAAGACAGTGGCAGTGGTATCCCCATTGACCAACAGGAGCGTATTTTTCAGCCTTTTGTCAGGGGCGTGGGAGCCCGTGGCGAAGGCTTAGGGTTGGGGCTATCACTGGTGAAGCGTATTTGTGTTAAGCAAGGCTGGCTCATATCGGTTATGACCATTAACGGTGGTGGGGCTTGTTTTAGGGTTCAGCTTTCTGGAAAAACACTGCCTCCTAGTGTTGGGTAGTCTGCGCTAACGTAATTTTCACATTTTGATGACGTGGAGTTGATTCGCGTCTCACTACTCTCCCAAGCGTATCTTCAAACGGACGCTTGGCTATGCAAAAGAAAAATTCGATAGAACTTGAGTTTTCCCGCAAATATGACCGGGATCATGCTCAGCAGTACTTCATCAAGCATCAAGATGGCTTATCTAGAAGGCTTTCTCACTGGCGTGATGAGCAGATTGCTCGTAAGGCATTGCGGACAGCTGGTGATCCTGGCTTAGTGCTGGATCTTCCGTGTGGAGCTGGACGATTCTGGCCTGTGCTGGCCGAGCAGCCGGAGCGGGTGATTATTGCGGCTGACAACTCGGTAGATATGATTAATGTCGCGCGAGCTTCTCAATCTCCGGACATTGTTTCGCGGGTTAAAACATTTAAAGCATCTGCTTTCTCCATCGATTTGAATGAAAATGCTGTAGATTGCATATTCTGTATTCGACTTTTGCACCATTTTAAGAATCATGAGCACCGACTTGCGGTATTGCGTGAGTTTCATCGCGTCAGTCGGGATACTTTGGTTGTTTCCTTGTGGGTCGATGGTAACTTTAAATCTTGGAGGCGGCGAAGTCTTGAGCGTCGCCGTGCTAAAAGTGGGCGGTTGGGGCAGAATGAAAATCGCTTCGTAGTTTCACGCTACGAAATAGAACAAGAATTTGCTGAGTCCGGTTGGAGAGTTATTGGGTATCAAGACTTCATTCCAGGATACGCAATGTGGCGAACCTATACGCTACGGAAGGAGATTTGAATATGGTTCAAGAATTGGCCTGTCAATATTCTTCGAAGGTTGGCAATGCAGAGTTTGAAAAATGGTGGGCTGTGCAGGGGGGCTGGGTTGAAGAACCCAACCAACGTAGAGGAGGCGTAAGCGGTGTGCAGTTGCTACATCGATCTGAAGAGCGCTGTTTACCCGTATACATCAAAAAGCAAACGGGCCATATTTATCGAAGTTTGCGTTATCCCCTAGGTCGACCAACTATCCTGCGCGAGAAAGAAGTCTATGAGACTTTCTCAACTATAGGTGTAAGAACACCACGGATGATATTTAGCGAAGCACGAAAGTACGATGGAGAATGGCAGGCCTTGCTAATAACCGAGTCGCTTGATGGCTACGTTAATCTTGAGCAGTGGTTCTCAGACCTGCATGATAAGGAACTGAATGATCTTCTGATCAAAGAACTGGCGATAACCCTAGCCCGTATGCATGAATCTGGTTGGCAGCATGGGTGCTGCTACCCGAAACACATATTCGTAAAGGCAAGTTCAGATGTATTAGATAATGTGCGGATTGATGTGGCTCTGCTTGATCTGGAGAAAAGTCGGCGTCGTTGGACTGTGAAAAAAGCTGCAGAAAAGGATTTGAATCAGTTGATTCGACATCGTGGAAATATTCCGCTAGCGGCTCTTTTAATTCTTCAGCGCCTTCACGATGAGTATTTGATGCTTAACTGATTGTTCAGTTTTCCACCTATTCAAGGCTGGTTGGGTCGCCACAGAACATCTGTATGCGGGATCGTAGCCAGCGTTCAGCTGGGTCATTGTCCTGTGCTCCTCGCCATGCCATATGGAGCTCGAAGCTTGGAGACGGAAAAGGTAAATCTTCTGCACGTAAGCCGCCCGCAGCGGTGAGTGCAGCTGCTGTGTAATCAGGCACGGTAGCGAGTATGTCGGTGCCCTCAAGCAGACTCCCCAGGCCATGAAACTGGGGGACCGCGAGAACTACATGCCGTTTTCGTCCCATTTTTTCCAGCTCTACATCGATAAATCCATTTAGGTCTCCTGAAAAGGACACAAGCGCATTGGGTCTCGAGCAAAACTCATCCATTGACACCGCATCTGGTGCCGAGTCGGCCCTCAGGAGTTTGGCTTTACTTCTACGTAACACTTTGCGCTTGGAGTTCGCAGGAAGGTCGGTTGTATAACTAACGCCAACAGATATTTCTCCTGAGGCTAAAAGCGCTGGCATCAATAAATAGTTCGTCCTGCGGATAACCAGAACAATACCAGGCGCCTCGGCTCTGATCCGTTTTATCAGAGGGGGTAGCAAGCCAAATTCGACGTCGTCTGATAGGCCGATGCGGAACACTGCCGTGCTGGTTTCTGGATGAAACTCTGCTGCTCGGCTAACTGCCGTAGAAATCGAGTCTAGGGCCGGCTCAAGCAGTGACATGATTTCCTGTGCACGGCTCGTAGGTTCCATGCTGCGTCCTGTGCGAACAAACAGTGGGTCGTCGAAGAGGTTACGTAAGCGTGATAGCGCTGCGCTGATAGCCGGTTGCCCTAGGAAAAGTTTTTCAGCAGCGCGTGTTACGCTGCGCTCATGCATAAGCGTTTCGAATACGATCAACAGATTCAGATCGACACGTCGAAGGTCATTACGATTCATCCTTTACAACCCTCTTAGCTTCCTAGTGGCCCGCAGCTGAGTAGATACTGAATAGTACACGTGTACTGAAGCAGATTGACTAGTTGATACCATTATCGCAGAGCATGATCAGTATCAGCATAACGGTCTGGATATGCTTTACGAGTACAGATAAGGTTTTAGAACTTAATTGTCGACTCAGTAGGCAAGTGTTTGACAATAATCGCCGCTTAGAGTTTTCGAGAGGTTCCTGATGGCTCGCATCGTAAGATTCCACGAATTTGGTGATCCTTCTGTACTCAGGATCGAGGAACAACCAGTTACGGCTCCGTCCGATGACGAAGTACTCGTTTCCGTAGAGGCGGTGGGAGTCAGTTGGTTCGATGTCTTGTGGAGGCAAAATTTGGCGCCCAGTGTTGCTAAATTGCCAGCTGGGCTTGGCTATGAGATGGCGGGAGTCGTGAAGGCTGTTGGCTCTAATGTCAGTCATCTCAAAATTGGGGATCGAGTTGCCAGTTTTCCTGCTCACGACATTAACCAGCACTGTAGTTACGCCGAAGAAGTTATTTTGCCCGCCGGATCTTTGGTCTGCTATCCGGATGTGCTTACGGCGCAGCAGGCGGCCGTACATTATTTCCCGTCGTTGGTTGCATGGCTCGGTCTGACTGAACTGGCCAATGCAAAGGCAGGTGAGACCGTAATGCTCACTGCAGCAAGTCGCGGGTGGGGGCCATATATTCTGCAGGTCGCCAAGGCTATAGGGTGCATTGTCATTGCCGCCACAGCCGTTGGTGATGATAAGCAATGGCTTATGGAGCTGGGCGCTGATCATGTTGTTGTAACCGACGAGGAAGATCTAGTAGGGCAAGTTCAGCGACTAACGGGAGGGCGTGGGGCTGACGTCATTATGGATGCTCTGGGTGGGCCCCATATGCGTTTATTAGGCGATGCAATTGCCCCCGGAGGACGCCTGGTGCTATTCGACCTTTATGGCGGCAATGAGACGTCTTTGCCGGCTTGCGCGGCTTTCAAGAAAAATATTCGTTTTTTTATTCATTGTATTGGTAACTTCACTGGGAATGTGTTGCTGGGAATACCGCGGGATGATGTGGCGGTTGATAGGGCTCTGGAAAGTATTAATAAGTTGACTCAAGATTCTCAACTGAGGCCTTGTATCAAAAAGGTATTCAGATTTGAGGAAGTTATTGAGGCTCACCAGTACATGGGGAGATGTCCGAGCAGGGGGAGAGTTGTATTGACTATATAGGTCGATAATCTTGGTCAAGATTTTTCACCGTTGCTAATGTGTAAATATTTTTAGAAAATTCTCATATCTTAATTTGTGTGTATTGCTCATTCTCCAGATAATATTATTCGGGGGCTAGGGGGGTATTGATTTTAATCCGCACTTACGTGTTTGTAATCGGCTGTTTGCTGCTTTTTAGAACTTTTCCTATTGTCAATTTTGTGCTGAATAATTAGCTTAAAATCAATACGCATCCACTAATATTGATCAAATGTATTGGTAGTTTTGATTTCTAGTTTTTTGATTCGGGAGATGGAATGGCCTTATCTGTAATCTGGGTGCAAATACATGGAAAAGATTAGAGTAGTGGCGGCGGACGATCATCCTGTTGTCTTGATGGGGGTCCGTGAGGTAATTGAAAGGGATTCGAGGTTTGAGTTGATAGGTGAGGCTAGAAGCTCTAGTGAGTTGGTTGAGCTCTATGAGAAGCTAAAACCGGATGTAGTTATCACTGATTATAACATGCCAGGAGATGTAAGGTATGGTGATGGCATAAAGCTAGTTGAGTATCTTTTGAGGCATTATCCAGATACTAGGATATTGATATTGACGATGTTGAGTAATGCCCCTTTAGTAACAACGTTATACGGGCTGGGTGTGTCGGGTGTATTGCATAAGGCGCGAGACTTGAATGAAATACTTGTTGCGCTTGGTACTATACTTAGAAAGCGGGTATATCGAGGGGCGGTTGCGCAGTCAAGTAGCGCCGTAATGCTTGCACAGGGTGATAGTCAAGTACGTGTAGCTAAACTGTCCGCACGTGAGTATGAGGTTTTGCGGCATTTTGTAGTAGGTGGATTATCTGTTAATGATATTGCTCGTGTGTTAAATCGCAGTGTGAAAACAGTTAGTGCACAAAAAATTTCTACAATGCGTAAACTGGAGGTCAGTAATGATCAGGCACTGTTGAAATTCTGTTTGGAGCGGAATGTCTTTCAGTAGCCGCTAATCGTTGATTTGGGTGCTATTGGGTGATAGATGTATGTTGGCCAAGGCGTTAATTTGAGTCGTTGGTGTTGTTAATTTTTAACCGCTGGTCGCTAATTATTTAGTTTGTGACAAGTTGCCATTGATAAAGTTGAACCTTGGTGCATGATTGGTGTTGGATTAGCGTCACTATAGGCACTTCCTTGAACAGCTCCCAGCCGTTAACATAAACGTACTATGATTGGTTAAATTGTCACTCATTCACGAAAGGGTCGATCAAGATTGGCCGATTTTCTCGCTGACGTGTCAGTTTATGCGACTTTCTCGAGCTGGAGGCTTTTTTGATCAGAGTACTGGTTGTTGACGATCATGATCTGGTTCGTACCGGGATCACGCGCATGCTCGAAGACATTGACGGGCTGCAAGTGATTGGAGAGGCGAGCTCAGGTGAGGAGTCGCTTAAAAAAACGCGCGAGCTTAAGCCTGATGTTGTCTTGATGGACATCAAGATGCCCGGTATCGGTGGTCTAGAGGCTACCCGTAAACTTATTCGCAGTTATCCGGATATCAAGATCATAGCTGTGACAGCCTGCGAGGAGGACCCGTTCCCTACTCGCTTGCTGCAGGCTGGAGCAGCTGGTTATTTAACCAAAGGTGCTGCCCTTGATGAAATGGTTCAAGCCGTCAAAATGGTCTTCTCTGGGCAGCGCTATATTAGTCCTCAGATTGCTCAGCAGTTGGCCCTGAAGTCATTTCAGCCTCAAAGTGCAGGATCACCATTTGATCTGCTCTCTGAGCGCGAAATCCAGATCGCATTGATGATTGCGAGCTGTCAAAAGGTACAGATTATCTCTGATCGCCTTTGTCTATCTCCAAAAACTGTCAACACTTATCGTTATCGAATTTTCGAAAAGATGTCGATCACCAGCGATGTAGAATTGGCCTTGTTAGCTGTGCGCCACGGCATGATTGATGCTACAAACTGAAGAAAAAAACGACTCTTTCGATTCAAGTGCATTCCTGTCTACATGCAGCGGTCGCCCTGGGGTGTATCGTATGTTCGATGCTGGCGGTGCCTTGTTGTATGTAGGTAAGGCTAAGAATCTTAAGAAACGGCTCGCCAGCTATTTTCGACAGGTTGGTCTTGCGCCCAAAACTGCAGCGTTGGTTCGAAGGATAGGGCAGATTGAAACGACGATCACAGCTAACGAAACTGAGGCGTTGCTGCTCGAGCAGACTCTTATCAAGGAGTGGCGTCCACCTTACAACATTTTGTTGAGGGACGATAAGTCCTACCCCTACGTTTTACTGTCAGATGATGATTTTCCGCGACTGAGTATTCACCGCGGAGCGAAAAAACCACGTGGGCGATATTTTGGTCCTTATCCCAGCGCAGGGGCTATTCGAGAAAGTTTGAGCTTGTTACAGAAGGCCTTTCAGGTAAGACAATGCGAGGACAGCTTTTACAAGAATCGCACGCGGCCCTGTCTTCAGTATCAGATCAAGCGGTGCAAGGCGCCGTGTGTGGGGCTTGTCACCCAGGCTGAATATGCAAATGACGTTCGTCACTCAGTGATGTTTCTTGAGGGGCGTAGTAATGCTTTGGCTGATGAGCTATCAAGTTCTATGCAGTCAGCAGCTATGAGTTTGGAGTTTGAAAAGGCCGCGGGTTTGCGAGACCAGATTGCATTGCTTCGCCGCGTCCAAGACCAGCAGAGTATGGAGGGCGGGAGTGGTGATGTGGATGTGATCGCCGCGATCGTCAATCCAGGTGGTGCATGCGTTCATTTAATTAGTGTACGTGGGGGGAGGGTCCTCGGTAGTAAAAACTTTTTCCCGCAGGTGGCGATTGAGGAAGAAAGTGCATCGGTGCTGTTGGCTTTTATGGAGCAGTACTATCTCAATAACCTCGATCGTGATTTGCCGGCTGAATTGATCGTTAATGCCCAGAACGAAGATTTTTCCACCCTGATAGATGCCATTCGCGAGTTGCGCAGCAAGGAGTTAAGCATCAGCTATCGTGTGCGTGGGACACGGTCACGTTGGCAGCAATTGGCTGTAACGAATGCTGAGCAGTCACTTATGGCGCGATTGGCCAACAGGCAGCATGTTGCCGCTCGATTTGAGGCTCTGGCTCAGGCATTAGACCTCGACGAGATACCGCAGCGTCTAGAATGTTTCGATATCAGCCATTCGAGTGGCGAAGCAACCGTCGCATCCTGTGTTGTCTTTGGTCCGGAGGGGGCGATTAAGTCTGATTACAGGCGCTATAACATAGAAGGTGTGGCACCGGGTGATGACTACGCGGCTATGCGCCAAGCACTGACCAGGCGATTCAGTCGAATCATGGATGGAGAAGGCAAGTTACCTGACATTTTGCTTGTAGATGGCGGTAAGGGGCAGTTGGCTATGGCCAGGGAGGTGCTGGAGGAGCTTGCTGTGCCAGAGCTGGTTTTATTGGGTGTCGCCAAAGGCACGACACGAAAACCTGGTCTGGAAACACTGTATCTGAATGACGCGCAGCACGAGTTTACCTTGCCAGGTCATTCTCCTGCTTTGCACTTGATTCAACAAATTCGTGACGAGTCCCATAGATTTGCCATTACTGGTCATCGTGCACGCCGCGGCAAAGCCCGAAGAACTTCGACTTTGGAAGATGTGGTGGGTGTGGGGCCAAAGCGGCGGCGAGATTTGCTAAACCACTTCGGTGGATTGCAGGAGTTATCCCGTGCAAGTGTAGATGAGATAGCTAAAGCGCCTGGCATCAGTAAAAAGCTCGCTGAGACGATTTATGATGCTCTTCACAGCGAGTAGAATCCCAGCCTTTCTCCACATCAAGTTGTGCCGATGAATATCCCCAATTTACTTACCGTTCTCCGTGTTCTGCTGATTCCGGTATTTATTCTGCTGTTTTACGTGCCGTTCAGTTGGAGCTACTGGGCGGCAAGTCTTGTTTTTGCAATTGCTGCGGCTACTGACTGGTTAGATGGCTACTTGGCTCGTCGATGGCAGCAAAGCACGCCATTTGGAGCTTTTTTGGATCCTGTCGCTGACAAACTGATGGTGGCTGTTGCCCTGGTCTTACTTGTCGAGGAACATTCAAATCTATGGTTGACATTACCCGCTGTTATCATCATTGGTCGCGAGATCGTCGTTTCGGCGTTGCGTGAGTGGATGGCGGAGCTTGGTGCCCGTGCTCAAGTTGCCGTTTCGAATATGGGAAAATGGAAGACTGCTGCACAGATGGTTGCGCTCATAATCCTGCTTGCAAATCCTTCCGCCATGACCCTTTGGGTGGGGCTGGGATATGCGCTTCTGATGGTTGCTGCCGTGCTGACACTCTGGTCCATGGTTCAGTACTTGTTAGCCGCTTGGCCCCATCTGCAGATAACCACTGAAAAGAAATAAACTTTTTTGAATCAAGGGCTTGACGTATCGTTCTGAAGATATAGAATGGCCCCGTCAACACGACAAGCGGGAATAGCTCAGTTGGTAGAGCACGACCTTGCCAAGGTCGGGGTCGCGAGTTCGAGTCTCGTTTCCCGCTCCAATTTTTAACGGGCCGTTTATACGGTCCGTTTAGTTTAAAGGCTGAGTAGCAGAGTGGTTATGCACCGGATTGCAAATCCGTGAACGCCGGTTCGATTCCGACCTCAGCCTCCATTTAAAAAAGCCTCGTAGATCCATGATCTCCGAGGCTTTTTTATAGTAAATGGAAGCCTTGCGACAGGTGGGCGGTCTGTATATAGTCCTTATTCGCAATGCAGCGCTACCGCCCGAATGGCGAAATCGGTAGACGCAAGGGACTTAAAATCCCTCGAGGGTAACCTCGTGCCGGTTCGACCCCGGCTTCGGGCACCATATTTCACAAGGGTTTCAGAGTTTGACCATCTCTAAAATCTTTTCCGCAATTCTGACGTTGTTCCGCAATTCAGCGGGTAGGCGTCACTTTCTTGCCTCGACGGTTTCTGATGTAGTGCTCAGTCATGGCCACAGTTGTGTGGCCTAACTGATCGCGCACCTTCATGATGTCACCGCTGTTATCCGCTTTATCCGTACCTGCTTTGGCACGTAGATCCCGGAACTGAAATTCAGCTTTCGGTATGCCAGCTAGCTTCCTTGCTTTATCAAAACGAGTGCGCAGCATCGACTGGGTCATCGGCACGCCGCCTTCGGTAACAATTAAGCGTGTCGAATACACTTTGCTGCTGGCCTTTCTGGTCTTGATACGGCAGATGAGTTCTGCAAGTTCGCCGACAATGCTGATGCGCCGCTTTGCTTTGGTCTTAGACTGGGCGACCTCCAGGCTGTCTTCCTTGATGTGGCGCTCGTCCATTCGTAGGGTGTCGCTAGGGCGTTGCCCGGTCAAATAAGCTAGGTCCATCGCATCCCGTAGCCCCTCGTCAGCGTGTTCGTACACCGCATCGTATAGGGCGTCCTCGATGTAGACGTCCCGTCCTGTTTCCTTGTGTCCCTTCACGCCCGCGCACGGGTTAGCCAAAGAGGTGTAGCCGACCTCGCGTGCATAGTTCCATATTGCGCTGAGCAGGGCTTTCTCACGGTTGGCGCGAACCGGTGCAGTTTTGCCTCTGTACCGGAGATACTGCTTTACATGCTGCGGCTCTATTGCTTCCAACGGAGCTGGGGGGGCATTGAAGAACTCCAGCAGTCGGTTCAGTTCCTGTCGATTCTTGGTCTGCGTTGCCGGTGCCTTTGTGGGGACCACCTCCAGGAAATACTGGTCTGCCACATATTTGAACGTAAGCACCTCTCTGACCTTATCGGCAGATGCCCGATCACGTTCCAGTTTGGCGTACTCCATTATGGCCAGGCCGTAGTCTGTGCCTAGGGGCTTTTCCTTTCTCGGCCGACCGCCAAGATCGTAGAAGTAGTAGGTGGTGTTCCCGCGCTTGCGCTCACGCAGGCGCGGGATGCTTCCGGGTTTAGTTGGACGTCGTCCCATTTATCCTACCTTCCTTGGTTGCCAGGCGGATTTGATATCAGGTGTTTCTGTACCGGTACTGGTGATGGCCTGCGTGGTCACGCTCGGCCAGCCGTTGAGTTTGATTGTGTGGCGGATGCCGTTCTTCTTCAGGACAGATATCTGACCGGCCTTTGTGCGTGCGCCAGTCAGCTCGCACACCTGGTCATGGCTCAGAAATTCGATAGAACTCATGGGCAGTACCTCGCTGCCCGCGCGGTAAGCGCGGAGTGTATGTTGGCGGTGGGGACGGTGGACTGCGAGGCCCGGTTAGAGCCTTAAATGGTTCAGCTCTTGACGCAGAGAAACTGCTTCAAGGTGTGGAAGATCTCCACGAGTTCGGCGGGTACGAACTTTCGATTAGCTCGATGTTTCGTTCAGTAATTTCTGAATCTCTCCGTTAAGAGGGATTGTAGGAGGGGAAAGAGATACTGTTCCGTACAGGCCTCCTACCAAATAGCAGGGTAAGATCGAGAAACAGTCGCCTGACAAGAGATTGGTAGAGTTTCATAATCAGGGACGGTGATCCGACCATGACGGGCGGAGTTGTTGTCGTGTGCTCCTCCGCACATGACCTATGGCGGAAGAAATATTGTTGGTACGCAGTTAATCATGCACGGCTCGGTAGATGTGTAAACTATCTTGCCTAGACGGCGCGCTTAATAAGTGGCGGCCAGTTCATATGGATGGGAGGCTTAAGGCAGAGTGCTCGCAGCCTCCAGCAAGGAATGAGCAAGTGACTGAAATAAAATACTCAACAGACTCACGGGGCGAGCGTGTGCCGGTGCCTCTCCCAACCAGACCTGCAAATCCTGGCTCGCCACAGCCAGCAAGTAAGTCATCCCAGGCATCTATTACAGTGCGAGAAGATAGTGCACCGGTAAGCATGGTGGAGCCGGGGTTCTATATTGTTCCGCGTAGTATGACCCCAGCTGAACTGCACCGAAATTTGTTCGATGCAATTCCACCAGCAGCAATGGTGAAGTTCAGTGCACTAAACCCTGGCTTAGAGGGAACGATTAAAGCTGGCAGTATGATTGTGCTGAGTGATCCAAATAATACCTCCTGCACATATCAAGAAGCCCAGCTGATGCAGGCTGCTCAGAAGGTCAAAGTGGCCCTTTCCACGCTGACTCCCGATGAAGCAAATTTCATGGTCCGCCACCGGGCTGAAATTGCCAGTTTTACTGGCCAAGTTTCGACTTGGGGAGGGGTAAGTACTGCAACGCTTGGGGCACACCTAGACAACTTGCGCGGAACCCTGCAAGCAATTGAAACCCTGCATCAGGATAACTACCGTTTATATGGTCATCTCAAGGCTCCTGAGTTTTTCGAAGAGCGTAGGCGACTGCTCACTCAATTGGATGCACATCTGCTGAATTCAGCGCGTGTACGGGCTAAAACCACCTTGGGAGATCACCCTAAACTCAAGTCGACTCTAGGTATTTCAAGCCAAAGCTTGGTCTACCACTGGGATAAAGCTGGTGCTCCGGGCCAAATACCAGGATATGCCACCCATGTAGACAGCATAGGTCGTGCCGCCAAGTACATGTCGGCTGGTGGTTACATAGCTATTGGTATCGGAGGTATTTCCTCAGGGCTGGCAATACAGGATGTCTGTAGCGCTGATCCTAGCAGCAAGGCCTGTGAGAAAATTAAACTCACTGAAGGGGGAAAGTTTGTTGGAAGCGTAGCAGGAGGTTACCTAGGCGGGAAACTAGGGATCGCTGCTAGTGGCCCTTTATGTTTGGCCCTTGGACTATCTACTGGACTTGGGGGGGTAGCCTGTGTTGCCGTTGTTGTGGGATCAGGGACGTGGGTTGGAACGAGCGCAGGAACAGGGGTAGGTGAGTTTACCGGCGAGAAAGTCTATGAGGTAACATCGCCGTGACCAGTATTGATGAATGGCCACCGTTGGTTGCCTTGCTCTTTATGGTGGGGCCTATATTACTGGCCCTCATAGTCTTAAGTATCGACCTATACCTCATCCGATATCACCTTGAGGCCGTTCTGGAGCGCCTGAAGGGTAGTTCTTACGTTTCTACATGGTCTGCTGGCTTACGTAAGCAGGGGGTCGGGGGGCGAATAGTACTCCTGACAATGATTAGCGGTTTACTCGTATGCCCTGGGCCTGGTATCCGGGCGGGCAAACTAAGCCCAGTTGAAATTCGAGATTTCCCATCTCCGCTGAGGCGCTTGCTAATAGGCCAACTGGCATTAGCCTGCTTCGCATTTGGCTGGTTGCTGCTGGGAGCTGCCTTGATAAAGTTCAAGTAAAACCTCTGCCCGTTCTGCGTGAAACACTTCCCCTTGGGATTCGTTTCTATGCGAACCACTCAGCTCGCCAACACAGCGTGCGCTTGCGACTTCAAGGCCGCTGCATATCGATGCATAAACAATAGGCATGAGCGATCCTCGCCGAGTGCGCTGTTAGGTGCCCACTGCCTCTAAGTAGGTTTCGATAAAGATTTGCGCTTGATGCGCGTTGACAGCGTTTCCGTAGGCGCGCAATCGTCCCACTCGGGCGGGAGTCCCATGAGCCAGCGGGAATGTGCCGGGTTCAACTGGCCGCCACTTTCCATCCCGGCAGAGGAGCCAATCAGCATTTGACCAGAAGCCGTTAGTCGGGCTGGCTGTGGGTTTCCGCGAAGCAGCGAAACCGTTTCTGATAACCCCATCATTCCGGGTCGCGGCTGAACATTGCCCTGCTTGATTGCGTCTGTTGCCGTGCAAGTCGGCCAGCCTGACAGCATCACGAAGTCGTTTAGATTCGCCCCGTGGCGGGTTGGTCCCATTGCTCTTTTCGCTTGTCCTCCACCGGAGCTGTCGCTCGCCTGTGTCGTAGGCCATCCGGCTAGATATGCCTGTCTCGGAAGCTGATCTATCCGCGCCTCGCCGTCTCTTTTTGCCGTCATTCCCGGTGTGTCCTTCCAGTCCCTCGCCATGGGCGTGACCCACCCAGTACGCTCGGTCTCGGATGTGCGGGGCACCGACGCCCGCAGACGGGAAAGCAATCGCCCCGAAGGCAAAGCCCAATCCTTCCAAGTCAGCCGATACAAGGTCGATCCAATGGTTAGCGTTTTTGCTCGCAACCTGTTCACCAAAAACGACTGGAGGTCGGCACTCGCTGATGAGATGAAAGAAGTGCGGCCATAGGTGCCGCTCGTCAGCAAACCCAGCTCCTTTGCCTGACGAGCTGAAAGGCTGGCACGGGCAACTTCCGGTCCAAACAGAAAGGTCATCTGGCCATCCTGCTCGACGTAGAGCGAGACTCCAGACGCCGACTCCTGCAAAGAAGTGGCATTGGGTGTAAGGGCGTAGGTCATCAGGTTTCACATCCTCTATTGAGCGCTGATCCACATCACCAGGAGCGATGTGTCCGGCAGCGATAAGATTTTGAAGCCACTGGGCGGCGTAGGGTGCAATTTCGTTGTAGTAAGCAGGCACGGTGATCCCTCACAAGTGGCACGCCATTAGTGAAAATTCAACAATTCGTTGAATTAAGTATTTGATATAACTGTAAAAAACAGGTTGAAAAGGAAAATCACCTGCTTCATGGTTGTCGCCGGGATAAACCAAAATGAGGTGGTAGCAATAGTGATCGTAAGGAAGGTAGGTGTAGCTGTTGCTATTTTTAAACGCCGGAAGTACGCGCTAGTTGACTGGGATTATTTCAGAATGCCAGAGGAAAATGATCCGTTTCTCAAAGACCATGCTCAAGAGCTTTGGAGTGCCATAGTGCTGATTCACCATGAGTTTGCGAATAAAAAATCGATGCTTGATGGCAGTGGATTAGTAGGTCGTATGGATAATTTATTGATTGATAGCGCCGATCTGGCAGCCTCAAAAATATCTACTCTGTTCGATCATTACGTATCGGTAAGAAATGCCCTTTGGGTACAAGGTGAAACATAGGGCAGAACCTGTAAGGTTTCGTGATTCTTGGTTGCTTGCAGGTTGTGTCGGGCTGGGAAGGCTGGTTTGGTAGCTTTAGGCGATATCGAGGAAGACATCCATCTGAGCTGCTCCGTCCTGCCAAGCCTGGCGCAGCCTAGCCTTTGCCATTCCAGCGTAATCTGGGTTGAGCTCGCATAGAACTGAACGCCTTCCTTCCTGCATTGCAACCAAAGCGGTTGTGCCAGCACCTCCAAACGGATCAAGCACCAGGCCACCACGCGGGCAACCAGCAAGAATGCAGGGGCGAATCAAGTCGGGCGGAAATGTTGCGAAGTGTGCACCCTTAAAACTGTGGGTTGGCACAGTCCAGACGCTGCGTTTATTGCGTTCCTGCGGCATGATTGCCAATGCCGAGTCCATCGACTCGTTGTCCTTTACCCGGCCTCGGTTACGTTCTTCCTTGTCGGTACCGTGCCCCCAGCCAACGCCATTGGATTTTCTGGCTACTGCCTTCATGTTGCCGTTTGTCTTCGCGCCACCGTTAGCTCGCTGGCTACCGACTTGGGCGGCAACATCTTGCGCAAGCCGGGCGTGTGTATTTGGCGAGCATGGTTCAAGGATTGCCTGCTGGTCAAAGTAGTAGTTGCGCTTCTTGCTGAGCAGGAAAATGTACTCATGAGACTTGGTGCAGCGATCGCGCACGCTCTCGGGCATGGGGTTCTGCTTGTTCCAGATAATGTCCTGGCGCAGGTACCAGCCTGAGTCCTGGAGGGCCAATGCTAAGCGCCACGGCATACCCATTAGGTCTTTCACCTTAATGCCGTTGGGAACTGGCTTCCTGTCAGGCGATAAAGCTGCACGGTCTCGCCGGAAGGTAAGGTTTCCTGTTGATTTCGCCGCATAGCTGTCGCCCATATTCACCCATGCAGTACCGTCGTCACGAAGCACCCGGCGCACTTCAATGAAAACTTCGACCAGGCGTGCAATGAATTCTGCCGGTGTCTGCTCAAGACCTATCTGACCATCTACACCATAGTCCCGAAGCCCGTAATACGGTGGGCTTGTGACACAGCACTGGACAGACTTGTCGGGCATGTCCCGAAGCAGCTCTAAGCAGTCGCCTATCAATATCTGATGAGAGGAGTTCACGTCTTTCTCCAGCTCATGCGCCAGCAAACTGCAGCTAGTGCTGAGGTCTGAGGGATTGGTTTGGTGTGGCGCTAGGCAGCGGCGAGGCGGTGCTGAAGAGCGAAATAGACGCGTGCACATCCTTCGGTATCGGTACGGGCACGGTGGGCACCGACCAGCTCCTCACCTAGCAGGTGCTGGTGGGCCTCTGCCAGGGTTGGAGTCTTGAACTGATTGCGAAAGCGCGAGCGCAGCATGGCCTCGGTTGGTGGTAACTGGCAGATCGGTTTTGCGTTAATGGCGGTGCAGTAGCTGGGGCCTGTCCGGAAAGCGTTGGCGGCCTCTTCGCCACGGTACCGCATAAGTGCAATACGTAGAATGCGGTCATCGAAGCTACAGTTATGGGCGACGCGTAGACCTGCACGTTCGTGGATGGCCAGGAAACCCTCCACTGCATCAGCTTCGGGAATACCCAAATCCATTGCTATTTCTGTGGTGATGCCGTGGATGGCGGCTACCTCGTCGGGGATCACCCAGCCGTCGGGCCGGATGATGGTCTCGAAACTGTCGATCAGCTCGCCGGATGGGCTGTAGAGCAGGGCGGCAATATCCACTAGGTGGGGCTGACGTGGGTCTTCGCTCGGTTCTTTCCAGAGTGGAAAACCGGTGGTTTCAGTGTCGAAGATGTTGAGATTGTCGGTAGGGCTCATGTCTTGCTCCTTTCCGGTTGGCGGGATGCCATCCGTGCGATGAGTTGCTTCAATGCTATTTCACGCGGCTGCACTAATTGGTGCTGCGATCTGGCCGCCTTCGATCCAGACCTGCTGGATGCCGCTTGGGACTTTGGGTAGGGCTTCTTTCATGGTCCCGGTCAGGATGGCGGTATCCATTTCTCCGGCTTGGGTCAGGTTGCGCAGCAGAGTAAGAATCTGCGGACGTGCTGACGGCTGAAGTACGTCGAAACGATCCAAGGTCACGATGCCCAGGCCAGACTGGCGGGCGATGGTTACGGCCAGCAGTGCGTCACAGCGCCATTTTTCGGACTCACTGAGCAGGCCATATAGGCGGCCTCCGTAGGTGATTTCGATATCGTCGCGGATATGCACCTGAGCCCATTTCGCCATGTCGGATATGGTGCTGAGCATGGTATTTACTGGTTCCAAAGCTGATTTCAAGATGTCACCGGGGATGCCATCAGGAGCGAGACCCTCAGCGATTTTCACCCAGGCTTTGACCTGTTCGTGATGCGATGTTGCTTTTGCGATCATCGTTTCACGCCCGATGTTAAGGGCCATGGCGTCCTGCAAAGCTTGGTGCTTGGCGCTCAGCTTGTCGCGTTCCTGGCGCAGCTCGTTGATCATCTGTTCGGCGTTGGCGATAGCCTCAGCAGTTGGCGCTGTGGCAGATTCTTGCTCCAAGACGGCAAGTTGATCTGCGGCACTGGTGCACTCGTCTAGGTCACGCCTGCTGTTCTGCACTGCACGCAGAGCGCTTTCCAGATAGCCGTTGTATTCGGCCACCCGCTTGGCCGCTTCCGGATCAGCGACTTTCTCTGATTCAACGTAGGCACGGAGGCTGAAGTGCTCGTCAGTTGCTGCTCGATGCAGCTCCAGCGAACCTTTGCAGTGTGGGCATTCCAACGGAGTAAGCAGAGGGCTCGTTTCGGCAGCACGCCGAGCTCCAGCCAACTTGGCATCCCACTCGTTTCGATGCTTCTCGTCTTCGGCCAGCTTGATTTTACGGCGTGGCATTTGGTCGACCAGGGTGCGCAGTTGGTCGATACGTTGTTGGCGTTGGACTGCTGAGGCTGCGTTGGCCAGATGACCGCCGAGGGTCTGTTGGGCCTCGGCCATGTCTTGGTTGATGACATTTAATTGCTCAAACGCCTGATCAACTTGTGCCTGGTCTATACCGCTGATCTGGATTGCTTCCGGCTCCCAGTCTTCGGCTTTCTCGCTGCCGTAGGCCTCACCAGTAATTGCTTTCCAGGCACCACGCGCCTCGGCGGCATATTCCTTGGCTTGCTCGGCAGCAGCGGGGAAGCCTGCGCGTAACATGGGTTTGATTTTCTCGACCAAAGTGGCGTCTGCGCCGCGTGCGAGCAAGCGCTTGGCCGCTTCGTTTGGGCTAGCGCTGGAGCCGGTCAGATCAAACAGCAATTTGCGGCGATCTTTGCCATCCAAGGCGGCAAACTTGGACGCATCGAGCACAAATGGCAGGTATGGGGTGTCGATCAAAGGCGCGGTGTTGCCCTTGGGCAGCATGGCCCAGGATGCCTGTTCATCACCGTTTGGGTCGATCCAAGTGATGTGGGATTCGCTTTTCTTTTGACCTTCGGTGATCAGCTGGGGCAGATCCTTTTTCTTTGATACGCGGCGAGGTTCGCCAGTCAGAGCCATGCTGATGGCATCCATCAGCGAGGATTTACCCGCTCCGTTGTTACCGGAGACAAGCAGCACAGGCTCAGAAACAACAAGGGCCGCATGACGCAGCCCCTGAAAGTTGGAAATGGTGATAGATGAGATACGCATGGCAATCAGTCCATTTTGAGTTCCAAGTCGTCCAGTGAAATGGCGACCCGGTAGGTGTTGTTTGTGGGCACTGCGGCTTCGCTCTGAAGAACAATGGTGCCGTCGTCAAGCATGCGGATTAACAGCCCTTGAGCTGTTGCCTGGTCGATGGCCAGGCGACTTTGCAGATAGTCAAAAGTGACCTCTGGGGATGCTTTAGCCAGCAGTGCTTTTACGTCGCTGTAGCTGTAGCTGCCGTACTTTGCCGGTGGTGTACCGGTCGGGTTGGCTTGGCCACCGCTCTCGTTTTCTGGTGGTGCGGATACCAGTACTCGGCGGGTGCCGTTCTCGTCAGCAGGGCCAACAACACGGTCGGCTTCCATGGCTTCAATGATGCGCGCGGCGCGGTTGTAGCCGACTTTCAGCTCGCGCTGAAGGACGCTGATAGCCGGGCGGCGCTCACGTATCACAAACTGTATGGCTTCCGTGTAGAGCGGGTCTTGATTGCCTGGCCCGGTTTCAGCTTCCGCGTTGGCTACGTCATCTTCAAAGTCGCCAGTTTGCTGCTCGCCCAGCAATTCACCTTGATCAGGATCGGGTTTCACTTCCTCCATGCCCCCGAGGTGGTCGGCTGCATTGGCCACCACCAGCAAGCAGACCTTGCCTTGGCTGTCGATCAGCTCATGGCGCATTGGGTCAAACTGGCTGACCTTGAATGTGGCCTTGATTCCTTCCTTGATGGCGACTGACTCAAGAATTCCGCTGATAGTCGGGTTGCCACCGGCAGCGATCAGTTTTACAGCATGAGTGGTGGCGCGGGTGACGGTGGAGGTCAGGCGTTCAATCACGGCTGCCTGCTTCTTCTCGTTCAACTTCGGCCAGACGTCCGGTAGCGCACGGATCTCTTGAAGGAGCACTTGCAGCAAGTCGCGCCCCAGGGTTTCGCTCGACAACTGAACAGGGGAGAGTTTGGGGTGCTCGTCAGTTAGTTCGACCGATTCGGTCAAGGACTCGGCCACCTGCTCGGTGACTTGTTGGACGGTTTTAGGTTCGGCGCGTACTGCTGCGGCTGCTTTTGTCATGGGTAGGTCTCACAGGTTGGCGATGCGTTCGAGGTTTTCCAGCTGGGAATCACTCAGGTACATCTCGCCACGCCAGCGCTGGTAGTTCGCGCTGATATCGGTGGTGAATTTGATTTCCCAGTTATTGGAGGCGTTGAGTTCGGCTGCTGCGAGTAGTGAGGTGAACTCGTCTAGGCGGGTAAATTGCTCGATAACTGTGCGTGCGACCATGAGCGGTTACCCCATGTCCAGTTCTTCGGATTCGCCTGCCTGCGGCTGAGCTTGTTTCGGTTGCTGGGCTGCCGGAGTGGTTTCGGACGTGCGCGTTATTTCGCCACTCACCAGGTCCACTTGTTCGTCAGGGGTATGCGACAAGGACGGCTGATCATCGTCAGCGCCGGTGGGCGCGTCATCATCAACTACTTGGTATTCGCCGCTCAGCACGGCGTCGAGTGACTGGGTGTCGTGATCGACTTTGCTGTCTAACGCGGCAGCAGTGGCCAGCTCAATGCTAACCGGCAGGTACTTGAACAGTCGCCGCAGAACGGTTTTGCGGCCCATTTCCACGAAGTGCTGGCCCCAGACTGTGCTGCCTTTGTCGCGGGCGAATTTGTAATTCTGGCTGGCGTCGCGGATCTCCTCGATCTGTGCGCGGCTCATGACCTCGAAGGCGTAGCCGCCGCCGACCAATTTGGCCACCGCATAGAAGGCAATCACGTCACCGCGTGCACCGAGAGCCGGTCGGTGCATCAACTTTTCATCTAGGCCGTACTCGTACTCGAATTGGTCCTTCTGGCACACCTCATGTGCCGAGATGCTGACGATCTGCCCGGAACGTCGAGCAAGGTCTACCAGGCCTTTGTAGCCGAAGACAATTTGCACTTCGGTCTTACCCGCTCGTTTGTTGTCGAACGGGATTAGGTAGGCGTGACCAAGGGGAGTGTTTGGCTCCAGACCAAGCTGTGAACACTGAACGATGGCGCCGAACAGTGACTCAACAGTGCAATTCATTAGTTTTGGTGTTGTACGCATGGCGCCGAGGGCGATTTTCAGCATGCGGTCGGCATTAACGTGCTGCGGCAACACGGCCATCAGCGTTGCTTTCTGACTCTCGAAGAACTTCTTAACGTTGCCGATACCGGCATCTTTCGCCACCTGCTTAGAGGTAGTGCGCAGGTCTGCGAGCTGGGTTGCTTGGGACATGGCTGTCTCCTAGTGAGGTGGTCAATCGTGATAAGGGCAAGTCGCCCAGCGTGGGCAGTACCGTGCACTACAGAGCATGCTCTGCGGGTTCGGTGGGAAGTGGCCGCTGCGGAACATGTCTGCGGCGAACTGGATCAGTCCGGGGAAGCTTTCACTGCCGACCATCAGTTCACGTGCGCCGATGATTTCGCCGGTAGCGGCTTCGGCTTTGCCTTTGGTCTTGAGGCCAATGATCTCAGCCGGGGCTGTGCAGCGCTGGCCGGTGGTGTGCTCATACAGCAGCTCGTAGGTGCCAATCTGTGGCTTGTGGCCTTTTGTTTTGGCCACGCCTTCGGCTGTTACCGCCGCGGTACCAGTCTTCACGTCAGCAATACCAACGCCTTCACCATGTCGACGAATGCGGGCACGGTCGAGCGTGCCGGTCAGCCGAACGATCTGGCCGTCGCCGCAGTTGATCTCAAGCGGCTTGGTTTCCATCTCTACCGCGACAAACTCATAGTGCGGGCTAATGTCGTTGCAGTACCGGATGTGGAGGGCCAGGCCGGTAGCTTCAGCATCGCGTGGTGTGAGGTCTGCACCTCGCCAGTCAACATCGAACTCGGGGTGGCGCAGGGTCTGGACGAAAACCTCGGCCGCATCGTCTGCCGACACGTCCTGTCCGTTTACGCGTGCGATATCGAATGCTGCGGTGCCAGCGTGAATAGCAGTCCCTAGCAGGGCGCGTGGGCTACTAGGTGATTTGATACCCAACAGGTGAACCCCTTCCCAGCGGTAAGCGCAGTCGAACAGCGATCCCCACGACGAGGCTCGCACGGTAATAGTGGTACTCACGACCTTGCCTCAAACCGCAAGACACACAGTCCACCGCTGTAGATGATGAATGTTGGCTCGCCGTAGCCATGACGCTTTGCCAGTGCCATGGCGATTGCTTTGGTTTTACCTGCTATTTCGTGAGTGTGTGATTTCATTGTCCGAACTCCTTTCGAACCTTTTGATCAATAGCCAGCGCAACCGACTCTTGAAGCGGCCCGGCGATTAGCGACACGTTTTGCCTGGCCATAAAGCGCGGCTCTACGTCCAGCAGGGACATGAGTTGCGTCCAGAACTCTTTGCGCTGGGCTACAGGAGCGCAGCACATGGCGTCCTCAATGTCGCGCCATTCCAGTTCATCGCGAGCCTGATCAGATCGAAGATCGAAAGACCGGCTTGCATCTTCATCACGCGCTATCGAGGTGTAATACACGGCCTCAAGCGCCCCAGCATTGCTGATTGCGTGATTCATGATTGATACCTCAAATCGCACTGGTCAGCCGCCAGAGCAGGGGCGATTAGCCGGGCTGGCGTCTGCCGGTGCGATTATTGAGTAAGAAAAAAGAACCCCGGCGAACCGGGGTGAATGGTTGCCCAAGCGGGCAGGGAGGGATGCTTATTTGGCTGGGTTCTTAATAGTCGATGCGTCGCCGCACGTTCGGCCTTTCTTCTCCCGACTATCTGTATGTGTGAGCCGTGACCTGCGCACAGACAGTAGAACCCATGCGAATAGGTGCCGGTTGCTGCCCGGCGGCACCTGCCCACAGACCGAGCTGTAGGCTTATGCCAGCTTCCCGTTTACGGGGCGCGCTGCTTTGGGTGTATTCGTGAGGTTCTTTCCCAAAGCGCCCGGTCGCCCAGGCGCTTCAGTGAGAGCTTTAGTTACTCGCCACGCTCAGCTACTGGCTTCTTGCGCAGCTTCGATAAATGTCAAAGAACATCTCCATACGGAGCCAGTCGATCCCTTGACTAGGGGCTGGGGGATCGCTTCGCCTGTCCCGTGCTAGCCGGTGTGTCCGGCTTGTTAAGGCTACCATCCATTTGTAGGGCGGCATGGATGTAACAATATCTGCGGTAATATTAATCGTCAAGACTTGCGGTATTAATTATTTATTCGCGGTAATATTTAAACTCCCGTATGTGCTGCTTAGAAGCTGAGCATGCTGGTTGAGGGGGCTAATCCATTACGCGTGTCCAACATGCACAAACGCTGCAGTCTGGCCGTCTCGCTACCGTGGCGTTGTTGGCATGCTCAATTTCTTCGAGCGGGCGATCCCAGTCTGCAGGAAATCAGCGGGGGGAGGGGGATCAAGCTCACCTGGTGCGCAATCTGAGCTTGCGGCGTGCTGAGCAAGTGATTCACGCATCGTGGTAGGTGCTGATAAGAGGAGATTTGTCGCTGGTGCGATAGAGGCACTCTGTGTTCTGGGTGAGCGACTTCCTTGCTTTTGCTGTATTTGTATCCGGCAATGTAGGAGCAAGTGGCCACTCTGAAGTAGGTGTGTAAAGTTTTGGTATGGGGAGGCCTGGCATGAGAAAGCGATCCCGCCGGGCTCTGGTTGCTTAGCTGTTGTGGCCCGGTTCGGTATGTTAGGTGGAAATGACATCCAGCTTAGGTGGGTAAGTTGGGGATTGATCACGCCAGCTCGGGCTACGTCGATGTTGAGGGCGAGCTGATAAGTCGATAAATGTGAGCTTATTAGGAGTCATGCTGATGCCTGTATTAGGGCCGACTTGACTGATAATCAGTAAATGGCTAATATGTTCTCTAAAAAGAGAACTTTGTTTCTTTTTTGGTAAGGCTGTGGTGCTAGTGAATGCACTTCTGAGGGTTTGCACATGAGACTTACACCGTTTGGAGAGGCTTCAAGGCTGCTTCGAATGAAGTTCGACCTTTCACTGAAGGCGATGGCTGAGGCGATGAGCATCAGTTCCGCCCACTTGAGCGGTATCGAATATGGCGAAAAGCGGCTTTCTGATAAGCATGTTGAGTCCGCAATAGATTTTTTCAGGCCCATGGTGAGTGAAGACCAGTTGATGGATTTGCAGATAGCCGCAGAGCAGTCGAAAGATATTGTGAACACTGCGGAACTGGATGCAGATGCGCGGGGGTTGGTGGCTGCTTTTGCCAGGAGGCTGCAGGAGGGAGCCGCTCCTTCTGATGAAATCAGAGAGTGGATTAATGCACGAAAAGGCAGAGGAGAATGAGCATTGACAACGCTCTTAACTAGCGTAGGGCCTAAGAGCCCTTCAGGCCTTAAAGTTAAGGCACAGAGCTACGCTTCGCTTGAGGAGGTAGCCGACGGAATTAGAGGGGCGCTACCTCTGCAGCAGGGACAGCCATTCAATTTGGACTGCAAACGTATCCTCGAAAAGACGCTACCTCAGGCTGGGTTTAACTACAAAATTGTGGAGAGTGTAGACCTAGATGAATGTGCGGCTTTCACGATTCCAGAAATGGAGTTGGTAGTGTTTCGTGAGGATATCTACGAAATGCTCCAAAGAGATAACGTCTTTGGGCGCAGTACTGTTGTGCACGAAATGGCCCACATTGTACTGAAGCATGCCGTAACGCTCAGTCGTGGAGCGCAGCTCGGCAAACACAAATTTTATGAAGATTCCGAGTGGCAGGCTAAAGCGTTGACAGCAGCGATTATGATGCCAATTCAGGCATGTAGAGAGGCAGCTGGAAAGCCTGCTGTGCTTGCAGAAATGTGTGGAACTAGTGTGCAGAGTGCAACGTTCCGGCTGGATAACCTCGTTAGGAATGGAAGAGTTGCGGGACAGCGGCATCTGTTCTGGCAATGACTTGAAGTGTGTGTAATTGAAGTTGGCGCTTCAATTTACGAAGGTAGGCACAATGAGAGCTGCTTACCCTTGCAGTGTGGCTGCGGCGGAAAGGTTAGCCATTTCCTCGCAGAAAGCAAGAAAAAATGCTCTCGTAAGGAGGTGAAAATGAGCTATGACCAAAAAACCGGCCCCTAAAGGCTTTCGTTGGGTATGTTGCCGCTATCGCCGAGTGAAAAACTCCGATCGCATGCTCGACGCTTGGGACTATGGCCATGAAGCTTGGTGCTTCTTGGTTAAAGCCTAGATCGAGAGGCAATAAAAAAGCCCAGGAGTGCGGCTAACACTTCTGAGCCTTGGTGAGGTGAACAGGGGTCTACCGAACCACCCTGATCATACTCAGATGTCTTGGGGAAGACTTCTGCAGTGTAGTGCTCGCACAGGATTAGGGCAAGCCAAAACCCCTCCACATTTTTGTGAGGAACGTGTCATGTTTCGTTCTTATTCGAAAAGCGTGTGGGTTCGTCGTTACCGCCGGTTCCGTTTTGGCAGGTGGGAAGACGTTTGCCAGCATTGGCGGTCACATCCAGGACAACTTTATCTGTTCTGATTCTTGCGGGTGGTGCTGAGACACCACCCGCATTTATTCCTGTAGAGGCATGCAAGTGTATATACATATTTCAGCAATAGAGCGAAGCCTTCGACTATATATCCAGCCATTACTATTGGTACTACTCGGTGGAGTTGGGATGTGCTTGGCGGGTTATTGGGGGCATAGCCCATCTGGGATTAAGGCGGCGCTCGGTGCGGTCATGAAGTACTGTTTCATTGGTTCAGTTCTTCTGTGCCTATCGGGGATGGTATGGGCTGCGTGGCGTGCCTACTTGGCGTTTCGATGGAGCAATGGCGAGCCACTTGGTGGCTGCAATAGCTGTGGAGGCACAATGCGCCACCTAACAGGCAGATATGGCAGCTACAGTAAATGCTTGATGTGTGGATGCAAGCGGAAGGGGCACCACTAGCCATTTCAAAAAGCCCGCAATAGCCGGCTTGGTGGGCTAGAGCCTAAACCTGCAAGGAGGCTCCTCTCCTGCAGGTTGGCATCTGTTTTGGGGACTATTTAATATGGCGTCAGTACTGGCTGCTATAAATATTTAACCAAAAGAATAATTCCGATCTTTGACTTAAATAAGTATTTTTTAAGGATGGTGCCTTTCACAGTGCCTTCATTTAAAAGTTTTTTGAATCCTGGAGTCATTGCCTTATTGATATAACCAATAACCACGTTGTTGTGCTCAACTTTGATTGCGTTCTCATCATGCTCGTTGTTCTCATCCAGCACGAATTCTACCGCATCCCCTTCGGCAATATTGTTCTGTGGTTTAACGTAGTGATGTGCACCTGACAACTCGATAATGAAGTCTAAGGGTGCTTTGGCATCAGTAAAGTCCGGGCATAATTCGAATGTATCGCTTGCGAGGCGTGCCCCTGTATAACCCAATAGCGAGAAAGGTGAGCCTGAGAAATTCTCTGGCAAATTGTATTGCCCTAGATATTCGTTGAAGTCCTCTCGCTTTCTTGGCGGTATTCGGCGCAAGAAAACATCTAATGCCCTTGGCTGCGATTCTGCTTTGCCGTCTTCGAAGGCAGGAAACTCATGAAATCCTTCATTTAAGGCTGCCTCAAAGTCGACAGTGCCTTTTAGGTATCTAAAAAAGGCGTCGTCACCTTTCCGAATTAGCTCACCAACCACCCGCCGATGACGAGGTTTGGTTTCATCAGAGTGATGCCAAACAAGCAAAAGTCGTGATGGCTCATAAATATGTTCGATTACGCTCATGCCAGTTTTTCCATAAGTAACACTGCGCGCCTTTTCGTCAGTTTAAGAATAAAACCAGCACGCTCTGGGGTGAGATTAGCACCTTCTAGCGTCTGGATGGCAACCATCTGATCGAGAGCCGCCTCAAGCGCAGAAAAGTCAAATTTCTTAAGCTTCTTCAACAGGAGTGATTTGACCTCAGGGAGCTTTTCAAGCAGGTCAAAACCACTAAGATGCCCGATTCTGTCGGACGACTTCCGATTGTGCCGGAGGTGGTGTCGACCTCTGTAGATGTATCTGTCTAGTGCAGGCTGATCCCATTTTGTGAATTTTGATGCGAGCAGCTCGTGCGCTAGACTGGTTCCGTTGTCAAACCACGGGGCAAATCGCCACTTGATATCAAATTTTTCTCCACGTCGCCTGGCGACGCTTTTCGAAACTTCAACAGCTCTCAATATATGCCCCCAGTTATCTTGGTGGCGATCAGTGTTTCCTATGAGAGCGTCGAAGAGCATCATGCTCCAGAATTCATATATTTGATTTCTCCCAAGTACGCGGTTATTAAATGAATCGGCATCAACTATGTTGTGCTGTGTGCCCTTTTCTCTGTCAAAGTCAGGAATTATCTTGTATAAGAAATTACCTGCAGAGAAAAATGACTCTTTACCTTCACTATAAAACCATGGGCTGAGTGCGCCGCTTTGGTTCTTTGTAGAGTCTATAGCTGCATAGCAAGGAGGTGCGTTAACTTCAAGTAATACTGCAATTTGGTAAGCTATTATTTCGGCCCAGTATTGTTCTGGGTATTTTTTATCAGAGCGCTTAAACATGTGTCGCCAATCGGGCTGAATAAAATCTTGCTCAGGCTCCAAAGGTGAAAAAACAGTTCTTTTAGGGCGCGCGCCCTCAGGGTAAGCAGCTGAGAACTCCGCATCTTCAGGCCAGTCTTTAATATCAATTACGACGTCTTGTACTCTGATTGTAGATACCAATGGTGATATCCCTATGACGACTAATATTATTATCTGATGGATCTATGTTCTTGCTTTGCTCGGCGGCACAATCGCCCCAACGTAGTGAATGTGTTCTAACTTCTCTGCTGGGATCGTACGTCTACCATACGCATCATTGATCGACATGACGCTGATTTCGGTGTCGTTTGCGTAAAGCAGCTCCTTGAGCATGTTTTCACCATCAGTAAGACGAATCATGACGTACTCACCTGGTACAACGCTGCGGTTTGGCTCAATCACTGCGATCCATCCTGAGCGGATAGCAGGGGCCATGCTGTCGCCTCTTAGGCGAAGTGCATAAGCGCCTGGATCGCTGGACGGAACGTCCACAACTCCTTCGCAGTCATCCAGTCCTGACCAGTACCCCTCTGGCCCCATTTGCGCAGTGCCAACGATCCTGACTGCCCGAAATTGGGAGGTAATTGGTGGGCCTGGCTCGACGGTTGATGATGCATCAGCCATCCGAGCAATTTCTTCAGCCAACCTAGGGCTGAAGTCGCTAACAGGGACTTGTAAATAGCGAGCAAACACTGAGGCTGCTTCAGCATTCAAAGCATTCTTGCCCGTCAGGTAGTGGCTCGCCGCACTCTGGGTTTTTGCCTTTAAGCCCTCGATCGCGATTTTTTCCTGGGTCACTCCAAGACTTTTCTTCTTCGACTTATAGATGGCATTGAGCGCCGCGCATTCGCGAATCTCAAGGTCGGTCAGTGGGCGTTTTTTCGGGTTCATATTCATCTTGTGACTCTATTCCCGCCGGTAATAACTGTCTAATACCGCAGGGCTTGATTTAATAAAGACCGCGGGTAATACTTTTGCCACTAACAGAGTGGAGAGGGCTATGAAACGTACCCCTTTGAATGAGTTTGTTGCTGAGCGCGGCCAAATCAACGCGGCTGTAGTGCTTGGAGTCACGCAGGGTGCGATCAGCAAAGCCTTGCGCATGAAGCGCGAAATTCATGTGAATCAGCATGACGACGGCACATTTTCAGCCGATGAGCTAAGGCCATTTCCGTCTCAGGTACTAGCCAAGGCATCAGTAGCCTAGGAGGAATCCAAATGACTCCCCGCGAAAAAGAAATTGCATTGGAGGCAGCAGGACGCAGCAGCGATCCATCTGGCCACGCCAAGCGAATGCTGGAAGCCGAGGCGGTGCTGCGAGGCGAACGGCCGCCATTTGTTGTGTGGCCAGATGAGATGAGCCATGAGGACAAGGCCGCTTGGCTCGAAGCACAAGCGACACTTGAGAGCGACCGAGTGATCAGCCTGGATGAATTTGTGGCCAGGGGCCGATCAGCGGTTACTGCTGACCAGCCAGCTTGGCGGCTGAGCAAGGACGACGGGTTACAAATCAGCAAACAGACAGAACAGGTGCCGCCATTTGTAGCTGCTCTGCGCGAGATCATTCGTCCTGACGAGGGTTTTCCGGGACCAGGCGGAACGTCGCCCGAAAAGACTCCGGGCTTGGTGATTTGTCCGAAGCCATCAAAATCACTTCTCCGCTTGAAAGAGTGGCTGCTTAGCGCGTGGCGATATCGGCCAGAGCGGGTGTTATGTGTGGCGGTGGTACTGCTGCTATTGCTTGGAATTTCCGGATCAGCTCTGTGGCTAGCTCTGACTGCTCTTGGTGAAGTCCGGAGCAAATTATGGTGAGCGCATCGTGCATTGCCTGTTGCCGCAGGTGCAGTGCCAGCAGCATTTCTGCCATCTCTTTCAGTTCCATGTCGGGCCTCCGTGTCCGTTGGTTGTGTGAGAACTCCAACGCTACCACGCCGCGCCTGACACCTATTTGTACTTTTCATCCCAACCCCGAGGCATATCCAAGGTGAAACTCCGAGAAGATCGCCGGCGTAAAGCGCCCGGCACCCACTTAACCGAGCTGATCAAGCTGCGGGTCTGCGAGGCAGACCAGGCTGAACTGATCGAGGCCGCCAAACTAAGTCATGCCGAGAACCTGACGGGCTATGCCCGTGATTGCATGTTCATAGGGCACAGGCTTCAGCAAGGGGGCCAGCAGGCACAGATATTTGCCGCAGTTCTGTTGCAGCAGCGCGCTCATGTGCTGGCTGCGCTGTTTCGCGGCGAACAACTAACACCCGATCAGCTCAGTGCTGCGCTGGCCAGTTTGGCGCAGCAGGCTCTGGGCGAGAGTGTTGACGAACTGAAGACGGCCTGAAAGGCCCTAGCTAAAGGAGGGGAGCGTCATGTTCTCGAGCCAAGTATGCGATGCAGCGCTGATGCAGCTCAGTGCAGGTGAAATACAGGCGTTAGAGCAGGAGGCAGTGCGACGTGGCTGCACCCCTCGCGAGGCCATGCTGGCCGTAGCTCTGGAGAGCTTGCAGCAACAGCTTTACGCGCTGGCACAGAGTGGTCGGCGATTGGAGCTGGTGAGGGGTTGATGTATGGGGGCGTACCAGATCAACGATGAGGAGCGTGAGGCATTGCGTGGCTTGCCGATGCTAGCCCGCGAGATCTACGTCTTTGGTTTACGCCCATTTATGGATTACGCCTCGGGTGTTGTCGGTGCGAGGCGTGGTGTGTCGTGGAAGTCCATCGCTGAAGAGCTGTATGTCGAACCCCACCAGGGTATTAAAGGGGGGGAGCCCAGTGAGAAGGAGCTTCGCCGCGCACTTATGTGGTTACAGCGAGTGGGCCTGCTAGGCCCTAATCAGGCTGAGCGCCGACTTATTTTTGAGCTGCTGTTGGCATCACGGGATAAATCCGCCCAAAAAAAAGTGGGCAGTAAGTGGGCAGATGAAGTGGGCAGGGAAGAGGGCAGTCAGCAGCCCAGTAACGACAAGGCTTTGCAGGAAAAAGAGGGCAGTCAAGTGGCAGGGGGTGAATTGCCAAAAGTGGGCACACCTCCGGTATCCGGTCTTCCTCCTAATCCTCCTCCTAGCGAAATCGCACAAAGATTCCAAATGCACGACACCTGGCAGCCTTCACCCAAAGGCTGGAAGGCAACGTGTGTTCGCAGAGCTATCAACCCTGAATCGCTCACGGAGGACCTGTTCAGAGAGTTTCTCAGCTACTGGATCAACCGCCCCGATAAGTGTCAGTCCCAAGGCCAGTGGGAACATGAACTGGCTCAATCACTCCAGCGGAAGGTGCGCAATGACGAAGCCAACAATCAACGCCGAGGCGCCGAGCAAAGCAGCTTCAATCACGGCAGCAGTAGTCTCGCAGATGAGCTCAATGACACCAGCTGGGCAGACAGGCTCCAGCTCCATGAAGGCTGAGCGCAAGCATGAGCTGACTCTGCGTGTGAATTTGCTGTTCACCGAGATGCAGTCTCTCAAGCCATTGCTGTTTCGCCACAGTTGGCCATCCAGAGAGCG
The DNA here is from genome assembly GCA_037482215.1 of Pseudomonas mendocina. Classification (NCBI taxonomy): domain Bacteria; kingdom Pseudomonadati; phylum Pseudomonadota; class Gammaproteobacteria; order Pseudomonadales; family Pseudomonadaceae; genus Ectopseudomonas; species Ectopseudomonas mendocina. The sequence continues at coordinate 2,191,766 of CP148074.1, forward strand.
CCTGAACGCTGCGAAGACTCAATACATGGCCGTTCGTGAGTTTCGCCAGCTCACCGATGCGCAGTTCAAGTTCGGGCTGGATCGTCTGCGTGCCACGATGAAATATCCCAGCGCACCCTCTGAGTTCCTGGAGCTCTGTCGTAACCCTGAACCTGAAGCTCTTGGGGCACCATCTCGTGACGAGGCTTATGCCCAGGTGCTGCGTTACGAAACTGCTCCCGCTGACAGGCGGGATCTTTCGGTGATGCATCCAGCCACTTACTGGGCTTGGAGGCAGATGAATCATTCGGTTTGGCGAAAGCTTTCAGCTGAGCGCCATGAGAAAGCGTTCTACAGCGCTTACCAGCGCGCTATGAAAGCGGCCTTAGCAGGCGAGAAGTTTCCTGCCCCTCCGAAGCAGTTAGCAGGAAAGGGCGGTGATATGTGTCCAGAAGTCGCCGCAACTGACGCCGTTCAGGAACAGCGCCTGCAGGCACGCATTCTTCAGCAAGGTATTCCGGCAGGTGTATCTGCCAGGCAGCAATTGCTCAGTTCGCTGGGGATCAAGCGCGGAGATGCGAAACATGCCTGATCTGCGCCCCATTGAGTTCACCGTGCCGGGCGAACCCCAAGGCAAAGGCCGGCCACGTATCGGTCGTGTAGGCCCGCACGCACGCATGTTCACACCCACGAAGACGGTGGCTTATGAGGGCCTGGTAGCGCTAGCTGCGCAGGAGGCCATGGCTGGGCGTGAGCTCATGACTGGCCCCGCACTGATTGAGCTGTACATCTTCCATGGCGTCCCTCAGTCCATGTCGAAAAAGCGGAAGGCACTTGCCTTGGCCGGTGAGATCAAGCCCATGAAGAAACCGGACACGGATAATGTGCTCAAGGCCATCTGCGACGGCTGCAACGGCGTAGTGTGGCGCGATGACGTGCAGAACACCGACGGCATGTTCCGGAGGCGTTATTCGGAAACGCCCTGCGTGCGAGTGCGCATTGTGCCGCTCTACAACGGGGAAGAACTGTGAAAAGTGCGCAACAGCCCGGTGCGCGCTTGCGAACGCTTGGTAACGCTGCGGTGAGTAGGGATGCAATGTGGTACCGAAATTCAGTTACTGCGCAAATGACGCGCAGTTTGGGGGCTGTATGAGACTGATCAGTGCGCGGCAGGCCTGGCACGACTGCATGTACAACAGCAGCACGACAATGCTTCAGAACCTAGTTGATCGCTCAATCTGGGGCCAGGTGCAGTTCAGCGAGATCGACAGCAGCCTGCATTGCATTGCGCACCAGGCACTGGCGGGGCGCTTTCAGCATGCAATCGCATCTTTGCCGCTTGCGTTGCAGTGCTACGGTCACAACCTGTACGCGCCAGAGGTTAGTACGCGGCAATCCAACCAGTGGTTTGAGGTTGCACATGCGTTGCTTTGGGAAAGTTGGGATAAACGCGCTGAGCTGACCGAGGAGAAACAACGCCTAGCGCAGTGGGTTGCCGCCGGCGTGCTGTACCGCTATCGCTTCATGGTACAGGGCGGCATGGGTAATCCTGATCCGCTTGCAGAACCGCGCCTGTTCCGTGGTTGGTTGCTTGAGCGGCACAGTGTGCGCCTCGACCGGCGTAATTGGTCTCGGGAATGGGGTTGGATCGTGCAGGAGTTGTTCAGGGTGTGTGATCGGCTGGATCGGCTGGCGCTGGGACCTTTGGCGTCGGTGCTTATGCAGGAGCGTGGCATGACGGTAGCTGCCTGAGATACGATGACAGCCAGATGATACTCCCACCCAGGGTTAAACATGCTCGAAAAGATAGGTCACATAAAAAATCCACTGACAGTTATCGCTCTATTCGCAGGTATTGCAGAAGTAAGTGGGGCAGCTGTACTTCCCTTTATTGAGCGGCCAGTACAAGAAACTTACGTTTGGTTTCTGATGGGTTTTCCTTGCCTGATAGTCCTGTTGTTCTATATCACTTTGTGGTGGAAGCATCATGTGCTTTATGCCCCAGGTGACTACAGGGACGAGTCAAATTTCACGAATATGTTTAGGGCCGGTTCTGCACAAGCAATCGCTGAGAAGTCAGACTTAGAAATTGATCAAATTATCATTGATGAGCAGTTTGAGGCGGCTGAGGTCGATCCAGTTTCGAATCCACCTCGTACACAACCCGAAGATGAAGTGCCGCTTAATCGGGAATTTGTTGTAAATACTGAAGATACAGATGCCACAGTAGGGATTTCGGATTTTAAAGAGTCGATTGCCAATGAAAATTTTCGACGTAAACGGTACGAAATATCAGGCAAGGTATATAGTGCAGAGAATTTAGCGTTAAAAAAATTATCAAATGAGATGGGTGTTGAACTTGTTAAAAACGTCTCACCCTTGGGGATGCCAAAGATTATTTTTGATGCAGTTGCTGAAGTAGATGGGGAGTTGGTAGTTTTTGAGATTAAGCTGGTCCGGTTTGAAATGGATAAGCGCAGTATTAGTGCGATTTTGAAAAAGGTAGATAGCTTTTATGAGGCATTAAGCTTTAAAGATCGTATTAGGTTCAGGTTTGTATTTGTAATTGTTGTAGAGGATCAAGATGTGGGCTTGGTGAGTGTTGGGCGCATTGCTAATATCGCAGCGACCTATAGGTTTAATATAAAGCTTGTGAAGTATAACCTAGCAGACCTAGAGTCTGCGTTTGGCGAAGCTTGATAATGAGTGTAGTGCTTGACACCCCGTGCCACTCGGAGCAGGATACTTTCAACGTGTGAAGTAACGACTGCACACCGCCCAATCTGAAACCCGGCCACCGCGCCGGGTTTTTTATTACCTGCAACTTTGCAACACCCGTAGCCAGGGCGGCCCTGCGGGGGAGCCTGGACGCTCCCAGCCAGCGGTGGGGCGCTCACCGAAAAACACTGGCAGCCCGCGCAGGCTTTTTCACGGGTTGCTCCGGGCCGGGCGCGTGTGGCGGATGACGAGACCGATGCGATGGGGTGTTGGCGTCAGGCGCAGCTATGGCGGACAGCTGGAAAGACAGCACCACATTCCTAGATACACCCTGACCCCATTCTCTACGTAAAGAATGGGGTGTCCGTGTATGTCACCAGAATACGGCCCCGCCGAGAGGCGTCGCCGTGGTCACGTCGAGAGACGTTGCCAACCCGCCGACTTCGGTCGGCACCCTTTCCCTGAAGTCCGCACAAAGTGGGCTCATCACCAGGGCTGAAAAGTCCCAGGAGATGCTTCATGAGGTCAAATACCATGCCTGAGCCAACCTCGGCTGCTGCTGGCGGCATTGCGTTGTACAAGCTGGGTGTGCTTGGACTTCTGGTCGCACTGGCCGCTGCGATAGTTGTCATGGCCATGACTGTGCCTAAGACCGTCCGTGAATTCACAGTCGCGCTGATCAGTACGCTGATGTTCAGCCTAGGCGGTGGCGCCGGTGTGATCCGCTGGTATGAGTTACAGCACTGGGCAAACGATCAATTCGGGCTGATCGCGTTACTTGGCCTGGTATTCGTTTGTGGGCTACCCGGTTGGGTCGTTGTCCGCGCATGGTTTGTGTATGCCGAGAAGCGCCGCACTGCCTCCCTGGTGGAGATTCTGCGTGAACTCAAGAGGGCTATCGGGATATGAGCCAGTTCCAGCTGAGTAGGCGTAGCGAGCAGCGCTTAGAGGGAGTGCACCCAGACTTGCAGGGGGTAGTTCGTTTGGCCATCACCCTGACCGAAGTGGACTTCAGCGTCACTGAGGGCGTTCGCACGGCTGAGCGTCAGAAGGTGCTTGTGGCCAAAGGCGCAAGCACCACAACTAACAGCCGCCATATCCCTAAGAAGCCGGCTGCCAGGCCTGAGCTTGGTGCTGTTTCTCATGCTGTGGATTTGGCCGCAATGATCGGTACCGAGGTGCGCTGGGACTGGCCGCTGTATCACAAGCTTGCCGAGGCAATGAAGACAGCGGCCTCAAAGCTGAAGGTGCCCATTGTGTGGGGCGGCGATTGGAAAACCTTTAAGGACGGTCCGCACTTCGAGCTGGATCGAAAGTTTTACCCATGATCGCCAAGAGCACATGTCTTGAGTCCGAAGTGCTTAATGCGCCAGCCACTGACGATAAGAGCCTCGACTGATGCAAATCAATCTAATGCGTGCCCTTGTGCTGTTGAGTCTGGCTGTTATCAGCAGTGTATTTGGTTGGCAAATGCATGTCTGGAAGGTCGGTTACGACGAAGCCGCGCAGTTGAAGGCTGATCAGGCACAGGAAAAACTGGCGCGTGAGCTGGTATCCCAAGTGGCCGAGAAAACTACCGAGGCCATTGCGGGTATCAAGGTGACAAACACCACCATCTACCAGCGTACTCGTCAGGAGGTCGTTCGTGAGCCGATGGACCCTAATTGCCGCATTCCTGCTAGCTGGATGCACAACATCAACGCCGCCCGTGCCGGTGAGCTTCGACCAGAGCCTTCTGGAGTTGTGCCCCGATCTACAGCAGGTGCCAGTAAATGAAGATGGTACCGGCGACCCAGCCGAGCTGACCTTATCGGATGTAGCCGCCTCCGGAATGTATCTGGAGTGTAAGCGCCGTCATCAGGGGCTGGTTGAGGCTGTGCAGGGGCAGGCCAGTCAACTCTGATGGGATGGCTGTGTCGCCTGCTTCAACTTATCGGGAGTGAATAGCGCAATGATCAGCCGCGACCGTCAGCGCTACGACTGGGCTGCGGTCGAGCGCGATTACCGTACGGGGGGATACAGCAACCGTGAGTTGAGCCGCGTGCATGGGCCGTCTGAGGCGGCTATCCGCAAGCGAGCAGCCGATGGTTGCTGGTCCCGTGATCTGTCAGAGCAAATTCGCCAGCGCGTTCGTGAGAAAACAAACCGTGCGGCAGCAGCTGAGGTTGTTCAGTCGGTAACTGATGCTGAGATCGTCGAAAACGCAGCTGCTGTGGGCGCTTCGGTGGTGCAGAGCCATCAACGCATTATCCGCCGTGCTAAGGATCTGACTGACAAGCTGATGGATTTGCTTGAGAAGCAGCTGGCCGATGGCAAGGTTAAGGTCCAGGTACGCGGTGGTGCAGTGGTTGAGATCGACCTGCCGCTGGACTACGTGGGTAAGGCGCTGGGCAATGCAACCGTTGCCATGGATCGTGCTATTCGCTTGGAGCGCCAGGCCTATGGATTGGACGAGGAAAGTAGCAGGGGCACCGGCAAGTCATTGGATGAGTTGCTGGCCGAGGTGGCAGGGGAATGATCCCTCGTGAGTTGCGAGCCACCGTAGTACGTGAGGGGGAGGAGCTGCTGGAGTTGCACCGCCGTAAGGAACTGAAGGGCAAAAAGCTACTTCTGCGGGCTTTGTGCAATAAATGGTACCGGCTAAACACGCTCTACAAGATTAAGGACAAAGATGGCAGGGTCCGGCGTTTCAAACCGAACGACGCACAACGGCAGCGTTACACCGACGGCCACTGTCGTGATCTCATTCTCAAGGCGCGGCAGTTAGGCTTTACCACGTTCGAGATGATCGACTCGCTGGATGACTGCCTCTGGACGCCGAACTTCAGTGCAGGCTGTATTGCGCACCGCCTGGACAGCGCCAAGGACATTTACCGCAACAAGATCAGGCTCGCTTACGAAAAACTGGCCCAGGACACAGCTTGGCAAGCAATCTTCAAGTTGATCGGGTTGCGTTTTCCCAAGCCCAAAAGTGACAAAGATCTGGGCTATGTATTCGATAACGGATCAAGCATTCAGGTGTCCACCGGATACCGCGGCGACACCTTACAGCGCCTGCATGTATCCGAGTTTGGGAAGATATGTCGGAAATACCCGGACAAGGCGCAGGAGATCGTTACCGGTGCGTTTGAGGCGGTAGGCCTTGGCAACCAGGTGACGCTGGAAAGTACGGCCGAGGGGCGCGAAGGCTATTTCTTCGACTATACCCAGATCGCCAGGCGTCTACTGGCCAGCGGCAAGCTTCCCTCATTGATGGATTGGCAGTTCCACTTCTTTCCGTGGCACCAGGAACCGGCCTATCAATTGCCCCCGAGCGGCATCGCCGTTCCGCAGTGGATGCGCGAGTACTTCTCTCAGCTCGAAACAAAGTTCGGTATTCGTACCTCCGCTGCACAGCAAGCCTGGTACGCGAAGAAGGCGGAGAGCCTGCACGATGATATGAAGCGTGAGTACCCGTCTGTACCCGACGAGGCGTTCGCGCAAAGTGTCGATGGTGCTTACTACATGCAGCAGATGCTCTGGCTGCGTAAGAACGGGAGAATCACCACCAAGTGCAGGCTTACGCCAGTGCTACCCGTGCACACGGCATGGGACTTGGGTATGAGCGACGCCATGTCCATCGTCTTCTTTCAGATCGTAGGGCGTGAGGTGCATATCATCGACTACCTGGAAGACAGTGGTGAGGGTATCGAGTACTACGCCACTGAGCTGAAGAAGAAGGGCTACAGCTACGGCAAGCACTTTGGCCCGCACGACTTGGCTGTGCGTGAGATCGGTACGGGTAAGTCGCGATATGAAGTTGCCTTACAGCACGGCATTCGATTTGAGGATCCTGTTCCGCGCATTAGCAGCCATGCGGAAGGTATCCAAGCGGTTCGGTCCTTCCTGCCGTTCTGCTGGTTTTCTGAGACCACGCTGGATGACAGCGCACCGGACGCAGCCGCATCTACGGGAGTCGACCGGCTGATTGACTGCCTTGATAGCTACCGGAAAGAGTGGGACGACAAGCTCGGCCGCTACAAGGATATTCCTCGGCACGACTGGGCCAGCCACGGTGCTAAAGCTTTTGAAACAATGTCACGCTGTGGCGTGTTCGAACTGGCCGGTGTCGTCGGCACACCGCTGCCGAGCAGCAGCATCCCAACCACACACCAGAGCCAGGGCAGCTGGAGCGCTTATACATGAGCAAGATTTACGTCGACGCCAACCAAGGAGCCGTCTTTATTGCTACAAAAGTCTCCGTTTTCGCTGTTGCTTCGGCACGCCTGCGAACTGACATCGGCGCAGTACAGATCGACAACGTATTGGTGCGCGAGGCTAGCGGTCAGCTGCCCGCAGTGCGTCTATCTTTCGAAATGCCAGAGGCCCTCGGCGTGGAGTTGCTGGTGAAACTGGACGAGTTTGCAGCTGATCCAGCTGGTTACCTTTTTGACCTGTTCGATAATCTGCAAGGCATTCGCCACGCGGCGTTGATGCGCCGCAGCGGTCGTAAAGATGAGGTGTCTGCGGTCTATGAGGCCATGAAGCATGCGTGACATGGGGCTTCTAGGCTTCACTCCGGCCAGTACATTGATCGCTCAAGAGCAGGCGCGCCAAGATCAATTGCAGCAGCGTGCAGCTCTCGAAAGTTCGCTGGCCAGTCACATTCGCCGCTGTTTTGAAGCCGCCAAGACTACTAAGCAGGAGATTGAGCGCCGCCTAATCGACTGCGCGCAGCGGCAGAAGGGTATTTATCCAGCCGACAAACTCACAGCAATTCGTGCTCAGGGCGGTAGTGAGCTTTATCCGAAACTAACAACAACCAAGTGCCGGGCCGCTGCTGCATGGATTCGTGACATCTTGATGCCAACTACTGGCCGCCCATGGGGGTTGGACCCTACGCCGGTGTCGGATATTCCGCAGGGAGTGCTGGAGGCATTCAAGCAGACATTGATGGGGCGCTTGCAGCAGGACCCTCAAGCTGCGCAGTCGCTGACCCGAGAAACCTTGGAGCAGATGCTGCTTGAGGAGATCGACAAGCGTGCTCGGTCGGCCGCAGACGCGCATCAGGATCTGATTGCCGACCAGCTTGCGGAGGGTGGTTGGGATGACGCGCTTGAGATGTTTATTGATGACTTTGCAACCTACCCAGTAGCTATTCTGAAAGGGCCATACCTGCAAAAAACACCGGATTTGGGGTGGGGGCAGGGATGGGAGTTGATTGAAACTGAGGTCGTTAAACCACAATTCAAGCGGGTCAGCCCCTTCGATATTTACCCCTCAGCGGACTCATCGGATGTCGATGATGGGGCTTATATCATTGAGCGGGAGCGCTATACCCGGCGGGGGCTGAACAAACTGCGCGGTGTGCCTGGCTATTCCGAGGACGCTATCCGCAAAGTGTTGCTTGAACATGGGCGCGGTGGTCTGCGCAATTGGCTGGCAGTAGATGGCCAGCGGGCGGTGATCGAAGATCGCAGTGGTGATTGGCTCAACAATCACGGTGAGACCATTGAAGGCTTGATCTACTGGGGCAGCGCTCAAGGCCTGATGTTGCTGCAATGGGGAGTTCCTGCCGAACAGATTCCAGATCCGCTGGATGAGTACGAGATCGACGCTATTCTGATCGGGCAGCACGTTATCCGCTGCGTGATCAACCGTAACCCGCTTGGGGCCAGACCCTACAATGCTGCCAGCTTCCAGCCGGTACCGGGATCGTTCTGGGGCATGGCCATTCCCGAACTGATGAACGACGTGCAAGACATGTGCTGTGCGACTGCCCGTGCTCAGGCCAATAACATGGCATTTTCGTCTGGTCCGCAGGTTGAGATCGACGAGACACGACTGATGCCGGGAGAAAACCCGAACATTATGTTCCCGCTCAAACGCTGGCGAACTAAGTCAGTTATGAGTCAGACCACGCCATCGCCCGCAATTCGTTTTTTCCAGCCGGCCAGTATGGCGGGTGAGCTGATGGGCGTTTACAGCGAGTGGGAAAGGCGTGCCGACGATGCCACCAATATCCCTCGTTATATATACGGCAGCGAGAAGATCGGTGGCGCTGGAAATACTGCGAGCGGCCTGTCAATGCTGATGGAGTCGGCTAATAAGGGCATCAAGGATGCGATCCGTCATATCGACCGCGGTCTTGTGCGTCGAGTCATTCACGCGCTCTGGCTGTTTAACATGCGTTACTCGAATAATCAGGCCATCAAAGGTGACTGCCGGGTAGTAGCACGCGGCTCCAGCGCTATGTTGCAGCGTGAACAGACCCAGATGCTGCGGCAGCAGTTTTTGCAAGGGACCGCTAACCCCGTGGACATGCAGATTCTCGGTGTTGAGGGCAGGGCAAAGTTGCTGCGAGCCGTGGCGGAAATCCTCGATATGCCAGGCCTTGTGCCCAGTGACGAAGAGATCAGTTCCCGGATTGCCCAAGAGAACGCTCAGCAAGGCCAGCAAATGGAGCAGGCTGCCCAACTAGAGCAACAGCGTGTCACCGCTGAGGTGGACAACACGCAGGCCGCGGCCGAGAAAACCCGAGCGGAAACTCAGGAAATTCTTTTCGAACTTGGCGCGACAGCAGCACTACTGAAAGGACGCGGAAATGCAACCGGAAGAGCAGCAAATCAAAGCGCTGGCTCGCCTGCAATCGGACGCCACTCCGGATTGGCAGACGTTCCTTCAGTTGATCCGAGAACGCAGGGAGTTGGCACGTACGGACCTTGAGATTGCCGTCGGCGTTGAAAGTATTGCCCGGTTGCAGGGACGTGCGCAGGCCTATGCGGAATTGTTGCAGGACATTGAGTCGGCTCGTGAAAACGCTCGGTACTTGATCTAACTAATCAGCCCTCACAACAAAGCCCCTTGGATTCGTCTCAGGGGCTTTTTTGTGGGCGCGCTCCCGGCCTTGGCCATGGCTGGAGAACCCGCAATACCCACAACCTGTGAACCCCGGCAAGTGTCGGCTCACCACTACGGAGACACGTATGACCAGCACAATGCTACCCCGCAACATCCAGGTCCAAGCTGAGGCCGCAGACGCCGCAATCGCTGCCCTCAATCAGCCCGAGCAAGAGGGAAACCCCGCACCCGCGGCTCCCGATGAGCCCACGGCGACTGAGCCGACTCAGCCCGTAGCAGCCACCGTCCCGCAAGAACCCGCCCCACAGGCAACTGAAATCCGGGATGCGGCCTATTGGCAGCACCGCTTCAGCGTACTGAAGGGTAAGTACGATGCGGAAGTACCGCCACTTCAACGCCAAGTTTCTGAGCTGACACGCCAACTGCAAGAGGCTAAGCAGGAATTGCCTGCTGCAAGCGCTCCGCAGCGTGCGCAGGACGCCATAGCAGACTTGAGCAAAGAAGAACTGGAGCAGTTCGGCCCCGAGCTAATAGCCGTCATCCAGCGCATTGCCAGCAAGGCAGCAGGTCCGGCCAGTACGGTCGGCGCTGCCGAGGTGGAAACGTTGCGTCAGGAGGTTGGCCAGCTTCGAGATGAGCGGCAGCAGGACGCTACCGCGCGCTTTTGGACCGATCTGGAGCAAGCAGTCCCGAACTTTCGGCAGATCAACGATGACCAGCAGTTCCATGCGTGGCTCGGTGAGATCGACCCGTTCAGTGGAGTGCCGCGGCAGCAATTGCTGATCAACGCACAGAAGGAACTCAGTGCATACCGCGTGGCGGCGCTCTTTAACGCCTACACGCAAGCTACATTCGCCGCCGCCAAGCCGCCCGGTACTCAGCCGCCCCCAATCCCTCCGGAACAGGTCCAGCCGGCAGCCAGCCGTGTTGGGGCCGAAACTCTCCAGCCTGCTACGCAGCAGCGTATGTGGAGTTCTGCCGATATCAGCCAGTTCTACAAGGATAAGGCAGCGGGCAAGTACCTGCCGGCGGACGCGGCGGCACTCGAAACCGATATTTTCGCCGCCCAATCGCAGGGCCGCATCACCCAATAACTGCGGTCCAGTAACGCCGGGAGGCGTCACACAGGAGAAACACCATGGCCGGTCCTATCCGCGCACCAGGTCACCCCAACGTAAGTTCTACCAGTACGGTCGGATTTATTCCGGCCATCTGGTCGGGCAAGTTGGTCGAGAAACTCTACGCCGCCACTGTCTTCGGTGAGATCGCAAACACCGATTACGAGGGCGAGATCAAGCAGAAGGGCGATACCGTCGAAATCCGCACGGTGCCCAATATTGTCATCAAGGACTACCAGATCGGTGGCGGCCTCACCTACGAGAAACCGACGTCCGATAAGGTGACCTTGCAGATCGATCAGGCGAAGTACTTTGCCTTTGAGGTCAACGACGTTGATGCCTACCAGGCTGACATCAAGCTCATGGACGAGTTTTCCAATGACGGTGGCGAGCAGATGAAAATCGCCATCGACACAAGCTTGCTGGGTAAACATTACTCCGATGCGCACGCCGAAAACTCCGGCGGTAACGCGGGTGCAAAGAGTGGTGGTTTCAACTTGGGGGCCGCAGGCGATCCCGTGGTGGTCACAAAAGCCACAGTCCTGGATCTGCTCGTCGACTGCGCGACCGTACTGGATGAGCAGAACGTCCCGGAAACAGGTCGTTGGATCATTCTGCCGGCCTGGATGTCCGGCATGTTGAAAAAGTCCGACTTGCGAGATGCGGGCATCATGGGCGACGCCCAATCGGTGATCCGTAATGGCAAGCTGGGTGTACTGGACCGTTTTACGGTCTACAACAGCAATAACCTGTCGGTGGTGAATGATGTTGCTGCCGGCAATAAGAAGTGCACCCACATCCAGTTCGGTCATAAGAAGGCACTGACTTTCGCCAGCCAAATGACCCAGATGGAGACCCTACCGAACCCGAGCGACTTCGGGAAATTGGTGCGCGGTCTGAACGTCTACGGCTCCAAGTGCATCGACTCGAAAGCGCTTGGTCATCTCTACGCCACCAAGGGCTGAGCCCGCTTCGGGAGTCGTCCTCGGGGCGGCTCTCGTTAACTTGGAGTGAATCCATGTACGAGCAAGAATTGATTGCTGCGGTGAAGGCCGCGAAGACCAAGGACGAGCTGGAAATTTTGGTGAAGCAAGAGCTGGGCATCGACTTGGACAAACGCCGCAAGCTGGAGGATCTGCGGGGTGACATTCTAGCCGGTCTGGGGGCCGTCCTGGAAAACGTGCATCAGGAGCCGAATAGCTCCGAGGATTCGCAGCTCAATGGCCAAACAAATCAGGCCACAGGGCAAGAGCAGGAGGGCGCCGTACTGACCGAGCCGCAAACGCCAGTAACGGTGGTGGCTGAGGCTCCGATGGTTGGCCAGCCCGAGCCTACGAACAGTCTGTTGGACGAGGCAGAGCTGCCCGAGTTGGAAGAAGAGGGCGGTGAGTGGGAACTGGAGGAAACTGCACCGGCTAACCGCCTGCTGCGCAACCGAGAGAACGGCCGCGAGTTTATCTGGACCCCTGAGCTGGCAAAGCTTAGCCACATGGAAGAGGTCTAAAGAATGACTGTGACTGTGGGAGATGTCCTGCGGCGTGCACGGACGATCTTGCAGGAGCGTAGCAAGGACGGTACGCGCTGGACTAACAAGGAGCTGCTCGACTGGCTAAATGAGGCGTACAGCGTTGTGATCGGTATTCGCCCTGGTGCGAATACTGTGACCGCAGAAGTTACTTGTGTCGCAGGAACCCGGCAGACCATTCCGAGCGGGCACGAGCGCCTGCTGTCTGTGTTGCACAACACTGCTCAGCAGGCCAAAGGGCTAGTCATAACCCCCATTCTGCGTGCTGAGCTGAATGCCATGCGTCCGCGCTGGCATGGCGAAACGCCCAGCATAGCCATCGAGCACTATGTATTTGAGGAGGATGAGCCGCGAATCTTTTACGTCTACCCGCCTTCAGCAACTGGGGCGAAGGTGCTGGTCAGTTGTTCGGCTGTGCCGACACCACATGCTGTAGCGCAAGCCTCGACCGACTCGACTGAGGCAATTCGGCTTCCGGATACCTACGGGCCGATCCTGCTGGACCTTGTGCTGGCGAGAGCCTTCACCAAGGACGCGGAGGGCGGTGCTAACCAGGCTCGCGCCAACTCGCATCTACAGGCCGCCCAGAGCGCACTCGGGCTCAAACTCCAGGGTGATGGAGCCGCTAGCCCTAACGCAGAGAGCGCGCAATGAATATCAATGACCTGATTGACCAGTTGCAGCCAGACTTTCCGGGCTGCCCGCGAGCAACTCTGCGGGACATGCTGCGCTGGGCACAGCGTGAGCTGTGCAGTGAGGGGAACGTGTGGGTGCACAGCGATGGACTTGCTGTTGTGGCTGCCCAATCCGACTCTCCGGCGATTGAGATCCCGCCCGGAGCCGATGTTCTGCGAATTTTTTGGCTGAGGGACGCCGGTCGAGAGCTGGCTCCGGGGGATGCGTTCTGGCAACCGACTGCCAGTACCGTGGAGTTTCGCCATCCGCCTACGAGCGATGAACTGGACGGGGCGCTCGTTTGCCAGCCGATCCTGGGTCGCGATATGCCCGCCGAACTGCTTGGGCGTTGGTCGGAGGTTCTGATTCATGGTGCTAAGTATCGGCTGTTCAGTATGCCGCAGCCATGGCGCGACTTGGCGCTAAGCGACTTCCACAACCGGTATTTCGTGGCTGCTCAGGCTGACGCTAGGCATCTGGCCTTAACCGGACACCAACAAGGAAACCTGCGTATGCAGGTGCCGCGTTTCCTGTAACGGTTTTTCAAACACCCAAAATCTAGCCCGGGAGGGCCGATTATGTCTGCTGCGTCTAACTACCTTGAATCTGCTCTGCTTGAGCACTTCCGTGGCACTCAGCTGCCGTTACCCTCTAACTTCTTTGTCGCACTGCACACGGCTGATCCGACCGATGCTGCTCTGAAAACTGAGGTAAGTGCTGCGGTTTGGCCTTCGTATGTCCGCCAATCTGTAGGCACACCGCTGTCATCTGCGTGGACGGCCTCCGCCGACGAAGCTGGTGGTGGGAAACAAATCACCAACGCCAATACCTTGAATTTCCCGGCGAATAACGGTGCTACCTCTGTTCAAGTTACTCATTTCTCTATCTGGGATTCGGGTAGTAGCGGAAATATGTGGGCACACGCCCCGCTGACAGCGCCCAAGACTATCGACCCAACCGATATATTTTCGGCCATCCCTGGCGCTTTGCGTCTGATCTCCCGCTAAGGGGTATCCCGTGCGCCTGAACGGTTCCGCACTCAATGAGCGCAGGCTCAATGCTGGTAGGAGAGTGCCTGTCCTTGGCTCGGGACAGGCACTGTTCAGCGTCTCAACCGAGATACTGGCAAGGCGAGTCGTCCACGGTACTGGCGCAGCGGTAAAGCTTCTTGCGGGGGACTTTCTGGCGAGTGCTGTGCGCCGGACGACGGGCGAGTGGGTCACTCTTGTCAATGCAACTCTTATCGAGACAGTGGCCCGTAATGGAAGCGGCGAGGCCGTATTCAATCTTGCGGCTGATCTTTTCTACTCTCGGACAGTTCTAGGCTCCGGCTTTGCGGTGTTTGGCCTAGAGATGCTGGGCCATGTCGGCATAGTTTTCATCGAAGGTGAAGCGTTCATTCGACCGATGCAGGTTGAGATGACATCGGCCAAGCGCGTGATGGTGTTGGGGGCTGCTGATATTGCCGTTGGCGGTTCTCTGATGCCCTCGGCAATTCGACTAAGCGTTGTTGAGCTTGTGCCATCACATCTCACTGGTGATTTAGAGGCCTCGCATATTGATGCGGCAGGCGTACGGCACATTGGCTTCTCGGGGGGCACTCCACTGGAGTTGGACCTACAGGATTCAGGAATGCTTCGGCAGGCCTTCGTCGGCTCTCTTGACTTTGAACTGCTGGGCTCTGGTAGCGGCTCTCTGATTAAGCCAACCCTGGCGGGGGCTGCGGAGTTCGGAGTGCAAGTGCTTGGAGGTTTCCATGCCATCCGGCCGATTAGCGGCTTAGCGGTGCTGGAACAGCACATGGTGACTGACGGTGCGGTGATTGTGCGCGGTGAAGGTATAGCCGTGCTGTCTCTGCTCACATTCGGTACTGGCTATAAGCGCACGTATCCAGACTTAGAGGCAACGATCGTTCGAATAGACAGCTCAATGAGTGGTACCCGAGTGATAACTAGCTCTGGGGCAGCAGTGACTGAGCTGGAGGCTTTGGGCGTTGGTGTGCGCCGACGTGTAGGCAGAGGCACAGCGGTGTTTGATTTTCTCGGAGAGTCCGATAGCTACATCAACCCGAATGCCTTTGATCCAACGGAAGAAATCTTTTCTCGGTTGGTAATACCGCGAAATTTTGTGCGTCTGCCGGCCATCCGCGAATGGAGACGATGAATGAAATTAGGGACCTTTACTAAACAGCCGTCAGAGCGGCTGAGCAAGTCGATTGTGTACGACGAGGCTTTGGACGAAGGCGACGAGATCGCAGTTGTGATGTCCTGTTTGGTTGATAGCGCAGATCTAGCGGTGGTGCCGACCTTGGTCGACGGCAACCGGGTGCGGCTTTGGGTCAGTTCAGGTGTTGACGGTGCCATATACAAGATCACCGTCAGGGTGCAAACCGCTGGCGGTGAAATTTTCGAGGACGAATTGTTCTGTAGGGTACGAGAAGTATGACGCAGCGATATATCAACAATTACGCCTCTGCCTTAGTGGGTGACGTTTCGGTTGGGGATGCTCTGCTGGTCGTTGCCAGTTCGGCTGGGCTACCTGTACTAGCTGCTGGGGATCATTTCTTGCTAACGCTCATCAAGCAGGATGGCAATGGTAACGAGACGGCCTGGGAGGTCGTCAAGGTGACCTCATGGAACGGAACTACCCTAACAATATCGCGTGCTCAAGAGGGTACAAAGGCAAGGCTCTGGCTGGATGGCTCGCTGATCGAGGCCAGGCTGACTGCGGGTGGAATGGATGGTAAGCAGGATCTGATTGCCCTCAGCACTGCCGGGCAGTTCTACGCTGGAGATAAGACATGGCGTGATCTTTCTAGCGCAGTACTGGCTGTGATTTTGTCTGGATTACAGACCGGTGCGAATTCCCCTATCAGTGCAACTGATGGCTTGCTTGCCGGTATTGCCAAATTACAGGCTCAGATTAGCGCTCGTGCACCGCTGGCATCGGCATCTCTAACCGGTACTCCTACAGCACCGACCCCTGCACTGGGGACAAACACCAACCAGATTGCAACTATGGCCGCGGTACAGGCTGCAATTGCTGCTTTGGTCAGCTCATCACCTGCAGCATTGGACACACTCAAAGAGCTGGCTGCTGCGTTAGGAAACGACCCCAATTTCGCGACAACCATGGTTAATGCTCTGGCTGGGAAGCTTGGTATCAGCGCCAACGCAGTATCAGCAAGCAAGTTGGTGGCTGCGCGCACAATATCCCTGGTTGGCGATGTGATTGGATCGATCAGTACTGATCTATCCGGAAACGTCAGTATGGCCACCTCCATGAATGATTCTGGATGGCTGACTCCGACGCTGGTGAACTCATTCACCCTCAGTGGCATGGCAGAGCCGCTGCGATTTCGTAGATTTGGGGGGCGGGGGACATTGATGGGGCAGTTTAAGCGTGTAGATGCTCCGACTTTTGGCTTGCAAGCGATGACGCTTCCGGCGGGTTATCGCCCTGACAAATATGTTCCGATTATCTGCACCGTGTACTCAGACAATCTCCAATGGAAGCTTGGAGATCTCGCCCTTAGCACTGATGGGCGTCTTACTATAGGTCTTCTCGGTGTTCCTGCTAGCGCCAATGCATCTTGGGCATTTTGTGCGAGTTACGAGGTGGCTTCATGAGATTCGAACTGGACAGCACCGGTCGCTTCCTCTGTGACTGCCCTGATAAGAATGTTGTGTTGACGAATTGGTCCTCCACTCGGCCCCTCCAGCCTTGTGACTCGCCTCGCAAACTAGGCCCACGCCTCGAAACCGGCGAGTGGGTAGGGCAGTGGGTTGATGATGGGGCAAAGCTGCAACCAGTCGACCCAGTCGCCGAACGGCTTTGGCGTGACAGCGAACTGACAAGAGCCGACAAAGCGATTTGGGCTCAGGAAGACCTGGGGCTGGACTCAACCGCTTGGCGGGCCTACCGGGTGCAATTGAGGGATTGGCCGCAATCTGCTCTGTTCCCCAATCCAACCCATCGACCCAAGCCCCCAGCTGGTAGTTTTGTATGAAGCTGGCCCTGGCTGCTTTCCGTGGTGAAATTCCAATTGCAGATGAGCGTTTATTGCCTGATCAGAATGCTCAGGTTGCACGTAACGTATATCTGCGTCGCGGAACCCTGAAGCCTGAGCGTGCGCCTGCAAAATTAGCTGGTCTTCCCAGTGTTATCGCTCCATCGACTCTGTATCGCTACCCAGGCGGGAATAATGGTGCAGGTTATTGGCTGGTATGGGGGGGAGGAAAACAGGTCAGTGTGATCAAGTCTTTGCTGGCAAATGATGCATGGAGCAGAGTTTATTGGACTGGTGATGGTTACCCAAAGATGGGCGGGATCGGTCAGATCACTTCTGGCAGTGGCCCATACCCGAGTAGCAGTTTTCGCTTAGGAGTGCCGGTTCCTGCCGAGTCACCAGTTGTCTCGGTTCCAGGTGACCGGGTTGAACAGGACAAGCAGCCACTTACTGCTGTGCAGGCCAGCTATGTCGTGACGCTCATTAGCCGGTTTGGTGAAGAGGGCCCGCCATGCCTGCCAAGCAATCCTGCCATTCGTTGGGATATGGTCAGTGGTGCCCCCGCAGGTGGTGATCTAGTGCTGGCGTTGCCGGGGGTCCCAAGTGGACCACATGACATAGTAAGCAAGCGTATTTATCGCGCAGAGTCAGCTGGCGTATTTCAAGAGGTGGCCACCGTTGCGGCTGCACTGGGTACATACACGGATAACGTGTATAGCGAGTCCATGGGGGTATCGCTGCCATCGCTGGAGTGGGATATGCCTGACGATCGCCTGATCGGGCTTACGGCGTTGCCAGGCGGATTCATGGCCGGCTTCTTTGAAAACACTCTGTGTTTCAGTGAAGCATACATGCCTCACGCTTGGCCGGTTTCCTACCAGATAGCCATTCCCGAGACCATTGTAGGCATCGCTGCTGTGGCTGGAGGTCTAGTAGTGGTTACCAATGGGCGCCCACATTTGATCAGCGGGTCATCACCGGCTGGTATGGCTGACTCGTTACTCGATGAGCTTCAGCCCTGTGTCTCCAGGCGGTCACTTGTAGATATGGGTGAATACGCTGTTTATGCATCGCCGAGTGGTTTGGTGGCCATAGGCGGAGGTGAGGCTCAGCTGTTAACTTCGCAGATGATTTCAAAGGAACAGTGGCAAGCGCTTAAGCCTGAAACAATTCATGCATACCGTTATGACGGGCGCTACTTGGCCTTCTATCAAGGCGGCTGCTTTTCTTTCACACCTGGCGATGGCTTCGAGTTCTACGACGTGAACGCCTCGGGTGGCTACTTCGATCTGGACAAGGACACGCTGTGCTTGATCCAGGGAAACAGCATTGTCGGCTGGGGGAAGGGGGCAGCTATGACAATGCGATGGCGCTCCAAGATATACGAGGTTTCACCCAGTTCAGGGGGGTTCTCCTGCGCCAAAGTAATTGCACGCGACTACCCGGTGACGCTACGTCTGCTGGCCGACGGAGAGGTTGCCGCTGAGCTGGAGATCGAAGATAAGCGTCTAGTACGCCTACCTCCGGGGTATGTAGATTCCCGCGACTGGGAAATTGAAGTCGAGGGCACCTGTGAGGTGCAGTCGATTCAAGTAGCAACCTCGGCTTCCGAGATTGTGTAACTGCTTGCCGTGAGGCACCTATGACAAACAAGAGAACTACGCTACCGCCGCTGCCGCCTGGAGTTCCGTCCGAGCTTCGCCCGCTTTTCCAGGCACTTAAGGAAATTATCGAAACTGGCGAGGGTATGAGGGGCGACAAGCTTGATCGCAAGCTGACCGTGGGCGATATGCTGGATGGCGGTTTGGCCAAGCTGCGCATCCCTGGGAACCCAGATGGTGGACTGATCCCAAGTACACCGCTTCCGGACATGTCGATGCCGCCTGCACCGACTGGATTTTCAGCAGATGGTAGCTTTTTTGGCATGGTGCATCTGAGCTGGGATACGCCACAGGAAATCTACAACAACCATGCATTTACCAATATCTATCGCTCCGAGGTCGATAACATCGGACAGGCCAAGATCATTGGCCGGGAAGCGGGGATGTTCTACAGCGACAAGGTGCGTGACGACGTCGTGAGCGTCGACAATCCTCTGGACATGCCAGGCTTCTTCTACTGGGTTTCTTTCACAAGCACCTCAAATGTTGAGGGACCACCGAATTCGCCCAATGGCACATTCGCCAAGCCACTGCCTGACGCTAAGTATTTATTGGGCCAGCTGTCTGGCCAACTGGGTGAGTCCGAGCTTGAGCAAGCGCTGCGCAGTCGCTTGGACGGTTTTGGATCAAGTATTCAGCAACAAGCCGAAGCCGTTAAGGGATTGTCGGCTCAGTTCACTCTCAAACTGGACGTGAATGGCTATGTCTCAGGCTTCGGTGCAGCCAATGATGGTAAGACAGCCGACTTTGCAGTACTAGCTGACCGGTTTTGGATTGCAAGGCCAGGAGCTAAAAGCTCAGCAGTGAAGCCGTTTATGGTGGTCGATGGAAAGGTGTACATCGACAGTGCATTTATCCGCGAGGCCTCTATTCAAGAGGGGCAACTGGGACCAATCACGTTCGGCAAGTTATTCGATGCTACAGGTAGGCCGGTCACCACTCTGGCGGGGAAGTTGCGAGCAGACATGCTTGATGTTGATAGCTTAAGGGTCGGTGATGCCAATATTGCGGGCGTTCTCAAGTCCAGCCAGACAGGGGCGAACGGGCGACCACGCTGGGCTCTAGACAAGAATGGTGGTCTGGAGTTGAACAGTGCCGGTACAAGTGGCCGGATGGAGGTACGTGAGAACGTCATCAAGGTATTTGATGGAAACGGCGTTAAGCGGGTACAGCTAGGGAACTTGACCGTATGAGCTACGGGCTGCTCATTCGTGATGCAACTGGCCGAGAGATCATCAATTCCGAAACGTTTACCGTTCGGCAGGTCGACACCATTGTGCTGTCGGGGGGCATTACGTCCGAGGTTTTGCGTTTCCAAGCTGTGAATGCTGCCGCCGGCATGTTCGCTGTAGCCGCTCCGGCAACTGAGCTCATGTCAACATGGATCTACGACGGTCGCTACGGTGCTCAGGGGCACTTCGTGGGAACCGACATTCCGGCGATCAGGGTTGGTGACGGTTTTATCGAGCTTTTTCCTCCTATGTGGGGTGGCACATATATGCGTGACGTCATCATTTATTTGTTCGCCAATTTATGAGCGACTACTACGGATTCTTTGCTCGCGGTGAAGCGGGCAATTTGATCATAGGCCCGGACCACCCGGTACTGGCCCGGTATTTCGGCGGTGACATCAAGGTTACCCACTTACCGGCAACCCCATACAGCGACCAAGGCATTGCGTCTTGCCTGATAAGTTATGGCCGTGCCTTCACCACGTTGCACCCGCCTATGGTCTTTGGCGTTCCAAACTTGTACTACAAGGGTGGGGCAGTCGGACGCTTCTCACATATCGGTAGACCAGGCGCTTGGACAGGCTTTCGCGTCATCTTCATTACGTCGATTCGTTACACGCATGACACGTTCAACTACATATATGCCGCGCAGATCGGTCAACATACCGGCTGGAGCTATAGGGTTTGCGGCTTTGAAGCTCCTCAGAGCGGTGATGAGTACGGCATGCGCGTCTGGGATGGGAAGGGTAAGTTGGTATTCGACAGCGGCTGGCCGATCACTCCGTTCCGGGGGTTGCTGAAAAACTGGCAGCAGGCCGAGGGCGGTTATTACACGCCAGGTGCCTACTGGGGTTCCAGTTTCTGGAACTCTACAAGCATTGATGATGCTGATCGCTACGGCCTTTATCGGCATGCCTGGGGAGCGAGGGATGGCGATATGGGCATTCTATTGTCTCAGCTTTGCACGATGGTGGTGATGGCCGACACGGGTGATAAAAACACTCAAATCAAGACGATACCAATGATCGGCTTCGAGGGGGTGGACCGCGCTAATATCAGCTGCTCACTTGCATACGGGACAATCCAGCATGCTGGTACGGCAGGCCCGGCGCTCAATAACTTCGGCCTTCTGACTGCCGATTTCAGTCGCACATAACACTTGCTAGTCTAGGTTTACTCATTGTCGGGAGACAACGATGCCACGTCCTGAGGAGCGCGAGTTTCTTCAACATGTTCTGCAACAGCAGCCCGCGCCAATTCTGTTCTGCGAAACGCTGTTTCGCATCTCTCAAACCCTTGACGATCTGATAGACCGGGATCGCCCTGTATCCGACGACATGATTTACGCCGCCTTCTGGGAGGCGCTGATTGAGTTGCCGGCGAATCCCTTTTACCGCACACATGAGCCCTATCTGCGCCCGTTAATGGCCGCTGCGTTGCAGGACTGGCGTGACAGCGTGAGGCTTGAGCGTAGCGGCGATTATCACTGCCAGACTCTGGCGTTTGTGTTGCGTGATCAACTTACCAGTTTGGTGGTGCAGTGCGCGTATCTGGTGGGTGGCAAGGGCTGGATGCAGCAGGTGTCGGAAGACGTGCGCATGCACTTCCACGAAGACTCTCTGCAAGGCTACATCGACGGCCTCGACAAAGGGAGGGCTTCAGCATGAGTGGTGGTGGAGGCGGTAAAGCCGACAATACAATCAAGGACACCCCTGAGCAGCGCTATGCCGCACAAGTAGCGGCTGAGAAGTGGAACTACGCCCAACAAGTGTTGGCACCGCTTGAGGACGAATATATGCGTCGGGTCGATGACCTCGACTCCCCAGAGCGCATGAGTTATCTGCGTGGGGTTACGACCCAGGCCTCGCAGGCACAGCTCAGCAAAGGGCTTGCTGATATTGGCGACCAGTTGGGGCAAGGGGGGATCAACCCGAACAGCGGTCGCTGGAGCGGCACGATGGATGATTTCGCTGGAGAAAGTGCGCAGCAGGGCGGCGAGACCATGGGGCGTGCGCAGTTTCAGCAGACAACGGAGAAGATCCGAGGCTTGCAGAATGTCGTCGCCATTGGGTCAGGTCAGTCAGGTCAGGCGCAGAGCGGGCTCAGTGATATCGCTTCTCAGTCGGCTGCCGACGCTCGCCAGGATTCTGCGACGGCGTTTAACCGTCGTTCTGCCAATTTGCAGTTGCTCGGGGGGATCGCCGGTGCGGGAGCTAACTTCGCCATGGCCAAGTTGAGCACTCCAAACGGAAATGGGGTTGGACTGAACATGCAGGGCCAGACACAGCCTCTGACCAATAACCCGGTCTACGTGAGGAACATGTAATGGCAAGCATCTTAATAGATGCCAATAAGGCATTTCAGGGGGATCAGGGCGCTTCTGACGTACTTGGCCAGTTGTATCGCGCACAGTGGGACGACTGGAAAACACGGTTTCGCCCTTACATCGACCAGCTGGCAGACATTGCAAACTCATCAACCTTCGCACGACAGCAGGGTGAAATGGCTTCTGCGGCTGTTAATACCAGCTACGCAAACACCAGTGAGGCGCTGAAGATGCAGCGTGCTGGTATGGGATTGCAGCTTACGCCAGCACAGAGTGCGGTGGAGCAACGCAAACTCTCGCTGGGACGCGCTGCTGATTCGGCCGCGGCCTTCAATCAGGCATCCATTTCGGCCCGAGACCTTCAGGACAACATCCTCGCCGGTGGGATGGGGCTTTCCAACATCCCGAATACCGGGCAAGTACAGCAGGGGTAAGAGGCTATGGGATATGGATTACTCGGTTTGAAGCAAGAAATGGAAGGCGAAGCGCTCCAGGGCTTGAAGGAACTGGGCCAACAACAGCAGCAGAACAAGTTTGCGCAGGAACAGCAGCAACAAGCGCAAAAAACTCAGCGTAAGCAGTCGCAGGTAGGTATGGCAACAACTGGTGCCATGATGGGCGCTCAGGCCGGCGGCCCATGGGGGGCGGCTATTGGCGGAGCTGTCGGTCTGCTAGCTGGCTCGTTTATGTAAGGGGACGATGATGAGCGGACTTGATACGCGCGGTGCTTGGGATGGTTTCCGTGAAGGCTTCCAGTTGATGGATAACTACCGAGCGCGTCAGGAGGCGCAGCAGAACGCTGATGAGCAGATAGCCATGCAGCAACGCGGCCTAAATATGCGCGAGCGTGAAATGCTGGAGCAGAGAGGCCTTGCAGAGCGACGTTTCGGCTTGGACGAGCGGCAACTTAGCCAACAACAGAACCAGTTTGATCAGCGCCATGCTCTGGACGAGCGGCAGATGGATATTTCCAGCAAGCAGTTCGATCGGCAGATGCGTGCTGATAATCGGAGGTTCAGTCTTCAGGAACGAGAGTTGGGTATGCGGCAGCAGGAGCGCAACGATGAGCGAGACATGCAAATCTTGCGCGCCGGTTACGGGAAGATTGCTGAAGGGCAAGAGCTGGGGGACGATGAGGTTGAAACCTTCAAGCGCTATCCATGGCTGTCACCTGCGCATGTGGCGGATCCACGCATGGAGGCTGCGGTGAAACGGGCTGGCGAGGTGTTGGACCCGAACAACCCGGCTGATGCTAACGATCCAGAGTCGCTAGAAGCGATCAACTACATGTTTGGGCCGAACGTCCAGCGTGGTGATGGTGGGAGGAAGCGCATTGTCGGTGTCTATCCAGGCCAGAGACCCGGCACCATCGCCTTTGAACTCGAAGTAATTGGCGCGGATGGCAAGACGTATAACGCTCCCATGACCAAAAGTCGGAGTAGCGCCGATGATGACGAAGTGCTGCAAGTGCCGATAGAAAATTTGGTTAATCGCGTAGCAGGCTACAAATCTCTACAGGGAGTACTGCAATCGTCCGGTGGACGAGAACGTGCCGTAGCCCTTGGGCAGCGCTTAGGATTCGTCAACCAATTCGACGACAAGGAAGCTCCTGCCGACGTGAAAACGGCGAGATGGTTGGTCAATTCAGGTGCAGCTCCGGATGTCCAGTCAGCCTGGTCGATGGTGCGTGGTGCGCGCGGTAAGAACCGTCAGGACTTCGCTCTGGATTATGCAAAGATGATCAGCAGCAACCAGGACCCATTGGCCGAATCGCGAGTATCGAGCGATCAGGCATTTCAAGCAGGCCTAGAGATGTTTGACCGTCTGAACGGGCCTCAGCAGCAAAGAGCACCGGCATCCGCTGCACAGCAACGAGCCGCCCCAGACGCCGATAACGAGATCCGTGCGCTGGGCCTCTGGTAACTGCTGAACACATTCCATCACTGCCGGGAGGCAACGATGACGAATAACGGCCAACCCCGCCGCTGGGCGGATGTGGCAGCCAGCGAGCCATTCCGCTCCTTGGCCCCAGAGCGCCAAGAGCGCGCTCGTCAACTTTACTTTCAGGATGTGGTGCTGCCTCGCGTGCCGGCTGGCATGGAGGGGCGGGCGCGTGAGTTGTACGACCAAGACACGCTAGGCTCCATTACGCAGCCAATCGAGGCCCAGGGCGAACTGGGGGCCACGGACTTTGCTAAGGAGGCCGGTGCTGGCCTGCTAAAGGGCACCGGTGCTGTCGTCAGTGGTCTGGGCGATATGATCCGACCAGAAGACTCTGGGTTGTCAGATACGCTACCTGATGGCACCAAACTACCAGAGCCGTGGAGCATACGAGAGACTGTGGCCAATGTGGTCGACCCGGCCGCGCGTGCCGTAGGGGGCTGGCTGGACGAGAAGGGGCAGGCTGTCGCAGATAGTAAAAGTCAGCCCGCCAAAGACGCTCTTGCGAAGAGCACGCCGTCCGGAGATGTTCTGGATCCCGAGACTTGGAGCATGGGCGAAGCCCCGAGTCTGGCGGGTTACGGTTTACAGATGGCGGGTCTGCTTGGGCAGTTCGCACCGCAGGCTGGTGTGATGCTCGCAACTCGCGGAAAGGCCGAGGCACCGGCCATGATGGCCGTGGGTGGTCTACAGTCCGGCGGTTCCGCTGCCAACGAAGTTGAGCAGCGTATTACCGATACTTCTGACTTAGACCTGTTGGCTAATTCGTCAGTGTATCGAGAGATGCGTAGCCAAGGCGCGACGGAAGAAGAAGCAAGACAGAAGCTCTCCATCTTAGCGCGTGATGGAGCTTTCGATGGCGCGGCGCCAGTCGGTGCTGCTGGTGGCCTGGCTACCCAGTTTGCCCTTGGGCCACTGCAACGCATTGTTGGCGGCGGGGTAGGCCGACGTCTGGGATATGGCCTTGCTATAGACGCGCCAACAGAAGGTTTGCAAGAGGTCGCCGAGTCTGTAGCGGCGAGGGCTTCGACTAACAAGGCCATCGGCGAGCAGCGCAGTCTGACCGAAGACACCTTTGCCGACGCTGTACTGGGCGCTATTGGTGGAGCAGGCCATGCCACGCTCGGTGCCGCATTGGGTGAGGGTAAAACACAGCGGCACCAGGCTCAGGGTCGCGCGGATGCAGAGTTCGAGGCCACACCCGAGCCGTTGGCTCTGCCTGCCCCAGGGGTATCTTCACTACCAGCGCCTGAGAAAGTGTTTTATGGCGATGCTCAGGGCAACCTGCAAGACATCGGCCCTGTGCGGAATGTGGATGGCGAGCGGCAGCCGGACCAGCAGGCTCGCAGTTGGGTCAATCCGAAGCACGATCCGGCCAACATGGGCGGTGGCTCGGGTATGGACCAGCAGGCGCCGACAGCCACGTCTCGTGATCGTAGCCAGATCGAGCTTCTGCACAAGCCAAACGGCAAACCGTTCGACGCACCTAAGGGGGCCGAAGCAAGCAAGGCATTTCGCGAGGCTCGAGCTGCTGGTCGGCAGCCTCGAGTTGTCCCTGTGGATGGTGGCTATGCGATCCAGGTGCAGCAGGATCTGGTAAGTCAGGCGATGCGCCCACTGGACATAAAAGCCAACGAGGCAGCTACCTCGCCGACCAACGATCTGCCGTCACCGTCAGCGGCTCAGATCGAAGCGGGTAACTACAAGAAGGGGAAGGTGCGGGTACACGGACTGGAGCTGTCGATTGAGAATCCGCGTGGCTCCGAGCGTAGCGGTAAGCGTCCGGACGGCAGCGAATGGCGCCATACCATGAGCGATCACTATGGCTATATCCGACGCACCACTGGTACCGACGGTGAGCAGGTGGATGTCTATTTGGGGCCGCAGGCAGAGAGCGATCAGGTGTTCGTTGTTGATCAGCTCAACCAGCAAGACGGTAGTTTCGATGAACACAAGGTAATGCTCGGTTTCCCTGACGAGGAGTCGGCCGTAGCCGCGTACCGTAGCAACTTTGACGCCGACTGGCAGATGGGCAAGGTCTCGGCTATGCCCGTGGCCGAGTTCAAGGAGTGGCTGAAGGGCGGAGACCTGGCGAAACCGGTGGCGGCAACAGAAGAAGAGGGCTCACCGGTTCCGCAGCCCTTTGCCGAGACTGTCCCGAAAGACAAGATCGTGGATTTCGGCGAGAAGATCGGCGGAGCCCGTAAGGACCGGGCGGTTTCTACTGGCCCGCGTCCTGCCCGTGCAGGTGACAGTGATGCCCGCCCTGCATGGGCTCGCCGTTTCGATATTTCGCAGGTGGTTAGCAGTGCTAATCCAGCAGAGGTTGGACGCTGGGAGGTGCGCGATAGCCGCAGCAAGGATTGGATGAAGCGGTCCAGAAGGGTAGGAAGCTATGCCACGCGAGAGGAAGCTGAACAAGCTGTGCCATTGATTGCAGTGGCCCGCAAACATCGTGTTGTGTCGCAGCGCCAGGGCGACGGTGATGGTTTTGAAATCTGGCGAACCATCAATGATCACAAGCAGGTGAAGGTCGTCGACCAGGTATTTCCGACTCGGTTGGAGGCCATGGAGTACATGGCTTCCAATGCGCAGCGGATCATTGAGACCAACACAACCTTTGGTGAGGCCGACCTGCCGCGCCCTGAAAGTGCTCAGCGCATTGGCGCTGCTCGCCGTGATGGGCCAGTTAAGGACAGCGCATTTACCGACACCTTCGGTTTTCGTGGGGTTGAGTTCGGTAATTGGAATAATCAGGAAGAGCGGCAGCAACTGCTCGATGATGCCTACGATGGCTTGCTGGACTTGGCTGAAGTGATGGGCATTCCACCGAAGGCGATCAGCCTTAACGGCGAACTGGCGCTTGCATTCGGTGCCCGTGGCCATGGACTGAGCGGTGCCCGTGCACACTACGAACCAGCGAAGGCCGTTATCAATCTAACCAAAATGAACGGTGCTGGGTCCCTGGCGCATGAGTGGTTCCACGCGCTTGACCATTATTTCGGTCGGCAGGACGGAAAGGCCTCTGCCGAGTGGGTGGTAGACAAGGACGGCACACGCTCCTTGAAGACTTCCGGATCGTTTGAGACTGAGGGAGCTAGCTCTGGTTTTCGCAGGTCTGGCTCCGGTGTGCGCTTGGAAGTGCGCCAGGCTTACACCACGCTGATGGACACCATGCAGCGTAAGGCTGAGCAGTACGTTGAGGACACTGCGCGGGCCGACTCTTTTGTAGCCCGCTCCCGCAAGGAGGTAGCCGACCGGTTAGCGCGTCTGCGTACGGATCTGGCTGAGCAGAAGAACCCGCAATACTCGAAGCGCCATAACAGGCCAGCTAGCGCCGAACAGTTGGCAGAATTCGATACTGTGGCCCAGCAGATTATTGATGGTGTGCAACTGGAGACTGATCTGCGCTCGACTAAGCCTGACGCGAAGTTGACGCGCCGCAATGCTCTCAGCGGCATGCGCTGGACTAACGATGCACTGGAACAGATCAGCTCAATCTATAAGGCCGTGCGGGGTCGCAGTGGATTCAATGCCGACAATAATGGGGAGCTTGATCGCCTGCGAGGTGTCATGTCTGGTTACTCGTCGCGTCTAAAGATGCTGGCCGATGCACAAGATGGCAGTACGAAAACCAAGCAACTACCGACGCGCTTTGCCATGGACGCCAAGGAGCTGGACCAGGGCCGTGGCACCAACTACTGGACTACCCCGCACGAGATGGCGGCGCGTGCCTTCCAAGGTTACGTCGAGGATATGATTGCGGAGCGAGGCAATAGCAGTCCGTTCTTGAACTACGGCCCGGAAAACGCAGGAATTATTACGCCTTGGGGCTGGAAACGGCCGTTCCCAGCAGGAGAGGAACGCAAGGCGATCAATGAGGCTTTTAGCAAGCTGGTCGATGTCATCGAGACTCGTGAAACCGAGGAAGGGGTACAACTATACCGCCAGGATTCCGAGGAGCCGGACACAACCGAACAGGGCGCAAAGGTCTCAGCTGAGCAGTTGCGTGACGCCCTGAAGGTTTCTCCGGAACTTGCTGGCGTTGAGGTTGTGCAAGACTTTGATGACTTACCACTATCGACCCGTACCCGTGCCAAGCGTGATGGTGTAGCCCCACAGGACTTACGCGGTGTGCGCAGTTCCGGAAAAACGTACGTGGTCGCAGGTAACCACGTCAGCGTGGCCGATGCTATCTACACCGCAGTGCATGAAGAGGTCGGGCACCGTGGTATTCATGGCCTGCTGGGCGACGAACTGGACGCCACTATGGAGCGCCTTTACTCCAGCCAGCAGTCTACGGCCAAGGGCCGGCAACGCATTGGACAGATCCGAGACGCCTATGCATCTGTGCTGATGCGGTTGGATCCTAAACAGCAGCGACTGCTGGTGGCTCAGGAGATAGTGGCGCACCTGCTTGAGGACGGTGACCGGCCAACCATGTTGCAGCGGGTGCTGTCGAAGATCCGCGAGCTGCTGCGCAAGATGTTTCCACAAGTGCCTTGGACCTACACCGATATCTTGGCTTTGGGCGAGCAATCGCGGGCTTGGTTGCGCCAGCAGAACGGCAAGCAGGACGTCGATAGCGCGGTGCTGTATTCGCGCCGGGGCTGGTCCGAGGAGTTCCCGGATGCTGTGCTGGCGCATCCACTCAGCTTCCTGAACAACCACCCGGACTACGAGGCGGCCAAACCTGGCGATGATGCCGCCGCGCTGCGTGTAGCCCGCGACGCCGTGACCCCCGCGTTCGTGGAGCAGGTGCGTAGGCTGATTCCGAAAGACAGCGAGCCGCGAATCGTGCCGGTTTTGGCAGTTGAAGGTGCTGGCAAGAACCGAATTCCGCTGATGGCAGCGGAGGTGCTAGCTCAGCGCTTAGGACTGAAGGTTGAGGCAGAGCTGATGCAGCAACAGAAGATCGGCCGTACCAGGGCCAGCGCTTTGGAGCGCATCGCAAAGCAGCCAACCTTCGCCGGCAAGGTGGTGGCTGGAGACTTCCTGATCCTCGATGACACCCTGACTCAGGGCGGCACCCTGGCGCAGCTGAAGACCCATATCGAGGACAGCGGTGGTCGGGTAGTCGGGGCCGTCTCCTTGACCGGCAAGAACTACTCCCGCAAGCTATCGCTTGATCCATCCACTCTGGCGGAAGTCCGTGACAAATACGGCAGCATCGAATCCTGGTGGCGTGACACCTTCGGCTACAGCTTCGAAGGCCTCACCCAATCTGAAGCTCGAACACTCCTCACGTTCGACAAGGGACAGTTATCGCCTGAGCGACTCCGAGATCGAATCACTGCGGCGCGAGATGAAGGCCTCTTCCGAGTGGGCCAAGAAGCAACTAGCAATAGACCCGGAACTGAAGCACCTGTAGATCCCGGCGAGAACCTTTACTCGCTGTTTGGCGTCCGCCGACCACACATTAGTGATGCCCATCCCGACCTCAATGCTGACGAGCAGGACGCATTGCGCAAGATTGCGCCGCGTACAGTTCACCAACGCGCCGTTGACTGGTACCGAGAGCACACTGACCGCCTAATGACCAAGCTCCGTCGGGGGGTGGTCGACAAATATGCTGCACTCAAAGACATGGACGAGGCGCTGAGCGGCAGCGATTTTCTTGATTCCTCGATCACATCCAGCGCCTGGGTACTGGCCCGAATGGCACCGTCTGCTGTTGGTGCGCTCAATGCCATGATGCACAACGGTCGTATCATTCTTGACCAGCAGCAGAAGGTCATTGGCATGCGCGATGACGGCAGCCTGGGGCTGGGTGAAGTGTTTTCACGCTTAGGGGATGCCTCTGAGATTGAGCGCTTCATGGGCTGGATAGCTGGCAACCGTGCCGCCAAGTTGGCCGCAGAAGGGCGTGAAAATCTGTTCGATGCCAAGGACATTGCTGCCCTGAAAGGTATTAATCGTGGCACCACCGCCGATGGCCGCAACCGTTCCAAGGTCTATGACGAGGTATTCCGCGAGTTCCAGCAGTACCGCGATGACGTACTGGCCATCGCTGAACAGACCGGCATCATAAGCTCGG
This sequence comes from Pseudomonas mendocina, assembly GCA_037482215.1. NCBI lineage: Bacteria > Pseudomonadati > Pseudomonadota > Gammaproteobacteria > Pseudomonadales > Pseudomonadaceae > Ectopseudomonas > Ectopseudomonas mendocina. The sequence goes on from CP148074.1 coordinate 2,221,827, forward strand.
AGAACCGTGCCATTTGGCGGGACGAGTTCTATGTACCGTTCTATCGGGTGATGGACGAGGAGGCCAAGGCAACCGGCCCGCGTGCGGCCAAGGGGCTGAGTCGGCAGGAGGCGTACAAGAAACTGAAGGGGGGTAAGCAGAACCTCAATGATCTGCTGGAAAATACTCTGATGAACTTCCATCACCTGCTGACCGCTAGCCTGAAGAACCAGGCTGCCCAGCAAGCTCTTACTAACGCCAAGCAGCTGGGTATTGCCAAGGTTGTTCCGGAGGCGGCACGCGATCCAAAGACGTCTACCTTTGTGCTCAAAGGCGGCGATCGGGTGTTCTACCAGGTGGATGACGCGCTGGTATTTGAGGCGCTCACTTCGCTGGCAGACCCAGGCCTCAACAACTTCGCGGTGCGCGCGATGGCCATGTTCAAGAGGGTCTTCACTAACATGACCACCATTACGCCTCAGTTCATTTTGGCCAACTTCCTGCGCGACTCAGTCCAGGCCGCCGCCACCACACCGGTTAGCAAAAACGTGGCCGCTAACATGTTTCAAGGCATCAAAAGCTTCCGCGACGAGAAAACCCGTGCCCAGATGTTGGCCAGTGGCGGTGCATTTAGCTTCGGGCACATATATGGCTCCGACCCTGAAGAGGTAAAGGCTGGTCTGCGTCGGGGGCTACGTGGCGCTAAGTTGGTAGACGGACCGAAGTTGGTTCCGAAGTTATTGGCTGCTGGGTGGGATGCTTATAACTCATTCGCAAACTCTGCCGAGAACGCGAACCGTGCAGCAGCCTACCAGCAGAACCATGATAAGGGCGCGTTACGAGCCTCTTATGAGGCTCGCGACTTAATGGACTTCAGTCAAGAAGGTGCTTGGCCGGCAGTGCGCTTCCTGATCCGGGTTGTTCCGTTCCTAAATGCTCGATTGCAGGGATTGGACAAACTGTACCGGTCTGGCGTCAAACCTGCTGTGCTCACTGCCTTCGGAAAGGGAACGGCCAGCGACCGACAAGCTGCTGCCCGTTTCGGCTTAGTAACCGGTGCCCTAGCCATGGCCAGCATGCTGCTCTACTTGTCCAACCACGACGACGAGGAATACCGGAAGCTTGAGGATTGGCAGAAGGATAGCTACTGGTTCTTCCGCATCGGTGATCAGGCGTTTTTCATCCCGAAGCCTTTCGAGGTAGGTGCTGTGTCGACCCTGACCGAGCGTCTGGCTGAGCAAGTTGTGGATGACAAGGCCAGTGGCAGGCTATTCCGAGCGCGTCTTTGGGCGATGGTTACGCAAACCTTCGCCTTCTCTCCCGTGCCACAAGCGTTCCAGCCTTCGCTCGACGTGTACTCCAACAAGGATGCTTTCACCGGTCGGCCTATTGAGAGTGCGGGTATGGAAAGGATGAGCCCGACATTACGAGCTAGGGCCAGTACCACAGCTCCTGCGCACATGATCTCAGAGGCAACCTCGATTCTGGGTGACGACTTAACATTATCGCCTTTACAGGCTGACCACCTGATTCAGGGATATTTGGGGCAGGATATTTGGGGCAGGTAGGGGTTGGGGGCTGGCATTATCGACACAATCTGGCGCACAGCCAAAGGTGAGGAGGAACCGGCTAAGCGCTGGCACGAGTACCAGCCAATCCGGCGCTTCTACAAGGATCTGGGTGCACCGGCGTCGTATGACCGCTACAGCACGCTGTTTTACGAGGGGCTAAAGGAATCGGGGCGGGTCTATGCCGACGTGAAGCGTCTGCAAGAGCTGGGGCGAGTGAATGAAGCAAGGGAGTTGATAGGCGAGAAACGCGGCATCTTGGCCATGCGCAAGCCGCTGGGCCAATTGCAGCGACAGTTGAGCGTGATAAACGCCCGGATGGACGTCGTGCGGCTCAGTGCATGGGGCGGGGAGAGGAAACGGAGGGAATTAGACCGCCTGCAAGTAATCAAGAGTCGATTGTTAGAATTCACAGGAAAGCGCCTAGAAACTATTCAGATGGTTGAACGGAAGAGTTAAAGTAAGTATTAATAAACCCTCAATGAATCGCCCCGGGTTTCGTGGAGGCCTCAACTCTTGAGAAGATGAGGCCATGAAAAAGACTACGACCTACTCCCCTGAAGTCCGTGAACGTGCCGTGCGCATGGTTCTGGAACACCTGAACGACTACCCCTCCGAGTGGGCCGCCATTGAAGCCATCGCGCCGAAGATTGGCTGTGCAGCGCAAACGTTGCATGGCTGGATTCGCCGCCATCAGACCGACGCAGGCCAGCGTCCAGGCCCGACCACCGAAGAGCGCGAACGCATCAAGGCGTTGGAGCGGGAGAACCGGGAATTGCGCAAGGCCAATGAAATTCTGCGTCTGGCCAGTGCGTATTTTGCCCAGGCGGAGCTCGACCGCCGCACCAAGTCCTGAGGGCTTTTGTCGATCAGTACCGTGACCGTCTCGGGGTCGAGTCGATCTGCCGTGTCTTGCAGATCGCCCCGTCCGGTTACCGCAGACATGCGGCCCAACTGCGCAATCCGGCACTGCGTTGTTGCCGTGCTCAGCGCGATGAGGCGTTGAGCTTGGAGATCCAGCGCGTGTGGGATACCAACATGCAGTGCTATGGCGCGGTGAAGGTTTGGAAGCAGTTACTGCGAGAGGGCCTCAAGGTCGCCAGATGTACGGTGGAGCGGCTAATGCGGCGAGCTGGGTTGCAGGGAATTAGGCGTGGCCAGGTTGTACGGACGACGGTGGCCGGCGACAAGTCGCTGTGTCCGCTGGATCGTGTCCAACGCCAGTTCCATGCTGAGCGTCCGAACCAGCTGTGGGTGTCGGATTTCACCTATGTCTCGACCTGGCAAGGCTGGCTGTACGTGGCGTTCGTGATTGACGTCTTTGCACGGCGCATCGTCGGCTGGCGAGTCAGTACCAGCATGAAGACCGACTTCGTGCTGGATGCCCTGGAGCAAGCGCTGTACGCCCGACAGCCACATCGTATGGGTGGCCTGATTCACCATAGCGACCGTGGCAGTCAGTACGTCTCGATCCGCTATACCGAGCGGCTGGCAGAGGCCGGCATTGAGCCTTCGGTTGGCAGCAAGGGCGACAGCTACGACAACGCCTTGGCCGAGACTATCAACGGGCTGTACAAGGCTGAACTGATTTACCGGCAGTCATGGAAGAGTCGTGAAGCTGTTGAGATGGCGACCTTGAAATGGGTGCACTGGTACAACCACCAGCGGCTGTTGAGCTCAATCGGGTATATCCCGCCTGCGGAGGCTGAGGCAAACTTCCACCAGCAACAAGCAAGTCAGGCCATGGCGGCCTGACTTAAACGAAACGGCCTCCACGAAACCCGGGGCGATTCACAAGAATATTAAAAACTCTGCCAGAGAATCCATATGGAAAACGCTCCAAAGGTGTTTGTCAGTCATGCAAGTGAAGATAAAGAGCGCTTTGTCATGGACTTTGCACATAAGCTTAGGTCCAATGGGGTTGACGCTTGGCTTGATAAGTGGGAGATGAAGCCAGGAGATAGTTTGATTACAAAGATATTTGAGGAAGGCATAAAAAATGCCAAGGCGGTGATTGTTGTTCTTTCCAGATATAGTGTTGAAAAACCATGGGTTAAGCATGAACTAGATGCCGCTTGTGTGAAACGGATAAATAGTGGCAGCAAATTGATTCCAGTTGTTATTGATGACTGTGAAGTACCTGAAGTATTGCAGGCAACACTTTGGGAAAAAATCAGTGATACTTCTTCATATCAACAGAATTTTGATCGAATTCTCGCTTCAATCTTTGGCGCTTCTGACAAACCCGCCTTGGGGGCTCCTCCTTCCTTTGTTTCGAGTTTTGGTATAGGAGTAGGGACGTTCAATAATGTAGATAGCTTTGTTTGTAAGTCAGCCTGTGAGTTTGCCCTTAGGTCTGGTTCAAAACAAATCGAGCTTGCGGCATTCTGTAATGATGATGGGTTTATAGTTCCTGAAGGTGAGCTAAAAAACTCGATTGAGTATCTAGGTGAGTACGGGACGTTTGAACTTAAGCATCACCTCGGGGGAGGCTTTCCTTTAATATTTATATCTGATTCAGGATTTGAGCTGTATGCTCGTGAGCATGTGGAGAACTATAGTAGTGTTTTTCAATCAGTAGTTTCACATATAGTGAATAATCATCTTTTGATGCTTTCGCATATTAAGAGCAAGCTCGATGTCAATCCGTTTTTGATTGAGCATATAATAAGAATTCTTGAGGGGGCAGGCGAAATCAAGGTTTCTTGGTTTCTAAGTGGGGACTGTTCTATCGACTGGGTTTCTCAATCTTTACGCAGGTCTCTTAGATAGTTATTGACGTCTACCGGTGCCCGAATAAATTCTGTGAAGGCTAAGCCGCTAAATGGAAGCACGGGCACTTTCACCATGACTGCAATAGCTAGAGGATGCCGATATGGCTGATCAATTGCAGCCCTGTGTTTCAGATATAGGCAGTGCGTGCGGACGGTGTAGATGCACTGCTAACAAGAACAGTTTCGGCATGAGGGGGGAAGCCCCCTCAACCTTGTTAGCAGTGTCAAATTGCGTACCTCTGAGGCGAGGCTGATTCTTTTTGAAGTGCAGATATAGCTGAAAGAAGTCGTTCCACCTCAGTGCGATACGTCCGCACCTCCCACCAAGCCGCATCTACGTTATATCCATTGCGGGCAAGTTCTGCCAACACCAGTTCGCAGGGCGAGCTGTAGGGACACAGATCTTTAAGGGTTAAGTCAAGGTAGTGTCCGTACGGCTGGCGAGTGATGAGCATATCTGGCCGGCGAATCGTCAGGAACTCCAGTGGGTAATCGACATTGAGCCGAGGGAGGGCTATGGGAACCTTATTGGATATCCATTCACCTTCATAGACATTGTAAGACGCTATGAAATTACGAGCTGCATCCAGCTGGGATGACGGAATGTCCTTCGCTCTGATCACGCAGAAAGCGCGGTGCACCTGTTGCCACAAATGGTTTTTCGCAGCCCGCTTGGCCCCACCTTTTAAGTTGCGCAGTTTGCCATCCAGAACGGCTGCCAGACAGTTGAAACCGGTAGCGCCGATAGTTTGGTCAACACTGGCGAGGCTCTTGCTGGGTGACACGGCGTAGAAGCCATATTTACGAATCGCCGGGAGGATTTCGGCAGTGACCCACCTTTTAAAACGCTTGGCTTCAGTTTTCCGGCTACGCAGAATAGCTGTGTAAAGACCTGATTCGTTAATGACCAGCATTTCCTGATCGCCGCCGGGGGTACGCACAATCTGCGTACCCTTTTCGTCGTCATCCAGATTACGAGTCATGTCACCTGCGATTCGATACTTCAAGGCAGATGAAACGTCGGAAGCCACAAACCAAGGCTGTTCGTCGATTAGCAAGGTGCGGATTACACGAGCATCAAATTGGAATAGTAGTACTTGAGTTGTATGCATGATTGCTCTCCATAGCTTGAGGCGTTGGTCACAGCTGCGGTTAACGAACTGTATTCAGGCTGTCCGGCTGGGGGCTATGGAACCCGGTACATCGAAGGTTTCTCGTTTACAGCGGCATATAACAGGCACGAAAAACTCTGTCCCGGTTTGTCCTACATAGATCTACAGACGACCAGGCCCGGCCGCTGAATTGTGAGCGGCTCCATCAGGTAACTCTGAGAGAGAGACTGGCGTCAATTTTTCGGCATGAGCGGCTGCATCGTTCAGTGAGTTGGGCAGCAAGTACTGATAGGGGGATTGCTAGTGAGGATGTATGGCATAGCAGTGGGATCATCAGTACCACTACCGACTGTTGCGCCCAGCCTGAAAACAGATCAGTGCAATGGCACCGAAAAGAAGCATTGGCACTTTCACCAGGATCGCGATAGCCATGCAGAACAGTGGGATGCCTGCCAGGCTGATCAATAGCCAGCCCTGTATTGTCTGCCAGTGCTTGGGCATTTGGGTCATCACCAAACCGCCCAGAAAGAGGAGGCCGGTCACCCCAGCCCCGAACTCGAGCAATGTCATTTAATAGCAGCCGTATTGATTGCAACTGGACTGGTAGGAGTTGCCGTCGGAGTCGGTGCCGCTGTTGTAGGTAGTGTCGCCAATGCGCGTGCTGGTGCCGTTCCAGCTGCCGCCTCCGGCCGAGGTGCCATTATGATAAGTGGTGTTGCCGACGGTGTTGCTGGTCTGATTCCAGGTGGAACCATTGGCACCGTAGCCTTGTACGTTTGTGGTATTGCCGAAGCGCTGGACGTTATAGGTGTTGCCAGCGTTGTCGGTGCAGGTACTGATGCTGTCGGAGCCTACGCAGTTTGCGAAGGCAGGCGAGGTTATACCAGGATCAAGCAGACAAAAGTCCATGTCATGACCGTGCTCCGTGCGGGTAGTGTCGATCGAGTGTAGAGCGCGTGATGACGAAGTGATAGGCCCTCGCATCAGCTCTGGTTTGCCCTTGCGGCTGGTCAGTATTGCTTCTGGAGCTACGAGATGGGGGCCTGAAGCACCGTCTCCGGAGGTCTTGACGGGTTTTCGACCTGCGGCGAGTCAGAGATTACAAGCTCTTCACTCACCGATGTTGCCAGTGCAATCAGGAGTTGGTTTGTTTTTTTCTGCTCTGCAACTAGCTGCTCAAGCAGCTCGCGCTCTGACTCATTCATAGCAATCCCATGCGTTTAGATTGCGCGTAACGTAGCCGTGACGGGATGGGATTGCATTGAGAGAATCCTGATTGATTGCCGATCTGACTACTATGAGCAGGCTTCCGCAATCTTTATTCCCCCCTTGCCAGTGCTGGGCTAGAGAGGAGCGTGTCAACTATTATTGCGGAACGAAAATATACGTAAGTTTTTGTTTTACAAACAAACGCTAAGGGACTTAAAATCCCTCGAGGGTAACCTCGTGCCGGTTCGACCCCGGCTTCGGGCACCATACTTAAGCACCTATTTGTGCTTTAAAAACCGGCTTAAAGCCGGTTTTTTTATGCCTGAGGAACCTGCAGCAGCACTTTTGATCTCATACTCTTGTCGCATCACTCATCAGTTGTAAGGCTTTTTCTGCCTGATAAAATGAGTAAATTTTTTCAATCCTACTCAAGGTCAAACATGATTAAAAAATGCTTGTTCCCAGCAGCTGGCTACGGAACCCGTTTTCTGCCAGCTACTAAGGCTATGCCCAAGGAAATGCTGCCAATCGTGAACAAGCCGTTAATTCAGTACGGCGTGGAAGAGGCGCTTGAGGCGGGGTTGACGGAGATTGCAATGATCACTGGGCGCGGTAAACGTGCGCTTGAGGATCACTTTGACATCAGCTATGAGCTTGAGAACCAAATTCGTAACACTGATAAAGAAAAATACCTCGTCGGTATTCGTCGACTCATTGATGAGTGCAGCTTTTCGTATACCCGCCAAGTTGAAATGAAAGGCCTGGGCCACGCTATTCTTTGTGGTCGGCCACTGATTGGTGATGAGCCGTTCGCCGTGGTGTTGGCGGATGACCTATGCCTGAATCTTGAGGGTGACGCGGTTCTGACTCAAATGGTCAAGCTGTACAACCAGTTCCGCTGCTCAATTGTGGCAATTCAGGAAGTGCCGCCGGAAGAAACTAATAAGTATGGTGTGATCGCTGGTGAGATGATTCGTGAGGACATCTATAGGGTAAACAGCATGGTTGAGAAGCCTAAGCCTGAGGATGCTCCTTCCAACCTAGCGATTATCGGTCGCTATATCCTGACTCCGGATATCTTTGAGCTCATTGAGCAGACCGAGCCAGGTAAAGGCGGAGAGATACAAATCACCGATGCGCTGATGAAGCAAGCTCAGGCTGGTTGCGTCATGGCTTACAAGTTTAAGGGCCGCCGTTTTGACTGTGGTGGCGCAGAGGGTTATATCGAGGCGACCAATTTCTGCTTTGAAAACCTTTACAAAACAGGCAAAGCCTACTGATCCGTTGAGTCAGGCAGGAGCGAACAGCCACCTTCGGGTGGCTGTTTGCATTCAGGTTGCTGCAAGGCTGAGTGTGTCGGAGAGGGTGTTTTGGCAACCTTGGGGTATGCTTGGTTATGGCCGGAGAAATAGAAATGACTTACGACTTTGATCTGTTTGTAATTGGTGCGGGCTCTGGGGGCGTGCGCGCAGCACGCTTTGCAGCAGGTTATGGCGCCCGTGTTGCTGTAGCTGAGAGCCGTTATTTAGGTGGCACATGTGTCAATGTGGGATGCGTACCAAAAAAGCTTTTTGTATACGGTGCGCACTATGCCGAGGATTTCGAGCAGGCACGCGGTTATGGCTGGCAGTTGGCGGAGGGGGGGCGCTTTGACTGGGCAACACTGGTTGCCAATAAGGACAAGGAAATCGCACGGCTCAATGGAATCTACCGCAACCTGCTGGTCAACAGTGGCGTTACCCTGCTTGAAGGGCACGGTCGCATCACTGGCGACCATGAAGTCGAAGTTAGTGGTAAGCGCTACACTGCAAAAAATATCTTGATCGCCACTGGCGGATGGCCTCAGGTACCGGCTATTCCAGGTGCTGACCTGGCTATTACCTCAAACCAGGCTTTCTATCTTAAAGATCTGCCTGACAGGGTTCTCGTAGTGGGTGGTGGCTATATTGCTGTTGAGTTCGCTTCGGTCTTTCATGGATTGGGAGCGCATACGTCGTTGCTGTATCGCGGTGAGTTGTTTTTGCGTGGATTCGATGAGGCAGTCCGGCAACACTTGAGGGATGAACTGCTCAAGCGCGGGATGGATCTGCAGTTCAATACGGATATCACCCGGATTGACAAGCAAGCTGATGGAAGTCTGCTGGCCACGCTTAAAGATGGCAGAACACTAGAGACCGACTGCATCTTCTTTGCGACAGGCCGGAAGCCGATGCTGGATAACCTGGGCCTTGAGAATACAGATGTTGAGTTGGATGAGAGGGGGTTCATTAAGGTCAATGATGAGTATGAAACCTCTACGCCATCGATTCTTGCCATTGGCGATGTTATCGGGCGCGTCCAACTAACGCCTGTTGCTTTGGCTGAAGGAATGGCTGTGGCGCGTAGGCTTTATAAACCTGACGAGTACCGTTTGGTGGATTATCGGATGATCCCGACAGCCGTTTTCAGCTTGCCGAATATCGGTACTGTTGGTTTATCTGAAGAGCAAGCAAGGGAAGATGGCTATTCCATCAAGGTGTACGAGAGCCGATTCCGCGCAATGAAGCTGACCATGACCGACTGCCAAGAACGAACTTTGATGAAGCTGGTGGTCGATGCTTCGACAGACCGGGTTCTGGGATGTCATATGGTCGGGCCGGAAGCGGGGGAGATTATTCAAGGCTTGGCAGTTGCGCTTAAGGCGGGGGCTACCAAACAGATTTTTGACGAAACAATTGGTGTACATCCCACTGCTGCAGAAGAGTTTGTAACGATGCGTACTCCGGTGTCGAACTAAGGAAATGGAGACACTCTTCTATTTAGCCGATCTTTTCGGTGTCGCCGTGTTTGCGATTACGGGAGCACTCATGGCGGGGCGTAAGTCCATGGACTTGTTCGGAGTGCTGGTTATTGCCATCGTCACGGCCTTGGGGGGCGGGACGATGCGCGATCTTATTCTGGATAATCATCCGGTAAGCTGGATTCGCAACGATCTTTATATTTTGGTGGCCTCGGTTGCTGCCATTGGCACTGTATTGTGGGTGCGAATGACTCGGCCAATTCACGAGAAAGGGCTGCTTGTGGCGGATGCATTCGGTCTTGCGGTGTTTACCGTGATTGGTTGTGAGGTGGCATTACAGAACCAGGTTCCATACAGCACCGCAGTGATTATGGGTGTTATGACGGGGGTTGCGGGCGGGGTGATGCGGGATGTGATCTGCAACGAAATTCCCTTGATATTCCAGAAAGAGATCTACGCGACAGCCTGTCTGGTTGGAGCTTTTGTGTTTATCAGCATGCGTGAATTTGCTACGGTTCACTGGCTCGATACCACTGTTGCAATGTTGTCGGTGCTTATCATCCGCCTGGCAGCCATTCACTGGCATATCAGTCTTCCGCGATTCCATCTGCTCGACAGGGATTGATAAGGTAAGGGGCAGAGGGGTTATGCCTCTGCCCGCTAGCGCCGTCAGATGCCTTCTGGGGTGTCCTCACCGCCTAGGGCTTCAAAGAGTGCAGGAAGGAAGTCTACAAGCGTCATCATCATGAGCGTGAAGCTCGCGTCTTGCTGGGCAAGTGCGTCATCACCGCCGTCCTGTTCGGCCTGCTCTTGGAGCAGATCCTCAAAGCGCAGGCGTTTGATGGCCAGCTTGTCATCTAGTACGAAGGATAGTTTGTCCTGCCAGGCAAGAGACAGCTGTGTCACTTGTTTACCGGCACTCATGTGTTGCTGGATTTCATCGCTGGTCAGATCCTGACGTTTGCAGCGTACGACACCGCCATCCTCGTGGGTGTCCCGCAGCTCACACTCATCCAGTACATGGAAATCTGGAGCTGACTGCTGCGTCTTGACCCAGTCGGTGAGGGTCGTAGATGGGGCGATCTTTACTGTCAACGGGCGAACTGGGAGTGAGCCTAATGCTTCACGCAATGTCGATAACAGGTCTTCGGCGCGTTTGTGGCTTGAGCTGTCGACCAGAATAAGGCCTTGCTTAGGCGCAATAGCAGCGAAGGTCGCGGACTTACGGATAAAGGCGCGGGGCAGGAAGGTTTGGACGATGTCATCTTTGATCTGATCGCGTTCCTTTTTGTAGACCTTGCGCATTTGCTCGGCTTCGATTTCGTCGACTTTCTCTTTTAAAGCATCGCGAACCACGCTGCCCGGCAGAATGCGTTCTTCTTTACGCGCAGCTACGAGCAGGAAGTCGCCACTCACATGCACCAGAGGTGCATCTGCACCCTTGCCCAGTGCAGGGATGAAGCCATATGTGCTGAGTTCCTGGCTGGCGCAAGGGCGTGCTTCCTTGGTAGCCAGGGCGCGATCTAGGGTGTCGGCATCAAGAGCAATATCTTGGGTTAGGCGGTAGACCAGCAGGTTGCGAAACCACATATACGCGTGAATCTCCATATAAGCCTGCGCTTAGCAGGGTAGAAAAGGCATCAACGATCTGGTGGAGCAGATAGTGTCTGAACCTGAGATGAAATCACAGTTCATGCCTGTTTAGTTATTAAGATGCATTATTCATCTGCAGGCGCATCAGGCCAAGTGCTGGCTAAGTCTTTGGAATATTTGGTATTTTTTTTGGAAATAGCGCTTGCCAAGCTCGGGCTTGCTCTCTACAATGCGCCCCACTTCGAGAGTGAAGGGTGATTAGCTCAGCCGGGAGAGCATCTGCCTTACAAGCAGAGGGTCGGCGGTTCGATCCCGTCATCACCCACCAATCTCTTTAAGTTACGCGCAGCGGTAGTTCAGTCGGTTAGAATACCGGCCTGTCACGCCGGGGGTCGCGGGTTCGAGTCCCGTCCGCTGCGCCATTTCCCTTCTTTTCCCCTCCTGTGATACATATTCCTCTACCTATCCTTAAGTTCAGCTAAATATTTGAACTTATGCGATTTTTCTTATTCCAAAGCCCATAGCCAGTAAACATAGCGGCCTGTTAAGCTCGTGGTTTTATAACTGTGCCTCAAGGCGTACCGAACAAGGATCAAGCATGAAACAACATCGTTTAGCCGCGGCGGTTGCCCTGGTAGGACTGGTTCTGACTGGTTGTGATTCGCAAACAAGCGAAATCAAACTCGAAACAGCACCTCAGAAAGCCTCCTACGGCATAGGTTTGAACATGGGCAAAAGCCTGGCTCAGGAAGGCATGGATGATCTGGACCCTAAAGCAGTAGCTTTGGGCATCGAAGACGCCATTGGCAAGAAAGAGCAGCGTCTAAAAGATGAAGAGCTGATTGAGGCGTTTGCTTTCCTGCAAAAACGTGCTGAAGAGCGTATGACTGCTATCAGTGAAGAGTCGGCTAAGGCTGGCAAGAAGTTTCTTGAAGAGAACGGCAAGCGCGAAGGTGTTGTGACCACCGAAAGCGGCTTGCAATATGAAGTGATCAAGAAGGCTGATGGTGCGCAGCCTAAACCGTCTGATGTGGTTACCGTTCATTATGAAGGTAAATTGACAGATGGCAGTGTTTTCGACAGCTCCGTCGAGCGCGGTAGCCCAGTCGATCTGCCCGTTGGTGGTGTGATTCCAGGCTGGGTAGAAGGCCTGCAACTCATGCACGTAGGTGAAAAATACAAGCTGTATATCCCGAGCAACCTCGCTTATGGCGAACAGAGCCCTTCACCTGCAATTCCTGCGAACTCGGTGCTGGTTTTTGACCTTGAGTTGATCGGTATCAAAGAGGCTGCGAAAGAGTAACTCTTGCCCTCTTAAAACAATAACGCCCCGCAAGTCGGGGCGTTGTTGTTTTAAGAAAACTGGACTGTACTTTGGTCTGGTTACAGGTGCGGTGGTGTACTGCTGACAGTGTACTGATGTTACTGTTATGCACATTCCCAAGGTCCTAATTTGTTTGTCAGTAGCAGTTTCACTTTTAATTTTTACTGGTTTGTAAGTTACTGAAATATATGGGGTTTTATTGTATGTTCAAAAACTGGTCGATCCGTCTGCAGACCGCATAGTACGGGCTTTTTGCAGCATTGAAGATATTCTGCACACAGGTTTATCCACAGGCTTTGTGGGTAACTGCCGCAAGCCCAGTCTCTGTGCGGGATTGGCAGGAGTCAGCATGAAACCACTCAATAATTTTGCGCGTTACGAGTTCCTGGCGAAACGTTTCCTCAAGACGGGACGGTTACCGTCCTTGCTGATGTCGGTTGCTCGAAAACGAGAGGGTCTTGGTAGCGGTTTCACAGACATAAAAGAGCATCTCAAGTTATTCCAGTCACTCTGCGTCGCTTGGATCAAGGGTGAATACCGGGCCATCAAGCCACAGGCATTTCTTTCAGTGATTGCCGCTCTTTTATATTTCGTATCACCGCTGGATGCTGTTCCAGACTGGTTGCTGGGTGTGGGATTTGTAGATGATTTGGCCGTGCTTGCCTGGGTACTAAAAAAGTGGTCGGGTGAGCTTTCGGCATTTAAGCAATGGCGAGATGCTCAGCCCCCTCAAATTCGGCAAACCTTAGAGCATATTCCCGATTCCCAAACGCCATGAAAGGGGACTGTAGATGGCGTCAGGATTTACTGAGTCCGTTTTTTTGAGTCGGCAAGGTAGGCGCCCCATGCGATGGCGTACATTCTAGTGTTTTCTAACCATTCATTCGGATTGCTTGCTACTAAGGCTGCTAAAATGCCGAGTAATTGAGGTTGCACGGCATTTTAATTGCTCGGAGTTTTTCAGATGAAAGTTCAGATAATTGAGCGTGATGGTCAGCCTGAGTATGCCGTCCTGCCGTGGGATGAGTACCAGACACTGCTGCGCAGTGCAGGGCTTTTGAATGAGCCATCTGCGGTGCGTGCTCCTAGTTCCCGTCCGCCGCTAACTAAGATCTCTGCGTTGCGTGAGGCTAAAGGGCTAAGCATTGATCAGCTGGCACGTAATGTAGGCATCAGCCCACACTATCTGGGAATGATAGAAAGCGGTGAGAGAACGCCGGATGATGCGATTCTGCGCGCATTGGCCTGGCAGCTCGAACTTGAGGGCTGGGAGCTTGCACCTTGACTCTGCGCATCAGCCGTCAGAATTGGGAGACACTATTAGCGGAGCTTGAGTTGGCGCGCCAGAAGCGCCATTTGCTAACTTACCGCTCACTCATTGAGCGCCTTGAGTTGCCAACGCCAGCAATGCAGACGCTGGCAACAGCCCTTGAGTATCTGGCGGGGTTGGATGCAAAGGCTGACCGTCCCCTGCGTAGTGCATTGGTTATCAGTCAGGGGGTTAGTCGCCTTCCGCGCCCTGGTTTTTTTGAGTGTGCGTCGCGACTTAATCGTTTTAACGGTGAGGTTGATGGCCTAGCCGCTGCGTCGTGGCATGCATCTGAAGTAGCCAGGGTTTTCGAATTCACCTATCCGGAAGTTCTCTGATGTTTCACACAATTAAAGCGCGTTTGGGGTACTGGCTGTCTCGCCGCCTGTTTCACTGGCGTTGGCTGATTAAACAGCCTCGCATGTGGGCTTGGATGGAAGGGCAGTTCTCCCGAATGGCCAATTTAGGGGATCGTGAAGCACAGAGTTTTTATGGCCACATTCTCTTGTTTCGTGGCCAAGGGGCAGCGGCTCGAAACGAAGGGCGACGGCTTTTGACCTTGGCAGCTAAAGCTGGGGATGCAAAGTCAGCCTACCAGCTTGGCGTGATTAGCCTCGCGGGTGATTTACACACTGCACCAGATGCTACGACAGCGGTGCAGTGGTGGACTCAGGCGGCAGAGGCGGGGCACCCCGCGGCGGCTTACAGACTGTCAGAACTCTATCGGGCAGGTGCGCAAGGTGTTGCTGCCGACCCGGCCCGTGCAGAGTACTTCTCAACCCTTACTGCAGGGCAGGTCGGTCGTAGCTGATGGGCTTCACGCTATGGCTGCGGCAGTTTTTTTGCGGCTTACTCGATCCAGTAGATACACCACGCTGTGATAGTCGATACCACCATGCTGGCTGAGGCCAATCTCGCAGGTGCGACTTGTGCTGATACCTTCCACACAGTACTGCACGGCTGAGCGTAGGCTACGCAAGGCGTGGCTGTTAAGCTCGGGATGGGTGAAGCCTTTGTCGCCCGCAAAACCGCAGCAGTGGATACCTTCGGGAATCACAACCTCTGTTGCACAACGCCGGGTGATATCAATCAGTCCTTGTGCTTCCCCCAAATGCTGGGTGCTACATGTCACGTGTACGGCTACCGGCTGCCGTTGGGGTTCGATATCAAGCCGGTCAAGCAGTTGTTCACGGATAAACTTTATCGGGTCGAATAGCCTCAGGCGTTCATCTTGAGGGTCCTCAAGGAGGCGCAGGGTGCAGGGGCTGGTATCGCAATATATTGGATCAACGCCGCCGCGGCTGGCTTTAAGCAGGGTGGCGAGAAGCTCTTGGCGTTTACGATCAGCTTGGTCGGGGTAGCCCTTGGAGGCGAAGGGTTGGCCGCAGCAAAGGTTATCAAGCTGGTCTGGTAGGACCACCTGAAAGCCACCTTTCTCCAGTAAAGCGATAGTTTTGTCGAACAAGGAGATCTGTTCTTGGTCGCCCACGGCAGGGCCCATGGTTCGCGATACGCAGGCTGGTAAGTAAACAACCCGTGGACGGTGATCCTGAACAGTTGGTGCCAGTTGGATAGCAGTAACCGCTTGTGGCATGGACGGTGTCCATTGCGGCAGCCGATGACGGCTAAGGTGGCGCATCCCGGCGGACAATTGGTTGAGGCGCTTACTGCCGAGAATTTTATGGGCGGTATTGGCCGTACTAAGCACCAGTCGCGCACCTTGCAGGCTTCGTTTGAAGTGATCTGCAATCCAGTCAGCACTTTGCCGGCGAGTTGCTTTTTGTCGCCGCAGCTTGCGGATAAAGTCGCCGGTATTGATGCCAACCGGGCAGCGTTGGGCGCAGAGCCCGGTCGCGGCGCAGGTGTCGATGCCTTGGTAGTTGTAGACGGCTTCTAGCTCTGAGGTGTCGATCCCCGCCCGTTTTTTTGCCTGAATATCACGCCAGATCACAATGCGCTGACGTGGACTCAGCGTGAGTCCTTTGGAGGGGCATACGGGCTCGCAGAAGCCGCACTCAATGCATTTGTCGACAATATCGTCTGCTGCTGGCAGCGGCTTGAGGTTTTTCAGATGCAGCTGCGCATCGGTCGTTAAGATCACATCCGGGTTAAGAATGCCTTGTGGGTCCAGTAGTCGCTTTATCTGCCACATGAGGTGGTAGGCATCTTTACCCCATTCCAGCTCAACGAAGGGCGCCATATTGCGCCCTGTGCCGTGTTCGGCCTTGAGGGAGCCGCCGTACTCAACGGCAACCAGTTGCGCAACATCACCCATAAAAGCTTCGTAGCGGGCGACTTGTTGTGGGGCATCAAAGCCTTGGGTGAAAACGAAGTGCAGGTTGCCATCCAGGGCATGGCCGAAAATGATGGCTTCATCGTAGCCGTGCTTGTCGAAAAGTTGCAGCAGGCGATTAACCCCTTCGGCCAGTTGTTCAATTGGGAAGGTGACGTCTTCGATGATGACTGTCGTACCCGTCTGGCGTACAGCACCGACGGCGGGGAATGTGTCTTTGCGGATTTTCCAGAGTTGGTTACAAACCTGCGGGTCGGTGCTGAACGGAACCTGTTTTTCCAGCGGGTAGTCTGCAATTGAGTGCATGACACGCTGAATCTGTTCATCCAGCAAGGCGGCACTGGCGGCCCTCGACTCAATCAACAAGGCACAGGCCTGATCAGACAGCGCTTTGACCCAGATCGGCATACCTGGCTTGTCCTGCACAGAGCGTAAGCTGCGCCGATCAAGAAGCTCCACCGCAGAAACCGGTTGCTGCTTCAATACGGTCACCGCACGGCAGCAGCTTTCGACATCTGGGAACACCAGCAGGGCACTAGCCTTGTGTGGGTGATCTGCAACAGTGTTGTAAGTGACGGCGCTGATGAAGCCAAGAATTCCCTCAGAGCCCACCATCAGGTGTGTGAGGATATCTAATGGGTCATCAAAATCGACCAGGGCGTTCAAGGACAGGCCGGTGGTGTTTTTAAGCCGGTATTTGTGGCGGATTCGATCCGCAAGCTCGGTGTTGGCCCGTGTCTGTTTGCCCAGATCAGCTAGGTGTTGAAGCATATGGGCGTGGCTGTTTCTAAAACGCTGGACGCTATGAGGGTCTTCAGTGTCGAGTACTGTGCCATCGGCAAGCACCAACCGCATACCGGCTAATGTTTGGTAGCTGTTTTGCTGAGTGCCGCAGCACATGCCACTGGAGTTGTTAGCAACCACGCCGCCTATTTTGCAGGCGTTTATTGAGGCAGGGTCTGGGCCGATTTTACGTTGAAAGGGGGCAAGGACAGCATTTGCCTGTGCAGCTATAACGCCGGGCTGAAGGCGAATCTGTTGGCCATTGCTACGGATTTCACGGCCATTCCAGTTGTCGCCCAGCACGATCAGCACTGAATCGGTTACTGCTTGGCCTGAAAGGCTTGTGCCTGCGGCGCGGAACGTGACGGATACCTGGTGCGCACGGGCCAGATTGAGCAGATCAACCACCTCAAGTTCAGCCTCAACGCGGATGACCAGCTGCGGGACCAAGCGATAGAAACTTGCGTCTGTACCAAAGGCGAGGGTGGAGAGCGGGTCGTCAAACAGACGATCCCTGGGTATCAGGTGTTCAACCGTACGGAGAAAGGCGCTGGGTAGGGACATACTGGCTCCGGGATCAGGATGAGGCGTGCTTCAGTTCACGTACCAGCGAGTCACCGTTGATCTCGCTGATGGATTTCGCACCGGTCAGCACCATTGCCACGCGCATTTCCTTTTCAATCAGATCTAGTAGGTTGCTGACGCCCGCGCCGCCCGCTGCTGCCAGTGCGTAGACGAAGGCACGGCCGAGCATAACGGTATCGGCGCCCAGGGCGATCATGCGTACCACGTCTAAGCCTGTGCGGATGCCTGAGTCGGCCAGAATTGCCAATTGGCCTTTTACGGCATCAGCAATCGCCGGCATGGCCCGTGCACTGGAGAGCACACCGTCAAGCTGACGCCCGCCGTGGTTAGAAACCACAATGCCGTTGGCTCCGAAACTGACCGCATCTTTGGCATCTTGCGGGTCCAGAATGCCTTTGATCACCATTGGGCCGTCCCAGAATTCGCGAATCCACTCCAAGTCTTTCCAAGAAATCGACGGATCGAAGTTGGCGCCCAGCCAGCCAATGTAGTCAGCCAGCCCGGTTGGGTGGCCGCGGTAGGTCGAGATATTGCCCAGATCGTGAGGGCGGCCAAGTAGGCCGACATCCATGGCCCAGCGTGGATGTGTACAGGCTTGGAGGATGCGGCGCAGTGGCGCATTCGGGCCACTCATACCTGAGTGGGCGTCGCGGTAGCGGGCACCTGGAACCGGCATATCGACAGTGAATACTAAGGTGGTAACGCCAGCTGATTTGGCGCGTTCCAGCGCATTCTTCATAAAGCCCCGGTCTTTGAGGACGTACAACTGAAACCACATCGGACGCTGTATGGCCGGTGCAACCTCCTCAATCGGGCAAACAGAAACAGTAGATAGGGTGAAGGGGATGCCTTTGTCCGCTGCTGCTTTGGCAGCCTGTGCCTCACCGCGCCTCGCGAACATACCGCACAGCCCAATTGGGGCGAGCACTACTGGCATGCTGAGGGTTTCGTTGAATAGCCGAGTTTCCAGACTCAGTGCTGACATATTGCGGAGCACGCGTTGGCGCAAGGCTATATCGGACAAATCGCTGACGTTACGACGGAGTGTGTGCTCGGCGTAAGCACCGCCGTCGATGTAGTGGAAGAGAAAAGGCGGTAGTCGTCGTTGCGCCGCCACACGATAGTCGGTTGAGGCCGAGATGATCATGGTGTTCTCCTCCTTCAAATACCGTCAACTTTACGGAAAAAACAGTCGGCGTGCAGTTAGACCTGAGTTTTCATTAGCTGGGGCCCTTTCAGCAGCTTTATTGAGCGGGTCGAGTAGAGAGTTGCCTGCTGTCAGCTTCAGCGTTATGCATCCCTAAACTTCATAATCACCCAGCTAGCGAAGCGTAATAATGGCGTTGTATTTGAGGCGCAAAAAAAGGGGCTGGAATGAACCAGCCCCCTCTTTAAGCTCTTGCACAGGCGTTTTGATACCGATTAATGCTTGGCCACCTGTGTGTTCAGGCCAAGATAGTCCAGCAGAATGCGGCCACTCTCGGTGAGGTAGGCATCGTCCTCTGGCTTGACCTTCTCCTCTTCAACCGGAAGAGCGTCTTCATCCTCTTCCTTGAGCTTCTTCAGCAGGTCTTCACCTTTGGCCTGACGGCGGGCGTTTTCGATGGCCAATTGCTGTGACTCAATGGTGCTCTGCTCTGCGCGGCGTTTGGCTTCATTCAGGCTGACGGTTTTCTCTTCCATGAGTTTTTTAGCCAATGCCAGACGCTCACGGGCAAACGTGAAGTCCGGATCGGTTGCGGTGCGGTTCTCATGGAGCTTACTCAGCTGCGCCAGGAATGGCTTGATGGGGTCCATTTCCGGAGTGATAGCTGGTTTGATGCTGTCCCACGGCAGCGCTTCAGGAAGGGCGCTCTCGCCGATTTCCTTGTTGTCCATGATGTCCGGGTAGGTGATGTCCGGAATCACACCTTGATGTTGGGTGCTCTGACCTGAAACACGATAGAACTTGGCCAAGGTCAGCTTCAGCTCGCCATGATTGAGCGGCTGAATGGTTTGCACAGTGCCTTTGCCGAAGGTCTGCCCGCCGAGGATCAGTGCGCGGTGGTAGTCCTGCATGGCGCCGGCAAAAATTTCAGAAGCAGAGGCGGAGAGGCGATTGACCAGTACGGCCATCGGGCCTTTGTAGAAGGCGCCTTTGTGCTCGTCGGCCAGTACATCGACACGACCATCGCTGTTACGAACCAGTACGGTCGGGCCTTGTTCGATGAACAGACCTGTCAGTTCTGTAGCCTCCTGCAAGGAGCCGCCGCCGTTGTTACGAAGGTCGATAACGATGCCGTCGACTTTTTCCTTTTCAAGCTCGGTGATCAGACGCTTAACGTCGCGGGTGGTGCTTTTGTAATCAGGATCACCAGAGCGATAAGCCTTGAAGTCCAGATAGAAAGCCGGGATCTCGACAACACCAAGCTTATAGTCACGGTTCTCATGCTTAAGATTGAGAATGGACTTCTTGGCGGCTTGTTCTTCCAGCTTCACCGCTTCACGGGTAATGGTCACGATTTTGCTGGTTTGATCATTCGGTGCGTTGCTGGCCGGGATGACCTCCAAGCGAACCTGAGAGCCTTTAGGGCCGCGGATGAGTTTTACCACTTCATCCAAGCGCCAGCCGATCACATCAACCATTTCCTTATTGCCCTGAGCAACACCGATGATTTTATCGGCAGGGGAAATTTGCTTGGTCTTTTCCGCAGGGCCGGCAGGCACGAGACGAACAACCTTAACGTGCTCGTTGTCGCTTTGCAGAACCGCACCGATGCCTTCCAACGAAAGGCTCATGTTGATATCGAAGTTTTCCGCATTGTCAGGCGACAGGTAAGTCGTGTGCGGGTCGTAGGACATGGCAAAGGCGTTGATATACGCCTGGAACACATCCTCGCTACGTGTTTGTGACAAGCGGGTGAGCTGATTTTTGTAACGCTTGGTCAGCAGTTCCTGGATTGCTTTGGGCTCTTTCCCAGCAATTTTGAGGCGAAGAATTTCGTCTTTGACACGCTTACGCCAAAGGTCATCCAGCTCAGCTGTATCTTTCGCCCATGGTGCGTTTTCGCGGTCGATTACTAAGTATTCGTCAACCGTGAAATCGATGTTATCCACCCCTTTGTTCAGAATGTTCAGTGCGTATTCCAAACGATTCTGTAAACGCTCCAAGTGGCGCTTGTAAATGATGAATCCGGGCTCCAGATTACCGTTACGCAGGAAATCATCGAAGCGTGTGCTCCACTGATCAAACTCAGCAATATCCGCCGCGGTGAAATACACGCGCGCAGGATCGAGCATCTTCAGGTAGCCCTGATAGATTTTTTCAGAGCGCTCATCATTGAGCGGTGGCTTGTTGTAGTGATGACGCTTTAACAACTCCACGACGTTGAGGCTGGCGATGACCTGGTCACGGTCTGGCTGCAGATAATCCCATGTGCTGGACGCTGGGACTTTGGCTGCCGCAGGCAGGACGTTAAAGGCGAGCGACAGAGCTAGAGTGGCGCTGAGGATGGTTCGCTTCATGCTGATTCGACGTGTGGGGAGTTGATAACGCATATTAGGCCATCTTTAAGGGCGCCGGGTTCCATCGGCGCAATGCAAAAGCCCGGCGGTTTCGCCAGGCCCGGTATATCTGCACTATGGAGGCTGTGTGAAGGCATTGCAAGGCGTTGAAGGGCGTGTTGTGTGGGCTGAGTACCCGACAACAGCCTGTGATGTGGGACAAGTTCGCATTCGCGTAGCAGCAGCGGGCTTGAATCGTGCTGATTTATTGCAAAAAGCAGGGCTTTATCCGCCACCACCCGGGGCCAGTGAGGCGCTGGGATTGGAGTGTTCTGGCGTGATTGTTGAAGTCGGCCCGGGTAGCGCCTGGCAGCTGGGTGATCGCGTGTGTGCGTTGCTACCGGGAGGAGGCATGGCGGAGGAGGTGGTGGTTGATTCACGCCATGTTCTACCTGTTCCTGAGGGCGTCAGCCTGGCAGAAGCAGCTGCGCTACCTGAAGTCTACGGAACTGCTTGGCTCAATCTTTTTCAACTGGCGCGCCTGCGCCCAGGCGAAAAGGTATTGCTGCATGCGGGGGCTAGTGGAGTGGGCTCTGCATCTATTCAGCTGTGTAAAGCGTTTGGCAGCCCATGTTGGGTCAGTGTGGGTTCTGCTGAGCGCTTGGATTACTGCCAGAGTCTTGGGGCTCAGGGTGGTGTGCTGAGAGATGACGCGCATCTGCCAGGATTACGAGATTTCGCGCCGTTTGATGTCATCATGGACCCTGTTGGAGGTGCCTATGCCGCTCTAAACTTGGAGCTGCTGGCCCGTGATGGACGCTGGGTGAATATCGGTCTGATGGGCGGGCGCAAAGCAGAGCTGGATCTGGCGCAACTGCTCGGGAAGCGAATTCAGCTAACGGGTTCTACCTTGCGCAACCGTGATGATGATTTTAAAGCTGAACTGATCCGCGAGTTGCGCCAATTCGTGTGGCCGCTCTTTGAACAGAAACAACTTCAGCCTAAGCTAGAGCAGCTGTACCCGCTCAAGGATGCGGATCTGGCTTTTGCTACGCTTGCTAGCAACCAGGTTAATGGCAAACTGGCGCTGCGGATTGATCCGTCGCTCGAGTGAGCCAAAGGTTCGATTGAGTTACTCAATCAATGTGATGGCGCTAATCAATAAGCTTTTTTATTTTTTAGCGTTAATATGGATCCCGTAAGTTTTCCAACCCTCAAGAAGGAACCAGAGATGTCCCTGATCAATACTCAAGTACAACCGTTTAAAGTTAACGCTTTCCACAACGGTAAGTTCATCGAAGTTACCGAGCAGTCTCTGCAGGGCAAGTGGTCGGTTCTGATTTTCATGCCGGCAGCATTCACCTTCAACTGCCCGACTGAGATCGAAGACGCAGCTAACAACTACGCCGAGTTCCAGAAGGCTGGTGCAGAAGTTTACATCGTAACTACTGACACCCACTTCTCCCACAAAGTGTGGCACGAAACTTCCCCGGCTGTTGGTAAGGCTCAGTTCCCGCTGATCGGTGACCCGACTCACCAACTGACCAACGCTTTCGGCGTACACATCGCTGAAGAGGGTCTGGCTCTGCGTGGCACCTTCGTTATCAACCCAGAAGGCGTTATCAAGACTCTGGAAATCCACTCCAACGAAATCGCTCGTGACGTTGGCGAGACTCTGCGCAAGCTGAAAGCTGCTCAGTACACCGCTGCTCACCCAGGCGAAGTTTGCCCGGCTAAGTGGAAAGAAGGCGAGAAGACCCTGGCTCCGTCCCTGGACCTGGTTGGCAAGATCTAAATTCCGGTTCGAGAGCAGCCGCACCTGCGGCGCTCTCACTACCGCAGCTTAGATTCATACGCGCTTCAAGGGCTGTGACCCAGCCCAGCAAGTGCCCGACGCCCGGGCGCCATCCGTCCGGGCGTTTTTATTCCTGTAAGAATTTGCGATAAGGGATACCTGAATCATGTTGGACGCAACGCTTAAAACCCAATTGAAGGCCTACCTCGAGAAGGTCACTCTGCCGTTTGAGATTGTCGCGACCCTCGATGACAGCGAAAAATCCCGCGAACTGAGTGGTCTGCTCCACGATATCGTCAGCCTGACTGACAAGATCACATTGCGCGAAGACGGTACTGATGCTCGCATCCCGTCCTTTTCGCTGAATCGCCCGGGTGCTGAAATCGCGCTGACTTTCGCCGGCATCCCAATGGGCCACGAATTCACCTCGTTGGTATTGGCCCTGCTGCAAGTAGGTGGCCACCCATCGAAGCTCGAGCCTGAAATCATCGAGCAAATCAAAGGCATTGAAGGCGAGTTCAATTTCGAAACCTATTACTCGCTGTCCTGCCAGAACTGCCCGGACGTAGTCCAGGCACTGAACCTGATGGCTGTGCTGAACCCGAACATTCGCCACGTAGCGATTGACGGTGCACTGTTCCAGGAAGAAGTTGAGCGTCGTCAGATCATGGCGGTGCCAAGCATTTATCTGAATGGCGAAGTCTTCGGCCAAGGCCGTATGGAAGCCGCCGAGATTCTTGCCAAGATCGATACTGGTGCCGCTAAGCGCGACGCTGAGAAGATGAACGAGAAAGAAGCGTTCGATGTACTGGTTGTTGGCGGTGGCCCAGCAGGTGCTGCAGCAGCTGTGTACGCTGCACGCAAGGGCATCCGTACCGGCGTGGCAGCTGAGCGCTTTGGTGGTCAGGTGCTGGATACCATGTCCATCGAGAACTTCATCTCCGTGCAGGAGACAGAAGGTCCGAAACTGGCTCGCGCCCTTGAAGAGCACGTGCGTCAGTACGACGTGGACATCATGAACCTGCAACGTGCTTCCGCGCTGATTCCTGCTGCAAGCGAAGGCGGTCTGCATGAAGTGAAGTTTGAGAGCGGTGGTAGCCTCAAGGCCAAGACCGTCATTCTCTCGACGGGGGCCCGCTGGCGCGAAATGAACGTACCGGGTGAGCAGCAGTACAAGGCTAAAGGCGTTTGCTTCTGCCCACACTGTGACGGCCCGCTGTTCAAGGGTAAACGTGTAGCGGTGATCGGTGGTGGTAACTCTGGTGTTGAAGCGGCTATCGACTTGGCTGGTATCGTCGCCCATGTAACGCTGCTGGAGTTCGCTGACACCCTGCGTGCTGACCAAGTTCTGCAGAACAAGCTGAACAGCCTGCCGAACGTGACTGTGATCAAGAGCGCGCAGACCACTGAAGTGGTTGGCGATGGCCAGAAAGTGACCGGCCTGACTTACAAAGATCGCACCACAGAGCAAGTGCACACTGTGGAACTGGAAGGTATCTTCGTCCAGATCGGTCTGCTGCCGAACACTGATTGGCTGAAAGGCACCATTGAGCTGAGCCGTTTTGGTGAGATTGTGACTGACGCTAAAGGTCAGACCAACGTACCGGGCGTATTTGCTGCAGGCGACTGCACCACAGTGCCGTACAAGCAGATCGTTATTGCGATTGGTGAAGGCGCTAAAGCATCGCTGAGCGCGTTTGATCACCTGATCCGCCATAACTGATTGTCATTAGCCTGATGACAATTGGGGGTGAATAACCCCCCTCGTAAAAGCGGACATCCTTAACTGGGATGTCCGCTTTTTTATTGATCTCACACTTTGCTGATTCAGTGACCAAAGCGTGTTAGCTGCATTTCCTGCAAACGGCTGAGGGTGCGGCGAAAAGCAAATTCGAGGTAGCCCTCTGTGTAAAGTGCCTCGAGGGGGACCGCTGCTTCGATGTACAGCGGGACCTTGCGGTCGTAGCACTCATCCACCAGCGCGATAAACCGCCGCACGCTGTCATCTTTACTGGAAAGGCGTGGTAACTGGCGGTCACCAGCTTCGACTTTTACCGGAGCATCCTCCGTCCCCCTGGCGATTTTTGCATCACGTTGGGCACTACTCAGGGGCGGTACCTCGCTAAGCAGAATGGCCTTGAACTGGTCACACAGGCCAATAAAGTCTTGGGCGGCCAAAGGCTGCTCACACAACTGAGCAAAACTGCACCAGATCACATCCGGGCTGCGTTTGATCACATGGATGCTGCGTGGACCCATTGCCAATGGTTCCTCAGTGACCGGATGCGCGCCGCTAAATTCGTCAAAAGTGGCTTTCAGTGCACTGGGTTTACCCGCTTCGGCGATCCAATAGCGTGTTTGCAGGGTGCAGGGGTGCAAGCGGTGATCTTGTTCGCCGGCCACGCTGACAACCTTCATGTGATGTTGTATCGCGGTGATAGCAGGCAGAAACCGTTCACGGTTAAAACCATCTGCGTATAGCTGCTCAGGGGGTTGATTGGAGGTCGCAATGACGACGACCCCTTGTTCGAACATGACTTGAAACAGGCGGCCAAGGATGATGGCATCGCCAATGTCATTGACAAACAGCTCATCGAAGCAGAGCACCCGTACCTTACTGGCTAGCTCAACAGCTAAGGCTTTAAGCGGATCGGCGGTGCCCGTTAGTTCGAACATGCGCATGTGCACCCAGCGCATGAAGTGGTGGAAGTGTTGACGTCGGGCCCCCACTTGTAAGCCCTGATAGAAACAATCCATCAGCCAAGTTTTGCCGCGCCCGACTGGTCCCCATAGGTACACACCTTCAACGGCTGAGGCGCCTGAATGGATGGCCTCCTGGCAGTGTTGCAGGATTTCTACGGCTTGCTGCTGCGCGGGGTCAGGTTGGAACCCATCATGCTCAATGGCATGTCGGTAGGCTGCAATGGGGGAGAGCAGGCTCATTGAGGTTTAAGTCCGGGAGCTGGGAGTGCAATTGCTTAGCAAGCTATTGTTTTTCTCTGAGGCTGTCCAGCTCCGGACGTTGTATGGCTCTACTTCCAGCTCAGAATCGGCCAGCCGGCGTTCTCCGCATGCTGGCGTAATACAGGGTCAGGATTGACCACGTGGGGATTGTCGACTCTTTGTAGCAGGGGCAGGTCATTGCGCGAGTCAGAGTAGAAATAGGCGCCTTCAAGCGTTTCTCCTTGCTCGTGCAACCATTGCTCCAGACGCTGCACCTTGCCTTCACGATAGGTCAGCACGCCTTGGGTGTGACCGCTGTAGTGGCCGTGTTGTTCGGCAATGTCGATGGCCAGGACTTCTTCGATGTTGAGGCGGGCGGCGATGGCGCTGACCAGAAAGTGGGCCGAGGCTGAAATCACCAAAATACGGTCACCATTTTCACGGTGGCGAGCGACGCAACGCATGGCGTCGGAGTAGATGATCGGCTCAATGACATCCTCAACAAACGGTTCAATGACATGCTCGACCTCTTCGGGTGTCCGCCCCACCAGTGGCGTCAGGGTGTACGCCATGTATTCCTCCATGGATAAATCACCCTTGGCGTACTGGCGCATCAGCTCCTGTTCGCGGGGCAGGTAACTGGCACCGTCAGCCCAGCCGAGCTTGACCATTTCTTGGCTCCATAGGGTTGAGCAGTCGTCTGCGATCAGGGTTTCATCCAGGTCGAATATTGCCAAGGCCATCAGGCCACCTCACAAATTGCGTTGTCTTGAATGTTTAGGGTAATGCGCTGCCCGTTGCTGTGCAGGTCTGCAGGGGAGCGGTTGAGCACATCTACCAGCAGTTCAATACCTCGGGCTTCAACCCGATAGCGGATAACATTGCCGAGCAGGCTGTGGCTGCGCACCAGCGCTTCGATGCTGCCATTGTGACTGACTTCGATGGCCTCCGGGCGGATCGCAATGCGGCTGTTAACCGGGCGCGACAGCAGCTGCGAGGCAGAGACCTGGTCAAGCAAGTTGTAGTTGCCAATAAAACCAGCGGCAAAAGCATCAGCAGGGGCGGTATAGAGGTCTTCTGCAGCACCACTTTGGACGATCTTACCTCCGTTCATAAGGATGATACGGTCGCTCATGGTCAGGGCTTCTTCCTGATCGTGGGTGACGAAAATGGTGGTGAGCCCCAGCTCCTGCTGGATGCTGCGGATCTGTTCGCGCAAGTGTTTACGAATGCGCGCATCCAGTGCGGACAGCGGTTCATCCAGCAGCAACAGACGCGGGCGGGTCACCAGTGAGCGCGCCAGGGCAACCCGTTGGCATTGTCCGCCGGAAAGCTGCTGGGGGTAGCGCCCTGCAAAATCAGTCATCTCGACCAGCGCCAGCACTTCCTTGACGCGCTGCTCAGCCTCACTGCCCTTGATTTTCTGCATACGCAGGCCAAAGGCAACGTTCTGTTGCACGGTCATATTGGGGAACAGCGCATAACTTTGGAACACCATGCCGATGCCACGTTTTTGCGGGCGCTGGGGGATTAGATCCTCACCTTCAAGCTTGATCTGGCCTCCATCAACATCGGTCAGGCCAGCAATGCAGCGCAGCAGGGTGGATTTACCGCAGCCAGAGGGGCCGAGTAGGGTGATGAATTCACCCTTGGCAATGTCGCAGTTGATGTCCGTAAACACCGTGGTTTCGCCGTAGCACTTGTGCAGGTTCTGAATACTCAGATAACTCATGGAAGGCCCTTGCTTGATCTGTCTGGCGCTTACGCCTTGTCCTTGTTGAGGCGGTTAGCCGCCCAGGTCATCAGCAGTACAAAAATGAAATAGGAGATCACCAACGCACTGGTGAAGTGGCCACTGCCCTGACGCATGTTGAAGAGGTAAACCTGTAGGGTTTCATAGCGGGTACCCACCAGCAAATTGGCGAATACAAACTCACCAAACAGGAAACTGAACGAGAGAAACACCGAGACCATAAGCCCTTTACGCAGGTTGGGCAGCACCACCATAAACGCTGCACGCCAAGTACTGGCACCGAGCAGGTGGGCTGCATCCATCAGGTCGCGCAGGTTGATGGCTTGCAGGTTGTTGCTGATGGCCCGGTACATAAAGGGCAGGGCAATGGTGAAGTAGCAGCCGATCATGATCCACGGCGTGCCAATGATGGGCAGCGGATCACCGGCAAACAGCTCCATCAAGCCCACGGACGACACCACCGGCGGCACGGCGAAGGGCAGCAGGATCAGTACATTCATCACCCCATCAAGTTTGGGGAAGTGGTAATTGATCACGAACAACAACGGCAGGATCAGAAACAGCGACAAGGCCAGAGCGGTAAAACACACCAGCAGCGAGCGGCCAAAGGCCGCAAGAAAGCGCGCGTCGCCCCACAGCTCCACATACCATTTGAAGGTGAAACCGCTGGGCAGAATAGTCGCCGACCAGCTGGTAGAGATGGAGTACAGCAGGGTGGCCAGCAGCGGCATCAGCAGCACCAGCAGCAGGCTGTAGACCACCGCCTTGTGCAGGACTGTTGTGCGTTTTTCAACGTGAGACATGGTAGCTCCTGCGCAGTATCCATTGATGGACCAGGGTGATCAGGGTCATGAGACCGACCAGGATCATCGCCAGGGCGCTGGCCATATTTGTATCGAGGAAGATGTCTCCAGAGACCATGGCGGCGATACGAATTGGCAGGATGTTGAAGTTGCCGGTGGTTAACGCATACACCGTGGCGTATGCGCCCAGCGCGTTGGCCAAGAGGATAACGAAGGTGCCCAGCAGCGCGGGCATCAGCACCGGCAAACCAATATGCCGCCAGAATTGCCAGTTGCTGGCGCCGAGCAGGCTGGCGGATTCACGCCAGTCCACACGTAGGGCATCAAAGGCCGGGTACAGCAGCATCACCCCCAGCGGTATCTGGAAATAGGTGTAGAGCACAATCAAACCTGTTTTGGAGTACAGGTTGAAGTCCTCAATGATGCCCAGTTGCTTAAGCAAAATGGTCAGAGCGCCGTTAAAACCCAGCAAAATGATGAATGCAAAGGCCAGCGGAACACCGGCAAAATTGCTGGTCATGTTGGCGAAGGCCATCACGAAATCGCGCAATTTGCTGTCGATCTGACGCAATGAGTAACTGCCGATGATGGCGATAGCGATGCCGAAGAAGCTCGACCAGAATGCAACTTCGAGGCTGTGCTTGATCGCCTGTAAGTAGAAGGGCGAGGAAAAGGCGGCCGTGAAGTTGCCAATACCCCAGCCTTCACTGGTTTTAAAGCTGTTGATAGCGACCAGAATCAGCGGAGCAATCTGGAATGCTACAAAGAACAGTGCAAATGGCAGCAGGCACAGCAGCGCCAGCCATTTGCCGCGCAGGTTCTTTATCACTGCAAAAGCTCCCGGCAGACAGGTTTATCGTGGCGGACACCGAGCAACTCGCAGACGGTGCCGCACAGCAGCAGCTGAGTTGGCTGGGCCGAGGCATTCAGGCTGAATGCACTGCCCAACACAAACAACGGCACCTCTCGCTCTTCGACTAGCAGACCGTTGTGGGAACGGTCATTGTTCATACCGTGGTCAGCGGTTATCAGTATTTGGTAGCCGTCATCCAGCCAGCGCTGGATGTAGGTGCCCAGCAACACGTCCGCAGTGCGGGCGCTGTTGCGGTATTGCGGGCTGTCCAGGCCGTACTTGTGGCCTGCATCGTCGATGTTCATCGGGTGGACGAAAAGAAAGTCAGGCCGATGCTGCTGCCTGAGGCTTTCCGCATCCGCAAACAGATGGGAGTCCGGGTAGTGGTCAGCGTAATAGAAGTGACCATGTTGAATCGGCAATGCGCTGTTGTGGGTATGCCGGTCCCGTCCTGCATCGAACGGCGCCCGGTTATACAGCTCGCTGATCCAGTGATAGGCCGCCGCAGCAGTACTGAGCCCAGCAGTGCGTGCGTAATGGAAGATGCTCTGACCGTGAGAAAGCCGAACCACATCGTTATTAACGATGCCGCTGTCGATGGGTGTGATACCGGTCAGGATGGCTTCGTAAAGCGGGCGTGATAGTGCCGGCAGTTCGCAGTCCAGTTTATACAGTGCGGCGCGGCCCGCCTGGCACATGGCGTGCAGGTGCCCTAAGGCATGCTGGGCGACTGAATAGCTCAGACCATCCAACAGAACGAGAATGACTTTGTGTGGCATGTGAGGCCTTGTTCCTTCAGGCGACCCCGGCTGCTGCCGGGGTCTTGAGCGTCAGTTCATGTAGATGATGACGTGTTCCTGCCACAAGCGTGGCAGCACCTTGGAAGTGGCTTCCCAGGCAGCGTTGTCCTTGATCGGCTGGACCTTGGCGTATTGTTCCTGGGGCAGCAGTTTGGCCTGAACCTCAGGTGGTAGCGTCAGATGCTCAGCGCGTATTGGGCGCGCATTGCCTTTAGCCAGGTTGATCTGGCCAGCGTCACTAAAGATGTACTCGCGAGCCAACTTGGCAGTGTTAGGGTTTTTCGCCCATTTGTTGATGATGGTGGTGTAGCCGGAAATCACTGAGCCGTCAGATGGGATCAGCACCTCAAAGCGCTCGGGATCAATCTGATCGCGGTAGGACAAGCCGTTGAAGTCCCACACTACACCCACTTCAACTTCACCTTTCTCAAGGGTCTGGATGGTGGGGTTAGCCATCGACAGGCGGCCTTGCTTGGCAATCTCGCCGAACAGCTCCAGGCCTGGTTTGATGTTTTTCTCATCGCCGCCTAATGCGATGGATGCAGCCAGTACGCCGTTTACCGCCTGGGCTGCCGCGCTGACGTCGCCAATGGCGACTTTGTATTTACCGGTTTTCAGGTCAGCCCAGGATTTTGGCGCCTCTTTTACCAGTTGCTTATTAACGATAAACGCGATGGTGCCGGTATAGGCCAGTGCCCAATGACCGTCCTGATCTTTGGCCCATGATGGAATTTGATCCCAGGTCGAGGGTTTGTACGCCTGGGTGACGCCTTGTTGGAAGGCGATGGGGCCAAATGCTGCACCGACGTCACCGATATCGGCGGTAGCGTTTTCTTTTTCTGCTGCGAACTTGGCGATTTCCTGCGCCGAGCTCATATCGGTATCCATGTGCTTGAGGCCATAGAGCTTAGTCAGGTCGGCCCAGGTGTCTTTCCAGTTAGCCCAGCTGTCCGGCATGCCCACGCTGTTAACGACGCCCTCGCTGCGTGCGGCTTGTTCCAGTGCTTTCACATCGTTTGCCTGCGCCATGGTGGTCATGGCAATGGCCGACCCCAACAGTGAGGCCAGTAGCAGGTTTTTCATCGGAAGCTCCTTTGCGGTTGAAGGTTCTGGTCTAGATCAGAAATGTAGGCGGGATAAATGACGGTTTCGTGTCATATCACCGCAAAGACCCGCCTTTATTGCTTCAAACAACAGTGCTGCACTCACCAAACATAGCATTACATCTAGTCAGTAAATATGCGCAGTTCGTGTTCTTAGATAACAAATGTTGAGCTGAAGGGGGCCGTCACTTCGCTGTCATCAGGCCTGCTTAAGATTGAAATATCGTTAGAAACACCTGTTTCAGAGCGGTTGGAAACGGTTTTGGTCTAGTCCAGTGAGGGTGGTGGCATGGGTGATGTTGAGCCGAGAGCTGCGCTGGCAATCAGCAGAGCACTTGAAGAGCAGATAAAGGATGGTCTGCTGACACCTGGCAGCCAGTTACCGGCTGAACGTAAATTGAGCGAGGTGTTTGCAACAACACGGATTACGCTACGCGAGGCGTTGGGCCAGCTGGAGGCACAGGGGTTGATTTACCGTGAGGATCGGCGCGGCTGGTTTGTCTCTCCACCGCGTTTGGCCTACAACCCATTGGTGCGCAGTCACTTCCATAAAATGGTGGGGGAACAAGGGCGGGTACCTGCAACCGAGGTAATCAGTGCCAAGCAGGTGCCAGCCAGCTCTGAGGTTTGCCATTTATTGAACATGCCCGGACTATCCAGGGTGTACCAGATTCGCCGCGCGCGTCGGGTGGACGGGCGACTGGTACTGTATGTGGAGCATTACCTCAATCCGACGTACTTTCCCGGCATTCTGAGCTTTGATCTGACCCGTTCGCTGACTGAGCTGTACGAGCAGGAATACGATATTCAGTACGGACGGGTGCGTTTTGAGATCGTGCCGACTGCGTTACACAGTGAAGCGGCAACGGCATTGAAGGTCGTCAGAGGAAGCCCGGCACTGCGCATTGTACGTGTCAATCGCGATCAGCACGGGCGTTTGATTGATTGCGATCTGGAGTTCTGGCGCCACGACGCCCTGCAGGTGAGCGTCGAGGTGCCGGACTGAAGCGGGGTTACGGCAGCTCAGGGCTGGCGTAGAAAGCGCTGAGCACTTTGACCAGATGGGCGAGGTCGTGACTGCCAGCCATTTCCCGAATCGAGTGCATAGCGAAGGTTGGCAGGCCAATATCGACTGTGCGCACCCCAAGCTGGCTGGACGTAATCGGGCCTATGGTGGAGCCGCATCCCATGTCGCTGCGGGTCACGAAGCTCTGTACAGGTACTTCGTTTTCCAGACACAGGTGGCGGAAGAAACCTGCAGTTTCACTGGTCGTGGCATAGCGCTGGTTGCTGTTGATCTTGATAACCGGGCCCGCATTCAGCTTTGGACCGTGGTTTTGATCATGTTTGTCTGCGTAGTTCGGGTGGATACCGTGGGCGTTGTCTGCTGAGACCAGCAGAGAACGTTGAATGCAGCGGACATAGTCTTCACCGTCTGGAATCAGGCGACGCAGCACTTGTTCCAACATCGGGCCGTCAGCACCACAGGCTGAGCAGGAGCCGACCTCTTCGTGATCGGTGCAAACCAGCAAGCAGGTTTCGTCGTCACCAGCACTGAGCAGGGCGCGCAGACCTGCATAGCAGGACAGCAGATTGTCCAGGCGCGCACCAGCAATGAAGTCGCCATTAAGGCCAATCACCGCGGCGCTTTGGGTGTCGTAGAAGCTCAGCTCATAGTCCAGCACAGCATCCGCATTAAAGGCGTGCTGGAGCGCCAGTTGCTCAGTGAGCAGGGCGCGGAAGTCGGCCGGGTCATCACTGCCCGCATATTGAGCCAAGATTGGCGGCAGTTCTGTCTGGGCGTTAATGGCCCAGCCTTGATTGGCCTCGCGATTGAGGTGAATAGCCAGGTTAGGGATTACCGCGATCGGAGCTTTAAAGTCGATCAGCTGGCTTTCAACCTTACCGTCACGGCGGTAGGTCACGCGTCCTGCCAAGGACAGGTCGCGGTCAAACCAAGGGGCGAGCAGGGCGCCACCGTACACCTCAACACCAATCTGAAAGTAGCCATGGCGTTGCAGTTCAGGCTGCGGTTTTACTCGCAAGCACGGGCTGTCTGTATGGGCGCCAACCATGCGGATACCGCTTTCGGTCAGTGGGCGCTTGCCGAGCTTGAAAGCAATGATGGATGAGTCGTTGCGCGTTACGTAATAACGGCCACCGGCTTCCGTGTGCCAGCCGCTGCGTTCATCCAGATGCTGGAAACCGGCTGCCTCCAGGCGGTGTGCCAGTGTCGCAGTTGCATGAAAGGGTGTTGGGGAGGACTTGAGGAATTCGATCAGGCCCAGGTTCAATTCGTCGCGCATAGAAAACTCCAACCGGCAGTGCGCGGATAGTAGCGGATTTGACCTGTGATTTGGCGTTGTCAGCGCGGTATGGCGATGAGAGTCAGCAAATAATTGTCCATTTGGCAGAACTGCCCAGTAACAACACTCCCAGTTACCCAGTTTGCATCGAGATCAATCAACAAGCGCATAGTGAATTGCTGGGCATTGTCCACCGATAACAGTTCGGCATCATGGAACCAGAAGCGTTTAAGCACTTGCGGATAGAGCGCTTTAAATAGGCTTTCCTTGGCTGAAAAAGTCAGGGTGATGAGCCGCGCTTGTTCTGCCGCGGGCAGGTGCTGAATTCGCTCAAGCTCCGAGCCTGTAAGGATTTCCCCGGATAGCCGCTGTGCCCGCTGTGGTTCTATCAGCGTCTCGGCATCAATGCCGAGGCCTTGCCAATCTGTGCGGCTGCCGACTACCGCTGCCGCGTAGCTGTCGCTGTGGGTAATGGAACCCAGTGTATTCTCCGGCCACTGCGGCGCGCGGTCTTCACCACTTGCTGGGACGCTACCTGTACCAGTCAGGCGGCGTAACGCTTCGCAAGCACAGACGCGCCCGGCAAGAAATTCGGCTTGGCGTTTGGCTACCGCCTTGATCATAGGCACCGCACTGCGCTCAAAGTCTTCAGGCTGCAGGCGAGCTTTGTCGAAGTGAGTGCTGATCAGTTGTAGTCTCGGCTCAGGATGCGGCAATGGCCAGCGGTCACTGAACGGGGTGCAGCAGGTAGGCAGGGCTGTGCTAGTCATACCGGCTATTGTGCCGTGGCGCTTATTAACCGCCAACCGTGAGCGCGTTTACATTTCTTTGCACGTCCGTAACAAACATCAACGATGTTTGCCGCATCTATTTGAGACACTCGCCCTGCGTTTCTAAGTAAATGCAGGTGAGGTTGTTTTTGGCTAAGGCCCCGGGCCTGAGCGTTCACACTCAGAATGAGTACGGGAGCCAATTGGCTCCCGTTTTTTTATCTGCTGCACTCATCGGTATGGGTAAAAATACAGCTCAAGCCTATAAAAAATCGTTAGCTTGCGTGCTAATCTGCGTAGCGGCCATTCACAGGCCTGCGCGAGTAAGTCATGTCCTCTGAAGTTTCTTCCCATCTGTTACGCGGCACCGCCGCTTATCGCCGTGCAACCCTGGCGTTGTTCTGTGCCGGTTTCGCTACCTTCGCATTGCTGTATTGCGTACAGCCATTGCTGCCACTTATGGCTGAGCACTTTTCAGTCTCGGCGGCTGGCAGCAGTCTGGCGCTGTCATTTACTACCCTGACGTTGGCGTTTTGCCTGTTGATTTCGGGGGCGCTTGCTGAGAGTTGGGGACGTAAACCTGTAATGGTGGCGGCACTGGGGTTGGCGTCGGTACTGGGGATTGCCACCGCATTGGTGGACAGCTGGAGCCATTTGCTGTGGCTGCGCGCATTGTTAGGGCTGGCATTGAGCGGTTTACCGGCGCTGGCAATGGCCTATGTGGGGGAAGAGTTTGACCCTGAATCACTGCCTGCTGCCATGGGCCTTTATATCGGCGGCACAGCACTGGGCGGCTTGTTGGGGCGACTGATTGCTGGCCTGCTCAGTGATATTGGTGGCTGGCAACTGGCCTTAGGTGGTGTCGCTAGCATGGGGCTACTGGCCCTGGCGTTGTTTGTCTGGCTTTTGCCGCCATCCCGTCACTTCACCGCTCAGTCACTGTCTCTGCGTGGCCTATCGGCAAACTTCGCCGGGCATTTGCGTGACCCGAATCTACGCCGATTGTTCTGGCTGGCATTCCTGTTAATGGGCGGCTTTGTGGCGCTGTTCAACTATGTCGGTTTCCGGTTGGCCGGTGCGCCGTTCAACTTGTCTTCGACGTTGATAGGTCTGCTGTTCACGGTCTATCTCGTGGGGATTTTCAGTGCTGGGTGGGCAGGCAAATTAGTGCCGCGCTTTGGCGCCAGGCGCGTACTGCTTTCAAGTATCGGAATAATGCTGCTAGGCGTTGGCTTTTGCGCTGCGCCATGGCTGAGCATGGCAGTTGCGGGTTTGGCTTTGTTTACTCTGGGGTTCTTTGCCGCCCATGCTGTAGCCAGCGGGCAGGTCGGTCAGCAAGCCAAAAGTGCTAAAGCACAGGCATCAGCGCTGTATCTGTTCGCCTACTACTTGGGTTCCAGCCTTATTGGCTATGGGGCCGGTTACATCTGGGAGCATGCCGGTTGGTTGCCGATGCTGGGCGTTCTGGCATTGGTGTTTGTGGCAGCAGGGATAAAAGCGCGTAACGTGTAGTTTGTTCAGCATTGGTTCAGGAAGGGTTCAGGGTCGGTTCAGGTTGGCTTGGGCAACATAGGCTCCGAGTTAAGCAACACCACCCATCACGAGGAACACCTTATGAACCGCACAATTGGCAAACTGGCTCTGGCTACTACCCTGACTTTCGCTGCTGTCGCTGCCAACGCAGCTGATAATTTTGTTGGTTTGACCTGGGGCCAGACTGACAACAATATCCAGAAATCCAGCTCGTTGAACCGAAACCTCAACAGCCCTAACTTCGATAAAGTGATTGATCACACCGGAACTTGGGGTATTCGTGCTGGGCAAGTGAGTGATAGTCACCGTTACTACGCCACCTATGAGAACTTTTCTGACACGCACAGTGGTTTGAAACTCCGTCAGCAAAACCTGCTGGGCAGCTATGATCTTTTTCTTCCCGTAGGCAACTACAACACCAAGTTGTTTGGCGGTGCCACTGCAGGTTTGGTTAAGTTGGAGCAGGACAGTAAGGGTTATAAGCGCGACAGTGACATTGGCTATGCTGTTGGTTTGCAGGCTGGTTTACTACAAGATATCAACCAAAATGCGTCCATTGAGACGGGGTACCGTTATCTTCGCACCAATGCCAGCACAGAGATGGCGCCTCATGGTGGCTCCAAGGCGGGATCGTTGGACTTGCACAGCAGTGGGCAGCTTTACATAGGTGCTAACTACAAGTTCTAACGTGCATTCACACGCTCTGGCCGGAGTTCACCCGGCCATTCCATTTGCAGGAGGCGCGAGATGAAACTGTTGGTGGTGGAGGACGAGGCACTGTTGCGTCATCACCTCTACACCCGCTTGGGTGAACAAGGGCATGTGGTTGATGCAGTTGCCGATGCTGAAGAAGCGCTGTATCGCAGTCGTGAATACAACCACGATCTGGCTGTCATTGACCTCGGCTTGCCGGGCATGAGCGGGCTGGATCTCATTCGTCAGCTACGCAGCCAAGACAAGACGTTTCCGATCCTGATTCTGACTGCCCGGGGTAACTGGCAAGACAAAGTTGAAGGCCTTGCCGCCGGCGCGGATGACTATGTGGTTAAGCCTTTTCAGTTTGAAGAGCTGGAAGCACGCCTGAATGCATTGTTACGCCGGGCCTCGGGTTTTACCCAGGCAACGATTTCAGCGGGCCCATTGGTGTTGGACCTGAATCGTAAGCAGGCACTCTTGGCTGAGCAGAATCTGGCGTTGACGGCATACGAATACCGAATACTTGAGTACCTCATGCGCCATCAGCAGCAAGTGGTAGCCAAGGAACGGCTGATCGAACAGTTGTATCCGGATGATGAGGAACGCGACCCCAACGTCATTGAAGTATTGGTAGGCCGCTTGCGCCGAAAGCTCGAGGGGTATCAGGGCTTCAAACCCATTGAGACCGTGCGTGGACAAGGCTATTTGTTCAATGAGCGTTGCCGGTGAGCATTAGCTTCTCCTTACGCACCCGCTTGATGCTCGGAGCAACGGCGCTGGCCGTCGTGTTCATGTTGGCGTTGCTACCTATCCTGCGCAGTGCATTTGTAATTGCACTGGAGGAGTCAATTGAAACCCGCTTATCTGCCGACGCAGTGGCGTTGGTGTCTGCTGCACGCACCGAAAATGGCGTGCTTAAGATGCCAGACGTCTTGCCGGATGAAGAGTTCGACGCACTGGATACCAAACTGCTGGGTTTCATCTATGACCGTGATGGCAATCTGGTGTGGCAATCACGTCCTACGCTAAATACTGGCGTGCACTACATGCCGAGCTATGACGGCACCGAGCATGTGTTTGTCAGTATTCGCGACGATCAGGGGCATGAATTTTATGTGTATGACGTAGAGATCGACTTGCTGCGGGGTAAAAGTGCTGCGTTCAGCGTGGTTACCATGCAGCCGGCCAGTAACTACCAATCCATGTATAAGGAATTCACAGAGCAGCTCTACCTATGGCTGGGGGGCGCCTTGGTGGTGCTGTTGGCCATGCTCTGGTTTGGTTTGACATGGGGCTTTCGTAGCCTGCGCGGTTTACGTCAGGAAATGGATGAAATTGAATCTGGTTCGCGCCAGAGTCTGAGTGACCAGCATCCTAAGGAACTGCTGCGTTTGACCGGTTCACTTAACCGACTTCTGGAAAGTGAACGTCAGCAACGCGAGCGATATCGCAACTCGCTGGATGATCTGGCACATAGTCTTAAGACGCCACTGGCTGTGTTGCAGGGGGTCGGTGATGTGGTGGCTACTCAGCTGCAAAACCGTGAGCAATCGCAGATATTGCAACAGCAGATCGAGCGCATGAGCCAGCAGATTGACTACCAACTGCAACGTGCCAGCTTGCGCAAGAGTGGGCTCATTCGCCACAGGGCCCTGGTCGCTCCGGCAATAAGCAGTGTCTGCGCTGCGTTAGACAAGGTCTACCGGGAGAAGCAAGTCACCGTTATCCAGCAGGTGGAGGCTCAACAGCAATTACCGTTAGAGCACGGTGCCTTATTGGAGTTGCTCGGTAATTTGCTAGAAAACGCTTATCGGCTGTGCGTCTCACAGATTCGGGTAACGGTTAGAAACCTGCCCAAAGCTTGCGAGCTGGTGGTGGAGGACGATGGCCCAGGTCTGCCTGAGCGCCAGCGTGAGCGCATCTTGCAACGGGGAGTGCGGTTGGATGTACAGAATCCGGGGCAGGGGATTGGCCTGGCGGTTGTGCTGGATATCGTTGAGAGCTATTCCGGCGAGCTTTTCCTCGAAACGTCGGAACTGGGCGGTGCCTCCTTCCGCATGCGCTTTGCTTTGAGCTGAGGCTCAGTTTTCCTGTGTGCGGTAAGCGCCAGGGGTCAGCCCTGTCCACTTCTTGAAAGCGCGATGAAATGCTGAGGGTTCTGAAAAGCCTAGCTGCTCAGCAATGTCCTGAATTGCCAGTTCGTTTCGGCCTAGGTGGTAAATCGCCAAGTCGCGGCGAAGATTGTCTTTGAGTTCCTGAAAGCTGGAGTCTTCTTCGTGCAGGCGTCGCCGCAGGGTTTGAGGGCTGATGTTGAGCTGCCGGGCCACCTGCTCCAAATCTGGCCACTGATTGCAGTCACGGCCTAGCAGGCGACGTATTTGGCTGACCAGGCTGTGACCGCCGTCAGGTCTGGCCAACAGGTCGGCAGGAGAGTGCTGGAGAAAGTGCTTAAGAGTACGTTCGTCTTGCAGCAGAGGCATGCTCAGATAGCGGGCATGAAAGCGCAGCCCGGTAACAGTGCTGGAGAACACACGCCTGCATGGGTACAGCAGTTCGTACTCACTGGCATGGGGTGGTTCGCTGTAGGCGAAGGTTGCTTCCTCGATGCGTATGCGCTGGCCAATCAGCCAACTGCCCAACCGATGCCAGATCACCAACAGACTCTCCACGAGGAAGTGGTCTGGATCCCATAAAGCAGCACCATCGACTGTCAGCCAGGCCCATTCACCTTCAATTTCAACTCGGATAGCAGGTGCATCAGGGAACAGGCTGTAGAACAGGCTTCCCCGTAGCAGCGCTTTCTCCAAGGTTCGGCAGTGAATCAGTGTGTGGCACATCATGGCGAAGGTGCCGCGCTTGCTGGCGCTGTTGCCAAAGCTCAGATATTCGTCGTCCAACAGCTCCCACAGCAGTTGTATCAGGTGGGCGAATTGCTCAGGGGCGATCCGCGCGCGCGGCTCATCCAGCAGGGCTGGCTGGATACCGGCTTGTCGCAACTGTGCATCACAGTCATATCCGTGGCGTTGTGCTCCGCGCAACGCAGCGCGGACAAAGTGGATGGCGATGGTCCGTTCACGCATGGGGTCGGCTCTGTCAAAGGCGGGTCGATCTTAGCCACGTGCCCGACTCTGCAACAAGCTGTGTTTTGTAAACCTAGGTAGTAGTGGCCCTGTGCTCGGGTTAGCTGGAAACCCGCCAGTCCAAGAGGGATGGTTGTGCGGGAAACCGCCATAAGTGGTACCAAAATGCCGAACTTTAAATCTCGTAAGTTATTGAAATACGAGGAATATATTTTGTTTTTTGTCGTTGGCACAGCCATTGCGATAGGCATTTCAGGACAGCGTTTTCGCTGACTGAAAGGCTCCCCTTGGCGAAGGGGAGTTGCACTTATATCCGGTGACGCAACTTTTCAAATAACACCTGCGTCCCGCAGAGGATCACTGCAATGACTGACACCACACTCGACGCTGCCCCACGCCAGCCGTTTTACAAAATGCTGTACGTACAGGTGCTGGTAGCCATCACCATCGGCATCCTGCTTGGCCATTTTCACCCAGACACCGCTGTTGCTTTGAAGCCTTTGGGTGACGGTTTCGTCAAACTCATCAAAATGGTGATCGCGCCCATCATCTTCTGCACGGTCGTCAGTGGTATTGCCGGCATGCAGGACATGAAAGCGGTCGGTAAAACCGGCGGTTATGCGTTGCTGTATTTTGAGGTTGTTTCCACCGTTGCACTGATCATAGGTCTGATTGTAGTGAACGTGGTTGAGCCGGGCGCAGGTATGCATGTTGATCCGGCCACGCTGGATGCCAGCAAGATCGCGAGTTACGCCGCGGCCGGTGAGCAGCAGTCGACCGTTGGATTCCTGTTGAATGTGATCCCTGGCACGGTGGTGGGGGCGTTTGCCAATGGCGACATCCTGCAAGTGCTGTTCTTTTCGGTGATTTTTGCCTTTGCTTTGCAACGCATGGGTGACTATGGCCGCCCGGTACTGGATTTCATTGACCGTATTGCCCATGTCATGTTCGGCATTATCAATATGATCATGAAGCTGGCGCCAATCGGTGCATTCGGTGCCATGGCCTTTACCATTGGACAGTACGGTGTCGGCTCGCTGGTGCAATTGGGCCAGTTAATGTTGTGCTTCTACATCACCTGTGTGGTCTTTGTTCTGGTTGTGCTGGGTGGTATTGCACGCGCCCATGGCTTCAGCATCCTGCGCTTTATCCGCTACATCCGTGAAGAGCTGATGATCGTGCTGGGCACGTCCTCTTCGGAGTCGGTACTGCCTCGCATGCTGTCGAAGATGGAGAAGCTGGGCGCCAAGAAGTCGGTGGTCGGTCTGGTCATTCCAACGGGGTATTCGTTCAACCTGGACGGTACTTCCATCTACCTGACCATGGCTGCCGTGTTTATTGCCCAGGCAACGGATACGCCGATGGATATCACCCACCAGATCACGCTTTTGCTGGTGCTGTTGGTGGCATCCAAAGGTGCTGCCGGGGTTACAGGCAGTGGCTTTATTGTTCTGGCTGCCACGTTGTCGGCTGTTGGCCACTTGCCGATTGCCGGGCTGGCGCTGATTCTGGGTATTGACCGTTTTATGTCCGAAGCCCGCGCCCTTACCAACCTGATTGGTAATGGTGTTGCGACTGTTGTAGTGGCGAAATGGTGTAAAGAGCTGAATGAAGACCAGTTACACAAAGAGCTGGCCAGTGGTGGCGCAAG
The DNA here is from genome assembly GCA_037482215.1 of Pseudomonas mendocina. Lineage (NCBI taxonomy): Bacteria > Pseudomonadati > Pseudomonadota > Gammaproteobacteria > Pseudomonadales > Pseudomonadaceae > Ectopseudomonas > Ectopseudomonas mendocina. Next base: position 2,262,704 of record CP148074.1, read on the forward strand.
CATGAACCACGCTACCGCTGTGAACGCTAAAGTGAACTGAGTTAAGTGTGATCGGAAAGCCGCTGCCCGTATGGCCAGCGGCTTTTTTATGGGCGGGTGCCTGCTGTTCTGTCTGTACGAAAGGGTCAATCTGACTGAGCAATTGCGTCATTGAGACGCTCAAGTGCGGCGCCTAACCTGCGTGGACGATCAATCGGAGGGGATCAGCGCCATGCAACGGACTCTTTTTGAGACAGAACATCAATTATTTCGCGATGCCTTCAGCAGCTTCCTGAAAAAAGAAGTTGTGCCTTATCAGGATGAATGGGAGGAGGCTGGCGTTGTGAGCCGTGAGGTCTGGAGGAAAGCTGGAAGTATGGGCTTTCTGTTGCCGTGGGCCGATGAGGAATACGGTGGCTCTGGGTTGAAGGACTTCCGCTACGAGCAAATCATGTGCGAAGAGCTGGCCAAGATTAATGAGGCCGGTTTTATGTTGCCGTTGCACTCTGCCTTGTGTGGCCCCTACATCACTGAGTACGGCAATGCTGAACAGAAATCACGATTGCTGCCGGGCATCATCTCCGGGGAGCTGATTCTTGCTGTTGCCATGACGGAACCGGGTGCAGGCTCCGATTTGGCCGGTATGAGCACAACTGCTGTCGATAAAGGTGATCATTTCGAACTCAACGGTTCCAAAGTCTTTATCTCCAATGGCCTGTTGGCCGATGTGGTGATCGTTGCGGCGAAGACTGACCCTGCGAATAAACATGCCATGGGCCTGTTCCTGGTGGAGCGTGGTATGGAAGGGTTCGAGCGCGGCAAGAACCTGAAGAAGCTCGGCATGAAAAGCCAGGACACCGCTGAGCTGTTTTTCAATAACGTCAAGGTGCCAAAGGCCAATCTGTTGGGTGATGCCAAGGGTGGATTTTTTTACCTGATGAATATGTTGGCGCAGGAGCGTCTGACCAACGCCTGCGGTGCTGTAGCGGGCGCTGAGGCAGCATTGCAGACAACCATCGATTATGTGCGTGAGCGTAAAGCATTTGGCCGTCCGATCGGACACTTCCAGAACACACGTTTCAAACTGGCGGAAATGCGCACACAGATTGATGTGGCCCAGGTTTTTGTCGATCGCTGTGTACTCGACCATAACCAGAAGAAACTCACCCCTGAAGTTGCTGCAGAGGCAAAACTGTTTACAACAGAGCTACTCGGTCGTGTCGTGGATGAGGGCGTTCAGCTCCATGGCGGCTGGGGCTACATGTGGGAGTACCCCATTTGCAAGATGTACGCGAATGCACGGATTCAGCGGATTTTCGCAGGCACCTCCGAAATCATGAAAGAGATCATCAGCCGGGGCATGAAGCTATAGACCAGCTGTGCGCGTAATTAATGCTCGCAGGGTAGACGTGGGTAATCCTCCCGAGCACACTGCTGATCAGCTATAGGTATTCAGTCTTGCGGTATTTCCACGGACTGCCCCAACGTGACAGTCCAGCCCGGAAAACAACAATAAACCGAGGGATGGCCATGACAGTTGAACTGCCTCTGCAACGCCTGGCGCATTGGGTTAGCTCTAAACCGGCTGCTATCTGGCTTAGTCAGCCAGTGAATGGTCAATGGCATGATTACACCTGGGCACAGGTTGATGATCAGGCTCGGCGCATTGCGGCCGCCTTGCAGTCAATGGGCTGTGAGCCTGGCGACAGGGTCGCTCTGCTGTCCAAGAATTGCGCGCAATGGATCATCGCTGATCTGGCCATCATGATGGCCGGTTTAGTCAGCGTGCCGCTCTATCCCTTGCAGTCCGCTGAAAGTATCGACTACGTGCTGAAGCACTCACAGGCTAAAGCCATATTCGTCGGCAAGCTTGATGAGCCCGACAAGCTGTCCAGTGGCATCGGTTCGGATGTGATCCGTATTGCGTTGCCATATCCAACTTTACCGGCTGATTATGAATGGAATGCACTGCTGAGCAGCCATGAGCCGCTTCAGGCAATTCACCCGCCAGCCCCCGGCGATTTGCTCAGCATTCTTTACACCTCCGGCACAACCGGTAAGCCCAAAGGTGTGATGCTTTCAGCACAGTCGTTTGCGTGGGCGGGAACTAACTCGGTCCGGGAGCTGAATATCACTGAGCGTGAACAGTATTTTTCCTACCTGCCGTTATCCCATGCTGCTGAGCGGATACTGGTGGAGGTTAATGGCCTATACAGCTCAGGGCGTATTGCGTTTGTCGAATCCCTAGACAGCTTTCTGCGTGATTTGCAGCATGTTCGTCCAACTGTCTTCTTCTCTGTACCCCGTCTTTGGACGCGATTGCAGCAGGGCGTGCTGGAGAAAGTACCGCAGGCCAAACTCGAAAGACTGCTGGGTATTCCAATAGTGGGCAAGCTGGTGGCACGCAAGATACGTCGCGGTCTAGGCTTAGATCGAGCACGCTTTTTAGTCAGTGGGGCGGCGCCTATACCAACAGCACTGCTCGACTGGTACCAGAAAGTCGGCATGCATATTTGTGAGGGGTATGGCATGACCGAGCACTTTGCCTACGGGTTCTTTAACAGGCCTGGTGCAATCCGCATCGGCACGGTGGGCCAGCCAATGCCTGGCCTTGAACTGAACATTGCCGATGACGGTGAGATTCTGTTGCGCTGCCCAAGCATGATGCTGGGCTATTACCTCGACCCCGAGAAAACCGCTGAAACGCTTCGCGATGGCTGGCTGCATACAGGGGATAAAGGTGCCGTCGACAGTGATGGATACCTGAAAATTACTGGGCGAGTGAAGGATATTTTCAAAACCAGTAAAGGCAAGTACGTCGCACCAGCTCCCATTGAGGGTGAAATCGCCAAGAACCTTTGGGTGGAGCAGGTTTGCCTGATAGGCAGCGGCATGGATCAGCCAGTCGCGTTGGTAGAGATTACACCGGCTGCGGTCGGCCAGCCGAAAACGGTTGTTGAACAGTCGCTGCTGCAGACACTGGCAAGTCTGAACGAACAGCTCTTACCCCATGAACGCATCAGCCACATGGTAATCGTAAGGGATGCCTGGACCGTCGATAACGGTTGCATGACACCCACGATGAAAATCCGCCGAAACGTCCTCGAAAGTCGGTTTGCAAACGACCCGCTGGTTAGGAACACGACTAGGCCGCTTGTGTGGCAGTAATTCTTTTGATTGAACTCTTCAAGGAGGTGCCATGAGTGGCCCGCTGTCTTCACTGAAAGTGCTGGATTTTTCAACGTTGCTGCCAGGGCCATTCGCCTCACTGCTTTTGGCGGATATGGGAGCGGAGGTTTTGCGGGTTGAATCGCCGGGAAGGATGGATCTGGTGCGTGTACTGCCGCCCCATGCGGCGGGCATGTCCACTAGTCATGCTTATCTCAACCGGAACAAGCGCAGTATCGCACTGGATCTGAAGAAACCCGAAGCAGTAGAAGTGGTAAAGAAATTGGTGGCGGAGTACGACATCGTACTTGAGCAGTTCCGTCCCGGTGTCATGGACAAGCTGGGCGTGGGCTATGAGGCGCTCAAGGCCATAAACCCCAAACTTATCTACGTCTCTATTACCGGTTATGGCCAGACTGGCCCCTATAAGGATCGCGCTGGGCATGATCTGAATTATTTGGCGCTCTCTGGGCTTTCCAGTTATACCGGGCGTCAGGATCGGGGGCCGCTGCCATTAGGTATTCAAGCGGCCGATATAGCCGGTGGGTCACTGCATGGCGTGATCGGGCTGTTGGCCGCCGTGGTCAACCGCCAAGTGACGGGGCAGGGTCAGCACGTCGATATCAGCATGACGGACTGTGTATTCAGCTTGCATGCTATGTCCGGTGCAGGCTATTTGGGGGCGGGTGTTGAGCCACAGATGGAAAATCAGGCGCTCAACGGCGGTTCGTTCTACGACTATTACCGCACCCGTGATGGTCGGTGGTTTTCAGTTGCCAGCCTTGAACCGCAATTTATGCAGCAGCTGTGCGCAGCCATTGGTAGGCCTGAACTTGCCGCGAAAGGCTTATCGCAGAAGCCAGAAGAGCAGCAGGCTTTACGACGCGAGATTGAAGTTGAGTTTGAGAAGCGCGACTTCGCTGAATGGCAAGCCATCTTCATTGACATGGATGCATGCGTTGAGCCCTTGCTAAACCTGAGTGAGGCGGTAGAACACCCGCAGCTTAAGGCGCGTGGCGTGGTGGCAGAGGTGCCCTTGCCTGATGGAAAGATTCAAGCGCAAATCGCCTGCCCGATAAAATTCTCCAGTGGGTTAGATGCGCCAAAGCACTGTGGCGTTTCACTTGGGGCGCATACGGATGATGTACTCACTACTATTGGTTTTAGCTCGGAACAGATCGCGCAACTAAGGGCAGCAAAGGTGGTGGCCTGAGCCTGATTTTGTATGACTAAAATAATGTAGTGCTGGAGTCATCTGCCCGGCATGCAGCGTTTTCTAAGATGGCGGCACATTCATCCTTAACTGAGGTGCCCATGGAACTTACTCAATCAGTGATTGCAGTGGGGTTGCTGCTGTCTGCTTGTGTCGTCAGCGCAGCGCCTGACAACGCTAAAGACAGCCCAACGGCCCGTATTGTTTATGTGCAATTGGACGATATCAGCAACAGTCAGTAATCAATAACTGTCACAGCCGGTGAAACGGTACGCTTTGTTATCAAGAATAACGGGGCCTGCCTGCATGAGTTCAACATCGGGCGAGCTGATGAACAGTTAGAGCATCAGCGTGAAATGAGCGCCCTGATGAAGAGTGGCACGTTGACGCCCACTGGTTTTTCGCAAAAAGTGATTTGGCATGAGCGCTCAGGCGTGGGCGATTCAAACCCACCAGGCTATCCCGAGGTAGTTAAGGCAGAACACACCGACGCCAATGCGGTGTTGATCGAACCGGGTAGCGCTAAAGATTTAGTCTGGACGTTTGCGGAGGCGGGGGAGTTGGACTTTGCCTGTACCCTGCCTGGGCATTATCAGGCTGGAGAAAGAGGGCACTTCAAATTTCTTTAAGCCGTGTGAGGTCGGGCGCCCAGCGAGCGCCCGGCTCGGTATCAGCCAAGCATACGCGGCAATACGTCCGTTTCAGGATTACGGCGATGCAGGACAGTCATCGCGATATGGCCTACGACAAGTGCAAGCAACACCCAACCCAGCAGGCCATGGAAGTTGCCACCGAGGTCGATCATCCATTTGTAGGTCTGCTCAGGCGTGGCCGCCATGATCTGCACACCAAAGGCATCAAACGCACGCCCTGAACCGTACTGGCGCAGCAGGCCAATGAACGGCACTGCAAACATCACCGCATAAAGAGCAAGGTGGCCGAGGCTCGCAGCTGCACCTTTTGAAGCAGGGCGACGTTTACGGTTGAGCACGGCCCAAATAATACGAATGACCATAAAAATGGCCAGGATAAAGCCTACAGGTTTGTGGGTAGGCCACATAAAGTTGTCCAGAGCCCCCTCGCTCAGGAACTTGTGGGCCAGGGCGCTGGTGAGGACCCAGACAAAACCTGCGGCCATACCCCAGTGCAGGATTCGGCTAATGGTGTCGTAGCGTTGAGGATTATTGGTTGTTAGGTGGGTGGTCATTTTGACTCTCATTTTTAGGGCTGATTATTGGATACGCTGTTCACCTGTAAAAATCAGGGTGGACTTGCAGCGTCGGCAGTAATAACGGCGTCCCTTGCCAACCAGTGCGTGGCGTTGAGCAGAGAATGGGAATTCTCCGTTCTCGCATGAGCAGCGGTATATGTAACGAAGCACCTGGCGGCGCTCAACTTCATAACTGTGACAGCGATTAGGCGGTAACTCGTATACACCCCGCATAATCAATTGCCATTCTTCACCATGCGGTTGGATGCGAGGTCCGAACAGGTGGTGGGCAATCATATGAGCGACTTCGTGGGCAACGGTTTGTCGAATGAAGTCGTCTTGATTGGCCCGATACAACTGTAGATTGAAGCGCAACTTATTTTCCGTGAGGTGGGCTACACCGGCCTTTTGTCCGCGCAGCTTGAAGCACACCTCGGGGCGTGGAAATTGTTGCTTGAAGAAGTCTTCAGCTTGCAGGTAGCAAGCTTCAACGCGGTCGTGTATCTGTTCAGGCATAGCATCAACGTCTGGCTAACCCGAGGATTATGCCTAATCCAGCACTTTGAAGCAGCCTGAAAAGCACGAAACCACCCGGAGGTGGTTTCGTTTTGTTGCATGCGGATGAATATCAGTTGGTGTAAATCGGGCCAACGCCTACACCCCACAAGATCACTGAACTGGCGATCATGGCCACCAGCACCACCAGGCCAACAGCGAGCACTGAGCTGGAGAACATAAACCCTTCTTCATCCGGTATACCCATAAATGTCGGTATGCCAACGTACAACAAGTACACGGTGTAGCAGATGGCAGCTGTACCCACGATCATGGCCAACCACATGTGCGGATAGAGTGCCGCGAGGCCGCCGATGAACAGGGGAGTGGCGGTGTAAGCGGAAAATACGATGCACTGAGTGAGGTTGGGGCTTGCGTCGTAAGTCCGTGCCATCCAGTGAATAAAGGCACCCATCACAGCAACACCAGCGAGCATTGCCAAGTAGGTCAGGATGGTGAGCTGGAGCGCGCTGGATTCAGTCAGCATCACCGGCGTGCGGCCGCCGATGGACCAACCAACTTGTGTAGTGCCAATGAAGGCTGATATCGCGGGTATGGCAGCCAGTATCAAGACATGGGTGAGATACATGTGGCTGATGCTTTCTTCCTCACCACGAATATCCTGCCACTCTTGATCAGGATGGGTGAAAAGCCCCCAGACGTGATTGATCATGCCGAGTCTCCTCTTGTTATTAAGGTCACCTGCGGCTGACGCCCGGTCCCCAGAGCATGACGCAGGGGGGTGCATATAATGCGACCCTATGTCGCAGTATAGATCGACAATAGGAACTCAAAGGCAGTCGCTTAGAGCAAATAGGAGTATCAAGAGCTACGGTAATGCCGCTCCAGTATCTCCATGGCCTTATTGATAGCTTGAAGGCGCGCGGTGCTGCCGCCTCGATCTGGGTGGTGCTGGCTGACCAGTCGGCGGTAACGAGCCTTGATGGTGCCAAGGCTAATCGGTTCATTACCAGGCGAGAGTTCAAAAAGCTCTAGCGCTGCCTTAACGTCTTCATTGTTATGCAAGCGTAGCCAAAAGCTGCGCAATAAATGTTCGACCTCGTCCGCACCTGTGCTGTCGAGTTGACTCAAGTCCATGTAATAGGTGCGCAGAGGGTCGTTTTCACTCAACCCATTGACGCCGGATTGGTAAGGCAGCAGCTGTATACACAGTGAGGAAATGCTTAGAGTGGCCAATTGCTTGGACCAGAGCAGGTCACGCAGATGATACAGCCCGTTGAACAGGATGAAATGTGTACGGAACAAGCCCACGCTATCACTGAGTGGTAGATCAGGCAGATTATTACGTTTGCCTGCCTTTATGAGTTGGATTAAGCGGTATTCACTCAGGCCTTCTGGCGCTGAGTTGAGGTGCTCATAAAGTTCGTCGCATAGGGCAGACTGACAGTTCGGGGAATCATTCATCGCCGAAGATTAGCATTTGCCGTTGATTGGGGTGGGGTGTTGTGAGCTTTCCGAGTAAAATGGTGTGTTTTCCTCAGCTTTCGGATTCCAGCGCATCATGGGTACCCTTTCGGTCAACCAGAACAAACTGCAAAAGCGCCTGCGTCGTCAGGCAGGCGAGGCGATTGCCGATTTCAACATGATTGAGGACGGCGACAAGGTCATGGTCTGCCTGTCCGGCGGCAAAGACAGCTACACGATGCTGGATGTGCTGTTGCATTTGCAGAAGGTTGCGCCGATCAAGTTCGAGATTGTCGCGGTCAATATGGATCAGAAGCAGCCCGGTTTCCCTGAGCATGTTCTACCGGCCTATCTTGAGTCTATTGGTGTGCCTTACCACATCATCGAAAAAGACACTTATTCGGTGGTCAAAGAGAAAATTCCAGAAGGCAAAACCACCTGCTCGCTGTGCTCGCGCCTGCGTCGCGGTACGTTGTACACCTATGCCGATGAAATCGGAGCGACCAAAATGGCGCTCGGCCATCATCGCGATGACATCCTGGAAACTTTCTTCCTCAATATGTTCTACGGTGGCACCCTGAAAGCCATGCCGCCCAAGCTCTTGGCCGACGATGGCCGTAACGTGGTGATCCGCCCGTTGGCCTACTGCAGTGAGAGCGACATCGAGGCGTACAGCCGCATGAAGGAGTTCCCGATCATCCCGTGCAACCTCTGTGGCTCCCAGGAAAACTTGCAGCGCCAAGTGGTCAAGGAGATGCTGCAGGAGTGGGAGCGTAAAACGCCTGGGCGTACAGAGGTCATGTTCCGTGCCTTGCAGAACGTCGTCCCTTCACAATTGGCTGACCGCAATCTGTTTGACTTCAAGAGCCTGAAGATCGACGAAACCGCAACGCCGCGTTTTGTTGATGTTATGAACCTCTGATCAGTACCCGTAAGGACGCTCTGGATGCACGACTACAAATGGCTGCATGAATACTGCCTTAACCGCTTCGGTTCTAAGGCTGCTTTGGAACAGCGCCTGCCGCAGCCACTTAGTCGTGATGAGTTAAGTCAGATTACTGACGATCGTTACTTGTCGACCCTGAGTTTGCGAGTCTTCCGGGCAGGCCTTAAGCACAGTGTGGTAGATGCTAAGTGGCCAGCTTTTGAAGAAGTTTTCTTTGGTTTTGATCCTGAGAAAGTGGTGCTGATCGGAGCTGAACGCCTAGAGAACATGATGCAGGATGCACGCTTGATCCGGCATTTGGGCAAGCTCAAAAGCGTTCCGCGCAATGCTCAGTTCATTTTAGATGTGCAGAAGGGCAAGGGCAGCTTTGCTGCTCTGATCGCAGACTGGCCTGTTACGGATATTACTGGCCTGTGGCGCTACCTTGCGAAAAACGGCAATCAGCTGGGCGGACTTTCGGCACCACGTTTCTTGCGCATGATTGGCAAGGACACCTTCGTGCTGACCGAGGATGTTGTTGCTGCGTTAAATGCACAAAAAATTATCGACAAGGCCCCAACTAGCCAGAAAGATTTGGCATTGGTCCAGTCTGCCTTCAATCAATGGCATGAACAGAGCGGGCGACCTTTGTGTCAGCTTTCCTTGATGTTGGCTTATACCGTTAACCACTGATAGCGGGGGAGGGGATGGACGCATTGACTCTCCGCGTAGCAGACCAGCTCAGATCTGCTGAACGCATTCTCCTCATTACAGGCGCAGGGCTCTCTGCTGGCTCAGGTTTACCGACCTATAGGGGGCTTGGAGGGCTCTATAACGGAACGACAGCCGAGGGGCTGCCAATCGAGGCAGCCTTGTCCGGTGATATGCTGCAAACAAATCCTGCGCTTTGCTGGAAGTACCTTGCCGAGCTGGGTAAGGCATGTCTCGGCGCGAGTCCGAATGCCGCTCATGGGGCGATCGCTGAACTGCAGCAGAACAACCCCGAATGTTGGGTGCTTACACAAAATATTGATGGTTACCATCGTATGGCTGGCAGCCCGGCTGAGCGGCTGATTGAAATTCATGGCCAGTTGCAGCCGTTGCATTGCATATCCTGCGCTGCGGTTGAGAGTGATCTTTCGGGGCGCCTAGAGCAGCCCTTGCCACCTCGTTGTAGTCAGTGTGGCGGTGTGTTGCGTCCGCCGGTGGTGCTTTTTGGAGAAATGCTGCCGGAACTCCCACTGCAAACGCTTCGGCGAGAATTGCACAAAGGTTTTGATATGGTGATGAGTATCGGGACCTCTGCAAGCTTCCCCTATATTATTCAGCCTGTGCTGCAAGCCCGTGCCAGCGGGGGCTTCACCGTAGAGATTAATCCGCAAGTCACTGCTTTGAGCGGTCAGGTCGATGTCCGTTTGTCGGGGGCGGCGTTAGATGTTATTCCGCGGCTGATAAGTCACACGCCTGTCGATAGAATTTGCAAATCTAATCAATAGAAGGCATAGTCCCTATCTTGATAAGGACTCTTCGACACGGTCGTGCCCATATGCTAAAGCGTTTCGCACCCCTCGTGCCCATTGCACTCACATTGGCTTTGGCGGCTTGCGCCAGCCAGCCTTACCAACCGCAGCCGGAGCAGCCGGACCATGCGTTGGTAACGAACTCGCCAGTCTTCCCTCCAGCTGAAGAAGATGTAGCTGAAGAAAAGGAAGCCGTGATTGGCGATTTCACTGATGAAAAGTCATACCGTTTGCCCGAGCTGGCAGACAGCATTCTCAATCACGGTCTCTCTTTGATCGGTACCCGCTATCGCTTCGGCGGTGGTTCGGTTAAGTCGGGTTTTGATTGCAGTGGATTTATCGGCTACCTCTTTAAGGAAGAAGCTGGCATGCAGCTGCCTCGCTCGACTCGCGAGATGATCAATATTGATGCGCCACTGGTATCTCGCAGCGATCTTAAACCTGGCGATCTTTTGTTTTTCAGCACAAATGGTCGTGGTCGTGTAAGCCATGCGGGCATCTATCTGGGGGACGACCAGTTCATCCATTCCTCTAGTAGCCGCAGCGGTGGCGTGCGTGTTGATAGTCTCCAGGATCGTTACTGGAAGCGTACGTTCATTGAGGCCAAGCGAGCGCTTGCGATGGCAACGGTTGATACGCCAACCCGTCACCAATAAAACCTAAGAAATTAACAAAACGCCCGGGCTTGCCCGGGCGTTTTCGTTTGTGCCTTATAAAAAATTGAAATTTATAGATATCAATAACCTGGAGCATAAACCTAAAGCTTGCACTTAAGAGAATAAGCAGGCACAGTAGAGGCTAGAGATATTCCGGCTCAGGATGGGCTTGCTCATGACCGTACTCCTTCGCTTGTCTGTTATTGCATTTGCGGCATTGCTCGGTGCATGTGCCAGTCAGCCGCCAGCCCCTGCGCCGCAGCCTAAAGCTGTCTATAGCCCACCTATCACAAGCTACGGTGGCGCTAATGATGTGTTGTTCAGTGCACTGGGTCTTGTAGGAACACCGTATGTCTGGGGCGGTAATACGCCCGACAGCGGTTTTGATTGCAGTGGCCTGATCGGCTATGTCTACCGTGATGCGGCGGGAATACGGTTGCCCCGTACGACCCGTGAAATGATCAACCTGAGCGCCCCAACCGTAAGCCGTAATGCCCTACAAAGCGGTGATCTGGTGTTTTTTGCAACAAGTGGTGGGCGCCAGGTTAGTCATGCAGGTATCTATGTAGGCGAGGGGCGTTTTGTGCATGCACCTTCCAAAGGTGGCACTGTTCGCCTCGATAGCCTCAGTAACAGCTACTGGCAACGTACTTATCTGAGCGCCAAGCGTGTTTTCCCGCAGAGGCTTGCGAGCAATCCTTAGCCAGCAGTTCGAAGCAGCGTTGTTTGACGTTGGCCACAGAAGCCACTAGGCTTCCCGGCTTGCAACAGGTGCCCCGACCATATGGTTCATGGGGTGAAACTGGGAAGTCGGTGAGTCATTTGAATTGATAATTCCGGCGCTGCCCCCGCAACGGTGAATGAGCATCCGCTCACAAGCCCGGAGACCGGCCTGTGCATATTCCACGACATCGCGGAGGGCTTTGTCATGTGCGCGCTCATACAGGGCGTGGGCTTGCTATTCCTCTGATGGCTCTCAATTCATCGCGCTAGCAGGCATCTTTCATGTTTCATCCCCATCTTTTATCTGCATTTCGTGAGAAGCGCAGATGACCTCCTATGTGTTCAGTGAGTCCGAGCGAGAGGCGATCTACCGGGTGATCGCTCTGCGTCGCGATATGCGTCATTTTTCTGGGGGGAAGGTTGAACCTGAGGTGTTATCACGTTTACTCGAAGCCGCTCATCAGGCTCCTAGCGTTGGCTTGATGCAACCCTGGCGATTCATACGTATCACTGCGCCGGTATTGCGTGAGTCGATTGGGGCGTTAGTTGAAGCTGAGCGGCTGCGTACTGCTGCGGCGTTGGGTGAGCGTAGTGACGAGTTCCAGCAACTCAAGGTAGAAGGTATCCGCGAGTGCGCAGAAGTATTGGTCGTTGGCCTGATGCCGGGGCGTGATGCTCATGTGTTCGGGCGCCGGACTTTGCCGGAGATGGATCTGGCCTCGCTCTCTTGTGCCATTCAGAACATGTGGCTGGCTGCCCGCGCAGAAGGCTTGGGAATGGGGTGGGTGTCTCTGTTCGAGCCACAGGCGCTGGCTGACTTATTAAAGATGCCAGAGGGCAGTAAACCGGTCGCCATCATCTGTCTTGGACCTGTTAACGCCTTTTATGACGAGCCCATGCTGGTTCAGGAAGGCTGGGCGAAGCCACGACCTTTGCATGAGCTGTTGCATGAGAATGGTTGGAACGAGCCCTGTGGTCACGATGTTTAACGAGAGAGCTATTTCATGCGGCAATTGATTCTCGGCGGTGCACGCTCAGGTAAAAGCAGTCTTGCGGAGCGCCTGGCTTACGAGTCAGGTCTGGATGTGACTTATTTCGCCACGGCCCAGGCGCTGGATGCCGAAATGAGTGCGCGCATTACTCACCACCAAGCCCGCAGGCCGGATCACTGGGCACTGGTAGAGGAGCCGCTATCCTTGGCGGACGCTCTGCTAGCCCAGGCGAGTGAAAGTAAATGTCTGTTGGTGGATTGCCTGACACTTTGGCTTAGTAATCTCCTGATGTTGGAGGATGAGTCGCGTCTGCGGGTAGAGTGTGATGCTTTGCTGAGGCTGATCCCGGAGTTACCCGGCGAGGTTATTTTAGTGAGTAATGAAACCGGTTTGGGTGTCGTGCCACTGGGTGAGCTGAGTCGCCGCTATGTCGATGAGGCTGGCTGGTTACACCAGGCGCTGGCTCAGCAGTGTGAGCGAGTTGTGTTTTGTGTGGCGGGTTTGCCGATGGTGCTCAAAGGGGGCGCATTATGAGCGTGCAGTGGTGGCATCAACCCTGTAAGTCACCAGACGAGGCGCAGCGTGCACGAGCGAAGGCCCGACAGTCGCAATTGACCAAACCCGCCGGCTCTTTAGGACAGCTTGAGGAGCTTGCCGTCCAGCTTTCGGCTTTACAAGGCAGAGAGTGCCCAGCCGTTGATAGGGTGCACATCAGTATTTTTGCGGGGGACCACGGCATCGTTGCAGAAGGCGTGTCAGCTTATCCGCAGTCTGTGACGGTGCAGATGCTCAGTAACTTTCTGAACGGTGGCGCCGCCATCAGTGTGTTGGCCAGGCAGTTAGGGGCAAGTCTTGAGGTCATCGACCTGGGTACTGTGCAGTCGCCTACTCCGATACAGGGCGTTCGCCAGTTGCACTTGGGTAAGGGGACCGCCAGTTTCTTGCGGGGGCCGGCCATGAGTGAGGACCAGCTGCACAGAGCCCTTGAATGTGGTCGGGAGGCGGTTCTCCGGGCCTTTCAAAACGGCTGTGAGTTGTTCGTCGCCGGGGAAATGGGTATTGGCAACACCACGGCTGCTACCGCGCTCGCCTGCTGGTTGCTGGATATTCCTGCTTCTGAACTTTCAGGCCCAGGAACCGGGCTGGATACACAGGGTATTGCCCATAAGGCTAAAGTGGTCGATGCCTCACTGGCGGCTCATCGGCAGCATGTTGACGGAGCGTGGGAAGCATTGCGTTATTTCGGTGGGTTTGAGATTGCGGCCCTTACCGGTGCTTACCTGACATGCGCGCAGATGGGCGTTGTCGTGCTTGTAGATGGCTTCATTTGCACTGTTGCAGCTCTTTATGCCACGCAATTAAACCCATCTTGCAAAGTATGGATGCAGTTTGCGCACAACGGTGCGGAACCAGGGCATCTGCGTGTACTAAAAGCACTTGATGCGCGCCCTTTGCTTGGACTGGGGTTGCGACTGGGTGAGGGCAGTGGTGCTGCACTGGCTGTTCCCCTGCTGCGTATGGCCTGTGCACTGCACAATGATATGGCTACCTTTGCTGAAGCGGCCGTATCGGATAAGTCCTTATGACACTGTTAATAGAGTTGATTCGCCATGGCGAAAGTGAGCTGGCGGGTAGTTTCAGGGGCAGTACAGACGATCCACTGACTGAAAAAGGCTGGTCGCAACTTCGCGAAGCGGTGGCAGGCGAGCAGCGTTGGAACCACATCGTAAGTTCACCACTTCAGCGCTGCTCACGTTTTGCCCAAGAATTGGCGTTAACGCTAGGTTGTGAGCTGACGCTGAGGGACGATTTGCAGGAGCTGCACTTCGGCGCCTGGGAAGGCAGAAGCAGTGCAGATCTGTATAAGACGGATGCGGCTGCTTTGAGCCAGTTTTGGGATGATCCCTACGCATTCACTCCGCCTGAGGCAGAGTCGCTAATGGATTTCGAGCACCGGGTATTGGGCGCGCTGCAGCAGCTTTATCTGCAACACAAAGGCGAGCGGCTGTTGCTGGTGACCCATGGCGGTGTAATACGTCTTCTGGTGGCCAGAGCCAGGGGCTTGCCGCGCAAAGGGTTGCTGCAGGTTAACGTCGGTTTTGCCCAGCGCTTTCGCCTGAGCTTAGATGATCAGGGTGTATTGAAGGAGCTGATATGACGGCCTGGTGGATTGCATTGCAGTTTCTAACGCGTCTGCCGGTGACGCTTGCCGATATGCCGCAGCCGCAGCAGGTCGGTCGGTCCCTGCTGTTTTACCCACTGGTCGGTTTGTTGATTGGTGCATTGCTATATGTTGAGCTGCTGTTTACCGCTACGGCACCAACGCTGCTACAGGCTGCTCTTGTACTGGCTACTTGGATTGCGCTGACAGGCGCTTTGCATATAGATGGTCTGGCAGACAGCGCTGATGCGTGGGTTGGTGGGCTGGGTGATAAAGAACGCACGCTGCGGATCATGAAAGATCCAGCCAGCGGCCCAGTGGCTGTGGTCACGCTTATCCTGCTGATGCTGGTTAAATTTTCAGCTTTGGTTGCCATTCTTGAGGCTGGCGATGTTATTTGGCTGATCCTGGTACCTTGGGTGGCGCGAGTGGCGTTACCGCTGCTGTTTCTGACCACACCCTACACGCGAGAGGGTGGCCTGGGTACTTTGCTGACTGAGCATATGCCACGCAAGCAGCTGCGCTTGGTTTTATTGATGCATGGTGTGGCTATGTTGCTTACCGGGCTTGCTGGGCTTGTTGTCCTGCTGACTGCAGGCATTGTCTTCGGTTACCTGCGCCTGCTTATGCTTAAGCGTTTAGGCGGCTGTACCGGTGACACTGCAGGTGCGCTGGTAGAAATTACGGAATGTATTGTGCTGGTATCACTGGCGCTCACTTTAGGGTGAGTGAGATGAGTTCCTTTTGCACCAAAGACTACTTGTAAGTGGCGGCAGGCTGATCAATCCTGCCACTTCAATTTGATCAGGGCCAAAAAGCTATGGGAACGTTGGGGCGCAGTGCATTGCTGCTGTTGGTGGGTGGCTCACTGATTCTCGCCTTGTCTTTGGGCGTTAGGCACGGTTTTGGTCTGTTTCTTGCCCCTATGAGCGCTGAGTTTGGCTGGGGGCGAGAAGTTTTTGCCTTTGCTATTGCGTTGCAGAATCTTATTTGGGGCTTGGTCCAGCCCTTTACCGGCGCATTGGCTGATCGCTTTGGTGTGAAGCGAGCAGTGCTTGTCGGCGGCGTCCTGTATACGGTTGGTTTGTTGTGCATGGCGTTCACTGAGTCGCCTTTAGGTTTGTCGCTCAGTGCTGGTGTGCTTATTGGCCTTGGACTGTCCGGAACTTCGTTTTCAGTTGTGCTAGGTGCTGTGGGCCGTGCTGCGCCAATAGAAAAACGCAGTATGGCCATGGGGATCGCAGCGGCAGCAGGCTCGTTTGGTCAATTCGCAATGCTGCCAGGCTCTCTGGGGTTGATCGCGTGGCTTGGTTGGTCGGGAGCATTAATCGCATTAGCCGTGCTGATCGCCTTGATTGTGCCGCTCGCTAGCATGCTTAGCGATATTCCCATCGTAGACCATGGCCCCAAGCAAAGCCTTGGTGAAGCTTTGCGCGAAGCCTGCACACACCAAGGATTCTGGCTGCTGGCCTTGGGTTTCTTTGTGTGTGGTTTTCAGGTGGTGTTCATCGGGGTGCACATTCCGGCATATCTGGTTGATCAGCATCTGCCTGCGATGGTCGGTACGACGGTACTGGCCCTGGTGGGGCTATTCAATATTGTCGGAACGTATGGCGCGGGCTGGCTCGGCGGTCGCTACTCCAAGCCTAAGCTATTGAGTGCTTTGTACCTGCTGCGTGGCGTAGTCATTGTGATTTTCCTGGTTGCCCCGCTTACTACCTGGAGTGCCTACGCATTCGGTATGGCAATGGGGGTGTTGTGGTTGTCTACGGTGCCGCTTACGAATGGGACCGTGGCCACACTGTTTGGTGTTCGTAACCTTTCAATGTTGAGTGGCATCGTTTTCCTGTTTCACCAGTTGGGATCGTTCCTTGGCGGTTGGCTGGGTGGTTACGTGTATGACAAAACCGGGAGCTATGATCTGGTTTGGCAGATTTCGATTCTACTCAGCCTTATGGCGGCGTTACTAAACTGGCCTGTGCGCGAGCAACCTGTCCCTCGCTTGCAAATGCAGGAGGTCCCTCGGTGAGTACAAGGGTGTTAAGCGCATTATTGATGGCCGCTTCAGGGCTTTTGCTCGTGCTGGCCTGGTGGGGCTGGCAGCAGGGCGGCTTGGCCTTATTGCAACTTGGTTTGAGTGTGTGCTGATTTGGCTGGAGTGAACATGAATTGGCTAGTACGCGGATGCATCTTTTCGCTGGCGGTGCTAAACGGACCGGTGATGGCTGATGAGTGCCCAGTGCTGTTGCAAGGTGAATTGCCACGCTTGCGCAGTACAGAAACGATCAACTTGTGCAAACAGTTTGCCGGGAAACCTTTGTTGGTCGTGAATACCGCCAGTTTTTGCGGGTTCACCAAACAGTTTAAAGGGCTGGAGGCGCTGCATCAGCGTTACAAAGCCCAAGGTCTAGAGGTTCTGGGCGTACCTTCAGACGATTTCCGTCAGGAGGCTGACAGTAGCGAAGAAACAGCTAAGGTCTGTTACGTCAACTACGGGGTCACCTTTACCATGACGGAAACACAGCCGGTAAGGGGGAGTGACGCGATCCCATTGTTCCGTGAGCTGGCTGCACAGACCAGTGCACCGCGCTGGAACTTTTACAAATACGTCGTTGATGCCCAGGGCAGCGTTATTGCCAGCTTTTCCAGCCTGACGAGCCCTGACTCACCTGAGCTGATAGAAGCGATAGAGCAGGCGATTGCCTCGCAACATCCGAAAATTTCTGAGTAGCGCATAAAGAAACGGGCCTCAGCTAGCAGTGCTTTGGCCCGTTTCATGACGCCTAGATGATTAGAAACGGTAGGTTACTTGTGTACCAAAGCCGTGTGCGCTGTTTTTGTAGTCAGCGTTGTATTCATCTGATCTGACACTTACTTTTTCTTCACGCAGGTAGGTGTAGGCTACGTCCACCGTCACGTCGTCATTCGGGCTCCAGCCAGCCCCGAGGCTAAATGCCCTGCGGTCGCCAGTTGGGATGCGTGGTGAACGGTCGGTATTGTTGGTGGGGGACTGATCAACCGCCAAGCCTGCACGTAACGTCCACTGCTGGTTTAGCTTATAGGCTGCACCGATGGCGTGACTCCATGTGTCATGCCAGTTTTGTGGCTCAGTGATAGTGCTTAACTGACCAGACAGCAGGGGGGATACGTCTTTGTTCTCAACTGTGATGTCTTTCAGGCGACTCCAGCGAGTCCAGGTGCTACCTGCGTAAATTGTCCACTGATCGTTGAGGTCATGGGTGACAGAGAAGTCAACGGACTCAGGGGTGGAAACCCGCAGTGAACCGTCGTATTTGACACTCAGGATATTGCCCAAGTCCATTTTTGTATCACCTTTGAGGCGATACTTTACTTTGGAGTGATAGGTGATACCTGCACGTGTGCTAGGGGTGAACTCATAAAGTGCACCAATGTTGTAACCAACAGCGGTGTCGTCACCTTTGACTTTGACTTTGGCTTCACCAAATGGGCTTGGTACGGCCGATGTCAACTCACCATCGATACGGTTGATGGTGGGGCCAAAGCCAATAGAAAACTGGTCATTAAAACGGTAACTGATCGTTGGCTGTAGTGTGATCACCCGAACTTCACTTTTAAGGCCCTCAGCGCGTCCCTGAAAACTCTTTTCGTAGTCGGTGGTCAGGCCAAATGGTACGTAAACACCGAGACCAAAAGTCCAGTTTTCATCAATGGGTTTGACGTAAAAACCCATTGGGACCGTTGTGAAAGGAACCATGTCCCCGTCATTACTGCCGTTCAGTTGGCCACTTGCGTGAGATATGTCGGTTTTTGCGTGAATAAATACTGCGCCGGCGCTGATCTGTTCACGTTTGAGTCTGGCCATACCTGCCGGATTACTAACCACTGTGGTGGCATCCTCTGCCGAGGACGATCGTCCTGCATATGCCGTACCCATCGAGCTAACACTTTGCTCGTTAATTGCAAAACCGCCCGCGAATGAGTAACTGGCTGCAGACATCAAAGCCAGTGAAAGGCAGGTTTTTGAGAATTTATTGGTCACGGGATGAGCTCCTGATTATTTGAATTGGCGGTTAGCTGCTCGATGGAGACAATGCCAATATTGATGTAGTTCCCGTTTTAGACCGTTTTACCTTAAAAAAACTGACCTTTTAGGCAACTTTGTACTGAATGCCAATTAAGCCCTGCCAGGTTTTAATGAAATCATGCAGTTGACCGTTAGCGTTGAATGCCACGCGCCAGAGCTGAGCCATTCCGGTAGCATCAGTTATATCCGGTAAAGTTTTACCGTTAGATGCTGACTCGATTAACAACCAAGCGATTGCTGTGGCATAGCGCAAGTTAACGATCAGTTCAGTGTCAGGAGCACTAAGAAACGCGTGTTGGCTGGCCAGGCCTCGAACGAGGCTTGCCAAGTCGGGATCTCGGGCTAGATAGTGATCCCAGATGTATCGATGATCATGAGTGTTAATACGGTACAAGCCATGTCCACGATCATCATCAAGGCTGGCGCAGAGCTGGGACTGGCTGGCAGCAATTGCAAGCAGTAAATGTTCAGCTGCTGCGGAATGCTTATCTAAATATTCAAGGGTGGGCCGTATGACATGCTGGCTCAGTTCGCTGGCGGTGATTCCCATATTACCCTCGCTGATAGATTGCTGGGCGCTGGGCAATTGTTGCGTCTATGAGAAAAAGGCCCAGCCTGAAGCGGGGTTAGCCGCTTCAATTAAAGCCTAGCTCTACATAATGTATGTAATGGGCTGTTTTTAAATTGTTTTTGGTCTCGTCAATCGCCCTATATAGCCATTCGTACTGAAAAGCCCGGCCAGGCGTGTGAGCTGCTTGCTGGTCGGGCCTTTGGTTTTTCAACGCCCTTATTCACCCGTGGCGATGGGGCGTTCAGGATCAGTGATCCATTCGCTCCATGAACCCGCATAGAGTGGGGCGAGCGGGTAACCGGCTAAATTGAGCGAAAAAAGGTTATGACATGCCGTTACGCCAGAACCGCAGTAGGCAATCAGCGCTGATGCAGGGCGGCCCTTGAGCAGTTCACTAAAGCGTTTGTGAAGCTGCTCAGGGCTGAGGAAGCGGCCGTTTTCATCGAGGTTACCGGTGTAAACAGCGCACTGCGCTCCGGGGATATGCCCAGCAACCGGATCAAGGGGCTCGATCTCGCCCTTAAAACGCGGTAGGGCGCGTGCGTCCAGCAATGTCAGTTCGCTGCTGGCCAGACGCTGCTGCAGTTGTTCAGCTGTGATCAGCAGGCTGTTATCCGGGCTGCCGTCAAAGTTTCCCGCGGGTAGGTTCACAGTCGCAGTCGTCAATGCTCCACCTGCTTCTTTCCAAGCGTTTAGCCCGCCATCAAGTAGGAAGACGCCTTCGCGTTTACCCAGCCATGTCAGCAGCCACCAGGCCCGCGCAGCAAATGCGTCTGTGCCGTCATCGTACAGAACGATTTCACTGTCATTGCTGATGCCCCACTGGCGTAAGCGCTGGATGAGTGCTTGAGGATCGGGGAGGGGGTGGCGACCTGTTATACCTTTGCGTACCGGGCTGGAGAGATCATGCTCCAAATCAGCAAAGAGAGCTCCGGGGATATGCCCCTCACTGTAGCTTTTTCGGCCGTAGTCGTGATCATTTAGAGCAAAGCGACAATCGAGAATGCGCAGGTCATTTTGCTGGAGGCGTTGTTTGAGTTGCTCGGGGCTGATCAATTGAGCGAGGGGCATTGTGGGCATCCTGACGGTCGAAAGATATCGTCATCATAAACCCGCTTATAAAGGGGGCGACAGCCCAGCAGTCGCCCCAAGTGAGAGTTAACGGATTTTGAGTTTACCGATTCGATCATTATCCAGACTACCGAAATAGAGGTAGTCTCCGACCGGTTTGGCTGAAGTAATCATGCGTAAGTGGCTGCCACTGGTGTCATGCAGGCTTTGAATAATTTCACCCTTTTCGTTTAGCGCAATTACCAGCCCATAGGGTGTTGCCTTAGGCCATAAGCTGCGCGGGAGTTTGGCCAGTTGGGCTTTGACCCAAGGATTTCGATGCAGCCAGTCGGCATCCGCTTTACGTGGAGACGGCAGAGCAACCCAGAATGTGCCTTGACGATCACCTTGGAGGTTGTCTGGTAGGCCAGGAAGGTTGTCGATGAAAATGTCGTGGCTGCCGGTTTTCTCACCTTTAAGCCAGTAACGGGTGATGCGGTAGCGGTAGGTTTCGTTGACCAGAACAAAGTCTTCGTTGGCTGAAAGCGCTACGCCATTGGCGAAATAAAGATCCTTGAGCAGGACACGGGTTTCTTTGGTTTTCGGGTTATAGCTAAGCAGCCTGCCATGTGGTCGTGCTTCTAGCAGATCAAGGAGGTAGTCGGGTTGTTCGAAGCGTGAGCTTGCGTCGCTGAAATAAATGGTCCCATCACTGGCAATGTCCAGATCATCAGTGAATTTGAACGCAACGCCTTCCGCTTCACGCGTCAGCACGCTGATAGTGCCCTGTTGATCAATACTCAGTAGCCCCTGATAGGCATCAGCTACGATCAGGTGGCCGCTGGTATCGAAATCCATACCCAGGGGCCGGCCCTTGGTGTCGGCAAAGACTTCGATCGAGCCATCCGCGCCTATGCGAACGATCTGTCCGTTATGCAGCCCTGTATACAGGCGCCCATCAGTATCTACCGCCGTGTCCTCCGGACCCTCGATCTGTCCCTTAGCAATCAACTCAGCCTTCATGAGGGTGTCGTTGGGTTCCAGCGTACCAGTCAGTGGTGGGGGCGCTGGTGCATCCCAGCTAAGGGGCTGGATCGGGCTGCTGCTCAAGCCTAGGCAAAGAGCAACCGCAACAATTAACAACAGAAGTAGGGCAAGTAGCTTTCGCATGATTGTTATTTTCCTTTGCCTGTCGTGAACGACACTGAATACGCCCCCATTGGCCGGGCGTCTGTATGTCCGATGGTATCAGTGCATCACATTGAAGGGTGTGCGATATATACTTCACGGTATCAATAGTGGGAGAGCCGTGTGGCGATTGAAATCCAATGGGTTGGTGATAACACCAGCCTTGCGCAGCATTGTGCCAAGTGGCGAACGCTGCCGTTTGTTGCGCTGGACACCGAGTTCATGCGCGTCGATACCTTTTACCCAATTGCCGGTTTGCTACAGGTCAGCGATGGCGCGTGTGCCTATCTGATTGATCCGCTGCTGATTAGCGACTGGCAGCCCTTTGCGGCCTTACTGACAGATACTCATGTCGTTAAAGTTGTACATGCCTGCAGTGAGGATCTTGAGGTTTTCCAGCGCCTCACCGGTAGCCTGCCAACTCCGCTATTTGACACTCAACTTGCCGCTGGCTACCTCAATATCGGCTTTTCTATGGGCTATTCGCGCCTTGTTCAAAGCGTGCTGAATATCGAGTTGCCCAAAGGGGAAACCCGTTCGGACTGGTTGCAGCGTCCTTTGTCTGACACACAGATCAGCTATGCCGCTGAAGATGTGTTGCACCTTGCTGAGCTGTATCCTCGCTTGAAAAAACAGCTCAGCGAGGAGAAGTATGCATGGGTGCTGGAGGATGGCGCCGAGTTGGTGAGTCATCTGTGTCGAGAGGTGCATCCAGAGTTGGCGTATCGCGATGCTAAGTTGGCGTGGAAGCTATCCCGTCAGCAGCTGGCAGTCCTACGTGCATTGTGCAGTTGGCGTGAAGAGCAGGCGCGTAGCCGTAATCAGCCGCGCAATCGGGTGTTGCGTGAAAACTCCCTGTGGCCGATTGCCAGAACCCAGCCGGACAACCTGGTCTCCTTAGCGCGTATTGAAGACATGCATCCAAGAACGGTTAGGCAGGATGGCGACTTCTTGCTGCAGCTGATCAAACAGGCTGCAGCATCACCTGCCTCTGAGTGGCCAGAAGCATTGCCCGAACCCCTGCCAATAGAGGCTTCTGGAGTCCTTAAAAAGCTGCGCGCAATCGGTTTGCGTGAGGGCGAGAGGCTGAATATTGCGCCAGAACTAATGCTGCGCAAGAAAACCCTGGAAAGCCTGCTGAAGAGCGGTTACCCGAATGGGCCGTACCAATTGCCTGATTCCCTCAAGGGCTGGCGACGTGAATTGATGGGCCAAGCGCTGCTGAACTGCCTTGGTACTGCTGGAGAGTCCGTTTGAAACAGATTTGCTCAATCTACAAAAGCCCGCGTAAGAACGAAATGTACTTGTACGTACTGCGCAGCGAGGGTTTGTCCCGTGTGCCCGAAGCTTTGTTGAATGTCTTCGGCAAACCCGCACTGGCCATGGAATTGGTATTGACGCCGGAGCGCCAGTTAGCACGTGAGGATATCAATAAGGTGCTCGAAAACCTGAAAGAACAGGGCTTTCATCTGCAGATGCCTCCTCAAGAGGATGAATACATTGAGCACTTGCCTGACGAACTGCTCTGCCGCAACGATCCTGTTTGATCCGTCATAAGGGGATGGACCATTGCGCCTGTTGATTGCCGAGCGCCAGCACCAGATTTACGCGGACTACGTGCGTCAGCAGGTACCGTATCTTGATGTGTTTGCCAGTGATGATCCTGCCACGTTGTGTCAGCAGGCTGGCAACTGCACGATCTGGCTAGGTCAGCCTGACCTGTTGGCGGGCCTGCTGCGTCAGGGACATAAGCCCGACTGGCTGCAATCGACGTGGGCGGGCATCAAGCCCTTATTGGCTACTGATTTGCCACACGACTACCAACTAACGCGAGCTGTTGGAATTTTTGGGCAGGTAATGGCTGAGTTCATGCTTTGTCATATGCTCGCCCATCAGCGTCAACTGGCCCAGCAATGGCAGGAACAGCGTGAGCGCCACTGGAACAACCGATCACCGCAAAGCCTTGCTGGGCGTCGCGTATTGATTGTCGGTACAGGGGATATTGGCCTGCGCGTAGCGCAGTTTCTTGCGCCGTTCGGGTTGAAGTTAACCGGTATAGCCAGCAGCGCTCGCCAACTGCCGCCTTTTGAGCGAGTTGGTGACTTACGGGATTTACCAACATTTGCCGCTGAGACTGATTTTTTGATCAATCTGCTGCCGGATACCGACGATACACACGACCTGTATGACGAAGCGCTGTTTGCTTGCATGCAGCCTCACGCGCTGTTTATCAATGCCGGGAGGGGGGGCGCTGTGGTCGATTCAGATTTGGTTGCGGCGTTGCAGCAAGGCCAGTTGGCAGGCGCTGTCATCGACGTGTGCAGGCAAGAACCCCTGCTAACTGAGCACCCATTCTGGAACACGCCTAATCTGCTATTAACCGGCCACAGTTCTGCGCCGACCGATCCACATCTCATGGCTAAGCTGTTCATTGACAACCTGCGCTGCTACCAGTCTGCCAAGCCATTGATGGGGCGGGTGGACTTTAGTCGCGGTTATTGAGAGCGCCGCTAGCTTGTAGCTTGGCCGTATCTCGGGCAGCAGCTAGACTGCCCGGTTTTATCCCTTCTCTTTAGTAATGTGTAAATGGCCGCAAAAGTCGAACCTTTCTGGAAACGTAAAACCCTTGATCAGCTCGATCAGGATGAGTGGGAGTCCCTCTGTGACGGCTGTGGCTTGTGCTGCTTGCAAAAGCTAGAGGATGAGGATGACGGTAGCGTCTACTACACCCGCATTGCGTGCAAGTTGCTGGATCTGGAAACATGCCGCTGCAAGGATTACAGCAATCGCCGTAAGTTTGTGCCAGATTGTATTCAGCTCACACCGGCTCAGGCGGATAGCTTCCAGTGGCTGCCGCCGACCTGCGCATATCGACTGGTAAGTGAAGGCAAAGACTTGCTGATTTGGCACCACCTGGTTTGTGGAGATCCGGATCAGGTACATAAGCAACGTATTTCCCAAGCTGGGCGCATGCTCAGTGAATCCAGCGTGGCGGAAGAAGATTGGGAAGATCACATGATTTTCCGCGCCGGTTGAGCAAGATGCGAGACCTTCCGGCAGCCCAATCCTAATGAGAGACGATCAAATGCACTGTGGAGCGTTGTCATGCTGATTCGCCGTTTACTGATATCTGCTGCTGTATTGTCCCTGAGTACGTCGGTCTGGGCGAAAAAGGTTGATGTCGATTTCAACGTGCGCTTTCTGCCGGAAACCGAGCAGGCTGAAGTACGCATGACGATAGAAGATGGTTCAGTCATTCGCAGTTTGGACTTCAATCTGGGGGACCAGCAGAACTACAGTGATTTTGCCGCCGATGGGGAGTGGACGCAGAGTACACCAGGGCGGGGGGTATGGAAGCCTGCTCAAGGTAAGTCGAACCTGACGTATAAGGTCCGTATAAATCATGAGCGCGAGCCGGGGCGTTTTGACGCTCGCATCACACCAGACTGGGCGCTGTTCCGGGGAGACGACCTGGTTCCACCGGCTAAGCTGGATCATGTCGACAAGACCCAATTCGTAACACGGGTTAAGTTTGAATTACCCAAAGGCTGGAAGTCTGTTGAAACAGGGTGGCCGCGGGTCGGTAAGAACAAGTTTCGGGTGGATAATCCTACGCGGCACTTTGATCGACCCACTGGCTGGATTGTGGCCGGCAAAGTGGGCACTCGCCGTGTAAAACTTGGTGAAACTGACGTTGCAATTGCAGCCCCCGTGGGTGAGGGGATGCGCCGCATGGATGTCATGACCTTGCTGACCTTCATTTGGCCTGTAGCCCAAGAGGTGTTTCCACGTGATCCGTCCAAGCTCTTAATCGTGGGGGCTGGGGACCCAATGTGGCGCGGCGGTTTGTCGGCCAGCAACTCCTACTACATGCACAGTGATCGCCCTTTGGTGAGCGAGAACGGCACAAGCTCGTTAGTCCACGAGTTGGTTCATGTTTTTAGCCGTATCAGCGCGACAGACCGCAGTGACTGGGTAACCGAAGGTATCGCTGAATATTACTCAATTGAGCTGATGCGCCGAGCTGGTGGATTAAGCGAAGAGCGCTACCAAAAGATCCGCGAGCAACTGATTCGTTGGAGCAAACCCGTTAAGAGTCTGCGTACTGACCGCTCCACAGGGCCGGTGACTGCACGTGCTGTTCTGCTGCTTCAGGAGCTGGACCGCGAAATTCGTGCAGCCACAAAAGACAGTACAGCCCCGCGCTCACTGGATGACGTAGCGCGTGGCTTGATGCGCTTGGATAAAGTCAGCACCGAAGACTTTGTCGAAATCAGCGAGAACGTGATGGGGCGGGCTTCGAAGGTACTCGATAATAAATTGCTGCGCTGAAACAGCAGGTAATTTATTTGAACTTAGGGCCTGAGCGGGTGTTCAGGCCTTTAGCCATACGGTCATACAGCACCACGTTAACCGTTGCAGCTAGGTTCATACAGCCTTCGGTGGGGATGTACACGACATCTTCACACCACGAGCGGATTTCTTCATTCAGCGAGCCATCCTCCGGGCCGAAGATATAAATCGCCCGGTCCGGATGGGTGTAATCAGGCAAGGGGCGGGCGCCGTCCACCAGCTCAACGGCAACTGGTGTACAACCCAGTGGAATGATCTGTTTGAGGTCCTCAACACCGATCAGAGGGATATCCATATAGATACGCTTGGTGTCGGTGACAAAGTCGCGGGCGCGCTCATAGCGTTTGCCCGTATAAAAAACCGAGGCCACGCCATAACAGCCAGCTGCACGCATAACGGCACCGACATTTTCCGGCGACTTGGGATTGTATAAGCCTATGCAACTGTATCGTTTGTTTGCCACGTAACCGGCCTTGTCTGTGCGTTAGAACCAAGGCCGGGATTATACGGCAGCAGGGCTACTGTTTGCCTTTCTGTAACAAAGCAGCCAAGTCGGCAAATGCCTTATGTGTGGCTTGGGGGCCTTGGGGGCTTGCTGTGGAGCTCTCGCTGAAATACTGCTGATCGGTGTAACGTGCATGCTCATTATCGTGGCAGAACAGGCACAGCAGCTCCCAATTGGAGCCGTCTTGCGGGTTGTTGTCGTGGTTATGGTCACGGTGATGAACCGTGAGTTCGCTCAAGCGCTTGCCGGAAAACTCGCGGGCGCAACGGCCGCAGACATGCGGATACATTTTTAGAGCTTTGGCTCGGTAACCTTCCTCTCGTTCGCGCTGTGCCTGTGCCAGGATGCGGTCGAGTTTGCCTGTTGCGGTGTTGCTGCTCATGGGATGGCCGTTGTTTGCAGGGATGATACGTTGAGTTTAGCCGCCCGTTTACACGCTGAGAACTGCGCAAGCCTGTACTGGGCCGATTGTCTGAAGTGCAGTAAACGATTTTTGTATTGGGCTAGCAGCTACTAAAAACTATTAAAGCCCAAGCATTTAAGGATAAAAGCGTATTCCAGCGCTGCATCCTTAAGCGCCTGATAACGACCACTCATTCCTCCATGGCCTGCATCCAGTTCAGTTTTCAGCAGCAGGAGGTTGCTGTCGGTTTTTTTCGTCCGCAATTTTGCCACCCATTTAGCTGCCTCCCAGTATTGCACTCGGCTATCGTTATAACCGGCAACGGCCAGAATAGCCGGATAGGGCTGGGCGCTGATGTTCTCGTAAGGGGCATAGCCCTTGATGCGTTCGAACACTTCTGGGTGATTCGGATCTCCCCATTCATCGTATTCAGTAACGGTCAGTGGTAAGTCCGGGTTGAGCATGGTGTTGAGTACATCCACAAACGGTACTTCTGCGATAGCAGCGGCAAACAGGTCAGGGCGTCGGTTCAACACTGCTCCGATCAGCAAACCACCAGCGCTCCCACCGCTGATAACCAATTGTGTGCTGTCAGTGTAGCCCTCACTGATCAGGTGCTCAGCACAGCTGATAAAGTCGCTGAAGCTATTCTGCTTATGCTCCAGTTTGCCGCCGCGGTACCAGGCTTCACCCAGTTCACCACCGCCACGTACATGAGCGATAGCAAATACAAAGCCGCGCTCCAGCAGGCTTAACCGAGCATGAGAGAACCATGGGTCAAGACATTCACCATAGGCGCCGTAGCCATACAGATAAAGTGGTGCCGGTTTGCCTAGTACATCTCGTTTGGCCACCAAGCTGATAGGCACTAGGGTACCGTCCCCGGCGCTAGCCCAGAGGCGCTGGCTGATGTAGTCATCGGGATTAAAAGTCCCCAAAACTGGGGTTTCTTTAAGAACCTGCTGTGTCCCATCGTTCAACTGCAGCTGACGCACTTGAGCCGGCCGATTGAGCGCCTCATAACGTAGGCGGATCACCGGACTTTCGAATTCCAAACTGTCCTGAACGAACAGGCTGTAGGCGGCGTCGGGCAGGTGTACGTTGTAAACCGGGGCTGCTTCTGGCTGCACCTCAATGATCGGCAAGCCACCTTTACGCAGACTCAGAACAACAGCCTGCTCATTGAGGGTGATGCCGTCGACCATTACCTCCGGATCATGCGCCCGGTATAGCTGCCAGTGTTCGCGCTGCGGTGTAGCATCATCTGCGGTAAGCACGGCGAAGTTGATACCGTGTTGATTGCTGCGGATAAACCAAGTCCAAATGCCATTGTGCTTACCGTGGTCTGCATCGTACTCGTGACCTTCTTCGCGTGGGGCGAGGCAGGTGAACGAAGCTTCAGGTGTATCAGCATCCACAACCCAGCATTCGGTCGTGGTCTTGCTACCTAGTTGCAGTATCAATTTGCGTTCGGAGCTGCTGCGGTAGCAAGACAGAAAAAAACGCTCATCCGTTTCGTGGAAAATCATCTCGGCATTCTGTTCACCCAGCGTATGGCGGAACAGTTTGTACGGGCGATGGGTGTCGTCCAGTTCGACAAAAAACACTGTCTGGCTATCGTTGGCCCACGTCATGCGGCCATCACAGTTGGCAAAGGGCAGGGCAGTCACCTTGCCGCTACTCAGATCCTTGATAAATAGTTCATAGACCTCTTCGCCACTGGTATCCAAGCTGTAGGCCAGACGCTGATGATCAGGGCTAATGCTGAATGCCCCAACCGAGATAAACCCGCCATCTGCCAAAGCATTGGGGTCCAGCAGCAATTCTTCGCTGGATGGGTCGATTTCAACCGAATCACTGTGAGGGCGTTTGCATCGATAGTGGCGCGGGTATTCATCACCTGCAGTGGTGCGGTGGTAATACAGATAAGGCCCCCAAGGCGACGGCAGCCCCAGATCGGTTTCGCGAATTCGCCCTTTGATCTCCTGAAACAGCTGTTCTCTGAGCGCTGCCTCATCCGCTAGCTGGGCCTCGAGATAGGCGTTCTCAGCTTTGAGATAGTCAAGCACCTCGGCCGCATCGCGATTTTCCAACCAGCAGTAAGGATCGGCAGCGGCCTCAAGGCGGGCGACAGGGGCGTTGGACATAATAAAACTCCAGTTATAAAAGGCCGCCAGCAGGTGACGCGATGGCGGTTAAAAGCCGCTATGATAAGCAGCACTTCGCCTGACGGCTGCTGATATTTGTATAACCTGCGCTGAGCACCCGCCAGCTCCATGTCTGAGAATCTGTGGTTATGACTGAAAACGACTACCTGCTTGCCTGGGGGATCTACCTGATCGCGGCGTTTGGCTGCTTGCTGGTTGGTTTCCGTATGACCAGCTGGATGTGGCGCTATTTGCGTGAGCCTTTGCGGGTAGTGGTGTTTGTTCTGCTATTCAGCCCAACACTGGTTGACCCAGGGCAGGACAAACTGGCGCCGTCAATTGCCATTGCTGCTATGGATCTGCTCTTAGGGGTGGGCAGCAATGCCTGGCGCGCGATTGCTGATTTGAGCATGTATGGTTTGATCGTGTTTGGCCTGTATCTGCTATTTGTCATGGTGCGCTGGCCGATTGAACGCTGGTGGAACGGCCGCAGAGGCTATGAGCCAATCGCTGAGGATGAACCCACCTTGCGGGAGATGATGTCCAGTCGGGACGAAACAGACGATTATCGTGATGATGATTATCCGCGTCGTCACGGCTCACGGGTCGAACCGCGACTGTAATTCCGTTGTCGTCCCAAGGTGATACGCCTACCTGGCACTTGCTAACGTTGCGAATAACCCGCTGAGACTGCTGCTGTTGAGGTTTGAACTGAATGTGTGAATTACTGGGCATGAGTGCCAATGTGCCAACTGACATCGTGTTCAGTTTTACCGGTCTGATGCAGCGGGGAGGACGAACGGGCCCGCACCGAGATGGATGGGGCATCGGGTTTTACGAGGGGCCGGGTCTTCGTCTGTTCCAAGATCCGCGCGCCAGCAGTGAGTCTGAGGTGGCTCAGTTGGTACAGCGCTACCCCATCAAGAGTGAAGTAGTCATCGGCCATATCCGCCAGGCAAATGTGGGGCGCGTTTGCCTGGCCAATACCCACCCGTTTGTTCGCGAGATGTGGGGGCGAAACTGGTGTTTCGCCCATAATGGTCAGTTGGCTGGGTTTACCCCGCAGCTCGACAATTACTGGCCAGTGGGGGACACCGACAGTGAGTCGGCATTTTGTGACCTGCTTAATCGTCTACGCAGAGAGTTCCCACAACCGGTCGAAGTTGAGGCATTGTTGCCGACTTTGATTGAAGCCTGTGCCCGTTACCGCGCCTTCGGTGTCTTTAATTGTCTGCTCAGTGATGGTGATTGGCTGTTCAGCTTCTGCTCAAGCAAGTTGGCGTATATCACCCGGCGGGCACCGTTTGGCCCTGCACATTTAAAGGATGCAGATGTGCAGGTCGATTTTCAGTCTGAAACAACCCCCAATGATGTTGTGACCGTTATGGCCACCGAGCCATTGACCGACAACGAACATTGGACTCGCTACGCGCCTGGAGAATGGCGCCTGTGGCGGGGGGGAGAATGCATCGCACAGGGAATTGCCACATAGTTTTATAAGAAGGAAATAAGCATGTTCATCAGTTATTTGCGAATGGTGTTATTCGCACTGGGGCTCTTAGTCGGCATACAGGTGCCAGGTTTTATAGACGATTACCAAAAGCGAGTTGAGGCTCAACTCCTGGAGTCCGAAAAAGGCCTAGAAGGCTTCCGCAAAACGGCAAAACGATTTTTTAAAGGCGACTTGGTTGCGCTGGTTGGCCATTATGCGCAAAGCGCTGATCCGGTCATGCGCAGCGATGCAGCTAGTTTGAGCGAGCTGGTAGACCGCGTTACATTTCTCAAGCGCGAAAGCATCGCGATGCACGGGCCGTGGTACAGCCAGACTTGGCATCTGATCATCAATGCTGATCAAGAACTGATGAGTGAAACCCTGAAAGCCTATCGTTACCAGGTCCTGTTTGCGCCAGAAGTGATCGCTTGGGGATTGGCAGGTGCATTGTTACTGGCGTTGCTGGTTGAGGGGGGGCTGCTGATGATCGTGGCGTTGCTGGGGCAGGGCACAACCCGCCGCACACAGCAGAAACATTGGCGTTAAAGCTGTCTCGTCGCCGATAAACAAAGGCCCATCAGGGCCTTTGTTATTTCTGCCGGTTACTTGGACAGGAATTTCATACCGTCTTCCAAGCCTTGCAGTGTCAGCGGGTACATCTGGTCATTTAGTAGTTCACGCATGATGGCCGTAGAAGCGGTGAAGCCCCAAGTGTCTTTGGCATACGGGTTAATCCAGATCAGCTTTTTGTACTTGTCCATAAAGCGTTTGATCCAGACGTAACCGGCTTCTTCGTTCCAATGTTCGACACTGCCGCCTGGTTGAGTGATCTCATAAGGCGCCATGGCTGCATCGCCTACGAACACCACTTTCCAGTCAGAGCCGTATTTGTGCAGCAGATCGAAGGTCGAATAACGTTCTGAGGTACGGCGTAAGTTGTTCTTCCACACCGACTCGTACACGCAGTTATGGAAGTAGAAGTACTCCATGTGTTTGAACTCGGTCTTGCACGCGGAGAACAGCTCTTCGCAGGCTTTGACGTGGGCATCCATGGATCCGCCGATGTCGAACAAGATCAGCAGTTTGACCGTGTTACGTCGCTCGGGTCGCATCTTGATGTTGAGCAAGCCTCCATCTTTGGCGGTGTGATCAATGGTGCCGTCCAGATCAAACTCGTCCTGAGCCCCCTGACGGGCAAACTTGCGCAAGCGGCGCAGGGCTACCTTGATATTGCGGGTGCCCAGCTCAACCTGATCATCGAGATTTTTGTATTCGCGCTGGTCCCAGACTTTGACTGCCTTGCCTTGGCGCTTACCCGCGTCACCAATACGAATACCTTCCGGGTTATAACCGCCGGAACCGAACGGGCTGGTACCGCCGGTGCCAATCCACTTGTTTCCACCCGCATGGCGTTTTTTCTGTTCTTCCAAACGCTTCTTGAATTCTTCAATCAGCTTATCGAGCCCACCTAGTGATTCGATTTTGGCGCGGTCTTCGTCAGTCAGGGAGCGCTCGAACTCTTTGCGTAGCCACTCGTCCGGGATCAGGGCCTCAATATGCTGATCGAGGTTTTCCAGCCCTTTGAAGTAGGCGCCAAAGGCTCGGTCGAACTTGTCGAAGTGACGTTCGTCCTTAACCAGAATCGCGCGGGACAAGTAGTAGAACTCGTCCATATTAGCGAACACGACGTTATGCTTTAGGGCATTAATCAGGTCCAGCAGCTCCCTGACGGAAACCGGTACCTTGGCCGCACGCATTTCATTAAACAGGTTGAGCAGCATGGCTGCGCCCTCATGTATTGATCAGACAAGCGTCAGGAGCGACCTTCGCGCGGCAGATTGTCGGCGATGTGGTACCAATCGGCTTTGTCGTCGGTATAAATGTGTTTCTGAGGGATGATGCCTAAGGGCGTATCCAGTGTCCCCAGCGCAATGGCCAACCATTCAGGTCGCTCATTGTCGCTCTCCCACAACAGGGTAGCGCCACAACGCTGGCAAAAACTTCGGGTAACGCCGGGCGAGGGCTCATAGCGCACTATAAAATCCTGCCCGGCAGTAATATTGAAGTTTTCACGCAGGGCACTGGCATAACTGGCGAAAGCGGCACCATGCCCCTTACGGCATTGGCTGCAATGGCAATGCGTAGCAGAAGTGAGCGGGCTGCTGATTTGGTACTGCACCGCATTACACAAACAACTTCCACTATGCATCGCTCGACACTCCATTAGCGTGAAGAGCGGCGGCTCATAAAGGCCAAGCGCTCAAGAAGTTGCACATCTTGCTCATTTTTGACCAATGCACCGGCCAATGGCGGAATGGCTTTAGTCGGGTCGCGTTCACGCAATACAGACTCACCAATGTGGTCAGCCATCAGCAACTTGAGCCAGTCCACCAGCTCACTGGTGGAAGGTTTCTTCTTCAGACCAGGCACCTTGCGAATATCGAAGAATACATCGAGTGCTTCGGCCACCAGATCTTTGCTGATGTTGGGGTAGTGCACGTCGACGATTTTCTGCAGGGTGTCACGATCTGGGAAGGCGATGTAATGGAAGAAGCAGCGGCGCAGGAAGGCGTCCGGCAGTTCCTTTTCGTTATTCGAGGTAATGATGATGATCGGGCGCTGTTTAGCCTTGATCGTCTCGTTGGTCTCGTAAACGTAGAACTCCATCTTGTCGAGTTCCTGCAACAAGTCGTTGGGGAACTCGATATCGGCCTTGTCGATTTCGTCGATCAGCAGGATAACGCGCTCTTCAGCCTCAAAAGCTTCCCAGAGCTTACCTTTCTTGATGTAGTTTTTGACGTCATGGACTTTGTCCGAGTCCAGTTGCGAGTCGCGCAGGCGGCTCACCGCATCATACTCATACAAGCCCTGATGGGCTTTAGTCGTGGATTTGATGTGCCAGGTAATCAGGCGGGCGTCAAAAGCTTCAGCCAGTTGCTCAGCTAGCATGGTTTTGCCGGTACCGGGTTCACCTTTAACCAGCAGCGGGCGCTGTAAGGTGATGGCGGCGTTGACGGCCAGCTTGAGGTCGTCGGTGGCAACGTAAGACTGAGTGCCTTCGAACTTCATCAGTAAATCCTCGAACGGAAACGGATAGCCAACGTAGCGTAGGAGTTGGCCAAAGTAATGACTATACCGTGACGACTCGGTGGCTGTGAACGAAGACCATCTATTCATTCACTGAATGAGTGGTCACGTACGCTTAGGGTTTGTTGCTGTCGAACTGGTTATTGAAAGCTTCGACAAAAGCATTGCGCAGCACGGCTTTAAACGCTTGCCAGCGGCTGACATCGTACGCGTTGAGGTCACCGCGTATTTCGATCCGGCTGGCCAACTGGTCTTTGCTCTGGTTTTTTAGAACAAAACTGCTGCCGCCAACGACCGCTTCCCATAATCCGTTGAGCAAGCTTTTGTTCTTATTTGCGACATCCTGCTGCCAGTCAAATATGTCCACTTCGCGCAAGATAGGCTTGGCATAGCCCTTGAGTTGCCCTTGTCGAGCTTTAAGCTCCAAGACCAAGTCGCCATTGCCCTTATTGAAATCAAAGCTGCTGTACGCTCGGGTAAAGCTATTGAGTTCGCGCAGCTGTACAGCGGTTATGCGCAGCTGCAGGTCAAAATCATCCAGCTCACCGAGTGGATTAAAGTCGCTCTTCAGTTCAACTGGCGATTGTCCAAAGGCTTTGGCCGTCGCGCTCAACTGCGAAGGCCTCGGTTTACTCTCATCACTGACAGTACTGAGGTTGAGCAGCTGCCCATTGAGCTCGGTCACTTGAAGATTTACTGCAGGGGTTGCGTTGAAGTTGCGGAAGGCCAGAGTGCCGTCGCTGACGCGTACCTCGTTGAGGGTGATCGGTAGTAAACCGCGCAACTGGGTGCGCCAGTCAACGCCTTCGCCTGTTTGTGATGTGGCTGTATTGTCACCGTCAACAAATGTCAGGGTCGGGCGTTCAAACTCGACCTCGGCAACCACGGAGTGCTTTTCCCACAATGCACGCCAGCTCACGGACAAATCGATCACCGGTACACTGAGCAGTGGCGCCGGGACCTTACCGTTAATTTTGTCGATGCTCAGGTCGTTGATACGGTAGGCGCCACGCCATAGTGCAAGATCAATATCGCGGATATGCCCTCGGTAGTCGCCCATATTGGCCAGTTGCTTGTTTAAGTAGTCACGAATGAGCCCGGGCAGAGCAATGTGCAAAGTGATGAGGGTAAGTAACAGCACGGTGATGAATGCGAGCGTGCAACGGTAGCGTTTTTTCATGGCAATTGTTTTGAATCAAATAAAGCTATAGCTTAGACGCTCTGCGACTGGACGCCTGTGTCCTCTGGTCTTAGGCTTAAAGGCTTTCTCATGCACGTACAAGGGCACCACACCATGAGCCGCATTTTTGCTGACAACGCACAAGCGATCGGTAATACGCCACTGGTTCGCATTAACCGCCTAGGACCTGAAGGCGTCACGATTCTCGCCAAAGTGGAAGGGCGCAACCCCGGTTATTCGGTTAAATGCCGTATTGGTGCCAATATGATCTGGGACGCCGAAGAGCGCGGCGTACTAAAACCGGGTATGACGATTGTCGAGCCAACCTCCGGCAATACCGGTATTGGCCTAGCATTCGTTGCTGCTGCCCGTGGCTACAAATTGATTCTGACCATGCCTGCGTCCATGAGCTTGGAACGCCGTAAGGTGCTGAAGGCACTGGGGGCGGAGTTGGTACTTACAGAGCCTGCCAAGGGCATGAAAGGCGCCATTGAGAAAGCGACTGAAATCGTTGAATCCGATCCAGCGAATTACTTTTTGCCGCAGCAGTTCAATAACCCGGCCAACCCTGCAATTCACGAAAAAACCACCGGCCCTGAAATCTGGAACGACACCGATGGAGCCGTAGACGTACTGGTCGCAGGTGTTGGTACCGGCGGAACCATCACGGGTATTTCCCGTTATATAAAGAAGACCCAAGGTAAGCAGATTCTTTCTGTTGCGGTTGAGCCTGTCGGTTCACCTGTGATCAGTCAGACCCTTGCAGGCGACGAAGTTAAGCCTGCTCCTCACAAAATTCAGGGCATTGGCGCGGGCTTCGTGCCGGGTAATCTGGATTTGAGTCTGGTTGACCGGGTTGAGCAGGTTCAGGACGAGGACGCCAAAGCAGTTGCCCTACGTCTGATGCGAGAAGAGGGGATCCTTTGTGGGATTTCCTGCGGTGCTGCTATGTCGGCTGCCCTGAAGCTCGCTGAAGAGCCGCAGATGCAGGGTAAAACCATCGTGGTGATCCTTCCAGACTCCGGTGAGCGCTACTTGTCCAGCATGCTGTTCAGTGATCTGTTTACAGAACAAGAGTTGCAGCAGTAAGGCTTCATCGGGCTGGTGCCTATGGCACCAGCCTGCGGGATTCTGATTTTACGCAGGTAATAAAAAAGCCGACCTGTTTCCAGGTCGGCTTTCCAATAGCCTTGAGAGCTATTACTTGCGGCTTGCCTTTTCCAGCATGCGCAGAGCACGCTCATTGGCTTCGTCAGCAGTCTGCTGAGCCTTCTGAGCAGCAGCCAGAGCGTCATCAGCCTTGCGATAGGCTTCATCAGCACGAGCTTGAGCGCGAGCAGCTGCATCTTCAGTTGCAGTCAGGCGAGCTTCAGTTTCTTTAGATACGCTGCTGCAACCGGTAGCCAGAACTGCTGCCAGAGCCAGAGCAGAGAATTTCAGAACGTTGTTCATCGTGTTCCCCTTAAGGTGGAGTTTTTCCATAAAAGCAATTTCCCGACACTAGGAAATTCGCCGGCGTACATAGTACCTGTAACTTGTAGTAAGTAAACGGAGATAGAGCAAGCAGGAACGTTTTTTTTCTTATGGAAGGTTAAATTTGTACTGTTTTCTTTAAGTTTGATTAAAAAACAAACAGTTTCAGCAAGTAAGAACCTGTCTGAGCTTCCAGAAAAGCTTTGGACTTACATTATGCTCTGCCATATCCGGGACTGAACTGGACAGACTTCGTAAGGGTCAAAGTATGGTTTGATGAGTGGCATTTACACAGCGTAAGTGTCCTAGCAGAAGTGGCACGTAGCAAATTCAATGTCGCGTAAGTAATTGATTCAGGTGACCTCAGGCCTTTGTGCCTGTTAAGCTCAGAGGAGTATCAGTAAACAGCAGCCTAAGAATGGTCTTACACGCTGTTGCTGAATTTGATCGTATATGTATGAAAGAGGAGTTGCGATGAGCGAGGAGCTATCCATAAAGCACGATCAGGCTGCTCATCAGTTTGAGACTACCGTGAACGGTGATCGGGCCTATCTGGCTTATATGGATCTGGGTAAGCAGACCTTGGATATCTATCGTACATTTGTACCCAACTCTCTACGCGGTCGCGGTATTGCTGCTGCGCTGACTGAGCACGCTCTACAATTTGCTGAGCGCTCGGGGTATACCGTAATCCCTTCGTGCTCCTATGTTGAGCGCTACCTAGAACGCCGTCAGCGTAAGCAGGCTGACTAGGCTGCATTTCCGGAGCATGTTGCAGTTCACAAAAGCCCGCATTAGCGGGCTTTTGTGTTTTCGCTCAACTGTTCCAAGGTGCTC
The DNA here is from genome assembly GCA_037482215.1 of Pseudomonas mendocina. Taxonomy (NCBI): domain Bacteria; kingdom Pseudomonadati; phylum Pseudomonadota; class Gammaproteobacteria; order Pseudomonadales; family Pseudomonadaceae; genus Ectopseudomonas; species Ectopseudomonas mendocina. The sequence goes on from CP148074.1 coordinate 2,299,583, forward strand.
ATCAACACCTTTACCTTGGTAATAGACTCCTGATACTCAGCATCTGCTTCTGAGTCGGCTACGATCCCGCCACCGCCCCAGCAACTGATTTGTCCATCTATTGCTAGTAGGCTGCGAATGGCGATGGAACTGTCCATTTCACCGCGGACGTCGAGGTATAGGAGCGAGCCGCAGTACAGGGCACGGCGCGTTGGCTCTAACTCATCAATGATTTGCATCGACCTAATTTTAGGCGCCCCGGTTATTGAGCCACCGGGAAAGCTACCAGCGAGCAGATCGAGTGCATCGTGCTCGTCATCCAGTTGACCTGTCACAGCGCTGACCAAATGGTGGACATTGGGGTAGCTTTCCAGCACAAACAGCTCGGGTACACGGACTGAGCCTATCCGGCAAGAACGGCCAAGATCGTTTCGCAGCAAATCGACAATCATTAGGTTTTCTGCGCGGTCTTTAGGGCTGTTAAGCAGCTCTTCGGCCATGGCCAGATCGTGTTCAGGTTCCGAATATCTTGGGCGTGTACCTTTAATCGGGCGGGTCTCGACGGTGCCTTGGTGGATCTTGATAAAACGTTCTGGGGAAAGGCTGAGAACCGCATTACCCCCGGGCAAGCTGATAAAACCGGAAAAGGGGGTGGGGCATGACTTGCGCAGGGCTTGGTAGGCGGTCCAGGGGGAGCCTTGATAGGGCGCACGGAAACGCTGAGCAAAATTAACCTGATAGCAGTCGCCGGCCTTGATATAGCCTTGAATCTTTTCAAAAGCGCTTAGGTAGCACTGTTTGCTTATATCTGCCTTAAAGTCACCGAGCAGAGCAAACGCTTCCGAGGGCTGTAGATCTGTAGGGGCGGCGAACAATCCGATAAGGCGATCCCGTTCACTGCTCTGCACGGTGGGGTGAAAGACTAGGCAGCTTCGCTTGGTTTCATGGTCGCTGATCAGCGCCCAAGCATACAGTCCTATGCGAACATCGCTTAAGCCAAGGTCGTCCACTGCATTGTTTGGTAGCCGCTCTATCCGACGCCCAAAGTCATATCCTAGGTAACCAATCAGACCGCCAGCAAATGGCAGCTCGTATCCATCGGGGATGCGTGCGTTACCTAGCTGGCCAAGCGCCAGTCGCAGGCGTTTGAAAAATGCGTTGGCCGACTCGTTGGTGAATGCCTCAAATTCCGCCAATGGCCACGCGCTGAGGATGTCATAACGTCCGCGTGTGGATTCGGGTCTGCCGCTGTCCAGCAGAACAGCTCCGCTAGCATGTAGTACACGGCTGAAAAAGAAGGTGGGATCCGCGTGATAGAGCAGATCATGTACGTAGCATGTAGGCATGAGGGACTTATGGCTTGGCACAGAGGGCGATTGTAGAACGTCAAGAAACATCATCCTAGTGCGTTTCTGCTTTAGTCTGGATTTCGATATCTACAAGTGGATGTTCTGCGCTAATTACCAATGTCCACCGATTGTAATTTGCTTATGGTAATGCATGAAAGTAAAACGCCCTGCGATTGTTAGGATGTCGCAGGGCGTGGGGCATATCAATAGTCCAGTACGGACAGGCCTCAGTATCAGATGCTGGGCTTGGTCACGTTGCCAAAGAGGCTTTGAGAGAAGCGCACACGCTCCTCTGGTGTTTCCTTGACGCCTTTTTTCGCCAGTTCAGCCAAGTGAGCCTCAATCGCGTGGGCGCGATGAGTAAGCCCAGAATCGTTGGCAATCTGGATATTCAACCCCGGACGGGCATTGAGCTCCAGAATCAGCGGGCCTTTATCCTGATCCAGCACCATGTCCACACCAATGTAGCCAAGGCCGCACAGCTCGTAACAGCCAGCGGCCAGCTTCATGAAACCATCCCAGTTTGGCAACTGAACACCATCAACGGCGTTAGTGGTATCAGGGTGCTTGCTGATTTTGTTGTTCAGCCAGGTGCCGCGTAGGGTGATACCAGTAGCAAGGTCTACACCAACACCAATAGCGCCCTGGTGCAGGTTGGCCTTGCCGCCGGACTGCCGGGTTGGCAGGCGCAACATGGCCATGACGGGGTAGCCCATCAGCACAATGATGCGGATGTCTGGAACGCCTTCATAGCTGATGCTTTTGAAGATCTGGTCAGGGGTTACCCGATACTCGATCAGTGCACGGTCACGCAGGCCGCCCAGGGAGTACAAGCCTGAGAGGATGCTGGAGATCTGCTGCTCGATCTCTTCATGAGTGATGATCTTGCCGGAGACCGTTTTGTACTTGTCCTCAAAACGGTCTGCGATGACCAGAATTCCGTCACCGCCGGCACCTTGTGCTGGTTTGACCACGAAGTCTGGGCGGTCACCAATGATCTCGCGCAGTTTCTCGATGCCTTTCTCGGTATCGATGATGCCGTACATTTCAGGCACCGCGATTCCAGCTTCAATCGCGCGTTTCTTGGTGATGATCTTGTCATCCACGATCGGATACAGATTACGTTTGTTGTACTTCAAAACGTAATCCGCATTCCGACGGTTGATACCCATAATGCCTTTGGCTTCTAGGGCCTTCCAAGTTTTCCAGAGTCCGAACATGGCTCAATCCTTCAGGAAGGCTTTGAAGCGGAACAGCTCAGTCAGGCGATAGCCGCGGTAGCGACCCATAGCCAGCATGAAGCCCACCAGAATCAGCAGCACAGCCGGGAAGGTGAACACGAAGTAGTTCAACTCCGGAACGCTCATCAGCAGGTGTGCAAGAGTTGCCGCAAACAGGGTGCCGACAGCCACTTTAAAGGCTGTATTACCGCCACGCTCTTCCCAGGTGATAGACAGACGCTCGATGGTCATGGTCAGAATTACCATTGGGAACAGAGCAACGGAGAGGCCGCGCTCTAAGCCGAGTTTGTGGCTGAACAGGCTGATAACGGCAATCAGCACAACCACAAAGGTCAGAACCACAGACAGGCGAGGCAGCATTTGCAATTTCAAATGCTCAAGATAGGAGCGAAGTGAAAGGCCCAATGCGGTGATGATGGTAAACAGCACAATGCCGAAGCCCAGTTGGGTTTCGCGGAAGGCCAGAGCAATCAGTACCGGAGTAAATGTACCCAGTGTTTGCAGGCCGCCCAGGTTACGCAGGATCAGGATGACCAGTACACCAAACGGGATCATGACCATGATCATGAAGGTCTGCTGGGTTTGCAGCGGCAGGCCGTACAGGGAGTATTCAAGGAAGTCCGCGTCGGTGTTTTCATCCGTCAGTTTGGCCAGGCGGATGGCGTTCATCTCGCTGCTGTCCAAGCTGAAGCTCACCTGAGCCTGTTTTCCGCCCTCAAGCGTTACCAGATCTGCATCGCCAGTCCACCAAACCAAGCGATCATCAGGCAGGCCTTGTTCACCTGTTTCAGGGTTGAAGTACAGCCAGTTTTCACCGTTAAAGCTGCGCAGCCATAGCTCAGGGCTCTGGGCTATATCGGCGGCGAGGCGGATTGTGTGGACGCGCTCCATTGGCACATGGGCAATGGACAGCAGAAGGTCAATGACCTTGGCTTTCTTAGCTGTGGAAGCGTCGCCGCCGAGCAGCAGTTTTACGTTGTCATCATTGGTGTTGTTGACACGTTTGATGGTTTCGCTGATGAAGGTCTCAACGTCGGCGGAGTGCTGACGGATCGGCGCGAGCAAGGCTTCGGCAGCAATTTTCTCCGGGCCTTCAACAGGCAGGCTGTCACGGAAGATCGGGCCTTTGGCCTTTAGTTGCTCACCGCTATAGCGTTTGGTGAGAACCAAACGGTAGTAGAGGGTTTGCTTGCCGCTGGCGCGACGCGCAGACCACGTCACTTTACGGTTGCCATCAACACGGTTGACGCTTACGCCGTAGTTATTAGAGATGAAACTCTCGTTGAGGCTCACGTAATCCTGAGTCAGTGGCGGCACGAACATCTGCAGCTTCACAGGCTCACGCGGGCTGGCCTGGAATTCGACCTTAGCGTCGATATTCCATAAATCATCGGTCTCGTCTTCGGTCATGGGGATACCGAGAACAAAGATCTGATAAGCCGTAATCAGAACGCCCAGACTCACAAGGAGTATGACCAGGACTTTCAGATGGAGAGTAAGAGAGCGCATTGGGGTTACTCGGCAGGGGTTACGTCAATGCTACAAGCGGGTTTGCCTGAAGCGTAGGTAATACTCGGATCGACCAGTGCTGAAAAGCGCTTCAGCGCTTCTGAGCCTATCAATAGTGGATATTCGAATGCACTGCGATCCGTCAAGTTGACTTCAATTGTCTGCAGGTTGTTCCCCATACAAACATCAAGCTCAATAACTGGGCGGGCAGTGTAAGTCTTATCTTCGTCTGGATCGTAGTCGCCAGCGCGGCGTTTGATTTTGCTGATGCGCGCCAGCGGGCGCTCAATTGAAGAGGTGTGGGTAGAGTCCACAGCGAGGTTAAAACGAACCCAAGTTTCGCCGTTGCGTTTAAACCGAGTGATGTCCCGGGCGCTCAGTGAGGCTGTCTTGGCGCCTGTATCGAGTTTGGCGGCCAAACGCAGGTCGAAGTCAACAAGGTTGACGTATTCATTCAGCCCATAAATGTTTTTGTCATTAGCCCAGCTCAAGCTTGGCGCTAGCAGTAGACATAAAAGAAAGAGCGCAGGTTTATTAATCATAGGTCCTGAGGCAAAACATCCGAGTTGACACAAGCAGCAGTTCTGCTGGGTCGCAATTATTTTTTGGAGTCTAGCAGGTGCCCGGGAATTGTTCTGAAAGGGCCGAGTGGCGTGCATTCTAACATGTGAATTTTCAGTCGTGGCAGGCACTTGCGGCAGTTTCAAAACGTAAAAACTGCTCTTGGGGCTCAATTTTATACCTATCGAAAAGATTGTCGACAATCCATTTGTTTTTGGTTGACCTTGCCGCTCTCCATCGCTAGATTTAACGAAATTGCACTCAATGGTGTCGACAATATGCTCGATGAAGCGGTTCCACAAGCCACTGTTCAAGATGACACTGAAACGTTGTCTGAACAGGTTTTTCGTCGCATCCAGAGCGCCATTGTTCAGGGGGAGATTGCTCCCGGGAGCAAAATCTCTGAGCCGGAACTGGCCAGAACGTATGGGATTAGCCGTGGGCCATTGCGTGAGGCGATCCATCGGCTCGAAGGGCAGAGGCTGCTGGTAAGGATTCCCCATGTAGGCGCCCGAGTGGTTGAGCTGAGCCACGCAGAGTTGATCGAGCTGTATGAAATCCGTGAATCGCTTGAAGGCATGGCGTGCCGTCTTGCGGCCGAGCGCATGAGTCAGGCTGAGATTGATGAGCTACGCCGCGTGCTTGAATTGCATGAGCAGGACTCTGCATTCAAGGCAGGTGTCGGTTATTACCAGCAGGAGGGTGATTTCGACTTCCACTATCGAATCATTCAAGGCAGCGGTAATAAAACCCTGGTGCAGATGCTGTGTGGAGAGCTTTACCAGCTGGTCCGTATGTATCGCTTGCAGTTCTCCGCGACGCCTAACCGCCCGCGTCAGGCCTTTAACGAACACCACCGAATTCTCGACGCCATTGCCGACCGTGACGGCGAACTGGCCGAGCTGTTGATGCGCCGTCACATCGGCGCTTCAAAACGCAACATCGAGCGCCATTACCTGAGCGCGCAAACTCAAACTGCGAAATCCCGAGGTGAGTCATGAGCTTGAAAACTCCAGGCCAGCGTTTCCGCGATGCGGTTGCTGAAGAACATCCCCTTCAGGTGGTCGGCGCGATTAACGCCAACCACGCTTTGCTGGCCAAGCGTGCTGGGTTCAAGGCCATTTACCTGTCCGGCGGTGGTGTGGCCGCAGGCTCCTTGGGGCTGCCGGATTTGGGTATTACTGGCCTGGATGATGTGTTGACAGATGTGCGCCGCATTACCGATGTCTGCGACCTGCCGCTGTTGGTTGATGTGGATACCGGCTTTGGTGCTTCTGCGTTCAACGTCGCCCGTACCGTTAAGTCGATGATCAAGTTTGGCGCTGCTGCTATCCATATCGAAGATCAGGTCGGTGCTAAGCGTTGTGGTCATCGCCCGAATAAGGAAATCGTCACCCAGCAAGAGATGGTTGATCGTATCAAGGCAGCCGTTGATGCCCGTACTGATGACAGCTTTGTGATCATGGCGCGTACCGATGCGCTGGCTGTTGAGGGCCTTAACTCTGCCCTGGATCGCGCTGCGGCCTGTATTGAAGCCGGTGCAGACATGATCTTCCCAGAGGCCATCACTGAGCTGGCCATGTACAAAACCTTTGCTGACCGCGTTAAAGCCCCGATCCTGGCCAACATCACAGAGTTCGGCGCTACTCCTCTGTACACAACAGAAGAGCTGGCCTCGGTTGATGTCGCACTGGCGCTGTATCCGCTGTCGGCATTCCGCGCTATGAACAAAGCTGCTGAAAATGTCTACACCGCGCTGCGCCGCGACGGCACTCAGAAGAATGTTGTCGACACCATGCAGACCCGCATGGAGCTCTACGATCGCATCAACTATCACGCTTTCGAGCAAAGCCTCGACGCCTTGTTCGCAGCCAAGAAGTAAGCCCCGGGCCGCAAGCGCAGCCTTGATATAACAAGAATTTTGCTGGATCAGATGAGGAGATAACCGCCATGAGCGCTACCCCAGAGACCACCCCTGGCTTCAAACCGAAAAAATCCGTAGCCCTGAGCGGCACTGCCGCTGGCAATACTGCACTGTGCACCGTAGGCCGTAGCGGCAACGACCTGCATTACCGTGGTTATGACATTCTCGATGTTGCTACCACCTGCGAATTCGAAGAAATCGCTCACCTGCTGGTCCACGGTAAGCTGCCAAACGTAGCTGAGCTGGCGGGTTACAAAGCTAAGCTGAAAGCCCTGCGCGGTCTGCCAGCAGCTCTGAAAACGGCTCTGGAGCAACTGCCTCCGTCCGCACACCCGATGGATGTGATGCGCACAGGTGTATCGGTACTAGGCTGCCTGGCTCCAGAGAAAGACGATCACAACCACCCGGGTGCACGTGATATCGCTGACAAGCTGATGGCCTCCTTGGGCAGCATGCTCCTGTACTGGTATCACTTCAGCCATAACGGCAAGCGTATCGACGTTGAAACTGACGACGACAGCATCGGCGGCCACTTCCTGCACCTGCTGCACGGTGAAGCGCCGCGTGAGTCTTGGGTCCGCGCCATGCATACATCGCTGATCCTGTATGCAGAGCACGAATTTAACGCCTCCACGTTCACCTCTCGTGTGATTGCCGGTACGGGCTCCGATATGTTCTCGGCCATTGCCGGTGGTATCGGTGCCCTGCGTGGCCCGAAACACGGCGGTGCTAACGAAGTCGCCTTCGAAATCCAGAAGCGTTACGACAATCCGGACGAGGCGGAAGCCGATATCCGTGCCCGCGTTGAGAAGAAAGAAGTGGTTATCGGCTTCGGCCACCCGGTGTACACCGTTGCTGACCCGCGTAACAAAGTGATCAAAGAGGTTGCTCGCGAGCTGTCAAACGAGCAGAACAACACCAAGATGTATGACATTGCTGAGCGCCTTGAATCAGTGATGTGGGAAATCAAGAAAATGTTCCCGAACCTGGACTGGTTCAGCGCGGTGAGCTACCACATGATGGGCGTTCCGACTGCAATGTTCACTCCGCTGTTCGTGATTGCCCGTACTGCCGGCTGGTCCAGTCACGTGATTGAGCAACGCATCGACGGAAAGATCATCCGTCCAAGCGCCAATTACACCGGCCCTGAAGACCTGAAATTCGTCGCCCTGAAGGATCGTAAATAACATGAACAGCCAATACCGCAAGCCGTTAGCGGGTACTCAGCTGGATTATTTCGATGCCCGTGAGGCGGTCGATGCCATCGAAGCCGGTGCCTGGGCCAAGCTGCCTTACACCAGCCGTGTGCTGGCTGAGCAGCTCGTGCGTCGCTGCGATCCGGCCGCGCTGACCGATTCGCTGAAGCAGCTAATCGAACGCAAGCAGGAGCTGGACTTCCCGTGGTATCCAGCTCGTGTGGTCTGCCATGACATTCTTGGTCAGACTGCGCTGGTTGACCTCGCAGGCCTGCGCGACGCCATTGCAGAGCAGGGCGGTGACCCGTCCAAGGTCAATCCTGTGGTGCCCACTCAACTGATCGTTGACCACTCGCTGGCCGTGGAATATGCAGGCTTTGACCCGCAAGCCTTTGAGAAAAACCGTGAAGTTGAAGAGCGTCGTAACGAAGACCGCTTCCACTTTATTGAGTGGACCAAGACTGCGTTTAAAAACGTCGACGTGATCCCGGCTGGTAACGGCATCATGCACCAGATCAACCTGGAGAAAATGAGTCCGGTGATCCAGGCGCGTGGTGGCGTGGCCTTCCCGGATACCTGCGTAGGGACCGACAGCCACACGCCGCACGTAGATGCCTTGGGCGTAATTGCTATCGGCGTTGGCGGTTTGGAAGCCGAAACCGTCATGCTAGGTCGCGCCTCGATGATGCGCCTGCCGGATATCGTCGGTGTAAAACTGACTGGCAAGCGCCAGCCAGGCATCACGGCAACTGACATCGTGCTGGCCCTGACTGAGTTCCTGCGTAAGGAGCGTGTTGTAGGTGCTTGGGTTGAGTTCTTCGGTGAGGGCGCAGACAGCCTCTCCATCGGCGACCGCGCCACCATCTCCAATATGTGCCCTGAGTACGGCGCCACAGCGGCGATGTTCTACATCGACCAGCAAACCATCGACTACCTCAAGCTCACAGGCCGTGAGCCGGAGCAGGTTGCCCTGGTTGAGAACTACGCTAAGACCACTGGCCTGTGGGCTGATGCACTGAAAACAGCGGTTTATGAGCGAGTGCTGACGTTTGACCTGTCCACCGTTGTGCGCAACATGGCTGGTCCGTCCAACCCGCACAAGCGTCTGCCGACCTCTGCCTTGAATGAGCGCGGTATTGCAGATGAAGCCAAGTTGGCTGCAGCTAAGCAGGAAGAAGCGCAAGGGTTGATGCCTGATGGTGCCGTGATCATCGCTGCAATCACCAGCTGCACCAACACTTCTAACCCACGCAACGTCGTTGCAGCGGGATTGCTGGCTAAAAAAGCAAACGAGCTGGGTCTGGTCCGCAAACCTTGGGTTAAAACGTCGTTTGCTCCTGGCTCTAAAGTAGCCAAGCTGTATCTGGAAGAGTCCGGTCTATTGCCTGAGCTGGAAAAACTCGGTTTTGGCATCGTCGCCTATGCCTGCACCACCTGTAACGGCATGAGCGGTGCGCTGGACCCGGTGATCCAGCAGGAAATCATCGACCGCGACCTGTACGCCACTGCTGTGTTGTCCGGTAACCGTAACTTCGATGGCCGGATTCACCCATACGCCAAGCAGGCCTTCCTCGCTTCGCCGCCGCTGGTTGTGGCCTATGCCATCGCTGGTACGGTGCGTTTCGATATCGAGCAAGACGTACTGGGGCATGATGCACAAGGCAATCCGATCACCTTGAAAGACCTGTGGCCGAGCGATGAAGAGATCGACGCCATAGTGGCTGCCAGCGTGAAGCCGGAGCAGTTCAAACAGATCTACATTCCAATGTTTGATCTGGGCACGGTCAAAGAAGCTGACAGCCCGCTGTATGACTGGCGTCCACAGTCCACCTACATCCGCCGTCCGCCGTACTGGGAAGGTGCGCTGGCAGGTGAGCGTACGCTTAAAGGCATGCGTCCGTTAGCATTGCTGCCGGATAACATCACCACGGATCACTTGTCGCCGTCTAACGCCATCCTGGCCAACTCGGCTGCTGGCGAGTACCTGGCCAAAATGGGCCTGCCGGAGGAGGACTTCAACTCCTACGCGACCCACCGTGGCGATCACTTGACTGCGCAGCGTGCGACCTTTGCCAACCCGCAACTGGTCAACGAAATGGCTGTTGTCGATGGTGAGGTGAAGAAAGGTTCGCTCGCACGCGTTGAGCCGGAAGGCAAAGTGATGCGTATGTGGGAGGCAATCGAGACCTACATGGACCGCAAGCAGCCGCTGATTATCATCGCCGGTGCAGACTACGGTCAGGGGTCGTCTCGTGACTGGGCCGCTAAGGGCGTGCGTTTGGCTGGTGTAGAAGCGATCGTGGCCGAAGGCTTCGAGCGTATTCACCGCACCAACCTGATCGGTATGGGGGTGTTGCCGCTGGAGTTTAAGGCTGGCACTAACCGTAAAACCTTGGCGCTCGATGGTACTGAGACGTACGACGTGATCGGTGAGCGCAAACCGCGCGCCGATCTGACGCTGATCATCAATCGTAAGAATGGTGAGCAAGTCGAAGTGCAGGTGACATGCCGTTTGGATACCGCCGAAGAAGTTTCGATCTACGAAGCAGGCGGTGTGTTGCAGCGTTTTGCCAAGGACTTCCTTGAGTCCAGCGCAGGTTAAACAACCCTGCGCACCCTGTAGGAGCGACTTCAGTCGCGAACAGTTTTCGGCTGACGTCGTTCCTACAGCACATAACCCACTTCGCCACCGATACGCTATTTCAGGATCAAGCCATGGCCCACTTACCGCAAGTGAAGATTCCAGCCACTTACATCCGTGGCGGCACCAGTAAAGGCGTGTTCTTCCGCCTACAAGATTTGCCTGAGTCCTGCCAGGTTCCGGGAACCCCGCGGGATCGCCTGTTTATGCGGGTGATTGGCAGCCCTGACCCCTATTCAGCGCACATTGACGGTATGGGAGGGGCAACCTCGAGTACCAGCAAGTGTGTAATTTTGTCTAAAAGCAGCCAGCCGGATCACGACGTTGATTACCTCTACGGTCAGATCTCAATAGACAAGGCCTTTGTAGATTGGAGCGGCAACTGCGGCAACCTGTCTACCGCCGCTGGCGCTTTTGCTATTCACGCCGGGTTGGTTGATCCATCGCGCATTCCGCAGAACGGCATCTGTGTGGTTCGCATCTGGCAAGCCAATATTAAGAAAACCATCATCGCTCATGTTCCAGTAACCAACGGAGAGGTTCAGGAAACCGGCGACTTTGAGCTGGATGGCGTGACATTCCCAGCGGCGGAAATTGTTCTGGAGTTCCTTGATCCGTCCGATGATGGCGAGGAGGGCGGCTCCATGTTCCCCACTGGCAATCTTGTGGACGAACTGGACGTTCCGGGCATCGGCACCCTGCAGGCAACCATGATCAGCGCTGGTATTCCGACCGTGTTTGTTAAGGCGGAAGAAATCGGCTATCAGGGCACTGAACTGCGCGAACAGATCAATACGGACCCTCAAGCGCTGGCCCGGCTGGAGGCTATCCGTGTCGCGGGCGCATTGCGCATGGGGCTGATCAAAACCCCAGAAGAAGCAGCAACTCGCCAACACACTCCCAAAATAGCCTTTGTTAGTCCGCCTAAAGACTATGTGTCCTCTAGCGGTAAAACTGTTAAGGCCTCAGATGTTGATTTGTTGGTTCGTGCAGTTTCCATGGGCAAACTGCACCACGCGATGATGGGAACTGCTGCTGTCGCAATCGGCACAGCTGCTGCCATACCCGGTACGCTGGTGAATCAGGCAGCAGGTGGTGGTGAGCCTAATGCTGTGCGTTTCGGCCATCCATCCGGAACTCTGCGCGTGGGGGCAGAAGCTCAGCAGGAGCAGGGAGAGTGGGTCGTTAAGAAGGCCATCATGTCGCGCTCGGCGCGTATCTTGATGGAAGGATGGGTGCGGGTTCCGCAGGAATCGTTCTGAGCCGAGCTTTTAACAAAGCACTTTAATTTGTGAGTTCTTATTCTTTTAAAACAATGGCTTGAGTCGGTATTTTAAGAGTTTGAACGAACAAATTTTGCTACTAAAGTCGCTCCTACAATGGGCAGTGCCCTGTAGGGCGACTTCAGTGGCGTGTAGCAATAAGCACTATTTGAGGCGGCGCTCGACACCTTTTTCCACCAGAATCTTGGCGGAAATCTCCTCAACGGAGAAGGTCGTTGAGTTGAGGTATGCAATACCTTCGCGGCGGAACAGGTTTTCAACCTCGCGCACTTCAAATTCGCATTGAGCGAAGCTGGCGTAGCGACTGTTAGGCTTGCGTTCGTGGCGAATCGCGGTAAGGCGGTCTGGGTCAATGGTTAGGCCGAACAGCTTGTGCCGGTGTTGCTTAAGTGTTGCTGGCAGCTGCAGGCGCTCCATGTCCTCTTCAGTCAGAGGGTAGTTTGCCGCGCGAATGCCATATTGCATGGCCATATACAGGCAGGTTGGCGTTTTGCCGCAGCGGGAGACACCCACAAGGATAAGATCAGCCTTGTCATAGTGCTGGGTGCGGGCGCCATCGTCGTTATCAAGGGCGAAGTTGACTGCCTCAATCCGCTCCATGTACTTAGAGCTTTGGCCGATTGCATGGGATTTGCCCACTGAATAAGAAGAGCTTGATGCCAACTCCTGCTCCAGTGGGGAGAGGAAGGAAGAGAAGATATCGATCATGAATCCTTCAGATTCAGCGAGCACTTCACGGATTTCCTGATTGACAAGCGTGTCGAAAATGATGGGGCGATTACCGTCTTTCTCGGCGGCGGCATTGATTTGTTGTACCATAGCGCGCGCTTTTTCTACGGAGTCGATGTAGGGGCGCGTCAGCTTGACGAAGTCGATGGTCTCAAATTGCGCCAACAGGCTCTGGCCTAATGTTTCGGCTGTAATACCAGTACCATCGGAGATGAAGAAAGCTGTACGTTTCATTTGCGCCGTGGGCCTTAAGCTAGGGAGTATTCTTGGCTATGATAAGGCCCGTTTGGCAGGGCCAACCTGCGCGGCATTGTTACTTATTTTCCAGGGGTAGGCCACACGACTGGCATTTAGCGCTGGCTTAGCCTGCCCCATGAGCTTTTCCAACACCTTAGTGGAGAGATCACCTTGGTAGAGTACGTAGTTTCCCTCGATAAGCTCGGCAACCACGATGTTGAGCACGTAGGGGGCAAGAACGCCTCCCTGGGCGAGATGATCAGCAACCTGTCAGGCGCTGGCGTTTCTGTACCTGGCGGTTTTGCTACCACGGCCCAGGCCTACCGGGACTTCCTTGAGCAGAGCGGCTTGAATGCACAAATTCACGCAGCGCTTGACGCTCTCGATGTCGACGACGTCAACGCACTGGCTAAAACCGGTGCCGAAATTCGTCAGTGGGTGATGGATGCACCTTTCCCAGCCGAACTAGACAAGCAGATTCGTGAAGCTTTTGCTGCTATGGCCGGTGGCAACGACAATATGGCCGTTGCTGTTCGTTCATCCGCAACCGCAGAAGACCTGCCAGACGCGTCGTTCGCTGGCCAACAGGAAACCTTCCTGAATATTCGTGGTGTCGATAACGTTATCCGTGCCGCAAAAGAAGTATTCGCATCGCTGTTCAACGACCGTGCTATCGCGTACCGCGTCCACCAGGGCTTTGACCATAAATTGGTAGCCCTGTCAGCTGGCGTGCAGCGCATGGTGCGCTCAGAAACCGGTACCGCAGGTGTGATGTTCACTTTGGACACTGAGTCCGGTTTCCGTGATGTCGTGTTTATCACCGGTGCATACGGCCTGGGTGAAACTGTTGTACAGGGTGCCGTTAACCCTGATGAATTCTACGTACACAAACAAACACTTGAAGCAGGCCGTCCGGCCATCTTGCGCCGTAACCTGGGCAGCAAAGCAATCAAGATGGTGTATGGCGATGAAGCCAAAGCCGGTAAATCGGTCAAGGTCGTTGATGTGGATCGTGAAGACCGCGCCCGCTTCTGCCTGACTGACGCTGAAGTCAGCGAGCTGGCTAAACAGGCCATGATCATCGAGAAACACTACGGCCGTCCGATGGACATCGAGTGGGCTAAAGATGGCGATGACGGCAAGCTTTACATCGTTCAGGCCCGTCCTGAAACCGTGAAGAGCCGCTCCAACATCAACGTCATGGAACGCTACCTCCTGAAAGAGAAGGGGTCTGTGTTGGTTGAAGGCCGTGCAATTGGCCAGAAAATCGGTGCTGGTCGCGTACGTGTCATCAACGACGTATCGGAAATGGACAAAGTTCAGCCGGGCGACGTACTGGTTTCCGACATGACTGACCCGGATTGGGAACCTGTGATGAAGCGCGCCAGCGCAATCGTCACCAACCGTGGTGGCCGTACCTGCCACGCGGCCATCATTGCCCGCGAACTGGGTATTCCGGCGGTTGTCGGTTGCGGCAACGCCACTCAGGCACTGAAAGACGGGCAGGGTGTAACTGTGTCGTGCGCTGAGGGTGACACTGGTTTCATCTTCGAGGGTGAACTGGGTTTCGATGTACGCACCAACTCCGTTGATGCAATGCCTGAGCTGCCGTTCAAGATCATGATGAACGTTGGTAACCCAGATCGTGCATTCGACTTTGCCCAACTGCCAAACGAAGGTGTTGGCCTGGCCCGTCTGGAGTTCATCATCAACCGTATGATCGGCGTGCACCCTAAAGCACTGTTGAACTACGCAGGCCTGCCGCCTGAGCTGAAAGACAGCGTCGAAAAACGCACCGCTGGTTACAGCGATCCGGTCAACTTCTACGTTGAGAAACTGGTAGAGGGCATCAGCACCTTGGCGGCTGCATTCTGGCCGAAGAAGGTCATCGTGCGTCTGTCGGATTTCAAGTCCAACGAATACGCTAACTTGATCGGCGGCAAACTGTATGAGCCGGAAGAAGAGAACCCGATGCTGGGCTTCCGTGGTGCATCCCGCTATATCAGCGAATCATTCCGCGACTGCTTCGAGCTGGAATGCCGTGCGTTGAAAAAAGTCCGCAATGAAATGGGCCTCACCAACGTTGAAATCATGGTGCCGTTCGTTCGCACCCTGGGTGAGGCAAGCCAGGTTGTCGATCTGCTGGCTGCTAACGGTCTTGCTCGTGGTGAGAATGGCCTGCGCATCATCATGATGTGTGAGCTGCCATCCAACGCACTGCTGGCTGAGGAGTTCCTCGAATACTTCGACGGCTTCTCCATCGGCTCTAACGACCTGACTCAGCTTACTCTGGGCTTGGACCGTGACTCCGGCATCATTGCGCACCTGTTCGATGAGCGTAACCCAGCAGTTAAAAAACTGCTGAGCAATGCCATTCAAGCGTGTAACAAGGCAGGCAAGTACATCGGTATTTGCGGCCAGGGCCCTTCGGATCACCCAGATCTGGCCCGTTGGCTGATGGAGCAGGGCATTGAAAGCGTGTCGCTGAACCCTGATTCGGTGCTCGACACATGGTTCTTCCTCGCCGAAGGCCAGACTGCTTAAAACAGCATTAACTTTCAGTTCAAGGGCGGGGTTAACCCCGCCCTTTTTTGTGTCAGTAGAAAGATGCGAAGCAGCAGCAAATTATTTCCCGTAGCGCTTATCAGTGCAGATTTCCGCGGAGATCTCACTGAGGACGTTTACCGCCTCAAACCTGGAAACAGTCCTGATCCTACCGTTGAATTGGCCCTGACCCGATTGGGCAAAGCTGATCAGCAGCAGCGGGGTATGCCCGTGATTTTGCTCGCAGGTAGTTTTTCCAACCGCCGCTTTTGGTATTCGCCCAAAGGAATAGGGCTTGGAGCGGATCTGGCGCGTGAGGGTATGGATGTATGGCTCGTGGAAATGCGTGGACACGGCCTGTCTCCGCGCAACCGGCAGTACTTGCGCAATACCGTTAATGACTATGTCCGCTTCGATCTCCCTGCCATTGCCGAATTTATTTACGAGCTGAATCCGCAAAAGGCCCACTGGTTGGGGCACTCTTTGGGGGGCGTAATTATTGCCGCTGCACTCGGTGGGCAGCACCTAGATCAGGGAAAAATAGCTTCGGTCATGCTGTTTGGCAGCCAGGTCAGCAGCGGCCACTGGGCCCTTAAGATTCCTCCAGTTGAATGGTGCGCGCGCCTTGTGCTTACAGTTCGAAAATTTCTCAGCGGCCCTGATTTGAAGCGCGGTCCAGAAGATGAGCCTGCCAGCCTAGCTATCGAGGCAATGCGATGGCATGGATTATTTGGCCGATTTCGTTCTCCTGAGCGCGATTGGTGGGCAGGACTTGCTGAGGTGAACATCCCTACCATGGCTGTCACAGCAGTAGCCGACAGAATGGATCCGGCCTGGGGATGCGAAAAGATGCTCAACCAGTTTGGCTCGCAAGCAAAACAACTTTTGGTTTTAGGTAAGGCTAACGGATTCAGCAGTGACTTCGGGCATGTCGAAATGCTTCTTAGCAAAGAAGCGCAGCGAGAGGTGTGGCCATTGATCAAACAGTGGCTGAATCATCAGCATCCGCCTGTGATGGATGCAACTGCGACTGAAGAACTACAGCCCTGTAGTGCGTGACCCGATAAGCTACAGTGGGTTCTTTAATGAACGCAGTAGCTTATGATAGTCAGGAATCAGCAATGTCCTGACCAGACCAAACGACACCACGAGGAGCTTTGATATGCAGTACATCACCCCTGACCTGTGCGACGCCTATCCTGAACTGGTGCAAGTCGTCGAACCAATGTTTAGCAACTTCGGTGGCCGTGACTCATTTGGCGGAGAAATTGTTACCGTCAAATGCTTTGAAGATAACTCCTTGGTCAAAGAGCAGGTTGATCAACCTGGTAAAGGTAAAGTTCTCGTAGTCGATGGTGGTGCCTCAATGCGCCGTGCACTCTTGGGCGATATGTTGGCTGAGAAAGCTGCCAAAAACGGCTGGGAAGGCATCGTCGTGTACGGCTGTGTGCGTGATGTCGATGTGTTGGCACAAACAAACCTTGGTATCCAGGCCTTGGCCAGTCATCCAATGAAGACGGACAAGCGTGGCATTGGTGACCTCAACGTACCGGTTACCTTCGGCGGTGTCACCTTCCGTCCGGGCGAGTTCATTTATGCGGATAACAACGGCGTCATTATTTCGCCGTCAGCGTTAAAAATGCCGGAGTAATAGCGGTGCAGGAGCGCGCCATGCTTGAGGACGACAACGCCCAGTGGGGGCTTCTTCACGCCTTCGTTCTCAACGGTAAGGGTGGTGCCCGCAGCATCACCCGGCAGGAACTGCAAGACTTGCAACTGGAGGCTCATGAGAGCCTCTGGCTGCACTGGGATCGAGGCCACCCTCAAACTCAATCCTGGCTGCGTTTGGAAAGCGGATTGAACGAGTTCGTTTGCGATCTGCTTCTAGAAGAAAATACGCGCCCGCGCTTATTGTCTTTGCCTGAGAACCAACTGTTGCTGTTTCTGCGCGGTGTTAACCTCAATCCTGGGGCTGAGCCCGAGGATATGGTGTCCGCACGTATTTTTGCAGACTCGCAACGTGCCATATCTCTGCGGTTACGCCCTCTGCATGCGACTGAAGAGTTGATCGAAGACCTCTTAGACGGGCATGGGCCTAAGACGGCAGCGGAACTGATCCTTAACCTCGCTCATTACATGACAGACAAGATCGACCAGCTGGTGTCTGAACTGTCTGAGCAGGTCGACGCGGAAGAGGAGCGCGCTGACGCTCTGGATAATCCCGCGCCCGACCACGCCATGCTCATGCAAATTCGTCGTCGAGCCGCTGGCTTGAGACGTTTTCTGGCCCCACAGCGTGACATATTTGCTCAGCTGACGGGAGTCGCCCTGGCATGGTTTTCTGATTGCAATAGCGGTTATTGGAATGAGCTGAACAACCGATTAACACGCTACCTGGAAGAGCTTGAGCTGAACCGTGAGCGGGTCAACCTGCTTATGGAGGCAGAAAACCGCCGAATGAACGAGCGCATGAATCGCACCATGTATCGCTTCGCGGTGATCACCAGCATATTCCTGCCCATGAGCTTTCTGACAGGGTTGCTGGGTATCAATGTAGGCGGAATACCTGGTTCAGATAGCCCTTTTGGTTTCCTAGTGGCCTGCATCTTGATTGGCCTTGTGGCAGTTGGCCAATGGCTATTGTTCAGGCGCTTACGCTGGGTGTGATGTGACTTGCATCAAGATTGTCTCGTCTAGCCGAAACATCCTGTGAGGTGCGCTATGCACGATCCATTTGAAGAATCGCTGCGCGATTTACTCAACTCATCCTCATCCGTGCGTGATGACGATGCATGTTTGAACCGCGTCCTCAAAACTGCCAACCGACAGGTTGGGGCAGGGGATATGTTCAGCCTGATGGGAAACTGCCTAAGTGCCATCATGATTGCGCTGAATAATGGCTCTGCGCATGTAGCGCCTGTTTCTCGCCGCAAATCTACACGACGTACGACAAATAAGGTTGACTGAAATGGAACTTGATCCCTGGACTCATAGCCTCGTAGCCGCAATGACAGCCTTGTGGACCAAGGTGGCAGGTTTTATCCCAAACCTGTTTGTGGCACTTATCCTAGTGCTGCTGGGGTTTGTCGTCGCCAAGTTGTTGGATACTTTGCTCTCAAAACTGCTTGGGAAAATCGGCCTTGACCGCCTGATGGCCGGAACTGGCCTGACCAAGATGCTTGCCCGTGCAGGTATACAGGTACCGGTATCCACCCTGATCGGCAAAATTGTCTACTGGTTTGTACTGCTTATATTCCTTGTCTCTGCTGCAGAATCACTGGGCCTTGAGCGCGTGTCCGCAACACTTGATGTGTTGGCGCTGTATTTACCGAAGGTATTTGGTGCAGCATTGGTACTACTTGCTGGTGTTCTTCTGGCTCACCTGGTAAGTGGCCTGGTCCGTGGTGCCGCTGAAGGTGTTGGCCTCGAATACGCCCACGGCCTGGGGCGGATTGCTCAAGGCCTGGTCATCATTATCAGCATCTCTGTTGCTATTGGTCAGCTTGAAGTTAAAACCGATTTGCTGAACAACGTGATTGCCATTGTTTTGATTTCTGTTGGTCTGGCTGTTGCCTTGGCATTGGGATTGGGTAGCCGTGACATCGCCAGTCAGATTCTTGCCGGCATTTACGTGCGTGAACTCTATGAAGTCGGGCAGTACGTTCAGATCGGTGCCGTCGAAGGCCAAATCGAAGAGATCGGTACGGTAAAAACCACATTACTGACGGATGATGGCGATTTGATCTCTGTCTCTAATCGAACCCTGCTCGATCAGCAAGTTAGCAGCCGATAAGTTCATTACCTGCTATTGTATGCGGCCAACTCACGGGGCTTTGCACCCCGTTTTGGCTCCAGTTTTGAATGTCGGCCCGACTTGTTTTGAATAAAACCACCACAGCGCCCTCACGATATGATCCGCGTTCGCTCTCCGATGAGGAGCTGGCGATGCGTGCGCATGATGAGCTATTTCACATCACTCGAGCTTATGAAGAACTCATGCGCCGGTATCAGCGCACTTTGTTCAATGTCTGTGCCCGCTATCTGGGAAATGAGCGTGATGCCGACGATGTTTGCCAAGAAGTAATGCTTAAGGTGCTGTATGGCCTTAAAAACTTTGAGGGTAAATCAAAGTTTAAAACTTGGCTTTACAGCATCACTTATAACGAGTGCATAACCCAATACAGAAAAGAGCGGCGCAAGCGCCGCCTGATTGATGCCCTCAGCCTTGATCCGATTGAAGAGGCCTCAGAAGAAAAATCCCCTAAAATTGAGGATAAAGGCGGGCTTGATCGCTGGCTTGTTCACGTTAATCCGATTGACAGAGAAATTCTTGTGCTTCGTTTTGTCGCTGAACTGGAGTTTCAAGAAATCGCTGATATTATGCACATGGGCTTAAGTGCGACTAAAATGCGTTACAAGCGCGCGCTTGATCGCCTGCGTGACAAATTTTCTGACGGAAGTGAAACTTAATTAGGTGGAATGCTGTCCTAATTTCAGGTTATATCTGTTAGAATGACCTGTAGAGTTGTCTTGTTTGTCAGACAACTTACTGAGCACACAAGATAGGGATTCTCGTAATGAAATTGAAAAACACATTAGGCGTTGTCATCGGTTCGCTGCTGGCTTCGTCCTCCCTCAGCGCGCTGGCTCAAGGTCAAGGCGCTGTAGAAATCGAGGGCTTTGCGAAGAAGCAGTATTTCGACAGTGCTCGTGATTTCAAAAATGACGGCAACCTGTTCGGCGGTAGCATCGGCTACTTCCTGACTGACGACGTTGAACTGCGTCTGGCCTATGATGAAGTTCACAACGCACGTAGCGATGATGGTAAGAACATCAAGGGCGCTAACACCGCTCTGGACGCTCTGTACCACTTCAACAACCCTGGTGATGTAGTTCGTCCATACATTTCCGCTGGTTTCTCTGATCAGAGCGTTGATCAGAATGGCAGCAACTCCCGCAATCGCTCCACCTTCGCTAATCTGGGTGGCGGTGCTAAGTTCTACATCACTGAGAACTTCTATGCACGTGCTGGCGTTGAAGCTCAGTACAACATCGACCAAGGCGACACCGAGTGGGCGCCAAGCGTCGGTATCGGTGTTAACTTCGGTGGCGGCAGCAAGCCAGCTCCAGTTGTAGCAGCTGTAGAGCCGACTCCTGAGCCGACTCCTGTTGAAGAGCCGCTGGAACTGGTTCGTGTTGAACTGGACGTTAAGTTCGACTTCGACAAGTCCTCTGTTAAAGAAGAAAGCTACGGCGATATCAAAAACCTGGCTGACTTCATGAATCAGTACCCACAAACCACCACCGTGGTTGAAGGTCACACTGACTCCGTTGGTAGCGATGCCTACAACCAGAAACTGTCCGAAAACCGTGCAAACGCTGTTCGTGAAGTTCTGGTTAACCAGTACGGTGTTGATGGCAGCCGCGTAAGCGCTGCTGGTTACGGCGAGTCCCGTCCGGTCGCTGACAACGCAACTGCCGAAGGCCGCGCTGTAAACCGCCGCGTTGAAGCAGAAGTAGAAGCTCAAGTTCGCCAGTAACTGAACTAAGCTTGTGAGGAAAGGCCCGGCAATAGCCGGGCCTTTCTATATCTGTGCTTTAACGACTAGCGTCGTCAACTATTTCAAGACCACCATTGAAAACGATGTTAGACGGCATACTCGGTGCGAAATGTAGACTAGACTAACTCGGTCTTTTATATTCCAGCCTTGAGTTATCACTTAGATCTTGCGTCTGCGTATCAGTCAAAGAGCTGGTATCGCATCGACTCATTGATCTACCGCAGGAGTGGTAAGACTAGTAAGTCAGTATCACTCTAACTGAATCAATATAGGTACCTGCCGGCACATTAGGCTGAATAGGATTTACAGCCACCCTGTATGGAATGCTTTGTGTCGCGCCACTACCTGTACTGGTGGTCGTGTTGGACGTAGTCCACACAGCTGTGCCTGTTTCTTTATAAATGTTGTACTGGATAGTGTTAGGTCCATTTACCATACGCCGCCAGCCTTCTGAAAAGTTATTACCATTATCAAAACCTAGCTGATAGGTGCTATTGAGTGTGCAGCGCACGTCAATACTTTGATTTACTTCTGGGAAGGCAGACACGATCGCGGCACTACCAAAAGAGACATCAGGCGCTTTATCTATAAAGCAGTCGTTGAGAACATTGAGCGTGACTGTCACAACACTGGTAGCTTGCCCGGTGTTGTAAATGCAGACAGAGCCGACTCCTGCTGAGCATATCTTCCAGTTCCATGTCAGTACAATCGTATCCGTATAGGTTCCAGCTGGCAGTGCTAAGCCTGGTGTGATACGCAAATACAAAGGCAGACTTCCATCGCTTCCTGTGAACAAATTCAAGATCCCCACGACACTCGACTTGCTCCAACTTACAGTATCACCAGTGCCATAGGATGAGCCGCAGCCACTATCACGGCAAATGCTGTAGGGCAGGTAAGTATTCGTTGCAGTATTATAAAGTCGTGGCGTTGTGCCGAGGCTATTTGATGATGTTGAGATAGTTGAGGTAATTTTATTCTCGCCCAACAGACTCAGCACACCGCTAGAGCATTTGAATCCTGTTTCAGCTGTTACAGTCTCAGTATTAGTAGCAAGGGCAAACGAACTCAATGCCCCAAAACTCACATTTGCGGAAGACGTGCTGCAGTTTGCCTGTAGCTCTGTATTCACCAACATTAAAGCAGTCCCTAAAATAATCGCTCCGGTGATAGGACGAATCATGGCGCGACTCCAGTTGTGAATATGCAGGGTAGTGGGCCTATTCTTGTGATGTTCGGGGTTTTGATTGACAACAAAAAATCAGCTTGACAAGTGCGTCCATCCGGCTGGGTTATTATCAGCCTATTTTTTGAGCCCAACTCCTCGAAATATACTTGTCCATCCCATCCCACTGGTGCGTAGCGGCCACTATTTACTTCCATGGCTTGACTACCCACTGGTAGTGGACTGCCATCATCACTCACAACTTTGATCGTGGCGGCGACAATTGTGCTAAATGGAAAGTTGAGTAGCACCCCACTGCCTTGTCGTACGGATACACGCTGATCAACGTTTTTAACAGAGACGTTGGCTGGAAGATTCAGTGTGTCGACTTCAAAGTGTGCAGGATAATAGGCAGATACCCATGGTACGAGTAGGTGGCCATTTCTGTCGGTGTAACCTATTAACTGATTCTCATAGTGAATCGCCCCGGGTTTCGTGGAGGCCTCAACTCTTGAGAAGATGAGGCCATGAAAAAGACTACGACCTACTCCCCTGAAGTCCGTGAACGTGCCGTGCGCATGGTTCTGGAACACCTGAACGACTACCCCTCCGAGTGGGCCGCCATTGAAGCCATCGCGCCGAAGATTGGCTGTGCAGCGCAAACGTTGCATGGCTGGATTCGCCGCCATCAGACCGACGCAGGCCAGCGTCCAGGCCCGACCACCGAAGAGCGCGAACGCATCAAGGCGTTGGAGCGGGAGAACCGGGAATTGCGCAAGGCCAATGAAATTCTGCGTCTGGCCAGTGCGTATTTTGCCCAGGCGGAGCTCGACCGCCGCACCAAGTCCTGAGGGCTTTTGTCGATCAGTACCGTGACCGTCTCGGGGTCGAGTCGATCTGCCGTGTCTTGCAGATCGCCCCGTCCGGTTACCGCAGACATGCGGCCCAACTGCGCAATCCGGCACTGCGTTGTTGCCGTGCTCAGCGCGATGAGGCGTTGAGCTTGGAGATCCAGCGCGTGTGGGATACCAACATGCAGTGCTATGGCGCGGTGAAGGTTTGGAAGCAGTTACTGCGAGAGGGCCTCAAGGTCGCCAGATGTACGGTGGAGCGGCTAATGCGGCGAGCTGGGTTGCAGGGAATTAGGCGTGGCCAGGTTGTACGGACGACGGTGGCCGGCGACAAGTCGCTGTGTCCGCTGGATTGTGTCCAACGCCAGTTCCATGCTGAGCGCCCGAACCAGCTGTGGGTGTCGGATTTCACCTATGTCTCGACCTGGCAAGGCTGGCTGTACGTGGCGTTCGTGATTGACGTCTTTGCACGGCGCATCGTCGGCTGGCGAGTCAGTACCAGCATGAAGACCGACTTCGTGCTGGATGCCCTGGAGCAAGCGCTGTACGCCCGACAGCCACATCGTATGGGTGGCCTGATTCACCATAGCGACCGTGGCAGTCAGTACGTCTCGATCCGCTATACCGAGCGGCTGGCAGAGGCCGGCATTGAGCCTTCGGTTGGCAGCAAGGGCGACAGCTACGACAACGCCTTGGCCGAGACTATCAACGGGCTGTACAAGGCTGAACTGATTTACCGGCAGTCATGGAAGAGTCGTGAAGCTGTTGAGATGGCGACCTTGAAATGGGTGCACTGGTACAACCACCAGCGGCTGTTGAGCTCAATCGGGTATATCCCGCCTGCGGAGGCTGAGGCAAACTTCCACCAGCAACAAGCAAGTCAGGCCATGGCGGCCTGACTTAAACGAAACGGCCTCCACGAAACCCGGGGCGATTCATATAGTTAATTGTCATTGATGAGTCCGTAACATTTGCCATACGTCTTGTTGTAACACTCCCGTAGAGGCCTCCGTCCAGTCTAATTGTGTAGGTTTGCCCATTCATGCATTTAACCCTAATAGAGCCAGCGCCTTGATGACTCATCATGGTTAAAACATTATCCAGTGATACATATTCGCCGAAATTGATGGTGCCAAAGTTTGAATTGCCACTTCCACTAATACTGCTGCTTGTTTCACACGAAGGCAGTATTGTTGCACTGATGTCGATAGTCGCTGTTTGCGCAAAAACCAGTGAGGCTGAACTAAAAAAAATCCAGCCTATAACTATGTAACTTTTAATGCCCATTGCTCAGAATGTCCCTATTCCGGCGCGGAGTGGAAGCAGATTGGGTTACCAGGAAATCGTAACTAATAACGTGTCGCTGTAAGTTCCAGCGGCGGGAGAGGTTGAGCCCTGGTTGGCGGGCGACACTCGGCCGTATAGTGGTATATCAACCGCATTGCCTGTAGCGACAGCAGAAATATTGACGGGAGTGTCAGGTTGGATTAATTGATTGCGTGTCGCATCGGAGTACACATTGTATGCAATTGTCTCAGGAGTTGTTGCATGCTTCATGTAGCGCTGACCGCCAGTGCTATGAAGTCCGGAGTTGATCGACAAGCTTGGACTTAGGCCAGTGCTACACTTTATTTGAATATTTCCACTACTACCTAACGTTTGAGCGTCAATGATATTTGACAGCTCAGAGTGGGAGCCGAAATCAAGCGTGCCCCATTGATTGACGCCAGCATTTACATTGCCATTAGTGATGCTGCAGCCAGCACCAATAACCATCTTTACCTCAACCTCACCGGCAAGGTTATTTGCAGACGCATGTACTGGGGAGCCCAACAAAATCGCGCCTAAGCCTATGGCCTTCAATGCAAATTCTTTCATTTTCCGTCCTTAGAAATATTAGATGCATAAAGAGTGCCCATATTCAGATTGTCCGTTCTGAATATGGGCAAAAGTTATACTCTAGGTATTGCGAGTACAACAAGGCGGAAATCTAATATTTTTTAGGAAAATGAAAATAAACCGCCGAGCGGCACTAGACCCATTAGTTTTCTCTTATACCTAAGTGCGCCAGGTTAATAAAATTATCTTGATGTGAGCATCAATGCCGACAATTGTTGCCCACACCTAGGTGAATGAAATCTCCTGTTTGGGTCTTATTAGCCGGGGAGCGACTCGATGAAGTCATCATGTATCTGTGTCTACAAGGCGAGCTTAAATCCCGCACAGGAGCGCTCGTAGCTGGAGGATTTAATGATTCGCATAATGTATATTATGTTAAATAGAGTATTGAGGTATTGTACTGCCAATACCTCGTCTAGGATTCTTGCGTAAATTGCAGGTGCGTCTTGCTTACTCAGTATCTGCCGCATAAATAAGGCCAGCTTGTAGCTGACCTCTTACCTGTTAACGTCGCACTTGAAGCTACAAATGAAAATCCCCAGCCGCTTCAGGCTGGTAAAGAACCTCACGGATTTCAATGCGCTGAGTGCGATCTGTAATTCTCCAGTCTATGGTGTCTCCCTCCTGGTAGCCCAAGATGGCGGCGCCGATATCTGACAATACGGAGTACTTGCCGGCGCTGCTGTCTGCTGCTTCGGGATAGACCAAAGCCACTTCGATCTCTTCTTCATCCAGTTGCAACACCGTGCGGGAGTTCATCGTTACAACATTTCGGGCCACTTGCTGTGGTTTGACGATAATGGCGCGTTCAAGCTCGTGCTCAAGGTCTACAACAACCGATCCTTGTTCAAATATAAGCAAGTTTTCAAGCCTGGCCCTGTCGACTTCGGTAATGACAATTCCCGCTGCGCTGGTCAAAGCACCTTTGCGCAAAAGCTGGAAATAACGTTGCGCTGTCATTGTGAGTAACTTCAATGTCGGAGATTCTCGCTCGAGTACAAATCCGCTACGCGAGAATGCTTTCAGGGAGCTAACGTTATCGGCATGTATTTTGGCAACCACCCTCTCGGCACGCATCTCCAGAAAGGCTAACTTCATGCTTTCACTGATCGTGCGGGATCCTAGGTGGCGTCCCCATTTAGCGCTTTCTCCGATAGCGAGGACGATCTCGCAATCTGAACCGCTTTTGATCAGTCGGACGAAGCCTACGGGCTCATCATGCCGGTCACAGGCTATGAAGAACCGGCCATCTCGGTTAAAGATGTGTGTAAGAATCGGTAGTTGTGTTCGATTGATGGCTTGCTCAATGGCGCGAGAAACATCGCGTGAATCGCTTAGATAGCGGGTGACTCGTTCGTCCTGTAACCATTCCACCAACGTCAGCGCATGCGCCCGAGTAATTTCCGGGCACAGCGAAATGAAAGGCTTATTCATCTTCACGATACTCAGTTGCAAAGAATGAAAGCCCTTCATGGCTATACGGCCATGACGGTTCTTTCTGCGACCGGGCATCTTACGACATAACGCGAATAAAACCGACTTGTAAGTGCCCTTTTCTATGTATAGCGCTCACAGCATGTGCGGTACATCGCGATTCAGGCAGCAGATCTGCCCTGCCCATTCAGCATTTGCGCTGTGTTTTAGGGATAGATCATTTTTTAGTGCGCAAGAAATGTGAAAGGATTTTAGCGCAGAAACAAAAAAGCCCTGAACATATCAGGGCTTTTTGTATTTGAGGCCGGCTATATCCGGAGAATCAAATGGTGCGGACCGAGAGACTCGAACTCTCACGCCTCGCGGCGCTGGAACCTAAATCCAGTGTGTCTACCAATTTCACCAGGTCCGCTTGTAACGCTTTATACGAAAACGCCAGGGTTTAACCTGGCGCTCTCTTGAATATGGGGTGGACGATGGGGATCGAACCCACGACAACAGGAGTCACAATCCTGTGCTCTACCAACTGAGCTACGCCCACCATATTACATTGCTTGAGCCAAGATCACCAAATGGCGCACCCGGCAGGACTCGAACCTGCGACCATCCGCTTAGAAGGCGGATGCTCTATCCAGCTGAGCTACGGGCGCCTATATCTGCTTAGCAGATCAAAGCTTTCGGCTCGGGGAAAAACTCTTCAGCTTCTACCTTTGCCGTCTTACCCAGCGACTGGCTGTGCTCGACAAGCGGGACGAATGTTATAGAGGTCGCTGTAGGTCGTCAACAAAAAAATTCAAAAAAATTCAGTTATTTAAAGGAGTTACGTGAAAACCTTGCCTCCGCCTTTGCCCCAAAGGCTGGTCATGCGAGAATACACACCCTTTTGTTCATTCTAGTGATGGTTAATCAAGCGCAATGACCGCCCAACTGATCGATGGCAAAGCAATTGCCGCCAACCTGCGTCAGCAGATTGCCCAACGTGTTGCCGAGCGACGCCAGCAAGGCCTGCGTGCACCCGGGTTAGCAGTAATTCTTGTTGGTAGCGACCCTGCGTCCCAGGTTTACGTCTCGCATAAGCGTAAAGACTGCGAGGAAGTTGGCTTCCTGTCCCAGGCCTATGACTTGCCAGCGAGCACTACTCAGGAAGAGTTGCTGTCTCTGATTGATCGCCTCAACGAAGATCCGCTAATCGACG
This sequence comes from Pseudomonas mendocina, assembly GCA_037482215.1. NCBI lineage: Bacteria > Pseudomonadati > Pseudomonadota > Gammaproteobacteria > Pseudomonadales > Pseudomonadaceae > Ectopseudomonas > Ectopseudomonas mendocina. Next base: position 2,326,881 of record CP148074.1, read on the forward strand.
GCATTTTGGTTCAGCTGCCATTGCCCGATCATCTGGATTCAGCACCTCTGCTTGAGCGCATCCGTCCTGACAAAGATGTAGATGGTTTCCACCCTTACAACATTGGCCGTCTGGCTCAGCGTATGCCGTTGCTTCGCCCTTGCACTCCCAAAGGGATCATGACCTTGCTGGAAAGCACTGGGGAAGATCTGTATGGCATGCATGCTGTGGTGGTCGGAGCCTCCAATATTGTGGGCCGCCCGATGGCTCTTGAGCTGTTGTTGGCCGGGTGTACGGTCACCGTCACACACCGTTTTACTAAGGATCTGGCCGGCCATGTCGGTCAGGCAGACATCGTTGTAGTTGCAGCAGGTAAACCAGGTCTGGTCAAAGGCGAATGGGTCAAACCGGGTGCAATCGTGATTGACGTGGGTATTAACCGCCAGGATGACGGCAAGCTGGTTGGAGACGTGGTCTATGAAACTGCCCTGCCTCGCGCCGGTTGGATTACGCCCGTCCCAGGTGGCGTCGGCCCTATGACCCGCGCAGGCCTGCTGGAAAACACCCTGCACGCTGCAGAGCATTTGCATAAGTAAGAAAAAGCCCCCTTAGAGATAATCTAAGGGGGCTTTGCCACTTCGGCCGGTATTAGTTACCGCCTTGTACAGAAAGTGTAAATCTCCCGCCGCTTTCGTCGACAGAACTCACCTTCACCTGATATTCGCCAGCCTCTAAATATTGACTGATGCGGGCGTTCGTTCCGCCACCGCTGTCATCATCCTGCACCTCAACCCCGTGTCCTTTGAGTTCAAGCAGCACATCGAAGTTAGCGGAAGCTAAGTCAATTACATACTCGCCTGCTTCAGGGATAATAATTGTCGCTTGAGCTGGTCGTGAGGGTGTATGTGAGCCTTGGGCATATTGGCCCGGCCGAATACTCGTCAAGCGCGCTTCACTGACTGGAAATTGGACATAACTAAGTTCGAAGACGCCAGATTGGTCGTTGATGCTTTTCGCTTCAATCTTATATCGCCCTGGTAGTAACAATGCACTAAGCCGCGCGTCGGTATTGCCCGCACCGTCATCATCGGTGTATTCAACGCCATTTCCGCTCAATGCCAGCAATGCATCCAGTTCAGAGGAACGCATTTCTAACTGTACTCGCGCGGCTTGTTTTAACTCGATGCTATAGGTCGCGGGCGACATGCTGACCAGACCTGTAATAGTCTTACCGGCCTGCAGTGCACCACTATTAGTGAACTTTACGCCGGTTGGCAATTTTCGCTCTTCAACGTCCAGGCTGTAAGCGCCTCGGGCTGCCTCGTCTAGTGCACCGGCACGTAATTGATAGGTACCCGGTTCAAGGAAAACGCTCAGCTGAGAGTTAGTGCTATCACCAAAGTCATCGTTCTCAGCAGTAAGCCCTCTGCCTTGCAGTGCGAGGGTTGTATCGAATGCATCTGACGCCATTTTGATGGTGTAGATGGCGGCCTCTGTGATTTTAAGTTGGTAAGCATTGCCACCAGACTTCAAGCTTCCAGCAAAGCTATCCCCTGCGCCAAGCTCACCGCTGCTGCGGGCCTCGATGGGTTGTAGAGCTAGCGCGAATGGGCCGTAATCCGTCGAGGAAGAGCCGCTGACCGACAGTGTGTAGCTGCCAGTCTGGGAAGACACTAGCGTCAGATTATCCGCACCTGGTCCTGCTACCAGCCGCCCTTGGCTATCGAGCAGTGTCAGCTGAGTCGCGAGAGGTTCAGATTGTTCAATACGTACCGCTTCACCCTCTTGCAGGCGAAGTCCGTAACTTTGATAGCGCGAACCATTATTGACGTTGACCTTGCTTTGGGTAGTCAATTCGCCATGCAGGCTTGAGGGTTCGCTGGTGTTAACAGATGGCTGAAGGGGATTGCCTGCACAGCCGGCGATTGCGACAGATAAACCAGACAAAAGGAAGAGACGCGGAACTGGAGCAAAAGCTTTACGCATATACCGTCCTTGATTCATGTAGAGAGTGGTACGAAGGCTCTATTCTCTAGCGAAGCAGCACTTTCGAACTAAAAGAATGACACACATCGCACAAAAAATGCGACGTGCGTCATAGCTATCCACACTAGATCGGACGAGTTAGCGCGTACGTTTGGGTTAGTCGACTAAACGCCAGGTCGTACCGCCTTTCCCATCTTCCAATACAACGCCCATTGCGGTCAGTTGATCACGGATTCGGTCAGACTCTGCCCAGTTCTTATCAGTTCTAGCCTGTAAGCGAGCTGCTATAAGTGCCTCAACTTCAGCTGCATCGACCTTCCCTTCTGCTCCGGCCTGCAAGAAGGCCTCAGGCTCCAGCTGCAAAACACCCAGCAACCCTGCCAACTCCTTCAAGCGTGCAGCAAGACCAGCAGCCGCTTGGGTGTCAGAATCGCGCAACCGGTTGATTTCACGAGCCAATTCAAACAGAACCGCACAGGCTTCAGGTGAGTTGAAATCGTCATCCATCGCTGCTGCAAAACGCTCTGCGTAGGCATCGCCCCCGGAAGGCACAGCCACTGGCAGCCCCTTAAGGGCGTTATAAAAACGCTCAAGTGCGCTTTTGGCTTCGCGCAGGCTGTCTTCGGAGTAATTGATAGGGCTGCGGTAATGGCTGGATACCAGCAGGTATCGCACGACTTCCGGGTGATACTTTTCCAGCACTTCGCGAATGGTGAAGAAGTTGCCCAAAGATTTGGACATTTTTTCACCATCTACTCGCACAGCACCTGCATGCATCCAGGCATTGGCGTAAAGCTTGCCAGTGGCGGCTTCACTCTGGGCGATTTCGTTTTCGTGGTGCGGGAACACCAAGTCAGGGCCGCCGCCGTGAATGTCGAAGGTTTCACCCAGGCAGCAGGTAGACATCACCGAGCATTCGATATGCCAGCCCGGGCGTCCCGCCCCCCATGGCGACTCCCAGCTAGGCTCGCCTGGCTTAGCACCCTTCCAGAGTACGAAGTCGAGTGGATCTTCTTTGATCTCGTCGACCTCAATACGAGCGCCGATTTTCAGCTCATCAATTTTGCGGCGGGACAATTTTCCGTAACCGACAAATTTGCCAACCCGGTAGTACACATCGCCATTACCCGGAGCATAGGCATAACCCTTGTCGATCAGGGTTTGGATCATCTCGTGCATGCCTGCGATGTGATCCGTTGCGCGGGGTTCCTGATCCGGGCGCAGCACATTAAGGCGTGCTTCGTCCTCATGCATGGCAGCGATCATACGGGCTACCAGGGCTTCAAACGGCTCGCCATTTTCATTGGCGCGCCGAATGATCTTGTCGTCGATGTCGGTGATATTACGGACGTAAGTCACGTCGTAGCCGCGATGGCGCAACCAGCGGGTGACAACGTCAAAGGCAACCATTACCCGCGCATGACCAATGTGACAGAAGTCGTAAACCGTCATACCGCACACATACATGCGTACTTGATTACCCACTAACGGTTTGAACTCGTCTTTGCTTTTGGTCAGCGTGTTGTAGATGGAGAGCATCGAAATTCCTTGAGGAGGCACAGGCCGCTCAAGCGGCCTGGTTCAAATCAATCACCCAGGTTTAAACCCAGGAGTCGCGCAATGTAACGGTACGGTTGAAGACTAGGCTGTCTGGTGTGCTGTCACGGCTGTCGACACAGAAATAGCCTTCCCGCTCAAACTGGAAACGGTCTTCGACTGTCGCTTTAGCCAGTGACGGCTCCGCGCGACAACCTTTGAGCACTACCAGTGATTCCGGGTTGATATTGTCGAGGAAACTACCGCCCTCTTCAGCCTTCTCCGGGTTTGCGGAGCGGAACAAGCGGTCGTACAGGCGAACTTCACACTCAACGCTTTCGGCTGCCGGAACCCAGTGAATCACACCTTTGACCTTGCGACCTTCAGGGTTCTTGCCCAGGGTGTTTTCATCATACGAGCAGCGCAGCTCAACGATATTCCCTTCAGCATCCTTGATGGCCTCGTCGGCACGAATCACGTAGCTGCCGCGCAGGCGCACTTCACCACCAGGAATCAGGCGTTTAAAGCCTGCTGGAGGGACTTCTTCAAAGTCGCTGGCGTCGATGAAGATCTCGCGGCTGAACGGCAGAACACGCACGCCCATGTCTTGCTTCGGATGGCGAGGCAGCTCAAGTTGTTCGACCTGACCTTCAGGATAGTTGGTGATTACCACCTTCAGGGGCTTCAGCACGCACATGGCACGGCTGGCATTGGCGTCCAAATCTTCGCGAATGGCGAATTCGAGCATGCCGATATCCACCACGCCGCCTGCGCGGTTGACGCCAATCATGTCGCAGAAGTTGCGAATTGACGCCGGTGTGTAGCCGCGACGGCGGAACCCTGAGAGCGTCGACATGCGTGGGTCATCCCAGCCATTGACGTGCTGCTCGTCCACCAACTGCTTAAGCTTGCGCTTACTGGTGATGGTGTAGTTCAGGTTCAAGCGAGCAAATTCGTACTGGCGAGGCTGTGCCGGAACTGGCAAGTGCTCTAAGAACCACTCGTACAGTGGGCGGTGATCTTCAAACTCAAGGGTGCAGATCGAATGGGTGATGCCTTCAATAGCATCGGATTGGCCGTGAGTGAAGTCGTAGCTTGGGTAAATGCACCATTTGTCACCGGTCTGGTGGTGATGGGCGTGGCGAATACGGTAAAGGATCGGGTCGCGCAGGTTCATGTTCGGCGAGGCCATATCGATTTTGGCACGCAGCGCGCGGGCGCCGTCTGCAAACTCACCGGCTTTCATACGGGCGAATAAATCCAGATTCTCTTCGACGCTACGGTCGCGGAACGGACTGTTCTTGCCTGGCTCAGTGAGGCTGCCGCGATATTCGCGGGCTTCTTCCGGGGAGAGGTCGCACACATACGCCTTGCCAGCCTTGATCAGCTCAATAGCCCACTCGTGAAGCTGCTCAAAGTAATCAGATGCATAATGCTCCTCACCTGCCCACTCGAAACCCAGCCATTTGACGTCTTCTTTGATGGCGTCAATGTATTCCTGATCTTCTTTAGCTGGGTTGGTGTCATCAAAGCGCAAGTTGCATTGGCCACCAAACTCCTTGGCCAGGCCGAAGTTCAAGCAGATCGACTTGGCATGGCCGATGTGCAGGTAGCCGTTAGGCTCCGGCGGGAAACGCGTGATGATCTTCGCGTGTTTACCAGCATCCAGGTCAGCCTGAACGATGGGGCGGAGGAAGTTGGCAGCGGCGACGGTTTCTGGCTTGCTCATGGTGTCCTTGATCATTCGGATGCGCGGCACAGGGTAGGCCGACAAATACAAAGCGCTTATCATAGCCGAAGCTGTCAATCACCTGACAGGCCCCCAACCGCCTCCCGGCCTTATAGTTGTCACTAAAATGCCGGAGCGGCTCCCGGTTTTACCGAAAGAGCGACTATTACATGATCAAGCTGCACACCAATCACGGCGTTATCACTATTAATCTCTTCGAAGACAAGGCTCCGGAAACTACTGCCAACTTCAAGCAGTATGTTCAGGAAGGTCATTACGACAACACCGTTTTCCACCGTGTTATCAGCAACTTCATGATTCAGGGTGGCGGTTTTGAGCCGGGCATGAAGCAAAAGCAGACTCGTGCTCCTATCAAGAACGAAGCAAATAATGGCCTTTCCAACAAAATCGGCACCGTGGCCATGGCGCGCACCATGGAACCACACTCTGCTTCTGCGCAATTCTTCATCAACGTAGCTGACAACACTTTCCTCAACCACAGCTCCCCGACTGTTCAAGGCTGGGGCTACGCCGTATTTGGTGAAGTTGTTGAAGGTATGGACGTTGTTAACGCCATCAAAGGCGTGGCTACCACCAGCAAGTCTGGTCACCAGGACGTACCGGTTGAAGATGTCATCATCGAACGTGCTGAGATCGTTGAGTGATATTGCTGATCTCTGATCTGCACCTTGAACAGGAGCGCCCGGACATTACCCGGGCGTTTCTTCATTTCTTGGATACGCGGGCTAGCCAGGCCACGGCGCTCTATATTCTCGGAGACTTCTTCGAGGTCTGGATTGGCGATGATGCGATCACGCCCTTCCAACGCACTATTGCCAGCGCATTGCGACGTCTAAGTGATCAGGGTACGAAGGTATTTCTGATGCATGGCAATCGCGACTTTTTGATCGGTAAGGCTTTTTGCCGTGAAGCCGGCTGCACCCTGCTAAAAGATCCGGCTCGTGTCCAGTTCAACGGCGAAACGGTTTTGCTCATGCACGGAGACAGCCTGTGCACGCAGGATCTCGCCTACATGAAGATGCGTTTCTGGCTGCGCAATCCCCTGTCGCTGTTCATTCTGCGTAACCTGCCATTGTCTACCCGGCAGAAACTGGCGCGTAAGCTGCGTAATGAAAGCAAAGCGCAAACCCGAATGAAAGCCAGCGACATTGTGGATGTAACGCCCGAGGAAGTGGTCCGCACCATGACTGAGCAAGGCGTTCGCACCCTGATTCATGGGCACACCCACCGCCCGGCAACACATCAACTTGAAATCAGCGGTCACCCGGCACAACGCATTGTGTTGGGAGATTGGGACAAGCAAGGCTGGGCGCTGCAAGTAGATGAAAACGGCTTCAATCAAACCGCGTTTGATTTGAGCGTCGAATAAATTAGCGCCCCGTAGGGCGCTAATTCAGAATGCAGGCACACCGCTATGGAAGCGAAATTCCGTATCCGGCGATTCAATTAACACCTGCTCTGCTTCACGTACCCGTACGATCGCTTGATCAACATCTGCCGCCTCACCGTACTGGTAAGCAAGCTTCAGATAGCCTTGAAAATGCCTGGATTCGCTTTTAAGCAGGCCGAAATAAAACTTGCCCAACTCTTCATCTAGGTGTGGCACCAACGCTTCGAAGCGCTCACAGCTGCGGGCTTCTATGAAGGCTCCCACCACTAAGGTGTCCACCAGCTTAAAGGGCTCGTGGGTGCGCACGACCTTGCGCAAGCCTGATGCATACCGCGCTGCCGATACTGGGCGCAACGGAATTTTGCGGCGTTTCATGATGCGCAATACCTGCTCGTGATGCACAAGCTCTTCCCGGGCAAGGCGTGACATCGCATTAAGCAAATCAACATAGGTGCTGTACTTGGCCATCAAGCTCAAGGCGGTGCTAGCAGCTTTGAACTCGCAATTTTTATGATCAATCAACATCGTTGCCTGATCGTTTAATGCAGCCTTGACCCACGATTCAGGTGTCGGGCAACCTAGGAATTCTTGTATCTCTGGGAAGTTCATTTGCTCGCGCTCACATCTAAATAACTGACGATCAAATTGAAACCTGCCAGTCGTGGGTTTGAGTTGGCCGTGTTGACGACGTTATTGGCTAAAAGACGCATAGACTCACAAGTGCAATTGAGCTTAAACAAGCACAACAAAAACAACCATTATACGAGGCTGTCCCAAGGCTGGAATACCCAAGCGATTGACATCGGTCAAGGGGACAAGTCAGCAGGCAGTTATAGTGGTTTCAAACAACTGTTTAAGGAGCTGGTCATGCAAGCAATTCGTAGCATTCTTGTAGTCGTAGATCCCTCACAAAACGAAGATCTTGCCCTCAAGCGCGCCAAGCTAATTGCTAGCGTCACACAGTCTCACCTGCATATTCTTATCTGCGACAAGAAAACAGATCACAGCGCTTTGCTCTGCGATCTGACTGAAGAACTCAATAACGAAGGCTTCAGTGTGACATCGCAGCAAGCTTGGAACGAATCACTGCATCAAACAATTGTCACCGTGCAACAGTCTGAAGGTTGTGGTCTAGTGGTTAAACAGCACAGCCACGATAGCCTGCTCAAAAAAGCAATCTTGACCCCAGATGACTGGAAGGTCCTGCGCTATTGCCCTGCCCCTGTGTTACTTGTAAAAACAGATACATCTTGGACTGATGGCGTCATCCTCGCGGCAGTGGATGTTGGAAATTCTGACGCCGAACATCGAACTCTACATAGCACTATCGTCAGCCATGGCTACGAGATCGCAACCCTGGCGCAATCGGCACTGCATGTCGTTAGCGCTCACCCGAGCCCAATGCTCTCAGCCGCCGATCCTACCTTCCAACTGACTGAAACCATTCAGGCCCGCTACCGTGCTAACTGCGCAGAATTTCAGAAACAATATGATGTGACTGATGACCGCCTGCATATTGTTGAAGGCCCTGCAGACGTCTTAATTCCACAAACTGCCAAGCGCTTGAACGCAAGCGTAGTCGTTGTTGGCACGGTCGCTCGCACTGGCTTGTCCGGCGTGCTTATTGGTAACACGGCTGAGGTGATTCTCGACACACTCGAAACAGACATCTTAGTTCTGAAGCCTGACGATATTATTGAGCACTTGGAACAGCTCGTAGCTCAGCGCTGAATCATGTGGGGCGGCTTGATTACTCGCCGCCCTCCCCATCTAGCCCCCGCAAAAAACGCGGCGCGATGTAGCGTTCATAGTGGGCTTCGGAAAGCAGAAAGAACTCTCTGTCTATGGCGTCGCGCACTTCGGGCAGAGACCATTCTCTGAACTCTGGTAGCAGCACCAAACCATAGGCATCAAGCTGATTGATGACCCGTGCCCCTCGGGCTATCAACTGGTACGCCCAGCAATATGGTGATTGCTGCGGCACAAAACGGATCTGCCGCTGTTCAAGTTGAAAACGCAAACGCTGCGGGTCAAACACCTCAACCTTTGCTGCAATCACTTGCACCAAAAGTGCCTCTAACCGATGCCAGACAGCTTGCTTTTGCTCTTCGCTGTAACCGTTCCAACCCGTCACTTCGTGGTGAAAACGCTTGCACCCCCGGCACACAAGATCCCCATAAACAGTAGAGCAGAGGCCGACACAAGGGGTTTTGATACGTTGATTTGACATTGCTAAAGGCAAGATAAGCTGGCGAACGGACAGGCATATTAGCCCTTTGTCTTACTGAGATCACCCCGATAGTACCGAGATAAACCTGATAGCTGGCTTAACTTTGGTAAAGCTTTCCAGTAGAATCTTTCGGCCAATCTTTTGGCTGCAACGTCCGTTGGAAGCTGTTTTCAAAGCGTCACGAGCACAGTCGATCCTGCAGGTTGGACGTTGGTGCAGCGCCGAGAGCCGATTACGGTTCTGCACCAGCCCTCATCTAACCGCCCTGCCGGCGTAAAACTTTGAAAGCAGCTTCTTCAGGAAAATAACGATTCAAGGCAGAACGGCCCATAAAGCCATGATGCGCTTGAAACGCTGTTTTCTGGATCGCGTTCCGGTTAGTCCCGGAACAACTGATGAGGGTAATAACTGTGCTTGAAGCCTATCGCAAACATGTAGCAGAGCGTGCCGCTCAGGGTGTCGTGCCCCAGCCGCTGAACGCCGAACAAACCGCAGGCCTGGTCGAGCTGCTGAAATCCCCGCCGGCTGGTGAAGAAGAGTTTCTTCTTGATCTGATCACCAACCGCGTACCACCAGGAGTTGACGAGGCAGCCTACGTTAAGGCGGGCTTCCTCTCTGCCGTTGCCAAAGGCGAAGCTACCTCCCCGCTGATCGACAAGAAGCGTGCAGTTGAACTGCTCGGCACCATGCAAGGTGGTTACAACATCGCCACCATGGTTGAGCTTCTCGACAGCGCTGATCTTGCAGAAGTAGCTGCAGAACAACTGAAGCACACCCTGCTGATGTTCGACGCCTTCCATGACGTCGCTGAGCGCGCCAAGAAAGGCAACGCCTCTGCCAAAGCAGTGCTGCAATCCTGGGCTGACGGTGAGTGGTTCAAAGCCAAACCAGCCGTTGCTGAAAAAATCACCCTGACCGTGTTCAAGGTGCCAGGCGAAACCAACACTGACGACCTGTCTCCAGCTCCGGATGCTTGGTCGCGCCCTGACATCCCGCTGCACGCCCTGGCCATGCTGAAAATGGCCCGTGACGGCATTGAGCCGGTTCAGCCGGGCGCTGTTGGCCCGCTGAAACAAATCGAAGAAGTTAAAGCTAAAGGCTACCCGGTTGCCTACGTAGGTGACGTAGTCGGTACTGGTTCTTCCCGTAAGTCCGCTACCAACTCGGTACTGTGGTTCTTCGGTGACGACATTCCTTACGTACCGAACAAGCGTGCTGGTGGCTTCTGCTTCGGCACCAAAATCGCACCGATCTTCTACAACACCATGGAAGACGCCGGCGCTCTACCAATCGAATTCGATTGCACCAACCTGGCCATGGGCGACGTTATCGACGTATACCCGTTCAAGGGCGAAGTGCGCCGTCATGGCAGCGACGAACTGGTAACCACCTTCGAACTGAAAACCGACGTTCTGTTGGACGAAGTTCGTGCTGGCGGCCGTATCCCGCTGATCATTGGTCGCGGTCTGACTGAAAAAGCACGTGCTGAGCTGGGTCTCGGCGCAAGCGATCTGTTCAAGAAGCCGGTTGCTCCTGCTGACAGCGGCAAAGGTTTCACCCTGGCTCAAAAAATGGTTGGCCGTGCTTGCGGTCTGCCAGAAGGTCAAGGCGTTCGTCCGGGCACCTACTGCGAGCCTAAGATGACCACCGTTGGCTCCCAGGACACCACTGGCCCGATGACCCGTGATGAGCTGAAAGACCTGGCTTGCCTGGGCTTCTCTGCTGACCTGGTTATGCAGTCGTTCTGCCACACTGCTGCTTATCCGAAGCCGATCGACGTCACCACACACCACACCCTGCCTGACTTCATCAAGACCCGCGGCGGTGTTTCCCTGCGTCCAGGCGACGGTATCATCCACAGCTGGCTGAACCGCATGCTGCTGCCTGACACCGTTGGTACTGGTGGTGACTCCCACACCCGCTTCCCGATCGGCATCAGCTTCCCGGCTGGTTCTGGCCTGGTAGCCTTCGCTGCTGCCACTGGTGTAATGCCGCTGGACATGCCGGAGTCGGTACTGGTTCGCTTCAAAGGCAAAATGCAACCTGGCATCACCCTGCGTGACCTGGTTCATGCCATTCCTTACTACGCGATCCAGGCTGGCCTGCTGACCGTAGAGAAGAAAGGCAAGAAGAACATCTTCTCCGGCCGCATCCTTGAGATCGAAGGCCTGAACGAGCTGACCGTAGAGCAAGCGTTTGAACTGTCTGACGCCTCTGCTGAGCGTTCCGCTGCAGGCTGCACGATCAAGCTGCCGGAAGAGTCCATTGCCGAGTACCTGAAGTCCAACATCACCCTGCTGCGCTGGATGATCAGCGAAGGCTACGGCGATGCCCGTACTCTGGAGCGTCGTGCTCAAGCAATGGAAGCCTGGTTGGCCAACCCGCAACTGCTGGAAGCCGACAAGGACGCCGAATACGCTGCCGTTATCGAAATCGACCTGGCCGACGTCAAAGAGCCTGTGCTCTGCGCACCGAACGACCCGGACGATGCCCGCCTGCTGTCCACTGTAGCTGGCGACAAGATCGACGAAGTGTTCATCGGTTCTTGCATGACCAACATCGGTCACTTCCGAGCTGCTGGTAAGCTGCTGGACAAAGTCAAAGGTGGCATCCCGACTCGTCTGTGGCTGGCACCGCCAACCAAGATGGATGCTCACCAGCTGACCGAAGAAGGCTACTACGGCATCTACGGCAAAGCCGGTGCGCGCATGGAAATGCCGGGCTGCTCGCTGTGCATGGGTAACCAAGCTCGCGTGCAGACAGGTTCGACTGTGGTTTCCACTTCGACCCGTAACTTCCCGAACCGTCTGGGTGACGCCACTAACGTGTACCTGGCATCGGCCGAACTGGCTGCTGTTGCTTCGATCATCGGTAAACTGCCGACTGTTGAAGAGTACATGGCGTACGCGAAAGACATCGACAGCATGGCTGCCGACGTTTACCGCTACCTGAGCTTCGACCAGATCGCTGAATTCCGCGAAGCAGCTGCTAACGCGAAGATTCCAGCCGTTCAGGTTTAAGCTGTAAAACGTCATGAAAAGCCCCGCCTAGTGCGGGGCTTTTCTTTGCCTTGAATAAACGGCTAGCAACACTAGACAGATCAACAGCGTCAGCATATCTTTGCCATCGGCCAGCACACTGGCCAACGTCGCTCGGACGGTTCCGGGCGCTTACGTACTCGAGGAAAACATGGCTGAACAGGCTCCGCGCCGCTTTGCGCGCATCGATCGTCTCCCCCCTTACGTTTTCAATATCACTGCCGAACTGAAGATGGCTGCTCGCCGCCGTGGCGAAGACATTATCGACTTCTCCATGGGTAATCCTGACGGTGCTACACCGCCGCACATTGTCGAAAAACTCGTACAAGTCGCTCAGCGTGAAGACACCCACGGCTACTCAACGTCACGCGGCATCCCGCGTTTGCGCCGTGCCATATCACGTTGGTATCAGGATCGCTACGCGGTTGAGATTGATCCAGAAAGCGAAGCCATTGTCACCATTGGCTCCAAAGAGGGTCTGGCTCACCTCATGCTGGCCACCTTGGATAGCGGCGACACGGTTCTGGTGCCCAACCCCAGCTATCCGATTCATATCTACGGGGCAGTGATTGCCGGTGCTCAAGTACGTTCAGTGCCACTGATCCCTGGCGTGGACTTCTTCAATGAGCTGGAACGCGCTATTCGTGAGTCGATTCCAAAGCCGAAGATGATGATTCTGGGCTTCCCTTCCAACCCGACAGCACAATGCGTCGAGCTGGATTTCTTCGAGCGTGTGGTTGCCCTCGCCAAGCAGTACAACGTACTGGTGGTGCATGACCTGGCCTATGCAGACATTGTGTACGACGGCTGGAAAGCACCTTCGATCATGCAGGTACCAGGCGCGAAAGATATTGCTGTTGAATTCTTTACCCTGTCCAAGAGCTACAACATGGCTGGCTGGCGGATCGGTTTCATGGTCGGCAACAAAGAACTGGTCAGCGCCCTCGCCCGCATCAAGAGCTACCACGATTACGGCACATTCACTCCCCTGCAAGTAGCCGCTATTGCCGCGCTTGAGGGCGATCAGCAATGTGTACGCGATATTGCTGAGCAATACCGCCAGCGCCGTAACCTGTTGGTTAAAGGCCTGCATGAGCTGGGATGGATGGTCGAAAATCCCAAAGCATCCATGTACATCTGGGCAAAAATCCCAGAGCAGTACGCTCACATGGGCTCCCTTGAGTTCGCCAAAAAGCTGCTGCATGAAGCCAAGGTTTGCGTATCACCGGGCATTGGTTTCGGTGATTACGGTGATGACCATGTGCGCTTTGCCCTGATCGAAAACCAGGATCGCACCCGTCAGGCAATCCGAGGCATTAAAGCCATGTTCCGTACGGATGGTTTTGAGCCCGCCAAAGGCAGCAAAGCCCGTAAGACCTCCGCTAGCTGATTGGAATGGGCCGGATGTAATGTTCGGCCAGTACTCAGGCAGATTTCAATCCCACAAAAAAGCGCTGACAGTCAGACTGCCAGCGCTTAAATCCTTGTTCAGCAGAAGGTCAAACCAGTTTGGAAATGCCTTCAGGCTTTAAGGAGTCAGGGGTACCTTTTGAAAACTTAAGGAAGTAGATCAGTAGCACAATCACTAGAAATCCAGCTCCCCACAGCAGGGTTGAGAAGAACTCTTTGGTGAACAGCGTTGTGACCATAATCGCGAGCATGAGTATGAGGCCGCACAGACTGGTCCATGGATAGCCCCACAGTTTGAAACTGAGGGTCTCCACAGGGTTCTGCCGGCGGAAGAACAAATGCGTCAGGAAAATCCCCGCCCACGTGAACATGGCCCCAAACATCGCCACCGACATCATCATGGTGAATGCCTCTTCCGGGTAGGCCAGGTAGATCCCGGTTGCCAGCGCAATACCCATAGAAGACAGCAACAGTGCCGGAAGTGGCACGCCATTTCCTTTAACGATGCCGAACACTTTGGGGGCCTGGCCCGCACGTGACAGGCTGAACATCATCCGTGTAGCGATATAGATCTGGCTGTTCATGGCCGACAGTGCCGCCACCAGTATCACCACATTAAATATCGCACCTGCATAAGGCACTCCGGTGGCCTTCATCACCATTACGAAGGGACTTTCTCCGCCACTGTTATGCGCCCACGGAACTATCGCCAGCACGAGTGCGATGGTGCACATGTAGAACACCACCAAACGCACAATCGTGATGCGGAACGCCTTGGTAATCGCTTTTTCCGGTTGTTTGGCCTCACCAGCGGCTACAGCAATCATCTCGATACTTAAATAGCTAAAGAAAGCGACGATGACTGCCACCCATGTTCCCCATAACCCATTAGGGAAAAAGCCTCGGTCATTGGTGTAATTGCTGAAGCCAATGGTGGAGTCAGCGGGTGCGTTGTACACCACATAAGCCCCCAGCAGGATGAAGATCACAATCGCTAACAACTTGAGTAACGAGAATGAGTATTCAATTGCACCAAACACTTTCACGCTCAGCGCATTAACGGTGATGAGGGCAAGGGAAAATGTCACCATCCAGTAGCCACCCGGCACGTCCGGAAACCAGTACTTCATGTACATGGCAGCCGCTGTGATTTCAGTCCCTACTGCGAATACCACCGAAGACCAATACACGTAGCGAATGGCAAAGCCAAACCACGGAGCCACATAAAACTCCGCATAGGAGCCGAAGGAGCCTGACGCAGGATGGCGCACAGTCATCTCGGCCAGGCAGCCCATTAGTAGCAAAGCAACTACAGCGGCAATGGCATAGCTCACTAAAACACTTGGCCCAGCAAAACCAATTGCAAAGCCACTGCCTAGGAAAAGCCCTGTGCCAATCGCACCACCAATAGCAATCATTGAGATCTGCGCACCGGTCAGGTGCGCTTTGAGTCCTTTCTCACGATCAACGAGATTGTTGAAAGTGCTTATTTTTTTTGTCATCGCACTCTACTCCGCTAGGCTCAAGATTCAGGTAACTGATTTGCGTGCAAGGAACTCAGGCCGGTCCCAAATCCGTTGTTCGAGGATTTCTCGCAAGCTGACAATGCAATCCCAGATATCCACGTAGCGGATATAAAGCGGTGCAAAACCAAAGCGGAGGATGTCGGGGGCACGGAAGTCACCAATGATTCCGCGATCAATCATCGCCTGCATAACGGCATAAGCTTGCTCGTGGCTCAGTGAGATCTGACTGCCCCGCTCTTCACCTTCACGCGGGCTGCGAAGCTCAACGCCAAGCCCTTGAAGATGCTGATCAAACAGTGCAACAAACAAGTCGCCCAATGCTTTGCTTTTGGCGCGCACAAGGTTCATGTCGATGTTGTCGAAGACTTCCAGGGAAGCTTCCAACCCTAAAATGCCCAGCTGCGGTGCTGTGCCAACAAGCATGCGGTCGATAGTCGGATGTGGGCGGTAGTCGTGATCAAAATCAAAGGGCTTGGCATGTCCATGCCAGCCAGTAAGTGGCTGATCAACATTTGCAAAATGGCGCTCTGCAACGAACACAAAGGCAGGTGAACCTGGTCCGCCATTGAGGTACTTGTAAGTGCAGCCTACGGCGAAATCCACCTGTGCAGCATTGAGCTCAACTGGCATTGCGCCTACTGAATGGCACAAGTCCCACACCACGAGCGCGCCAACTTCATGAGCCCGTTTAGTGATTTTGGCCATGTCGTAGCGGCGGCCTGATTTGTAATTCACATGGGTCAGGGATAGAACAGCAACGTCTTCATTGAGTGCATCTAAGACCTCTTCTGGGTCTACACAACGGACTTCACTGCCGGTCAGCTCAGCCACACCCGAAGCGATGTATACGTCGGTTGGGAAGTTACCGCGCTCACCCAGAATAACCTTACGGTCCTTGTTAATTCGCAGGGCAGCGACAAGCACCTTGAAAAGGTTGATCGAGGTCGAGTCAGCAACGATCACCTCGTTGTTTTTTGCATCGATCAGTTTTGCGATTTTGGCGCCTGCACGTTGTGGGGCCGGATACCAATCCGCATCGTTCCATGAGCGGATCAGGCCATGTGCCCATTCTTTTTTAAGAATACGTTCAAAACGCTCAGGCACATGTGCAGGCATAGCACCCAACGAGTTGCCGTCGAGATAAATAGTATTCGCAGGTAGATCAAAGCGATCACGATAAGCCGCCAGTTGGTCCTCTGCGTCCAAACGCAGAAAGTCTTCACGTGTATAAGCCACTGAGCCGGACATCACTACTCCAGTTTTTATTAGATATCCACGACAGAAAACATCCACATAAGTGCTTTTGCCGGGTATCGGGTTGTAGATGAACCGATATTACTGAGGCAGTTTCTGGGGAAATAATAGAAAAAGACTGTCTTGGTATTCCATTTAGCAATACCCAGTAAATAAAATGAGAAAATACTGACTGTTATCGAGTTGATGAATATCAAGCACACTTATTTCTATTACAACCTACATACGCATATTACTAGTATCAAGTTGCACTGTTTAAGTGCTGATGAGGTATGAGCCTCATTATCAAATACTTACTAACAGCATGTGAAGCAGACGTGCCGCGCCTCCTAACAAAAACAATCTGAGGACTTATGAACAAGAAAGCAGCCGCCAGCGTTATCGTTGGATCTATGTTAATACTCCCTTTAACCGCCAGTGCAGATGACCATGAAGATGGTTTTATTGAAGGCAGCCATTTAAACATCCTGGCCCGAAATTACTATTTCAATCGTAATAATAAAGATGGCCGTAATGATGCTAAGGATTGGTCACAGGCGCTTTTACTGCGGTACCAATCAGGCTTTACCGAAGGCACCATAGGCTTGGGTTTAAATGCACTTGCTTTTACGGGCGTTAAGCTAGATGCATCCTCTGGAAAAACGGGCACAGACAATTTAAGGGTTCATGATGACGGCCACCCTTCTGATACCTTTAGTAAGGCTGGGGCTGCGCTTAAATTACGCTGGTCAAACAGTACCTTAGTGTTCGGCGACCAAGAACCATTCAACCCGGTATTTGCCACAGGTCATAACCGACTCGTCGCCCAGACGGCAAAAGGCTTAAGTCTCGATATCCGCGAATTCGAGAATTTGAATATCGAGGCTGGGCATTTTACCGGGGCGACCGGCACGACGAGCACCAACACAGACGGTGAGCTTTGGGCACTGTTCGCCGGTGTCTCAACACCAAGCGTGGACTACATTGGCGCGACCTACACCCTGAGCCCCGGTACGGTCACCAAATTGTACGTCTCGCATTTCGAAGACTTATGGCATCAGTATTACTTTAACTTGGGTAAGAAGATCGAGCTAAAAAATAATCATTCGCTTAACTTTGATTTCAACCTTTACCGTACGCTCGATACAGGTAGCGCAAATGCGGGCTCTATCAACAATACTACATGGGGACTATCGGCTGCCTACGCATTTGGCGCCCATACCATAACGCTTGCGGCACAAAAAGTTGACGGGGACATTCCGTTTGATTACTTGGGTACAGGCGATGTAGATAGGTATGGATTTAATCGACCTGCCCAAGGCGGATCCATATTTTTACCTAACTCAGTTCAGTACTCAGACTTCAATGGGCCTAATGAGCGTTCATGGCAACTACGATATGACATCTCCATGGAGGAATTTAACCTACCAGGTCTGTCTTTTATGACGCGCTACATTCGCGGCAGCGGGATCGACGGCACACACGTTCCTGCCAACAGCCCGTACGCAAATATTTGGGGTGAAAACGCAAAGCATCACGAGTTGAACGTTGAAGCACGGTATGTTGTACAGTCTGGCCCTATGAAAGACCTTTCTTTTAGACTGAGGCAAACTTGGCATCGCGCCAATCATGCTCAACCAGAAGGAAACATGAACGAATTTCGTTTAATAACGGATTATCCCATTGATGTATTTTAGTTAATTATTTACCCGGCTATTGAATCACCTAAATTCAATAGCCGGGCCTTTAATGCATGAATCAATGAACTGATTAACTGCCGATTTTAAAGGCGAGTG
This sequence comes from Pseudomonas mendocina, assembly GCA_037482215.1. NCBI lineage: Bacteria > Pseudomonadati > Pseudomonadota > Gammaproteobacteria > Pseudomonadales > Pseudomonadaceae > Ectopseudomonas > Ectopseudomonas mendocina. The sequence goes on from CP148074.1 coordinate 2,344,755, forward strand.
TGGCAGCGCCACCGCCATAGATAGGGCCGTAATGAAGAACGTCTGCCCCCATATAGCGTTCTTCCAGGGCCCCAAGAATAAAGTGCAAGTGCTTGAGCCCCATGTCTGCTTTTGCTTCCTGACAATATTCAGGTAACTCGCTGAGTAGCGCAGATTGATTACCGGCCTTAATCAGCTCTAATACGCGTCGATTAAGGCGATCATCCTCTGGCTTTTCGAAGTGATCGTCTGCCGCTTCCATATCCCGGCTGATCAGCCCACCAGAGAGCCCCCCTACCCCAACAACCGCGACACGTTTCCCTTGCTCAGCAGCACATTCAACAGCTAACGCTGCCAGTTTTGCTGTGGCCGCAGCGTCGTCATAGAGATTGTTTGAAGCGACCACAACAGGTATGTCTTCTGTACCGACTCCTAGCAGTGTGGTCGCAACAATGGTCCCGGTATCAATAGGAAACCCCTGGTAGTCGGCGCCCCGTGCGTTTATACCCTGCGCTTTGCAGCGTGCAACACAGGCTTGAGCAAGCTCAACATCACTGACGATGTCATAAGGCATATCACCGAATTCGTGCCAGTTCTCGTCAACGTGAACGTCTTGGCTGCGGGCGCGCGTCAGCCAAATCTCATCAAGCACCGCGAACCATTGAGTGGAGTAAATCAGCACAACATCAGGCTGACTTGCCTTTAGTTGCTGACCCGCTTGCTCAATGGCCCGGCGATGCTGCTGCCAATTAGGTGCATCAGGCTTTAAAAGAGGCAGCGGGCTGCCGGGCAGCATAAACGCAGACACAATTGTCATGGGCACTGTCCTTATGAGTTTGCTACGCGTGAGGGTTGGCGTTGGGCGTGCTCATAAAGATTGGCTTTGAGCAGGTTCCATTCCATTACCGCATTGCCTGTACCAATTACCGTTCCATATCCGTGTAAGTCAGCGGGTATTTGCGGATAGTCCATGGCAGCGTGCATCCAGGTGAATGCGCCTGACTTGACTTCAGCAAATGCTTCTTCGATGAATTGCGGCAGCAAACGAAATACTTCGCGCATATCGCCACGGCGCATGAGATCGATCATGCGCATATCCCACTGATAGCCCAACAGGTTCTGCGGATGCTCGCGTGTCATGTCTTCAGGAACAGGTGGCTCCTCGTGAAAATGCCAGTGAGACAATGTATTGGAGGCAAGCAATACGGCACGTTTGCCGGATTTGTGAATGGCTTCTGCTGTGGCCTTACCAAGCAGATCCATCTCGCCTAAGCCTTCTTTCATGCTCAGGTAATAAGGAGTGTTATTCGCGGAAATCGAAACGACCGGGATATCCCACTGTGGCCGGATCATGTGCAGCGTGACGATGGTGCCGTAATCCACCCTAAACCTTGGATTACGCATCATCTTGGTGTGTAACCCCAGTTTTCGTCCCTGCTCACAACAGGCTTCGGCCAATTCCACATCGACCTGCATGTCGTAATCAAACCGGAAGAGGTTCGGAAAAATAGGGTCAACAGAACGACCTTGCAGGCGCTCTACACCAATAAAGTGATGCCCCACTGATGTGATCCAGTGCGGTGAATGTACAAGCAATACATCAGGCCTCTGCTCTTCTAAGCTGGCCCTGGCGCGCTCATATGCCCAACGTAGTTGCTCCCATCCACCTTGGGCGCGAGGCTCATTTTGTGGCGGGTTCTCGGCATACAGCATATGGGGTGGGTGCGGTGCCAGAAAACCGCTGACAATGACTCCAGGCTGCATTTAACACCTCCTGTTTTACTTGTTATTAGATTTACGCCGTGGCTGTTGCGACTAACTGAAACTCCATTTCCACCAGTGCATTAAGGGGTAATGCACTAACACCAACTGAGGTTCTGGCTGGAGGCCGGATGTCTTTAAAGAACTCATCCCAATAGCTGTTGAGCTCGGAGAATCGATCAAACTCCGTGCAATAAATACGCACCAACATCAAGTGGTCGCTTGACCACCCTTGCTCCCGACACAGCGCCCTGAAATTACTCAGAACTTGGCGTGTCTGCGCGATGAGACCGCCTTCGGCTAGTTGTCCGGTGTGCGGATCTAACCCCACAAGCCCGGAGACGAAGATGAACTCCCCCGCCTTCACCACCGGGCTGTATAAAAACTTAGGTTTAGGCAGTACCAGGCTAGGGATCTGAGACCAAAGATGTACGCCTGCCTGAGTCATATGCAGCTCCTTGCCCGCTATACCGGCAGGCTTGAATGTGCGGATTAGAGGTAACGCAGGGCGTACTTTTCTTGCAGCGCCAGTAACTTTTCACGGCTGGGTCGGCCATTAGGCGTGCTTTTGATCAACTCTCCGGCCTCGCGGAAATACTCCTCCGCGCCACCTGGGGTAAACGTCGTCAGGAAGCGGCAGTCTTCATAGCCGTCATTGCGAAAGAATTGAGTTACACCTTTAGGCGCTACAACGAAGCTCCCTGCTTTTGCTGTAAACACCTCGTCACCAATGTGCATGGTGAGTTGGCCATCAAGGATGTAGTTGTTCTCATCCTCATGTTCGTGCACGTGTTTAGGCACCACGCCGCCAGGCGGCAGTACGGTTTCCATTAGCGAGTACGCACCGTTTGTCTCATGGGCAAACACTTTTATGTTCATAAATGCCCCGGATGGGTGACGAACTTTATGACCATCGACAGCGCTGACATGACGTGCATTGGGTGAAAGATCAACCATGACTACTCCATTCCTACCATCACAATTAAGTACAAGTGGTAAGAGCATACGGAGCTAGCTCATGCTAGGGTATTAGTGGTTTTGACAAAAAATACACAAAATACGCCATATTTATGAACCTACTCATCCAGCCACCAACAGGCCATCAGCCCTCTCCGTCTGAGCCTCACGTACACTCTAATTACTTCGACGCAAGCAGCAGCACGCTGCTAGATCCGCAGCCACACGAGCATGCCCAGGGGCAGCTGGTATTGGCCTTAAAAGGGGTTGTGGGCTGTTTCGTGGATGAAAAACACTGGCTAGTCCCACAACATTGCGCGCTGTGGGTACCGGCCGGAATCCCCCATACCAGCAGGTCCTCTGCAAACGCCCAAGGCTATTCAGTCTTCATCGAGCCATTGGCCAGTAACCTGCCTGACGAATGCTGCACACTAAGACTCAGTGCACTAATGCAGTCGCTAATCATTGCATTAGCTGAACCACAGCAATTGCTTGCACCTGAAAGTCGCACGCTTGCTGAGCAACTGCTGCTAGCAGAACTCCCCGCTCAACCGCGTATTCACAGCTTCTTTCCACTGCCGCGTGACGCCCGCCTGAGAAAGGTCGCTGAAGCGCTAATGGATAACCCCGGTGATCGCCGCACGTTGGTGCAATGGTGCAGCTTCGCCAACATGAGTGAGCGCACACTGAGCAGACGTCTTATGGACGAAACCGGTATGAGCTTTAGCAATTGGCGCCGTCAGCTGCACCTGATGGTAGCGCTTGAAGCGCTTGCCAAGGGGCACAGTGTGCAACGCATCGCATCTGACCTTGGCTACGAAGCAGTGACGGGCTTTATCACCATGTTTAAGGCTGCATTTGGCACGACACCGGCTAAATATCTTTCTGCACTCAAACCGCATTCACCGTTAGAGCCGGACAACCAGTAGCCAACAACACGAACAACAATCAGGACAAACCTGCTCAAAACACGAAGGGACGCTATGTACATGGCCGTATTTTTTTCCTGCTTCTACTCGCCCGCCCCCAGCTCATCAGGTGCGCCTTGCACAGCTGCACTGAGCGTTACGGTGGAGGGGAGAAAGCCATGAAGTTCACCATGATGTCGGTCGCCCGCAAGCTGAAGTTCTACCAGCTGGTGGTATTGGAACAAGTTGTACAAAGCGGCTCTCTGCTAAGGGCTGCACAGGCCCTCAACCTGACCCAACCTACCGTGACCAAAATCATTCATGAGTTGGAGTCGTACTTTAATGCGCCTCTGCTGCTTCGTAGCAACCGCGGGGTCAGTGCTACGGAGCTGGGCGTCCTGGTCGTCAACCGGGGTAAAACGTTGCTGGCTGAACTTCGTTCGCTTACGGATGAGGTCAATTCTTTTCAGCAAGGTACCAGCGGTCATGTGATGGTCGGAACATTGATATCTGCATCTGCATCTTTGATTCCACAAGCGATGCAACTGCTCAAGAATGATGCCCCGGAAGTGCTGGTCTCATTGCGAGTGGGCCAGATGGACCACCTTTTTCCGGCTTTAGCGATGGGCGAAGTCGATTTGGTTGTCGGACGCGTGCCAGATGACTGGCGTTTGCGCAATGAGTCACCACTCTTACAAGTTGATGTGCTTTACACCGAAACACTGACAGTCGTTGCAGGCTCGCAACATCCATTGCATCAGCATCAAGGGCAGGTGCGCCTTAAGGATCTGCATGGGTTTCCGTGGGTCTTACCCACTCAGGACTCGTTGCTCAGGCGCACCGCCGATATGTTGTTTGCCGAGGCCGATTTGCAGACACCGGCAAATGTCGTCGAGTCGCTGTCTATCCTCACTAACCTGGCGTTGATGCAAGACCAACAAACTGTCGCCTTAATGCCTCAAGAGGCCACGGTGCAGTTTGTTGAAGCGGGTCTGCTTAAGACATTTGATCTTGGCATCCCCATGCAGTTTGGCGAGATCGGTTGCTTCTACTCAAACTCGCGGCAGCTCCCGCCTGCTGCCCGCCTTTTCCGTGACTGCCTCTCACTCGTCAGACCGGATGTAAGCAGCCACTGACTGCGCTGGCTCCTTGGTATTCCAAACACCAATAACCAGGGGGCCAAGTTCAATTATTACTGGGTAACTGATCTCCCTAGACTGACCTCAAATCATAATATTTGGAGGTCGCTGTGAACCCATCACCGGTGTTGCTGCGTAACTACATCGCAGGCGAATTTGTCACTACTAAAACCACCTTTGCCAATATTTCCCCTGTTGACGGGACACTGATCGGTCACGTGTGTGAAGCGGATGCCGACCTAGTCGATCGCGCTGTGAGAGCGGGTAAGGCCGCCCAGCAAGGGCCCTGGGGGCAGTACAGCGCAGCCCAACGCGCACAGCTGCTGCACAAAATCGCAGATGGTATCGAGCGTCGCTTTGATGAGTTCGTTGCGGCCGAAGTAGCTGACACCGGGCGCCCTGTTCATCAGGCTCGCACCCTTGATATCGCCCGTGGCGTTGCTAATTTCCGCACGTTTGCCGAGCTGATTAATCAGGCAGGCAATGAATGCTTTGAGATGCGCGCCGCTGATGGCAGTGATGTATTCAGCTTTTCCGTGCGCAAGCCCCATGGCGTTGTCGCGATCATCTCGCCATGGAATCTGCCAATGCTGTTGCTGACCTGGAAAGTTGCTCCAGCGATGGCCTGTGGCAACTCAGTCGTGATCAAACCCTCTGAAGACACCCCATCCACCGCCACTCTACTCGCGGAGGTGATGCACGAAGCCGGCGTCCCTGAAGGCGCGTTCAACCTGGTCCATGGTTTTGGCCCGAATTCGGCTGGCGAATACCTCACCAAGCATCCCGACATCGACGCCATCACCTTCACCGGCGAGTCCCGCACGGGCGCCACCATCATGAAAGTCGCCGCCGAAGGTGTGCGTGATGTGTCGTTCGAGCTGGGTGGCAAAAATGCGGCGGTAGTATTTGCCGACTGCGACTTTGATGCAGCGGTTGCGGGTGTTATCCGCTCCAGCTTCACCAACTCGGGCCAAGTATGCCTCTGCTCTGAGCGTGTTTACGTCGAGCGGCCGATCTTTGACCGATTTGTCGCAGCCCTTAAGCAAGCCGCTGAAAATCTGAAGATTGGCTACCCGGATGAAGACGGGGTCAACATGGGCTCGTTGATCTCTCACAAGCACCGCGACAAGGTGATGGCTTATTTTGACTTAGCCAGGGATGAAGGCGCAGAAGTCGTGACCGGTGGCGGTATTCCGAACTTCGGTGATGAGCGTGACCGTGGTGCCTACGTTCAGCCCACAATTTGGACTGGCCTGCCGGACGATGCACGCTGCGTACGCGAAGAAATCTTCGGTCCGGTCTGCCATATCGCCCCGTTTGATACTGAAGAAGAAGTGATCCGTCGCGTTAACGACAGCGCATACGGGTTGGCCACTGCCGTCTGGACCCGTGATCTCAGACGTGCTCACAGCATCACCCGCAAATTCCACGTCGGCATGGTTTGGGTCAATACCTGGTTCCTGCGCGATTTGCGTACCCCGTTTGGCGGTGTCCGCCTATCAGGCATCGGGCGCGAAGGCGGCCGCCACTCTCTGGATTTCTATTCAGAGATCACCACCATCTGCATGCACCCTTAAGCCGGAGACTGACTATGCATCCTGCTCTTCTTGAGGCTGCAGATCGATTGCAGCAAGCCCTTAAACACGGAACACCCTGCTCCCCTGTTCGCGATCTTATCGCCCAGGTAGCCGGTGACCATGAAAGCGCGAACCTTGTGCAATTGGCTTACGCCGTTCAGCAACACAACACAGAAACGGCCATCGCCGCGGGTGATCGTCTGGTCGGACATAAAATCGGCCTCACCTCACGCGCAGTGCAGCAGCAACTGGGGGTTGATCAGCCAGACTTCGGCGCTCTACTGGCCAGCAACTGGCGCGCAGACAACCTGCCCATTGCTTGGGCTGATACTCAGCAACCCAAAGTTGAAGCTGAAATAGCCTTAGTGCTTGAGCATGACCTGCTGCACGAGCGGCATACGCTCGCTGACATTCTGCGCGCCAGTGCGTTTGCCCTGCCCGCTATCGAAATTGTTGGTAGCCGCATTCACAACTGGGACATTCAACTTGCCGACACCATCGCAGACAACGCCTCAAGTGGACTGTTTGTGCTCGGTAGCCAGCCCCGTGCACTTAACAAAGTGGATTGGGTTCGCTGCGGTATGCATATGAACCTTAAGGGTGAGCCCGTTTCTGTTGGGGCCGGTGCAGCCTGCATGGGCAACCCGCTAAATGCCGCCGTGTGGTTAGCGGACACCTTAGTTGCGATGGGCACACCACTTCGTGCGGGCGACATTGTTCTCACTGGCGCCCTGGGCCCGATGGTCGCGGCCAATCCTGGTGATGTTTTCACTGCCCACATTCAGGGCCTTGGCAGCGTCACCGCGATGTTCGATCTAGCCGACCAGTAAATAGGTGCACTGATGAGAAAAATAAAAGTCGCCATCATCGGTTCCGGCAACATCGGCACCGACCTGATGATCAAGATCATGCGTCATGGCAAGCACCTGGAAATGGGCGCCATGGTCGGCATTGACCCTAACTCCGACGGCTTGGCTCGCGCTGCGCGCCTGGGCGTTGCCACCACCCACGAAGGCGTGGTCGGCCTGACCAAGATGGACGTGTTCAAAGACATCGACTTCGTATTCGATGCCACCAGCGCGTCTGCCCACGTTAAGAACGACGAGTTCCTGCGTTCGATCAAGCCGGGCATCCGCCTGATCGACCTGACTCCGGCGGCAATTGGCCCGTACTGCGTACCGGTGGTGAACGGTGCTGAACACGTCGACAAGCTCAACGTGAACATGGTCACCTGCGGTGGCCAGGCCACTATTCCGATGGTCGCAGCCGTTTCCCGAGTGGCTAAAGTCCATTACGCCGAGATCATTGCCTCCATCGCCTCCAAATCCGCTGGCCCGGGAACCCGAGCCAACATTGATGAGTTCACCGAAACCACCAGCAAAGCCATCGAAGTGATCGGCGGCGCGGCGAAGGGCAAGGCGATCATCATCATGAACCCGGCTGAACCGCCGCTGATCATGCGTGACACCGTTTTTGTCCTGTCCGAAGCAGCGGATCAAGCGGCTGTTGAGGCCTCCATCCTAGAGATGGAAAAAGCCGTCAACGCCTACGTGCCGGGCTACCGCCTGAAGCAGAAAGTGCAGTTCGACGTGATCCCAGAAGACGCGCCGCTGAACATTCCTGGCCACGGCAAGTTCTCCGGCCTGAAAACCTCCGTATTCCTTGAAGTGGAAGGCGCGGCGCACTACCTGCCTGCGTATGCCGGCAACCTGGACATCATGACCTCCGCCGGTATGGCCACCGCTGAGCGCATGGCCGAAAAAATGCTGAACGGCGAGGCCTGAGGACATGAGCATGACATTTGATCCCAGCAAAAAACTCTACATCTCCGACGTAACCCTGCGAGACGGCAGCCATGCCATCCGCCACCAGTATTCGATCCAGAATGTGCAGGACATCGCCCGCGCCCTGGACGAAGCCAAGGTCGACTCCATCGAAGTCACCCACGGTGACGGCCTGCAAGGTTCCAGCTTCAACTACGGCTTCGGCGCTCACAGCGATCTGGAGTGGATCGAAGCGGCTGCCGACGTGATCAAGCACGCGAAAATCACCGTGCTGCTGATCCCCGGTATCGGCACAGTTCACGACCTCAAAGAAGCCTACAAAGCCGGTGCTCGCTCCGTTCGCGTGGCCACTCACTGCACCGAGGCGGATGTCTCCAAACAGCACATCGAATTCGCCCGTGAGTTGGGTATGGATACGGTCGGCTTTTTGATGATGAGCCACATGATCCCGGCCGAACAGCTGGCCGCTCAGGGCAAGCTGATGGAGTCCTACGGTGCCCAGTGCATCTACATGGCGGATTCCGGCGGTGCCATGAACATGAACGACATCCGCGACCGCATGCGCGCGTTCAAGTCGGTGCTCAATGCTGAAACCCAAACCGGTATGCACGCGCACCACAACCTGAGCCTCGGCGTGGCCAACTCCATCGCTGCGGTGGAAGAAGGCTGTGATCGTATCGACGCGAGCCTCGCCGGCATGGGCGCCGGTGCGGGTAACGCGCCGCTGGAAGTGTTTATCGCTGCGGCTGAGCGTCTGGGCTGGAACCACGGCACCGACCTGTATCGCCTGATGGATGCTGCGGATGATCTGGTGCGCCCGCTGCAGGACCGCCCGGTCCGCGTCGACCGCGAAACATTGGCGCTGGGTTATGCCGGTGTGTACTCCAGCTTCCTGCGTCACGCCGAAGTGGCCGCCGCCAAATACGGCCTGAAAACCATGGACATCCTCGTCGAACTGGGCCGCCGCCGCATGGTGGGTGGGCAGGAAGACATGATTGTTGACGTTGCCCTCGACCTTCAGGGCCAGCCTCAGGAGCACTGATCATGCAGCAAGACCTACATAAAATAGCTGATGCACTGGATCTCGCGGCTCGCAGCGCCAATGCCGTCAGCCAGTTCAGCAGCCACACCCCCTTCTCGCTCGAACAAGCCTACCTGATTCAGCGTGCTTCAATGCAGCGCCGTTATGACATTGGCGAGCGCAGTATCGGCGTCAAACTCGGCTTCACCAGCCGGGCGAAGATGGTGCAAATGGGCGTAGACAGCCTGATCTGGGGCTGGCTGACCAATGCCATGCTTGAAGAGGATGGTGGCTTTATTGATTTACAGCGCTATATCCACCCTCGTACTGAGCCTGAAGTGTGTTTTATCACGCGCAAAGCCATTGACCGCCCCCTCACACAGCTTGAGGCCGCTGACTATCTTGAAGCGGTTGCTCCGGCCGTTGAAATCATCGATTCCCGCTATCAGAACTTCAAATTCACGTTGGAAGACGTCGTCGCGGACAACTGCTCATCAGCCGGTCTAGTGGTCGGTCCCTGGTCCCGTGATTTCAGCGGTCTGAGCAACGCTGGGGTGCTGGTACGCATTGACGGGCGGGTTCGCCAGACTGGCTCGACCGCCGCCATTCTGGGCCATCCCCTGCGCAGCATTGTGCAGGCTTCGCAACTGCTCAGCGCGGCAGAGCTGTGCCTGCCAGCGGGAAGCCTGATCATGGCGGGCGCAGCGACCGCTGCCGAAGCACTGCATGCGGGCAGCCATGTCAGCGTTGAAATCGCCGGATACGGCGAATGTGGATTCAGTGTTAAAGGAGCACCAAGCAATGAGCACTAATCGCGCCACTGTATTAGCTGACAAGGCAAAACCCCGCGGGCGCTTCCCACACATCAAGCGGGCCGGGGATTTTCTCTATGTCTCCGGCACTAGCTCACGGCGTCCGGATAACAGCTTTGACGGCGTTGAGGTCGACGAGTTGGGCGCAACCAATCTGGATATACGCGCCCAAACCCGAGCGGTGATCGAGAACATCCGCGACATTCTGGCCAGCGAAGGCGCGGGCCTGGCAGACCTCGTAGAACTCAGTAGCTATTTGGTCGATATGAATGACTTCGCAGGCTACAACGAGGTGTATGCCGAGTATTTCGATGAAACCGGGCCGACCCGCACAACCGTAGCGGTGCACCAGCTACCGCATCCGCACCTGCGTATCGAAATCAAAGCGGTCGCCCACAGCCCGTTACAGCGCTAAGGAATATAGGCAATGGATAAGCACCACTACAGCCCGCCGCTGAACTTTAAGCGCTGGATTGATGATCACCAGCACCTGCTTCAGCCACCGGTCAACAACCAGCAAATCTGGCAGGACGCCGACTACATGGTGACCATCGTCGGCGGCCCCAACCAGCGTACTGATTTTCATGATGATCCAATGGAAGAGTTTTTCTACCAGTTCAAAGGTAATGCCCACTTACTGATCTGGGACCGTGGCCGCTACGAGCGCCTGGACCTGCGCGAAGGTGACATTTACCTGATGGCGCCGCACGTCATCCATTCCCCGCAGCGACCCGAGCCCGGCAGCTTGTGTCTGGTTATCGAACGTCAACGCCCACAGGGTTCCCTTGATGCGTTGCAGTGGTCATGCGCCCGCTGCGGAACAGTGATCAAGCGTTATGAGATGCAACTGAGCAGCATCATTCACGACCTGCCACCGGTTTATCAGCAGTTCTACGCCACTTCTGATGAACAACGCCGCTGTAGCAATTGCGGCGAAATACACCCTGGCAGCGACTGGCAAGCCTGGCACCGAACTCATGAAGCAGTGAAACACTCATGAAAATCGATATGCACAGCCACTTTTTCCCGCTCATCAGCCAGGCTGAGGCTGCCAAGCTCGATGAGCAGCGCGCGCCCTGGCTGCAAACCAACGGCCGAACAGGACAGATCATGCGAGGCAGCCAGCCTTTCCGCCCCGTTCATGATGCCCTGTGGGATATGCAGCGTCGTGTTGAGCATTTGGATGAGCAACAGCTGGATATCCAGATCATGTGCGCCACGCCGGTCATGTTCGCTTATGAAGCCCCGATCGAGCGCGCCCTGCCCTGGGCCCAGTTGATGAACGACCGGGCAATCGAAATGACCGCCGACTACAGCAGTCGCCTTAAAGTGCTTGCTCAGGTGCCGCTGCAAGACATTGAGGCAGCATGCCGTGAAGCGAGCCGCGCCAAAACACTGGGCCATATCGGTATACAGATCGGTAACCACGTGGGTGACCGGGATCTGGATGATCCGGCCCTTATCGAGTTCTTGACTCACTGTGCCAACGAAAGCATCCCGGTGCTGGTTCACCCATGGGACATGATGGGTGGTGCCCGCATGCGTAAATGGATGTTGCCTTGGTTAGTGGCCATGCCCGCCGAAACCCAGCTGGGTATTCTGTCGCTGATACTGTCAGGCGCTTTTGAACGTTTGCCTGACTCACTGAACATTTGCTTTGCCCACGGAGGCGGTGCATTTGCGTTCTTGCTAGGCAGAGTGGATAACGCTTGGCGGCACAGGGACATTGTTCGCGAAGACTGCCCGTATCTGCCATCCAGCTACGTGAATCGTTTTTACGTGGACTCAGCTGTGTTTGATCCCGGTGCACTAAAGCTGTTGGTCGATACGATGGGCAGTGATCGCGTCATGCTGGGGTCAGATGCGCCCTTCCCCCTTGGCGAGCAGCGAATCGGGGCTGGCGTTAACGAGCATCCTCTACTGGTGCAGAGCGATAAGTCACGGATTCTCGGACAAAATGCCCAGACGTTTTTTGGCTTGAACGGTTAAGGCAGAGACCGCCTCATTAATGGGGCGGTGCAACTCAAAGGCGCGGCCCTGATAAAACAGGCGCCCTGCTCCTCAGCGCCTAGCAGCACTCAATCTCGTCCAGTCGAATGTCACGCTAATTACGCACTAATGCGCTTGATAGTTATTTTGCGCATAAAAACATTAATGACTTTCAATATTATAGCGTGTGTATGTGCTTGCCAAACCCAGCAATGGTTATTTTGGCGCACCTACTCACTCTAATAATACTTGTCCTGGCATCTTATTAAATCCAAGCTTTTATAATTTCAACTTTAATAGCTCATCTGCATAACGACAGTTTGTCTATGCTCAATAATTCTCCACGCGCCAACTGATCGATTCTCATTTGCTACATATGCAGAACAGCACATACAGTGCCTGCAACTAAAATAACATCCCTAGAAATGGGTATATTTGCTTAACTTGAAAAATTTAACCAAAAAACATAACTCCTCACAGCACTTTCAGTCAGACACAAAGACTCGCAAAAGTAATAAAATGGGAATACGGCTAAAAATTAGCCACCTGTTTTGGTCGTTTTAAATCGAGCAAAACCTAACCAATAAGCGCCATTATAAAAATAACCTCGTCTGCGTAAAAACCGGGCAAGTTAAATATTGCCCAATACAGCTGGTAATTGTAGGTGCGCATCAACTCTGCACTGCAGTAGGAGTTATTTGATGGAAACAAACCACCCAAGGATTCGCTCTGCGCTGCGATCGATTTCTCGCAGCGACTTTATTAATGGAAAAGATCTTCCGCTTTCCACAACTGGGCATTCGATTCCGCGGGCTGAGGTAGTCGGCCTAATTCTTTCAATTCTTCCTGATATCAACCCTACCGATGTAGTCATGCATGTTGGTGGAGGCTCAGGATACTTTGCTGCTGTGCTCTCCAAGCTCACCGAGCGCGTCCTCTATGTTGAGCAAAACACGTACGTTGCAGAGGCCGCTAAAGAACGATTTGAGCGCTTAGGCTTGACCAATATTGAGGTCATCCCTCAGTCGGCTGAAAGCAATATTGAGCTCGACAAACCCCTGTGACTTAGTTATCTGCACAACGTTTATAACGAATATCTCTAAGCTACAAGATTACCTGCTAGAAGCAGGTAACTTAGTCTGCCTAGAAGATAAGGTTGGATCAGAGTATACCTTGGTAAGCTACACCAAGTGTGGCGGAAAGTTGGTTCGTGGGCATTCACTCGGTCGTGTAGATTTTAATCGCAACTCCGAGCAAATCTTGATCGACATGGGGGTCGTCAATGAGCCCTCATTGGAGCAGGCAAAAGCGCAAGCGGCCGCTGAAGGAAGTAACGTTCTAGACATCCTCAATCGCAAAATGAACCTTGAGGAAGTCGGCCTTTATCGCTCATTAGCGCTTCAGCGCGGCATGAAGTTTGTGGATGCCGATACACTTATCCCGTCGCTAAATGTGGCTTTGTTCCGTCGGTTTTCACGGGCCTTTTTGGACATTTCTCGACTGATCCCAGTAGCACAGAACGATACAACACTCACATTCATCACCGATAACCCAGATGCTCGCGCTGATATGGTTGAGCGCCTAAGCCCTAACCTGAGTGTGGAGTGCTGGTTAGTAACGCCAACCGACTTCAGACGTGTTTGGGGTGCATTGAATTTATGTGCGCAGGGAAAACGATTTGCAGCCGAACAATCATCTCAATCAGCCTTTGACGATGCTGGGCGCTATCAGCAACTGGACGACGATGCTGAGCAGCCCGAGGATGACCACGATCATGTAAGTCCATACCTGGTTTCCGTTTACGAAGCCATCCTGATGGATGCTGTTCGAAACAAAGCCAGTGATATTCATATAGAAAAGTATGGCAAGCGTGTTCGCATCCGCTTGAGGATAGATGGTGATTTACAGGACCTGCCGCAGTACCCGCTATCCCCTCGCGAGTTCAAAGGCATCATTAACGTCATTAAGCTGCGCGCAGACTTAGATATTGCCGAGAGCCGCCTGCCACAAGGCGGACGCTCGCGCTTACAGCTGCGCAACATGTCATACGACTTGCGGGTGCAGGTACAACCTTCGCACCACGGTGAATATGCGGTCATCCGCCTGCTCCCACAGACTGGACGCGCGATGACTGTTGCCGAACTCGGCATGTCTCCTCTGATTGGCTCCTATTACGAGCGCTTGCTGGATAACCCTGCTGGTTTAGTGCTGGTGGTTGGTCCTACTGGCTCAGGTAAATCCACGACTCTATACGCAGGCCTGCAAAACCTGGCGGACGATGGGCGACGCAAAGTCATTACGGTTGAGGACCCCATCGAATACTCAATTGATAATGTCCAGCAGACCACAGTACGCAGCGATATCGGCTTTAGTTTTGCCGATGCCATGCGTTCCTTCGTGCGCCAGGACCCTGATGTGATCATGGTCGGTGAAATCCGCGACAAGGAAACCGCCCTGGAGGCTATTCGCGCTTCGCAAACCGGTCACATCGTGCTTTCGACCTTGCACAGTAACGATGCCGTCGATTCTCTACAGCGCCTGTATGACTTAGGCATTCACCCTAACTCGATTGCAGCGGAGTTGCTGGCGGTCATTGCTCAGCGTCTGGCGAAACGAATCTGCAAGCATTGCCGCGTGCCAGCGGTACCTGACCCGGCGATCCTTGCTGAGCTATTCCCCGATGGTGCCCCTGCTGATTTCCGCTGTTTTGAGGGCAAGGGATGCGAGAACTGTGGCGGTCGCGGCACACGGGGACGCGTCGCGATTATCGAATACATGGGAGTGGATGACGATATTCGCAACGCCATCTCCAGCCAGCCCCCAATCGGTGAGTTGCGTTGGCGTGCGCTTGATTCAGGGCTTATCACCATGCGTGACAGCGCTATCGATCACGTTATCGAGGGTGTCATTCCCATGTCTGAATTGCCGCGAATTCTTCCTAAAGAGCGTATGGCCCCCGAAGTCCGCGGCGGTCGGAGGAACCCAGTATGAATGCTCTGAATAACAGCAAAAAAGCAGCTCAGCGCCAGCCCGCTGAAATACTTTTTTATGATGAGTTGGAACGATTAGCGGCCCTGGACCTTGGCCCAATTCCACCTGGTTGGCGCATGTCGCCAATTGCCGTTGAGAAATTCATCTTGGGCGATGAAACCTTGGGCATCGAACGTAAATTCGTAGCCGATCGTGCGATGGTCACACGCATCATCATTTCGCTCTGCACAAACAGGGGATGCTTACTCGTCGGTGAGCCTGGCACGGCTAAGTCATGGCTGTCTGAATTGTTAGTGGCGGCTATTTCTGGCAACTCCACGCTCACCCTACAAGGCGGCGCAGTCACACAGGTTCAGCAGCTCTTATATAGCTGGAACGCAGCCATCCTTGCCAGCAAGGGGCCTTGTTTCGAGGCAGTGGTACCGAGCCCGTTATTACGCGGCATGATGGAAGGACGGCTTGTCCGCTTTGAAGAAATCGCCCGCTGCCCACAGACCCTTCAGGATTCCCTGCTCTCAATCCTGTCAGATCGTGTGGTGGTAATTCCTGAAATAGCCGGTGATGACGGTATCATCTTGGCTCGCGAGGGTTTCAACCTCGTAGCCACATCCAACAGCCTTGACGCTGGCGTGCATGAGATGAGTGCAGCCCTGAAGCGGCGCTTAGACTTCGAAGAGATTCGTCCAATCAAAAACCTGCCTGATGAAATCGGCGTCGTTCTGCGGGATGTCAAAAAAGCCAACACTCGCGCAGGCATTGAGATGGAGCTTGATGTTCGTCTTATCGAAGTGCTGGCCACAATGTTTCATGAGCTGCGCAATGGCCAAACCACGGATGGTCGCAGCACCAGCCGCTTAGCCGGAGCAGCTTTATCTACCGCAGAAGCAGTATCCGTGGCACACGCAGCGTGCCTCAGTGCTTGGTATTACGGTGACGGGAAGATGACAGTAGAGAACCTGCTCCATCACATCATCGGCTCCGCGCTAAAGGACAATCCAGATGACCGCAGAAGGCTCAAGTACTACTTTGAAACGGTCATAGCACCACGTAAGGAAGAGCCTTGGGCTGAGGTCTATGCGTTGCGTTCACTGGTTCAATAGCCTGGCACTGTAAGTCGCTAGACAGATTGAAAGGGCTGAGTGTGTGCAGTGAAGTCTGCCGTCAGCCCGTTCATGCGTTTGAATCAGGCTAGGTGTTAGCTCGAGTAGTCCAACACAGTCCAAACCTTGCTAACCGACTGACCAAGCTCACAGCCAGAGCCATTAACGCCTGACTGACTATGGACGAGCATTAGGCTGGTAATTCCATCTGCCGCATCTGATCGCTCACTCAGCCACTGCATGCGCCCACAGTTTTTTGTCTCGATCACATAGCTGGCTGCTACCGATGCCTCTTGGCTACCTGCCTTGATGACATCCACCACGAGGCCCTGCTCCTGCGTGCGCTTACCATCCGCCACCTGTACGGCCCATGCTTGTTGACCGTCAATCACTAAATAAGCGCCGTTGACTCTCGGCTGGTCGATTTGGGGTTGGGCACACCCCGTCAAAGCCATCATCAGTAAGCAAGTAGTAAGCAGATTCCGCATTGCCAGTAACTCCTCAGTCATGACGCCATGCTTTGCTCGACCCTCGAACGACACGGCCAGATTGGGTATGTGCCTTTACTATCAGATAATACTGGTTATTTGTACAGTATTATTTTCTAGCCCGGTCAAACGTTAAAAACACATGCATGAAAGCGCCATGAAACCGATGTGGCCAACGACCATGCAGCAGCTAAGCGCTCGATTTACCTCTGGATTTGGCCCCTGATTACAATGATTATTGACCAGATAACAATCACAAAAAGAGTCCAACATGAGTCTGAATGGCAAAGTAGCCCTAATCACTGGCAGCAGCTCCGGAATCGGTCAAGGCGTTGCCTTGGCCTTTGCGAAGGCTGGAGCGAGAGCCGTAGTAATCAATTACCCACATGCATCTGAAGCAGCCGCAGCTGCCAACGTGTGCGGACAACTGAGAAGGCTTGGCTGTGAGTCGATCGCTGTCTGTGCAGACGTTGCATCAGAGGCAGAAGTCGATCACATGATCCGCCAAGTGCTTGAAGTGTTTGGGCGTGTGGATATATTGGTCAATAACGCAGGCATTGCGCATAACCATACGGTCGAGCAGTTACCGGTTGAGGTGTGGGATCGCGTCATGGCCGTTCACTTGCGTGGGACGTTCTTGATGACCAAAGCCGTACTGCCCCTTATGTACGAGCAGGGTTTCGGGCGAATCATCAACACCGTATCTCAGCTGGCCTACAAAGGTGCTCCGGGCTTGAGTGCATACACAGCTGCCAAGGGCGCAATCTTGTCATTTTCACGTTCGCTCGCTTTAGAAATCGGCGCCCGCGACATCACCATAAACTGCGTAGCCCCTGGCGCAACATACACACCGATTCTTGAATCAGTGCCAAGCGAGACCTTACAGGCAATCAAGAGTGGCATCCCGCTCGGCCGTATCGCCGAGGTAGACGATATTGCCCCGAGCTACGTATTCCTGGCTTCAGAAGCTGGAAGGCATTTCCAAGGGCAATGCATCAGTCCTAATGGTGGAGATCATTTTTTGTGAGCCGAGCGCATAGCCGACAAACGCGGACTGCCACAACTTTCACCTTTAGGCTTGTGTCAGCTTAATTAGCGGTACTAAGAGCCCCTGACTCATCAGGGGCTTGCCGTTTAGTAAAGTCGAGCCTTAACAATAGGCTTCAATAGATAACTCAGCAGGCTTCGCTTTCCCGTTTGAATATCGATCTGCGCGACCATGCCTGGGCGAATGGGCAAAATCTCGCCTTTGTGCTCAAGATGCGAACTTTCTGTCGTGATCATCACTTTGTAGAACGCCTCTTTCCCTCGCGCAGTCTCCTCCTCAATGGTGTCCTCACTTATCTGCTCTACGACGCCTTTAAGGTCTCCATAAATGCTGTAGTCATAGGCAGTGATTTTGACGCTTGCAGGCATCCCAGGCGCAACAAATGCCACATCCTGTGGACGCACCTTGGCCTCCACAAACAACTGATCCTCAACCGGTGTAATCTCCATGATGATTTCACCTGGCTGTATCACACCTCCTAGCGTGTTGATGAGGATGTCATTCACACGCCCCCGGACAGGCGAGTTGAATCGCCCCGGGTTTCGTGGAGGCCTCAACTCTTGAGAAGATGAGGCCATGAAAAAGACTACGACCTACTCCCCTGAAGTCCGTGAACGTGCCGTGCGCATGGTTCTGGAACACCTGAACGACTACCCCTCCGAGTGGGCCGCCATTGAAGCCATCGCGCCGAAGATTGGCTGTGCAGCGCAAACGTTGCATGGCTGGATTCGCCGCCATCAGACCGACGCAGGCCAGCGTCCAGGCCCGACCACCGAAGAGCGCGAACGCATCAAGGCGTTGGAGCGGGAGAACCGGGAATTGCGCAAGGCCAATGAAATTCTGCGTCTGGCCAGTGCGTATTTTGCCCAGGCGGAGCTCGACCGCCGCACCAAGTCCTGAGGGCTTTTGTCGATCAGTACCGTGACCGTCTCGGGGTCGAGTCGATCTGCCGTGTCTTGCAGATCGCCCCGTCCGGTTACCGCAGACATGCGGCCCAACTGCGCAATCCGGCACTGCGTTGTTGCCGTGCTCAGCGCGATGAGGCGTTGAGCTTGGAGATCCAGCGCGTGTGGGATACCAACATGCAGTGCTATGGCGCGGTGAAGGTTTGGAAGCAGTTACTGCGAGAGGGCCTCAAGGTCGCCAGATGTACGGTGGAGCGGCTAATGCGGCGAGCTGGGTTGCAGGGAATTAGGCGTGGCCAGGTTGTACGGACGACGGTGGCCGGCGACAAGTCGCTGTGTCCGCTGGATTGTGTCCAACGCCAGTTCCATGCTGAGCGCCCGAACCAGCTGTGGGTGTCGGATTTCACCTATGTCTCGACCTGGCAAGGCTGGCTGTACGTGGCGTTCGTGATTGACGTCTTTGCACGGCGCATCGTCGGCTGGCGAGTCAGTACCAGCATGAAGACCGACTTCGTGCTGGATGCCCTGGAGCAAGCGCTGTACGCCCGACAGCCACATCGTATGGGTGGCCTGATTCACCATAGCGACCATGGCAGTCAGTACGTCTCGATCCGCTATACCGAGCGGCTGGCAGAGGCCGGCATTGAGCCTTCGGTTGGCAGCAAGGGCGACAGCTACGACAACGCCTTGGCCGAGACTATCAACGGGCTGTACAAGGCTGAACTGATTTACCGGCAGTCATGGAAGAGTCGTGAAGCTGTTGAGATGGCGACCTTGAAATGGGTGCACTGGTACAACCACCAGCGGCTGTTGAGCTCAATCGGGTATATCCCGCCTGCGGAGGCTGAGGCAAACTTCCACCAGCAACAAGCAAGTCAGGCCATGGCGGCCTGACTTAAACGAAACGGCCTCCACGAAACCCGGGGCGATTCAGAATGGCATGTATACAGTTGGCCCAAAGGCAATGAGCAGCGGTTCAGAAGCTACGAACAAGCTTTGGATTACCTCAGAAAATCATCAGTTGCTCACTGGAGGAGACCAAATGAGATAGGTAACTGGGGGATTGTCACGGGAATAGACTGGGTTGCTCAGTAGCTACAAGAGTGCCAAGCCATCGATAACAGATGGCTTGGCAGCTTTTAAATTTCAGAGAATCGCCTATATCCCACTGAGGCCTCACACCTGCCCGCTTACCTGAACTCTCCGTTAACCGGGCTCTTGATCACATGCAACGAGTCTCAACATAGCCAGGCTAAATCCCGTCCCCGACAAATCACTCAACTTGGTCACTCTTTTTGATCTGTAACAAGTCTCAATTGGGTGGACCTCCACCTACCTGCAACAGGTGGATCCCTATATCGGTGACCTTCTCTTAAAGCAGGTTACGACCAAACCCTCCCCGCCCTACATCCCCGACGAACTGCATCCCTTGCCACGCCCTGACGGCAAACTGAAACAGCCAGTCAGCTACCGCACCGGCAACATCACACTTGAACCTTTCATCAAAATTTTGCATCCAGGTGCCAGCAAGTGGACAGGCGACCAGTGCCGTCCCTGGCTGGATGTCATTCCGATGATCAGCAAGCTCGACGAGAGCAAGACCAGTCACAAGCCCGTGTCATGGGAGGAGGTACCTGAAAGTTGCACTGACACCGGGAGATTGCCGTGCCGGAAATCGGTGCCAGTGTTTTCATCATCCCGTCAGACTTTGACAGCCGCCACGAGCGGTCCGCGTTTAAATACAGGGACGAACGCTTGGTGGTACTGAACGACGTGAGCAGAAAAGTGATTGATGGCCAGCGCCGACTGGATCCGCTTTACGCCTTCCCCTACCGAGTTCCGACCGGGGCCGCATATCGAATGAATGATTCAGCGTCGAAAGAAGCCAGTGTGGGGCCGCAGCAATACTACAAACCGGCCAACCCCGGTTTTGCCCGGATCCGAATCCACGATCTGAAACACACATCCGGGCGCCGGCTACAATCGACCGGGGTTTCTCATTAGGGCAGGCATTACTGAGTCACAAAAACGGCAACTTCACCAGCCATTACACAGCGGCCGAGCTGGACCAGCTGATCATTACGGCGAATAAAGTTTCAGTAACCGACAACCGGGCACCGGTACTGACAATTCTAAGGAGGGCAAAAAGATGAAAAATGGGCTAACCCCCACAAAATCCCCGCAGTGATTTTTTAGGGGTGGAAATGAAAGCGGCCCAAGACACGTAAGTGCTTGAGCCGCTTAGGGATTTTTGGTCGGGACGGAGTGATTCGAACACTCGACCCCTTGCACCCCATGCAAGCTATCAAGGGCACACTGAAATCCGTAAGCAATTGAATTAAAAGGCTTTATCAGAAGATCTATTCAATTTCGATTGGTGTAAATTGACAAGAATCTGCTGCTTTGACAACGCAAAACCGCGGCTTCCAGAGGAGTTTTGCAGCTCATTATGGAGCGCTTTCAGCCATACCCATGGCAATCCTGGCATACGCACTACTGGCCCAAAGCACTCAACGATGATCCTTTTTGGGGACGGTTTTCTTGCGCAGCCAAGCGTATTGAACAGGATCAATACTCAGCAGCTGGCCTATCACAGACTCTCTCTTCACCTGAGGCATACGCCCCAGCAGAGATCGAATTTCCGATTCAATGCTCCCTGCTTTAGCACCCCGCTCCTCTGCCTTTGAGTACCATTCATGCCCAAGGGCGACGTTACCCATCTCGATGTTCAGCGCCCCAAGAAGTGTGCACGGTCGAAAGCTATTCGGCAGAAGCCGGTGTGCTTCGTCCGCGAACTTGAGTGCTTCGTTATAGCGACCAAGATCGCGCATCACGCCACCATGAGTGGTGCGAACCGCCGACCTCAGCTTGGCTTGCTTGAGGGCTCCATCCTGGATCTTCTCCAGGAGGTCATGCGCTTCCTTCGAGGCATCGCATTTGCGCAGGTGACCACTGGCATTCACCAACTGCCAAACATCACCCGTCTTGCGAAACTCACCAAGGTAGTAGTCGGCCTCAAGCCGATTGTGGGCATACAGGATTTCCTCACTGGCGTACCCCCTGCCCTGGCTCTTCAGCCATACGGTCTCTGCCTCGGAAAGACGTTCTGCACTGTCCAGCTTGCGCAAAATAACCATCAGTTGCCTGAAGTCAGGCTCATCCACGAAGCCAAAAACACCGTACTTTTCTCGCAGCTCGAGATTCTTTTGGCGAGCGATGAATTTCGGATCACTTTCGCGCTGGACTCTCTCTGCATGGAGGCGAGCCATCATGGCAACGTGGCGAGCCTCAGCCGCCTCCCGCTCAACCTGCCGCTGTTGCTCAAGGACTTTCTGATGCTCGGCAGCAGCGGCGACCCTGGACGACTGCTCAATCGGCGCGAGCAGAAGAAACTGTGACTCAGAAACTTCACCGATAACGAATTGCGCCAAGCTCTTGAGCCCATTTTCAGTCAGGAAGCGCAGCCCCAGGGCACTCAATGGTTTACCTTGGGAAAAAGCCTCCAAAAGGTTAGACAGGCGTGAACCAGAGACTGAAGCGCCCGGTAAATCATCGACCCAAAACCGTTTCGCAAGGGTCAAATGGTTGTCTGACATCAGCGCTCCATGCTTCGAAAAATTGAACAACGTACCGGTGTCAAACTATGCAGCGTTCCATGAGAGCCCTTAGAAAAAATCTCTCAACGACCTCATAGCCCCCAACCGAACGAAACGCCTAGCGCTCTAAAAAAACACATCCGCTGGGACGCCAAAGCGATCCGAGAGAGCACGGATGTGCCTTACATTTAGCTGGCGTTTACCTGCCAAAACCTCGGAAATAACTGACTGGGTACCGACCTCAGGCAAATCGCCCTGGCTCAGGTCATGCTCCTGCATGAGGTAACGAAGAACCTCCACACCGCCCACTTTGGGTAATGGCCGATGAAGCTCATCGTAAGCTTCGATCATGTCACCCAGTTGAGAAGCCAGGCTGGCCAGCGGATGATCTTCATCATCGCCGACCACGATCAGCAGCTCATCCAACGCCTCTACGAGAGCATCATAGTCATCTTCGCTCGTCGGCTTGGTGAGCAACGGTGCAACGTAACGCCAGTGCTCACAAGCCTGCTTGATCAATGCGGACATGATTACTCCCTCCACTTGCCTTTGTCGTACTCAGCATGATCCAGCACATGCTGAATAAACACCTTCTGTGCCCTGTAATGAACGATGGCAATCAGCCGCAGCTTGTTGCCACCGATGTCGAACACATGCAGAGGCCCTACCTTATCAGTCGCCGGAAAGAGCCTCTTCATCTCGGCGAAATCCCGCGGCGCACTTGCCTTCACCAGCCGATACCAAGCCTCAAGCGCAGTCGCTGAGCGAGGCCATTTGGCCTGTGCCTCCCAGATTCGCTTCTGTGTAATGACGTGCATAGCGCCTCTATCGCACCTTGCGATAGCAGGCATGGTAACGCGCCCGCCCCAGCATCGCAAGATGCGATACCCTGATCCATAGACATGAAAATAGCATCAGTTTTAGCTAGCGACTTGAACGCTGCCTACTGCACGTCTACGCCGTTCCAGGCACCGCTACAGCCCAGTGAATCCGGCGTCTGCTGGTTTGGGAAGGTTTGCAGCGGCCTGGATTTTGCCCCCAGTTTTGCCCCCAAAATACGCGGGGCAAAAATGCATCAGTTGATCCCTAGGGAAGGCGTATACCCCATTCTCCAAAATGGACAAACCGTTTGCGGCTACGACTGCACCTAATAGACCCATACTATCATCAGGGCCTTACACCATTTCAGCCACCTAGGCAGCCATGATTCAAAAGCTGCCGCTCAACGGTGTCTACCAAACTAGGGCGATTCAGGCCCGCATTATTAGGCGGGTGTACCGAGTGCGATTTTCCGCTCTCGGAGGCGACTACGCCTAAGCCGCTTCAGCGCGTCGCTTGTTCAAGCCGTCACGCCAGGCCTTGAGTGCTTCCAAGTCCTGACGCAGCTCTGGCTCCTCCGGAATAAACACAGGTATCTCGCTCGATTGACTGTGCTCGTAGCAGCTGTACTTGGTCATCAGCGTATCAATCAGTTCGCAGTCCTTTGGCTCAATGTCCTGGACAGCACGCAGCCGGTTATCGGTAGTAATGCTACGCCGGTGTCTGAGCACGACCTTGTTGAGCAAGTCCTCTTCAACCGACCGCTCAATTAGCTTGCGAAACTCACTGCAAATTCCCTGGGCGAGCATCCGATAAGCCGGAGCACCACCCGCCTCGGCCACGGCGAAAGCCTTGGATTACAGCCTAAAACGCTGGGTAGCGCTGACGCGCTACCAGGAAGATGGTGCTGTGCCCATCGACAATAACCAGGTCGAGAACCAGATTCGTCCATGGGCCCTGGGGCGCTCGAACTGGTTGTTTGCCGGGTCGCTACGCAGCGGCAAACGCGCGGCGGCGATCATGAGCCTTATCCAGTCGGCCCGCATGAACGGGCATGATCCGTATGCCTATCTCAAGGACGTGCTGACACGCCTGCCGACGCAACGGGCGAGTGAGGTCGGCCAACTGCTGCCGCATCAGTGGGCGCCTGCCTGAATCACGCAAGGTGAGTTCGGCGGACGCTTACCGTTGGCACCGTATGTATGTGCGGTATAGCCGCTAGTAATGCAAAGGAGTGTGATTGGCCTGATTGAGAACGTTCCCTGTAAAGTTGCTCGTGGCCTGCTCATAACAAGGCCAAGCTTGTTATGAGCCTCTTCCCAGATACTCTTCAAGGGGCCGCCGATTAAGACTTCAAGGCGGGCGATCAATAGGATCATGTCCAGTGAGGCGTACTGGGGCCGGTGCAACGGCAAGTGTTTGCCCTGCTAACGCCGCTCCCGCAACCACTCAATTAGTTCAGGTAGTGGCATCGGCCTGGCGAACCAGAAACCTTGCCCTTGAGAGCATCCTGCCTCCCGCAGGAAGGCTAGCTGCTCCTCCGTTTCAACCCCCTCAGCCACCGTGCGCATGCTGAGTCCTTTGGCCATACCGAGAATGGCCTGCACGATAGCTTGATCGCTACGGCTTTCAAAAAGACCAGAAACGAACGATCGATCGATCTTCAGCTTGTCAAACCGCAACTTTTTCAAGCGGTTCAACGACGAAAAGCCGATGCCAAAATCATCCATTGCCAAACGGATACCGGCCTCATACAGTTCATTCGAGGTCTGCAATACCTGGGCCGAAGAGTTCATTGCCACATCTTCGGTGATCTCAAGCTCCAAACGCTCAGCCGGCAGTCCAGTGCTGACAAGTAACTGATGAACCAGCGCGCAGAATCCGGCTTCACTGAACAACGGGGCACAAATGTTGACCGCTACCACCACATCCAGCAGGCCCGTTTCGATTAGCGTCATATTGTCTTTGCACGCCTGGCGAATTACCCAGCGTCCAATAGTCGGCATCAGGCCGTATTCCAGTGCTACAGGAATAAACTGATCAGGTGCCACCAGGCCATTAACGCCATCACGCCAACGCAGCAAGGCCTCCATGCCGCACGGCTGCAAGGTCTGCATATCGAACTGCAACTGGTAATGCAACTCGAACTGCTCTAGCGAAATGGCCCTGCGCAAGCGGCTGAGCAGGCGATAGACCTGCTCGGATCGTTCACGTAACGCTTGATCGAATAGGCGAATACTGCCGCCACCTTCCACCTTGGCCTGATACATGGCGATATCAGCTTCATTCATCACCTCATCGGCTGTCAGACCGTCATCGGGGTACAGGCTGATGCCGATACTTGCACCAACACTCAGTGCCCGATTATCAATGACGAATGGCTCCTTCAGCGCCTCCATCAACCGTGCGGCGATGTTGGAGGCTGTTTCCCCTTTGGAATCTAGAATGATAGAGACGACGAACTCGTCTCCCCCCACCCGACCTAATAGGTCACTATCGCGCAAGGTTTTCTGAAAGCGCTCAGCTGTTAGCTTGAGCAAGCGGTCGCCAACCTGATGACCATGGTTGTCGTTGATCTGCTTGAAACCGTCCAGATCGATGAACAACACCGCAATTTTCCGCCCACTGGCCTGACAAGCCTCAATGGCTCTGGACAGCCCTTCAATAAACTCACGTCGATTGGCACACCCGGTAAGCCCGTCGTATTTGGCCAGAAAGGCAATGTGCTCGGTGAACTTGCGGCGCTCACTGATGTCGTGGCAGATGCCGACGAATAACTGCTGGCCATCCTGACTGAACTCACTGACGCTCAAATGCAGCGGAAAGCAGCTGCCGTCTTTGCGCTGGCCCGTGACCTCTCGGCCAATGCCGATGATCTTGCGCTCACCGCTGGAGCAATAGTTGTTTAAATAACCGTCGTGCTCCTGGGCATACGGTGCTGGCATCAGCATGGAGATGTTCTTGCCGAGCATCTCGTCCGAACTGAAGCCGAAAAGCGTTTGTGTAGACTGGTTAACCGCCTGGATAATACCGCGTGCGTTGATGACCATGATGGCATCTACAGCGGCATTGAAAATGGCACCGGCAAGCGCTGACTCCAGGCCATCCCATGTATTCGGTTCCGCCCCGTCAGGCACCTGATTGTTCTCTCCCGGTTTTCTCATTTCAGTTACCGAAGCGCTCAACCAGTGCATGCATGGCATGTGATGTCTGTTTCAAGTCGTTGCCCACCTGCGCGGACTCTCCCGCCAGCTCGGCATTATGGTCAGAGGCTTGGGCAATGCGCGTGATCTGCCGGGAAATATCCTCGGCGACATGCGCCTGTTCTTCTGATGCCGCCGCCATCTGCTGGCCCATGTCATGGATCAAGCCAACGGCGCTACTGATTCCTTGCAGCGCCTCCTGGGTAGCGATCACCTGCTGCACACCGGCGGCGGCCTCTTGGGTGCCGGCCTGGGCTATCGTCACCGCGTTCTGCGCCCCCGCCAACAGTGTCTTGATGATGTCCTGAATAGCCTTGGTCGACTCCTGGGTCTTCGATGCCAAGGCTCGTACTTCATCTGCCACCACGGCAAAGCCCCGGCCCTGTTCACCGGCCCGTGCCGCCTCGATGGCCGCATTCAAGGCTAGCAAGTTGGTCTGCTCGGCAATTGCCCGAATCATGCCCGCCGCCTGTTCAATAGTTTGAGTGTCGCGCGCCAATGCCTCCACCGAATCGCTAATCCCGGACACCGTATGTGCCAAGTTCTCGATCACGTCGCGTGTCTTGCCAGCCTCGGCAGAGCCGTTACGAGCCAGTGTATTAACCCGCTGCGCCTCATCTGCGGTGCGATGAACATGTGCTGATACCTCGGCAATCGAGGCCGCCATCTCATGCATGGCAGTTGCCGTCATATCGGCCTCGCTTCGCTGAGCCAGCAAAGAGGTTTCGGCGCTGCTGGTCAATTGACCGCTGCGTTGGGCCAGCTCTGAACTATGGTCGGCATAATCCTCAAGCCGGCTAAGTACGGTGCTAATTCGCGCGCGCTCACTGATCAACGCCATTTGTATTTGGGCAGGTTTACCAGCCAAGTCGGTATAGGTGCGAGCAATCAGTTCGCTATCGAAGGCCCCATGCACAGTATTTTGCAAACGCAAAAACAAATGCTCGGAAAGCCGATTTTGCCAAGCCTGTAATGCAAAAAACGCAATCACTGCGCAACCGCTGGCAATTGCCGGGGAAATGAGCAGAGACACTGCCAGCACGAGTAGGCTGGCAAGCAGAGGCATAGCCAGCACCCGCAAGAAACGCGAAGCTTTGCCTGCTGAATCGCTCCACGTTCCAGAGCGCATCCGTGCATACAAGGCAGAGGCCCTGCGCACTTGCTCGGCATCCGGTTTTACCCGTACTGACTCATACCCCGTCACCCGACCGTTTTCGGTTATCGGCGTCACATAGGCGTTGACCCAATAGAAGTCACCGTTTTTGCAGCGATTCTTGACGATGCCCATCCAGGCCTTGCCGGCCTTGAGGTGACTCCACATGTGCGCGAATACCGCTTCTGGCATATCCGGATGGCGCACGATATTGTGCGGGGCTCCCAGCAGCTGATTACGTTCGAAGCCACTGATGCTGACGAAGTCATCATTACAGTAGGTGATGGTGCCATGCGTATCCGTAGTCGTGATCAAGCGTTGAGTGGCGGTGAAATCACGCTCTCTCGTAGTCACAGGGCCATTGTTTTTCATCGAGTAAAGTCTCGGAATAAATATTCCGATTATAGCAAAAAGCCATCATACCAAAAAGCTATTTTAGCATCCCGGATGATTAGCTGAATCGGCAATTGGTCGTATATCTTTTGAGTGAAACCGGGCAGTTGCAGTCAGTTTTTTGCGGTCGTCCCATACCATGCGTGAGCAGCATGCTGCCAGTAGCTTGCCTTGCTGAGCAACTTGCCAAAGTGGAGTACGCGCCCTCCGGAGCTTGACACCGCTGAGTGATTCGCTACGCCCGCTGACGGGGCGCCTTCAAACAGGCTTTGAGCTACGTACGATGTATTATCACGCTGCCTGACGCCCCTGCCACAGACTGATGCGCATCTGGCACAAATGCTCCACGAGCACGCCCGCGAACGCTTGACGATCCTGTCGTCGCGTACCTAGCTGGGGAAGGCGCTGCCCCGCTCAGTTGTAAGTTCATCTATCAGCCAGCAGCCTGCTAGCTCTGTGGATCAGCATATAAAGAAGCAGGTAACGACTCGCTCTCGAGCCGTATAGGACGCCCTGCACCAGAGCGTTTTCCTCCCCATTGCCCTCGCACATCCGCGCGGCAGCGATGCCACCCCTCGGCCCGTATTAGCATCGGCCAGATCAGTAATGGATGCTCGTACAGATGCTGATTGATAAGTCGATAAATTTGATTGGCCTTGGGTGGCAGGCCATCAGGACAGTGCAATAGATCAACCAGCATGCTCACGGCATTCGTATCGTTGAGCTGCTGCTGTCGTTCCCCGAGCAACTGCCACAGCAACGGGCGATGCTCAGTCAGCCAAGTCACAATGCCCTGTTCGGGGAGCAGCACCACGGGAGTAAAGAGCCCTTCATGGAACTCCGTCACCTCCCTGGTCAGGATGCGATTTACCGCCTTATCGAACCGCTCTCTTTGGCGAACGCCTGATTTGTAGCGGGCCGCCGCAGCTTTCGTTCCGACCTCATCCTGAAGCGGAACATTGGGGGAGTGGTGTGCGCAGAGCTTTCTTCCTGGCAATGGCTGCCGCCAACACAGCGTGCAAAAGCTGAACGGATCAAGTCGCAGGCCATTTTCCAAGCGCAAATGGCTCTGCACGGAAATCTTCAGTTGAGTACACATGCTGAGGAAGTAGGTGACCTCAATGACAGTCGGGAACGTGTACTCCCTTGGCGGCCAAGTCGTGTAGTGATGGATAAGCTCCACTGCCTTCATTACTTCAAACAGCAGAGGGGTGTTGCTCTTGCCAACGCAACATCCCAGCTCGGCATAAATTCCCCAGATGCCATTCCAGGTCGCTATGCGCTGCCCATAAAGCACATGGCAATGCTCAGGTGGGATCAAGGGCTGTAGATGTCTTCATATGTCGAAGAATTCGCATTCATTACGCCGGGTCACCCAAGCCATCAACTGGAGCGAAGATCCAGCCTTCCTTGACGGGTACATTTGGCTCCGGCTGGAGCAGCTTTTGCGGCTGAAAGTGAAATAGCCAGGCGATCAGGGCGCAGGTCAATGCGTCCAGTTCATCCCCATGATGGAATCCCTCTGGCAGTTCACCACCGGCTTGCCCCCTAACACCGAATTCATGATGCAATTCGGCCATACTGGTCGAGCGCTTGCAGCCGCTGGGATATGCCTCAATTGCACGCAAGCCCGCACCATCCGTCCATACCCCGCAGGTCTCAATTTGAGGGGCGAAACGGGCCAGCACATGCATGCCCTTGGTGGCCTGGCTACCGATCATGTCTTTCAACGCTGACAGTGGACTCAGCCCCCGCTCAAATAGAAGACGCTCAGTTCGGCGGAACAGGTATGGATTCTCTGATGATCGATCAATTGAGTCAGCCGCATGGCTGTTTATCAACAGATCGATGAATCCTTGAGAAAAACCCAACGGGGTATCGATGGCCAAGACCACCGGTGCGGATTGGCCATGGTCATCCAGCTCGCAAAGTCCCAAGAGCCGATTGATAAAATCATCTGTACCCACTGACTGATTGATTACACGGCGAAGGCTTCCGCGCCAGGGCCTCCCCATGAGCTTCCGCTGGCTATCGAGAACGACCAGGGCATCGCGACTGCTGGGGTTCTTGTCGCAGTTCCAGGCTCCTACGTCCCAGCCAATGAAAAGCCCTGAGCTTGCATAAGCAGCCATGCTTTACCCTCTTGCTTAGTGGTGTACATAGGTCAATCCCCACACCGCGCATCAGCGCTGAGCGAGGAAAGAGCCACTCAATCCTTGGGGAAGCGCCTGTTCCATTCTCAAAGCAGGCCTCACCATGTGCGGCCATGACGGCATGGCATAGACGCAGGCTTGCATAAGGGCCTTTCCCCGTTCCGCCTGTGCCCTCAGCGGCGGCGGTCTTTCGCAGCGGGCTTCTTGCGCAGCCAAGAATATTGAACAGGATCAATACTCAGCAGTTGGCCAATCACAGAATCTCGTTTCTCATGCGGCATACGCCCTAACAGAGATCGAATTTCTGACTCGATGCTGCCAGGTTTAGCGCCCCGCTCCTCAGCCTTCGAATACCAGTCATGGCCCAAGGCGATGTGCCCCAACTCAATATTCAATGCCCCCAGAAGAGTGCAGGGTCGAAAACTATTCGGCAAAAGCCGATGCGCTTCATCCGCCAACTGGAGTGCATCGTTATAGCGACCTAGATCGCGCATCACGCCACCATGGGTGGTGCGAACCGCCGACTTCAGCTTGGCTTGCTTTAGGGCACCATCCTGGATCTTATTCAGGAGATCATGCGCTTCCTGCGAGGCATCGCATTTGCGCAGGTGACCACTAGCATTCACTAACTGCCAGATATCTCCCGCCTTGCGAAACTCGCCCAGGTAGTAGTTGGCCTCAAGCCGATTGTGGGCATGGAGGATTTCCTCAGTTGCGTACTCCCTGCCCTCGCTTTTCAGCCACACTGCGTCTTCTTCTGAAAGACGCTTTGCACCGTCCAGCTTGCGCAAAATCGCCATCAGTTGCCTGAAATCAGACTCATCGACGAAGTCGTCAACACCATACCGCTCTCGCAGCTCGCGATTTCTTTGACGAGCTATATATTTCGGATCGCTTTCTCGCTGAAGCCTCTCGGCATGGAGGCGAGCCATCATGGCTGCGTGGCGAGCCTCAGCCTCCTCCCGCTCAACCTGCCTCTGTTGATCAACAGTCTTCTGGCGCTCTAAAGCAGCTGCAACCCTATACGACTGCTCAATCGGTGCAAGCTGAAGAAACTGTGATTCAGAAATATCGCCAGCAACGAATTGCGCCAGACTCTTGAGCCCATTTTCAGTCAGAAAGCGCAGCCCTAGGGCAGTCAATGATTTACCGTGGGAAACAGTTTCCAATAGGTTAGACAGGCGTGAACCAGTGACTGAAGCCCCCGGTAGATCATCAACCCAAAACCGTTTGGCAAGGGTCAAATGGTTGTCTGACATCAGCACTGTCCTTAGCAGAATGGTACGCACGGTAATGCCATCATACCCCATCACTGCTGCCCACGAGTCAGCCATGGAAAAACGACCTACGCTTACCAATACATCATTCGAGAGAACTGCTATATTAAACATCAACACCCAGCATTGACGCATGTCCGTGCTTTCTGCCGAACAGGCAGCTGTATCACTCCCACTTACATATAGGAGTTAGCAATG
Source organism: Pseudomonas mendocina (assembly GCA_037482215.1). Taxonomy (NCBI): domain Bacteria; kingdom Pseudomonadati; phylum Pseudomonadota; class Gammaproteobacteria; order Pseudomonadales; family Pseudomonadaceae; genus Ectopseudomonas; species Ectopseudomonas mendocina. The sequence continues at coordinate 2,376,006 of CP148074.1, forward strand.
CTAATCCAGCTGCTTGACTATTCGATTGAAAATGAAGGCTCTACCAATGCCTGGGCTAACATTTCGATTAAAATTGATAACATTGGCCCGATAAGGTGGCACATAACTCCAAGCGAATGGAACCAACAGGATTTCGACATTGGAATTGGCGCCCCATCGGATGAAATTGACATCTCCGGCCTTTCCGCCGCAGAGAAAACCCAGCTTTTCGGAGCAGTCATTGAGGATGAGGACATCTACGACTTGGAGTCCAAAGTTTCTCAAGCCCTGAAATCCGAATTTAAAGAGATCATGAGGAAAATCAAAAGCTAACCCATAGTAGCCACTGAGCAAATATAGACCCACTTAAGCCCGCAGCCTCGCTCGGGCTTTTTCAGCTCAAAGGCCATTTATTGGCTCCTTCCCACGCACCATTACTAGTTAATCAACGCCTGCACAAACCAGAAGCATCCACCACCCATCACACCTCCTACAAACAGCAACAAAGACGCCGATATCCACCTGAAACTAGCTACGGACTTTTTATGGCCTCGTAGCGCCCGTCTTTTCGAGCATGCCGCCAACAGCACCTCAATATTCAACAGCCGCTCATCCAACTCTCTTGACGAGTTACTCGACAATCCAGTACCGATGCGCTCCACCCTTGAAACTTCATATGAAAGCCACTCGATAGTCTCGATTAACCCAGGAGCCCCTTCAGCCCCATGAAGCATGACTTCTAAACGCTCAAGCTTATCGACAGATATCTTTATAAAATCCAACCTTCCTATAATTTCATCAACGTATTCATAGAGGAGACGAATTTGGTTTTCATGCCTCGTCAAGGGCCTCTTATAATCACTCACCCCTACCTCCGCATAGAACCAAGAAAGCTTCATCAAGCTGACGGGAAGTAGACTCTGCCTTCTTGCCAACGTTGAGCATTTTTACCAATCTATAATATTCATCAGGACTGGATGCCTGCCTCCTTAACCCATCCTTGATGTCCTTTAAATTTGGCACAAGCTTTTCACACGCGACCTTAAGGCTCATCTTCAAATCGGCCAGATCCGCATAAATGTCATTTTCGAAAACCATGCAACGTGGATCCGCAATGAACTCACCTGTGCTTTCAGCAGCGTAGACAATTTCAGGAAACTCCTCAGAAACATCTCTTTTTACCCTATTAAAAACCACTCTGATTCGCTCCTTTTCCACCCCCATAGCCGCTAACATACGCGCAGTTAGAATGGACTCCGTCTGCTCTTTAGCTCCTGGAACAACCGGAACGATGAATAGATCAACCTCATCATGGCCTGCATTAAACGACGTAAGTCCTTCGAAAAAGGCTTCAGAATTTGACGCACCAACATCGACTACTAGGTCATCGTTCACGACCATTTCCAAGTAGATTTTCTTGAACTCCTCCCCCCTTAACATTCCAGAAGCACTCACCAAATCGCGGGAATCTTGATTTATAGACTCTACAACCAAAAGCTTTGCCCCGTTCATTCGCGGCACCAGCATATGAGCTGACAATGTCGACTTACCTTGATTCCCACTGATGCCCGCAACTACTACTTTCATAATCAACACCTATTTTTAAGAAATTTATTTAACTCACCCGGATTGCTAATTGACTCCTTCTTTACCACTGGCAGCATTAAACTTTCCGCACTACTGACCATTCGATTAGCAACCGTATCGAGACCGCCCCTGTTCCTGACCAACCCTCGCCCTGTGACCCTCAAGTAGTTCTCATACTCCTCTCTCATGTCATTAACCAAAAATCGATATAAACTTGACAGAGAAATGGCGACCCCTTCGCTCACCAGACAATCTCTAATCTCCTGCAACGACTTAAAGTCTCTTAGCGATTCGACTAAATAATTGCGCTTGGAATGTAGAGCAATTCTTGCTTTCCCCTTCGACATATCGCCCCCTCTTTTCACTCATTATGCGCACACTTACATAACAATAGAAGTTTACAGACCTGAAATACTGGTTATATAAACAAGATTTTTTGAAAACATACCATTGCACGTGAAAACTCAAGACAACACGTGAGCGCACGAGATCACAAACGAAAGCAATCGAAAGCACGAAAACAAGAACGAAAAACTTTTAACACTGCTGCACCTTCTTCGAAGGTTGCAACAGCGTAAAACCCAGCCTACAAACATGTAGTTGCACCAGCGCATGCTCATATGTATTTACTAAATACGTAGTAAATATATTTAACGAGGCATGCTATGAGAAGAATTTACAGCCAAAGCATTAACAACCACTCAAACCAAGTAGCGATAAATAATCTCGCCAACTCCTTGGGCGTAGCTCAAAGCCGTATTCTGGAGACAATCCTAGACGCGATTGATTTAGACGACTTGGTGGCCTTGACCACCCGCCAACTATCATTGAAAACCACAAATACAATTAGACTAGACAGTCCCACATCTCAACTTATCCGAGATGAGATTGCTCACTCGATATCGCTACTGAGCAACAGGGTGATCGATGCGGCAGCCGCAGGAGCCAGAACAGGTGTCATGTCCCTTCTTGAAACCGGAGAACCGGCATGAGTATTTTTACAATTGATAAATTTTGCTCAAAGGATATTGCGTCACGAGCCGACTACAATGAAATTGGCCTTGAGCTAACTTATTCTCGCTCAGGCTCAGAGGACTATTATTTAAATGCCAACAGCGACACACTGCTGGCAGCCCTAGTTGGGAGCGGATCACACAAGCTTAACCTCGGATCGATGCCCAGACCTGGGGACTACCAGGCGTTGATGTCCGGTATAAACCCTCGAACCGAGCAGGCGTTCTGTAGCAAGACAAGACAAACTCAGCTACAAACTGACAATCACGCCCTGGCCGGATTTTCCACATCATTCAACGTCGAAAAATCGCTCTCACTGCTGTACGCCACTCTCCCGCGTGATCAGCAGATGGAATTTGAGTGCGCGATGATGGAGGCCGCCAGTCGAACCATCCAGCATCTCGAAAAACGCGGCATCTTTGCATACCGAACAGGCGCACAAGGAAGCGAAAGCCATCCAGGAGAAGTTGTTGCAGCGACTTACCTCCACTTCACCAACCGTAACCAGGAACCGCATCTTCATGTTCACGCCGAAATTCCCAACCTGATTCTGGGCAGTGACGGTCAATGGAGAACGTTGGATGCCCGAGAGCTGTATCGACGACAGGTAGAGATTGGAGCGCTGTTCGATGCCTGCCTTGCCAGCATCCTTCAGCGCGATCTTCCAGAAATTGCCAGTCACTTCGAATGCAATCCTGAACGCACTGGTTTGATTGTTGCAGGCATTGATCGCAATACCGCCATGTGCTTTTCGACTCGCCGTGCGGAGATCCAAGATGGCCTGAAAGCTATGGGAGCTTCAGGCGCGGATGCGGCGCGAGCTGTTGCAAAAAGAACACGCCAAGCCAAAGCAGCAGTTGAAGGAAATTTACTACGTGAGGAATGGAAATCCCGCCTAGCAGATCTATCACCCGTCACCGGGGATCTCACGCCAGCCACTCTGCTTGCCGTCGAAGCAATGGTTTTCAAGAACAGCAGCGTCTTCAAACAACATGATCTTGATCGTGCTGTCGCAATGCTCAGCATCCTCCATGGCGGTATCGGATCACTCCCTGAAATTGAGTCTGCCGTCGCACAGCAGCTGGGAGTTGTGCGTCTGCCAGCCAGTCCTGGAGCAAAACCATTATTTACGACCGAAACCTTCAGGCAGCTCGAAGTCGATATGCTCCGCTTTGCTCGCAAAGCGTCAGGTCATAGACAGCAATTCTCCCTGTCCGACCTAAAGATCCAACAAGCTTTGCAGCAATGCGAACAGGAGAAGGGCTTTCCCCTTCGCGATGAGCAGATTCAGGCCATGGTGCACGCCACAGATGGCAGACAGATCGCGATCATTCAGGGGGCTGCGGGCACCGGAAAGTCTGCGTCACTCGCTGCGCTCAAAATCGCCTACAGCTCGGCTGGGCATCGTGTACTGGGTCTTGCGCCATCAGGTGCCGCGGCGGCAGAACTTCAAAAAAGCTCCGGCATTGACTCGCAGACTATTCATGCGCTGCTCATGCAGCTTGAGAACGATAACGCCCGGAAACCACTCCACCTGACCGACCATGACGTGATCGTACTGGATGAAGCCGGCATGGTTGATACCCGTACGCTGCACAAACTCATGAGCCATGTGGAAGCAACAGGGGCAAAGATCGTTCTTGTGGGGGACTCCAAACAGCTTGAAGCTGTTGGCTCTGCGTCCACACTGCATATGCTCACCCAGCACCTGGGCGCCGCAAGACTTGAGCAGATAGCGCGCCAGCGAAGTGCCGATGATAGAGCGATCAGCCAGGCTTGGTTTTCCGATACTGGCGACGCCCCAACGATGATGCAACGACGCGGATTAGTTCGGGAAACGAATAACGACCAAGCCTCGCCTATTGAGCTCATGCTCACCGATGCCTCGAAGGTACACAAAGCAGGCACCGACTGGAGAGAAATTCTCTTGCTTGCTGATCGAAATAGCCATGTAAACCAGCTGAATCAGCGCGTTCGAGAAATCCGGATGCTTGATCGCGAGCTGGACAAAAAAGCTGAGAAGGTTATCCGGGTGAGCAATGATCGGGGCTACTCACGTGAGCTTGAACTCTGCCCAGGCGACAGAATCATGCTGCGCAAAAACTCAAAGCTTGGTCAGACGCCAGTGTTCAATGGAGACCGGGCGACTGTCATCAGTATCGAGGATCACAAGCCGGGCACTGATGGCGCAAAAAATGAAACGGTCGTGCATGCCCGTTTGGATCGCTCGGGAATCGAAATCAGCTGGCGTCTCAGCGACTACGACAGGCTCGATCACGCTTACGCAATGACCGTACATAAGTCCCAGGGGCTCACTGTCGAGCATGCCTTCTATATCGTGAGCGAAACCACTGACCGGCGCTCTGCCTATGTCGCCTTTACACGTTCCAAGGCTGCCTGCTCGTTTTACTTAGCCCCTGAGTGCAAATCCACGTTCGCGAACAATACGAGCCTGTTCAGGTCAAAAATGACAGCTCTAGATGCAGATCCAGGAACGAAAAAGAGGACACTTCATCAGGTTATAGGTGCGGTAGAAAAAACTTTTCGGACACTGCAACCGGGGACAAAGGTACTACTGGAAAAAGCAGGCATTCACTTTTCATATCCGGGCACTACCAGCTATCCAGCAATGGAGGTTGACTACCATCAGCCAAGCCTGAAGCTCCATTCAACGGCACGGCAAAAATTGCTACTGCTAATCCAACGGCTGCGAGAACACTTGAAGACGGATAAATCGCTGCCAACAAAAGATGCCCCTTCTCAGCCTCGGGCGCACTCTCATCTCCCCGAGCCCACTCTATCGCCATAGGAGCAATTCGTAATGCTCATGGAAGGCTACGAAAACGGTTACGACCCGGTTCACTCGCTCACCACTAAAACATTGGCCGGAGTGGTTAATGCGGCTGACTATGATGGTCTCTTCGATACCCGGACAACCTTGAGCCAAATACCTGGGACGATAATATGACGGGCTTCAGATCCATGGCACGAAGGGAGAATGGCACGCGAGCGGATTGTGTCGTTATTCTGGGACTTCGGGGCCACAGAAGGTAGCTGCGAGGGCCAGCTAGCCACGAGCCTGTCGACATCAGATAAGGCAAACTATCTGCCCACCAGCCCGACATGCACATCCTTCAGAATGAAACTCTTAAACACCTACGAAGATCGAGATGAAGCAGAGGAAGCCGCTGAAAAGCTCATTGGAGATAAACGCTTAGCAAGCGAGCGCGATGCGACAGTGGTCATCTACAACCTGTTCGGTATCCCTAGCTGGGGCAATTTCCACCGGCTGGGTATGTATAACCTTGGCGAACTGCAATCCCTGCTGGCTTTCCGTGCTACCTGGGAGCCCGTTCACCAAGCACGCCATGCAGAGATTGTTTCGACGTTGATGACCGTAGCCAAAAACTATGGTGTCGAAATTCCTGGTCACTGGCTCTGACCGACAATGTGGTGCCTCCATCGAGGCACCACAGATAGCAGCCATCAAGCTTTCGCCTTGAAGATATCGACCTTGGTCTCCAAGCAACGCCGCAGAGTCAGATCATTCGCACCAATGCCGAACCAGCTATCGGGCTTCTGGAAGAAGTCGAGACCACGACCGATCTTGATCACCCAGCCATTGTCGACCCGGATCTCGCGATCATGCAGGTTCTCGTTGATCTTGATCTCCAGCGCGATATCCATCTCCAACAGGCTCTGCTTGAGCTCCTCTAGACGCTCGGCAACATCCTTGAGATCGGTATCCTGGTCATAGCTGGTCGTCAGCTTGATTGCCCTGACTGTGGGCGACTTGATCACCGCCTCGCAGAAGCGAACAAAATTATGGATCTGGTGATTGGCTCGAATATACGGGTCTTCGATTTCTACAGTCTTCGCTCCCTGTAAGAAAGGAAGCACAATCGACTCGTAGCTGTAGCCCGTATCACCGTAGTGGATCGTGTAATGCTGTTCTTGCAGCACTGCCTCGGCGCCAGCGGCCTCGACTACATCAGGTTGCTCAACAAACGTTTCAGCTGGAACAACAGCCCGATCAGACGGAGCCACTGCCGTTGGCGCCTCGTCACCCGAGCCAGCGTGAATGCTCTTGCGAGTCGGCTCCTGTGTTGCAGGTGCATTCCGTGATTCGGGGCAGTACACCACCACATCGTTGCCTGAAGCATCAATGTAGGACAGGTTGATCCGCGCGTACTCGTCATCGGTCTTGCGCTTATTCATCTGCTCCTTGACCCGACGCCGTCCCTCTACCGCGTAGGCCACGTACTCAGCGAACTCCTGATCAGACGGAGCTCCATTAGGGTGGAGGATCTTCAAGAAGGCGCATACCGTCTTCTTGATGCCCTTCTCGTCCCTGCCCTCAACCGCCCTTCCCAGCTTGATGCGCTTGCTGACCTCCTCGTATCGGTTGGTCTGCTTCAACTGGTAGTGGAACGCTTCGGCCAGGTAATCCGTGATAAACCCGTAGTGACTGGTCAGGAACTCGCTGCTGTTCTTCGGCATCTCCCAGCCAGGAAGGTAGCAAGCAAAACGATCCTGCACAGCCAGGTCGAACTCCTTGGGCAGCGGCTGAAACAGATCATGGACTTCCGAGTTAACCACCTGCTCAACCGAGAGATCGAGGTTACCCACGAAGGCCATGGAGGCATCGGCAATCACCTCAACGCCACGAGAGAAACGCCCGTTGGCCATGAAGTCCTTCATGATCTGGATGGTGTCCTGATCCTTGACCTTGATCCCGCCTACCTCGTCAAAAGCCACTGTGTCCCAGTAACCCACCAGACCGATCTTGTGGCGCTGATTGTTGTAGAACAGCGTCGCCTTGGTCGCTTGGCCACCGCTGATAAGCGTCGAGTACGGCGAGAATTCACTGAAGAAATAGGATTTACCGGTACCACGCGGCCCCAACTCGATAAAGTTGTAGTTGGGCTCGATGAGAGGAGCCAAGCGAGCAATAAAGTGCAGCTTCACCCGGGGAGACAGCTTGCTGGGCTCCAAACCAACAGAGCGCAGAACGACATCTAGCCACTCGTCCCGAGTGAACTGCTCACGACCTTCGCAGTATCGCGCGAAGTCGAAGCGACTCATCTGGATGGGGCGCAGATCCTCGATGTAGAAGGCGTAGTCATCGTCTTCAATTTCGTTGAAGGCCAGAGTCACCTCTGCCCACAAACCACCCTGTAAAAGACGATCATGGTCGCGGTAGTACTTTTCGCTAATCGCGACTTTGCGCGAATCGAAGTTCTCCAAGGCTGCCCAGTGACGGCGGTCTTTTTCGACATAGTTGACGTGCACCTTGTCAATGAAGCGATGCTTGCCCTTGGTGGCTACCTTCGACTGAGCTGAGTTTGCCTCATTGGGTCGAACGTAGTTCTCGTTCAGGGTGTCGAGCACTGCCTCCAGGCCAGCCTGAATCTCCGAGTCATCGTCACTGGCACAGAAGCGGGCCAGGAGAAACTCCAACACGAACGTCGGGACGTTGGTGCCTTTCTTGATTCGGTGCAGCAGATCCTTGCGAACCACCTTGCCGTCGAACGTCGATGTGAGCTTCTGATCCAGGATATCCATGATTTACACCGCGTAGTCCGTTTCCAGCTCAATTTGGCTGTAGATGGCATTAGTCTTCGGGTTCAGAGCCTTCACCTTGAATTTGCCTTCGAACTCCATCTGCATTTTCAGAGTGACCTGTACCTTCTCACCTGCCTGGAGGGTCAGCGTACCCGTTGCTGGGTTCACAACACCACCAGCCTTAGCCTCACCTACTACCTCACCCTTGCTGTTCTGGGCTTCTAGCAGAATCTCGAAGTCACTCTCCGTAGAGAAGATATCCGCAGCATCAACGACCACATCGATCACCGGAACACGCGTAGTAATGCGCTTTGCACCGTTCTTGTAGGAGATGTTGATGGCAGCCTTATTCAAACTGGGCTGCTCCTGGGCTTTCAGCTGCATGGTGATGACCGGCACCACGCACTCTTGCAGCGATGCGCCACCGTGGTAGTACAGCAGGCCATTGCGATAGGCCGCTAAGGTCTGCGGCCCCGCGAACTTGGCGAAGTCGCCCCGTATTCCCAACTTTTCAGCGCTGAGAATCAGGTGATTGGAGTCGGCACTGCCGTCTCCCAGTGCGCAGCGGTCATGAACGACTAACCAATCCCCAGATGGCTTTGAACTCACATCACCGGCACCAGCATGATTGTTCATGAAAAAACCGTGGTCAGTTGCGATCACGACTTCATGGAAGCCACGCTGGGTAAGCTTATGGATCGCCACACGAATACGCCGTAACGCATTAGTGATTTCAGCGGGAGCGGTATCAGGGTGGTTCTCGAAGTGGCTATCGATCTCCACAGCGCGCAACACCAACAGGTCGATGTCCGCATCAAAATCAATGCGATCCCGAACAAAGTCTTCAAGCCTGCCTTCGGCGAACCGCTGACCGTAGCGTTTCCTGATCACCTCCATGCGCTGGGCCACGGTATTGACAACCTGATCGCCCAGCATCGGCACAATGCTCTGATCAGCATTGCGCAAGAACAGCTGCTGACCAGCACCTGGCAATAGGCTGGCCATACCGACCGGCGTCACACTGGGCAGCTGAGCCAGAGCTGTTTTCAGCTCGACAATGCCATCTTCGGCGAGCTGACGCTCCAAGGCGACGCCCAGCTCATAGCGAAGGGCATCAATCATCAGGTAGGCGATCTTGCGGCCATTCTGTTGCAGCCTAGGGGCAACCAAACGGTCAAAAACATCTGCGTTGGCGAGATAGCCTGGGAGCGGCCATCCGCTATTTTGCAAATGACGGGTGAAGACCAGCTGAACCTTCTCGGCCAATTTGCCGTACTGCTTGCGTGCTTGCTGCTTCACTGAGGTCATCACACCATCAGTATCCTGCCACTCGAAGTCGCTGACGGCCTGCTCGAACTCACGATGTAGGCGATCCACCTCTCGCAGTGAGCTCACGTAAAACTCCAGCAGGGTTTCCAGACTACGAGTGTGATCCCCCAACTGACGATCCAAATCATCACAGCTCTGGATCAAGTCAAGCGCTGAACGCAGCAAGTCCCATTGCCCACGGCTCTCGCCCTTCCCCGTCCATACAGAACGTTGGTGCTGCTCAAGAATCCTCCGCACTTGGTCGGTGTCGTCAGCCAAGATTGCGGAAATGGCACGATTAAGGAAGGTGCGTTCCTCGAAGGGGAAAGTATCCCGCTGCCCCAAGTCAGCTAGCTGAGCACAGTGTCCGATGAGCCCCAGCTCCTCCTCAATTTCCTCAGCTCTATCGATATACAGGCCTTGGGTGCGGCGATCATTGCGCAGGTCGTCACAGAGCCCCTCAATTACGGCCCTGGCAATGGTGTCTGCACGAGGAATGTCGACCAACGCAGCCGGCAACTGGTCAGGTAGATCAAAGACAAACTCGCTGAACAAAACGAAGCGCCACAACTCAGTAGCAATAGAAGACCAGGTCTTCCCCTTCGTCTTGAGAGACAACCCAATTGAGTTCTTCAGCAGATCGCGCGCTTCGCTCACCCAAGCATCACTCCCCTTAAGGGCAGACTCTTGTTGGGCACTTGGCGCTAGCAGCGCAAAGAGGATGTCGCGACTCGACTCTACCTTGAGAAGCGCACGCAAGTTCGGCCAGCCAAGGCCGCCACCGACGGCGTCTATCACGGCAAAGCTCGGGTTGGGATCTGACTCAAAAATTTGTCGGATCGCCATGGTCTGATCTGGCTTGGCCTTTAGACACAGGCTAAAGAAGCTGTCACTGTCACCGCCCGGGAACACCTCACCACACGCACCTACCGCTGCAAAAGGGTCAGCCTGTTTGGCCTCCTCGGTCAGCGGCTGCGCGGCTGGAACGTATACCAGCAACCTGTCGACCTGCCCCTTGCCTAGGGACAGCAACGTTATGATCGCCTGCTCACGGCTCAGAATGCTGCTCTCGGAAGCGTCAACTACCTCACAGCGCTCATCGGCCAGCGCAAGGCAGGTTTCCCGGTAGCGCCGCTCAGGGTCGTATACCACCAGCACGCCACGCTTCGCGAGTCGCGGAAAAAAGATTTCCTGTTGAATGAAGGTCTGAACACTCATCAAACAACTGCCTCTTCAACAGATTCGAGTACCGACCAGAGACTGGTAACGTCAGTAGACTCCCCCCCAGCCAACTGCTGCATCGCTGCCTCGACCAGCCTGGCCCGGTTATGCAGGAATGCGGTGAAGTCGGCATTCAGACGCTTTTCGAACGCTTCATCAGTAGCCACACCGTAATGAGCTTTGGCCAGAACGTCATAATCGATCAGGTGAGTTTTGAGACGCTTGCGAACGGTGTCTTCCCCAGCCCAGTCCACACGATCCTTCAAATAGTCGAGAGGATCCTTGCGCCCAATACTGCGGTTGGTTTTCCAGGTGATCAGGGCACAGTTAAGGGCGAGATAGCTCGGTATCTTAGCCTCGGCAAGCAGAGCATCAGGGAAAACATGGTGGTATTCACGCTTCTGCAAGCTCTCGTAAGAGGCCGCCTTGTGATCTGCGAAATCAACTGCCCCGAGGTAGGTCGTCACTGCCATGATGGCTCGTGCTTCGATACCGGTTCCCTTCGGCCAACCTGCACTCATCAGCTCATCGAGAGTGGCCAGCGGATGCTGAGCGCGATCCAGCACGGGTACAGATGCGAGATCCTCATCCTTGAAATCCTTCTTTTGCAGAAGGTTTTTCATCGCCTTGAAATCTGCAAAGGCTCTTGATGCAGCTGAATTCTCATACCGGTCAGTGAAAAAGGAAGACCACAGATAACGACGAAGGAGCTTCTCAGCGTTACCCAAGAAATCTCCATGCTCAGGGATCAATGCATAGCTAGCGGCTATCACGGCCAGCACCGCATTGGTCGGCAACCTAGCCGCGTCATAAACCCCCTGGCTAGCTAGCAGCGCAGCCATGCGCTCCAGGCCACGCTCAAGCGTTGGCCAGTTGTCCAACATCAGTTGCTTGGACATTTCTACCATCCCGCGGGTATTGGAGATCTTGTCCTGAAGCAGCGCAGAGGTGGAGAGAATCAGGTCACTCAGGTCACTGTAGCGGCTAACGTCCGGGCACTTCTCACCCAGTGCTACCTGGAGCTCGTGCAATGAGCGCCCAGCGACGTTTTCAACCTCCGCGACGATGATGTCGTACAGCGAGAGAGGCTTACTGTTGGTGTTCATGTTGATGAACACCTGGAGTGCTACTTCCTTGGACGTGTCAGCCGGTAGCGAGAGGTAAGGCAAGTTGAAGTGCGTCACCCGCTCACGCAGGGTGTTCAGCTCGTTCTTGAACTGCTCACGCAGTGCGTTGTAGCTCTCCATCTTGTCCCACGCATCGGGGTCGTCCTTACTGGGGCGCAAATGGTTAGTGGCGCTGGCCAACCAAGCATCAATCTCGCTCACCAAGTCACCAGGACGCAGGAGGGATATGGGCACAAACCCGCGCTCGAAGCTGCTGCGCGAATCATCTGCCCAGCGCGGCATACGCAGACCATTCTTGTTGATCCACCGGGGAATGCAGCACACCTCAACCTCATCACCGGGCTGTTCGTAGTAACGGTCGAACTGCGGCAAATAGACGAAGTAGGTTTCCCACTTGTAGTTGTTATGCATCGAGCGCCAGAAAGCCGTAAGACGCTGCTGACCATCCAGAAGGTGTTGGTTCACACGCCCTTCTACCGCAGGCTCAGCAGTGGAGATGTAACGCGACTCAAACTTTTCCTGATCCCCAACCTCAAGCGCCAAGGTCACGCCAACCGGCAAGTTGTTAATGATGGTGTTGAGGAAGCCGGTAACCCGGTTGCGATCCCATGCTTCGAAACGCTGGAAACGCGGTAGCTTTACCTGCCCCTGCTGAATGCTCTGGAACCAGACACCCAAGGTTCTGTCCTGGGCTTTGCTGGACTGCTGCATGATGCTCATTCGGTGCTCCCTGCTTTCTTACGGCCCCGTGTTTTCTTTTCGACTGGCTCAGGTTCAACGTAGAGATTCTCCAGCCCATGAGCGATAGCCAACGACTTGTCGGTGACACACTTGTCGCGCACACGATCAGGCCAGTAATTCATCGCCAGGTGCGCCCAGTCGTAGTCGCCATTTTCCAGCTTCGCCCAAGTGTCTTTAAGCACCTTCTGCCAGGCCTTGTGGCGGAAAAGCTTCCACAGCGGGGCGGCGGTGATCTGGACTCCGTCATCGTGGTTGGGGCGGTAGTTAGGAGCAATTTCCAGCAGGCTATCACGCAGGTCGGCCAGTTCGTGCTCCAGACTGGCCAACGCCTCCAGACTTTTCTCGTCCTGCTTGCTACGGCCAGCTCCCTTATCACGAAGCGTTTGCAGTTCCTTACGGACATCCACCAGTTTGGGGTCAACGAAGTCGTTGACGGCGGTGAACAACGTCTGATCGCTGAGACCGGGGTAATAGAGCCAAAGCGTGTAACTGCCAGAAGCAGTCGCGAGCGGCCAATAAATTGGGGCTTTTCGACGACTTTTTGAATATCGCTTCAAATGATCGTCGAAAAATCTAGAACTATCTTTGAAATATGACCTAAAGTCATAAACATTAAGTTTATCAAGAATTTCGTTTTCTATTTTCTGGCAACGATCCATATCCCCATTCGCAGACCAAAGACGCTCGCATACACCATGAACCCTGGAAACAAGATCAAATGAGCTACCAGCGTCATCTACAAGGATAACGCCGCTTCCAGAATGATTTTTATTTATTACGAAACCAGGCGGAACAACAGGAATCTTATTAAACGGCAATGACTCATCAAAAGAATCATTCCAGCCAAAGCAATTGCTTAAGTCCCACCGCCCAAACGCCACACCCACAAAATAATCTAAAATATTCTCGCAAACATCTCTACCATCAAAAAGCCATTCAAGCGAACCAACCCTATCAATAACCTTGAGCGGACTTACACCACAAAGATACGAAATCAACTCAAGCTTTCTACTTCCAACATAAGATTGCTTCAAAATATTTGTAAAGAGACCATACTTATTGCCAACCAAATTCACCAACTCTGACTCTGGCAATCTTATATACTCATCAACACCATCTAACCCCTCAGCATCAGTACAATCTTGATAAGGATTGATTTCAGGGCCAAAAGTCCCCACAAGCATACTATGCTCGACTACCGACAAGCCGAACCTATCATTCATTAATCTGTCGGAAAACTCTAGACCTACGTATAACAACTTAAGTCGTTCAGCAAGCTTACCCCCCAGCACAACAAGATAATCTTGGAGGCTTTGAGCTGAGGCCAAGCCAGGAAAACCACAGTGCAGGGAGTCCGTAACACTAAGGGAACCCATCCATCGGTGAGTATCAATACATCCCCTCACCCATTGGACTACATTTTTTCGCTCAGCATCATTCAGGCTAGGAAGAGGCAGACGCTCAACCATTGAAGGCATATAGTCTCTGGCAGGGCTGCCAGCTTCAGTAGCATCCCTCAATCCGACGCGTGAATCTACGAGACACCTAAAAATATAGGTATAACTAAGCCCCAAGAACACCAACATATCTTCCTGATTATCACACCCAGCTCCACGCCCAACATATGGCCCTTTCTTATCGAAGAGGCAGCCTTCAGGCAATACTCTCAGACTTAAGGAGCTCGTAGTTCTTTCACTATAAGTGAGCCCGGGCTTGAAATATAAATTCACACTTGGTATTTGCTTTGACCAAGATTGATATGAAGCCTCTATGAATGCTTTCATTTCGGAGCCATCACTCCGCCAATTAGCAACCAAATAGACATCCCCCCAAAACGGCTGATACTCCCCGCCCTTTGTCAATCTTGGCCAATCTTTATCAAAACCTGTACTTACTGCGCACTCCCATGCCAAGCGGACAAATCTAAAATTATCACATGTCTGCAAGCCTGACTTCCCGATAACCCCGGACTTCCTAGCCTCCATTTTCTCCGCCGACGCCAGGAGACTCTCCGAAAGCCAATAATAGAACCATTCGGTGCCAAACTTAGAAAAAGAAGATCGCGGGCGAAATATAATTTTTCCATCACCACCAGAGAAACCTCGCTCCTTTGAAACCGAATCAAGAAGGTCGCGTTCTTTTTGTGGTGAATTTACAAGAGGAATGAATTTCGCCACTCCATCATGATTATGACAAATTGTGTATGCAGCAGTTTCTACTAATGCATCCAAAACCCCAAACCCAAGATCCGCACAAATATCAAGCCCAGACATAAAGCTCTCGCGCCAGCGCTGAAAGCTTTCAGAAAAAATAAAAGTCCTACTTGTTATAGCACCAACTAACCCTTTATCAGAAAGCAGTTCCTGACATCTAGAAACAAAACAAGCAGCAATTTCTATTTTATCGAGAGGATATTCTTTGAACACATAGCCTTTGGCCCCCTCAGAAACAGCACCAAAGGGTGGATTCATAACTATTACGTCGAATTTTTCCCCGACAAGATCGACTAGACGTAAACACTCCAAAGTATCGCGAGCAAATAGGCGACCTTGGTAAGTTTCATTATATTGCTCTGAAAATTCGACAAGAGAACTTCTTAATCGCTCCTCCGCAACCTGCCAAGTCTCTAACTCTTCCTCAGCAAACAACCCCCAACCAGCACCGCCATAGACCTGTCGAATAAGGTGTGGCAACTCAATTTCAGCCCTCAATAACACTCCCAACTCAGGTAGACCTTTGAGAAGCTGAAGGGTTTTCTCAAATAGCAAGGCATCATTGCCATCTAACTTGCTTGCAAATTTCAGCCTCAGCCCCTTGCCGCCGGGAGGCGGTACAGCGGCAACAATTTGGCCACGCCCCACTTCTGGACGCAGCAGCGCCTTGACCCCAGCATCGTGCCAAGCACGCTGCGCTCGCAGCCAGAGCGCCAGCGAGGCTATCTGTGCAGCACGAGGGTCGATATCTACCCCATAAATGTTGTGCTCGACGATCAGCCTCGGCACATCGCGTAGATAAGCCTCAAGGTCGGTATAGGTCTGACAGAGCGGAAGAAAACTGGTTTTCGGTTGGGTTGATACATCAAGAGAGCCTGGGCCATTAGCCTGCTCCCAGTCCCAAGCTTCCTGATAGATCTGCAAAAACAGGTCGAATGCATAAAGACCAAAGTGCATGGAGCCACAGGCTGGATCAAGCAGCTTAAGGGTACGTGGGTCGCGCAAGTGAGCACTAGTCTGCGGATGCTCATCTGGCTTTACCATCAGATACTGGCAACACTCTCGCAACTTGGTTTGACCGCCAGTGGCATTGAACCAAATCCGCCCCAAAGTGTTGTCAACCAGGAGCTCCACCACATAGCGTGGGGTAAAAAATTGGTTGCGTACTGCCAACTCGCGGCTGTTACGCGGCGCCTGGCTGGCATCGCGCATGGCCCTACGCTCTTCCTTTGAGTTGAAGTACTGGTAAATCCAGCCAATGGTTTCATCTTCCGCCCACAGCGGCTGAATCTCGTGGTGGTTCAACACGTCCAACACTTCAAGCAGCACTGGCTCGCGAGGGAATAGACGGCCCTGGGCAGCATAGCGATCGAACAATGCCGGCAAATCTATGGCGAACTCATCGAACAGGCTGAACAGGAAGGTACGATAAACCTCACCGGTTTCCCCCAATGAACTGCCGGAGACCATCTTGTACAACTCGAAGGCCTGAGACTGCTGCCCCTGACTGACCACAGCCGCAGCAAGCAGACCGCGCGCCTCCATCATCAGCAAGGCGGCCAAGCGGTTAAGCACGGTAAAGGCCTGTTCGCGAATAATGCGGTCAATGGCGGCGATGCGATGTGCCTTGTCATCCGCATCTACGGCCAGGTAGTGCGCGAGCGTGTCGCGCAGCAGTTGGGCGGTCTGCCGATCCCGGTCGCATAGATGAGTCAACCGATCAAGGTCAGCTACCTCACCGCTATTGGGATCGATGCCATAGGTTTGCTGCAACTGGATGCTGAACTCTTCACTGAGCAGCTTGCGGCAATCGCTGACCAGCTTTTGCAGTCGATTCCGCGTGCTTTGATCAAAGGCCACGGTTTACTCCTCCACCTGCACATCCAGCTCAAAGGCGTGGGCGAATTTCAGTTCGCTCTTGAGCTTTTGCAGCGCCTGGATCATGGCGTCCAAGTCGGACAGAGAGGTGATGCGCGCACGGGCCTTGAAGCTGCGAGTAATGGTCTTGGCTTCTGGAGCACCCTCCTGCTCCTTTTCCTGCTGCTCGGACTTGATCCGCTCTTGCAGGCGCTCGCGCCCCAATCGCTCGATACGCTGCTTGAGTTGTTGCACCTGGTTGTGAATCTCGTAGTCGCGGTTGACCAGTGCTTGCAGGCCAGAGATATTCGGCTGCACCTGGAGAATCAACCCTTCCAGCTTGCCAAGCAGTTCCTGCTGCTCTTGCAGGGTCAACTCAACCCACTCAGGTACGCGCTGCAAATCGACTTCCGCCTCTTTCAGTCGTTCGGCCTGCGCCGACTGCATGGAGGTAGCGGCTGTACTTACCTGGGCACGTAGGTGGGTCAGGCGGGTGTTGAAATCGGCTGAGTGGCAGTGGAAGTCCAGCTGCTGCAAGCGCTGCGCTAGCTGAGCAAAGGGCTCGGCCAGTTCATCCTTCAACTGTGCAGGAATATCAGTTTGCGGCAGCCCTTCGATGGCGCTGCGATGCTGGAGCAAGTCACGCAGGGTCTGCTCAAGCCCCTGCTCCAGACTATTGCGTACCTCGGCAGCCCATTTCAGGTTTTCGTAAAGTGCCGAGTCCTGCTTACCCAGCCGTTGGGGCGCATCAGAGGCATCCGTGAGCAACACATCAGCGATATCGCGACTCAAGCTGTCCAGCCGATCTACACCTGGCAGACCTAGGCTTTTGAGCTTTTCTGCCAGGGGTGCATAGCGCTGTTGCAGGTTGGGGAACAACTTGGTGGTCGCCTTACTGATGGCGTCCTCAAGGGGCACGACCAAATCACCACAAAGCTCGGTCAGCCTGGTTGAGGCCAGAGCGAGCATCTCCATGGAAGGCTTGTCCTCGCGCAAGGAGACACCGACGCTCTTGAAGGTGTTGTTGGTCTTCAGCGCATCAATAGCCTGCTGGCCATTCACGGTGACTTCGCGCCCACCGACTTTTAGTTTGACTTCCCCCGCCAGCAGCAGAGCAGCAAGCAGGTAGCGCAGCGTGTCCTGCGACCAGCCGAACGGCGCATCGGCAAATCTGTCGCTCAGGCTCTTGCCCTCGACGACACCAAGACGGTCGATATGATCACGAATGCTGACCAGCGCCTTGTGGTCGGTGCGGATACTCGCCTTGCCGGCGTTGACCTGCACCAGGCCGAGCGGATCGATTGGCGTTGATATAGCGGTAAGGCTGCCTGCTCGCAGAAACTTCTCAGCAAGCTCGGTGGCCGCCCGCACAGGAGCTTCGCCGTAACGGTCGAAAACCTGCTCAGCAACTTCAGCCAAATGCTTGCGTGCAGCATCTACCAACTCACTGCCTAGGTTTTCTACAGCGTTGGTTTGACCGCGGAAGATGAAGGAGCCTTGCAGCAAACTGCGCTTGATCAGGCGCTCCAATTCTGTAGTCAGACGGTTGGCACGATCCGCCTGGCCGTTGCAGTACTCCTTGATCTCCTGGTCGGGATCGGTTCGGTATTTGTTGGCGATCTCTTTGCAGCGATAAATCTCCGCAGTCAGATCATCAATTTCCGGAGTGGTACGACCAACCAGGTAAATCTGGTACTGCGCCTGTTTGTGTCGCGACTCATCCACCAGGCGTGTACGCGTGGTGTCGTAGTCCTTGGGATCAACTAGCTCGACGATGGTCTGGATGGTGTTGCGATCACCCGCCAACGCCACCGGCATACCGCCTTGAGTCTGCGCCTTGAGTCCGGTTTGTACGGCCAGAGAGCCATGTAGCTGGGTGCTTGGGAGCGGGTTGTAAGCCGCCGTCAGGGCATTGTTGGCAAGGCGCTTGAGCTCAACGGCTCGCAGCGGAATCTGGCTGCGCTCTTGCTCGATATCGTTCAGCTTTTCGCTGAAGAAACGCAGGAAACCATCCTGCTCGCCAAACGGTACGATGGGATCGGTAATCAGCTCCTCAACTGCCTGCTTGATCGCTTCCGCCTGGCTGGGTGAGACGATGCTGTCATGCATCAGGCTACTGACGTTTTGCCGAGTGATCGGCAGGTTACCGAGAATTTGCAGAACACCCACGGTCTTGGCGATGTTCTGGTGGATTGGCGAGTGGCTGAAACGGATCTTGCAGACGCTGTCGACTGCCTTGTGGATGCTGACGAAAGCGCGCTGGATATCCTTCTCCAGGGCGTCGTACAGGGTCACGGTGGTAGCGAGCCAGCCCACTGGCTGATCGGCAATAGGAGTCTTGCCTTCGCCTGGCTCGACCAGCACATCCTGGATCACCTTGATTGCCGAGCGCAGACCGATGCCACCTGTAGAACGCGCCAGGGCACCCAGCAGGTGCAGCAATATGTCGAAGTGCGCAGGCAGGAAGGGATAGAGGTTGGTGAAAGTGGCCTTGTCGAAATCCGTACCGTATGCGCGAGCATCCTCTAGCTTGGTGTGATGACGCAGTGCCTGACCATGCTGATCGAACAGCGCCCCCAACTCGGCAGCACCTTGGGGTGACTTGCCCAGCAGGCGGGTGTAGCAGATCTCTTTGATGTCATTAGCTTCCAGATCGATCTGGATCGGGAAGCGGTCTTTGAGCTTGAATAGCTGCGGCGAGTTGAGCGAGGCGCGCGGGTCGTCCTCTGTCAGGGTCTGCTGCGCAGTACCGATAATCCAGACCTTGCCATCGCCCAATGCCTTGAGATTCTTGGCCAGGCCATCGAGATTGAGGATGAGGTTCGGACGCGAGCCGACGTACTGCCCCACTTCGTCGATGATGAAGATGATGTAATCCTTGCCCGACGCCTCGCGGGCAATTTCCAGCATTTCTTGGACACGGTCGTTCTCAAAGCGAATGACTTCACTGGCTTCGGTGCTGAACGAGCTCTCCGTTTTGAACAAGTTCGGGTAAAGATGGTGAGCCAGGGCAGGAACCAGGCTGTCTACGACCAATTCATCGTTGCGGTAGTTGTGCCACTCCTCGCCCCCTGCCATGTCCTTGAACAGATCAAGGAACTCCTGATAACGCCCCTCTATCTTCAGTCTGCGCTCCAACGCAGCAACCTTTAGGTTGCGCGAGTAGCCGGCCCATTGCAGCACCTTGTAGTAGAGGACGGTGGAGACCTCTTCCATGGTGGCCCCAGCCACCTGCTCACTGGCCAGGTCAAGCATCAAGACAGCCGCCGGGAAGCGCTTGGCGACAGTACTCAGCAGCTGGCGAGTGGTGGTCTTCTTCAGGCGGTCTTGCAGGTGCTGAATGAAAGGGACGCCATCGATCTTGATGCTGTCGTCGAAAGCCAGACCAAGGTATTTGGTCAGCGAGCTCTTACCCGAGCCGTAGAAGCCAGAAACCCAGACGCCCACCTCGTTCTCACCGCCAGCATCCATGGCAGCCTGCATCTTGAGCAGCAGCTTGTTGAATTGCTCATCGATGCTGTCAGTCACCACATACTCGGCGATCTCTGCCTTGAGACGCGCCTCCTGAGAGACGCCGTAGGTGATGACCTTTTCGATGCTGCGGTAGATGTCTTTGCTGGGGTCGAAAAGCTGTTTGATTTCCATACTTGCCTCTATTCCTTAGCCGCCGACATGTACCGAGCGGTAGTTACCGTCCTCGGGATAAAAACCGAGGAACTTCAGACGGGTTTTGCCAGTGCGCACGCCGGGATAGAAAAACACGGTGGGCACATGGAATTTGCCTTGCAGCTTCCCTTCGATCACACCGATGCGCATGAAGGGATGCAGGGCCTCTAAATCGGAGACCAACAAGATGGCCTTGGGCTTATCTTCGAGAGTGGCTAGCTTGGCCTCAAGGCGATCTTGAAGCGCGCCGTTTGCTATTGCGTTGGCCAGGGAGGCGTTGGTCTTTTCCCAGGACTGAGGGGCACGCTGGTCTGCCGCCAGCCAGATCTTGCGCAGCGGCGCTTTGCCGAGAATGTCGGCAATCTCTTCTGCGATTGAAAAGGTGTGTACATCCCAGCCCTCGTTGCGCAGACGCGCCTCCCAAGCCGGCTGCTGGCGCTTCACTTCCAGGATCTGCTCCGGGTGAAACACCAGATAGAAAATCGGTTCGAAACTGGCGTGACCGAATTCGCGCCCTTGGCGGATGCGCTCGATCAGCTCATTAAAGTCAGCCTTGAGTGAGGACATCGATCACCTCGTCCATGTGCTTGTGCGTCCAGCTGATATGAGTAACGTCGGCAGCGGACTGCATGATCAGAAAGCCTTGCAGCGAGAGGCGCTTGAGTTCTTCACGCACGTCTTCACGCTCAAGGCCAAACAATTGCCAATCGCTGTGGCCAACGATCTGGTTGTCTCCCAGGCCCTGAAACTTGAGGTCGTAGGCTACATAGGCAGCCACTCTGGGCAGGATTCGAAATGGCAGAATCCGGCGAGGCCCCCGAGTATTGGCCGACAGCAATTGGTAGTCAGCGCAGCAGCCCATCAGATAGGAGGAAATCCGCTTGATGGTGGTGTCAGACCAAGGCTTCTGAGTCTTGCCCTTGCGTACACCTGTCAGCACAAACTCACGCGCTTCGTCCAAGGTCAGGCTGTCACGCCCGGCACTGTAGTGCTGCCAGTATTGCTCACGGACGAAGTCTTCCAGAATCAGGTTGGCGCGCGCGGTGTACAGGAACAGGAGCTGGCTGAATTCTTGACGCGTCAGATTGGCTGCCAGTCTCTTAAGCGAGCCAGCAGTACCCGGCGTTCGCAGAAAGCGCGGGGCAAAACACTCGCTGACGATATTGTGCAAGCGACGGGCCGACACCAGAGGAAAAAGGCCGGAAGCTAGCGCCTTGTCCGATAACTCACTCGTACTGATACCAGGCTTATAGAGCCCAAGCAGTAAGCGCGTTTCTTCAATAAGCCCCAACCCTGCTTGGAGCTGGGTGGTGTAATAACGCACTGCGCTCACTGCGCCTCCCGCAAGAATGGGAAGCACTGGATACCTTTCTTAAAGGCATCCAGGTACAGCGCGGCGCAAGACTCCAGCGCATCGCTCAGCTCATCAGTCAAATCACCGACAACAACAGGCCCTTCACTGGCGCTGACAGGGCCACCCGCAAGCTCTGCCAAGCGACCCAAAGCCTGATCGCGACTTGCAACCAATGTGCGGACTCTAGACTCGAAGGCTTTATCTGAGAAAACCCCAGCAGCTGACTGCTCGAATATCTCCGGGAGCCTGAATAAATGGAAGGTTCGTCCCTCACCTATGTGCTCCTCATGCTTACGAGCAGCAGCTGCGGTCACACCCTGATACTGGGCGAGCGAGGTTGAACGAGCGAAAACTGGCCCAAGGAAAGCTGCGGCTGTAGGGCTAAAAAACTGGCTCGGCCACCAGGCTGGCTGCTGCTCACCGAGGTAACCGACGAGCACTCGCAGCTCGGCAATGGTTTGTGCATCCTTGATCATCGCTTTTGAATCTCATCATGCTGCGCAAGAGCGCAAATCATAGGGGCTATCACACCCCTGGCGGACAGAATTCTGCTTCAATAGGCATGATGCTATGTAAATTCTCGCTACACATCCACTCTGTCTGCATATACACGTAAACTTTTTGCTCAGGCCTCGCTACGTGAAACGCTCACAACAGATCGAGTCAGTCCGCTGGGACTTGGCACTGCGCTATCAATTGATCGAGACCGTGGTCTGGTGGGAGGGGCGTCTCACGACTAATCACCTGATGCAGAGCTTTGGCATCAGCAGGCAGCAAGCGTCGAAAGACATCAACACCTACATCAACGAGCACGCCCCCAAAAATCTGGTATACGACCGGCATTTAAAGGGATATGTGCCTGCCAAGACATTCAAGCCACGCTTCATTGATGACAGTGCCAGCGACTACCTGCGACTCCTAAATCAGAACCACGAACGCGAAGCTCACATCGAAGGGCTGGCACTGGCCTATGCTCACACCGAAATTCTTCAGGTACCTGATCGCTCAATAAGGCCGGAGATCCTGCGCCCCCTGCTCCGCGCATGCCGTGAGGGCCTACGCCTGGAGTGCGAGTACGTATCCCTAAGCAGCCCGATCCCGGAGACGCGCCTCATCGCACCTCACACGTTGGTATTTAGTGGGATGCGTTGGCATGTTCGGGCTTTCTGCGAGAAGAATGGCGACTACCGTGATTTTGTTCTAAGCCGTTTCCGCGGCGAGCTTGAGCCCCTCGGGAAATCCGATTGGACACGCGAGATGGATGCTGGGTGGTCAGCGCAAGTGGTCATCACCATTGAGCCCGACTCTCGACTCAGTCAATCGCAGCGAGAAATCATCGAAACGGACTACGGAATGACGAAAGGCCAACTCGTAATTCCAACTCGCGGAGCACTGGCACAGTACGTCTTACAGCGCTATCAGCTCGATCCGCACAAAATTCAGCCTCGTGCCAGCGCGCAGCAAATCGTTGTGGCCAATCTTGATGAGCTCAAGCCCTGGCTCTATGAATGACCCCAGATTCAATCACAGCGCTGTAAAGCTGCCTCGTGGAAATGCCGCTCAATCGCTTCAACCAAGTCATCCAGAGCGTCTTGCAGACGCATATCTTCGCGCGGGTCAGAGCTTTTTGGCTTGAATGTCCGTGCATGGTGAAGGAGCGCCTCGGCATCATTAGTACTGAGATCGAGCTGAATCATGTTCACCCCTGTTTGCCTCGACGTGAGTGGGCTGGATCCCTGAATGGGGTTGAAGCCTGTAGATGGTTGTGAAACACAACCATCTACAGGCTTCAAGTCAAAAAAATTCTCGTTAAAGCAGCTTTTGATTTCAAAGCTTAAGCCGCAGCCTGTCGGCTGCGAAGAAGACGAGCTCCCGAACCCAGAGGAGCGGCTGGCGTCTTTCTCCTCTGCTTTTCGAGCGGTATTGGCGTTAGCTTCGCCTGCGGATACGAAGAAAAAACTGAAGGGAAAAATGGGGCTGGAGGTAACGCGCTTTTTCTTTGCTCTCAAATATATAGATCCGACCTCAAAATTTTTTTTCAACTCCCCCCTCTCTAAAAAGCCGACGAACGGTAGTTATCAGAGGGTGAAAAACCCTTCGAAAAACACACCAATCCCTTGCAGCACTAGGGCTTCGTACATTTCAGCCTCCCAGCAAAGAAAAATCAGAATACGACCGACGGACGGTAAAGTTTTTGCCAAAAAGCCGGGGCGATTTCGTCCAACATCAACGAGCCCACAGACACCATCCAGGCACCCGCGAGGTGTCGCTGGGCAAAGCCACCCGTACACGCATCAGTATACTTAGTATACTATGATTAAATTTTTCTATCACTACGAGTTGACAGATAGAGAAAGGTTGGC